>CBFGZV010000036.1:0-52027 GCA_965653365.1 uncultured Chitinophaga sp. | reverse complement strand
CAAGACGAGTAGTCGTTACAGGTTTAGGCGCGCTGACACCGCTCGGCAATTCCGTCGATGCTTATTGGCAGGGATTGGCGAACGGTGTATCCGGCGCTGATTTTATCAAGCAGTTTGACGCCTCCAAGTTCAAGACCCGTTTTGCCTGCGAGCTGAAAGATTTTGATCCTGCCCAGTACATGGACAAAAAGGACGCGCGCAAAATGGACCCTTTCACCCAAACAGCTGTAATTGCGGCGGACCAGGCAGTGGCCGACGCGAAAATAGACCGGAACTCCGTGAATGTGGACCGGGTGGGGGTGATATGGGGTACTGGCGTTGGAGGAATGATCAACTTCACGAATGAGTTAAAGGAATTTCACGCGGGCGACGGTACGCCCCGTTTCAGTCCTTTCCTGATTACCCGTTTGATATTGGACATCGCCGCAGGGCATATTTCCATGCGGCATGGTTTCAGAGGCCCTAACTTTTCGGTGGTTTCTGCCTGTGCCTCTGCCACCAACGCCATTATTGAAGCCATGTACGCCATCCGCTACGGTAAAGCGGATGTGATTGTTACCGGTGGATCCGAGAACATCATCAACGAGCCTTGTGTTGGCGGATTTAACGCCATGAAGGCCCTGAGTGAGCGGAACGACGATCCCAAAACAGCTTCCAGGCCTTTCGACCTGGACCGCGACGGTTTTGTAATGGGCGAAGGCGCTGGCGCACTGGTGCTGGAAAGCTACGAACATGCCATGGCCCGCGGCGCGAGAATTTACGTGGAACTGGCCGGTGGCGGCGCTACCGCAGATGCGCATCACATTACCGCTCCCCATCCCGAAGGGCTGGGCGCACGCAGTGTAATGACGCAGGCGCTCAGCGATGCCGGCATGCAGCCCGAAGACATCGACTACATCAACGTTCACGGAACCTCTACACCGTTGGGTGATATTGCGGAAGTGAAGGCGATACAGCAGGTTTTCGGCGAAGCGGCCTACCGGTTGAACATCAGTTCCACCAAATCCATGACCGGGCACCTGCTGGGAGCGGCCGGGGCTGTGGAATCCATCGCCGTAATTAAAAGTATATTGGAAAGCCTTGTTCCGCCAACAATCAACCACTTCACAGACGATCCCCAACTGGATGCCGGGTTGAATTACACTTTTAATGTTGCACAAAAGAGAGAAGTAAGAGCGGGGCTGAGCAATACCTTCGGGTTTGGCGGGCATAACGCTTCTGTAGTTTTCAAAAAATTTGTTCCTTGATTGTGTGAAAATACTTCCAGGATATTTATATAAGCTCATATACGGGAAAAGGCAGTTATACAAAGACCTTTACAACTTGCTGGGGTTTCACCCGGGCAACCTGGCTTTGTATGAAGTCGCCCTGAGCCACCGCTCCAGCAAGGAAAAATTCCTCGAAAGCAACGAGCGGCTGGAATACCTCGGCGATGCCATATTGGGCGCCATCATCGGCGACTACCTGTTTAAAAAGTATCCCTACAAAACGGAAGGCTACCTCACTGAAATGCGCTCCAAAATCGTGAACCGCCAACAGCTGAACGATATCGCCATTAAAATGGGCCTGCGCAAACTCACCATTTACGATAAATACAACTCCTTCCTCAAAATCAGCCAGATATTCGGCAATACGCTCGAAGCGCTGGTAGGCGCTGTGTACCTCGACCGCGGTTACAACCAGACCAAACAGTTCGTGCACAAACGCATCCTGGTGCCTTACATCGACCTGGAGGCGCTCGAAACCGTGGAAATGAACCACAAAAACAAACTCTATGGCTGGGCCAACAAAAACGGCAAAACGCTGGAGTTTGAACTGATAGAAGAGCAAATGGACAACGGCCGCCGCATTTTCACCGTAGGCGCCATGCTGAACGGGGAACTGATCTGTACCGGCAAGGCCTTCAACAAGAAAGACGCCAGCCAGATCGCCGCCTCCCAGGCCATAGAACTGCTCGGCATCGGCACAGACGACGCCAAATAATCCCCTTCGCAAAATTGCAAATTGTTTCTTTCAGCCACCTGTAGCGGCTGATATCGTTCGTTGACCACGTACGGGCGCGCAGCCTTGCGCTGTTGCCAATTTGTGTGGCAGCGGGGGTGGCAGGATGGCTTGCGCGGGTACGGCGGAAAATAAAACCGATCAGGAAAGGTGCCCGCGCAGCTCTTCGAGGTGCTGCCGCATCAGCACCCTGAGGTCTTCCGGTTCCACCACCGTGGCCCGGCTGCCCATCATCAGCATCCAGCGGGAGAAATAGCTGAGGCTGTTGTGCATAAAGGTGATTTCGACATAATCTTCCTCCGTTTTTTCCTGTACCATGCCGAAGTAATACTTCTGGTCGCCCAGCCAGCGGGCAATGTCGTGCTTGAACCGCACCCTGATCAGAATCGGTTGGTCGGGGTCTGCCTGGAATTCGTTGGCGATGTACTGCTGCAGGGAGATGCGGGCAGACTTGTCGAACCCCTGTTCGGTGAGGCTGAGCGATTTGATGCGGTCTGCCCGGAAGTCGCGGTAGTCTTTACGAAGGCGGCAATACCCGATGAGGTGCCAGCTGCTGTTCATGTGAAATATGCCGATGGGTTCCACCTCGCGGCGGCTCACCGAGTCGCTGTAGAAAGAGTAGTATTCGATGGACAGTACGCGTTGGCGGGCCAGGGCGTCCTGGATATCGCTGAGGAAGCGGTTGGGAAACTGGCTTTCTTCACGCCGGCTGCGCAGTACGGCTATATTTTCGTCGAGCGACTCAAGAAAATCCTTATCGCTGCCCCGCAGTACCGCCCGTATCTTTTGCATGGCGCTGCTGAACTGCTGGCGGTTGGAATGGTCGCTGTGCTGTTCCATCAACTTTTCGCCGGTGAGCAGGGCGGCGGCTTCCGTCCGGTTGAACATCACGGGTGGCAGGTGGTAGCCGTCCACAATATAATAACCGGTGCCTGCTTCCGCGCCAATGGGCACCCCCGCTTCGGTCAGCGCCTTCACATCCCGGTAAACCGTCCGGAGACTAATAGAAAAACGGTCCGCGATCTCCTGGGCCTTGACGATTTTTTTGCCCTGGAGCTGAACAAGGATGGCGGTAAGCCGGTCGATTCGATTCATACCCAAATTTACATTTTCCAGTGGTTGAGCAAACGCCGGGATTTTTTTATACGTATTTAAACTAACAGACGCCCTGGCCGTCTAACAATATGATCTGTCAAAAAAAGGTGTTTCAACACGAATGTATTTGCAGATAATGGCGTCTAATACTTCAAAAAACACACCTTTTCAAAGATATTCAACCTGTTAAAGGGTTGTAAAGTACTAGTTGCTGTTACAGCATATAGTTAGGTTAAATGGTAAAGCCCTGGCAATTCTTTGCCGGGGCTTCTTTTTTTGCCATCGTTGTGCCTTGATTTCCAGTCAATAACAAATTTTTAACACCTGTCCGGGCCCCGGAAATATAATTTTGAACCAATTGCAGCCCGAAAAGCTGCAATGAATTAAATTGGAGCGTATTGTTGGGCCTGGGGTTCTCCCCGGGCCCTTTTTCATATTGCGAGCACGTCTTTCGTTAACCAATGCTTAACAATTCCAACCGGGGCGTGTTATTAATTTAGGAAGGGCGTGGTTTTGAATCAACCAAAGAAATATTCGCTGCTGAAAAGCAAAAAGCAGTCATCACCCACTCATATCGACGGGCCATACCGTTCCTTTTTTTGTTAATCATTCGTTGCGCCATCGGGCCAAAACAACCGTAGAAAATGATCAGTCACCGGTTCAATAGTATCAAAAAAACTGGGCTCACCGCCGCCGTGCATGAAGACGATGCACGCAAAATCATGGTGGTAAATTCCTTCAGCTTCCTGACGGCACTGCTATGCACGTTTTGTGGTATATCCCTTTCCGTTATGTCGGGCGACTGGCTGATTTTTTATACCGCGATGGGCTTTGTATGCGGTTTTCTGAGCATTTTATGGCTGAATGAAAAGCGCCGCTTTTTGCTGGCCAAGTTCGGCCTGCAGCTCGTGTTTTGCTCCGTGATGCTCTATTACGGCTGCGTGTTCGGGGAAAGCACACAGGTGCATTTTCTCGGACTATTCCTGATCGGCGTGCCGCTGCTGATCTGCTCCCGGAAAGAAAACGCACTGCGGTGCCTGTGCCTCGCCATGCCGCTGCTCACCCTGTTTTTACTCGAAACCAATTATTACTACCAGGTGTTTTCGCCGATGGACATGGACCGGAACACCACTTATTTGTTCCGCTGGCTGATTATGACGGTGGTGGTGATATTGAACTTCATGGTGATTTCGTTCCATCAGCACAACATCAACAGCCTGCTCAAACGGCTGCACCGGCGGAACGACTCCCTGCAGAAGCGGAATGAAATGGTGCTGCGGCAGGAGGATGCGCTGAAGGAAGCGAACCGGCTGCTTGAAAACTATAATGAACAGCTGGAGCGGGACGTAGAGCATCGTACCCGGCAACTGCGGAACAATAATCTCGTGCAGGAAAAAATGCTGACGGATCTGAACGTGAGCCTGAACCGGCTGAAAGCGAAAGATGAGGAGCTGGAAAGGTACGTGCAAGACCTGGAGACGGTCAAAGCCGAGCTGCTGCATGCCCGTGATGAGGCGGAGCGGGCCAACGCGGCCAAATCGTCGTTCCTTCGCGAATTAAGCCACGAAATCAGGAACCCGCTTAACGCCATCATCGGCATCAGCTATCTGATGCTGAACGACCGGCATGTGCAGGGCCAGCTACCGCCGGACGTTGTAAGCTACATCGAGAATATCAGCACCAGCGGGCACAATCTGCTGGAGATCATCAACAACGTGCTGGAACTGGCGCGCATCGAGGCGGGCAAAACCGATAACATTTGCCTGGAGCCTTTCGTGCTGCGGGACTGGCTGTATAATATCGCCGGTATTTACCAGCATGCGGCGAAGGTCAAAAATGTGAGCATCCACGCGCAGATCGACCATAAACTGCCGGCGCAGCTGATGGGCGACAGAGTGCACCTCACCCAGGTGGTCAATAACCTGCTGACCAACGCCATCAAATTCACACCTGCAGGGAAAAAGGTGACCCTGTCCTGCTTCCGCCAGGGTGCGGAAACCTGGTGCATCCGCGTTACGGACGAAGGGGAAGGTATCCCCGGCGAAAAACAGGCGTTGATCTTTAAACCCTTCGAACAGGCCGACCATACCATTCACCAGCGGTTTGGCGGTACGGGACTGGGGCTGGCCATTTCCAAACGCTTCACCGAATTGCTCGGCGGCCGCATCTCCGTATGGAGCGAGCCTGGCGCCGGCACCTCCTTTACCGTTACACTGCCGCTTCTCCAGGCCCACAAAGCCTTGAGCCGGCCAGCCGCCAAAGCGGCGCCAGCCAGCCCGGAAAAAGTGTCTATGCAGGCCGGCAAAAAAATACTCCTGATGGAAGACAGTCCGATCAACCAGATGGTGATGCAGGAATTTTTCAGCTACATGGGGCTACCGCTGCTGATTGCCGGCAACGGGGAAGAAGGGCTGGAGATGGCGCGGAAACACCTGCCGGATTTGATCATTCTCGATATGCACATGCCCAGGCTCGACGGGCGCGACGTGATTCGCGCCATCCGTCAGGATACGCTGCTGCAGCAAGTGCCGGTGATCGTCATTTCCGCCGATGCCTTCACAGAACAGCGCGAACAGGTGCTGCGGGAAGGCGTGCACGAATACCTCATCAAACCGGTGCAGTTCGACGAGCTGCGTACGGTGATCGGGAAGTACCTGCAGGGATCCATGCTGAACGAATCGCTGGAAGCCGTTACTTACTGAAATGGCGCGTGATCTCTTCCGCCAGTTGCCCTACCAGCGCCGCATCGGCCGGCGCTCCCGTGGTGCGCGCCCGCAGGTTGTCCTCCTCATCCAGCTCAAAAATAATGGTAGTTTCCCCGGCAGTGATGTGGAAAGACACACTGTAGCTGCTTGCATAGGGCTGAACGTTGTACGGCAGGCCGGCAATTGTGACGGTGAATGGTTCCATCCCGCAAAGATATTGCACCGGCGCCACCTCCGGCCGAAATGTTAATCCGCCTGTTAACAACGACCGCCAGCCTTGCGCTTTAGCCCTAACTGCCTTACATTTGTGGGGTATGGCTACTCAAACGGACAGAGAACTGGTGGAACTGGCTAGGGAGTCGCCCGTGGCTGGTTTCAGGGAGATATACGACAAGTACTGGGAGCTGCTTTTCAACATGGCGGTAAAAAGGCTGCAGGACGCAGCCGATGCTCAGGATCTGGTGCAGGAGGTGTTTATGACGCTCTGGAAACAGCTGCCTGTGCTCGAACCCCGTGATTCCTTGTTGCCATACCTGCAGGTACTGCTCAAAAACCGCATCCTCAATATTTACGCCCGCAATGAAGTGAAGCTGAAGTACATTCTCCAGCTGCAGGACGATGTGGCGACCGCGCATGAAAACACCGCCCAGCTGGTGGCGCTCAAAGAAGTGGAGGAACTGCTGGAGAAGGCCATCCGGCAACTGCCTCCCAAAATGCAGCAGATCTTCCGGATGAGCCGCGAAGAACAAATGCCCCCCGCACAAATTGCCGAACAATTGTCCCTTTCCGTACAAACCGTGAAAAACCAGCTGAGCCGTGCCACCGAAAAGGTGCGCCGCATCGTGGGCATTCACGTGAACCCCGCGGTATTGCTGTTGGTTTTGCCGGCAGTCGCCCCTTCCTGATAATTATTTTTTTGTAAAGCATGGTACGTTCAGGCTTCCAACCTGTACTTAAGGCATAGCCGTGTATTATGCTGAATGAAAAATATATCCGATACCTGATCAAAAAGCAACAACAGGAGCCGCTTACGCCCGAAGAGGCCGAAGCCCTGGATGCCTGGTACCAGAGCCTGGACAGTCTGCCCGCGGAGATTTCTTCGCCGGCCCCGCTGCGCGAGGAAACCTGGCAACGCCTGGAGCAGCAGATAAAACCTGCGCCGCTGATGAGGCGTTTGCGCTGGCCGCTCTCTGCCGCCGCCGTTGGCCTGCTGTTGCTGGGCGCCGGCTACCTGATGAATCGCACCGCACCGCCCGCCACCACCACGGCCCAAAGCTGGACGGTGGTGGAATGCCCTCCCAGCAAACGCATGAAAGTCAGCATGCCCGATGGTTCCGCCATCTGGCTGAATGGCGGAGCCCGCCTGGAATATGATGCGGGGTTTGCCGAAAACCGCCAGTGCAGGCTTACCGAAGGCGAGGCCTTTTTTGAGGTAACGCCCGACGCGGCGCGGCCATTTATCGTCCGCACCAACCACCTCTCCGTGAAAGTGCTGGGCACATCATTCAACGTGGCGGCTTACCGGCAGCTGCAGCAGGAAAAAATCACCGTGTCCGGCGGTTCTGTGCAGGTGCTCGATTCCGGGACCTGTAACCTGATCCTGAAGGCCAACGAAGAAGTTGTTTACAACGGCGCCACCGATTTCGTCAAACGGGCTGCCAATGGCCCGCAAACAGACAGCTGGCGGAACGGGGAGTTTTACCTTACCAATATCAGCCTCGAAGAACTGGCCATCCGCCTCGAACAGATTTACGGGTATAAGGTGGTGTTTGCCAGCGAGGGCCTGAAAAACTGCGTCAACAGCCTGCGCTTCTCCGAGCGCGAGCCCGTCACTAAAGTACTGGAGCTGCTCAAGCTCATCAATAAAGTAGAGTACCATATAAAAGATAAAGAGATCACGCTGCGTGGCAGCGGATGCTAAGTATGCCATTTTTCAAAATCACAATCAACATCCCGCGATGAGAGTATTTGAATCAACCAACCGCCTTTCCCGAAGTGCAGGGAAACTATGGATCATGACCTGCCTTTTGCTGGCAGGCTTAAGCATGCAGGTGCGCGCACAGGAATACCTGGACAAGCGTATCACCATCGCATTCAGCTACGAAACGATTGCCTCCTGCCTGGAGAAACTGCAGGTGAAGAGTAACATCAACCTTTCGTACAATGCCAACGAGGTGAAGAAGTATTCCATTAACACGATGAGCTTTAATGAAACCAACATCACCGGCATCCTGGATGCGCTGTTTAAAAACACCAACCTCGCCTACCGCATCATGCCGGATGGGGTGGCCATTTTTACCAAACTGCAGGAGCAGAAGCCCAAGGCGCCGGACCAGGTGATCAAGGGACTGGTAACAGGGGGCAAAGACAAACAGCCCATTCCCGGCGTATCTGTATTGGTAAAGGGCACGTTCAAAGGCGCCACCACCGGCGCTGATGGCACCTTTACCCTCGCTGTGCCGGCAGACCGCCACATGCTGGTATTTTCCGCGATCGGCATGACCACCAAGGAAACCACGATCACCGGCCCGCAAATGAATGTTGTGCTGGAAGACGATCCCAAAACGCTCTCCGGCGTGGTAGTGGTGGGGTATGGAACCGTGAAGCAGAAAGACCTGACGGGATCCGTATCGTCCATCAACCCGGAGGAAATGAATAAACTGAACGCGGCCAATTTCGATGTGGCGATGGTGGGCAGAGCGCCGGGCGTGCAGGTGGTGAAGTCTTCGGGCGCTCCGGGGGCAGCGGCGTCTATCCGCATCAGGGGCGGTACTTCCGCAGTGGGTACCAACGAGCCGCTGTACGTGATCGACGGGATTCCTGTTGAATTGGGTGACGGTTACGGCAATATGCAATACAGGAATGACTTTACTTCAAAAATATCTCCGCTCGCAGCATTGAATCCGGAGGATATTGAAAGGATCGATATTTTGAAAGACGCTTCTTCTGCAGCCATCTATGGTTCCCGCGCGGCCAACGGCGTGGTGCTGATTACCACCAAGCGCGGCAAGGCGGGCCCCAAACCGAATATCACGGCCGGCTACAATACTTCTTTCGACAATTTCACCAATACGTACGATGTGCTGAATGCAGAGCAGTATCACAAGGTGGTGACACAGGCCTATCAGAATGCCGGTGTTGCCGTACCTGCGAACCTCGTTGCTTACCCCGGCGCAAACACAGATTGGGTGAAAACCTCCACCCGTACCAGCAATTCGCAGAACTTGTACCTCAACATCAATGGCGGTACGAACGACGGCAACACACTGTACTCCTTTTCCGGCAGCATTACTGACCAGCAGGGCGTTATCCGTCATTCAGATTTTAAGCGCTACAACCTGCGTACGAACCTGGAAACGACGCTGTTCGACAAAATCCGGGTAGGTACGAACATCAGCTATAGTGTAATGGACAATAATGGCGGCACGCAGAGCCAGTTCTACAGCATTTTGCAATATCGCCCCGATGTTCCCGTATTCGACGAAAACGGTCGGTTTGGTGCATCCCCGGATAGCGTCACTTCCAATCCGTATACCCGTACACGTTATCTCTCGTCTATCGCCAGCCAGTCGCTGATGACCACCTTTTTCGGTGAAGTGGAGATACTGAAAGGGCTTCGCCTGAGAAGCAGCATCGCCGTAAATATGAATAAGGGAGAAAATGAAAACTATACACCCAGTTATGACGTGTTCGAAGTGAGGAACAACAGGAGGGGCAGCCGTAAAGACAATACCAATAGCACGTTTTCCCGGCTTTTTGAGAATACGGTTACCTATCTCAATTCATTCGGCCGGCATAACCTCAACCTGGTGGGCGGTATGAGCTATGCCACCCTGCGGAGCAAGTTTATGTCTATTGAATCTACAGGCTTCCAGAATGATGATGTGCTGAACCACCTCGGCGGCGCGGCTGCTATCACGAAATACAACAGCGGCGGCACTAACAGCGGCCTGCAATCTTATTTCCTGCGTACCAATTATAACTGGAACGGGAAGTACTATGCTACCTTCACCGGCCGTGTAGATGAGTCGAGCAAATTCGGCCCCAACTACCGCTGGGCGCTCTTTCCATCAGGAGCACTCGCATGGCGCGTTTCTGAAGAAAATTTCATGAGAGGCGTAAAGTGGGTGCAGGACGTAAAACTCCGCACATCCTATGGTAAAACAGGTTCCGCCAACTTCCGGGATTTTTCATATGCCACAATGTTCGGATCTGGTAGTTTTTACTATAATAACAACGGCGTTTATACCACTGGTATCCCCAATCCCGATGCCCGCTGGGAATCTACGTACCAGCTGGATGTTGCGGTGGACTTTAACTTTTTCCGCAACAAACTGCGTGGCTCGGTGGGCTATTTCTCCAAATTCACCCGCGACCAGGTGCTGAATCGCGATGTGGTGCGGGAAAGCGGGATGACGGCGCAGGAATTCAACCTGGGAGATTTCTCCAACAAAGGCTGGGAATTACAGATCGGCAGCGATGTAATTACGGGCAAAAAGTTTTCATGGCTCACTGACCTCAACTTCACCCGCTACCGCAGCAAAGTAGTGTCACTTAACGGCGGCTCCTATCCCGGACTGAAATTGGGTGAGCCCATGAGCTTCTTTGAAGGATACCGGGTGGCCGGCATATTCCAGGAACAGGCCGAGATCGACGCCCTGAACGGAAAGTCCCCCAACGGCTTTTACCAGTCCGCCAAAACGAAACCCGGCGACATTAAATATGTAGATGTCAATGGCGATGGCTTCATTGGTACAGCAGACTTAGTGCGATTGGGGAAAGCGGAGCCGGACTTTTACGGAGGCTGGAACAACATTCTCCGCTACAATAACCTGGAGCTGACGATGTTTTTCAACTTCAGCGTGGGTAACTACCTCGACAATGTGGGCCGAAAAAACATGCTGATCTTCGGTACCAATACCAATAATTATGGGGCGGAAATTCTCAATGCATGGCGCCCGGACAATGCGGCCAGCGACATCCCCCGGCTTGTGCAAGGCGACCCGAACAATAACAAACGCGCATCCGATTATTTTATCGAAGATGCGTCGTTCTTCCGCCTGAAGAATATCCAGCTTAGTTACGTGCTGCGCAATCCGTTCCTCAACAGGGTGTTTATCAACAATATCAAGATGTTCGCCTCTGCCACCAATGTATTTACCATCACCAAGTATAAGGGGCTTGACCCGGAAGTGAACACGGCTGCAGCCGGTACATTTACGCAGGGGATTGACAATAACATCTATCCGCAGACCAGGACCATCACGCTTGGCCTTAATGTGAATTTTTAAAAAGCAACATCATGAAGAAAGAACTCCGGAATATATGGATAGCGGGCGGCCTGATGCTGACACTGGGCGCCTGCAACCTCGTGAACGTGACAGACGTGCTGCCTGTCAACTCAGAATTTGAACAAACGGCGATTACTTCCGTACCGAAAGCACAAAGTGTATTATTCGGGACGTATGGGCAGTTAAAAGGCGCCGAGTACCTGAATTACTTCCCAGGCAACACATCGTTGATGGGCCTTACTATGAAACCGGGCACAGGTGCGGGAGCAGGAGAGGCGACCTTTTTTAACAACGACGTGAAACCAGACGGCGGGCAAGTGGATCTCCTTTACACGCACTCATATAAGATCCTGAATAATGTGGCGCACATCATCGAAAAAACTTCCGGGCTGGTTTCCGACGATCCCCGCCAGGAGGAAATCATCGCCGAAGCCAAAACAATCCGCGCCATGGTGCATTTTTACCTGCTGCGCTCTTATGGTCAGTTCTTCAATCCTGCATCCAAATACGGCATCGTACTACGGAAAGAACCACTGAAAGAAGTGAAACCAGAGCCCAGGGCGGATGTAAAATCAACGTATGATTTCATCCTGGAAGACCTGACCTACGCCGTTCAGCACGGCCCGGAAATGACGGATTCGTCTTCCAAAATCAGGATGACTTTTTTTGTTACCCGTTACGCTGCGCAGGCGCTGAAAGCCCGGGTGCACCTGTACAACCGGCAGTACAGTGAGGCCGCGGAAGCTGCTTCTGCTGTGATCAAATCCGGCAAATACGCACTGGAAGCGGAGTATGCAGACATATTCAGCAAAAAGATCACCGGCACCAAAGAAGCCATCTTCCAGCTGCCCTTCGACGATAAGCAGGACCGAAACAACAAGGCGTTTATGTTCCGGTCTTATTACGTTCCTTCCGATTATTACGTGGCCCTGATGAAAACGGATAAACGGTACGGCGTGGCCATCGCGGTGCTGACTAACGGCACTATCCGCAACAACAAATTCAACGGTTCCACCTTCAACGGCCAGCCGCTCACCGCCGATACCGAATACTTCCTGCGGCTCGATGAAATGTACCTCATCCTGGCCGAAGCAAAAGCCCGTCTTGGTCAGACAGAGGCCGCCCTGGAAGCGCTGAACACTATCCGTAAGCGGGCCCGCATGCCGGTGATCACTACTACCGACAAAGCGGCGCTGCTCGAAGCCATCCGTATCGAGAAGATTCTTGAAATGGGCGCTGAAAGCGGGGAAGAATGGTACGATCTCATCCGTTACGCCATCGAAGGCAACCTGAAAGTTTCCGACTATAAACCGAATGTACTCACTGAAACCCGTTACATCCTGCCGCTGCCGTTTCAAACGGTAAGGCTGTCTAACGGCGTCACCGAACAAAACCCAGGCTACTAAAACCCACCGACATGAACCAATCATTAAAAACCCTCTCTCTTTCCGCCATCCTGAGCGTTTGCATTTTTGCAAGCGCTCAGGCGCAGGAAGGCATCCGCTTCAACAGCCAGGGCGAATTCAAAGCCGTGCTGGCCGAAAGCGCCAAAACAGGCAAGCTCATTTTTATGGATTGCTACACGTCGTGGTGCGCCCCCTGTAAATGGATGGAGAAAAACGTATTTGTCAACGACACCGTGGCGGCCTTTTACAACGCCCGGTTCGTGAATTATAAAATGGACATGGAAAAGGGTGAAGGCCCTGCCCTGAACAAGCGCTACGGCGTTAAGGTTTACCCCACTTACCTGTTCCTGAACGGGAAAGGGGAAGTGGTGCACAAAGCCACCTCCCGCATGGAAGCCGACAAGTTTATGGACGAAGCCCGCAAGGCGCTGGATCCGAAACGGTCGTTTACCGCACTGGAAAAGAAGTTCAACGATGGCAACCGTAGTAACGAAGTATTGCTGGAATACGCCATCGCCCTGCAATATTTTAACCGCCAGAAAGCGGATTCTGTAGGACAGCTGCTGATTGTGCAGCTGAAAGACGGGGACCTGCTGACCGAATTAGGATGGAGAACCATCCAGCAGTTTACCTGGAGCGAAACTGACCGTTTGGGCGCATATTTTGTACAGCACCGCGATGCATATGCCGGAAAATTCGGGGAAGAGCCGGTGAAGAAAATGCATGAAAGGCTGATTTCGTCCGCATTGTACGGCCTGATCCGGAAAAAGGACTCCACGGCATTCTTTACGCGGCTGGCTCCCTGGAAACAATCGCCGGAACAGGAGTTACAGAAAAAGGCCTTTCAGCTGGAGGCGGAATATTACCTCACCAGCGGGAACATCGCCGGCTTCGTGAAACTGACCGACAGTGCCCTGGAAGGCCCTATGAAGAATGATGATATGGGGCTCGGGTTCATTGCCCGCAGAAGCAGTTATATAACGGGCAAAAACCGGCAGGTGCTGGAGCAGGCCTACAAGATGGCGAAGCGTGCGGCGGAAATCAATCCCGAAGAATACAGTAACCAGAGCACTTATGCCAAGGCCTGTCAAGACATGGGATATAAGGCAGAAGCCCTGAAGGCGGCTGAAAAGACATACCAGCTCGCCCTGAAGGAAACGTCGAAAATACAGGGGCTGGCGCAAAAACTATTAGATGAAATTAAGGCGATGTAGCAAAACCCTCGGAGGCCGGTGATAAACCGGCCTCTTGTTTTATGCGGAACTTGTTATATTTGCCCCCGAGTTCTTTACTTATTTCTTTTCTTTCCACAGTGCGGTAGGCGGTGAAAGCCGCCTTTAATAAGGAACCGTGTGCAAATCACGGGCTGTCGCGCAACTGTAAGTAACCAACATGTTACTGCCACCCATGTTCATTGTATTGACCTGAACAATACGAGAAGAACGGCAGTAATGTTACGAGCCAGGATACTTGCCCGCTGTGTAAGACAAATGCTTTCGCGAAATGAAGCAGTAGTCGGGAACGGATGGGCATGCCCCGTCGTGTCTCATCATTCCTCACCTTCTACCCAATTCCTGAAAGCGTACCGGAAACTGTAAGGAACATTAATGCACGTTAATGTTTCACTAAAAAGTTTGATGCGTATGCTTAAACACAACCTTGGCTACCCCAGAATGGGAGCCGCACGCCAGCTTAAAAAAGCCTGCGAACAGTACTGGCAAGGCCGCATTGGCCGTACCGAATTATTTGTGACCGCCAAGCGCCTGCAGGAGGAGCACTGGCAGTTGCAACAACAGGCAGGGATGGACCTCATTCCCTGCAACGATTTCAGTTTTTACGATCAGGTGCTCGACATGAGCCTGCTGCTGGGCGCCGTACCCGACCGGTATGCACCCGTGGTGACGGACATTCCGGGTAACGCGGAAATCGACCTTTACTTCGCCATGGCCAGGGGATACCAGCAGCATGGGCTCGACATCACCGCCATGGAGATGACCAAATGGTTCGATACAAACTACCACTACATTGTACCGGAGTTTACCGCCAACCAGCAGTTCCGGATTATTTCCAACAAAGTATTCAATGCTTTCGATGCGGCCAGGCATACCACCGGCACCATTCCGAAACCGGTGCTGATTGGCCCTGTGTCGTACCTGCTGCTGGGCAAGGAAAAGGAACGGGGTTTTCATCGCATATCACTGCTGGAAAAATTGCTGCCCGTGTATATTGAAGTATTGCAGAAGCTGCAGGAAGCAGGGGCGGTATGGGTACAACTGGACGAGCCTTTTCTGGCGATGGACCTCAGCGAGGCCGAAGCCGCGGCTTTCCGCGAAGCCTACACGGAGATCGCCCGCCGCTGCAAGGGCCTCAAGCTGATGGTAGCCACCTATTTCGAAGGGTTGCGCGATAATGTGGAGCTGGCGGTGAACCTGCCGGTGTGTTGCCTTCACGTAGACCTGACCCGCGCGCCTCACCAGCTCGACGCCGTACTGGCGGCCATGCCGCCCAAAATGTCGCTATCCCTTGGGGTGGTAGACGGCAGGAATATCTGGAAAAACGACTACGATCTATCGTTGTCGCATATACGTAAAGCGGTGGCGGCGCTGGGTGAAAGCCGGGTGATGATCGCGCCGGGCTGCTCGCTGCTGCATTCCCCCGCGGATTTGTCGCTCGAAACCGCCCTCGACCCCGAAATGCGCTCTTGGATGGCGTTCGCCAAACAGAAGTTGCAGGAAGTGTATGAGCTCAACGAAATTGCTACCGGCAACACGGCCCTGCTGGAAGCCAACCGTGCCGCTATCGCCAGCCGGCGGGCATCGGCCCGGATTCACGTACCGGCTGTAAAGCAGCGTGCGCAGGCCATCACGGATTCCGATGCCGCCCGGTTAAACGCCTTCCCCGAAAGGCAGCGGGTACAAACTGAAAAGCTGCGCCTGCCGCTGCTGCCCACCACTACTATTGGTTCCTTCCCGCAAACCGATGAGGTGCGCCAGTTGCGCGCGCAATTGCGAAAAGGCGCCATCACGGCGGAGCAATACGATGCGGCCATCGAGGAGGTGACCCGTGAGGCCATCCGCTGGCAGGAAGAAGTGGGCCTCGATGTACTGGTGCATGGCGAATTCGAGCGGAACGACATGGTGGAATACTTCGGTGAAATGCTGGAAGGCTTCGTGTTTACACAAAACGGCTGGGTGCAGAGTTACGGCAGCCGCTGCGTGAAGCCGCCGGTTATTTACGGCGACGTGAGCCGGCCCCGCGACATGACTGTTCGCTGGACGCAGTTCGCACAGGCCCAAACAAATTTGCCCATGAAAGCCATGCTCACTGGTCCCGTGACCATCCTGCAATGGTCTTTTGTACGCGACGATCAGCCCCGTTCCGAAACCACCTACCAGATAGCACTGGCCATCCGCGATGAAGTGCAGGCGCTGGAACGCGCCGGCATCGGCATCATCCAGATCGATGAGCCGGCTATCCGCGAAGGGTTGCCGTTGCGCAAGGCCGACCGGGAAACATACCTCCACTGGGCGGTACGCGCCTTCCGCGTGGCGGCCTGCGGGGTGAAAGACGACACACAGATTCACACGCATATGTGTTACAGCGAGTTTAACGATATCATCGAGCATATCGCCGCTATGGATGCCGATGTGATTACCATCGAAACGTCGCGCTCGCAGATGGAGCTGCTCGAAGCCTTTGCCGGCTTCCGGTATCCCAACGAAATAGGGCCAGGTGTGTACGATATTCACTCCCCGCGCGTGCCGGGCGTGGAAGAAATGAAAGCTTTGCTTCACAGGGCGGCACAACTGCTGCCGGTGCGGAATCTCTGGGTGAACCCGGACTGCGGCCTGAAAACAAGGAAGTGGCCTGAAACAAAGGCTGCGCTGGAGAATATGGTGGCCGCCGCCAGAGAGGCCAGGGTATCTGTCAAGGAAAATGCGGTGATGTAACGTATCCCCGACGTAATAAAAAGGCTGGCCGTTTTACACGGGCCAGCCTTTTTTATCACGGGCCTTGATAGACCGGTTAGAGATGCTGTCTTTTAAGGGAGCTACGGTTTTTTCTCCAGCACCCGCCATACAATGGCTGCGGCTATGCCGCCAACGAGGGGCGCAACGATAAACAGCCACAGCTGTTGCAGCGCTTTGCCGCCTGCAAACAGCGCGGGGCCGAAGCTTCTGGCGGGGTTAACGGACGTGCCGGTGATAGGAATGCACACCATGTGCACCAGCACCAGGGTAACGCCGATGGCCAGACCGGCCATGGTGCCGTTCCCCCACTTCGAAGTGGTGCCAAAAATCACGAAGAGGAACAGGAAAGTGAATACCGCCTCGGCGAGGAAAGCGCTGGTCACGTTATACCCGCCGCCATAACCTTCGCCCCAGCCGTTGGAACCGAGGGCGTACTCTCCCAGTTCCCAGCCCGGGCTGCCGGATTGCAGCAGGTATAATACCCCGGCTGCGAGCGTGGCGCCGATGAATTGGGAAACAATGTAGCCCAGGGCTTCGCCGGACTTGATTTTGCCGGCCGTGAGCATAGCTACGGTGATGGCAGGGTTAATGTGGCAGCCGGAAATTCCGCCGATAGCATAGGCCATAACTACTACGGCAAGGCCGAAGGCGAAAGAGATGCCCAAAAGGCCAAGGCCCGCCGGCCCGCTGGCCGAAACGCCTGATACAACGGCTGCACCGCAACCAAACAATACCAATGAAAAAGTACCGACCAATTCGGCAAAGTACTTCGTGGAGGATTTGATTTCCATGTAGATAGAGGTTTAGTTCCTGTTAAAACAACAATAGTGCCGTGATTGTTTTTGACTTTTTTTGGCAACATCCTTGTGGGCGTTAACTCCATTAAACCATGTCTTATGAAACAAGCTCTTTTTATATTCGCCATCTGCACACTGGCGGCATGCAACAACGCCGGCAAGAAAACGCCGGCACAGGCAGACAGTGTAGCTGCCGTGCCAATGGCATCGGCTTACACCGACTCGCTGCCGGCGCCGTATGCCACCGATACAGTGAAGAACTTCAGCAAAGTGATAGGCTGGCCGGAAGGGAAGAAGCCAGTGGCCCCGGCAGGATTTGTGGTGACCAAATTTGCGGATAGCCTGCGTAACCCGCGGTGGCTATACGTTTTGCCCAACGGTGATGTGCTGGTGGTCGAAGCTAAAAAGAAGCAGGGCCTCGCCAAAAAAGCCGGCGAGGTCATCATTGGTAAAGCCAAGGCCGAAAGCGGCGGCGGCAGCGCAGACCGCATCACTTTATTACGGGATGCCGATCACGACGGCCGGGCGGAAGTACGCGAAACGTTCCTGGAAAACCTGCACTCCAACTTCGGGATGCTGGTGTTGGGCAATCGGTTTTACGTAGCCAACACAGACGCGTTGCTGGTGTTTCCTTACCAGGAAGGCGGGAAACCGGCAGGCAAGGGAAAACAAATCCTGACGCTGCCCGCAGGCGGATACAATAATCACTGGACGCGCAACATCGTGGCGAATGCAGACGGCTCTAAGATCTATGTCAGCGTAGGCTCCGGCAGCAATGTAGGAGAGCATGGCATGGCGTATGAGGCCAGGCGCGCCGGCATTCTTGAGATAAACCCGGATGGCAGCGGAGAGCGCATTTTTGCGTCCGGATTGCGCAACCCTGTCGGTATGGACTGGGCGCCCGGCACCCACACACTGTACACCGTGGTGAACGAGCGTGATAACCTGGGAGACGACCTTGTGCCCGATTATCTGACGAGCGTACAGGACGGCGGCTTTTACGGCTGGCCCTGGTATTACTGGGGGCAGCACGAAGACCCCGCCTCACCAGCCCGGATACCGCGCTGAAAGCGAAGTCGATCACGCCCGACCGCGCGTTGGGCGCGCATACCGCCTCATTGGGCCTCGTTTTTTATAAGGGAAAGAGCTTCCCCGCCAAATACCACAATGGCGCGTTTGTAGGACAGCGCGGGTCGTGGAACCGGGCGCAACTATCCGGCTATAAGGTGGTGTTTGTGCCCTTCGTGCATAACAAACCCGGCCAGCCGGAAGATTTTCTGACCGGGTTCATTGCCAACGCGGGTACCAGCGAAGTGTACGGCCGCCCTGTAGGCCTCGCCGTTTTACCGGACGGCTCCCTGCTGGTGGCGGACGATGCGGCCAACACCATCTGGCACGTAAAAAAGCAATGACCGTCAGTACACATTGAAAAACGCTATCGCGGGCGCCGGTTGCTGCCGAAGAAAGTTCTCCAGTTCTTTGTTGAGCTGCCGGCGTACCTGTTTGCGGCAGATGTGCAGCGTTTTACCGGCTATTTTTCTCTCCATCAGTTGCTGGTGGCTGGCGGAATAAAACCGGACGATGGTATACGGCTGCGGCGAACGGCCGGTTTCCACAGTCCAGTATGGTGCGGGTGTTTGCGCCGGAAGCGCAGCCGGCACCAGGAGCGTGCAAAACAGCACGGCGTAAAAGAAATTTTTCATCCTGCAATTATTTAGATCATTGTTTGCATCCGGGGTAACCGCATAAAGGTATCGTCCCCATCGCGCCAGAATAAACCCCACCGGCCGAACTGCCGGAAATAGCAGCTGAAATGTATATCCGGCTGATGCAAACGTTTGCATTTCCCGGGAAACCGCTGTATTTTGATGATCTCAACCGGGCTTAAATGAAGGCAGTTCTTTTCGCCGCATTGTTATTGATCTCCCTGGATGCGGTTTCGCAGCGGGTGGTGCTGGATAGTTACTTCAACAGCGAAGTCAAAAAGGATACGGCAGGTAGACCGTACCCGTGGCATTACAAATGGGCTGAAACCGCCATGAGCGGCTTCTCCATACTGGCGGGGAAATTCCTCCACCAGGGCGCCGATACGGCAACGCTAGATGGCCCGCCTACTGCGGCGGCCCTGCGCAATGCGGACGTCTACATCATTGTGGACCCCGACAACGAGAAAGAAAACCCCTCGCTGCACCTGGTGGATGCTGCAGCTGTCAAAGCCATCGTACAGTGGGTAAAAAACGGCGGCGTGTTGCTGCTGATGGGCAACGACAGCGCCAACGCGGAGCTTGCGCATTTCAACCGGCTGTCGCGGGCGTTCGGGATCACCTTCAGCAACCGCAGCAGGAATATGGTAAAAGGGAAGGATTATCCCACCGGTGCGGTGCTGATTCCGGAAGGGCACGCCATTTTCCCGTCTGTTAGAAAAGTATACCTTAAAGAGCTCAGCGTTCTGGATATACAACCGCCGGCGAAGGCCGTGGTGAAAGCGGGAGAGGACGTGATTATTGCGGTAGCGGAGTTGGGGAAAGGAACGGTGTTCGCCGTAGGCGATCCCTGGCTGTACAACGAATATACGGATGGGACGAGGATACCTGCAGACTATCAGAATGCTGCTGCGGCAGACGACCTGGTACGGTGGGCATTGCGGCAATGCCGGAAAAAATAAAGTATACCGATCCATAAAAATGGGTGACCGGCATGCCGGTCACCCATTTTTATGGCGGACAATCAGTCGAGTTTGATTTCAAACTGGTCATAGTCTGCCGTTCTCCAGGCAAATTGCTGTGTGGTGGGAGAAATGGCGAACAGGGGAGAAAAGGTTTTCACCTTCACCGTATTGTTAGCTGTAAACTCCAGTATCCGCAGCCATCCGTCGCCGCCGTTACCGAACCATCCGCCGCCCAGCGCCTGTGCGTTGAACACCATTTGATGTACTTTCTTGCCGGCGGCGTTCAGATCGGTACGGAAGGCCAGGTGGGCCTTGGCATCGTCCGGTGCGCCGATGTGGCCGCCGAATACCATGCGGATATTTTTGGACGGTTTGATCAGCTTTTCGAAAATAGCTGCGCCGTAGTTACGGTCTTTCAGCAGATATTTTTCACTGACGATGTGTTCATTCTGCGCGTTGAGGTAGGAGTGTGTCAGTACGATCACGAAGTGATCTTTGTACTTCGGAAGGTTCACCACATCGGTTGCCCAGGTCAGCACCGTGTCGCGGGGCGCAAATTCAAGGTTCATCACCAGCATTTTTTTGCCGTGCGGAGAGGTGAACTCGAATGCGGCGTTTTCCATGGTGGGAATGCCTTGCCCGTTCAGGGCCACTTCCCGCAGCATTTTTTGCGTCAGGAAATTTTTATCGACGGGGAAATATTCATTGTACCGGGTGATGCGGATTTCAGCGCTTTTATAGCCATAGTCGTGGTTGCCCGTGGCGGCAATGTAGGGCACCCTGGCGTCGAGGTGGCTGAAGGCGCGGGCAACGGCTTCCCATTGCCGTTTGCTCGGCTGGTTGCCCACTTTGCCATCCGGGTTGATGAACTCGTTCTGTTCAACGAGGTCGCCGGTACACAATACCAGCTTGATTTTCAGTGAATCGATGCTTTCCGCGATCCATTGTGTCATGAGCTCGAACAGCGGCTGGTTGCGGCTGAATTTGTTGTACGTCTGCGGGTCGGGCACCAGTATCATCGACCACGAATCGGCCGCGCTGAGTGTGGGCGGCGTATATTTTTGCTGGGCGGTGGTTGAAAGGGTGTGCAGCATGGCCCATAAAAGCAGCGCCGGGCGAAGGCAGCGCCTGAAAATCTGTAGTGTCATGGAAAAGAGTTGAATCGATTTTGAGTGCCGGACAAGTTAGCAGCATTTTCATGCCCATGCAAGCGAGATGAAAGCTTTTTGATGACCGGCGCCAGGAAAAAACAGGCAGTGCAAAAAATGCGCCTTGCAAAATCGAATCACGTCATGCCGTACGCCGCTACCAGAATACTGTGTACAGGGCGGTAAGAATACCCACGATAATCACCGAGCCTACAATGAACCCCGGCGAGGTGCGGAACATTTTTGTATCTATTTCGATGACCGGTTTTTCCGGCGCGGGCTTCGTCAGGCTGATGACGATCATGAGCAGGATAAGGACTACGAACGTAATGCTCATCCTGTCGAGGAACGGGAAATCCGGGAATGCGCCGTGTGTCCATACCGGCAAGAATTTCAGCACCGTGGAAACAGGTATCGTGAGCAGCGCAGCCGTCATGGCGGCGCCGGCCGTGGTGCGCTTCCAGAAAAACCCCATCAGGAAAATTGCCAGTACGCCGGGCGAAATAAAGCCCACGTATTCCTGGATGAACTGGTACGCCTGGTCGAGCGAGCGCAGTGCCGGCGTTACAATGGCGGCCAGCAGCATGGCAATCACCACCGCCCAGCGGCCAATCAGCACCTGCTGCCTTTCCGAAGCGTTTTTGTTGAAGTATTTTTTATAGATGTCCAGCGAGAAGATTGTGGAAATGCTGTTGGCTTTTCCGGCGAGGGAGGCTACGATGGCGGCCGTCAAAGCCGCAAAGGCTACGCCTTTCAGTCCCGGTGGCAACAGGTTCATTAGTGTGGGGTAAGCATGGTCCGGTTTCAGCACGCCGTTTGCGTCGCGCATTTCCTGGGCGAACATGCCGTTTTTGTGCAGTACAAACATCACGATGCCGGGCAACACGGCAATCACCGGTACCAGCAGTTTGAGGAATGCGGCGAAGAGGATGCCTTTTCTGGCAGTCTTCAAATCCGCTCCCAATGCACGTTGCGTGATATATTGGTTACAGCCCCAATACGCCAGGTTGTTGATCCACATCCCGCCGATAAGCACGGAAAGGCCCGGCAGGTCTTTGTAATAGGGGTTGCTTTGATCGAATATCATGTGGAAATGGGAAGGGGCTTCTTTCCTCAATACAGACAGGCCTTTGAGGATGTTGCCGCCGTACCCGAAATGCTCCGCAAGGAGCGACAGCGCGAGGTAAGTGGTAATCAGTCCGCCTACAATCAGCACCAGCACCTGGATCACATCGGTGTACCCGATTACCTTCATCCCGCCGAGCGTAACGATCACGGAAAAAATACTGAGGCCGGCAATGCACCACTCGAACGAGATATTGGAAATAGAGGCGATGGCCAGCGCGCCGAGGTAAATGATAGAGGTCAGGTTCACAAAAACATACACCAGCAGCCAGAACACGGCCATCACGGTGCTTACTTTGTCGTTATACCGCTTGGCAAGGAATTGCGGCATGGTAAAGATCCTGTTCTTGAGATAGAGTGGGATAAAAAACACGGCCACGATGATGAGCGTGGCGGCGGCCATCCATTCGTAGGTGGATATGGCCAGTCCGAGGGCAAAGCCGGAGCCGGACATGCCGATGAAATGCTCCGCCGAAATGTTGGATGCAATCAGCGATGCGCCGATGGCCCACCAGGTCAGCGAGCCTTCGGCCAGGAAAAATTCGCTGGCGCTGGCGGATGCATTCCTCTTTTTATGGTACACGTAATACCCATAGGCTGCAACGGCAAAGAAATAGATAAAAAATACGATGTAATCCGCAGCTTGCAGTTTATTCATACGCAGTGGAATCAGGCCTGGCTAAAGGTAACGATCAGAATTTTAATGTACGCGGAAGATATTTTGCCACCAGGTCTTCATAATACGGCCGGAGCTGCTTCCAGTCCGGGGGCACAGGGCATTTGGAATACAGGTCGTACGGATTAAACAGCTTCACCCATTTGAGCATTTCGCGGTCGTGGTCATCGAGCAGGTAGTCGTAGCTGCCTTCACGGTGCCAGGCATAGAATGAATGGTAGCGCAGCATGTACAGCCCGGATTCCGGCAGGTGGTCTTTCATCATCTGGTACACGTATTCATCGTGCCCCCACGACATATGCACGTTGCGCAGGCCGCAGTTTTCGGTGTACACGCCCAGCCTGGATTGGTACCTGGGATTGTTGAAGTCCGGGTTGTTTTTGAAAAACTCCGGGTATACGATTTTATCGGAATAAGCGCACCCCACCGGGAAGGTATCGCCTACCACGGCCCATTGCGGCTCGCCGAAGAGGCAAAGCACCTTGCCCATATCGTGCATCAGGCCCACCATTACCATCCAGTCGGGGTGCCCGTCTGCCCGGATGGCTTCCGCCGTTTGCAGCAGGTGCTGGAACTGGTCGAGGTCGGTATCCGGGTCCGAATCGTCTACCAGCTGGTTCAGGAAGTCGAAGGCTTCCCATACCGGCATTTCTTTTTTATCGAAAGACAGGTAGGCGGCGCGCTTTTCCTGCACAAAATCGTAGGTCTGGTATGTATGGTTGAGGCGGTAAAATTCCCTCACCGTATCCCTTTGAGGGGTATCGTAATTACGGAATTCGGCTTCGGTTTTTTCTTTGGCGATGGTGCCCGGTTCGGGGTACCGTTCCAGTACCGCGTCTTCCCACTCATCGAGGCTGTTCAGCGGATTGATTTCTTTCTCGGTGAAATTGTTTTGTCGGGTGTCCATGACGTGAAATTTACGGTGAGCGACTTTCCTTAAATATCAGGTTTTTTGCAGATTCTTTCCAGAATAGCAGTAGTTTTATTTACGAAACCGTTTTCGTCTGCATGAAGCAAGTTACGATCAGGGCGCTGGCCCGGGAGTTGAATTTATCGGTGTCTACCATTTCCAAGGCGCTGCGTGACAGTTACGAAATAAGTGCTGAAACAAAGCAGCGTGTGCTGGCACTGGCGGCCACCCTCAACTATAAGCCCAACCCATACGCCAGCAGCCTGCGGGGCAAGAAGAGCCGTACTATCGGGGTGGTGGTACCGGAGGTGGCGGACAGTTTTTTCTCACTGGCCATCAACGGCATAGAATCCGTGATGAAAGCAATGGGATACCACGTGCTCATCTGCCTGACGCACGAGCAGTTCGACAACGAGCAGCTGATTCTGAACGAGTTCCAGAGCGGGCGGGTAGACGGTGTGCTGATGTCTGTTTCGCGCGAAACCCAGCACGGCGAACACATCCGCGGCCTGGCGGAACAGGACGTGCCGGTGGTTTTTTTCGACCGGGTGCTGGAAGACGTGCAGGCCCCCCGCATTGTGACGAACGATTTCGAAAGCGGGTACGCCGCCACGGCTCACTTAATCGAAAAAGGTTGCCGAGAAATCGTGTACCTCGGCATTTCCAAAAGCCTGTCTATCAGCAACCGCCGCATGGAGGGGTACCGGCAGGCATTGGCCGACCATCGCCTCAAATGCACGGACAACAATATCGTAGCCTGCACCAACGACCCGGCGGAGAATTACAGAGCCGTCAGAAAAGTGCTGCTGCGCCGGGCGTCGAAACCGGACGGCATTGTGGCTTCCGTCGAAAAGCTCACTACCACCGTGTACCAGGCCTGTAACGACCTCCGCCTCAATATTCCCGCCGACGTTAAAGTGGTGTGTTTTTCCAACCTGGAAATAGCCACCATTCTTCATCCTTCCCTTACCACCATAACCCAGCCCGCGTTCGAAATGGGCCGCGCAGCCGCGAGCCTGCTGCTCAAGGCGATCAAGGGAACCGATGTGAAAGGAGCCGAAATGGTCATCCCTTCCGTACTGATACCGCGGGGAAGTACGGCGCGGTAAAATTTTCAGGCAGGCAGATGTTGCACCATGCCAACGACCTGCTGCAGGCGAATTCGGGCACATCGAACTGCACGTGTCTTACCTGACGGCCGCGCAGGGATCGTGTGATGCTCGACGGGGATCCGTGCATTTTCAGCAAAGGCACCGTGATCAGCGATGTAGACACCATCTACACCACCAGTTCTTTCCGGGAAGTGGAAGGTGTGCGATGCCTCCCCGTAGAAAAATACCTGCAGTAGCTGCAGGGTCCTTTTTTGGCCGGAATACTGAATTCTGGATGGGCCACGCCGTTGTGCTTAGCTGTAGTTTTGTGGCCTAAACACAACATTATGAGCAAATCTAAATTCTATCATGCGGGTTGCCCGGTATGTGTAACCGCTGAACAGGAAATTATTTCACTGATCGGTGAAGGTGGTGTGGAAGTGATTCATCTGGGTGAGAATAAAGGGAAGATCGGCGAGGCGGAAAAGCTGGGCGTGAAATCCGTTCCGGCACTGGTAACCCCTACCGGCAACGTGCTCCACATCAACTACGGCGCCGGCATCGAAGATCTGAAATAACGGCCTTTCAAAACGTTTGGAAGAGGCGCCCGCACAGGGCGCCTCTTTTTTTATGGGCCGGCTGTATATCGTGTGAGGGCGTTACGTTTTTGCAGGAAGGCTGTACATGGCGATGTTCCGTTGAGGCGCTTTTCCGGCTGGAAACGCCGGGATCATTTTACTATTGCCGCAATCGTTCTGATGCCTTCTTCCAATTCCGCAGGCGTCAGCGATGCATAGCCGAGCCGCAGGGCGTCGAGCGGCTCGCCGGTGAAGGAAAACCGTTCGGTAGACATGACGGAGACACCTTTTTTCAACAGTTTGACCCGCAACTCTTCCGTGTCGATGTGCCGGTTGAAGCGCACCCAGTACGCCAATCCGCCTTCGGGCTTTTGATAGGTCACGTGTTTCGATAAATAGTTGATCAGATACTGATCCATCAATTCCCTTCTTTCCGCGTAGATACCGAACGCGCGCTTGGCGTGGCGGTTAATGGCGCCTTCCTCCATCAGTTCCGCAATGGCCTGCTCCATAATGGTGTCGCCCTGCCGGTCGATGATAGAGCGGAGGCTGGCCAGCGATTGGATGAAAGCCGCCGGGCCGGTGACGTAGCCGATTCGCACGGCGGGCGCCACGAGCTTACTGAGCGAGCTGATGTAGATCACGTTGGCGGCGTGCCCGTGGCTCGCTAATGGCAACAGGCTTTTTGCCTCGAAGTGGAATTCGTGGTCGTAATCGTCTTCAATAATGGCGAACCCGTAGCGGTTGGAGAGTTCCATCAGTTTCAGCCGCCGTTCCATTTTCATGCTCACCGCCGTAGGGAACTGGTGGTGCGGGGTGACGTACACGGCTTTGATGCGGCGCGATTTGCAGAGCTGTTCCAGTTCTTCGATGATCATGCCTTTATCGTCCACCTTGACGGGCACCAGCTTTGCGCCCGCTTTACCGAATGTTTGCCATGCGGGCAGGTAGCCCGGGGATTCCATGGCCACGGTATCACCCAGACTGATAAGGGTATGCGCCGTGAGGTAGAGCGCCATCTGGCTGCCGCGCGTTATGCAGATGTCGTTATGATGAACGTTCATGCCCCGTTTGTGGGACAGCATGGCCGTTAACGCCAGGCGCAACCGTTCCTCTCCTTTTTCGCTGCCATACCCCAGCATCCGCCAGCGCGCTTTTTGTTTGAAGATGCGCTTGTAGGCACGCGCCAATTCTTCCATGGGGGCGAGGCGCACGTCGGGCAGGCCGTCGTTGAACGCAATAATGTTGGCGGTCACCGCGCCCTGCATCGGTTGAATGGTATGGAAGTCGTTAAACCCGAAACTGTTGCCGGTGCGCGGCGGTTCATTTTTGAAGCGGGGCAGCTCGCCCGATACGAAGGTGCCCCGTTTGCCGGTGGTTTCCAGCCATCCCTCGGCGATCAGCGCTTCATAAGCCAGTACGACCGTTTTCCGGTTCACGCCGATGTCTTCCGCGAGCACACGGCTACCGGGTAAGGGCGTACCCGGCCGGAGGCGGCCCTTTTTTATTTCCGCAATAATGCCGTCTGCAATCTGCTGGTAAACGGCCAGCTCGTTCCCGAAATCGATGGGAAGAATGGTATGCCAGGGTCTTAACATTGGACCATCTGTTTTAGTTAAAACTGGATTATTTACGTCATCCAAAAATACACAAATTTTGTGTCGTCAAAACGCCTCCGGCTGATTTTTAATCATTAAATCATCATAACATGGAACAATTGAAAGAAAAGAAACCTGCACGGTTTTCTTCGAAAGATTTTCATCAGACTTATGCGCGCCCGGTGTATGTTCCCCCGGCTAAACTGATTCACCGCAACGTGGAGCAGGCCGGCGAGCACAACCAGTTTTCCACCGAGCGGAAGCACCCGGTTTTTTTTGTGGACCTGCCCACCAAAAATGTCAGCATGACGATTGGCGGATTGTTGCCAGGCCAGCTCACGAACAGGCACCGGCATACTTATGAAACTGTGCTGTATGTGATCGAGGGCAGCGGTTATACGGAAATTGAAGGCGAGAAAGTGGAATGGACAGCCGGCGATGCGGTATATATCCCCAGCTGGGCCTGGCACCGCCATCAGAACCTGAGCAACAGCGAGCCCGCAAAATATATTGCCTGTGAGAACGCGCCGCAGCTGCAAAATCTCGGTGTGGCATTAAGAGAAGAGGAAGGCCGCGATCTGTAACTGTGATCAGGCGGGCGGCGCGGCCGTTCGCCTGATATTTTAAATCAACAAACCAGCACGATGAGTAACCATAAAGTATTTCAGGGCATCATTGCCTATCCCATCACGCCGTTCGACCAACAGGAGCAGGTGAATATTCCGCTTTTCAAATTGCTGACCGAAAGGTTGGTGCTGGGCGGCGCCAATGGCATCGCTCCACTCGGCAGTACCGGCGTAATGCCCTATCTCAATGATGAAGAGAAAGAAGCCATAACCGAAGCCGCGCTGAAGCAGGTGAATGGCCGTATACCGGTACTCGTGGGCGTTTCCAACCTCACTACCGAAAAAACCATCTACCACGCCCGGTTCGCCGAAAAAGCCGGGGCAGACGCGGTGATGATCATCCCCATGAGCTACTGGAAGTTGACCGACGATGAAATATTCCGGCACTACGACAAGGTGTCCGCCAGCATTTCGATCCCGGTAATGGCCTACAACAACCCTGCCACCGGGGGCATTGACATGCCGGCCTCCCTGCTGAAACGGCTGCTGCAAATCCCGAACGTTACGATGATCAAGGAAAGCACGGGCGATGTGCAGCGCATGCACTACCTGCGCCGGGAGTTGGGAGAAAATGTGGCGTTCTACAACGGCTCCAACCCGCTTGCCCTGGCCGCTTTCGCCGCCGGCGCGAAAGGGTGGTGCACCGCTGCGCCGAACCTGATTCCGGAGTTGAATAACGAATTGTATGAGGCAGTCCGTGAAAACCAGTGGAAGAGAGCACAGGAAGTTTTTTACCGGCAGTTTGACCTGCTGCAGTTTATTGTCGGGAAAGGGCTGCCGAGAACCATCAAGGCCGGCCTGAAGCTGCAAGGGGTGGAAAGCGGGTACCTGCGCAGTCCGCTGCAGCCCCTGACAGACGCGGACTATCAGCAGCTGGAGAAGATGCTTTTGTCGCTCCGGTAAGCTGGCGGCGCCGGCATTTACAAAATAGGATTTGATGGTAACCCTGCCGGTGTTTCCGGTTCTGCATGGCCTGCTTCATCATGGAGCAGGTCATGTCTATTTTTAATGATCATCATGAGCAATGGATGGTATTTTCACACCAGCGCCTGGCGACTATTGCTCCACCATCCCAAGATGCTGGAATACCCGTTTTACGACGCTGTCGCATCGCGTAAGATGAAAGCTGAAAACATGGTCTTTCATATAGCCGTGCAGGTTTTTCCGCAGCATTACCTTAGCCCGGTTTAAACGGACTTTGACATTGGTTTCTTCAATGGACAAAGCCGCCGATGTTTCCCGTACAGACATGTCTTCTATTTCCCGCAATACGAAAACAAGGCGGTATTTTTCCGGCAGCCGGGCAATCGCCTGTTCCAGTACGTCGCTCAGCTCTTTATTGGCTAATTCATTGGCGGGCGTGTTCATAAGAACGAAATTATCTGTTTGTTCAAAATCGGTCAGCAAATCTCTTTTTTTTCGCTTCTGCCCATAACATTGATTCAGCATGATCCGTGTCAGCCATGTTCCGAAAGAAGCCCGCTGCTCAAAGCGCGGCAGGTGCTCATAGGCATTGATGTAAGCAGTCTGCATGGCATCTTCCGCTTCAGCCTCGTTTTCAAGAACAGACATGCCTATCCGGTACAAACGCTGATTATATTTCCGGATGAGCAGCTCGAAGAGCCGCTTTTCCCCCGCCAGTATTCTTGCAATAAGCTCCTCGTCGGAGACCGGGTTCGATATGATGTCCTGTTGACCTGTCATATTACTTAGATGAAAAAGTGCCGGAAAGGTTACAAGTTTTTCTGATAAAGCCAGGATGGATGGTTGAATGTTGATTCAAGGTAGGATATATCGCTAAGAATTTGAAAAATAACGGCTTTGCGCCCGGCTACGGTGGATGTATAAACGAACCGGGGCCGGTTCGCCCCCGATGGCGCAATTAAATGCTGTTTGCGGGTAACTGCTGTGTACTGGTCCGGGAATTGCAGGTGTTTCAACAGCGCTATGGAATTTTGTAACCTTTTACCGGAATATGTATCCAATTAACAGATCAAAATTTATTATCATGGCGACTATCAAACACCTGGTGGGTATCCTGAAATTTACGTTCGGTGTCGTACCCATCGTAGCCGGGTTGGACAAGTTTACCAATCTGCTCACCAATTGGGTGGATTACCTCGGCAACAACAAAAGCCTGATTCCGTTCGACCCGGCGGTTTTTATGAAAGTGGTCGGCGTTGTGGAAATTATCGCGGGTATCATCGTATTCGTACGCCCGCTCATTGGCGCCTGTATCGTAATGATATGGCTGATTTGCATAGCAATACAACTATTGATCGGCGGGCATTATTTTGATGTGGCCGTCCGCGACCTGGTCATGGCAACAGGGGCTTACACATTCGCACAGCTGGTAAAAATACAATCGGAGAACAATCGGTAATTATGCAGGTAACCAATGAAAAGGCCACGCTAGCCATGTCTGCCAGTGAGCAGATAGAGGCGATACAACATCATTTCCGCAAGATTATGCTTGCGTTGGGTTTGGACCTCGAAGACGACAGCCTGAAAGAAACGCCCCTCCGGGTGGCGAAGATGTTCGTCAATGAAGCTTTCATGGGCCTCCATCCCATGAACGAACCTTCTGTTGCACTGTTTGAGAACAAGTTCAGGTACGATGAAGTTATCCTTGAAAAGGATATTCCTTTGTATTCCTATTGCGAGCATCATTTCGTGCCGATCATCGGCAAGGTCCATATCGCCTATATCTCCAAGGGCCAGGTGATCGGCTTGTCCAAGCTTAACCGGATCACCCATTACTTTTCCAAACGCCCGCAGGTACAGGAGCGCCTTACCATCCAGATTGCCGAATACCTCAAGAAAGCAATGAAAATAGATGACGTGGCGGTGGTGATCAAGGCGGAACATTTGTGCGTCACGTCCAGGGGCGTGAATCATACGGGCTGCTCCACCATCACGAGCAGCCTTCATGGTGAGTTCCTGACCGGCAAGCGAAGCAGCCAGTTATATGCGATGCTGGCGGTTTGAAAAAACGCCGGTGGATAGTATGGGTTTTGACTATCACTCAAAAGGCTCATAGATCTATGGGCCTTTTGAGCCTGGAGGGGCGGGAATCAGGGCGTCCTCTTTGCGAATGGCCGGTAAACGGAACATTTTCAAAGGATTACCTGGTTTGAAAGCGCCTGCGGCAGCAACCGGACCCGAATAACCGTCATCAGCGGAATATTCGTAAATTAGGAGCCATAAGGGAGGATGACCTTCCGGACAGTGCCCCAACGAATATTCCAGGTATACTTATGACGATGTGAAGTCAACTCCAGATATCCTTTCAAGTTCGCAAACCGGTGTTTTTATGAGACAAATCTGCTTCGTACTTCTTTCCGTATTTTTCTTTTTTGCATGCCACAACCGCAAAGGGCCAAAAGGGAATCAGTCGCCCGGCAAACCCTCCCTGTCCGCTGGTTGCCCCGTACCGCGTACCACCGATGAAAGCTGGTATACTTCGGGAAAGAAGGCGCCGCTGTTTGAAGGGCTGGGCGGCATAGACTTCCGGATTTCCACTGCCAGTAAAGCCGCGCAGGCATACTTCAACCAGGGGATGATGTTGGCTTATGGATTTAATCATGCGGAAGCGGCGAGGTCATTTTTTGAAGCAACACGCCTCGATTCCACTTGTGCAATGGCTTATTGGGGCTTTGCGTACGTATTGGGCCCCAATTACAATGCAGGAATGGAAGAGGATAATTTTCAACGAGCCTACAAAGCAGCCGTTCAGGCACAATCGCTTTCGGCAAATTGTACCGCCAAAGAGAAGGCGCTGATCGGAGCATTGGCTGTCAGGTACGTACCACAACCGCCGGCGAACCGCAGCGCATTGGATAGCGCTTATGCCGCGGCGATGAAAAAGGTGTATTCACAGTATCCTTCCGACCCGGATATCGGAGCGTTGTACGCAGAAGCCATGATGGATTTGCATCCCTGGGACTTATACGATAAGAAAACAAAAGCTCCGAAGGCATGGACGCCCGAACTGGTAAGGGTATTGGAACACCTCATGAAGCAACATCCCAGACATCCCGGGGCGCATCATTTTTTCATCCATGCGTTGGAAGCTTCCGCCACACCGGAGAAGGCGCTGGCAAGCGCGAAGCTGCTGGATACCCTGGTGCCGGGCGCCGGCCACCTGGTGCATATGCCATCGCATATTTACATCAATACCGGGGATTATCACCTCGGCTCATTGTCGAATATCCGTGCTGTGGAGGTAGACAGTGCTTATACAACTGCCTGCCATGCGCAGGGCGCCTATCCACTGGCATACTTCCCGCACAACTATCATTTTCTGGCGGCTACGGCAACCCTGGAAGGGAATTCCGCATTGGCCTGGGACGCGGCAAAGAAGCTGCAGCGGCATACTTCTGAAGAAATTATGCGCATGCCGGGCTGGGGAACGTTGCAGCACTATTATACGATACCGTTTTACATAGCGGTGAAACTATCGCTGTGGGATACTGTTATTGCACTTCCCGCGCCCGGAAAGGACCTCGTGTATCCCCGCGCCATCTGGCATTACGCCAGGGGGATGGCTTTTCTTGGGAAGCACGATTTGGTACAGGCAGGGAAAGCAATGGACAGCCTGCAACTGCTGGCCAAAGACACCATCCTCCGGGAGCTGACCGTCTGGGACATCAATACCACGGCCGACCTCGTGCAAATTGCCGCAAAGGTGCTTTCGGCGGGAATTGCCTTGCAACAGGGACAATCCGGGCAGGCCGTTGCGAAGCTGAAAGAGGCGGTGGCCATTGAAGATCATCTCAACTACAATGAGCCGCCGGACTGGTTCTTTTCCGTCAGGCATCATTTAGGCGCGGTACTGCTCAAAATGGGGAAATATAAGGAAGCGGCGGAAGTGTATCGCCAGGACCTGCGAACCTGGCGGAAGAACGGTTGGGCCTTGTTGGGTTTATCCAGGGCGCTGGCGTTGGATAACCGGCATGAAGAAGCGCAATCGGCCCGCGCTGCTTTTGACGAAGCCTGGAAGTATGCGGATATAAAGATTCATTCGTCGTCGAGCATTGCGGATTAGACCGGTCCGCGATGGGCTTGTGGGTATTGGCAGACCAGCTTTGCGGAGTTTGAAGGAACTTTCGTGTAACCATCGAAGACAATTGCATCGAATTGCTGTGCCGGTTGTGGCAAATATTCAGCACAACCGCACCGTATGAAGCGGCTGTTGTTTGTCGAAATAAAAAAGGAGCTGGTTCTTAGAGAAACAGCTCCTTTTTATTTGCGGAGGAGAAGGGATTCGAACCCTTGATAGGCTTTCACCTATACACACTTTCCAGGCGTGCCAGTTCAACCACTCCTGCACTCCTCCGTACGGTTGAATTATTCATTCAGGGCTGCAAAGATAATCTTTTGCCCAAAAAATCCAAGAAATCTTTTAATCCCCCTTGTAAACCATCTTCATGTACTTATTGCCGGTTTTCAGTTCCTCCAGCATCTGATTGAGGCGCTTCTGGCGGGTTTCCTCCTGTTTGGCGCTGCTGATCCAGTAAATATAGTCGTTTTGCTGGTAGGCAGGACGGCTTTCATAGCGCTCAAACAGCTTGTGCCGGGTCAGGGCCTCGGCAATGAATTCGGGCATCGGGTATTTCGGGCGCTTTAATCCGCTAAAATCTTTTTTCATGAAGAAGGTTTCTGAAGGCGAATTTAGCCAAAAATACGCCCTTCTTGCGCGGCAGAACGTGGTTTTGTATTTTGTTTCAAAACCGAATTGTATGGCTTACAACCGCCGGGATTTTATTCAGACCCTCGCTATGGCAGGCGCTGCGTTGCCCCTGCGCTCTTTTGCCCGGCCGGTGAAAGAGTGGGAGATACACTGTTTTTCCAAGCCTTTCCAATGGATGAACTATAGCCTGCTTTGCGAAACCTTCGCCGCGGCGGGACTTACCGGTGTGGATTATACGGTGCGGCCCGAAGGGCATGTGCTACCGGAAAAAGTGGCCGTGGATCTGCCGAAAGCGGCCGCTGCGGCGCGTAAAGCAGGACTCAAAACAACGCTGATGACCACCGCCATCCGGGATGCGCGGGAGCCGTATACGGCCGCGATATTGAAAGCCGCCGCCAGGGAAGGGATTCAGTATTACCGGATGGGCTGGTATGATTACCAGAAGGGCAAGCCGCTGCTGTTGAGCCTGCAGGCTTGCGCGGAACAGCTGAACAGTCTGGGCGCGCTCAACCGGGAGCTGAATATCCGCGCTGCTTACCAGAACCATGCAGGCGTACGGGTAGGGGCCTCCGTTTGGGATTTGTATGAAATGATCAAACATACCGATGCGGCCTATGCCGGTGTGCAATACGACATCCGGCATGCCACCGTGGAAGGGGCCAACAGCTGGCCGCTGGGCCTGGAGCTGGTGCGCCCGCACATCAACACGCTCGTGATCAAAGATGCAAAGTGGGTGGAACAAAACGGGAAATATATCCTGCAGAACACGCCGTTGGGCGAGGGGATGGTGAATTTTCCCGCGTTCTTTAAGAAAGTAAAGGAACTGAATATCCATGCGCCCATATCGCTGCACCTCGAATATGAACTGCTGAGCAAGCAGGAAGAAGCGCTTCCCGCGGCACAAAAGCAACAGATCGTATTGAAAAAACTGCAAAAAGACGTGAATGCCCTCCGGGGCATGCTGGCCGCCGCCGGGTTATAATTCCGGCGTGGCGGGCGTCAGTTCGCCGCGCATCGGCACCTCGAGGAGGCGTTTGATTTCTTCCGGCGACAGCTTCTGGCCGAGGAGGAACATCAGCTTGGTGGTGGCTGCTTCAAAAGTCATATCGTGACCGCTCACCACGCCCACTTGCTGGAGCTGCTGGCTGGTTTCATATTTGCCGAGTTCCACCGAGCCGCCATCGCACTGGGTAATGTCGACCATGATCACTCCTTTGTCGGCCGCCTTTTGGAGGCATTCCGTGAACCACGACTGGGTGGTGGCGTTACCGCTGCCAAAGGTTTCGAGCAGCAGCCCGCGCATGCCGGGTGTATTGACGATGGCTTCCACCGCACGCCGGGTAATGCCGGGGAATATTTTCAGCACGCCGATGTTGGGATCCATGTTTTTATGCACGATGAGGGGCTGCGCGGGAGCGGGCAGCATGTAATTGTTTTTGTACTTGATGTCGATGCCGGCTTCGGCCAGGGCGGGGTAGTTCATGGAGTAGAAGGCCTCGAATTTTTCCGCATTGTATTTTTTGGCGCGGTTGCCGCGGAAGAGCATAAAATCGAAGTAGATACACACTTCCGGCACCATGCAATGGCCATTGCTTTTGGTGGAAGCGATTTCCATGGCGGTGATGATGTTTTCCTTCGCGTCTGTCCGGATTTTCCCGATCGGCAACTGGCTGCCGGTAAGGATAACGGGCTTCGACAGGTTTTCCAGCATGAAACTGAGTGCAGACGCTGTAAAGGCCATGGTATCGGAACCATGCAGGATCACGAATCCATCATAGCGGTCGTACCGGTCTTCGATAATACCCGCCAGCTCCGACCAGATTTCGGGGTTCATGTCCGACGAATCCATGGGCGGATTGAAGGCATATACGTAGAAATCGATTCCCATCCGGTAGAGCTCGGGCAGGTTGTTCCTGATCTCATTAAAGCCGATGGGCCGCAGTGCTGTCGTTTTTTCGTCGTAAATCATCCCCACGGTACCACCGGTATAGATGATAAGAATCTTCGTCATTTATCTCTTATGGAATTGCATGCAAATGTATTCACTAATCAGTTAGAGCATTTTGAATAATTTCTGCGCATTGCCTGTCGTAATTGCAGCTACATCCTCAATTTTTAGATTTTTTACATCGGCGATGCGTTCGGCCATCAGGGGGATGTACGCGCTTTCGTTCCGTTTGCCCCGGTATGGAACCGGCGCCAGGTAAGGAGCATCGGTTTCCAGCACGATGTGCTGCAGGTCAATGTCGGCCAGCAGCACGTCGAGGCCGGCCTTTTTAAAAGTCACCACCCCGCCGATGCCCAGGTAAAAACCCATGTCGATGATTTCCTGCGCTTCTTCCCGCGTGCCTGAAAAACAGTGGAACACCCCGGTGAGGCGGCCGTCGTGCAGTTCCTTCACTACGTCGATGCAGGCGCGGGTCGATTCCCGGCTATGGATGGCGACGGGGAGGCTGTGCGCCAGGGCCATGCCGATCTGCCGGCGGAACGCCAGGTACTGCTGGTCGAGGTGCGCCTGGTCCTTATTCCAATAAAAATCCAGCCCAATTTCCCCTACAGCCCAGAATTTCCGCTGTTCGAGCCAGTTTTGCACAATAGCCAGCTGTTCTTCAACGTTTTCTCCCACGTAACACGGGTGCAGCCCCATCATGGGAAGGCAAACTCCGGGAAAATCGGCCTCCAGCTGCAGCATGCCGGCAATGGACGCCTCGTCGATATTGGGCAACAGCAGCCTGTTCACCCCCTGGCGGATGGCCCGGTCGATCATCCCGGAACGGTCCCTGTCGAACTCTGAGGAGTATAAATGGGCATGCGTGTCAATCCAATTCATTATATATGGTTTTTTTCAATTAATTGTTTATCTTTATTTTCGCAAAAAAGTTAATATTTAAAGTAAACCTTTTCACAAAGGTACAGTCTCAATTAGCCAATACCTATAAAAACTACTATGATGAAACACTATTTTAACACCAATAAGGTGCTCTCCGTTACTGCCCTTGCCATTGGCGCCATCACCATTTTCTTCGCGTGTAAGAAAGATGACAAAGCGGGGGCCGACGAAAAAAGAGACAATCAAACCATCGCCGCTGCTCAAAAAGAAACTGAAATAAATGCTGCATATGAAGATGCCTTCGGCGTAGTGCTGGATGCGAATTCCTTTCACACCGGCCTCAACGGGCAGGCCCGCAAAGCACCCGGAGCGCCGAACACCGCCCGCTGCCGCGGTACTGTGGAGTTTTACCCGGTCGACCATACTACCTTCCCGAAAACAGTGGTGATCGATTTCGGCGCGGGCTGCACCGATCCGGTAGGTCCCACCCGCAAAGGCAAAATCAAGATCGTGGTAAGCAAATTATTTTTCACCACCGGTGCAGTGGCTGAAGTTACGTTTGAAAACTATTTCGTGAACGATATCAAAGTGGAAGGCAAGCAAACGCTGACCAACCTTTCTGGCACATCCGGTTTCGGCTATTCCTACACGGTGGCCGGCGGCAAGCTCACCTACCCCGATGGCAAAATATACGAGTATGCCGGCACCCGCAACCTCATGCAGAAGGAAGGCTCCGCTACACCGTTTGATATCGACGACGATGTGTATGAGCTGACCGGGAACGCCACACTGAAAGACAGCAGTGTAACCGCTACCGTTACCATCAACAACGCCCTGGTAAGAAAACTCAGCTGTGCTTATGTAGGGAAAGGTATCCTCACCGTAACGGCTAACGGCCATGCGGCGAAAGTGGATTACGGCGCCGGTGAATGCGACAACAAAGCGGTGCTGACCGTTGGCGATAAAACCAAAGAAATCACCCTGCCCAGATAAATCATTACAAACCTGCCGAATGAGCAAAAAGAGGATGCGTTTGTGCATCCTCTTTTTGCTTTAAAAAGGGGAGCGGTTCCCGGAATGTGCAACATCATTGCGTCTGAGGGTATCTATGCTAGGTGCATCCCCAGGAGCATTGGAGAGGCTCAGGCAAATCATTGCTTGTCAATAACTCCAGAAAACGCTCATCGAATGCCGGAGGCGATTTTCCCGTAAATTATTGTAAATCAATTTTTTTAGGTGCCGTGGTGTTGGAAGGGGACCTTCTCTTTCCGATTTGCGAACGGTGTTTTTTTGCGTTGACAGTGGTGTTTCCCAATGAAGAAACGGTTGGGAAAGATGTGCTGGATCCTATCGGTGGAACGGCAGTGGCCGCCTGTTTTTGAAGCCGGCATAAGGCGTTTCTACAGATTGTTGTATGAGCGTTGCATTTTGTGCGCGTTGCGCTTTTCAGACGATCGCTTCCACTTTCCAGCCTTTTCTTTTGCAATGTTCCAGCACCCTGGGCAGGGCATAGCTCATCCGGTCCCACGCCTTTTTACTGTCGTGGAAAACCACGATGGAGCCGGGCTGCAGCTTGAATACCACATTCTGCACGCAGGTTTCGCCGGTGATGCCGGTGTCGAAATCGGCGCTCAGCAAATCCCACATGATGATGCGGTAATCTTTCTTCAGTTCTTTTACCTGGAAGGGTGAAATGCGGCCATAGGGCGGCCGGAAAAGATCAGAGCGGATATACCCCGCAGCCTCCCTGATGTTGGCAACATACTTGTCTGTAGCGGTATTCCAGCCGTTGAGGTGATTGTGGGTATGATTGCCCACGGCATGGCCATCGAGCAATATCTGCTGGTAAATACCGGGATGTTCCACCACGTTTTTGCCGATGCAGAAGAAGGTGGCTTTGGCGCCGTATTTTTTCAGTTGTTCAAGTACGAAGGGAGTGGCTTCAGGGTGTGGGCCGTCGTCGAACGTCAGGTAAACGGCGTTGGTGGCCGGTGAAAAATTCCAGATACAGCTTTTGTAGAGCGATTTCAGGATGCCGGGTGTTTTCGTCAAATAGAACATATGAATCAGGATTTACAGCGCGTTCCCTGACCCGAAATTATTATTTTTGCCGCGTATGAGTCAGAAAAAAGTAAGAGTGCGCTTTGCGCCCAGCCCTACGGGCGGTTTACACCTGGGTGGCGTGCGCACCGTATTGTTCAATTACCTGTTCGCCCGCCACCATGGCGGTGAGTTTGTACTGAGAATAGAAGATACCGACCAAACCCGTTATGTGCCGGGCGCGGAGGAATATATCATGGAATGCCTGCGCTGGTGCGGGCTGGAGCCGGATGAGAGCCCGCTGAAAGGCGGTCCCTACGCTCCTTACCGCCAGAGCGAACGCAAACCGCTGTACCGCCAGTATGCGGAACAGTTAGTAGCCGCAGGCCACGCCTACTATGCATTCGATACGCCGGAAGAACTGGAGGCCATGCGTGAAGTGGAAAAAGCCCGTGGCAACCATTCTCCCCAATACAACCACAGCATCCGCAAAACCATGCGCAACTCGCTGGTGCTGGATGCCGCGGAAGTCAATGCCCTCCTGGAAAAAGGTGCGCCGCACGTTATCCGCATCAAAATGCCGGAGAACGAAGAATTGCGCTTCACCGACATGATCCGCGGGGAGGTGAGCTTCCAGACGTCGACAGTAGACGATAAGGTGCTGCTGAAAGCAGACGGCATGCCCACTTATCACCTGGCTGTGGTGGTAGACGATTACCTCATGAAAATCACCCACGCGTTCCGCGGAGAAGAGTGGCTGCCCTCCGCCCCGGTGCACATCCTGCTCTGGAAATACCTGGGCTGGGAAGCGGACATGCCGCAATGGGCGCACCTGCCGCTGATCCTCAAACCGGACGGCAACGGAAAGCTCAGCAAACGCGACGGCGACCGTTTAGGCTTCCCCGTGTACGCCATGAACTGGACAGACCCTAAAACCAACGAGCTGACCCGCGGGTTCCGCGAAATCGGCTTCCTGCCCGAAGCATTCGTGAACATGCTCGCCATGCTGGGCTGGAACGACGGGTCGGGACAGGAAATATTTTCCATCGGGGAGCTGACCGAACGGTTTTCCATCGAACGGGTGCACAAAGGCGGCGCCAAGTTCGACTACGATAAGGCGAAGTGGTTCAACCACCAGTACATTGTTAAAACCGGCGATGCCCTGTTGGCAAAGCTTTTCCAGCCCGTACTGGATGAAAAAGGCATTGTGGCGGAACCGGCCTTTGTAGCCCGCATCGCGGGCCTGGTGAAGGAAAGATGTCATTTCATCAACGAGATCTGGGATCACGGTTTCTTTTTCTTCGTGCGCCCGGACAAGTACGATGCCGATGCCGTGAAACCCAAGTGGAGCGCGGAAAAGCAGGCGTTTTTCGAAGAATGGGCGCAGGTGCTGCAAGGCCTGGAAGACTTTACCTTCGCACCGCTGGAAGACAGCTTCAAACAGCTGGCGGCGGCGAAAAACATCAAACCGGGCGAGTTGCAGCTGCCATTCCGCATCATGCTCTGTGGCGGCAAGTTCGGCCCGCCGGTGTTTGTGATCGCGGAAACGCTGGGCAAAGCGGAAACCATCGAAAGAATCAAACTTGGGCTGGCAGCGTTTGCATAAGTGCGGCGCTTACGCCATAAAAAAAACTCCGGAGGCGATGCTTCCGGAGTTTTTTTGTTATGACTTTTTGGCTTCTTTCGCCCAGGTGTCTTTCAATGTAACCGTGCGGTTGAACACCGGCTTGCCGGGTGTTGAGTCCGGGTCTGCACAGAAGTAACCCTTCCGCAGGAACTGGAACCGGTCGCCCGGCTTGGCTTCGAGCAGCGAAGGCTCCACCATGGCGTTGGAGATCACTTCCAGCGAATCCGGGTTGATGAACGATTTGAAATCGCCTTCTTCCGCCGCGGGATTCTCCACGGAAAAGAGGCGGTCGTACAACCGTATCTCGGCCTGCGCGGCATGGGCTGCGCTCACCCAGTGGATGGTGCCTTTCACGGTGAGACCGCTTTTGTCTGTACCGCTGCGGCTTTCGGGCAGGTGGGTGCAGTAGATGGTGGTCACATTCCCCGCCTCGTCTTTTTCAAAGCTGTCGCATTTGATGATATAGGCATACTTCAAACGCACGGCCAGGCCGGGGCCCAGGCGGAAGAATTTCTTCGGCGGGTTTTCCATGAAGTCTTCCCTTTCGATATACAGCGTGTTGCTGAACGTCACTTTCCGGTGGCCGGCAGCCTCGTCTTCCGGGTTATTTTCTGCGTCCAGTTCTTCCGTTTGTCCCTCGGGATAGCTGGTGATCACCAGTTTCACCGGGTCCATCACGGCCATCACGCGGTTGGCGGTTTTATTCAGCTCCTCGCGGATGCAGAATTCCAGCAGCCCTACGTCAATCAGGTTGTCGCGTTTCTGCACGCCAATCCGTTCGGCAAAGGTGCGGATGCTGGAGGGCGTGTAACCGCGGCGGCGGTAACCGCTCAGGGTAGGCATGCGGGGGTCGTCCCATCCGGTAACATGGCCTTCATTCACCAGCTGGAGCAGTTTCCGTTTGCTCATAACCGTGTAGGTGAGAGACAGGCGGGAAAACTCGTATTGGTGCGAGGGGAATATCCCCAGTTTTTCAATGAACCAGTCGTACAGCGGGCGATGCGGAATGAACTCCAGCGTGCAGATGGAATGAGTGATTTGCTCGATGCTGTCGCTCTGCCCGTGGGCGAAGTCGTACATCGGGTAAATGCACCATGCATCGCCGGTGCGGTGATGGTGGGCATGTTTGATGCGGTACATGAGCGGGTCGCGCAGGTGCATGTTGGGCGATGCCATGTCTACTTTGGCCCGCAGCACCTTGGCGCCGTCCGGGTATTTGCCGGCGCGCATGTCTGCAAACAGCTGGAGGTTTTCTTCCACGCTGCGGTCGCGGTACGGGCTGTTTTTGCCGGGCTCCGTGGGAGTGCCTTTCAGCGCGGCTATTTCGGCCGCGGAGGAATCGTCCACGTACGCGAGGCCCTTTTTGATCAGTTCCACGGCAAAGTTGTACAGCTGTTCAAAATAGTCTGACGCGTAGAATTCATTGGCCCACTGAAAGCCCAGCCACTGGATATCCGCCTTGATCGACTCCACGTACTCGGTATCTTCCGTAATGGGATTGGTATCGTCAAAACGGAGGTTGGTTTGACCGTTGTACTTTTGGGCCAGTCCGAAATTGAGGCAGATGCTTTTGGCATGGCCGATGTGGAGGTAGCCGTTGGGCTCGGGCGGGAAGCGGGTAAGCACCCGGCCGCCGTTGACGCCGTTGGCGATATCATCCTCCACGATTTGTTCTAAGAAGTTCAGTGACCTTTCTTCGCTCATATTTTTGTAGCTTTTTTCCGAAGTGCAAATGTAAGATAAACTGGAAAAAGCGCGTAAAAACGTGGGTTGCCGGGCGGGAACGACAGTTTTGCCGGAAAACCCTACATTTACAATCCAATCAGATAGTATGGTCAATCCAGTTCAACGCCCCATCCGTGTGTTGGTAGCCAAAGTAGGCCTCGACGGCCACGACCGGGGCGCCAAAGTGATAGCGGCCGCCCTGCGCGATGCGGGGATGGAAGTGATTTACACCGGCCTGCGCCAGACCCCGGAAATGGTGGTCAACGCGGCTTTGCAGGAAGACGTGGACGCCATCGGCGTCAGTATCCTTTCCGGGGCGCATATGACCGTGTTCCCGAAAATTATCGCCCTCATGAAAGAAAAAGGAATGAACGACGTGCTACTGACCGGCGGCGGCATCATTCCCGATACCGATATGCAGGAATTATACGCCCTGGGCGTGGGAAAACTCTTTCCCCCCGGTACCAATACACAGGAGATTGCGGGGTATATCGGGGAATGGACCAAAAAAAACAGGGAATTTTAACTTTTTTGAAACTTTTTTACGGACCAGTCGTCTTAACCTCTAAACGGCAGCATGCTAAGGGTATCCCCTGCCGTTTCCTATTCCATTCATCTCCAAAATTGATTGACTTATGAAAGTAATCCGCTACGCAATAATCCTGGTGCTGTTAGCCACCACTACCGGCCTGCGGGCGCAGGAAGACTCCGCTGCACCAAAAAAACGGGTGTCTTACCATTTCCATTTTTACGCCCCGGCCAAACCGCGTACCGGCTATATCACCGCCGGCGGCAACGGTCCCCTGCTGTCTTTTGCCAATGTGGAGAAAGCCGGCGAACATGTGCGCAACATCCCCCGGTTTACCGTGTTTTTTAACGTGGGCACCAATTATAACTACGATTTCACCAATAATTTCGGCATCTTCTCCGGGCTGAACATCAAGAATATCGGCCTCATCACCAAACCCAACGATTCCGTGAAACTGAAGCAGCGCGTGTACACCATGGGCGTGCCCCTGGGCCTGAAATTCGGGAACATGCGCAACGGGTTCTTCTTTTTTATGGGCGGGGAGTACGACCTGGCCTTCAATTACAAGGAAAAGTTCTTCCTCCACGGCGACAAAAAAAGCAAGTTCAACGAATGGTTCAGCGACCGTACGCCGCTGCTGATGCCGTCCGTTTTTGCCGGTTTCCGCTTCAGCCCCGGTTTTGGCCTGAAGGTGCAGTATTACCTGAACGATTTCTATAATAAAGACTATACCCAAACGGTGAACGGCGTGAAAGAGCAGCCGTATAAAGACCTGAAGGCGAAAATGATGTTCGTGACCCTGAGCTACAACTTCGGGGTACGTTGGGAAATGGGCCGCCATCATAAGAAACATCACGACAAATACCGCAAAGGCTCGAAAGTGATCATCGAGAAAAAGACGGTGATTGAATAAATAATTGTATGCCAACTGCTTTGAGTAAAGGGGTGCACGGGTTGCGCCCCTTTTTTCGTTAATTTAGTCGGAGATAAAAACAGCTCATTATATGTACAATACCATCACCACCGAACTGAAAAACGGCATTCTGGAGATCACCATCAACCGCCCGGACAAGCTGAACGCCCTGAACCAGGAAGTTATGAAGGAACTGGCGCTGGCGATCGACGAAGTATATAAGAATAAGGACGTTAAAAGCGCGCTCATCACGGGTAGCGGACCGAAAGCCTTCATCGCCGGGGCCGATATCTCCGAATTTCTGACGCTGTCGCCCGAGCAGGGCACCGAGCTGGCCAAAAGGGGGCACGTCATTTTCCAGCGGATTGAAGACAGTCACAAGCCCATTGCCGCGGCGGTGAACGGGTTTGCGCTGGGCGGCGGCTGTGAACTGGCCATGGCCTGCCATTTCAGGGTGGCGAGCGACAATGCTAAATTCGGCCAGCCCGAAGTGAACCTGGGGATCATCCCCGGCTACGGGGGCACACAGCGCCTGGTGCAGCTGGTTGGCAAGGGAAAGGCGCTCGAGCTGATGATGACGGCCGACATGATCGGCGCCGAGGAAGCCCACCGGCTCGGCCTCGTGAACCATGTTACCACCCCGGCGGAACTGCTCGATAAAACGCGTTCCATCCTCCAGAAGATCCATGCCAAAGCCCCGCTGGCCATCGCCAAGGTGATCAAGTGCGTGAACAACTACTTTGTGTACGACGTGAACGGGTTCGAGACCGAAATAGAGGAGTTTGCCGGCTGCTTTGCCACGCAAGACCTCCAGGAGGGGGCAGCCGCCTTTATCGAAAAGCGGGCCGCCAAATTCAGGGGAGAATAGCCGGTAATTGATTAATTTGTGGCCCAAAATATTTACAACATGGATTTCAGGATAGAGAAAGACACGATGGGAGAGGTGAAGGTGCCGGCGAATGCGTACTTTGGTGCGCAAACCCAGCGCTCCATCGATAACTTCAGAATTGCGCAGGATATCAACAAAATGCCGAAGGAAATCATCCGTGCATTTGCTTATCTGAAAAAGGCGGCGGCACTCACCAACCAGGAAGCCGGCGTACTGCCCGCTGAAAAAGCGGCGCTCATCGGCAAAGTATGCGATGAGATACTGGAAGGCAAACTCGACGCGGAATTTCCGCTGGTGGTATGGCAAACCGGTTCCGGCACCCAGTCGAACATGAACGTAAACGAAGTGGTGGCCTACCGCGCCCACGTGATCAACGGCGGCCAGCTCACCGATAAAGATAAAGCGGTACATCCGAACGATGATGTGAACAAATCGCAATCATCCAACGATACATTCCCTACCGCCATGCACATCGCGGCCTACAAAATGCTCCTGGAAGTGACCATTCCCGGCATCAAAAAGCTGCGCGACACCCTGGCGAAAAAGTCCAAAGAATTCATGCACGTGGTGAAAATCGGCCGCACGCACTTTATGGACGCTACGCCCCTGACGCTCGGCCAGGAAATCAGCGGATATGTATCCCAGCTGGATCACGGCCTGCGCGCCATTAACAACACCTTGCCCCACCTGTCAGAACTGGCGCTGGGTGGTACCGCGGTAGGCACCGGCATCAACACCCCGGAAGGGTATGCCGAGAACGTGGCTAAAAAGATTGCCGAATTAACGGGCCTGCCCTTTGTTACGGCCGAAAATAAATTCGAATCGCTCGCCGCGCACGACGCCATTGTGGAAGCGCACGGCGCACTGAAAACCGTAGCGGTGAGCCTCATGAAAATCGCGAACGACATCCGCATGCTCAGCTCAGGCCCCCGTTCCGGTATCGGCGAACTTTTCATCCCTGACAACGAGCCGGGTTCCTCCATCATGCCCGGTAAAGTAAACCCCACCCAGTGCGAGGCGCTCACCATGATTGCCGCACAGGTACTCGGAAACGACGTAGCCATCAATATCGGCGGTGCTACCGGCCATTTCGAGCTGAACGTTTTCAAACCCATGATGATCTATAACTTCCTGCATTCCGCACGTTTGCTGGGCGACGGTTGTGTGAGCTTCAACGATAAATGTGCGGAAGGCCTCGCACCCATCGAAGCCAATATCAAAAAGCACGTGGATAATTCATTGATGCTGGTCACCGCACTGAACACGAAAATCGGCTATTACAAGGCGGCAGAAATCGCCCAGAAAGCGCACAAAGAAGGCACTACCCTCAAAGAAATGGCGGTAAAGCTGGGTTATGTGACGCCCGAAGAGTTCGACGCCTGGGTAGACCCAAGCAAAATGGTGGGTAAAATCTGACAGCCATAAAACTGACAATAAAAAAGCGCCGGTTATAAGAACGGGCGCTTTTTTTTATGCAAGCAAAGTGAAAGAATCATTTCCAGAATACCAGCAGGATGGTACGGAGGCTCATGGCAATTACCAGTACGCCTACCAGTATCATCAGCGGCTTGCGTTTCATACGCTTTACCAGTAAAGCCGCAAACGGCGATGCGATCACCCCGCCGAGAATCAGCCCGATGATTACCTGCCAGCTGTCTACCCCGTTAAACAACAGGAATGTACCCGCGCTGGACACGGAGATAAAAAACTCGGCGGCATTGACGGAGCCGATGGTATAGTTAACGGTGCGGCCCTTGCTCAGCAGCGTGGACGTAACGATAGGGCCCCAGCCACCACCGCCCACCGCATCCATGAAACCGCCGAAAAAGGCCAGGGGCCCCAGCCTGCGGGTTTTAGCCTTGGGCTTGTTGCGCTGCAGGGCTTTGCGAAGAATCAATACGCCCAGTATCATGAGATAAGCGCTCATGAAGGGTTTGATCACATTGCCGTCTATCTTGTCGGACAGTAAATAGGCGCCGGTAACAGCGCCAATCATGCCGGGAATGAGCAGGTGGAGAAAGAGTTTTTTGTTGACGTTGCCCAGTTTGAAGTGGGCGATACCCGAGGCGCCGGTGGTGAACACTTCCGCCACGTGCACACTGGTGCTGGTCATGGCAGGGGATACGCCAAGGCCCAGCAGCAACGACGAGGAGGTGGCGCCGTAAGCCATGCCCAGCGCGCCATCTACCATCTGCGCCATGAGCCCCACACCCATAAAAAACAGCAGCTTTTCTGTAAACGTATTTTGAACGAACTGGGTAATACGCGTCTGCGATTCCTGGGAGATGCCGTAATTATAGGTGAACCAAAGCCCGCCGGCCACCACCAGCACGGATAAGCCAATGACAACCCAAATCCAGTGCTGCTTTTTATTATCCTCGTTCACGAGGTCTATGAGCACCGTTTGTGTTTCAACCGTGGCAACGCGTTGTTCAGCCTTATCGATCACCTCATTATGCGACATAAATTATAATACTAATATAGTCTACAGGAATTGTGGACTAAAAATAGACTTAATCCCCGGTTTATCCAAATATTTCGGAAAAGGTTTTGAAATTTTGCTAACCGGCTGAATGTCAGCAGCGACCACTGCGATGGCCGGGCACTGAAGCGGGAATGCAGCACGGGCGCTGCGGGCCCGCGAAATACCGCAATCTGGGATGCCGGGCTGTGGGTATCATTTGGGGCAACACCGGGCCAGTGGGTGAATTTGCGGGGAATGGTGTTTTTTACGGATCCGGGGTATGGGAAAAGGTGAGAACAGTTTCCTGTGGGGCTGGAGGATAACGCCCCCGAAAAGCAACGGAGGCCGAATGGGGCCTCCGTTTTGTGCAGGTTGGTTTTGTGATAATGGGTTTCCGCGGAAAATCCCTTGTATTACTTCGTCAGCAAGCCTTCCACCGCAATAGCCGCGTAATACAGTCCACCAATGGTAGGGCCGGCAGCGTACTGGATGTAGCGGTTATTGAGCAGGTTGGCGCCACCTACCTTGACCGTTGTTTTGATTTTGGGAATGCGGTAGTTCACCTGGGCGTCTATTGTATTGTAGGCGGGCACATCGCCGTTCGCCAGCGGGCTTTCCCAATAGAAGGTGTTCTGCCATCTCCATACTACGTTGAACCCAAAATTCTTGAACAGCTCTCGGTTGCCGAAAGAAATGTTGGACACCCAGTTCGGTGTATTGAAGCCGGTGGCGAACACGTCTTTTTCCTTGTTTTCCACGATGGCGTTGTAATTCAGGTTACCGGCCACCGTCCATTTTTTATGAAAGTTATAGGTGACGCCAAGGGAAGCCCCATAATTATCGTAGGTATTTTTGGCGTTGGTATAAACGCGGTAGCGGGTTTGTTTGGAGCGGTTGGCGGCCAGCATATCGGTCACCGATTCGTCCGTGCCCACTTTGTTGGTGGCAGGCACGGCTACTTCCACCTGGCCGAGGAACCCGTCGTAGCGGTTGTAATAGGCGTCGGCATCCAGTACTATTTTGTTGCCGAGCAATACGCTGCGGTACCCCACTTCAAATGAATTGATGCGTTCGGGACGGGTGGGGGAAAGGTTGGTGATTTCCAGCAGCGCACGGTTCTTGAGTGCGGCCGCATTCGGGGTGAGGCCATCCGCCACATCCCGGTTTACCGCGTTGTTGAATGTATTGACGGAAGCCAGTGTGTAGGAGTTTTCGAGGTAGCCCAGGCCTTCATTGATATACGACAGGCCGCCCACCCTTCTTACGTTGCCGTTATTCACGAACGAAAGTGCTTCAAACAGCGCGGGGAACCGGAAGCCATTCTGCCACGACGCGCGGAAGTTGTGCTTCTGCGCCAGGGTATATACCGCGGCAATGCGGGGATTGATTTTCGGGTCGAATTCCGGGTTGTAATCCACCCGCAGCGAGCCTACCAGCTTGAGTTTATCTTCGAAGAACGTTTTGCTCGCCTGTGCGAAGGCGCCGTATTTTTTATAGTATACATTCTTGCCGCCCGGTGTGGTGCGGTCTTTCAGCGGTTTGGTGAAATCCACGAAGTTGTTGCCGTCGGGGATTACTTCGTAAATACGTCCATCCGCGCCTACAAGCAGGTTGAATATGCCAACTTTCTTGCTGAGGTCCCATTGAGCGTCTACATGATACACCCGGCTGTGCTGGTCGAGCCAGGCGCCGCCTGTAGCAGGGGCGCCGGCTACCACGTTGGCGTGGTCCCAGTTGTTGATGCCGGTGATGGTGTTTTTCAGGTCGCGGAAGGCGGCGGTGCCGGGCTCCACGCGGCCCCTGTCGGCTTCAACCCTGGCCAGGCGCATGGCCTGGGCCAGTTCGGTGCCCGCATTGATCTCGGTTTGCAGTTTTGTCCGGAAGGCGTCTCTCCAGGCGTTGTTTGACTTATTCGTCAGGTCCAGGTTGTCGGATAACGGTTTGAGGTTATAAGAGTCACCGGTGTTTTCCAGCATCACATAGCCGCGGATGAAATAATTGGCGCCTTTCAGTTCCAGCTTGTGGTTTTGCACCACTACATCGTTCAGCTGTATTTTGTTACCCCGCTGGAAGAGGCCGTCCATCTGGCCATGGCGGAAGGTGTACGACAGTTCGGCTTTTGACGTGACGCGCCAGTAGAGGCCCACGTCGAACTTAATGTTTTCGACGATCGGATTGGCGAGGTCCCTTTCCCAGTAGCCGGTGCGGCGCACGTTGAAAGTTTCCGTCCGGCCATTGAGCTGTACCGCCACGGATACGTTGTTATTGTTTTCATCGCCGTACTTGTTCCAGGCATCGTATGCGGGGTTATTGGCCGCGCCGCTCAATGCGGGGAACCGGCTGTTAGCCGCCGCATTCTGGTCGATGGCGGTACCGGCGCGCCAGTCGGTGCCGCGCAGATAGCTCACATTGACCTTAAAAGCAAACCGGTCGCGAAACGACTGGGCATAGCGTACAGCCGTTTCCGTTAAAACACTGGGGTCATAGTCGATGCCGTCTACGTGGTTCACGCCGATTTTCTGATATACGCTGAGGCCTTTATAGAGGAAGGGGCTTTTCGTTTGAAGATTGGCCATGCCGTTGATGGCGTTCATGCCGTACAAGGCGGAAGCCGCGCCCGGTGTGATTTCCACACTCTGAATGTCGAGCTCGGTAGGGCCGATGGCGTTGCCCAGTGGCACGCCCAGCGTGGCCGCCTGCATATCCACCCCGTCTACCAGCTGCATAAAGCGGAAGTTGTTCGGGATGTTGAATCCGCGGGTATTGGGTACTTTGAAAGTCAGGCTGGAAGTAGTCATCTGTACGCCCTTTACGTTTTCGAGGGCGTCGTAGAAGCTGGGGGCGGGCGATTCCTTGATGGCCCGTATATCCAGTTTCTCAATGGCTACCGGCGATTTGAGCGCTTCTTCCTCCACGCGGGAGGCCGTTACCACCACTTCTTTGCCCAGCAGCGTCTGTGTGGCCAGGCCAATGTCGAGCTTGGAGCCGGTGCTGGTCACCTCAAACTCCTGTACCTGGAACCCGAGGCTGGAGAAAACGAGGGTGAAGGGGAATTTCAGCCGTGTTTTGAGCACGAAGCCACCATCTTTGTCTGTTGTAGTGCCGGAAACGGTGCCTTTGATCTGAATGCTCACGCCGGGCAGCGGTTCTCCCGTGCCCTGGTCTTTTACGCGGCCTGTAATCTGGATGATATTGCTTTCCTGTGCGGAAGCAGCCACGGTAACGAATAAGAAAGATAGCAGCCAAATTACTTTTATGCTATTGTCAATAATTTTCATACTGGTTTTGATTGATACAACTATTTATACTACTATTAGTCTATAGGAATTGTAGACAAATGTAGAATGGAAATACTGATTTTGCAAGGGGAGGGGGAATTTATTTTTCAGATGAGCCGTGGTGGCTGGTTTGAGGATGCCGGTGCTGCAGTATGGACGCAGGAGAGACGGGTATGTTGGGGGCAGGGAAGCCCGAATACCTCATGGCTGAAGGAAACTCAGGGCATAACTGGAGAGGTGTTTGCCGGCAATCGCATTCATGGCTATGCTCCGTTATTTGGCCCGGGGATGGGCTTTTAACCGGGAGTACTAAAAAAAAACGGCGCAGTATAACTGCGCCGTCCGATTATTTTCGCTGGAAAGTTTACATCACTTGCCGGGTATCGTCCACGATGGCGCCGGTTTCAATTGCCCCGCCGTGCTCGTCCGTTTTCCTGGTAAGGAACCTTTTCTGGAACAGTAAAATCGCGATCACCCCGATGGAAATGGACGCATCGGCAATATTAAATACCGGCCGGAAGAACACGAAGTGCTCGCCACCCCAGAAGGGCACCCAGCTTGGGAAAGTCCCGTCGAACAGGGGGAAATACAGCATATCCACCACGTTACCATGGAGGAAGGTACCGTAGCCGCCGCCGGCAGGCATGAACTGCGCCACTTCGTAGCGGGTGCTTTCGGAGAAGATCATACCATAAAACATGCTGTCTATCAGATTACCGGCCGCACCTGCCAGAATGAGGGCGCCGCATACAAGCAATCCGTTGTGGTATTGCTCCTTCACCAGCTTCTTCATGTAGAAAAAGCCCACCACCACGGCAATCAGGCGGAAAAGGGTGAGTGCGATCTTTCCGAACTCCCCGCCGAATTTCAGGCCGTAGGCCATCCCTTCGTTTTCAATAAAATGGATAAAAAACCAGTCGGAGATCATCGGGAATTGTTCCGCGATGGTCATGTTAGTCTTAATCCAGAATTTCAACACCTGGTCTACCAGCAGAATCAGTACTACAATGATGATGATATGACGATACTTCAAAACTTCAAATTTTCTCAAAAATAATGTATTATTTCAAAGATGATAACCCGTTAGTATATGTTTTATTCCTGGAAATAGACCCGTTTCACGCGTTGTGAAATGCCGGTGAGTATTTCGTAGGGAATGGTGCCGGCCCAGTCGGCCACTTCCTGTACGGGAAGCGCTTCCCCGAACACGATTACTTCATCGCCTTCGGCGGCTTCCGGGATGTGGGTCACATCGAGCATGAGCATATCCATGGCTACCACGCCCACAACGGGGGCCAGTTTATTGCGAATCAGCATTTTACCGTTGCCATTGCCGAGCCTGCGGGAATATCCGTCCGCATAACCGATGCGCACGGTGGCGGTTACGGCCGGCGCCGTGGCGGTCCATTGGCCGCCATAGCCAACACTGTCGCCTGCCGGGATGTGTTTCAGCTGTGCGATGGTGGTTTTGAGCGTGCTTACATTCCGGAGCTTATCCTGGAACGCCGTGGCGCTGTCTACCCCGTACATCCCGATGCCGAGGCGTACCATGTCGAGCTGCATGTCCGGATGGCGGTGAATAGCCGCGCTGTTGGCGATGTGCCTGATGACGGCGTAGCCCAGCTGCTGTTGCAGCGTGGCGCTCATTTTGATGAACCGTTCGTATTGTTTTTTGGTGAAATCGTCTTTGGCCGGGTCTTCGCTCGATGCGAGGTGGCTGAAGATGGATTGCACTTTAAAGAGGCCTTCCTGTTGCAAGCGCTGTGCCAATACGGCGAGGTCAGCCTGTTCGAAGCCAAGGCGGTGCATGCCCGTATCGAGCTTGATGTGCACCGGGTAATTGCTTTTATTGGCGTACCGCACTACTTCTTCGAACTGTTCCAGGATGTGCATGGAATACAGTTCGGGCTCGAGGTTCCACTGCAGGATGGCCTCGAACGTGGTGGGCTCGGGGTTCATGACCATGATGGGCAGGGTGATGCCTGCCCGCCGGAGCTCTACGCCCTCGTCTGCGTACGCCACCGCCAGATAGTCCACGCCATGGAACTGGAGCAGGCTGGCGATTTCGAAGCTGCCGCTGCCGTAAGAAAAGGCTTTGACCATGGCCATCAGCTTGATGCCGGGTTTGAGCAGCGCCTGGTAAGCCTTGATATTATGGGCGATGGCGTTGAGGTTGATTTCGAGAATGGTCTGGTGGGCTTTCTGCTCCAGCAATTTCCCGATACGCTCGAATTGGAAAATGCGGGCGCCTTTTACCAGGATGGATTCGTTCTGGAACTCGTTTGGGTTTACCTGTTGGAGGAACTCTTCGGTGTTGGCGAAAAAGCTGGCCTTCACTTTACTGAAGCTTTGTT
>CBFGZV010000035.1:0-52178 GCA_965653365.1 uncultured Chitinophaga sp. | reverse complement strand
GTAGCTTCAAAATCTAAATCATGCTATAAAAAAGCCACAGAGGCTAAAGTCCGGAAGGAATAGCTGGTTACTTGCGGGTAATCTTTTCCCGGATGATACGCGGCGCCGCGGTGTTGTACGCATAGTTGAGCGTAAACGATTTGGTGGCCGGGTCGTATTTGTTCACGCCGTAGCTCATGTCGATGTTCGGCGTAGCGCCAGCAGGCACCAATGTTACCGAGTTATCGTTGTTGATCGTGATTTTCATCTGGTAGCCCGCCGCGCCCAGATCGCCCAGGTTGGCCAGCACGGTACGGGGCCCGATGGTTTGCAGCACTTTTTCTTCGTCGATATCCCTGGGACCGGCGGTTGGGTGAATGAACGTACCGGTGGCCTGGTATTTACCATCCCATTCGTTCTTGATGATCACTTCCACCAGCGCCACCTTTTTCGAAGCAGTCACCACGCCATTTACGGCTTCCGTCATAACGAACGGCATCGCGTACTGCTTGGTGAGGTCGAGCAGGCTGGTGTTGATGTTGATTTTGATCGACTTGGCGATTTCGCCGCCGGCGAACTTCAGATCGTACACGCCGTTGGCAAAAGGCACGGATGGATCCAGCGTATAGGAATTAGCCGGCAGAGCGATAAACGTGCGGTGACGGGAGGCATTTATTTTTGTGATCAGCGAAGGATCTGCGCTGAGCTTCACGGAAGTTTCCCCGTTCAACACGGCGGAATTGTGCGGCGCTCTTACCACTTCAAGCACATTCACCGCCTGCGGGGTGGTTTTGAAGTCCACCCCCACGATGACCATGGAATCTTTCACGGCAGGGATGCTCACGATGGTTTGCCCGGCGCCGTTCATGCCTTCTTCTTTATCGCAGGAAACGATGCCTGCAGCCACGGCCAGGAGCAACAGTGCTGTTTTACAGTATTTAACTATGATTTGCATAACTGATTTCTTTTAGCTTTAAAAGGTAACCTACTTGTCCCACCAAACTTTGGTATCGTGCGTATCGCCACCCATGCGGCCTACCGCTTCGTCGTACGCTGCTTTGTTGAGCGTGATTTCATTCACGGGGAATGCATACCTGCGGGGAATTTTCTTGCTGGCGTTTACAGCGTATTGGGTGGGTTTGATGAAGGGCCAGCCGGTCCTTCTCCATTCTGCCCAGCCTTCCCAGCTGTTGGGATACAGCGCAATCCATTTCTGGGTGCCCAGTTTCCTTTCGCGTTCGCCGCCTGCCCAGGAGATTTTGGCATCGGCGATGTAGGTGTCATATTTAGCCTGGTCAAACACGCCCCACTGCTGCCAGGATGCCTTGATGGCATCTTTATACAGCTGCTCGGCGTTTTCGCCGGTCCATCCCAGCAGCGCGGCTTCGGAGCGGCACAGCATGATTTGCGCGGCAGTGATCACGTAGTCGGGAGAGGTTTCGCCGGTGAGGACATCGCCAACTTCTGAATATGTAGGATGGGATGCGGCCCAGTCGATCAGCAGTTCGCGGGTCAGGCCATACGGCACGCCGATGATCTGGCCGCCGTGCGGGTTGCTGTATACATTCACGCGGGGGTCTGCATACAGTTTCAGCGTATCCGCGAATGTGGAGCTGATAGCATAGTCGCTACGGCCGTCGTACATCTGGTACCAGGGGTTTTTGAAAGAACCGCCGGGCCATTTCATCACCACGTTTTTGCTGTTGGCATCCACGAGGCCGGCAGCATCTGCCAGGGCGGCCTGGAATTCTTTCTTGCCCATATCGCCGGCTTCGGCGTTACGTTTGGAAAGGCGGAGCGCTAACACCATGCGCAGGGAATTGGCGAAGCGTTTCCAATCGGCCACATTGCCCTTGAACAGGATGTCGCCTTTTACCACGGGGCCGTTATCGAACTGGCCGATCGCTTCTTTCAGTTCCTTGAAGATATCCGTATAGATGTCTTTCTGCGCGTCGTATTTCGGCGTCACTTTACCGGTGAGCGCTTCGGTGTAGGGCACGTCGCCCCAATGGTCCGTTACCAGCGCGAAGTAGTAGGCCTTCAGGATGCGGGCCACCGCCAGCTGGTTGGCGTTGGAACCGCCGGAAATTACGGTGGGCAGCCCTTTGGTAGCATCGTCGCTGTTGTATTTGATGATCTGGTACAGGTCTTCGAGCGGCCCGGCATAGAACGGCGACCAGTTACGCGCCGTTACGGAATACTGCGATTCGTCCGGGTACTGGGTTTGCGAGTTATACTGCACGTACATGGCCCCTTCGTTGAGGAAACGCACGTCGAACGCATACGTCGCGGTCATGGACCTGCCGCTGCCCATGTACTGTAACGCACCGGTCAGCAAAGCAGAAGTAACGGGTTCTTTGGTGGAGTTCGGCGACACGTTGGTATCTCCGAAATCGCGGCAGGCTTCCATGCTGAACAGCGCCGTGCTCAGCAATCCGATATATAATGGCCTCAAATATTTTTTCATGATCTGATTTTTTAGAATCCTAACTTGATATTTAAACCGATAGAACGAACGCCGGGCATCTGGCCGTTTTCACCGAAGCGACCGGACAGTTCGGACGGGTCAAAGCCCTTTTCTTCTGCGTGGATCAGCCACACGTTTCTTGCCACTACAGAAACATTCGCACGGGTAAATATTTTCTTCGTCATTTTAGATACCGGGAAGTTGTAGCCGAGGCTTACTTCGCGCAGTTTGATGAAAGATGCGTCGTAGATGGACATGTCCGCAATGTTGGAATTGGTGCGGAACTGGTGCCAGTAGGTTTGAGCGTCTACGTATGTTTTAACGGGCTTGCCGTCTTCATCCACACCAGACACTGCCACACCGCCACCGTCGGCCACCGGGTCACGAACGGGGATACCTTTGTCGTTCAGCACGGCCGTTTTCGAGGTCAGGCCGGAGAAAGAGCCCCAGAAATCAGACAGGGAGAAATATTTGCCGCCTTTCTGGAAGTCTACCACCGCGGAGAGGTTGAAGCCTTTGTATTCAAAGGAGTTGAACCAGCCGCCGGTGAATTCGGGCAGCACGGAACCGAAGTAGAGGTTCTGTTCCATCATGTAGGTACCGTCTGTATTCAGTACTGGCTGGCCATTGAGGCGTTTGATACCGTTGCCGCGGAGCTGGCCCCAGGTTTCGCCTTCTTTATGCACGACAGTAGCCACACCGAAGGCCACGGCTGCACCGCCCCTGTCGCCGTTCGGCAGGGTGTAGGTCTTCACGTCTTCCGTCAGTTCCACCACTTTGGAGGTGCCTTTGGAAAAGTTTACCGTGGTTTCCCAGGTGAAGTCTTTCGACTTAACGGGAATACCAGTCAGCAATATTTCGATACCATTCCTCTGCAGCCTGCCGGCATTGATGGTCTTGGAAAGGAAGCCGCTGGCGTTGGACACGTTCACGGTCAGGATTTCATCTTTCTTGTCTTCGTTGTAGTACGTAAACTCCGCCCCCAGGCGGTTGCTAAAGAAGCGTACGTCCGCGCCGATCTCGAAAGAACCGGAGAGCGAAGGCCTGATTTCGCTGTTGGGCAGCGTGTTCGGCGTTTGCATCGTAGAGTTGCCGTCGAAAAGGTTGGAGCCTACGGTGTACAGCAGATCGAGGCCGTACGGGTCGAGGTCGGAACCGATCTTGGCGTAGCTGCCCCTGATTTTACCATAGCTCAGTGCGGGGAAGCCTTCTTTCAGCCATTCGCTGAAGATCACGCTTGCGCCGACAGACGGGTACCAGTAAGAGTTGTTATCCTTGGGCAGCGCGGAGCTGATGTCGTTACGCAGCGACATATCGAGGAAGTAAGTTTCTTTCCAGCCCAGTGTTGCACGGCCGTAAGCGCTGCGTACCGTTTTGTTGGTGCGGAGGTTACGGTAAGAGATCGGGTCTTTGGAGTTGCTGAGCGCAAAGAGGTCCGGTACGGTGAAGCCATTGTTGGTATTGGCCTGCACTTCGGAATACCTGTTTTTGCGGACGTTGCCACCGAGGTTTACGTCCACACTCAGGCCGTCGAAGAAGTTATTGGTGTAAGTGGCCAGCGCTTCGAAGTTGTCTTCACGGGTGAGTGTCTGACGGGTATCGTAACCTTGTTTGATGCCCGTTTGCGTGGCGCTTGCCTCGATGATATACGGCGTTTTATTTTCGTAGTTGGTGTTCAGCTCGTTCCTTCTTACGATAGCGGCGATGCGGAAGTGATCGTTCAGTTTGTAGGTGAGGCTGAGGTCGCCGAAGATGCGGTTTCTGTTCTGGATATTTTCGATGTTATCGAAATAAGAGAACGGGTTATACCAGTAGTTACCACCATAGAACTTCAGTTCGTTGGCGGCGGTATAGGCGTCCGGGTTCAGGTGGTTCCAGCTGGCCAGCGAGCCTTGCGGCGCGCGGAGGTTGCGATACTGTTTCATTTTGGCCATGTCCAGGTCGCGGTGAAACCACTGGTTGAATGAACCGGTGGAGTTGTTGGAATAACCGTCGATGAACTCACCGTCGAGCCTTTCCGTAACGTAGTACAGGTTGGAAGCGATGGTGAAGTGTTTGCCGAGATCGAAGGAGTTTTGCGTAGAGAGGCTGTATTTGCTCAGTTTGGAGCCCGGCATTACACCCTGGCGTTCCAGGTTGGTGAGTGATACGCGGATGCTGTAGCCATCGTCTGCCTTGCTGAAGTTGACGTTGTTGTTCGCGGAAATGCCCGTGCGGTAGAAGTCGCGCACATTGTTTTTCTGCGGCACCAGTTTGGCGGTTTTACCGAATTCGGCGCCGGGATACCAGGCGTACCAGGGAATGTATTCCTGGCCTACCATGCGGGGGCCCCAGCTGGCATCGTCCGAATAATCGTGATAGAATTTGCCGTCGAGCACTTTCCATGAATCGGGCTGGCCCGGCTGCCAGGTGTAGCGGCTGAGCTCATATTTACCACCGCCCGCGTATTCGTTCTGATAATCCATCAGGTTGGTTACGCGGTCGAAAGTAGTGGTGGAGTTGAGTTCCAGACCGATGCCGGATTGACGGCGGCCTTTTTTGGAGGTGACGATCACCACGCCCGCATCCGCACGCTGACCGTACAACGCGGTAGCGTTGGGTCCTTTCAGTACGGATACATTTTCAACATCGTCCATGTTGATATCGTCCGGGTTTACCGGCGTACCATCCAGTACGAACAACGGGTTTTTATCCTGGAGCGAACCGGCGCCGCGCAGACGAACCACTGCGCCTTCGCCGATCTTCGCTCCGGATTGACCCATAATTTGCACCCCGGCTACTTTACCAGCCAGCGAGGAGTTGATGTTTGTTTCGCGGGTTAAAGCCAGTTTGGCCGCATCTACCTGTTGCACTGCGTAGGATACGGATTTCTGGCTGCGCTTGATGCCCAGGGCGGTAACCACCACTTCCTGGAGGTTGGTATTATCAGGCGCGAGTGTAACGTCGAGGGTGGATGCACTGCCGGCTGCCACTTCTTTCAGCGTAAACCCAATGCTTCTGATCACGAGAATGGTGTTGTTCCCGGTCACATTGAGTTTGAAATTGCCGTTTTGATCTGTGGTAGTACCCGAGGTAGTGCCTTTTACCTGGACGGTGGCGAACGGTACAGGGGCCCCATCTTCCCCTATCACCTTACCTGTCACCTGGCGCTGCTGTGCATAGGCCAACGTGACAATCACCATAAGCATGGCGATGAAAAGCAAAGCTTTTTTCATAAAAAGAGATTCAGATTTTGGATGATGAACTTGTAATACTAGAATTGGCGGTAGTAGATAAATTAAATAATGTCAGATTGGATTTAGGTCATAGCGATGATTTAGATTTTGTTTAAAATTGATTAGTGGTTGATACGAAAATAATGTCTGATCATATAGGTTTTACGGTTAGCATGTGCATACGTTTCCCGTAATAAATTGCTTTATTACAATCCCGGGTTGCTACAATAAGTAAGGCTCATGGTAGAAGAATGGCGATCTTTACCGTCGGTTGACTAAACGTTGAGATACACTGGTTATCTGTTGCTCGGTTTAAATTTTGGCCTATTAAATTTTCTCTTCTTTCCCCTAAAAATTTCTGCGTTCAAATTTCGCTCCCTTCAAGTTCAGTATTTTGGATGATGTTTGTAAGTTAGGATTTTTTTTATTTTCAAAAATGCATGGGTTAAAATAATGTTAAATCGTCCCAACTAGATAATTTCACAAGCACATGTGAATCAACAAGATAAGATGGTAATATTACTTAAAAAAATATTTATCCAGGTTTCACCCTCCTGGTAAAAAGTGGCTGGTTCTACCGATAATTCGTGATTTTGGACGACCCGCGAATGGACGAGTGCTATGGGTATGCGTAGGATCCGTGGTATGGGATGTTGAAGTTCGTTGCAATGGGGTATGCCTGAGATCCTGAAGGTGCGCCCATTGGGATGTTGAAGCTCATTGTAATGGGGTATTCCTAAGATCTCGTGGGTGTATCCGATATTGAATTGAAGTGCAATCCATACCTGCAATGCATTTTGCAATCCCGGTTTATTAAAACCCGCATTGCAATTGCAACTGCAAACTGCTGCTCCCCGGCGCATACTGCCATCGGCACCATACGCTGAAAATCTCACCCAACCGCCGTTGCACCAACAACTGCGCATTCCATCCCGTGCCGGCATACCGGGCCAGCGCATTGTCGCCGGGAAAGCCCTGCCCCGCCAGGTACACCGCTTTTTCACCGCCAGTTTCGAACCAGGTGTAACCTGCGCCGACGCGCCACCGCTGCCACCGCGCTTCACATTGCTGATGCACCAGCCAGGCCGCGGGCGCGGCCTGCAAACGGCATTTCCAGCTGACGATGCGGGCAATTACCGGGAGGGTTAGCTGACAGCGGAATTGCTGCCACGGCACCAGCGAATCAGCGGTAGCGGGTTGTTTATATTGATACCGGAGCTGAACGGCCGTTTGTTTGTCGGGTTGCCAGTTAATGGCCACCAGCGCATCGTATCCCTGGGTCGGCGCATGAATGCGGTAACGGAGCCAGGGAAACCGGAACACGTCGGCATAAGCGGCCAATTGCCAGCGGCTGCCTGCCCGGATGTGCAGCGCAGCGTATATCCCGGATTCATTACCGGCAGCCGGCTGCTCACCGAAAGCATTGGCGTACCAAGCCTGGTAACCTTTTCCTTCGTGCCGGAATACCAATCCAGCATCGACGTTCCGGTGAAGGGCGGCCAGCAGCCCCTGCAACACGGCGAAATGCCGCTTCCCGTTCACCGCCGCCTCGCCGAAAAAATGAACGTTCCGCCAGGTGGCGGCATAATCGATGCCCGCATTGATGAAAGTATGGCCTTCCGCACCGTACAGGCGGTATGGGGCTCCGTCTTTTATGAACGGCTTGGAAAACCGGTGAGCCAATGCATTGAGCGCAACATGCCCCTGCGGCAACCCCCATTTAACAACGGTGCCGGCGGTGTTTTGCGCCACGGCGCCCCGCTTGGCCACTTCCGCCGCGTTCCGGTGATAGCCGCTGCCCGTAAGGCTGCCGCTGCTGTCTGCCCTGTCCAGGCTGCGCCTCGACAGGAAAGCGGTCCATTCCAGGCGCTTTCTCCGGAGCGTGATGCCCGCACCCCGGTAAAAGTAAAACTCACCGGCCGACGCGTAGGGCCGCAGCACCTCCCCTTCGCGGCGCAGCTGCATCACATTGGCGCTTTTCCCGAACGAAAGCCCATGCCACTGCACGAGGCCCTGCCCCATGTTCACGGTAAAGTCGCCCAGCGCCAGCGCTTTCAAGCCCCCCGGCCGCCGGAGAAACAGGTGCGCGCCATAGTGGTCGAATCCCATTCTTTGCGCCCCGCGGAAAAACTGTTCACCCGCATCTTTCTCCATCACCACGCCCCAGCTGAGGTGCGGAGAAAACTGGTAGCGGTATCGCACCAGGAGCTTATCCGCGCTCCCGTTGTAATGCTCATCCGCTTCCCCGCCATGACGCAACGGCCGTCCGTATCGCACGAGCACGGTATGTTTGCCGCGGCGGAAATAGTCCTTCAGCTGGTACGCCGGTTCGAGGCCCCCGCCGGCACGCACATAGGGCAGCAGCGTTCGTATCAGCGGGAGGTCGAAGCCGGGCACCGCCTGCAATTCGTAGAGACTGACCAGCGCCCCGAGTAATTGCCGGTATGCGAGGAACTGTTCGACCTGCACCCCGCTGAGCAACCCGAGCGCATGCAGCGATGCCGCATCGGCCGTGTTGAGGTTCAGCTGGTGTACTGCACGCGCTTCCCTTTCCTGGAAGGCTTCATCATCTTCCAGCCGGGCATGTTCCTGTTCGGGTATTTGCTCCAACTGCTCTTCGTGTTGCGCTTGCAGGGATTGTACGAATAACAGCATCACTCCCCATCCCCATATGGATGCCCTGTGTTTCCCACGCCGCCGTTCCATCGAACCTATTCCTTCCCCCATACCAATGTTACTCCCGGCGTGATACCTAATAACAAATGATAACTCCCCGTAACACCTATCTGCATACGCCCTGTCCTGAAGGCCGCACCTGCGAATTGCATGGGCGGAGCGGCGGAAAATCCGGCCAGCAGCCATAATGCGTCTGCCGGCCGGTAAAGGCACTGTATCCGCGTGTACAGCGGCAGCTGCGCTTCTTTCCGCCATTCCCCTTCCAGCCGCAAGCCCGGCGACGGCAGATAATATACTGACGCCGTATACGCGCCCGATGCGCTTCCGGGCCCGTAACAATGGAGCCCCAACCCAAGCTCTTTCGTCAGTTTCCACGCGAGGCCCAGCTCTCCTTCTAGCGCCTGCGCCCGGTAATTCAGGCACACGGCCGCACGCAGCCGGTCGCCCAGCGGCAGGGCATATCCCAAACCCGCCAGCTGCTCCCGGTACAACGGGAAACCGAATTGCCACAACTTCAACCCCAGCACACCTGCCGATACCGGCATGCCTAACGCCATCGCATATACGCTCATTTCCTTCAACAGGAAACGCCGCTCCGTGTAAACCGCGGCCGCGGGATGCCGCATATCCGCCATTACGCCGGGGTTCCGGAATACCTGAAATACGTTGGAAAAACTGCCGCCAGCGGGAAATTGCGGCATCTGTATGCATAACAGCTGCATCAACAGCTGACAAACAATGAATTTCATACGTTTTAATACTGGTTAACAAACAGGGGCAAGATAGCGGGAGCTGCTATCTCCGCCAAAAAAAACATCTCCGGATGCAGGAGCATCAGCCCCCTTATCCGGAGATATATTTTATCGCAACGGGCCACAGCGGCGCCGTGCGAGGTGGTCCGAAAACCAGTTATATTTGTTTAGAACAGCCCGTACAGTTCGGAATCTATTTTGGAAATGATCTCTCCCAGGTCTTCGTCCTTTTCGGGAAACTTGTTCTTGTCCACATCAATGATCAGCAAAGGCCCGTCCTTGTATTTCTCGATCCACGAATTATAGAATTCATTCAGCCGCTTGAGGTAATCGAGCCGGATATTTTCTTCGTACTCCCGGCCGCGCTTCTGTATCTGCGCCACCAGCGTGGGCACGGATGCCTGCAGGTAAATCAGCAGGTCGGGCGGTTTCACCATCGACTTCAGCGTCTCGAAAAAGTTGAAATAGTTGTCGAAGTCGCGCTTCGTCATCAGCCCCATCTCATACAGGTTGGGCGCGAAAATGTGCGCGTCTTCGTATATGGTACGGTCTTGGATAACGGTTTCCTTCCCGTGCTGGATATCCACCAGCTGTTTCAGCCTGCTGTGCAGGAAGTACACCTGCAGGTTGAACGACCAGCGGGGCATATCGTCATAAAAATCGCTCAGGTAGGGATTGTGCTCCACGTCCTCGAACTGGGGCGTCCATTTGTAATGCTTCGACAGCATTTCGGTCAGCGTGGTTTTCCCTGCGCCGATATTGCCGGCTATCGCAATGTGTTTGATCTTGTTTTTTGCCATGCTTGGGGAATGAACGAATCAATAATAATTTAAACCCATCAGCTTGCGCGCTTCCTGCAAGGTTTGTACGGCAGACGCACGGGCCTTTTCGGCGCCTTCCCGCATAATGCGGTTGAGATAAGCCTCGTCGTGCTCGATGGCTTCCGCTCTTTCGCGGATGGGCTTGATGAAGGCCGCCATATCTTCCGCCAGCTGCTTTTTCAGATCGCCGTAACGGATGTTGCAGTTGTTGAACGCATCGGTGAAATGCTGCACGGTATCGGGTGCAGACACCAGGCGCATGATGGTAAAGAGGTTGCTGATATAGTCGGGCATCACGGAATTGGGTTCCTGCGGGCCGCTGTCTGTTTTGGCTTTTTTGATTTTGTTGCGGATTGCCTCGTCGCTGTCGTTGAGGTAAATGGTGGCGTTCTGGTTCTCGCTTTTGCTCATTTTCCCGTTCCCGTCGAGGCTCATAATACGGATGAGATCGTCGCCGAAGTTAAAGGGCACCGGCTCGGGAAACAGCTGCCCGTAGCGGTTATTGAATCGCTGCGCGAAGTTGCGGCTCATCTCCAGGTGCTGCTCCTGGTCTTTCCCCACGGGCACTTTGTAGCCGCGGTGAATGAGGATATCGGCCGACATGAGCACCGGGTAGGTCAGCAATCCGGCGTTCACGTTATCGGGGTTCTGGCGCACCTTGTCTTTAAACGTAGGCACTTTTTCCAGCTCGCCTTTATACGCCATCATGTTGAGCATGAGATACAGCTCGGCAATTTCAGGCACGTCGCTCTGCACATACAGGGTCACCTTCTCCGGGTCGAGGCCGGAGGCGATATTTTCCGCCAGCACGCGAAACACGTTGCCGCGGAGGGCCTTCGGATCGGGATGGGTGGTCAGGGAATGCCAGTCCGCCACAAAGAAGTAACAGTTATACTCCTCCTGCATGCGGATGTAGTTGCGGATGGCCCCAAAATAGTTCCCGAGGTGCAATATGCCGGTAGAGCGGATGCCGCTCACCACGATTTCTTTTTCCTTTCCCATATCGGGGCGCAATTTAAGAAAATTGGCCGCCATTTATCCCTAATTTTGCGAACCCGTCACATTTATCGGTGATATCGGTACTATTTATTAGCTTTAATTCGTTAATTTGAACTCATGGAAGTGAATGATGCCCTGATCCGGCAGCTGGGAACCCTGGCAAGGCTGGAAATCAACCCGGGAGAAAGTGAAGAGATCCGGCAGGACCTCCAAAAAATGATCACCTTTGTGGAGAAACTGGCGGAGCTGGACACGAAAGATGTGAAACCATTGCTGCATATGACTGCTGATACCAACGTACTCCGGAACGACGAAGTGCTGCCCGGTATCGGCCGTGAAGAAGGCCTTAAAAATGCGCCGGCCCATACTGAGGAGTATTTCAGCGTCCCTAAAGTAATCAAGAAATAAACTATGGCCCAGTCTTCTGTCATCCATCTGGAAGAAATCCGAAAAAGCTATTTCATCGGGAAAAATGAACTGCCCGTACTGAAAGGCGTGTCCCTCGACATTTTCAAGAACGAATACGTAGCCCTGATGGGCCCGTCCGGTTCCGGCAAGTCCACCCTGATGAACATTCTCGGGGCGCTGGATACGCCCACCAGTGGCAAGTACGTATTGAGCGGGCACGACGTAAGCAGGATGGAAGACAATGAGCTGGCCCGCATCCGCAACCAGGAAATCGGTTTCGTTTTCCAGCAGTTCAACCTCATGCCCCGCCTCTCCGCCCTCGAAAACGTAGCCGTACCGCTGATTTATGCCGGTATCAGCAAACGCGACCGGGAAGAGAAGGCCCGCCTGATGCTGGAGAAGGTAGGCCTCGGCGACCGGTACAAACACAAACCCAACGAGCTGTCCGGCGGCCAGTGCCAGCGTGTGGCCATCGCCCGCGCCCTGGTGAACGACCCGTCGCTCATCCTGGCAGACGAGCCCACGGGTAACCTCGACACCAAAACGTCGATCGAGATCATGGAGATCTTCGGCAAAATCCACGCCTCCGGCAACACCGTGGTGCTGGTAACGCACGAAGAAGACATCGCGGCGCACGCCCGCCGCATTATCCGCCTGCGCGACGGCCTCATCGAATCCGACAAATTCAACGAAATCAGGGAAGCGGTGGCCCATTGACCACCCTTGCAACATACCGAAGGCGGCAGCATGTTCTGCCGCCTTTTTTATTTCTTTACCTTCGTAAAAACGGCAATTATGGCAATGAAGATATACACCAAAACGGGCGACAAAGGCAAGACTTCTCTCATCGGGGGCACCAAAGTCGCCAAGAGCCACCTCCGGATCGAAACGTACGGCACGGTAGACGAACTGAATTCCTGGCTGGGGCTGGTGAATGATTACATGGAAGATGCCGCCGTAAAAGCGCTCATCCGCGACATACAGGACCGCCTCTTCACGGTGGGCGCCTCGCTGGCCACCGACCCGGATAAAGACAGCAAAATGAAAATCCCCGACCTGCATGAGGCCGATGTACAGGTGCTTGAAAACAGCATCGACCAGATGAATACCGTGCTGCCCGAAATGAAGTTCTTTGTGCTGCCCGGGGGCCATAAAGCCGTATCGCACTGCCACATTGCCCGTTGCGTATGCAGGCGCGCGGAAAGGTTGTGCGTAAACATGCAGGAGCAGGATATGCATGTGGAACCGCTGGTGCTGCAGTACCTCAACCGGCTGAGCGATTACCTGTTCGTACTGGCACGGTATGCGGGCCACCAGCTGCAGGCGGAGGAAATCCCCTGGCGGCCGCGGGTATAACTATTTGACCACCTTCGTGATTTCGGTACTGCCCATCACCTTGTTCCCGTCTTTCCCGTAATTCACGGTTTTCACCACACCGAAACCCGGCGCGAACCACTCCGCGGCATTGAACGGCATGTCCATGTCCTTGCCCATCATGTTCATTTTGAAGCTGGCGGCATAGGTGATTTTGTAGCAGTCCCAGGTGCCGGCGGGCGTCGTGATCTTCTCTTTCCCCGCCACTTTGCGGTCTTTCACGGCATAATCCATTTTCATCTTCATGCCGTTGAGTTCCGTATCCATGCTGAAATTCCCGTCGGAGAGCTTTTGGCCTACGGTCAGCGAGCCGGGGTAACTGAGGTAGGCGGCGGACGTTTTGGCCGAGCCGGCCCCGCCACCACCGGGCATGGAAGGCATGTTCATTTTCATGTCTACGAAAATGCCGGCGCCGTTACATTTGAAAGTCCCCTTGCCCGAGGTAATGGTTTTCCCGTCTTTCCCCGAAAACACGGATGTGAAGGAGGAAACCAGGTCTCCCCCTTCTTTTTTGACATCGGCTATCTTGAAATGCTGCTTGCCAATGGAAGCGCCTTCACCGTTGAAAACGGTCATTTCCACTTCCGAGTTGGACACCATGTAGTAATAACTCCTGCAATCCTGCGCAGCGGCAGCGAGAGCAGTCAAAAAGAACGTGGCAGTTATCCAGAGACGTTTCATTGGGGTTCGGTTGTCTGCTTCAATTTACGCATTTGGCGGCAATTTGCGACAAATATATCATGCTGCTTATCAGGCAATTACGACTTCCGCCTTCCGAATTCGTAATTGAATCCGTAGGTTTGCAAAAATTTTTCTGATTCATGGATTTGATTAAGGAATTGCGCTGGCGGGGAATGGTGCAGGATATTAAGCCGGGCACGGAGGAACAGTTGCAAAAGGAAATGACCACGGCTTATATCGGTTTCGACCCTACGGCAGACTCCCTGCACGTGGGCAACCTCGTTCCCATTATGCTGCTGGTGCACCTGCAGCAGGCGGGGCATAAACCCCTGGCCCTCGTGGGCGGCGCAACCGGTATGGTGGGCGACCCTTCCTTCAAGGCGGAAGAAAGAAAGATGCTGGACGAAGAAACGCTGCTGCATAACCAGCGCTGCATCAAAGCGCAGCTGGAGCGGTTCCTCGATTTCGACCCGTCCAAGCCCAACGCGGCCGAAATGGTGAACAATTACGATTGGTTCAAGGGCATCAGCTTTCTCAGCTTCATCCGCGATGTGGGCAAACACATCACCGTGAATTATATGATGGCGAAAGATTCGGTGAAAAAACGCCTCGAAGGCGAGAGCGGCATGTCGTTTACCGAGTTTTCGTACCAGATGATCCAGGGCTACGACTTCTACCATCTTTACCATACGAAGAACTGCAAAATGCAGATGGGCGGCTCCGACCAGTGGGGCAACATCGTGACCGGCACCGAGCTGGTACGCCGCATCGGTGGCGGGGAAGCGTACGCTTTCACCTGCCCCCTCATCAAAAAAGCCGATGGCACCAAATTCGGGAAGTCCGAAAAAGGCAACATCTGGCTCGACCCGAAAAAGACCACGCCCTACGAGTTTTACCAGTTCTGGCTCAACGCCGGCGACGAAGATGCAGTGAACTACATCAAAACCTTCACCTTCCTCGACGAGGCCACCATCAACGCGCTGGTGGAAGAGCACTTCCAGGACCCGGGCAAACGGGTGCTCCAGAAACGCGTGGCCAAAGAAGTGACGAGCTTCATCCACGGCGAACAGGAATATGAATTCGCCATCACCACTTCGCAGATCCTCTTCGGCAATGCGTCGGTAGATGTGCTGAAGTCGCTCTCCGAAGAACAGCTGCTGAAAGTAATGGCCGGCGTGCCGCAGTTTGAGGTAGCCGCCACCGACCTGGCCGCGGGCAAAGACGTGGTGAGCTTCCTGGCCGACGCGGGCATTTTCCCCAGCAAAGGCGAAGCCCGTAAAACCATCCAGAACGGCGGCGTCAGCATGAACGGCAGCAAAATCACCACCATCGACCAGCCCATCAACAACGATGCGCTCATCATCGGGAAAAACATCCTCTTCCAGAAAGGGAAGAAAAATTATATCCTCGTGAAGGTGGTGTAAACCAGCCTCTCACCAGCCGAACGGCGCAGTTTACTCCGGTACTGCGCCGTTTTTTATGCCCTGCTCCACGGGGTATCCCTTCCGTAACCAGACGGACAGCCCGGCCGTCATGACGAATACTTTTTCGAACCCCATGTTCCGCGCCCGCTTGGCGGCATAAGGGCCGGCGCCGCACAGTGCGTCGGAACAGTAGAACACGAGCGTGGTGTTGTGATCGGCGCCCAGGTCGGCGGCGGAATAATCTCCCGGGTCCAGGTGCCTGGCCCCGGGGAGATGATGACGGCGGAAGGAGGAAACAGGGTTATTATCGATGGCAACAAATCCGGGCTGGCCGAGCATTTGCCTGACCTCTTCGGGACTTATTTCCGTAAGCCCGAAAAGCTTGGTGGTAGTGATCCTCATGGCTTTTTTCAACAAATGTCCGGGCACACGGTGACAAGGGTATGTCAGCAGTGATATTTCCGAAGTCAGATTTTTACAATTTATTACCCCATAAAAAAGGGGCTGCAACCGGATTAATGCCGGTCACAGCCCCTTGTGGGTGAAGATGATCTGCCTGTTACTTCAGGTCGTACTTGTATTTATACCGTTCGTACAGTTGTTTGTGCTTGTCTTCCAGGCTTACCTCGCGGCCCTGGATGTATGCACGCGTGATCACGCTGCTTTTCATGTCGAGGATGTCGCCGGTGCTCACCACGATGTTGGCGTCCTTCCCGACCTCGAGCGAACCGGTTTTGTCGGCGATGCCGAGTATTTTAGCCGGGTTGAGGGTTACAGCGCTCAGGGCTTCCTCTTTGCTCAGGCCATAGGCGCCGGCGGTACCGGCGTTGAAGGGCAGGTTGCGCTGCTGCCAGAAGCCTTCGTTGCTGATACAGAACAGGATGCCGGCTTTTTGTAACTGGGCGGCGGTTTTGTACGGCTGGTCCACATCATCGTCCGCCATCACGGGCAGGCTGTGGGGCTGCGCCAGCACCACGGGAATGTTCTGTTTTTTCAGCACGTCGGTGATGAGCCAGGCATCGGTGCCGCCAACGATCACCACGTCGAAGCCGAATTCTTTGGCGATGTCGGTGGCTACGATCAGTTCCTTCACCAGGTCGCAGTGAATGAACAATTTCTGCGACCGGTCGAACAGGCCTTTCACGGCTTCGAATTTCAGGTTGGTTTCGTTGTGTTTGGCGTCGGCGAGGTAGCCCTGCGCCGCGCGGAAAAACGCCTTCACCTCTTCGATTTTGGCCATGGCTGCTTTCACGGCGTCGTTGCTGGGGCCCGCGCCGGAACTGCCGAAGGGGTTGCTGCGGGCCATGAGGCGGGGCATATAGAAGTGAATGCCGTTGTCGGTTTTATACGCCGCGTCTTCCCAATTCCAGGCATCGAGCTGTACCACGGAAGAGCTGCCGCTGATGAGGCCGCCCTGTGGCACCGTTTGCACCAGCAAAATGCCGTTGGTGCGCAGTGTGGCGATCACTTTGGAATCGGTGTTATAGGAAACGATGGAGCGTACGGAGGGATTGATCTCCCCTACCTCTTCGTAGTCGTTCGTAGCCCTCACGCTTTCCACCTCGGTAAGGCCGAGGCTGCTTTCCGGCGCAATGAGGCCGGGATACACGTGCTGGCCCTGCAGGTCGAACACTTTCACATCATCCACCGGGATGGCCACATTGGCGCCAACGGCGATGATTTTGCCGCCGTTAAACCCGATGGTTCCACCGTTGATCACCTGGCCGTTGCCAACGTGAATGGTGGCGTTTTTCAGGAACACCAGTCCCTGCTGCGCTTTGGCGGGATACACCGTTTCCTGCGCCTGGGCGTAAAGGCTGCAGGCGGTGAGCCCCAATATATAGCTGAATACTTTTTTCATGTTGTTTGTCTTTCAGTGGCGGTTTACTGGTTATTCGTTTCCTGTTCCACATCGTGCAGGATGTGGTGCTGGTGGCCGGCATGCAGGTCTTCGCAATGATACATTTCCTCGCGGCTGGGCACGGCTTTCTGCGTGGGCAATCCTTTCTTTTTGTCGCCGAGCATTTTGCCGATAAGGCGGGTACGCTCCGCGGCAATGCGGCGGCGCAGCTCCAGGTCTTTCTCCCGGTCGAAATGAATAACGCCGTCTACCATCGTTTTTTCGGCTTTGGCATAAATACTCAGCGGGTGGTCGCTCCACAGTACGAGATCTGCGTCCTTGCCGGTTTTGATGCTGCCGATGCGGTCTGCCACATGCAGGAGTTGCGCGGGATTGAGCGTAACCATCTTGAGGGCGTCTTCTTCATTCACCGCACCGTACTTCACGCTCTTGGCGGCTTCCTGGTTCAGGCGGCGGGCCATTTCGGCGTCGTCGGAATTGATGGCTACGGTAAGACCTACACGCTGCATGATGGCGGCGTTCTGCGGAATGGCGTCCACCACTTCCATTTTATATGCCCACCAGTCGGCAAACGTAGACGCGCCGGCGCCGTGCGCCTTCATCTTGTCGGCCACCTTGTAGCCTTCGAGGATGTGGGTGAAGGTATTCACCTTGAACCCGAAGCGGTCGCCCACTTTGAGCAGCATGTTGATTTCGCTCTGCACGTAGGAGTGGCAGGTGATGAATCGTTTTTTATTCAGGATTTCCACGAGCGCGTCCAGTTCGAGGTCGCGGCGTTTATTGGCGCCGGCCTTTTCATAGTCGCGGGCGCGGGTGAAGGCGTCTGCCAGCACCTGTTCAACGCCCATGCGCGTTTGCGGGAAACGCACGCGCTGCGAGGCGCCCCAGTTGGATTGTTTTACGTTTTCACCCAGCGCGAACTTGATGAAGCCATCCCAGTTCTGGAATTTCAGCTGCTCCGCATTGGCGCCCCAGCGCAGCTTGATCAGCTGGCTCTGGCCGCCGATGGTGTTGGCGGAGCCGTGCAGCAGGTGCGACGAAGTAACGCCGCCGCTCAGCTGGCGGTAGATATTCACATCATCGGGGTTCACTACGTCGGCTATACGTACTTCGGAGGTGACAGACTGCGTGCCTTCGTTCACGCCCCGCGAAATCGCGATGTGGGAGTGCTCGTCGAGGATGCCGGGCGTGAGGTGTTTGCCGGTACCGTCTACCACGCGTGCATTGCCGGCATTGAGGCCTTTCCCGATCTGCGCGATTTTGCCGTTGCGCACGAGTACGTCGGTGCCTTCGAGCTTGCCATCTTTTTCATTGGTCCACACGGTAGCGTTACGGATCAGGATGTCTCCCTGCTTGGGAAGCGACTCATAACCATACCCCACGAAGGGATAATATATTTTGCCCAGTTCCGGGGCGGTTTTCTTTTTGACGGTGTCTGCCTTGGGCACGAACGGTTTAGACAGCGTGGCCGTCCAGTTGCCGTAGGTACCGGCTTCATTGCTGCCGGAACCGTTCCAGGTATTATCCGGGCCAATCACGCCGCTGAGGCGGAGCTGCTGTTTGCCGTCTTTGGAATTATTCACGACGAGCTTCACCAGCTGGCCGTCTACTTCGATTTTACCGGCAATGCTGTCTTTGTTGCTGAGGCTGAGCGATGCCGGCGTGCCTTTGATTTCCACGGGGTACGTGGCGTTGTTGAAGGTGATCACGTACGAACCACGGAGGTCTTTCCAGCCGTCGTCTTTCAGCATGTATTTGTTGCCCTGCACCCAGTTCTGGTGGATGATGGTGTTTTCAGCGAACACGGGGCCGGAGGTGATGAGGAAGTTGGCGAGTTTACCGGCATCGAGGCTGCCCACTTTATCATACGCCTTGATGAGCGTAGCGGGCGTTTTAGTGAGGGCTTCGAGCGCTTTTTGCTCGGAAAGGCCGTATTCGATGGCCTTGCGCAGGTTGCCGAGGAAAGACTTGGTATCCTTCAGGTCGGCGGCAGACAGGCAGAAGGGAATGTTCGCCTTCTCGAATGCGGCGGCGGCGGTGGGGGCCAGTTCCCAGTGTTTGAGATCGGACAGCGCCACAAACCTCGCGTCGTTCGGGTCTTCCACATCGGTGGCCTGCGGAAAGTTGAGCGGCAGGATGTAAGCAGCTTTGGTAGCGGCTATTTCGGGGATGCGCTGGTACTCGTTGCCGCCCGCCTTGATCACGTATTGCACGCCGAACTCGTCGCCGATTTTGTCGGCCCGCAGGGCGTTCCATTTATCGCCGGCGTCGAAGATCTGTACGAGCGACTGGTTATCGTTCCATGCCTGGAGGCTGAGATTCAGGCCCTCTTTGGCCGGGCTGGACTTATACCATTGCGCGTCCAGGTACTGCTGGCGGAGCAGGGCGATCACGCCCATGAGGGACGAGGGATAATCTTGCGTGGATGTACCTTTATCGAAAGAATAGTGTGCGGTGGCTTTGGGTAGCAGCACCGTTTTATTTTCCCTTTCCGAGGCCAGGCTCACGAGTGCGCCGGTACCGCGGGCGATACCGTCGTTCTGGTGCGTGAGCACCGCACCGAAGCCTTGTTCGCGGAGGGATTTGGCTTTCGTTTCATCCGCCGTAAATAACTGTACGGCGTTTAATTCGCTTTTGATGGCCTGGTTCCAGTTGTAGGCGCCTTTGGTGCCTGTGAGGAACTGGGGCGCGCCGCCGAACCCGCCGGATGAACGGCGTTGCACGGCGGGCATGCCGTAGTCGCTGTAGATGTCTACAAACGACGGGTAAATGAATTTGCCCTTGCAGTCGATCACCACGGCATCTTTCGGGATGGCCACGGAGGCGCCCACCGCGGTGATCTTACCGTCGCGGATAACGAGGGTAGCGTTGTTAAGCGTGGTTTGCGCGTCTTTTACAATGGTGGCATGGGTAAAAGCATAGCAGTCTTCCTTCGGATCCGCCACGCCGTTCACGGGCCAGGTTTGCTGGGCGCTGGCGCCGAGGCCCGCCAGCAGCAGCCCGATGGCGCCCAGTACGGAACGGTACCGTGCACGGGTTAACCGGGAGCCGTAGCGTTCCGGCTTCTGTTGTAACAAATTTGGTTTCATGTTCGATTTACTTTTAGCATTTAGATGATGGCTGGAAAAAACCACCGGTACAGGTCCAGAGAAAATTAATGTCCGGCATCAGGTCACAATACAGCTACAAGCGTTAAATTTAACAAATGATTGACCGCTTCCCGCACTATTTGCGATAAATTTTACAAGCGGTATAAAAGTTGCGGAAAATAAGATAACCGATAGTTATGAAAATGAAATCAGGCCTTATGATGGTGATGTTCTTGCTGGCGGTAACGGCCGTGCAGGCACAGGAAACAGCCCCGGTAAAAAAGGAAAGATGGGACGCGGCGTCGAAAGCCGACAAGCTATCTGACAAGCTGTACCGGGAACTCAACCTCACCAAAGCGCAGAACGAACAGATCCATGCCATCAACGGCGACATTTCGCGCCGCCGCGATGCCGCCCGCCGCGACACCACGCTGGATGCCCGCCGCAAGATGCAGCTGCGCCAGCAGCTCGACGCCGAGCGGAGCCACCGGTTCAAAAGCGTGCTCACGCCTGCACAGTATAAAAAGTGGAACGACTGGGAACTGAAAAAGAAAGAGCAGCTGGAGGCGAAGATGGATCGCAAGCAGGACAAACAGATGGCCCGTAAAGCGAATCCCTGATGGAGCATTTCGCAGCGCAGGCCTTCGGGATATTCCGGCATGGTGTGGCCGCGGTGCAGCCGCAGCGGTTCATGCGCGCCTGCATGCCGGAGGAGCTCACCACTGCGGCTACACGCATTTTTGTGCTGGGCGCCGGCAAAGCCGCTGCGGCCATGGCGCATGAAGCGGAGCAACTGCTGGGCGACCGCATTACGCAGGGCCTTATTGTGACCAACGATGCGTCCCCATTTCCACTTTCCCGCATACAGACCATTATCGGCGGCCACCCGGTGCCCGACCGGAACAGCCTCATTGCCGGGATGGCCATGCTCGAAATGTCCGGCGCCATGCAGGCGGGCGACCTGGTGCTGTTCCTGCTGTCCGGCGGCGCTTCCTCCCTGCTGGCAGATACGCCCGAGGGCGTGCAGCTCGGCGAACTGCAGGGGCTGTTTGACTTGCTGCTGAAGAGCGGCGCCAACATCCGTGAAATGAACGCTGTGCGCAAACATCTTTCCGCCATCAAAGGCGGCCAGCTGGCGCGGAAACTTCACCCGGCCGACATCTACACCATCATCCTGTCTGACGTGCCCGGCAACGACCCCGCCGTGATCGGCTCCGGGCCTACTATCGCAGACCCGTCTACTTTTGCCGAAGCATGGGCCGTGCTGGAAAAATACGGGCTGGTAAAAGATCTGCCACCGGGTATTCTCCATCACCTGCAACAGGGCCTTGCCGCGCAAATTCCAGAAACCGCCAAGCCCGGCACGCTGGCGCACGCACGCCACTGCATAGCCGCCAGCAACAACATCGCGCTCGAGGCCGCCCGCTACAAAGCCGAAACGCTCGGTTACCACACCACCGTATTGACAGACACCATCACCGGCGAAGCGAAAGACACCGCCCATCGCCTCGCGCAGCAGGCCCTGGCATATGAAGGCCCGTTCCCTGCATGCCTGCTGGCCGGCGGCGAAACCACCGTGCATGTAACCGGCACGGGCAAAGGTGGCCGCAACCAAGAGCTGGCACTGGCCGCAGGCATTGCGCTGAAAGATGCGCCGCACATCACTTTCCTGTCCGCTGGCACCGACGGCATCGACGGGCCTACCGACGCCGCGGGCGCCGTCGTGAATGCGCACATCCTCAAAGATGCGCCCGAGCCACACCCTTACCTCCGCAACAACGACGCGTATCACTTCTTCGAAAAAACCGGCTCGCTCCTCAAAACCGGGCATACCCATACCAATGTGATGGACCTGATGGTGGTGCTGCTGCAACAGCCGCCGGCCTTCCGCTGAACCTTTACCAACCGTTAACAACCGGCTGAAACATGCGCCCCGCCCCGGCTGCAACGATTCCAACCTGCAATTTTTTCGCGCAAGCCGGATATTTCTTGCCGATTATTTGCATATCCCGCATTTGATTCTATTTTTGGGAAACTAAAAAAACATTCAGAGTATGTTGAGAATGGAACAGACCTGGCGATGGTTCGGTCCCAAAGACCCGGTAAGCCTTTCAGACATCCGCCAGGCGGGCGCCACAGGAATCGTTACCGCATTGCACCACGTTCCTAACGGCGTTGTTTGGAGCAAAGAGGAAATCATGCAGCGCAAACAGGAAATCGAAGCCGCGGGCCTTACATGGTCTGTTGTGGAAAGCGTTCCCGTTCATGAGGACATTAAAACGCAAACCGGCCGCTTCAAAGAGTACATCAAAAATTACCAGCAAAGTCTCCGTAACCTCGCCGCCTGCGGCGTGTACACGGTTACGTATAACTTCATGCCCGTGCTCGACTGGACGCGCACCGACCTCGCCTATACGGTGGAAGACGGCTCCAAGGCCCTCCGGTTCGACAAAGCGCAGTTCATGGCCTTCGACCTGTTCATGCTGCAAAGGCCCGGCGCCGAAAATGACTATCCCGAAGCGGAAATCTCCCGCGCCAAAGAGCAGTTCGACAGTATGACCGACGAAGAGAAAATCGTACTGCAACGCAATATCATCGCCGGCCTGCCGGGCTCCGAGGAAAGCTTCACGCTCGAGCAGTTCCAGGCAGCGCTCGACAAGTATAAAGATGTGGACGCCATCAAACTGAAGCTCCACCTGTTTTATTTCCTGCAACAGATTGTACCTGTTGCGGAAGAAGTGGGCATCAGGCTCGCCATCCACCCGGACGATCCTCCGTATCCCATTCTGGGCTTGCCCCGCGTGGTGAGCACAGAACAGGATGCCCGTGAGCTGCTGGCCACAGCGCCTTCGCCGGCCAACGGCCTCTGCTTCTGCACCGGCTCTTACGGCGTGCGGGAAGACAACGACCTGCCCGGCATGGTGGAACGCCTTGGCGACCACATCCACTTCATCCACCTCCGTTCCACCAAGCGCGACGCGCTGGGCAACTTCTACGAAGCCAACCATCTCGAAGGCGATGTAGACATGTACGGTGTGGTAAAATCCATCCTCGCGGTGATGCAGAAAAGAAATGCATCCATCCCCATGCGCCCCGACCATGGGCACCAGATGCTCGACGATTTACATAAAAAAACCAACCCCGGCTACAGCGCCATTGGCCGCCTGCGGGGACTTGCCGAACTGCGTGGCCTTGAAATGGGCATTGCAGGCGGCAGATAGGAGTTATTCAAAAAAGAAAAGCCCGGCTTCATTGAGCCGGGCTTTTCTTTTACAATTTTACTTACGCTTGCATGGATTGGAATTTGCAGTTCCCATTGTAACAGGTGTTTTGTAGTATTGTGTTGAATGGAATGCGCAGGCAGCTACTCACCTGTATAGACAATCAAGTTGACTACATGGGTAAATCGTTATCTTCGCATGACAAAGCCTAACAACTGTTATATGACCACATCAACCTTAGATCAACAATTGCATGAAATTGTAGCAGCCCGCCCCCGGTTGCTGATACGGCTACTGAACATCGTAAAAAAGGATTTCGACGCCCGCCTCACGGAACAATTGCAGCAGGCTGGCTACAAAGATTTTAAGATCGGCGACATGGTGCTGATCGTGAACATTTCCCCCGAAGGCACTATCAACAATGAGCTGGCGAAGAAGGCCCGTATTACCAAACAAGCGATGAGCAAGGTGGTGAAAAACCTGGAAGCCACGGGCTACATTTACACCCGAAAGCACGAAACAGATAACCGGGCAACGGTGATTTTCCTCAGCGACAAGGGCAAACAGCTGGTGATTGATACGTCGGCGGTGGTGCATGAAGTGCAGCGGTATTATACGAGCATTATCGGTGAAGAAGACGCGGCAGTGCTGCGCGATATTTTATTCCGGCTGGTGGAGGTGATTTTTCCCACTTCGGTGGAGAAGTAGGCGAGGTTCAAAAACCTGTGCTGCGACGGCGTTTTCTCTTCCGGAATAAGAGTATACAAATACTGATGGAAATAAGCAGTCCCCCGGCCAGCCACCATCTCCCATAACCTTTCCTGTTTTTTTCAAGGATGAAAGCATGATGATGCCCCACATAAGTTAACGCAGCCCAGTAATATGGCAGCTTTAGCTGACGGGAAAGCTGTGCGTTATTCACCCAGGTGTTTTTGGCGGTATGCAACGCCGTCATGGGGTCTTGTTGTTGCAGCAGGGCTGTATAAAAATCGCCGGTGAGCTGGGCGCCGGCGGCGTCGTGCACATTCCACAAACCGGCTACAATTCCGGAGGCGCCCGAGGCGGCAAATTCGCGGGCAAGGCTGATGATGCCTTCGCCTTCCACCATCATGCCCTGCCCTGTTCTGCAGGCGCTGAGCATGATTAGGCCGGGCCGGAATTTCCGTGTGTACAATTCGAACAGGAAAAACGGCCCGTCTGCCAGTTGAATGGCGGGCAATTGCTGCTCGCCCTGCAAATAGGCGTGCGTGCTGAGATGCAGTATGTTGGCCTGCCCGAGCTGTTCGCGGAATGCAGCGAGCGTGGCCTCACCATTCCGAAAATACTTCCCTTTCACCTGTTCGCGCAGCAGGTCAAACTCCTTATCTACGGCAGGCAGGCCGTTGCCCGACATAAAAAACCCGGTCATCTGGCGCGGCGCATCGTCGCGCGCGCGCTGCTGGCGGAACCAGGTTTCCAGCGAATAGGCGAGGCCGGTGGAGGCCTGTTTCAACAGGAAAGGCCAGCGGCCTACATCTTGCTGGTAGTCAGCGTTCGTAGGCAATGCATCGAAGGGCAGGTACCCCAGCCAGCCGTCCGGGATGAGCAGGTATTTACCGGCGGGCGCCGTATCGTTCCAGAGCCACTGGTATATCCGGTGGGCGTCCTGGTAAAACAGACGCGGGTTGTTCTGCATCGCCTGCGGGCCGTTGTGGAAGTATGTCGAAATAAAGTTTTGGACGGATGCCTGTAGTTGCTGCGCGTTGGCGAGGCGCCGGATGTTCTTTATCCCGCCGGCATTCAGATCCATGATGTAGATGTGCTGTTTTCCCGTAAAGAAATGTTTGACCGCCAGGCCCGCTGGCAGATCACTGATATTCCAGTCCGTTGCGCCGGGCTCGAAGTGGTCGGGATATTTCTTTTTAATCTGTAGCTGCACCTGCGAAAGCTCGTATGCCAGGGCATGGCGGGCCTCGTTTTTCCGGCCGGACAATGCCGTTTCGCGGTCGTAATAAGCGATGGCCTGCTGCAGCCGGCGCTGCCTGGCGAGCAGGATGTCGTTCATTTGCAGGCGGCTGATCTGCTGGTTGAGCACTTGTTCTTCCAGCAATACCTGCGCCTTGCTCTTTTCCATGATCTGCAGCATGGCGGCTGCATACCGCTGGTCGCGGGTCTGCGCCCATAAAGCGAAAGCCGTGTGCATGGCCTTTTCCGCGAGGTCGTGGAACTGGCGCTGATGCAGCAGCCGGGTGGCCCTGCTGAAGAATTCCCTGCGCAACAATTGCTCCACCCTGAAAATGAGCTGGTAACCGGCCAGCGCCTCTGCCAGGCGGCCCGCCTGTACAAGCGCATCCGCGCGGCCTTCCAGCGCATCGGCAAGCGTGTACTCGCCGTACAGCACACTGTCTGCCGGCCAGCCGTTATCACTAACGGGAACGAGCAAACGAATCGCCTCATCGTACTGGGGCGCAGGCTGTTTCCGCAGTAGTGCTGACCGGCCGCATTTACCCATGAGCCGCGCCCTTTCGCGTTTCCTGGCGCCGGGGTAATGCATGCGGAGGGTTTGCAGGGCGGTGGTAAACGATTGCTTCGCTTCACCCAGCCGCAGCCGCGCCAACGCAATATCGCCTGCTATTTCGTGCGCCGAGGCAAGCCAGTACGCCGCATTTTCTTCTCTCAACACGCGCGGCTTGTTCAGCAGGCGGATGCAGGTAGCGGCGTGCCATCCCGCACTGTCGGGCCGGTTGGTTTTTAGATATATATCGGCAAGGGTGGCATGCAGGAGCCCGGCAATGCCCGCTCCAGCCGGCGCGTGGCGCAGGCCCTCGCGGCCGTAATCCAGCGCCTGGGCGTATTGTTCCTGCATCAGGCACGACACGGCGAGGTTGTTGCACATCCCCGCCACCTGCTTCGCATCCTTCTGCAGCTTCGCCAGTTCGAGGCCCCGGGTTTGAATAAAAGTGGCCCTTTCATAGTCGCCGAGGCGGGTGTAATTGTTGCCCAGCGGTTTGTAGATGTATTCCAGGGCATCGGTTTCCGGTAGCATGGCCGCATGGAGAAAACGGTATGCTTCCTCGTACGCCGCGATAGACGGCAGAATGTTGCCCGCGTACATCTGGTAATAGCCCTGGTAGGTGAGCATATCGAGCCAGGCGGTGCGTTCCCCCGCATTGGCCGGCTGCCGCCATGCCCGGGCGGGCAGCGCCATCAGCAGGCCGAGGCGGTGAAGCGGTTGTTCGGTAATATAATCGAGATTCGTAAATATCCATTCTTCGAGATCATCGTTTGCTTTGAGCGCGGCGAGGCGGGCGACAAGGGAGGCGGGGAGCGCTGCGCTGTCCGCCGGTGTTTTGTGTTCGCTGATCTGAAGGGATGCATTGGCCTTTCGGCCGGCCGTTAACGGGGAAGAAACGGGAGAAATTGATGCGATGTTACCTGGAGGATAATCACCGCTGCGTAGTTCGACAGCTTTGCCGCAGGCCACAAACGGCGTAGCAACACGCGAATCCAGCTTGATAGCTTCTGCAGATTCATCTTCTATTGCGCGACCAGACGGCATTCGCGCAATGGAAAACATCGCTGTAGCGGGTGTAGCTACACGGGCATCACCAGGTGGCATGCTGCTAAAACCGGCGCCGGTCTTCCCGCCCGCATCTTTGCCGGCTGCCGTGGTTACCATGGCAGCACTGCACAGCAACCCAAATAAACACCCCCTGATCATGCTGTCTTAAAGATAGCTAAAATCGGCAGATACGGGGAGGAAGTACGCTTCCCGTTAACCATGCGGTCATTGACGGAGGAAGCCTTCCGGGCAGTAACAAGCGCTCATCCGACGAGAGAACACAATGCCTTTAAGTCAATGCGAGTCCATCACAACCGCCAAATCCCGTAAATAAACAATCGCTGCTGCGGATCTTTCAGGTACTGCAGCAAGCGCACGCCCACCGAAGGCCCGGCGCGCACCATCCCGAGGTTGATATCCGCGAACAGCGCGGCATTCGCGGTGGTGAAATTTTTCACCTCGCTGCCCCCCCCGATCAGTTGAAAACGTTGCGGCGGGCCATCGGGCAGGGGCATCGCTTCCACCACTTTTTTCGTCTGCTTCTTTTCTCCCATCACAACGGTGAGCAGCGCTCCCGCGCCCACACCCAGCCAGTTTTTGATATTGTAGCGCAGGTGCAGCGGCACCACGTCCACCGTAGTGCGCTGTATGATTTCATACTCCTCGCGGAGGCGCACGATGTATTTCCCGTTGCCGATCGCTGTGTCGCGCTGGTCGCGGGAGGAAGTAATGAATCGTTCATTCTTTTCCTGCAGGCTCATGTACAACTCCGCCTGGAAATACGGCCGGTACGGCGCATATGCCGAAACACTCACCCCCAGCGTACCCGCCGGCACGCCGAACGGCAACTCCTGCCGCTGAAAACCTTTTCCGTAACCGAGTATGATGCCGGGCGACAGCCCCGGTTTGAAGCGCCCTTTAGACCGGTTAGTGATCACGGGCTCGTTTCTATCGAACACGATAGCGGCCTGGCTCGTGAAAGGGAGCTTCTTCAACTCCTTGCCGAAGTGCACGCGGTACTTCACAAATCCCTTCGTGGAATCGGGGTCTTCCACCCCCTCCTGCTGCATGCCTTTGAGGTAAATATTATTGAACACAAAAAAGATACTGTCCTGCCGCACGATGGTATCGAGGCAGCTTTGCCGTTCGTAAGCCGAATCGCACAGCACGCATTTGGGCGAATAGTCGGTGATTTCGAGCGATTGCCCGTTGAGCATGCCCGGCACCGCGATGCCGATGGCCACTTTGCTGGCCGGGCCTTTGCCGGTGTTCTGAAACTGGACTTTATAACTCAGCTGCTTCTGTTTGCTCACAAACCGGTAATTCATCCGGCGGTTTTTCAGCTGCATGCGATTGGGGTCGTGCGAGGCCACGATCTGCATATCGAGGTTGAATTGCGACACCGGGATGGCGGGATCGTCGGGGATAAAAATCGTGCTGATGGTGACCACGGCGTTTGTGTCTTTGATCATCTCCGGCGTGGTTTCGAGGCTGAGGAAAATGAATTTTTCCTCGCCGGCTTTCAGGTCTTCCACCCGCCAGGCATGCTGCTCGCGGAAAAGGGCTTTCTTCTCGGCGAGCATGGCAGCCAGGGTGGTGGCGCGTACGGGATCTGCCCAGGATGCCGGCGACGGCCCCGCCAGCGCGGGCGACGCATACAGGTCTTCCATCGGCGCAAACGCCAGCACGGAGTCTGCCTTCACCTTTCGTTCGCCGGCATACGTTCTTTCTTCGCCCAGTACGAAATTCTTCTGTGCAAACTGTTTTTCGTTGTAATACAGCAGCAGCGAGCCGCTCACATTGCCTGTGCCGCCGGGGTGCCGGTAACCGGCGATGGCCACCATTTCCTCGCCGGGCTTCGGCATGCGGTTCACCTTCATCGCCAGCATGTCTGACGCCGCGAAAAACGCGGAGGGGGCCGGCGCGGCGGCATACATCGTTTTCTTTACCCTGACGCGGCGGGGCTTGCTTTTCGGCGCTTTGCCGTCGTCGTAATTATTGGTGGCGTACAGCCGGATGTCGTAGGCGCCGGTGTCTTTATAAGCATGAACGGGCTGCGGCGAGAAGGAAAAGGTGCCGTCGCCGAACTCCCAGAAATAACTGTAAAAGGCTTCGGGGGCTCCCGCAATCTGGCGGAGGGGGCGCAGGGAAGCTTTGAGTGCGGCCCTGTTCTCTTCCATTTCCACATCGATCACGGCGGGAATGGTGTCGGGGGGCGGTTTCTGCTGGCCCTTCACCGACTGTACCAACAGCAGCAAATACAGGCTGTATCTGAACATAAAAAGGTATTTAGGATATATACGCTGCTCTCGTTCCGGTTCAACTGTTTGCATGAATATATATCTTTTTCAGGATTAGATCACCGGGAACAGCCATTTGTTACCCCTGGGAATTTTGATATCTTTAATCCATATGGCCCATCCCGACCAGGCATACGTTCTCGCCCTCCTGCAAAACGACACGCAGGCCGTGAAAGAAATTTATCAGCGGTTTGCCCCGCGGGTAAAGCATTACATCCTGCAAAACAACGGCACGGCAGACGATGCGGCCGACATCTTCCAGGAGGCGCTGGTAGACATCTACAACCAGGGCAAATACAAAAACCTGGTGCTTACCTGTCCTTTCGAGCCTTTCCTGCTGATGGTCTGCAAAAGAAAATGGCTCAACGAGCTGAAAAAAAGAGGCCGCCAGGGGGTAACAAAAGAGGTGGACGAGCAATTTAACCTGGGAGAAGACAGCTTCCGGGATGCGGAACAGACCTGGGCCGACAACGAAAAGGCGCGGCTGTATACGGCCATGCTGGCCCGGCTGGGCGAGCGTTGCCAGGAGATCATCAAGCTGAGCCTGACCGACAAACCGCAGGAGGAAATTGCCGCCGCGCTGGGCGTTACATACGGATACCTGCGTAAAAAGAAATCCGAATGTATGGCCACGCTGATCAGCGCTATTAAAGAGAATCTTTCTAAATGGGGACTGACATGAACGACAACGATCACGAACTGATAGAACGGTACCTGGCCGGGGATATGAGCCCCGCCGCGCGCGAGGCGTTTGAAGACCGGTTGCGGACCGAGCCGGCGCTGCAGGAAGCGTTGGAAAGATGGGTGGACGTGCAGCGCACCCTCCGCCAAACACTCACGCCCGATCCGCAGCGGGAGGCACTGGAGAAAACACTCCAAAGCAACCGCTCCGTTTTCCATGCCCGCTCCAAAGTGGTGCGGCTGCAGCGGTTTTCGATTGCCGTGGCGTCTGTTGCCGCCGTAGTGGCCGTGCTCCTTTACGTCAGCCCATGGCGGCAGGATTTGACCACACGGTACGCCGCGCAGGAAATGGTGTATCCCGCCGAGCGGGGCGCCACGCCAGACACCAGCCTGCAGCAGGCCGTGCAACAGTTCAACGGCCGGCGTTACGCCGCCGCCATCGCCTCCCTTACCCGCGTACTGGACCGGCAACCGGACGATGCCTATGCCCGCCTGTACCGCGGCCTGGCCTACATGGAAAATAACCAGCCGGCATTGGCGCGCGCCGACTTTGAAATAATTTATAACGGGCCTTCGTTATTTAAATACGACGGCGCCTTTTACATGGCCATCAGCTACCTGAAAGAAAAGAACGAGGAGCAGTGCCGGCAGTGGCTGTTGAAGATACCCGCGGATGCAGAGCATTACAAGCGGGCGCAGGAACTACTGAACGAACTATGAAAATGCACCCATACCTTTTATTGACCGCAGCCAGCTTTCTGCTCTGCCAGGCCTGCCAGTCAACAGGGCGGCAACCCGCCGGCATACAAGACACGGCGCTGTATATCCGCACCGGCAACCCGGACACGGCCCTGGCCATTTTTCTCTATAAAGACTGTTATCATTACGAATACGATGCACAGCGGGAAGAATACATCCGCTACGATACCGAATACGATAAAATATCGCGCCTTTACGTTTCGCTCTGGTCGCAGAAGCCGGATTACAAAACGCGGCTGCAGCGCCTCGAGGCCAACCGGGCGCAGTTTGTGAAAGACGCGCGCAACGCCATGCACGAACAATACCGGCATTACCGGGCGGTAAGCGGCGACATGATTTACCACTACCTCCTGGGCCGCAAAGACCCGGAACTGAAACAACTGCTCATCAACATCTCCACAGACACGGCCGCGCCGGACGAAGAGAAAATAAATGCGATCGAAACACTGAAGGACTGGAATTAAAAAAAGATGCCGGCTCAGACGAGACCGGCGTTATCATATTCCACGTCTACAGTAAAATCTTTAGTACGTTTATGATTATCTTTTTGTGTTTATTGTTATCGTTCGATCTTTCGTCTATCCTGGTTGCGCACCAGCCAATCTTCACCAGTCAATGCCTTTCACGTTATGCTGTAGTTCGACCATTCATTTATCCTCGTCGCGCACCAGCCGTTCGTCGCCAGTCAATGCCTTTCATGTTATGCTATAGTTTAACCATCCAGATTTCCGGGTTGCGCACCGGCAGGTTCCGCAGCACTTCCTCCACCTGCGGGTTATGCTCCAGCCGCTGCCATGTGTCGAAATAATCCCTGTTACCGTAAGCCGCCGCCCCGAACAGCAGAAACGGGTGGGCCACCGGCCATTGCTCCCAATACATCACATCTTTGGCGAAGGGCCAGGTGTTCTTATCCTTTACGTACGGGAACATGTAAGCAATGCCTTTCGAGATGGTTTTGCCTGTTGTTTCGGTGTACTTCCATAAATCGTTGCCGGGGCTGCTGAGTATCTGGCAAACCGTGGCCATTGCATCCAGGTTAAATAACGCGTAGCCGTAAGGTTTTGTTCGGCGCAGCTCCAGGGGAAAGCTGCCGTTGTCGGCCATCTGGCGCGGCAGCAGCACTTCCTTGTACCGGTTGATGCAGAAGTTCTGCCATTGCTCATTCCCGGTGAACTTCGCGAACGCTGCCACCTGCATTACCCAGCAGGTGCCGTGGTTGTTGGCGGCATTCATTTCGTCGATGCCGTACCGGTGTTCCGTCATCCATTTCAGGTACGCGGCAAACCAGGCTTTCACAGCGGCCAGATCCTGTGGCGGGATAGCTCCTGCTTTTTCCATGATGCGCAACGCCTGTGCCACTTCGATGAAATGCACCGTATCGATTATCCCGATGCCTCTGCCCGTGGCGCGGCCTTTGATGGCCTGGGCGTACAGCAGGTGAGGGTTCATACGGGTAGCCGGGGAAATGAACCAGGCGCGTACATGCGTGAGCACGTGGGCCAGGTACTTTTTGTCGCCGGTAGCCACATAAGCCGCCGCCAGCGCACCTGCCACCCTGCTGAAGCGGACCATCGCCTGGCGGTGGGCCACAAAATTGTCCGGGTTGGTCTGGCCGTCTTTCTGAACGTACGGACTGTCCGGATGCGCCGGGTTCGGCCACCAGTAATCCCCTTCGGAATAAAAGTCGTGTAAACCGCCGGCACTGCGGTCGCAGCGCGATGCCGTAACGGTTACCGGCTGCTGCTGCAGGGCCCATTCAGCTTTGGCCGTGATGTCTGCCCGGCGGGCAATCACCGCTTCCTTCAGCCAGTCGCCGGCCTGCGCCAGCTGCGCGAACAGTAAGAACGATATCAACAGCAACCGTTGCTTCATTTATTGAACCGGTGTTAAAGTGATTTCAAATAATTTCATCAGCTCCTTTCCTTCGATGGCCACAGGCACCACCTGCAACCTGTGGTTGCCCGCCTCCAGTGCGATCTCCGACAGTTCCTGCTCCACGACGCGCTCTCCCTTTTCCGCCGGCGTTACCGTATATTCCTGGCCTTTGCCATCCGCGGTGAAGCGGTAGGTTCCTTTGGTATCCGCGTCGGCAGCGTACCTGATCTTCACTTTGTAACGCGCTGCCTTACCGGCGGTCACCTGCCAGCTGGCCGTTTGAGCAACGCCGGTCCAGTGATGAACGTAATACCTGGCAGCTTTGCCGTCGCCGAATGCCCATCCCTTTCCCTTCAAATCCGCATCAAAGGCCAGCAGCGTGTTGGCGTTACCGTTAGCAGACAGGAGGAAGGGCACGATGGGCTCTTCTTTGCCGTCCGTAGCGATCCTGATGACGCTGTTATATGGGTCCGGCGCGGTTTGCGGAACGGTGATCTCCCACCGGGCAGTCTCCAGCTGCTTTACCTGCAGCGCTTTACCACCGTCCAGCAGAGCCGCGGAATGGATGGTATGGATGCCGTTCACCACCAGCTTTCCGTTTTTAGGCCAATGGAACACATGCAGGTATTCGTGGCTACCCTTCCGGGTAATGACGCCCCAATGCTGTTCATGTTTCTTTACCGCCTTTGCGCCATAAATGCTTTCACCGTTTCTGTCCATCCACTCGCCAATGGCGTGCAGGATGACGGTATCCCTCAGGTCGATGACGCCATTGCCCATCGGGCCGATGTTCATCAGCAGGTTGCCGCCTTTGGCCGTGGCCTTGGCCATCAGCTGGATGAAAAAGCCGATGGGTTTATGGCTGCTGTCGAAGCGGGAATAGCCGTATGATTCGTTGGTGGTGGGAATCGCTTCCCAATCGCCGTCTACCGGGTAAAACTCCGCGGGCCGGTCGGCCGTATTCTTATAATCCCCGAAAGAAACCGCGGCGCTTCTTGCCAGCCGCCCGTTCACCACCACATCCGGATCCACCGCGCGGATGGCTTGCAGAATGCGGATATTTTCGGATAGGGGGAGCTTGTGCGGCGTATCGAACCAGATAATGTCCGGTCGATATTTTTTCAGCAGCTCCTGGATCTGCGGAATGGATTTTTCGTTGACATATTTCACTGCTTTGGGCAACAACTCCGGGTGCTGGTCGTACCAGTTCGTTCCACCGAACAGGTTCTTGTCACCACCGGGATTGTTGTAATCCCAGTCGTTGCCCGGCGCATCCGGGTGTTCCCAGTCGAATGCATGGGAGTAATAAAACCCGAAGCGGATGCCCGCTTTTCTGCAGGCGTCGGCCAGTTCCTGCATCGGGTCCCGTTTGAATTTCGAACGGCCGATGGTGTAATCGCCGATCGCGGAGGGGTACATCGCCACACCGTCGTGGTGTTTGGCGGTGATGATGAGGTACTTCATGCCTGCCGCCTTCACCAGTTTCACCCATTCCTCCGCGTTGAATTCCGTGGGGTTGAACGGGCGGATGAGTTTTTCCGCGTATTCGCCCCGTGAAATTTTTTCTTTCCGCATCAGGTGCTCCGCATATCCACCTACCTTTTTGCCGTTCCATTCGCCACCGGGCACGGAGTATACACCCCAATGAATAAAGCAGCCGAACCTGGCATCGCGCCACCAGGCGATGCGGCGCTCGTGATCTTTCATCGAAGCCGTCCACCATCCATTCAGGGCATCGGCAATCGCGAGACTGTCGCGCGCCGCGGCTTTCTGCATCAGTATGCCCTCGTCGTCGCCCTTGTACTGGGCAAATCCCTGTACGGCGCATCCGAGCACTGCTGCAGCCAGCCATCCTGTTTTCACTGTTTGTTTCATAATGCCGTGATCTTCGTGGTGCCTTTGGTGATGATGATGTCGGTGTCGTATACTTTTTTCAGCGCCAGGCCGGGCAGTTTGCTCCGGTCTTTGATGACTTTGTTCACAGCGCTGCCATAGTCTCTGAATGATTTCGACGGCCCTTGCTGCGATGTTGGCGGCGCGCTCACTTTTACCGGCTCGAATGTGCGCACGGTGAATTTACCGCCAAATGTACCGTCGTACCGGATAACCGCCGAAGCCAGCTTACCGTTTTTCCAGGTAATATCTACCTCGCCGCCGCCTTTCACTTTCAGCCCTTTCACGCTGCCGTCCGGCCATGCGGAAGGCAGGGCGGGCAGCAGGTGAATGGCGCCGTCGTGGCTCTGCACCAGCATTTCGGTAATGCCCGACGTGACGCCGAAATTGCCATCGATCTGGAAAGGGGGATGCGCGTCGAACAGGTTGGCATAGGAGCCGCCCGCATTGTCTGCCACGCTCACCGAATCCGATTGTGCCAGGAATAATTGTTTGTTCAGCATCAGGTAAGCGTGGTCGCCGTCTTCGAGGCGGGCCCACCAGTTGATTTTCCACGCCTTCGACCAGCCGGTGCCGCCATCGCCGCGCAGCTCCAGGCTGCGTTTGGCTGCCGCGGCCAATTCTGGCTCGCGCCGGGGACTGATAATATTACCGGGGAACAAACCGTAGAGATGAGACAGATGCCGGTGCTTGTCGTTGGGATCATCCCAGTCGAGATAAAATTCCTGCAATTGTCCCAGGCGGCCCGCCTGCAGGGGATACAAATCTTTCAGCACCTGTTGCAGCTTCGCCGCAAACGCAGCATCCGTGCGGATGATTTCCGCCGCCGCGATGGTACGGGTAAACAGGTCGTGGATGATAGACATGTCCATAGTGGTGGCGATGCTCACGGAGCCTTTCCGCTGCCCGTTCACCAGGAAATTATTTTCGGGGGAGGTGGATGGGTTGGTCACCCATTTTCCTTCCGGGTTTTTAATGAGCCAGTCGAGCATAAACTCTGCGGAGCCTTTCATGAGCGGGTACGCCGTTTCGCGCAGGAAGGCCGTGTTGCCGGTATAGGTGTAGTGTTCCCACAGGTGGCGGCAGAACCAGGCGCCTGCCATGGGCCAGATGGCCCAGCGGGGCTCTCCTCGCGGGTCGCGCCAGTCGGAGCCGCCGGCGGGCGACGTGATGGCCCAGATGTCCGCATTGTGATGCGCCGCCCAGCCCTTCATACCGTAATTCACGGCGGCCGTTTTGCGGCCGTTTTCCGCCAGTTGGCCGATCAGCTGGAACAGGGGCTGCGCGCATTCGCTGAGGTTGGCCGTTTCCGCCGGCCAGTAGTTCATCTGCGTATTGATGTTCGTTGTATAGTTAGAGCCCCATGGCGGCTGTACTTTGTCGTTCCAGAGCCCTTGCAGGTTCATGGCCGGGCCGCCCTTACGAGAGCCCGCGATCATCAGGTAGCGGCCAAACTGGTAGAGCAGCGTGGTGAGCTGCGGGTCCATGTTTCCGCCGGCTTTGGTATAAGCGATGAGGCGCGCGTCCGTAGGTTGTGCAGCCGATGCGTCGCTGCCGAGGTCCAGCTGCACCCGGCCGAATAATTTAGTATAGTCGGTAAGGTGCGATTGCAGGAGCGCATCGTAGGATTTGTTCCCTGCCAGCGCTTTCAACGCTTCAGCAGCCGGATCTTTTCCTTCGGTGGCCGGATTTTTAAAAGGCCCGTTGTAGCTGGTGCCGATCGATACGAGCAGTACGGCTTCCGTGGCGTTGACGATCTGCAGGCCCTGGGCGTCTGCCCGGTTGCTGCCGTCTTTCAGCTTCGCCTGCACATGCACCTCATATTTAGTGCCCGTTGCGGGATCATATTCGATTTTTCTTTTTTCATACGGCCGGTGCGGCACGTAAGAGGGCGCCTGTCCGCTCATCACGATGTGCGCGTCGCTGCGTTTGGCGATGGAGGAAGGCATCGGGTTGTCGAAGCCCGCGTGAAAATTCAGGGCGCCCGGCTTGCTGCTTTTCCAGCGGATGACCAGCAGTTGATCCGGGTAGCTGGCAAATACCTGGCGCGTGAACGTCACCCCGTTCTGCTCGTAAGAAACGGTGGCGGTGGCCGTGTTCAGATCGAGGTTGCGCACATAGTTCCCCGCTTCTCCCGCCGCATCGTTGCGCAGCAGGAGGTTGCCCAGCGTGATGTACCGGGCGCAGTACGGCCCCAGCATTTCACGGCTGAGGGAGTCTGCCAGCATATATTCCCCTTTCCACAGCGCTTCGCGCACTTTAGGCAGCATGGTGCTGGCGCCCGGGTTATTCCCGTCGCGCGGCCCTCCGCTCCAGAGGAAAGCTTCGTTCAATTGTAATTTCTCTTCGTTGACATGCCCGAAAATCATTGCACCGATGCGCCCGTTACCAACCGGTAATGCTTCGTTCCAGTTCCTGGCGGGCTGGCGGTACCATAGTTTTAAATCCGGCCCTGTAGTTTGGCTAAATCCCGAAACCGACGTGAACAATAATAAAACAGGGAAAAATAATTTCTTCATGTAGCGTGAATTATAAAGCGCAAAACCGCTGCTCCACGGGGTACAGCCATCTACATACTGTACCCGCGTGGTTGCAGCAAAGGCATGTCAGATTAAAAGCACATGACTAGTTTTCATAACGCGGTGCCCTTCTGCGGGCATATATAAAAAACAGTTTAAAATAAAAGTTAGCGTTTAGATCAGTTGCAAACGTTTGCATTAACTTGGCTGTAAAAAGGAAACTTGCGCTTCCCTGAATCTATATGCAATATATGCAATCGGTTGCAACTAATTAGCCTTTATTTTACCTATTCCTTGTAATAAATTCACATGGGCCCGATGGCCGGACTGGTAAAACCGAGTGTTCTGAGCCCGCTCTTCACCTCCGGGCAGCTCATGAAAAGCCGCCACAGCAGCCCGCTCCGGTAGTTTTCGATCATCACTGCGATAGGTCCCTGGTCAATGGCCAGGTACTGATGGTCGTACCAGTTGACGGTTTCATTAAAGGCATCGTAAAAACCATATTTCCCCCAGAGTTTATTGCCGGCTTTATAGTAAAAGTATCGGAGCGCCTGCATGGAGTATTCCGGCGTGTAGGGGAACGACGACAGGGCGGCCGTGGGCGTAATGACGCCCAGGTCGTTGGTGGGTGAGTGCGCGTTGTATCCCTCGTGGTTGTCGCTGGCGGTTAGTCCCCAGCAATCGGCGCTGTAGCCTTTGAATTTTTTCGGGTTGTTGATGCAATACTGGCGGTTGATCAGCGTGTGGTGGCGGTTTTGCTCCCAGTAATCGGCATAGCGGTCTTTCAGCCCGCGCGGGTCGAGGCCGAGGAAGGAATAATGCGCGAAAAACAGCGGGCCGCCGTAATCGAAACCCAGGGGGAGTTTGATACCGAGGTATTCGCGGCCGTTGAGAAAGTGGTTGCTCACGGCCCAGCCCTGGTGATATACTTTGGGCGAAATGGGATGAGTAGGCGATGCAGCGGCGAGCACGTACGCGATCAGGCATTCGTTCCAGCCGCGTATGGCGTGGTTCATGGCCCATCCCTGGTTGGGCGACCAGTGCCAGTATAAAATCTGCTGGCCGCCCTGGGTATACCAATCCCATTCGGCATCGCGCCAGAGGTTGTTGATTTTATTCCTGATTTCTCTTTCCTTCGGCGTGTCTTTATCGAAGTACTGCCGTACGGCCAGCAAGCCCTGGAACATAAAGGCGGATTCCACCAGGTCGCCGCCATCGTCTTTGCGGCTGAAGGGGATGGTTTTGCCGGTGGCGCCGTCGATCCAGTGGGGCCAGATGCCGTGGTAATGATCCGCTTTTCCGAGGAAGTTGACAATTTTGAGCAGCCGCTCCAGGCCTTTCTCGCGTGTAACGAATCCACGCTCGATGCCGGCCACAATGGCCATCACGCCAAAGCCGGAACCGCCGATGGTCACCACGTTGGGCGTTGCCGTGCGTTCGGGCGCAAGGCCGGAAACGGGATGAGCGAAACTCCAGAAATAGTCGAATGTTTTTTGCTGCACAAGGGTGAGCAATGCTGAATCTCCCAGCTGCGGCCGTTTCTGGGCGGCTACCGGTACGGTGATACTGATCAGCAGTATCCAGGTCAGGAATGTTCTCATGTATTAATAGCCGGGATTTTGTTTCAGTCTGTTATTGCTTAATAAAATCTGTTCCTGCGGAATCGGGAATAATTCGTGTTTCCCGTCCACAAAATTCTTTCCATGCGCGCGCATCACGGCGCCGGCTCTTCCCTGCCGCACGAGATCCCAGAAACGGTCGTGCTCCATCCCAAGCTCCACTCTCCGTTCGTTCCAGATCTTCATCCGCAGGTCTGCACCTGTGGCCGGGAGCAGGCCGGCCCTTTTCCGCACGATGTTCAGCTTGGCGAGCGCCTCTGCTATGTTGCCGGTTTCGTTGGCTGCTTCGGCATACATCAGCAGCAACTCCCCGTACCGGAGCACCCGGAGGTTTTTCGGCGTCCTGTCCGGGCTACCGCAATACGGCTCCTGTGTGCGGCTGTGGTACGCCTTGTAATTATACCGGTCGTTCTCCACCGAATCTCTCGAAGGTACACGAAAACCATCCCATAGAAACGTTCCGTTCGGCAGGATGGTGATGATGGTGGCGTCTTTCCGCTTGTCGCCAGGCTCATAGGCGGCGGCGAGGCTGGCAGTCGGGTTGTTGAAACCGAAGCCGAAATCCGTCCACCCCCTCCGCGCCCGGATGCCCTGGCTGTTGGCATACAGCTCTATCGCGGCGTTGCAGGCGGCATTGGTGCCCGTCTGCACTTCAAAGACCGATTCTATGGAATTGGCGCCTTTCACGCGCCAGATGTCGGCATAATTGGAGAGCGTATCGTACAGCCTGGAATCGATCACGGCTTTGGACAGCTCGAACGTTTTCTGCCAGTTTTTCTGGTACATGTACACTTTGGCCAGCAGCATCTGCGCCGCCCCCTTCGTTACCCGGCCTACCGGCGTGGCGCCTTTCAGCGGAAGGTTCTCCGCCGCAAACGTCAGGTCGCCGATGATGAGCTCGTAAATTTCAGCGGCGGTAGCCCGTGTCTGAAATGCGTCCGAGTTGGCTTCTTCGGGCGTGGGCACCCGGTCGAGCTTAGGCACGCCGCCAAAGGTGCGCACGAGATTAAAATAAAAATATCCGCGGAGAAAACGCACTTCCCCGATAAGTTTATTTTTTTCCGCGTCGCTCAGCGGTGACAGCGGTAGCTTGTCCAGCGCCTGGTTGGCGCGGGCGATGGCCTGGTAATAACCCGTCCAGAAGTTTTGCACGTTCGCGTTGGACGGGCCATAGGTAAAATTATCTATCTCCAGTGCGGGACCGTAGTCGGTTGGCGTGCTGCCCTTATCGGCATCGTCGCTGACGATGGAGGTGATGACCGTGTATTGCAGCCCGTGCACATCAGGCCCGAAACCACCCAGCCACATGATGTTGTACACCCCGTTCACGAGGTCTTGCGCGGCGGTGGGGTTCGTTCTGATTTCTTCTTCCGTTACGCGCCCCTGCGGCGGGATGTCGAGAAAGTCCTTGCATCCTGCCAATACCGTTATGCTGAATATGATGAGTATTTTTTTCATCGCTTGCTATTTTTCAGCAGCATCAAAGCTGCCCTCGTTTAGAATATGACATTGAGGCCCGCGGCATATGTTCTGGTAGTGGGGTATGGCATCAGCTCAATCCCCGCCTCGAGCGGACTGGTGGAGTTCTGCAACGACAGAAAGCCGTCGGCCTTGGGATTGGACGATACCATCTCCGGCGAGAAGCCACTGAAACGCTTCACCGTAAACAGGTTCTGCGAAGTGAGGTACACCCGTATGCGCTCAATCCTGATCCGGTCGAGCCAGCTTTTGGGCAGCGTGTAGCCGAGGGTGATATTGTTGAGCCGGAAAAAATTGCCGGACTCCACAAAGTAGGTCGATGCCGGCAGGTTACCGAGCAGTGCTTTCGGGTCGGTCGATGAGGGGCGCGAGGCCGTCCAGCGCCTGTCTGCATACGCGGCTTCGATATTGTCCGTCAGCTCGTACCGGAAGGCTTTTTTGCCGTTGTAGATCTTATTGCCGGCATTGCCATAAAAATCGAGGCTCAGGTCGATGCCCTTGTAATTGAGGCCTGCATTGAGGCCGTAGTACAGCTTGGGCTGGTAGGAGCCGGCGAATATTTTATCGTTGTTGTTGATCACGCCGTTACCATCTGTGTCGCGGTAGCGCAGGTCGCCAGGCTGTGCGTTGGGCTGGAGCTTCTGCCCGTTTTTATTCACCCACGCATCCACGGCCGCCTGGTCTACAAACACGCCGGCCGCGTCGTACACGTAAAAGCTGCCGATGGGGTGGCCGCTGGCGGTTTGCGTAACGGGCCCCTGCTGCCCCACGCCGCCGCGGAAGAGCGGCTGGCCCTGGTTGAGACCGGTCACCTCGTTTTCGTTCAGGGTAAGGTTACCGCCGAAAGTGTAGTTAAAATCTTCGGAGATGTTATCGCGCCACTGCAAAGTGAATTCCCATCCCTTGTTCACGAACGAGCCGGCGTTGGTCGTGTATTCGTTGTCCGGATCGCCGAGCAGGCCGGGAATGCGCACGTTCACCAGCGCGTCGATGGTCTTTTTGCTGTAATAGTTCACTTCGCCGGTCAGCCTTTTGGCGAGCGTGGAAAACTCGAGCCCCACATCATATTCTTCCGTCGTTTCCCATTTCAGGTTGCGGTTTTTGATGTCGGCGAGATTGGTACCCAGTGTAGCCACGCCGTTGAAGAAATACAGCAGTCCCGAGTTGGCGGTGAGAATGTACAGATTCGACGCGATGTTGTCGTTCCCGATGCGCCCCCAGCTGCCGCGCAGCTTCAGGAAATCGAATATGGGCCGCTCGCTGTTTTTCATAAAGTCTTCTTCGGAGATTACCCAGCCGAGCCCTACCGCGGGGAAATATCCCTGGCGGTTGGCCGACGGGAACCGGGACGAGGCGTCGTTACGGAAGGAAGCGCTCAGCAGGTATTTGTCGCGGTAACCGTAGTTGATCCTCGCCAGCAAAGACCTGCGCGCGTATTTATCGCCGTCGGACGTGTTGGTGGAAGTATTGGGATCGCCGGCAATGAGGTACCACAAATCCGAGCTGCTGGGCACGTTCCTGCGTGCCGCTTCCACATAGTCCGCGCTGTATTTCTGCGCGGTGAAGCCCACCAGCGCCGTAAGGTCGTGATCGCCGAAGCGCTGCTGGAATGTAGCCGTGTTATCCCACAGCCATTCCACGCCCTGTTCTTTCACGATGGTGAGCTGGCTTTCCGGGCGCTGCTGGTTGCCGCCCGCTACCAGGAACGTGCTTTCGTCGTTCAGGTATTTGGCATTGTACCGCTTGCGGTTAAAGTTGCCCTGGTTCACACTCAGGCTGCTGCGCAGCTTCAGGAACGTCCACGGTGCGTATTCAAGATAGGTGGTGCCCTGCAGGCGGTTTTCCTTCAGGTTGTCGTTCGTTTTGTCCGACGTAAGCACCGGGTTGCCCACGTTGCCGAAGGCCGAGGTGTTGCCGTATTTCCCGTTTTGCATCACCGGGATGACGGGCGCCGCGCGGTAGGTATTGTTGTAGATGCCCTGCAGATCCACATAATCCGTATTGTTATGCATAAACGACAGCTGCGCCACGAATTTCAGCTCCTTGGTGATGTTGTATTCCGTATTGGAGCGTATGGTGAGGCGGTCGTAATTGTTTTTGTTCACGATGCCCGCATCGGTGAGGTAGCCAACATTGAAATAGTACAGCACTTTGTCGTTACCGCCGGAAAGCGACAAGTTATGCGTTTGCTGGAAGCCTTTCCGCAGGATGGCATCGTACCAGTCGCTCGACACATTGTAAGGCGGAATAACAGCATTGGGCGCCACGTCTTTCAGGTAAGCCGTGTACTGCGTGCTGTTGGCCATCTTGACGGGGTTGGCCACTTCGCGCCAGCCCACGCTCATATTGTAGCTCACTTCCATTTTACCGGCCTGCCCGCGTTTGGTGGTGATGATCACCACGCCATTGGCAGCCCGCACGCCGTAGATGGCGGCGGACGAGGCATCTTTCAGCACGTCCATGGTCACGATGTCGGCCGTATTGATGTTGCGGATGTCGTTGGTGAGCACCCCGTCCACCACGTAAAGAGGTTCCGCGCCCGCCAGCATACTGCCTGTGCCGCGCACGCGTACCTGCGGCTGGGAGCCCGGTGCGCCGGAGCTGATGATCTGTACGCCGGCCAGTTTTCCCTGGATGCCCTGGGTGGCGGTATTGACGGGCTGTTTGGTGATTTCTTCGCCTTTCACGCTACCGATGGCCCCGGTGAGGTCGCGCTTGCGCCGGGTGCCGTACCCCACCACAACCACCTGTTCCAGCTGGCTCGAGGAGGGTGCGAGGGTAACGTCTATGGTAGTGCGGCCGGCCAGCGGGATTTCCTGCGATTCGTAACCGATGTAGGAAAATACGAGCGTGGCGTTGGCGTCCGGCACATTGAGGGTAAAAGTACCATCCGGCTGCGACACGGTGCCGAGGGCCGTGCCTTTTACCTGTATGGTTACGCCGGGAATGGGGTTGCCGTCTTTATCCTTCACCGTTCCTTTTACGGGGGCATAAAGGGCCAGCGTCAACCGGGAAATTACCAGTAAATAGAACAGTAGTAAACATGGTTTCATAATGCACAGTTTTTCGGGTTTGGGCAGAGGGCAAAGAGGACATGCAGAACCTCCACTGGTTGATGCCTGGTTGCGGGGAAATAGAACCAAAGCCTTTCGTGGAGCAACGCCGGTAGGGAGAGAAACAGGACGGGATGCATCACGGTAGCGGGAAAACAGGACAATGCTTTTCGTGGAGCAATGTTGGTAAGGGGAGAAACAGGATGGGATGCGGTAGCGGGGAAATAGAACCAAAGCCATTCGTGGAGCAACGCCGGTAAAGGGAAAAACAGGACGGGATGCAGTAGTGGGAAAACAGGACAAAGCCATTCGTGGAGCAACGCCGGTAACGGGAGAAACAGGACGGGATGCGGTAGCGGGAAAACAGAACACCATTCACAACATAATGCCCGGTACGGGAAAAAAGGACTTCAAAAACATTCACAGCTCAATGCCGTAAGGTAGAACGGAAGGCCCACCACCGAATGTCCAAGGGTATACTGTACAAATAGCATAACAGCCCCCGGGCTTTATCTCCATCCGGAATCCACGGCAAACGGGAAAAGAGGACATCAAAACATTCACAGAAATACCCGGCGCAGGGAAAAGGGATTACACCGGCGTACAGAGAAAATGGACCGACCCTGGCACACTTGAGGGTTGCAACATTAATTACAACGCGGATGCCCGTAATGTTCAGTCACACGGGCATATATTTCACCGGGTACGTATGTCATTTGATTGCAATAAAAGTTAAAACTATGTTAAAACCCGAAAAAGATTCCAATCTTGGTATCCGAGGTACCTATCTATTACGATGCGTTTCACAGTAACCAGGGGGAAATACAGAAAAGGAAGGAACATCAAAATTAGGAACATCTGCTTTTTAGCCGCTTGCTTTCATTCGATTTAATGATTTCGTAACGACCATGCCCCGCTTGAGTAATCGATTGAACCACCAAGATCTAAATTATCAAATACCTATTGTCACTACAGATTGAGCTTTGCTTATGTCTACATTTTAAATCCCATCAATATATGATCAGGAAGTTTACGCTATGCTACCTACTAGTGCTATGCAGCCTTGCTGCGCTTGCCCGCCAGTCGGGCAAAATTACCGGGAGGGTCGTCGACTCCAACGGCGGCATTCTCGAAGGAGTGAGCGTCCAGGTGAAAGGAACCACCCGGGGCGCTTTTACCAACGTGAAAGGAGAATTTGAAATCGCCGCAGAGGGCGAAGTGACCCTGATGGTCACTTTTCTGGGATATAACACCCAGGAGGTGAAAGCCCGGCCCGGCAACCAGGTGCAGCTGCGGCTGGTGCCGAAAAACCAGGACATCGACGAGGTGGTGGTGATCGGCTTCGGCAAACAGAAAAAAGCCACCACCACGGGCGCCATCAATTACGTGAAGGCCGAAGAGCTGAAAGACATGCCCACGGCCAACGTGACCAACGCCCTGGCCGGCCGCCTGCCCGGCCTCATCTCACAGCAACGCACCGGCCTCCCCGGCAGCGACGCCGCCCTGCTGTACGTGCGCGGCTTCGGCACCTTTAACACCGCCGGTCAGGAACCGCTGGTGCTGGTAGACGGGGTGGAAAGGAGGTTCAACGATGTGGATTTCAACGAAGTGGAAACCATTTCCATCCTGAAAGATGCTTCCGCCACGGCCGTATTCGGGGTGCGCGGCGCCAACGGCGTTATCCTCATCACCACCAAACGCGGCGTGGCCGGCAAGCCCCGCGTATCCATGACGCTCGATAACACATTGCAGTTCGTCACCAACCTGCCGCAATACCTGCAGAGCTACGATTACGCCACCCTTTACAACGAAGCCTATCTCAACGACGGCGGCGACCCGAATTTCATGCCTTTCAGCCAGGAAGCCCTGCAGAAATACAAAGACCATTCGGACCCGTATTTTTACCCGGACGTTAACTGGCACAAGGAGATCCTGAAAGACTATGCCCGCCAGACGCAGGCCAACATTTCCATCAGCGGCGGTACTTCCCGTGCACGGTATTTTGTGGCCGCCACGTACCTCGACCAGGACGGGCTCCTGAAATACGGCAACTACAACGAATACAACACCAACTCCACCTTCAAGCGGTATAACTTCCGCAGCAACGTGGACCTCGATGTGAGCCCTACTCTTACCGTATCGATGTCACTTTCCGGCAAGCACTCGCGGCAAACATGGCCCGGCAACGGCCACTTTTTTACGGATAATCCGCTGGGCCTCATTTTCTGGAACATGGGCCGCTGGGCGCCCACCACCGCTCCGGTATACAACCCCAACGGTTCGCTCGGCGCATTCATCGAAGACAACAACATCGTAGGCGACGTATCCCGTACCGGCTATTCAGACAACTTCCGCACCGACGTGGAAGCCAACATCGACGTGCGCCACAAGATGGACTACGCCATCAAGGGCCTCAGCTTTCGCGGCAAGATCGTGTTCGACACGTATTTCTATTACACGGAACGGCGCCTCAAGCAATATGAAACTTTCTATTACCTGAGAGACCCCGCCACCGGCGAGCCCATCTACCGCGCTACCAGCAAGGTGGAAACACCCATCGCCTTTACCTCCACCGGCGTGAATGCAGACAAGCATGTGTACGGCGAGGCCGCGCTCGACTACAGCCGCACCTTCGACGGCAAACACGCCGTGACGGGGCTGGCCCTGTTCTATGCAGACCGCCTGCGCGAAGCGGCCGCCTATCCTTATTCCAAACTCGGCTGGGTAGGCAGGGTTACCTACGGGTACAAAAGCAAATACTTCGGGGAATTCAACATGGGTTACAACGGCACTGAAAACTTCGCCAAGGGCAAAAGAATGGGCTTCTTCCCCTCCTACTCCCTGGCCTGGATACTTACCGAAGAGCCGTGGATGAAACCGCTCTATAACTGGCTGGGCTACACGAAAATCAGGTTCTCGCGCGGCAAGGTGGGTAACTCCCTCATCGGTAACCGCCGCTACCTCTACCTGCCCGATACCTGGGGCAACCCCGGCTCCGCCTGGAACTACCGCTTCGGCACTTCCGGCACGGCTGTGGCCAGCGCATTCGAGCTGAACCTCGGCAACCCGAACGTAACCTGGGAAACGGCCTGGAAAAACAACCTGGGCCTCGAGTTCAACCTGTTCAACGGCATCACGCTGAACGTAGACCTCTTCTCCGAAAAAAGGAACGACATCCTCCTGGGCCGGCAGGACATTCCCGCCCTCATCGGGCAAACATCCCTCCCGCCGGTAAACATGGGCGTGATGGAAAACAAAGGATATGAGATTGAGCTGAAATACGATTACAAAGCCGGCAAAGACCTCACTTTCAACATCGGCGGCAACTACAACTTTGCCCGTAACAAGATACTGGCGATGACGGAGCCGCAGAAACCCTATCCCTGGATGGCCCGTACCGGCAAGCGTTACGGCGAACGTTTCGGCTATATCGTGGAAGGCTTTTTCAACAGCCAGCGTGAAGTGGACGAGTGGCACGACCAGACCACTTTCGGTACGGTGCAGCCCGGCGACCTCAAGTACCGCGATATGAACGGCGACAGCATCATCAACCAGTTCGACATCGCGCCGGTTGGCCACCCGGACGTACCGGAAATCACTTATGCCATCAGCGGCGGGGTGAAATATAAAAACTGGGAGTTGCAGGTACAGTTCCAGGGTGTGGACAATACCACCACCTTCGTGAACCAGCTGGGCGGCTGGGATTTTTACAACAGTGCCAAGGTGCAGAAGCACCACCTCGGCCGGTGGACGCCGGAAACAGCGGCTACAGCTACGTATCCCAGGCTCACCACCTCCTCCACCACCGCGAAGAACAACTACCAGTCGTCTTCCTTCTGGATCCGCGACGCCTCCTACATCCGCTTTAAAAACCTGACCATCGCGTATTCCCTGCCCAAGGCCTGGCTGCAGCGGCTGAAGATGCAGCGCGTGCGCATATACGTGAATGCGGCCAACCTGTACACCTGGTCGAAGTTCGACTGGTTTGACCCGGAAATCCGGTCTGCAGCGGCGAACCTGTATCCGCAGATGAAAAATTACAACCTGGGCCTCAACATCATTTTCTAAAAACATTCGCGATGAAAAAACTTACGCTATATATACTGTTGCTCGGCGGCCTGTTTACTGGCGCCTGCCGCCGCGATTTCCTGGCGCCCGACTTCTCCATTTCCACCAGCTATACGGAGGAACTGGTGTTTACGTCCGCCGTGGAAGCGCAGAAGGTGCTGAACAACTGTTACGCTTACCTCCAACCCTTCAGCGCCTACCGCATGCGGTACGGGCTGGCGCCCGCCAGAAGCGGCTCCGCCCTGCCGGCTTCTTACACCGACGAAGCTGCCAACGGCACCACCACTGCACAAAGCTGGAGCGTGACCAACGGGAGCTTCAACCAGTTCTTCAACCCGGACAATATGTGGGAAACCTGCTACCAGGGCATTCGCCGTTGCAATATGTTCCTCGAAAACATAGACCGGGTGCAGGATGGCGACCCGCCCATCGTGGCCCGCTGGAAGCACGAAGTGCGTTTCCTCCGCGCATTTTATTACTTCGAACTGTTCCGCCGTTACGGTGGCGTGCCACTCGTGAAAAAGGCGCTGTCTGTGCAAGGCGTGCTCAACAACGACCTGTCTGAATACTACATTCCCCGCGCCACGGTCGACGAAGTGGTGGATTTCATCAGCAAGGAGCTCGACACGGCCGCGGTAGGATTGCCCACAGTATACGGCTCCGGCGATCTCGGCCGTATCACCAAGCAAACCGCGCTCGGGTATAAAGGCCGGCTGTTGCTCTATTACGCCAGCGAACTGCACAACCCCGGCAACGCCAACCCGCAACGCTGGAGAGCTGCTGCAGACGCCTGCCGCACCGCCATTGACACCGCTGAAGGAACCGGCGGACACAAGCTGCACACCAACTACCAGCGGATGTTCCTCAACGACTCCCGCACTAATAAAGAAACACTGCTCTTCATCTATGAAAGCATCGGCAGCGCATACGACCTCCGCGAAGGCCATCCCAGTGCAGGGCGTTACGGCGGCACCAATCCTACGCTGAACCTGGTAGACAAATACGAAATGAAAAACGGAAAATCCATCTCGGATCCGACGTCAGGATATGATCCACAGCAACCGTTCAAAGACCGTGACCCGCGCCTCGGCATGTCTGTAGTGCAGCCGCTGGAAAGCTGGTTCGGCGTGCAGTTCAGGCCCTGGTATGGCCCCGGCGGGCTCGATGGCCGCTCTGTGTACGGCGCCAAACCGAACGACGGCAGCTGGACCTCCATGCTCGTGAAAAAATTCGTGGATGTGGGCGAAGGTGCGAACCGCAACTGGACATTGATGCGCCTCGGCGAATTATACCTGAACTATGCGGAAGCGGAAAATGAGGCTGCCGGTCCGGTAGCCGCCGTGTATAAATACATGAACCTCATCCGCGCCCGTACTGGCGTGGCCATGCCCGCCTTGCCCGCAGGCATTAGCAAAGACAGCATGCGCACCCGCATCCGCAACGAACGTTCGGTAGAACTGGCCTTTGAAGAACACCGCGGCTTCGATGCCCGCCGGTGGAAGATCGCGGAACAAACGTTTGGCGGGGCCACTTGGGGCTGGCGTACTTTTTACAACGCACAGACCGGCGCACTCAGCTACACCCGGTACAACTTTCAGAACAGGATTTATAAAAAACACTGGAACCTGTACCCCATCCCGCAAACAGAAATCGAACGAAGCAAGGGCAGCCTGGTACAAAATCCCGGTTACTGATTGTTCACCATTAACGCTCGCAACCAATGCAACAGAAACTATTGAAGATATTTACATCGCTGCTATGCTGCATGCTGCCATGGATGGCGTACGCGCAAAAGCAGGAGTTCGGTAAAGTGGTGAACGAAGAAGGGAATACCCTCAAAGGCGCCATGATCATTTCAGCGATGACCAGCAAGGAGGTCACCACCAACAAAAACGGCCTCTTCTCCCTGGAGGGCCTCATTCCGGGCGATACGCTGAACGTGTATTACGCCGGGTACGAACAGGGCACGGTATATGTGCGCGAAGGCGTACCCGTGCTGGTGACGCTGAAAAAAGCATCGCCCTGGGACAAAACCACGCCGCTCCTCTGGTACAACAAAAAGCGGCTGCTCGTTACGGGCGCCGTGAATGTGCTCACGGAAACCGACTTGCTGAAATCTCCCGCCATCAACATCAAAAATGCGCTCGACGGCCGCGTGCCGGGATATTATTCCATCCAGACAGACGCCAGTCCGGGTAACGAACTGCCTTCCATCTACATCCGCGGCCGCTCCGGTATCACCGACGCCGGCGGTTACAATTCGCTGGTAGACGGGGTGGAAAGAGATTACGGCGAACTGGAAGCCAGCGAAATAGATCAGCTGGTGGTGCTGAAAGACGCGATCAGCAACGCCATGTACGGCAGCCGCGGCGCGCGCAAAGGCGTGTACGTGACTACCAAACGCGGCCAGGCTTACCAGAACAGAATTTCCGTGATGGCGCAAACGGGCGTACAACAACCGACCAAACTGCCCCGCACACTGGGCGCTTATCAATACGCACTGCTCCACAACGAAGGCTCCGCCAACGACGGTGTGCAGGCCGATTACACGCAGGCGCAACTCGACGGCTACCTTAACAAAACGGATCCTTACCTCTATCCGGATGTAGACTGGTACGATGCCGCCGTGAACAACACCGCCATGCAATACCGTCTCAACCTGAGCGCGTCCGGCGGGAACAAAACCGCGCGGTACTTTATGATGATGGGTTACACCAACCAGGAAGGGTTGCTGAAATACAGCCGTGATAACGACAACTACCAGACCGGCCAGAGCTACCAGCGGTATAATTTCCGGACCAACATGGACGTGAGCGTGGACGCGAACACGCTCGTACAGCTCGACATCAACGTGCGCCTCGAGCGCCGCGTGCTGCCGCACAGCAGCCTGTCTGCCGCTGCCCTCTGGACCAACATCGCTTCTTATCCTCCGGGCCAGTTCCCGGTTTTCAACCCGAACGGCTCGCTGGGCGGTAATTCGCAATACGCGGAAAATCCCGTCGGTTCGCTGACGCGCACGGGCTACCAGCACCAGGACCATCGCTTCCTGGAAGGCAGCACCCGCGTATTCCGAAAGCTCGATTCCTGGCTGCCCGGCCTGTCCGCCTTCGCGGCATTTTCTTTCAACTCGTTCGCACGGCCCACCATGCAGCAGAGCCAGGATTTTGCGGTGTACACTTACAACGGGAAAGATCAGCCGTATACGAAATTCGGCAACGACGTGCCGCTGAGCGCGCCGGCCAGCGTACCCACCTTTTCGCATAACTACACCTTCGAAGGCGGGCTGGAGTATGCGCCGAAGCTCAACGGCGGCCATCACCTGAACACCAAGCTCAAATACTTCCAGGTAAGGCAAAAGCAGCCTGATACGGACCTGCCGTATTCCCGTCAGCTTATTTCCGGCATTGCCTCCTACGATTATAACGAAAAGTATATCGCCGATGTGGTGGTGTCTTATTCCGGCTCCGAAAACTACGCCAAAGACATGCGCTTCCAGACTTACCCGGCCGTGGGCCTGAGCTGGATTGCCTCGAAGGAGAACATGCTGAAAAACGCAACGTGGCTGAGCCTGCTGAAAGTGCGCGGCTCCTACGGCATCCTGGGTAACGATGTGTATCCTTCAAGATTCCCTTACATCGAGGGCATCACCGGCGGCGGCACCGGCGCCAACTTCGGGCAAACAGGATTTACAGGCACCGGCCTGGCGGAAACCACGCTGGGCAATCCCCGCACGAGAGCGATGGAATACAAACAGGCCAATGTGGGCATCGACGTGGAACTGTTCAACCGGCAGATCGCGCTGACAGTAGACCGCTTTTCCGAAAAAGTCAATTTTATCCCGGTAACGCCGGAGAATATCAGCGCCATCATCGGCAATACGCAGGTGCCTGCCAACATCGGCCGCACCAGCAACCAGGGCTGGGAAGGCGAGATCACCCTCCGCCGCAACTGGACCCGCCAATTCGCCACGCATATCCGTGCACAGGGCGCTTACTACACCAACAAAATCGAATACCAGGCAGAGCAGTTCCGCGACGAAGCTTACCAGCAACGCACGGGCCGTCCGCTGGGCCAGGTGTTCGGCCTGCAGGCCCTCGGGTTTTATAAAGACCAGGCCGAAATCGACGCGGGGCCGTCTTCCTCTTTCGCGACCCTTCGCCCCGGCGACCTGAAATATAAAGACCAGAACGGCGACGATGTGATCGACGCGCTCGATGAAATCCCGCTGGGCAACCCCGGTCTTCCCCAGGTGCAATACACATTCGAGATCGGCGCACGCTTCCGCAACTTCGAGCTCACCGTGTTGTTCACCGGCGTCACCGAAAGATCGCTTTTCCTCAACAGCTACGCCAGCTTCCGCGGCTTCCAGCCGGGCTCCGCAAGGCCCACGGCCATGGTGCTCGGCCGCTGGACGCCTGAAACGGCCGACAGGGCTACCTTCCCGCGACTGAACACGGAAACCAACAACCACAATTTCCGCAACTCCACATTCTGGATGCGCGACGGCGGTTTCCTGCGGTTGAAGAACGTGGAGCTGGCCTACAACATCCCCCAGTCGATGCTCCGCCGCTGGGGCCTCCAGAGCGGGCGCATATTCGCCACCGGGCACAACCTCGCCGTATGGTCGAAGTTCCCGGATACGGATCCTGAAAGCCCCGCCGCCGGTGTTACCACAGATTATCCCTTGTTGAAAATCACCAACCTGGGCGTGAAAATCGACTTCTAATTTTTAAAGCAACAACTCATGAAAACGACACAACATATTCTGTTCACCATGCTTTGCTGCTGCCTGCTGGGCGCTGCGGCCTGCCGCCGCGACTTTCTCGATAAGCCGCTGAACGATGAATACCCCATCACGGAAGCGTTTACCGACATCGCACGCGTGCGCAACTGGGTGAACAATATCTACTCCCTGCGGCAGGACGATAACACCCTGTTCGCCAACACCGGTTTTTCCGCCGCTACCGACGAAGCGGTGCACGGCAACTCCGGCAACAACATCAACATTTTCACCAACGGCAACTGGAGCGCCCAGAACACGCCCTGGAACGTATGGCCCCGTTGCTGGCAAGGCATCCGCAAGTGCAACAGCTTTTTCAAATACCGGTCTTACACGGCGCTGGAGAAGTATGGCGATACAGTGCGGCTGAAAGACGAATACAACCTGCCCGCCCGTACTATTATGACGCGGTTGACCGGCGAGGTGTTTTTCATGCGCGCGTTCTATTATATGGAGCTGATGCGCTACTTCGGTACGGTGCCGCTGACCGACAGCGTATACGCGGTGAATGACAATTTCAACCTGCCCCGCAAATCCATCGATTCCGTGGTGGCCTTCATCAGCCGCGACCTGGATTCAGCGATGGCCAACCTGCCGGACGATTACGACAATTACCCCAACTTCGCGGGCCGCGCTTCCAAACC
>CBFGZV010000034.1:0-55825 GCA_965653365.1 uncultured Chitinophaga sp. | reverse complement strand
GGTTACTGCTGCACAATAACCAGAACTGCACGGTATAAATCTTACCCGACTGGTGATCCATGCCGCAAAGTTAGCGAGAAAAATATCATTGCTGAAACACTTCCCAATCCTTCCACACGGGTTCATACCCCTGCTGCCGGATCATGCCGGCTATTTCGGCGGCCGACCGTTCATCGCTGATCTCAAACTGTTCCAGGCTTTGGGGATCAACCGCATAACCGCCCGGATTGGTTTTGGAGCCGGCGCTCATGGTAGTGATGCCCAGCTGCACGAGGTGGTTGCGGAATTTTTCCGATTCGCGGGTGGAAAGGCTCAGCTCAACATCGTTGTGCAGGAGGCGGTAGGCGCAGATGAGCTGCACCAGCTCGCGGTCGCTCATTTCCACCTTCGGCGCCAGCCCGCCGGAGAACGGCCGCAACCGGGGAAAAGAAATACTGTAGCGCGTTTGCCAGTAAGTGCGCTGCAGGTAATCGAGGTGGAGGGCGGTAAAAAAGCTGTCGGTGCGCCAGTCTTCCAGCCCAATGAGCACGCCCAGCCCGATTTTATGAATGCCCGCCGCGCCCAGCCGGTCCGGCGTTGCCAGCCGGTATGAGAAGTTTGATTTTTTTCCTTTGGGGTGATGCCTGCGGTAGTCACTTTCATGATAAGTTTCCTGGTAAACCAGCACGGAATGCAAGCCCAGTGGAATCAGCGCGCGGTAGTCGGCTTCGTCCATTGGCTGCACTTCCATCGATACCTGTGCAAAATGCGGGCGGATAAGCGGCAGCACTTTCCGGAAATAATCGGGGCCAACGGTTTGGGTGGCTTCGCCCGTTACCAGCAGCACATGTTCGAACCCTTTATTGCGGATGGCGTTGACTTCCTGTAAAATCTCCCCGGCTGTGAGGGTTTTCCGGCGAAGGGGATTGTCGTAGCTGAAGCCGCAATAGGTGCAAATGTTCTGGCATTCGTTGGAAAGATACAGGGGCGCATACAGCTGTATCGTTTTACCGAAGCGCTGCTGCGTAACGTGCCTGCTGGCTGCGGCCATATGTTCCAGGTAAGGTACGGCCGCCGGTGAAATGAGCGCCATGAAATCGTCGAGGCTGCGCTGCCGGCGGCCGAGCGCCTGCTCCACGTCGTGGGCGGTTTTACAGTAAATCGCTGCTTTTATATCGTCCCAGCGGTGTTGCCGGAATATCGTTTCAAATCCCATGGTAGTTGTTGATGCGTTGTGATTATTCATCCAGGAACGCCAGTAAAGGGCTGCTGGCGTGTGCCTGGCGACTTTCTCCCGGCAACCCGGCCTCGAATGCCATCCGCCCTGCCGCCACGGCATCGCGGAAAGCCGACGCCATATTCACGGGGTTCCCCGCCACGGCGATCGCGGTGTTGACCAATACTGCGTCGGCGCCCATTTCCATTGCCATGGCGGCGTGCGATGGAGCGCCGATGCCCGCGTCGATGATAACGGGCACTTTGCTTTGCGCGATGATGATCTCGAGGAAATCTTGCGTGCGTAGCCCGCGGTTGCTGCCGATGGGCGCGCCGAGGGGCATTACCGCCGCCACGCCCACTTCTTCCAGTCTTTTACAGAGCACCGGGTCTGCGTGGATGTAAGGCAATACCACAAATCCCAGCTTCACCAGTTCCGCAGCCGCTTCCAGGGTTTCGACGGGGTCCGGCAGGAGGTATCGCGGATCCGGGTGGATTTCGAGTTTTATCCAGTTGGTGCCCATGGCTTCGCGTGCGAGTTGTGCCGCAAACACTGCTTCCGCGGCGGTTCGCACGCCGGAGGTATTGGGCAGCAGGCGGATGTGCGGGTGACGGAGCCAGGCCAGCATGTCGTGGCGCTCCGGGTCTTTAGGGTCTATCCGTTTTAGTGCAACCGTCACAAGCTCCGACCCGGAGGCCAGTATGGCGGCTTCCATGGTAGCCGCGTCGCCGAATTTGCCGGTGCCCGTAAAAAGGCGGCTGTTGAATGTGGTGCCGGCGATGGTTAATTGTTGCATGACAGCGCTTGTTGAATGTGGTGAACCATTTCTTTTTTATTGACGGCATGCGTGATGAGGCCCGATACAGCCACGCCGTGAACGCCGGTGGCCATCAGGGCGGGGATGTCTTCCAGCAGAATGCCGCCGATGGCGAGTACGGGAATCGTGACGTCGTTTTCACGCAGGTGCGCCATCAGTTGCCGGTAACCTTCCAGGCCGAGCACGGGACTGAGCTTTTCTTTCGTGGTGGTGAACCGGAACGGTCCGTAGCCGATGTAATTCACTCCTGCTGCGGCATGTGCCAATGCATCGGCTGGCGTGTTCGCGGTTCCGCCCAGCCAGCATTCGTTGCCGGCGAGGCGGCGGGCCTCCGGTACGGGCGTGTCGAGCAGGCCTACATGTGCGCCATAAGCGCCCAGTGCGGCGGCCATGGCGGGATGATCGTTGATGGAAAGCTTGGCGCCGTACTGGTCGCAGATAATTTTGGCCGCGGTGGCCTGCGTGGAGAGGTCGCCGGATTTCACCCGAAGCTGTATCCACCGGCAGCCGGCCTCGCAGGCGGCGCGGATGTTATCGAGGTGGGATGCGCCCGGCGTTTGTTGAGAAATATATAATAATCGTTCCATGATGTCGAGTTGATGTGAGTGATTGTTTGTTATTCGTTTCCTATGCCTGGCTGCAGATCGGTATTGCGCTTTCCCGTTCATTTCACGCATCATGCCGGCAGCTGCAGGTTAAAGAGATGATGCCCCAAAAGCGACGGCGAACTTTGCAGGTAACCGTAGGTGTATGCTTTGCCTTCCCGGCAGGCTTGCTCCAGTGGCTGGTCTTTCGCCAGCGATGCCGTGATGGCCGCAGACAGCACGCAACCGGAACCGTGTTTGGGATGCACCGCGGGCTCCGGTGTTCCGCCACTACCGGCTTCCCATGCAGCAAGGCGGGCTTGCGGGGCAAAGTCCGTATGGCTATTGCCGGCGTACAGCGTGTCCCAGCCTTCTTTTCCAGGCCGGTGGCCGCCTTTCAGCAATACGTTGCAATGCGCGGCCATTGTACGGGCGGCATTTTCGCCGCAGGTATCGTTCATCATGGCCATCGCTTCATCGTAATTCGGCGTGAGCAGCAGCAGCAGGGGCAGTACGTGCTCCCATGCCGCCCGTGAAACGGCATGGAAAGTGAAACCGGCCGAAGCTTTCAGCACAGGGTCCAGCACAAACCGGAGGCCCGGCCGGACAGCCTGCAAAGCCGGCAAAATTTCCAGTAAGGCATCCGGCCCCTGTACAATACCGATTTTACAATACCGCACGGGGAACTTTTTAAGCAGCGGCGCGGCCTGCGCGATGATCTTCGCGGCGCTGAGCCACTCCACGCTGTACAGCTCGCTGTCGGTTTGTACCGTGAGGGCCGTGGCTACACCGAAACCGGTGAGACCATGCGCTTCGAAAGTTTTGATGTCTGCCAGCAAACCCGCGCCCCCGGAAGGGTCGAGGCCCGCCAGGCTCATTGCGAATGTTGCCATAGTGCCAGTATCGTTTGATAGTTTTTCACGGCCCCGGCCGGATTGTTCCAGATGGTCCCGAGCAGGGCCACCCCGCAAAAGCCCATCGATTTTGCCTGCCGGACATTCGCGGCCTGCACCCCGCCAACAGCAATACTGTTGGGCGGTACAGCCGGGAAGAGGTGCCCTTTGCCGGTATGGCCCGCCTTGGAAATGCTGTCGAATACCGGGCCCAGCATCAGGTAGTTCCACGGTCCGGCCGGCGTTTGCGGGGAATGAATGGAGGTGCTGTAAACCGGCTGCCGCGTGGCTGCCGGGCCTTCCTCCAATTTGCGGCCCTGCAAACAATTCAGCCCGCCGGAGAGCCTGGCCGTCTCGCTTACATGCAGTCCCATCACATTATAACGCGTCAGCAATTCCGGAAACCCCGCCACCATCGCCCGCGAATGATCGCGCAGCTGATCGAGCAGGCGGACATATGCCTCCAGGTTCCAGCCGGGTTTCCGCAATAGCAGCGTAGCCGGGCCGGCGGCGGCGAGTTCGTTGAGATACGCGGCTTCTTCGTGTATCCGTTCAGGTGAAGTGATGATCCAGATCATACATGCTTTTGTCTATGTTGAGGAGCGCTCAATTTCGGGACTCAGGAATAGATCTCCCCTCCCGCCGCCGCAAAACGTTCCGATTGTTCTTTCAGGCCGGCGGCTCTCACTTCCTGCGATATTTTCATGGAGCAGAAATGCGGCCCGCACATTGAACAGAAGTGTGCGATTTTGGCGCCTTCGGCCGGCAGTGTTTCATCGTGGAAGCTGCGGGCCGTATCCGGATCGAGACTGAGATTGAACTGGTCTTCCCACCGGAACTCGAACCGCGCTTTACTGAGTGCGTCGTCACGGTGCTGTGCGCCGGGATGGCCTTTGGCGAGGTCGGCGGCGTGGGCGGCGATCTTGTAGGTGATGACGCCGGTTTTCACGTCTTCCCGGTTAGGCAGGCCCAGGTGCTCTTTCGGCGTTACATAACAGAGCATCGCCGTGCCGAACCAGCCGATCATGGCCGCGCCGATGGCGGAAGTGATGTGATCGTAGCCGGGCGCAATGTCGGTGGTCAGCGGGCCGAGCGTGTAGAAGGGCGCTTCGTGGCAGTGCTCCAGTTGTTTGTCCATGTTTTCCTTGATCAGGTGCATGGGCACGTGGCCGGGCCCTTCGATCATCACCTGCACATCGTGCCGCCAGGCAATTTTAGTGAGCTCGCCCAGCGTTTCCAGTTCTGCGAACTGCGCTTCATCGTTGGCGTCTGCGATGGAGCCGGGCCGGAGGCCGTCGCCCAAAGAAAAGGCCACGTCGTACGCTTTCATGATCTCGCAGATTTCTTCGAAGTGGGTGTACAGGAAGTTTTCTTTATGATGCGCCAGGCACCATTTGGCCATAATGGAGCCGCCGCGAGAAACGATGCCAGTAGTGCGTTTGGCCGTCAGCGGCACATAGCGCAGCAGCACGCCGGCGTGGATGGTGAAATAATCCACCCCCTGCTCCGCCTGCTCTATCAGCGTATCGCGGAAAAGCTCCCAGGTGAGGGCTTCCGCCTTGCCGTTCACTTTTTCCAGCGCCTGGTAGATAGGTACCGTTCCTACGGGAACAGGGCAATTGCGGATGATCCATTCCCTTGTTTCGTGGATGTTTTTACCGGTGCTCAGGTCCATAATCGTATCTGCTCCCCACCGGCAGGCCCACACGGCTTTTTCCACCTCTTCTTCGATGCCGGACGTAACGGCCGAATTCCCGATGTTGGCGTTGATTTTAACGAGAAAGTTCCGCCCGATGATCATGGGCTCCGCTTCGGGATGATTGATGTTGGAGGGGATGATAGCACGGCCCGCCGCTACTTCCTGCCGGACGAACTCCGGCGTGATGAGGCGGGTTTTAGGGCCGGCGGCCGCGCGCTGGTTCTCGCGGATGGCGATGTATTCCATTTCCGGGGTAACGATGCCTTTGCGGGCATAGTGCAGCTGGGTCACGTTACGGCCGGGCGTTGCTTTCAAAGGCAGGTGCAGGTGTTCGAACGCCGTTTGCTGCGGCGCAGAAAAGGCCGGCAGCGCTTCCACGTCGTTACGGCCGGTAATCCACGTTTCGCGCAACCGCGGGAGGCCCTTGTGCACGTCGATGTCGACAGCGGGGTCGGTGTAGGGGCCGCTCGTATCGTACACCGTTACGGGGGCATTCTGTTCCGCAATGCCCTCGAGGCGTGTATCCGTAAGCGTTATTTCCCGCATAGCCACCCTGATGTTGTGCAGCTGTCCCGGGACATAAATTTTCTGAGATGCAGGCAAAGGCGCCCGGCTGATAGTGGTGTTTTGCATAGCGCAGTTTTTTTCTTGTTGCTGAGAAATAGGCACGGCAATCCCCGCGCCCGTTTGCGGGCGTTAGCGGAAGGCGTGGAGCGGGCAGGCGTCAGCCTCCCTGTGTAGCCTGGATGATCATGACCTTATCCGCCGGCGAAAGCGTGGTGGCGGCCCAGTCGGAACGCGGCACCACACTGCGGTTTACGGCAACCGCAATGCCCTGGGTGGGGAACTGAATAAACTGTAAGAGTGCAGCAACCGTAGTTTCCGGCTGCACTGCATAAAGTTTATTGTTTACAAGCACTTCCATGTTTGCAAGGAGTTTAGGTGAAACAATAAACTTTAAGGATGTAGATGAGAAGGAGTTCAGTATTACTTTTCCCTACGGCAGTGCGAACTGCATCAGGTACTGAGGGTATCATCTCAGTTCCGGCGCGGGCCGGAACACCCCTAAAGTGATACAAATGTATGGTGCAGAATGTCAAATTCCAAATACGCAACGGTTTAGCATTATCTTTGATGGGAAGAAGAGGTATGTTTAAACGATCCTGTATGAAAAAACTCAACCTGTTGGCCGGGTGCTGTCTGTTGCTGGCCGCCTGCCAGGCGCCGGTGACTGCCGAAAAGGAAAAAGACAGTATAGCCGTTACCGATAGTACGGCGGAGACAGACTCGCTGCCGGCCGATTCGGTGACCGTGATTCCGCCAGACACGGCCGTGATCGTAGATTCCACGCTGGTCCCTGGCCGCTGGCTGCAGCCGGTGCAGGGGGTAGACAGTGTGTTGCAGGGGTTCAACCTGCGAAAAAACGGGAAAGCGGAATCGGTGAACATGCACAGCCGCCTGTACGATAAATGGAAGTTGCAGCACGACACGTTGCTGCTCTGGAGCCATGCGGAAGGGGAAAAAGAACCGGTAGCCGAGATCGACACGCTGGTGATCAGGGTATTGAACGACACATCGTTGGTGGTGTTTCCAACCAATGCGGCTCCGGGTTACCAGGAAAAATATACCAGAAAGAAAGGGTCAAGGAAAGGGAAATAAGGACATTGCAAGTTCCCCGATCCGGATTCGGGAGGTTGCTTCATAATTGGGTACGGTTATTACACCGGCCCCGAAAAGAGGAACTTGTGCAAGCGCTTTTCGCGCGACTATAAATTATACTGCTGCCAGAAACCTATAGCGGTGGCGACAATTGCCAGGAACAGGCCGGCCACGGCCATCTGCAGCTCGTCAGTACTCTTACGGGCAATTACCAGGGAAACGATGCAAACGAAAACGCCTGCAGCGCCAAGGTAGATAGCAGCGTCTGCGGACTTGCTGATAAATGAGAATGCGGCGGTAACCACACCTACAAAAATGGAAGCAAACCCGGCGATTTTGGGCATACTGGTTGGGTGATGCATACTGAATAGAGATTATAGTGATTAAATAATAAACGCTATTGTTGCAGGCCTGGCTGTTGGTCACGGTCCGGCACATCTTCCCAGGGAGTCTTCAGCAAGGGGCCAATCTGTTGATAACGCGCATCCTGGTATTCATCCAGCCCATAACGCAGGCTGGTGGTGTCTTTCACTGTAACAAACGTACCGAAGAGGCGATCCCAGATGGAAAATATATTGGCATAATTCGAATCCGTTTCCGGCTGAAACCGGCTGTGGTGCACTTTGTGCATGTCGGGCGACACGATGATCCAGCTCAACGACTTGTCGAGCCAGCCCGGCAGGTGGATATTGGCGTGATTGAACTGGCTCAGGAAGGCCGAGATGGTCTGGTACAGCATCACCATCCAGATGGGTGCGCCCATGGTCACAATGCCCACAAACAGCGCGATCACGCGGAACACGCTTTCCACGGGGTGGTGGCGCAGCGCGGTAGTCGTATCCACCGCCGTGTCCGTATGGTGGATTTTATGGAAATGCCACATCCAGGCAATTTTGTGCTGGATGAGGTGAACCAGATAAGCGCCTATAAAATCGAGCATCAGCAGCGCGGCGATGAGATGCGCCCATACCGGCAACTTCAGCCAGTACAACACCCCAAATTGCTCCCGCGCCGTCCATTCAGACGCCTTCACGATCAGAAAGGCAAAGCCCAGGTTCACAAGGGCGGTGGTCAGCGTAAAAAAAAGATTGGTGCCCGCATGCCGGTACTTGTTCCCGGAAAACCGGAACCGGGGAATCACCCCTTCAATGAGCCACAACACCACCAGGCCGGCCACCAGCATGGCGGTACGGTAGGAGGAAGGTATATGCTCAAAAAAGTCGATCATGCGCGGATGGAATTTAGACGTATATGCGTTGAGGTTAGGAACCAACAGTTATGTTTCTAATGAAAATTTACGATTTTTTGCCCAATTGTAGCGGGTTTCAGCCGATTATTTATACTTCGGAAAACAAGCAATTCATTCAGAGAATGCTTTATATATGAAGAAATAGTTAATTGTTGGGGTGGTTGGCGGGGCGTCTGGATGGATGTGTTTTTCTTTTAATGCATAATGGAAATTAATATTTGAAAGGGTTGCCATAAAATAAAAAAGAGGAAGACATGCTTCCTCTTTTTGGTATTGGTGTGGTGTAAAAATCAGTTGTTGAGCAGCAGCGGCATCACCAGCATCAGCAGGTCTTCCGACTCGGCTTTTTCCACGGGGCGGAGAATGCCGGCTTTGGTGGGCGCGCTCAGGTCGATGGTGATTTCATCGCCTTCGGCGGCGTGCAGCATTTCGATGAGGAATTTGGCGTTGAAGGCGATTTGCATGTCTTCCCCGCTGTACTGGCAGCTCATGCGCTCGTTCCCTTCGAATGAAAAGTCAACGTCCTGTGCGGAGAGCTGCAGTTCGGCGCCGCTGATGTTGAGGGCTACCTGGTTGGTGCTCTTGTTGGCGAACACGCTTACGCGTTTGAGGCCGTTCTGGAAATCGTTTTTCACGAGCGTGAGGCGGTAAGGGTTCTCCTTCGGGATCACCACTTTATAGTCTGGGAAACGGGCGTCTATGAGGCGGCAGATCATCTGCGCATTGTCGTGCGACACGAAGAAGTGGTTGCCGCTGTAAGACACTTTGATTTCGCTGTCGTTATCGGGAATGGCTGATTTGAGCAGGTTGAGGGGCTTCTTCGGTACGATGAAGCTGTCGGCCTGCGGGCATTTCACGTCGGTGCGGATGTACTTCACGAGCCGGTGTGCGTCGGTAGCCACGAAGGTGATATTGTCCGGGTGCAGTTCAAAAAACACGCCGGTCATCTGCGGGCGAAGATCGTCGTTGCTCACGGCGAACAGGGTTTTGTTGATGGCCGTCACCAGGGCGGATGCCGTCATGGTGAAGTTCGTCGCATCTTCTGCTGCGGGCTCTTTGGGGAAATTTTCCGGATTTTCTCCCATCACTTTATACTTACCGTTGTCTGACGTGATTTCAACGGCAAACGAATTGAGGTCTATGTTGAAAGTCAGCGGCTGATCCGGCAGGTTCTTCAGGGAGTCCATCAGAATTTTTGCGGGAATGCAAATGCGGCCGCTTTCTTTGGCTTCTACCTCCAGCTTTACCTTCATAACGGTTTCCAGGTCGGTAGCAATTACGGTGAGCTCGTTTTTGTCGATCATGAAAAGGAAGTCTTCCAGGATGGGCAATACCGTGTTCGAGTTAATCACACCGCTGATCTGTTGTAATTGTTTCAATAAAGTAGAGGAAGAAACGATAAACTTCATAAGGTTACTTAATAATTGTTGTAAATGTAAGGCAAACAAAGATAGAAAGTTTTGGCAATCATCCTCCGTCGCTTTTCCACAACTTACGCGCACGTACTCGCATTATCACAAAACATAATGCTTGTTAAAAGCGCAGGAAATTGCGTGTTTTTTGAATGAAACCACAGTAATTGCCCCACATGTTGAAAATATTGAAAACAATATGCCTTTTCTTTTAAATTATTAATAAATCGGTTAGTTTTGCGGGCGCAAAAATCATCATTCATTAAAACAAAAAAACTGGGGTTATGAAACTGTCTCATTTAGCCGAAACGCTGATAGGTTCTGAAATTATCAAACTGGCCGGAGAGATAAAGGAAAAGCAGGCTAAGGGTGAAAAGATCTACAATTTCACCATCGGTGACTTTGACCCCAAGGTGTTCCCTATTCCGCTGGAGTTCGAAAATGAAATCATCCAGGCTTACCGGGATAAATACACCAACTACCCGCCGGCCGACGGCATCGCCGAGCTGCGCAAGGCAGTAGGAGAATTCATCGCGGAGCGCGAAGGGCTCAATTATGATCCCAACAGCGAGATCGTGATTTCCTGCGGCGGCCGCCCCATCATCTACGCTACTTACCGTACGATCGTAGACCGCGGCGAGAAAGTAATCTACGCCACTCCTTCCTGGAACAACAACCACTATACCCACTTCCTCGAAGGCGAGCACGTGGTGCTGGAAGCAAAAGCGGAAAACGACTTTATGCCCACCGCAGCAGAACTGAAACCGCTGCTGAAAGGTGCGACCCTGCTGGCGCTCTGCTCTCCGCAGAACCCCACCGGGACCACCTTCGGAAAAAAACAGCTGGAAGAAATATGCGACATGGTGCTGGAAGAAAACAAAAGCCGCGCAGCCGGTGAAAAACCGCTGTACGTGCTGTTTGACCAGATGTACTGGGTACTCACCTTCGGTGAAACCCACCACTACAACCCCGTTTCTCTCCGCCCTGAAATGAAAGACTATACCGTGTTCATCGACGGGATGAGTAAAGCGTTTGCCGGCACCGGCGTACGCGTGGGCTGGGCGCTGGGTCCCAAGCATGTGATGAGCAAAATGAAAGCGATTCTGTCGCACGTGGGCGCCTGGAGCCCCATGGCCGAACAGAAAGCCGCCGCCAAATACCTCGTGCAGAAAGAAGCCGTGAACAAATACCTCGCGCACTTTAAAGGTGAAGTGGAAGAAAGACTGGTGAAAATCTTCGAAGGATTCGACGCGCTGAAAAAAGCCGGCCACCAGGTAGACGCCATCGCTCCGCAAGCCGCCATTTACCTCACCATCAAACTGGACCTGGTGGGTAAGAAAACGGCAGACGGCAAAGAGCTGGCAGACCAGGCAGCCGTTACCTCCTACATATTGGATGAGGCAAAACTGGCCGTGGTTCCGTTCTATGCATTCGGCTCCGCCAAAAACTCTCCCTGGTACCGCTTGAGCGTGGGTACCTGCGTGAAGGAGGAAATTCCTGCCATGCTGGCAGCGCTGAAGGCCGCACTGGAGAAACTGCAATAAACCGAACGTCCGACATCGACATAGGAAAAGGCTCGCCGGGTGGCGGGCCTTTTTTATGGAGCCCCCAGCTCACCTAAAGCGTATAGATCCCGTTTTAATCCCGCGGCCATCGGGGCCGCTGACCTCATGCTCCATATTTCCCTTGCTTTTCGGCGAAGGTGCGGTCACGGATTTATTGGAATACGGGGTTTTACGGCGCCGCCGAACCAGCCCATTTGTACCGGCGATTATAAAAAATCCAATACCTGCGTTGAAAACAAGGTAAAGGCGGCGGAAAGGGCTAAAACCCATTTATTGGTGTTTTTACACATAATTAAAAACCTGGAGATCAAGAATCAATGTTTTGTGTATAAACACTAAAAAATTCAATTTCAATGATTTGCATTTTGAGGGCATTTTTCCCAAACCGCCCGTCAATTCGCTTTCGGGCGGCTTGTTGATTGTAAGTTGATACCGACCAAAAGCGAGTTATCAGCAGATCTAAACGTGCGCGCAATGCTGCAGGATGGTGAGAGTAACTGGCACTGAGCGCATCCAGCTTAAATGCGGATTAAAGCTGTTTGCCAACGGATGAGCGAAGCGGAAGACTTCACACCCCCGCATGCAGACCCGGTAACCGTCCATGATCGATCCCCTTTCAATTGGGAGCCCGCCACACAGCAATGCCGGGTCCTGGCCCTATCGGCTATCTTGGATGGGTAGGCCCTTGACCAGGATGGGAAGCAATAGCAGCCAACTGTCATTATTACACGCCTGTAGCCACAGCGATTTCCCCTTTTGCCGAGCCAGCCAAAAAATGCATCGGAACCGTCTTTCCATAGCCCCAATTATCCATTTTGATATAACTATCTAATAATCAAATAGTTCCACGGAAACTCCCAAAACCCTCGCCGGGACAGAATCGTTAAAAATCCGTTAAATGGTCAACTTTATTTACCAAATTCGAATATTCGCTATAATTTTGACTTTGTAACTAAAAAAGTCAGAAAGTTAATGCACACAGAAAACAGAGACGAAATGCGTGACCGGATCATAGAGGCGGCTCTGAAAAGGTTTACTCACTATAGTGCGTCCAAAACCACTATGAACGAGATCGCCGATGACCTGCATTGCTCCAAGGCCTCTTTATACTACTACTTCCCCGACAAAAACGCGCTGCACCTCGGGGTGCTCGAAAAAGCAGGGGAAACCTTCTTTGAGCGCCTCGAAAAGGTAGCAGACGGCCATGGCCCGACCGTTGAGATATTACTGGAAATGGCCCGGGTGCGCCACATCTTCGCCAAAAGATTCTGCCGCCTGGAATTGTTTAAGGTACTGCGCGACAAGCAGCTGGACACCACAGGCGACGTCTTCGAACAGGCCCGCCGGCGGGAAACCGCCATGACAGCCAAGGTGCTTCAGGCAGGCATCGACCGCGGCGAACTGGCCCCCTGCGACGTTCAGCAGGTAGCAGTGCTCTACATCCAGTCGATGCTCGGGCTCCGGCTTTCGCTGGCAAACGGGGCCATGAGCGACGACATCTCCGAAGAAGGGTTCGAAACCGTGCGGCAATGGCAGGAGCAATTCACCGCCATTTTCATCAAAGGATTAAAAAAAGATAAGGCATGAAGGAAAGGATTTTAGAAACGGCCCTTCGCTTATTCAGCACATATGGTATCAAAAGCATCACCATGCAGGATGTAGCCCGTGAATGCGGCATCTCCAAAAAAACGGTGTACGAGCATTTTTCCGATAAAACGGATCTCGTAGACGCGGTGGTGGCTTTCATGACCGAAACGCATTGTCATAAACTGGAGGAGTGCACCAGCAGTGGGAGGGATGCCATTGAGGAGCTGGTGCTCTCACTCCGCCAAATAGAACTGCAGGTAAAGAGTATCAACCCGGTGCTGCTGTTCGAGCTGGAAAAATATCATCCCTCCGCATGGAAAGTCATCCAGGATTTCAAAGAGCGCTTCGTACGCCCGAGCATTCGGGAAAATCTGGAGCGCGGCATCCGCGAAGGGCTTTTCCGCAGCAACATGCACATCGACATTATCACGCACCTGCGGCTGATGCAGATCGAATCGGCCTACAACCCGCGCTACTTCCCGGCGGCGCAGTTCGACCTCCACGAGGTGATGGTGCAGGTAACGTTACATTATATACACGGCGTTGCCACACCGGAAGGCCACCGGCGCATCGAAGCATACACGGCCATTCGTAAAACCGCATAAATACCATACGATATAACAGTTTGTAACATGAAAAAATGGATCGTATCCTTCCTGTTCCTTTCAACAGCAGGAATATTTAACGCCAACGCTCAAACGAAACCCCTGACACTCCAGGAGGCCCTGAAGTTTGCGCTGGCCAATAACCAGACGCTGGCTGTAAGCCGGATTGAAGAAAACATCGGCAGGCTCAAGACCGACGAAGTTCGCGCCCAGGCCCTGCCGCAGGTGAATGCAAACGGAACGCTCACGGATAACCTGAAAAAACAGGTGATGGTGGTACCGGGCGAATTGACCGGGCAACCGGGCAAAACGACCCTCCTCGAAGTGGGTACTACCTGGAACATGGCCGCCACCGGCGAACTGAACCAGCAGATCTACAACCAGAGCGTATTCACCGGCCTGAAAGCCGCCAAAGCGGGCGAACAGTACTATACCCTGCAAACGCAGCAGACCACCGAAAACGTGATCTACGAAGTGTCTGCCCAGTATTACAGCCTGCTGGTGAAAAAAGAAAAGATGGGTGTGCTCCAATCCAATATCGACAAACTGACCCGCCTGGTGGAAACCACCAAAAGCCAATTCGATAACGGCCTCGCGAAGAAAATCGACCTGGACCGTATCAAAGTGAGCCTGGTAAACTATCAGACACAGAAAACGCAGCTCGAAAACCAGCTGAAGGTGGACGAGAACAAACTGAAACAAAGCATGGGCATGCCTGCAAACGCAGCTATCAGCCTGCCGCCGCTCGCGCTCAGCGAAATAGAACAAAAAGCCGCCGGTACTGCCGACTTCGGGAGTTTCAACATAGCCAACAGAACGGAAACGAAATTGCTAGACAAAACGGAAGAACTGCAACAATTCCAGAAGAAGGCGTACCTGGCGGAATATTTTCCCAGCCTTTCTTTCAACGGCCGCTATTCATATAACGGGTTGAGCAACAAATTCGACCTCTTCAGCGGCAGCGGCGGTACCGCCAACTGGTTCGGCATGGCCTCCGTGGGCCTCACGCTGAAAATACCCATCTTCGATGGCTTCGCCCGCCGCTCCCGCGTCCGGCAATCCAACGAAGTACTCCGGCAGATAGACCTGCGCCAGGAGCTGAACCAACTGAACCTCACCACGGCTTACGAAAATTCAAGGCTGGTGATCCTCAACAGTCTCAGCACCATCAAAACGCAGAAAGAAAACGTGGGCCTCGCCGACGAGGTGTACGCTTCCACACAGAATAATTACAAGCTAGGCCTCGCCAGCCTGACAGACCTGCTCGATGCGGAAACGTCACTGGCCGAAGCGCAGAACAGCTACAACGAAGCGCTCCTGCAATATAAACTTGCCGAGCTCGACCTGATTAAATCCAACGGTAACCTGCCATCACTTTTAAACTAATGCAAGCCATGAAGAAAGTTTTAATCTACGGCACTTTAACAATAGCGGCCATTGCGGCCATCATGTGGAAGCTGAACGCCAACAAAAAGGCGAACGCTGACAAAACGGAATTCGTAAAACAAAGCAACACCGGCGACGTGCCAGTGCTCACCGAAAAGGTGGCGCGCGTGGAGTTCGAGCAGAAATTTTCCGTGAACGGGAACTTCGAGCCGGCCCGCGAGCTGACCTTCCTGAGCGAAGTGAGCGGCCGTATCACCAGACTGATGGTAGACGAGGGCAGTGTTGTGAAGCAGGGCCAGATCATGGCGCGCATCGACGATGAATTGCTGGGCACCGACCTCCAGACCGCGAAAGTAAACCTGGAGCAGCTGAAGGTAGACAAGGAAAGATTTGAAAGCGCCTTTAAAACAGGCGGCGTTACCCAGAAGCAAATGGACGACACCCGCCTGCAGTATGAAATCGCGCAGAGCCGCTATGATGCCGCCGCACGCCGCATCCGCGACACCTACGTGAAGGCGCCTATTTCCGGCATCATCAACGCCAAATACGTTGAGCAGGGCGCCTATCTCTCCGCCGGCACCAAGATGTTCGACATCGTGGACGTATCGCGCCTGAAACTGCGCGTGACCGTGCCGGAGCTCCAGGTGATCAACCTGAAACCGGGCGATAAAGTGAACGTGACCACCAACGTATTCCCCGAAACCGTGTACACCGGCAAAATCACATTTATCGCCGCCAAGGGCGACAATACGCTCAGCTACCCGGTAGAAATGGAAGTGACCAATGTAAGCGGCAAGCCCCTGAAAGCAGGTATGTATGGTACGGCCAACTTCGAAATGCCCCAACAGGCCCCGGCCATCCTGGTATCCCGCACCGCGTTCGTAGGCGGTGTAAACAGTAACCAGGTGTACGTGAAAGACGGCAACACCGCCAAACTCCGCAAGGTAACGGCCGGCCGCATTTACGGCGACAGAGTGGAAATCCGCGAAGGGCTGAACGAAGGCGAAACCGTGATCACCAGCGGGCAGATCAACCTGGCCGACGGCGTGAAGGTGACTGAACAGGCAAAGTAGCATTGCATACCTAAACTAATTGAATCATGAAGATTACAGAGATTTCGATAAAAAGGCCAACGGTGGTGGTGGTGCTCTTCACCATCCTGACCTTGCTTGGTTTCATCAGCTACAAGTCCCTCAACTATGAGCTGCTGCCCAAGTTCTCGTCGCCGATCGTAACGATCGCCACGGTGTACCCCGGCGCTTCCCCGCAGGAAGTGGAAAGCACCGTCACCAAAAAAATCGAGGATGCGGTGGCCTCGATGGAAAAAATCAAGAAACTGACCTCTAAGTCGTCCGAAAGCCTCTCCGTTGTAACGGTAGAGCTGAACAACGACGCGGATGTGGACATTGCCCTGCAGGACGCCCAGCGGAAGGTGAACGCCATCCTGGCGGACCTCCCCGGCGATGCCAAACCCCCGTCGCTGAATAAGTTTTCGCTCGACGATTTGCCGATCATGACCCTGTCTGCCACCGCCAAAATGGACGAACGCAAGTTCTTCGACCTGGTAGACAAAAAGCTGCAGCCGCAGCTCTCCCGCCTGCCCGGCGTTGCGCAGATTTCACTGATCGGCGGCCAGGAAAGGGAAATCAAGATCAATATCGATCCGAAAAAACTGGAAGCATATAAATTATCGATTTTACAGGTCCGCCAGCTGGTGACCAACGCGAACCTCGACTTCCCCACCGGTAAGGTAAAAACCACCGACCAGCAGATACTGGTGCGCCTGGCGGGTAAGTACAAGGATGTGGACCAGCTGCGGAATTTAGTGCTGACTACCACGGCAACTGGCACCCAGGTGAGGTTGCAGGACGTGGCCGATGTGCAGGACAACCAGAAAGACGCAGAACGGATTGCGCGGGTAGACGGGTTGAACGCCATCGCCATGCAGGTGCAGAAGCAAACGGATGCCAATGCCGTGGAAGTGAGCGAACAGATGAAAAAAGCGATTGCCGGTATTGAAAAGGAGTACAGCGCCAATTCGCTCGAGATCAAGGTGGCGAACGACAACTCGGTGTTCACCCTCGAGTCCGCCGACTCCGTGATACACGACCTGATCATTGCCGTATTGCTGGTGGCCGCCGTGATGATGCTGTTCCTGCATAGCCTGCGGAACGCCATTTTTGTGATGATTTCCATCCCGGCCTCGCTGATCGCGACTTTCATCGGTATGAAAATGTTCGGCTTTTCGCTGAACCTCATGAGCCTTTTAGGGCTCTCCCTGGTAGTGGGTATTCTGGTGGATGATGCGATTGTGGTGCTGGAGAATATATACCGTCACATGGAAATGGGCAAGAACAAGGTACGTGCGGCGTTCGACGGGGTGAAGGAAATCGGGTTCACCGTTACTTCCATTACCCTCGTTATTGTGGTGGTGTTCTTACCCATTTCACTGACGAACGAACTGGTGAGCAAAATCCTCCGCGAATTCTGCGTGGTGGTGATGATCTCCACCCTGCTCAGCTTGCTCACATCCTTTACCATCGTGCCTTTGCTGGCTTCCCGCTTCGGTAAGCTCACGCACCTGACGGGTAAAAACTACTTCGAGAAGTTCATCCTCTGGTTTGAACGGCAGCTCGACAAGTTCACTGGCTGGATGACAGGCGGTCTGAAATGGGCGCTGGCACACAAAACCATCACCATCGTAGGTGCGATGGTCTTGCTGGTGGCTTCTTTCCAGCTGCTCAGCAGAGGGTATATCGGCGGTGAGTTTATCCCGAAAGGCGATCGCGGCCAGTTCATCATCATGCTCGAAATGCCGAAAGACGCATCCCTGGAACAAACCAACCAGGCTACACGGAAAGTGGAGCAGATCATGGATAAAAAACGGGAAGTGGTTTCGCTGATCACTACCGTGGGCCAGACGTCGGAAGACGGCTTTGGTACATCACAGTCTACCGCGTACAAAGCGGAGATCACGGTGATGCTGATAGATCTGCACCAGCGCGAGGCTTCGGACATTTTCGCCTCCAAGGTGAAAAAAGAGCTGAAAGACCAGCTGCCCGGTGTGAAAGTGAAAACAACGCCCGTGAGCATCATGGGTACGGCGGAACGCGCGCCGGTGGAACTGGTGGTAATGGGCACCAACCTCGACAGTGTGATGACCTTCGCCAAAACGGCGATGGCCGAACTGAAAACAATCGAAGGGTCGAGCGAGGTGAAATTGTCTGTGGAAGAAGGCAACCCGGAAATCAACGTGCAGGTGGACCGCGATAAGATGTCGGCCCTGGGCCTTACCCTCGAAAACGTGGGCGGTACCATGCAAACGGCCTTCAGCGGCACGGCAGACGATTCCAAAGTGAAATTCCGCCAGGGCGAATATGAATATGATATCAACATCCGTTTCGACGACTTCAACCGTAAAAACATCCAGGACGTTTCGAATATCGACTTCAAAAATGACAAGGGCGAACTGATCAAACTCTCGCAGTTTGCGACCGTTACGGAAGGTTCCGGGCCGAGCCGCCTCGAGCGCCGCGACAAGAACACGTCTGTGTCTGTACAATCGCAGGTAATGGGCCGGCCCTCCGGTACCGTTACCCAGGAGTTCGGCGCGAAAGTAGCCAAGCTGCAGAAACCCGCCGGTGTGTCTTACGTATTCGGCGGCGACGCTGAAAACCAGGGAGACTCGTTCTCAACGCTGGGCGTGGCGCTGCTGATCTCGATCGTGATGGTATACCTCATCATGGTGGCGCTGTACGACAACTATATTTACCCGTTCGTGGTGATGTTCTCCATCCCGCTGTCGATCATCGGGGCGTTGCTGGCGCTGGCGTTGACGAACAACACGCTGAACATCTTCACCATCCTGGGTATGATCATGCTGATCGGTCTGGTGGCGAAGAACGCGATCATCCTGGTGGACTTTACCAACCAGATGAAGGAAGAAGGGCAGAGCACCTATAACGCGCTGCTGCACGCCAACAAGGCCCGTCTGCGCCCCATCCTCATGACCACCATCGCGATGGTGATCGGGATGCTGCCGATTGCGCTGGCTACCGGTGGGGTGGCTTCCACCAAAAACGGCCTGGCCTGGGTAATTATCGGCGGCCTGATCAGCTCCATGTTCCTGACGCTGATTGTGGTGCCGGTAGTGTACATGGTGGTAGACAAGGTGATGGCGAAGTTCGGTATGGGCAGGGTGTCCAAAAAACGTTACATCCGCCAGCGGATGGTAGCGCCCACCCGGCAGGAGCTGGAAATGCAGGACCTGTCTTCCGCCTCCATGATGAACTGATAAAATACTTGCATAAGTGATAATAGTGTTACAAACAGTGTAACAGTTGTAGGTTTAACTAAATGGCCGGGATAATCTTATCCCGGCCTTTTGTATTTATCCTGTTATGTTGTTGCGTTTAGTCTTTCGCGATCTTGTTGTACGAAACGGTGATGCCCTTGATCAGTGATGAGCTGAAGCCCTGGTGTTCCATTTCGTTGAGACCTGCGATGGTACAGCCTTTGGGGGTAGTCACCTTGTCGATTTCCTCTTCAGGGTGGCGGTTTTCGCGGATCAGCAGTTCCGCGGCGCCTTTCACCGTTTGGGCGGCGATGCGGGTGGCCGTGCGGGCATCGAAGCCGATTTCGATACCGCCCTGGATGTTGGCGCGGATAAACCGCAGGGCGTACGCGATGCCGCAGGCGCCCAGTACGGTGGCGGCGTCCATGAGTTTTTCGTCGATGCTCACCGTTTCGCCCAGTTGGTTGAACATATCGGTGACGAATGCCGTTTGCTGTTCCGTAACGTTTCGTCCGCACACGCAGGTGATGGATTCCTGGATGGCGATGGCCGTGTTGGGCATGGCGCGGAAAATGGGCATCCCCGGCAGCGTGATCTTTTCAAGATCATCGAGCAGCACGCCCGTCACCACGCTGATCAGCATCTGTTTTTTGGCGTCGAAGGAGGCCCGCAGTCCGCTCAGCACTTCTTTGACGTTGTATGGTTTGAGGGCCACCACCACCACGTCTGCCTGGCTGATGGCTTTGGCATTATCCGTTTCCACCAGCACCCCCTGCTCGGCGAGGCCCGCCAGGGTGGCGATGTTGCGTTTCGTTATGGTAATATCCGCCGCCTGTGAAAAGCCGCTCTTCAATAAACCCTGTGCTATGGCTGAACCCAGGTTACCACCGCCAATAATGGCTATCTTTTTACCGGACATAGTCTATCATTTTAGAGGAGTAAGGTATGACAAAACGGGGATGCTTGCAAGGGAAGGGCCTTTAAAAGGCAGTGGCTCCCCGAGGGGAACCACTGTCAGACAACATCATAATATGATCATTCCTGATGACTCAGGCATTAATCCAGCGTTACATGGCTCCAGTTTTCGCCGCTTTTGATACGGTACAGCTGCATTTCGCTGATGGCAAACTGTTCCGCGATCTGTTTCATCGTTTTTTTACCCGGCTTGTTCAGCAGGCGCTTGATGCTTTTAACTTTCACCACGTTCAGCTTCAGGCCTTTCTGCCGGTGGCGCTGCAACTCTTTATAGGCGATCTTGGCCGGGCTGTTCTGCTGGTGCTTTTCCATTTCTTCTTTGGTGGCCCAGCGGAGGTTGGAGGCTTTATTGTTCTTTTTATCGAAATCGAGGTGAATCACATACTTCTGGGTGCGGCTGGATTTCTGGCCAAAGAGGCGGGCTACTTCCCGGTGCAGGTACAGCGACTGGTAGGTGTCGGCCGGTTTGATGTTCAGCACCGTATAGCCTTCTACGGTAGAGCCGTTCAATAATTTGCCGTCTTCAATGCTTTCGTGGTAACTGATCACTCTTCCCATATTGGACACCGCGTATTTTTTACGCAGGGCAGATTTGTTTTTAATCTGCAAGTCTTTCCAGACTTCGTTTTTCAGATTTTTGATCGTGGCCATTGTGAAGTAATTTTTTTGTGATTCAATTGGGATTAATCCGGAAAACCACACGCCGCTACCATATCTGTTTCAGCCATCGGGGCCATTGTCCTTTCAAATATATGATCTTTGTACTGTAGTGCAACGGCATCCAGCACTTCCTCTACCGCCGCTGCTGTATTGCAAGTTACTAATTGTGCACGGAATTCTTTGATGTGGGGCAGTCCTTTCAGATAATTTGTATAGTGCCTGCGCATTTCCAGGATGCCGACCACATTTCCCTTCCAGCTGATGGAGTGGCGAAGGTGCTGTTTGCACACTTTTACACGCTCGGCCACAGTGGGTGGGGGCAGGTGGGCGCCTGTGCGCAGGTAGTGTCTGATTTCGTTGAATATCCAGGGGTAGCCGATGGCGGCCCGGCCGATCATCACCCCGTCTATCCCGTACTTTTCCCTGGCAGCTTTGGCCTGCTCAGGTGTGCAGATGTCGCCGTTGCCGAAAATGGGGATTTGGATACGGGGGTTGTTTTTCACTTTACCGATCAGGGTCCAGTCCGCGTTGCCTTTGTACATCTGCGTGCGGGTGCGGCCATGGATGGTGAGGGCCTTAATGCCCACGTCCTGCAGCCGTTCCGCCACTTCTTCGATGTTTTTGGTATCATCGTCCCAGCCGAGGCGCGTTTTGACCGTTACGGGCAGCCGGGTGGCCTTTACCACGGCTTCGGTGAGGCGCACCATCTTGGGAATGTCTTTCAGGATGCCAGCTCCGGCGCCTTTACAGGTCACCTTTTTTACCGGGCAGCCGAAATTAATGTCGAGCAGGTCCGGTTTAGCCACTTCCACAATCTGGGCGGCCATGGCCATCGGCTCTTCGTCGCCGCCGAATATCTGGATGCCCACCGGGCGTTCGTAGTCAAAAATGTCGAGTTTCTGCCGGCTTTTAATGGCGTCCCTGATCAAACCCTCCGAGGAAATGAACTCCGAATACATCAGGTCTGCTCCATTGATTTTACACACGGCACGGAAGGGCGGATCGCTCACGTCTTCCATAGGCGCCAGCAATAAAGGGAATTCACCCAGTTCTATATCTCCTATTTTTACCATATAATAATTAAAAGCCGGCCGCGAGTCGTTCAACTGGCAAACACAATGTAAATTTACGCAAAATTACCACAGCAATACTTATGGGATACTTACGGCAATACTCTCCATTCATGCAGCTGATCACGCTTTTCGGGCTTTGGTTCGCGTTTATGTTACTGTACTCACTGTTCCTGGCAGGGTTCTTTCCGGCTATCAGTGGCGGCTATACGATCGCCCAGCTGGAGGACACCAAGGTTTGGGGCGATCCTGCCTTTGTCCGGGGGCTCAAAATCGTACAGCTGCTGTATACCGTGGTGGGTTTTATGGTGCCGGCCTTCGTATTCGCCTATCTGGCCCATCCGCGGCCGGCCGTATACATGGGGCTCTCCGCCCGCCCCCGGTATCTGCAGCTGCTGCTGGCCATTCTCGTTATCCTGTGCGCGCTGCCACTCGTCAACGTTATGGGCGAGTGGAACAGCACCTGGCCGGTATCCCAGAAGATGCGCGACCTGGAGGAGCTGGCTACCAAACAAACCAAATTGCTGCTCAATATGCCCGACATCGGGTCAATGCTGTTTAACCTGGTGCTGCTGGCCCTGTTGCCGGCTGTCGCCGAGGAGGTGTTTTTCCGCGGGGTACTGCAAAGAATATTAACATCGCTGGTGAAAAATGGTTGGGTGGCCGCCGTGATCGCCGCCATCATTTTCAGCGCCATCCACATGCAATTTCTGGGCTTCATGCCGCGGCTGCTGCTGGGCTTCCTCATGGGCGCCATTTACTACGTTACGGGCAACCTCTGGCTGGCCATTGCCGGCCATTTTATGAACAACGGGCTGCAAGTGGTGTTAGTGTATTTGTACCAGGCCAAAGTAATCAGCTACGATGCCACGCAGGACGAGCATGTACCCGCCGTGTACGGCGCGTTGAGCGCCCTCGTGGTGGGTATCCTTATCTGGCAGCTGTACAAAAAGGCCCGGGCGGCGGGGCAAACCTTCCTCCTGCCTGCCGAGCCGGGTGACGAGGAAGCGGAAAACGAAGAAAATTAACCGGAACATTCAATCATTTTAAAGGCTAATCACATGGAAAAAGACTGGGTAAAAGTATTCGGCAGCCAATCTCCCTTCGAGTCGGAGATCATCAAAGGCATGCTGCAGGAAAATGAAATCGAAGCGGTGATCGTTAACCGCCAGGACTCCTCCTTCGGTACCATGCTGCCGGGGATGGACGAGGTGTATGTGCATAATTCCAACGAAGGCAAGGCCCGCGAGCTGATTGCGGCTAACCGGGAGGGGACAATCGAAAACAATCTGTAGCTTTACGCCCGATCCAACTTTTTAAGCCTGTATGAAGACCTTCATCACGCGCACCATTACCGCACTTTTCTTCGTAGCCATCATGCTCGGAGGTATCCTGTGGAATGAGCTGTCTTTTTTCCTGCTTTTTTTCCTGATCAATTTCTTTGCCCTGCAGGAATATTTCAAGCTGGTGCGCAACATCGACGCGGAGTATAACGATATTTCTCCTTGGCACAAATACGGCGTGCTGGTAGCCGGCAGCGCCATCATGATGGCCGCCACCAACTCCACTTTCGGAGGCACCGGCGTCACCATCGGCGAAATCGGCTGGGCGATGGCGCTGATTTTCATATTGATACTGCCGTTGGGGGAGATACTGATGAGCAAGGTGTTTTCCCTGAAATCGATCGGGTATTCGCTGCTCGGGCTGATGTATGTGACCATGCCGCTGGCCCTGATGGTTAGCCTTCGCCTGCAACCATACGAGCTCACGCCCTCGCCCGCCGGTTTCCTGATTCCCCTGCTGCTGATTATTTTTATCTGGATTAACGATACCATGGCCTACATCGTGGGCTCCCTCATCGGGCGTACGCCGTTCTTCCCCGCCATTTCTCCAAAAAAAACCATCGAAGGCACCGTGGGCGGGATGATTCTTGCCATTGCCGCGGCCGGCGTGTTCGGGTATTACTGGGGAAATCAGTGGTTGCACTGGCCGCACTGGATTGGGCTGGCCTGCATCGCCGCCGTTTTCGGCACCGCCGGCGACCTGCTCGAATCGAGGCTGAAACGGCTGGCCGGCGTCAAAGATTCGGGCAGCATCATGCCCGGGCACGGAGGCTTCCTCGACCGGTTCGATTCTTTGCTGGTGGCGGCTCCCTTCGCCTGGATATATGCTAACTTTATTGTTCTTTAAATAGAATAAATTTTCTTCATACCTTCGTACCGCCTAAAAACGGGCATACCTAAAAATCGAATTGAACAATGACAATCCATCGGGAAGGAACAGCTACCATCACCCTGGTTTTTGTGCTGCTGGCGCTGCTGAACGGCGCCCTGTTTTACTGGCTGCCCGGCGCGCCGGTGCTGACGTGGACGGTTTTAGCCGTTTCTGTCGTGTTTTTCCTGTTTATCGTTTCCTTCTTCCGCATACCGGCCCGTGAAATGAAGCAGGACGAACAGTTGGTGATTGCCCCGGCAGACGGGAAAGTGGTGGTGATCGAAGAAACCGTAGAAGCGGAGTACTTCAAAGATAAGCGCCTCCAGGTATCGATCTTCATGAGCCCGGCCAACGTGCACGTGAACCGCAACCCGATCAGCGGCGAAGTGAAATTGAGCCAGTACCATGCCGGTAAATACCTCGTGGCCTGGCACCCGAAATCATCTACGGAAAACGAGCGCCATACCGTGGTGATCGGCAACGGCAAGCAGGAAATCCTCGTGCGCCAGATCGCCGGCGCCCTCGCCCGCAGAATCGTCAACTACCTGAAAGCAGGCATGCAGGTACGCCAGAACGAAGAAATGGGTTTCATCAAATTCGGCTCGCGGGTAGACATCTACCTGCCGGTAGGCACCAAGGTAGACGTGGCTTTGGAGCAAACGGTGCGGGGCGGACAGACGGTGATTGCGCGGCTTGGATAGTTTTAACATTTTTTTACGGAAGGATTGAGCTATTTTCAGGGAACAAGCAACCGGCCATGGAAAAAACAAAATTTTCATTCCTGACAAAATCAGCACAGGCCAGGAAAGGCAAATGGCATCTGGCGATATTGCTGCTGGAAGTGCTGGTGTCTTTCGTTAAAATTTAAATGCGCGACTATGAAGAAATTATTTTTTGCATGCGCGGCTCTCGCGCTGCTGGCGGGCCCGGTGGTAGCACAGGAGAAAGCTGCGGCCGATAAGCCGGCGAAAAAAGAAGCGTCCTGTAACAAAGGTGCGGATGCCGGGTGCTGTAAAACGGCCCAGGCCGGGAAAAGCAAATCCTGCTGTGCAGCCATGCCGTCCAAAGCGGCGGCACTGAAAGCGACAGCTGCGGCTAAAAAGCCTGCAAAGCCTGCGCCGAAAGGATAAAAAAGAACATTATCCGTAGAAGGGTGGACAGATATTTGGGATATTCCCGGTAGCCAGCGGTTGCCGGGAATTTTTTTGCCCGTTGACGGTCACCAACCCATCCTGAAACAAGCCCGGATACGAAGTCCGCATTCCGGGGCCAGGCCCTTGATCGCCTGTAAAACGACAGGGAAACGCGAAACAGGTCCGAGACCGGCCGGCAGCGATGCCGCCACAGATCTACAGAATATCCTTCAGTTCTTTCAAACTGCGGATGGTATAAGTTGGCGTTACCCCTTCCTGCGTTTTGTCCGGCGCAAAATACACCTGATCCATGCCCGCTTCCTGCGCGCCGAGAATATCCACATCGAGCGTATCGCCGATCATGATACTTTCGGAGGCGCTGGTGGCAGACAGTTTCATCGCGTAGTCGAAAATATCGCGGTGCGGTTTCAGCGACCCCGCTGTTTCCGACGTAACGATGTGCGTGAAATAATCGTGAATGCCCGAATGTTTCATTTTCAGGCGTTGCGTTTCCTCAAACCCGTTGGTGATCAGGTGGATGGGATACCGCTTTTCCTGCAGGTAATCAAGCACTTCCACCGCATGGGGGAACAGGGCGGTTTTGGTAGGCAGCACTTCCAGGAAGCGTTTGCCCATGGAATCGCACAATTTGTCGTCGCACAGCTTGAATTCGAGGAATGTCATGGTGAAACGTTTGGTACGGAGCTCGTTGCGGTTAATGAACCCCTTCCGGAACCGGTCCCAGAGTTTATCGTTGATGACGGCGTAGCTCGCATAAAAGGTGTCGAAAGAGGGAATACCTCTTTTTTCGAGCTGGTGTTCCGCGTAAAGTTCCTGTAGGGTGGCTACTGCATTGGTTTCAAAATCCCAAAGGGTATGGTCCAGGTCGAAAAAAATATGTTTATATCGCATAATCCGTGTCTGTAGCGTTGGCAGCTGTTGTTGTGATGCAAATTTACGACAACCTGCCGACATGGGTGTTTTTAACCTTTCAGCCGTTCTTATTTCCAAAAATGGAAAGCATTGTGTAAAATGCATACTGAACAATCCAGGAACACATGTATGCAATCATTACCGGGGCTAGCAAGGGCATAGGCAAGGCGGTGGCGGAGCGGCTGGCCGCAGGGGGATTTGATATCGCCATCTGCGCGCGCCATGCGGATACGCTCGAAGCGGCCCGCGCGGCGGTAGCCGCCAAGCGGGCCGGGGCAAAGGTTTTGGCCGAAGTGGTGGATATGGGCCAGAAGGAGGAAGTAGTAGCCTTCGGAAAAAAAGTGACGGGCTTATGGGGGGAGGCGCCAGCCATCCTGGTCAATAACGCCGGTATTTTCGTGCCCGGCGCCGTGCACGAGGAAGAAGAAGGGCATCTTGAAAATATGATGGCCGTTAATCTCTACAGCGCCTACCATCTCACGCGACTTTTACTGCCGGGCATGAAGGCGGCCGGCAAAGGGCATATTTTTAATCTTTGTTCCACCGCCAGCCACCGCGCGTATCCCAATGGCGGCTCATACAGCATCACCAAATTCGCCCTGCTGGGTTTTTCGAAAAACCTGCGGGAAGAAATGAAGCCTTTCGGGATAAAAGTGACGTCTGTAAGCCCGGGCCCAACGTGGACCGCTTCGTGGCAGGGATTTGAGGGCCCCCGGGAACGGCTGATGGAGCCCGGCGACGTGGCGGATATGATATGGGCGGCGTACAACCTCAGCGAGCAGGCCGTGGTGGAAGACATCATGATGCGGCCCATGCTGGGGGATATTGAGTAAGATCCTTTACTGTGGCTTGTTTAGGGCTTTTTTTAACTAACTTTTAACTCGTATCGGAAGAGCGGCGCAACCGGCTTTGGTTAAATTTGTATTCAGGATGATATTGAATGCTGCCATTTTAAAAAAGTATTGTTTTACGCTGCTGCTGCTATGCGGGGCGGCGCTTGCTGCCGTTGGGCAGGAATTGCGGTTTACTTCCCACGTAAATTCCAACAGTATCGCACTCGACGAAATGGTGCAGATACAGTTCATGCTTGAAAACGCCGAAAACCTCAGCGCGTTTGACCCGCCCGCGTTCAAAGGCTTTGATGTGGTGCAGGGGCCCAGCCAGATGCAGGGAAGCACTTACATAAACGGGAAAATGACCACTTATGTGGCGTTCAGTTACATTCTGCGCCCCAAACAGGTGGGTACATTCACCATTCCCGGCGCCACGGCGCGGGTAGATGGGAGGCTGGTACGCAGCAATCCCACCAACATTGAAGTGAGCAAGGGCGGCGCCGGTTCCGTGTTACCACAGCAGGCTCCGCAGCAATATCCCCAGCAGCAGGGCAGGCCCCGTCTCAACGCCGACCCGGCCATCCTGCGGAGCGGTGAAGACGTGAAAGAGAAACTCCGCAAAAACCTTTTTGTAAAAGTGGACGTAGATAAAACCACCGTGTACGAAGGGCAGCAACTGACGGCCACGTATAAACTTTACACCCGCCTTCCCACCAATTCCAATGTAACCAAAGTGCCGGCCTTCAAAGGGTTTTCGGCACGCGACATAGAGCTGCCCAATCCGCCGCAGGCTTATGAAGAAATGGTGAACGGCGTGCCGTACAAGGTGTTTATCATCCGCAAAACCCTGCTCTTTCCCCTGCAATCCGGCCAGCTGGAGCTTGACCCGGCGGAGGTGGACAACCAGGTGCACCTCGTCAAGATGCAGCGGGGCAAAAGAAAAAATCCCTTCGCCGACGATCCCTTTTTCCGGGACGCCTTCGGGAGCAGCCCGTTCGACGACGCCTTTTTCGACGATGCTTTCGGCAACCACGAATACGAAGTAGTGCCGTATAAAATACAGAGCCCGGTGGTGAAAGTGACCGTGAAGCCGCTGCCCGCGGAAGGCCGTCCGGCCAGTTTCAACGGCGCGGTAGGCAGTTTCACGATGACGGCCGTGACGGATAAAAAAGAGCTCAGCACCGATGATGCGCTTAGCATGAAAGTGACCATCAGCGGCCATGGCAACGTGAACCTGCTGAACGCCCCACCGCTGAACGTGCCGGCCGGGTTCGAGAAATACGATCCCACCGTATCGGACAATATCGAAAAGAACAGCAATCCCCTGAGCGGCAGCCGCCAGTTTCAATATGCGCTGATGCCGCAGGAGAAAGGGGATTATGAGCTGCCGCCCGTGGAATTCTCCTATTTCGACCCGCGGGCCAATGCCTACAAAACGCTGACGTCTGCCGCGTTTCCCCTGCATGTGATGGCAGGTAAACAAATCCGGAAAGAAAAGGCCGATTTCGGCGGGAAAACGGAACTGGCCGGCATCCGCACCACGGTCAGCCAATGGAACAAACGCAGTCCTTTCTTTTTCGGTAAACCCGTATTCTGGACGCTGCTGCTACTGCCCCTGCTGGCTGTGGGCGGCATGGCGTGGTACCGCCGGCGCGAAAACTTCCGGAGCAGCAACGCAGCCATGCTCCGTCACAAACACGCCAACAAGGTGGCCCTTAAACGCCTCGAACTGGCGGCCCGGTACCTGCGCGAAGGAAAAGACAAGGCATTTTATGAAGAAACCTCCAAAGGCATCTGGGGTTACCTCAGTCACAAACTGAAAATCCCCATGGCGGAACTGAACAAGCAGGTGGTGCAGGAAAAACTGAGCGCGCAGCAGTTGCGGGCCAACACTATGCAGCAACTCTTTGCGCTCACAGACCGCTGTGAAATGGCGCTGTACGCACCTTCCAGCAGCGTCGAGCACCGCCAGGACGCTTACCAGGAGGCCGTTCAGATCATCACCGATATCGAAGACCAATTAAAGCACAAGGCCGGAAAATAAAAGAGTATGCGATTTTTAGTCACGCTATGTTTCCTTGTTTCCACTGCACTGCTGGCGCAGGCGCATAAGGACCCGGTACCGTTTGCCGAAGGCAACCAGCTCTACCGGCAGCAACAGTACAAAGAAGCAGCCGCCAAATACCAGCAGCTGATCGACTCCGGGTACCAGGTGGCCGACCTTTATTTTAACGCCGGCAATGCGTATTATAAAAGCAACCAGATAGGCATGGCGGTATACAGCTTTGAAAAAGCGCTTCATCTCCGCCCCGGCGACGAAGCCATTGAACATAACCTTCTGCTCGCCAACCAGCGGGTAAGCAATAACATTGAAGCCTTGCCCCTGCTCTTTTTCGAGCGCTGGTGGCTGCAGCTGCAACAGCTTCATTCCGCGCGGGGCTGGGCTATTGGCAGCATCGTATGGTTCTGGCTGCTTTGCGGCGGCATTATTCTCTATTTTTTCATGCCCGGCATGCGGAAACCTTACATCCGCTGGGCGTCCATCGCCGTTGGCGTGTTTTTTACCGCCTATTTCGGCATGGCCGTTTGGATGCAGAACAAGGCATATAACAACAGCACCGCCATCGTGATTCACCGGAGCGTCAAAGTCAAATCCGCGCCGGACGAGGGTAGTAAAGACCTGTTCGACGTAAAGGAAGGCGTCAAGGTAGAGGTGCTGGATGGCACGAAAGACTTCAGCAAAGTGCAGCTGGCCGATGGCAAAACCGGCTGGATGCCGGCCGGCAGCCTGAAGAAACTGTAACCCCTTTTTCTCAGAGTTTTTCAATCCGGGTCAGGAAATCCTGCTTGCGGTTGCGCGATACGGGAATGCTCTTTCCGTTGCTCAGGATGATTTCACCCCCGTCTCCCTTGATATATTTTTCCATGTAGGAGAGGTTGATGATGTAGCTGTTGTGCACGCGGAAAAATCCCTTGTCCTTCAGCACTTCGTCTACTTCTTTCAGCGAGCGGCAGATCAGCACGGGCTTTTCATGTTTTTGCAGGAACACGCGGGTGTATCCGCCTTCCGATTCACAATAGAGAATTTCTTTTACCGGCATCATCCGCAGCCCGTCTACCGTAGGCAGGGCCAGCCGTTCATTGTGCTGTACGTGCTGGTGCAGGAACTGGAGCAGGGCATCCACTTTCGGGCCCGGGGAGGTGCTTTGGTTGAAGGCTTTCTGTACGCTGAGGATGAGCTCCTCCTTGTCTACCGGCTTCAGCAAAAAATCGAGCGCGCTGTGGCGGATGGCTTTGATGGCGTATTGGTCGTAAGCGGTGGTAAAGATGACGGCAAAGTTGCGGCGGCTGCAGTTTTCAAGCAGGTCGAAACCGTTCATGCCCGGCATTTCCACATCGAGGAAAACGAGGCGTGGCTGGAATTTTTCGATGGCTTTCAGTCCTTCTTCAGCCCCTTCGCACACCGCGTCGAGTATCACCTCGGGGCAATGGCGCGTGAGCAGCATTTGCAGCACGTCCCTGCAATGTTTTTCATCGTCGATAATTATCGTATGCATGCAAGCGCATTGATTTTGGATGACCTGGCATCGCTAAATTACTGAAAAAACACTGTTTCTTCCGGTTTGGATGCGGGGTTAACATCGGGTAAATGAATGACGGTGTAGGTGCCGGTTTTCTGGTGATGGGAATCGTAGAGGTGGCCGCTGGTAACGGCGGCATGCGTGTGATAGCGGGCATTGAGCCAGTGAAGCCTTTCCGCGGCCACGCGGGTGCCGGCGGTTTTTTGCTGAAAGGTGCTGAACGCGCTTTGCCGCGCCACGCCGTTATCTTCCAGGCGGATGTAGAGCCCGCCTTCTTTTCGCCCCACTTCCACGCTCAGCCGCCCTCTCGCGCCGGGCGGGCGCTGCAGCAGGCGGTACCAGATGGCGCTCTGCACGTACGGTTGCACAATGAAGGGCGGCACCAGCGCGCGGGTATCAGAACCCGGCAGACAGGTAACAGAATAATCGAACTTTTCGAACCGCAGCTGCTCCAGCTGGAGGTAGAGCTCCAGCGCTTCCAGTTCTTCCTGGAGGCTGACCCACTCCTTGCTGCTATTCTCGAGCACCAGGCGCATCAACCGCGAAAAGCGGGTGAGGTAATCGGAGGCCTGCTCCGTGCTGGCCGACAAAATGCGGTTGTGAATCGCGTTGAGGCTGTTGAAAATAAAATGGGGGTCCATCTGGCTTTGGAAAGTATGGAGCTCCAGGGTGGCCCGGTTTCTTTGCGCGGAGGCATGGGCCTGCATTTTCTTGCGCAGGCCATGTTCCCGCCACCAGAAAAATATGCCTAGCACTATAACGGCCCCGGTAAAGAGACCCCAGTAAATGAATTTGCTCATAGCCGCCAGCACCTCCATCAGAGGAGGCGCCATACAAGTATGCCATATTCCCGGGTCGCTGGTGGGGTTATACATAAAAGTTTCCTAAGCCAATCAAAGATAGGGCCCTTTCCCGCCCGGGAAAAGGGGGATTGAATAGCTGGCAGCGGGAGCCTTACAAATGGCAGCGGCGGGGGGATAGTTGGTGATCAGCCGTCGGTAAACTTGTAACCCACCCCGCGCACGGAATGGAAATACTGGGAGTTGCGGCTGTCCTGCTCGAAGTATTTGCGGAAATTGAGAATAAAATTGTCAATGGTGCGGGTGGTGGGGTATACGTTGTACCCCCATACTACCTGCAGTATTTTTTCGCGGGTCACTACCTCGCCCTTGTTTTCGATCAGGAGTTTCAGCAGCATGGTTTCTTTTTTGCTGAGCTCATGGCGTTTGCCGTCTTTGCCCACGCATTCCTGCGCCGCAAAATCGATCATGTTGTTGCCGAAACGGTATACGTTGGGAACGCTGTCTTTATCCTGGATCTTCTTGTTCTTCACGATGAGCTTTTCCACGCGCAGCAGCAGCTCTTCGAGGTTGAAGGGTTTGGTCATGTAGTCGTCTCCGCCCTTTTTGAGGCCGAGCACCCGGTCCGCACTGCTGTTTTTGGCGCTCAGGAACAGGATGGGCACTTCGTTGTTCTGGATGCGGATGTTTTCGCATACCGCCAGGCCGTCCATTTCGGGCAGCATGATATCGAGAATGATCAGGTCAAAATATTCGTTCTTCACGGCCTTTAAGGCGCTCGTGCCGTTGTCTGCCGCGGTTACTTCATACCCCTCCAGTTCCAGGTTGAGCTTGAGGGCTTCCTGGAGGTTCTCTTCATCTTCTACCAGCAATATCGATGCTTTCGTCGCTTCCTTCATATTGATGTGGTATTTAGCTAATTGTCTATAAAATTACGTACAACCCGTTAATTTTATACGGGTTGGGTAGAATATTCATCCCAAACGATCTGGAAGCAGGTGCCTTTGGGCTCGTTGTCTATCACTGCAATCTGCCCGCCGTGCTGCTCTACGATCTTTTGGGCCAGGTAAAGTCCGAGGCCGGAGCCCTTTGATTTGCGGGTATTTTCGTTGCCTATGCGGTAAAACTTCTCGAATATCCGTTTCCGTTCCGCGGGATCGATGCCTTCTCCTTCATCGCATATCTCGAGTTTCAGGACCGGTTCTTCATCATCTTCTTCCGTTTCGGTGTACAGCCGCACCTGTATTTCGGTGCCCTTTGGGGCGTATTTCACCGCGTTTTCCACCAGGTTGTTCAGCAGCAGCTGCATCATAAACCGGTCTGCCTGCAGTTCGATGCCCGGCTGGATGAACGATGTGAGCGGGTGGCTGGCGATGCGCCCTTTCAGCTCTTCTACGCCCTGCTGCATCAGTTGGGAAAAATCGAGCCTTTCGAGGTAGGGCTGGTATTTCTGATGCTCGAACTGCGAAGCCAGCAGGATGTTGTTGCAGAGCTGGTCGAGGCGGTTGGTTTCGCGGATGGTATTGTCGAGCAGCTTGGCCTGCTTTTCTTCGTCCAGTTTGTGTTTGCGCAGCGTTTCGAGGTTCAGTTTCGCTACCGCGATGGGGCTTTTCAGCTCGTGGGTAACGGCCATCATAAAGTTCTGCTGCTGTTGGGAGAGCTTCATCTGCTTCCAAACCGCGCGGTACACTACGGCCGCGCCGGCCAGTATCAGCACCAGGAAAATGATGCCTTCGCCCACGTACTTGAAGGTGCGCATCTGCTGTTCTTTATGGAGGCGCTGCATTTCGTACGAAAACTGCGCGGGTTGCGTCAGTTCCTGTACGCGGTGCGTCAGTTCCAACCTTTCATACCCGGCAATCTGCTTGCTTTGCTGGTGCAGTAAAACGCCCCACCAGAGCAGCTGCAGCACGGTGTATGCCAGCACGAACACGTAGATGCCGGAAATCAGTTTTTTGCTTTGAAACCAGGATGCCGTTTTTTTCATGGTGTTCTATTTCCGCGGTGCGGCCTTTTCGATGCGCAGGCCCACGCTCAGAACGTCAGGCAGCGGGTTCTGACGCATGTTCTGCTCAAAGGTGAAGCGATACCGGCCGGGTTTGCTGAAAATGGCGTTTTGCTGGATGGGAATGCGGTGCTCGAAGATGTCGTCGTTGCTGGTTACAACGATGCCATTCACGCCGCTGCCCGTCCATTTACCGTAGGTGTCTGCCAGGGGTAATTCCACCCGGCGGGTGGTGCCGGCGCTGTCTCCCGGAACCTGGGTGTTGATCAGCAACCAGAGGTTGCTGAAAGGGTATGCGTCTGTATGCCGAACGTTTACGTACATGTTATAATAAAACGCCGTATCCTCGGGCGCCAGCTCCAGTTCAAAAAAAGGCTTGTCGTCAACGGCCCACTCCGACCGGTTGATATCGCGGTTTTTCTCGAAAGTATCCAGCCTGGGCGGTTTACATGCAAATGCGAACATAGCCAGGATGGCGCAGGTGAAACCAAGTTTCATCAGATATCTTTTGTCTTTTTTATAGGTCTGATGGAATGTTCATTTCATCAGATATCTTTTGTCTTTTTTACAGGTCTGATGGAATATGCATTTCATCAGATATTTTTTGTCTTTTTTACAGGTCTGATGGAATATGCATTTCATCAGATATCTTTTGTCTTTTTTACAGGTCTGATGGAATATGCATTTCATCAGATATTTTTTGTACTCTTTATAGGACTGATGGAATATTCATTTCATCAGTAGTCTTTTGTCTTTTTATAGGTCTGATGGAATATGCATTTCATCAGCTTTTTTAGGCGGTTGACGGAAAATTCGCTGATCAGCTGTTACAGGCCTGATGGAACTTGGGTGTCATCATATGCCTTTTAACAGGTACGCGACATTAGTGTATTTCTTCAATTCCCGGCAGGCCGGAATAATTGTTTCACCGGCACTCTTTAAACCGTTGATGAAACCTTGGCGTCATCAGCGGCCTGAGGGGATGCGTAATTCGCAAACGTTTCAAAAGCGCGATGGTATCCATTATTCGCCGGCCATTCACCCGTTACCTGTTCCTACTTCTTCTCAACCGAATATGCCGGTTCATAGCGGGCGTTGCTTACAGCACGTTTAGCACCTGCTCTTTCGCTTTCTCCAGTTCGTCCTTCATCATTACCACCCATTGCTGGATGCCGGCGTCGTTGGCTTTGGAACCGGTGGTGTTGATTTCGCGGCCGATTTCCTGCAGTACGAAACCCAGCTTCTTGCCTTTGGCGGCGTCTGCTTCGGCGAGAATGTCTTTAAAATACCGGCAGTGGTTCTGGAGCCGGATGAGCTCTTCCGAAATGTCGAGCTTTTCCAGGTAAAAGATGAGCTCCTGTTCCATGCGGTTGGCGTCAACGTTTTCCTTGCCCACGTATTCGGCCAGCAGGGTCTCGAGGCGGGTGCGCACTTTGTCTTTCCGCAACGGGTCCAGCTCCTTTACTTTTTCCGTATACAGCAGGATGTTGTCGATCCGGAGCAGGAGGTCTTTTTCCAGCATGGCGCCTTCGTCTGCACGGTGGGCGTCCATTTCGGCGATGGCGGCGCGGATGATCTTTTCGACTTCCAGCCATTCAGACTCTTCCATTTGTTCCGATGCAGGAGTTACCACTTCGGGCAGTTTCATCAGCACGTTGAGCATATCTTCCTGCGGCAGCGAAAGGTCGGTAGCCATAGCGGTGATCGCCTGGTGATAATACCGGGCCAGCTCCGTGTTGATCACCACGGGGCGGGTAGCGCCGTTTTGTTTGATGTTGATAGTGGCATCCAGCGTGCCGCGCTGCAGCTCCTGCTGCAACAGGTTCCGGATGTCGAACTCATAGGGCTTCAGAAGCGGGGACATTTTAAGGTTGACCTCAAACTGTTTCCCATTCAGCGACTTGATTTCCGCGAGAATGGTTGTTTCCCCCCGGGTAACTTCCGCACGGCCGAAGCCGGTCATGGATTTGAGCATATTATCTGTTTAGTGTGACAAACCTAATTAAATTAAGCCATATTTCGGATTGGGAACCAGGCAATTTGGAAGGAGGGGCGCTATTTGAAGAGGGCTTTGTACAGTTCGGCCTGTTTCATCTCCACCAGGTCGCCGGGCTGCATCCCCGCTACATCCAGCTTTTCTATCCGGTAACGGATCAGCCTCAACGTGGGGAAACCAACGGCGGCGGTCATTTTACGGACCTGCCGGTTTTTCCCCTCCCGCAGTATCAGCCGGATCCAGGGGGCCGGTATGTGCTTGCGGAACCGGATAGGCGGGTTCCGTTCGGGCACAAACGGCGGCTCGGTGAAAATCATCGCGTCGCAGCCCCGTGTACGGTATGGCTTGCCGTCTACATTGATCTCCACCCCTTCGTGCAGCCTGCGGAGGGCCTCGTTGGTAATAGCCCCGTCTACCTGCACCCAGTATTCCCTTTCATGTCCGAATTGCGGACTCAGCAGCCGATGGTTCAGCGATGTATCGTTGGTGAGGATCAGCAGGCCCTCGCTGTCGTAGTCCAGCCGCCCCACGGGGTACACATCTTTCGGCACGCGGAAGAAGTCGGATAAAACGGCTTTGTCGCCTTCTTTACCGAAGCGGGTCAACACCTCGTACGGCTTGTACACAACAAAATAGTGGAGGCTCACTGCTACTTGCTTTGGTTAAGGGACTGTAAATTAGTAATTTTGGCCCATCCTTGGAGGTTTTATGGCGCACGATATGTTAAGCGATCACACAGAATGCCGGTTTTGCAACAAGTATCCCGGAGAGGTTTTTTCGGCTGCATCACCGGCGCATATAGCCGAAATTGCCAACGTCAAGCAATGCATGATCTACAAAAAGGGGCAGGTGATCTTCCAGGAAGGCGCGCATCCCTATGGCATTTACTGCATCAATACGGGCAAGGTGAAACTTTCGCACAGCGGCGACGAAGGCCGGGAGCAGATCATCCGCCTCGTCAAGCCAGGCGATCTCATCGGTTATAAAGCGCTCATTAGCAGCGAGCCGTATACGGCTACGGCCACCGTGCTGGAAGACAGTGCGGTATGTTTCATTCCCCGCGATGTGTTTTTACAGATACTGCAGAAAGATAACGCGCTTTCGCTCAAGATGATGCAGATACTGACCAGCGAACTGAGAAGGGCGGAGCTGAAAATAACCCATCTTGCCCAGAAGCCGGTGAGGGAACGCCTCGCCGAAACCCTCCTGACGCTGAAGGAAACATACGGTGTGGAAGCTGACGGGGAAACCATCAACGTCACCCTTTCCCGCGAAGAAATCGCCAACCTCGTAGGCACCGCAACCGAGTCTGCCATCCGTCTCCTCTCCGAGTTCAGGAAAGAAAAAGTGATCGATCTGCCTGGTAAAAAGATCAGGATACTGCAGCTGCAGAAGCTTATCAACATGGCCAACCTGCAGGATTAGGTTAACCCGCCCGCCCGAACCGTCCTTTTTAAAAAATTTTAAGTTCGAAAAGGTCCCGGAAGCATCAAAAAGAAGGAAAATTCAAAAACGACGGCTTCCGCTTCCGGCTCCCGCAGGGGCATCGAAACCGGTATCCGGCAGCGTTGCATTGTACACAACATAAAAACACGATTGGCTGAAACGCTTTGCCCGCGCAGGATGCAGAGGCAATAAAAAAAGTCTGACCGTGAGAACAATCAGACTTTCTTGTTATGTGAATGGGTTAGTAAGTACAGGGAAACAATTTTCCCTACACAATATTAAAAAGAATTTCATCACAAAAGAAAAATTTTACAAGAAATTTTATTCACAAGCAAAAAAAAATTGTGGATAACGCCCCCTAACTTTGCTCTCACTTTAACGAAGTTCATATGAAGTTTGATTCACCGATTGCGGTAAAAGAAATAGCGGCGCTGATTGGCGCGGAACTGGAAGGCAACGATGGGCTCATGGCTACCGGTATCAACGAGATACACAAGGTAGAGCAGGGCGACATCACCTTCGTAGATTTTGAGAAGTATTACAACGCCAGCCTTACTTCAGCAGCCAGCATCATCATCATCAACAAGAAAGTGGAAGCGCCCGCAGGGAAGGCCCTGCTGGTAACCGCCGACCCTTTCAGCGCATATGTCAGCCTGGTGAAACGCTACCGGCCTTTCGTACCGGCCACAACGCCGATCAGCGATACGGCAGTGGTGGGTGAAGGCACCGTGCTGTTCCCCCAGGTGTTCATCGGGCATCATGTCCGCATCGGGAAAAACTGCGTCATCCATCCCAACGTCACCATTTACGACCATACCGTTATCGGCGACAATGTCATCATCCATGCCGGCACGGTTATCGGTGCGGATGCTTTTTACTTCAAGAGAAGGGCGGACCGGGAAGTGATGTACGACAAACTGGTAAGCTGCGGCCGGGTGATCATCGAAAGCGATGTGGAAATAGGCGCAGGCTGCACGCTCGACAAGGGAGTGAGCGGCGATACCATCATCGGGCGGGGCACCAAGTTCGATAACATGGTGCACATCGGGCACGGCGCCGTGATCGGCCGCAACTGCCTCTTTGCCGCGCAGGTAGGTATCGGCGGTAAAACGAAGGTGGAAGATAACGTGATCATCTGGGGGCAGGTGGGCGTTAACAAAGATCTTACCATCGGCAAGGGCGCCGTTATTCTCGGGCAGAGCGGCGTAAGCAGCTCCATCGAAGGCGGTAAAACCTATTTTGGCTCTCCCGTGGAAGAAGCCCGCGAAAAGAAAAAAGAACTGGCCTGGATAAAACGCATTCCTGAAATGTGGAGCCGGCTGAACAGCTAGATCAATTACCTATGGCAACAAAGATTATCACCGGCGTTGTAGCCTTCGGGATGCTACTGACCGCCTGTACCGCACCCAAACCGGCAGTGGTGAAAAAAGATCCCGGCCTTTACATCCAGCCCCACGAAGTGGCGGTGAAAGTGAAGGACGGATGGCTCACCGCCAAAACCATCTCGCTGGGCGACTATACCACCAGCTCCCGTACCAACGGCGTAGCCGCGAACACGCCGCCCAAGCAATGGCGGAGCGTATCGGACGCATTTTATTTCACCGTCAAAACCGCCAGCGAACAGTTTCCTGTGCAGGTGCTGGGCACGCCCCGCATCACCCTGTCTAACCGCCCCCTACCGGCGCACCTGAACAGTTTAACGGGCGATGCGCCGCTTTGGTACATCACCCTTGGTGCAGTCAGTTCCGCGCCGTTAAAGAGCTGGGAATTCATCCTGAAGCGGAACATTTCATTCCTTGAGCTGAACGACAATAAACCCGTGGGCATCTTGCGCTCCGCTACGGACGAGGTGCGGGTATCAGCACACAACCGGTACGGCACCCGTAACAGCTACGAAAAGGTATGCTACGAATTCCAGCTCAAAGGAATTCCCGTGGCGGCCGTTATCCCCGGCGAAACACCGCAGGTATGGATACATGAAAAAGCGGATGCCACCATGAGGCAAACGCTGGCAGGCGCCATGCTGGCATTGATCTTTAATGATAAACTGGGAGAAAGGCGCTAGTTCGCCTGCCGCTGTTTGTCGGCGAGGAAGGCCGCGGAAATTTCCCGCACGGTGTCTTCCAGCGGGCGGAAGCGGAAACCGGGCAGCGCTTCCTGAATGCGGCCGGCATCGTAATACACCTTGAGTTGTGCGGTGCGGGCCGTTTCTTTTGTAATAAGGGGGCGTTTGCCGGTAAACCAGCCTTTGATTTTTGCCGCGCGCCATACCAGTTCCGCCATCCAGGGCCTGGCGGCAATATGCGGGGGCTTTTTCCCCAGCGCCTCGGCCATTACGGTGAACAGGCGGCGGTAAGGCCAGTTGCCGGCATTCAGTACAAAACGCTCGGCCTTAATTTGGCTCTCCATCAACTGCGTCATCACCTCCACCACGTCTTTCACATCCACAAACCCGTTGATGCCTTCGGTATAATAAGGGAATTCTTTCCAGGCGTTTTTCAGCAGCATGCCCGACCCGTCGTGCCAGAACCCGCTGCCCAGAATGATGGAGGGGTTCACGATCACGGCATTGAGCCCTTCGGCAATACCGCGCCAGATTTCCATTTCACTGAGGTGTTTACTGATAGCGTAGTAGGAGTTGTTGGTACTTTCTTCCCAGGAGGACTTTTCCGTGATGGCGGCCTGTTCGCGCGCGCGGCCAAGGGCGGCCACCGAGCTCACATGCACCAACTTCCGGACACCGGCGTCGAGCGCCAGGTTCACCACGTTGGCCGTGCCTTCGACATTCACCTTCATCATCTGCACCCTTCTGTCTGGCTGAAAAGACACCACCGCCGCGCAATGGTACACCTGCTCCACGCCCTGCATCGCTTCTTCCAGGGCGCCTACATCAAGCACGTCGCCCTGCACCCATTCGATGCTGTTTTTCACCGCGTCGAGTTGTTCCGGTATGCGCTGGCGGTAAAGGGCTCGCACGGGCTTGCCGGCCTTCACGAGGGCCTGCAACAAGTAGCTGCCTAAAAAACCAGTACCACCGGTAACAAGGATCATGGTGCTTTGAAAGTTGGTGAACGCAAATGTAAATCAATAGTTGTAAAAACCTTTGCCGGTTTTGCGGCCCAGTTCACCTCGGGCAACTTTATCGGCCTGCATGGGAGAAGGACGGAAGCGGGGAGCGTGCTGGAAGGCTTCGTAGAGCGAAGTGGTAACGGCATGGTTCACGTCGTTGCCGATCAGGTCCATCAGCGCAAAGGGCCCGAGCTTAAAGCCAGCGGCTTCGAGCAGGGCGTCGGTAGTGGCAAGGTCGGCCACGCCTTCCGTGGCAATCTGCATCGCCTCGAGGTAATAGTGCCGGGCCACGCGGTTTACGATGAACCCCGGGGCATCTTTCACGCGTACGGGTTGTTTGCCCATCGCCAGTGCAAGCTGGTACAGGCTGTTAAACGTTTCGTCGCCCGTAAGAGGGCCGCGTACTATTTCCACCAGCCGCATGAGATGGGCGGGGTTGAAGAAGTGCATGCCCGCCACGCGCTCCGGGTGCGGAATGCTGCCCGCGATGGCGGCGATGGACAGCGATGAAGTATTGGTGGCGAATATCGTGCGGGAACTGTTGATGTGGGCGAGACGGGTGAAAAGAGCGGTTTTCGCCGGCAGCTGCTCTACAATCGCTTCTATAATCACATCCGCCACACAGGCTTCCGGCGTGCTGACCGGTTGCAGGAGCTGCAATGCGGCGTCCATCTTTTCCGGCGCGATCTTCCCTTTGTCTACACCCTGCTGCAAGCTCAGGCGTATCATCTCCATGCCCCTGGCAAGCGCTTCGGGGCTGGCGTCGAACAACAGCGTGCGGAACCCGGCGGAGGCGGCTACCTGTGCAATACCGGCGCCCATGGTGCCGGCTCCGCATACAGCAATTGTTTGTATATCCATGGATTCGGATTGGAGAAGCAAATGTTGATGCTACACGGTGCCCTGGAACTGTTTCAGGAAGCGGGCGTCGTTTTCCGAAAACAGGCGCAGGTCTTTGATCTGGTATTTAAGCATGGTCAATCTTTCAATGCCCATACCGAAAGCAAAGCCGGTGTATTTATTGGAATCGATGCCGCAATTTTCCAGCACCTGCGGGTGCACCATGCCGCAGCCGAGTATCTCTACCCAGCCGGTATGTTTACATACGTTACAGCCTTCGCCGCCGCAGATCAGGCACGAAATATCCATTTCTGCGCTGGGCTCGGTGAACGGGAAGAAGGAAGGGCGGAAGCGGACTTTAAAGTTTTCGCCGAAGAACTCCTGCACGAAATAGTACAGGGTCTGTTTCAGGTCTGCGAACGAAACGTTTTCAGCGATGTAAAGCCCTTCGATCTGGTGAAAGAAGCAGTGGGCGCGTGCGCTGATGGTTTCGTTACGGTACACCCGGCCTGGGCAGATGATGCGGATGGGCAGCTTGCCTTCTTCCATGGCCCTTACCTGCACGGAGGAGGTGTGGGTGCGCAGCAGCCAGTCGGGATTGTTATGCACGTAAAACGTATCCTGCATGTCGCGTGCGGGATGGTTTTCGGCCAGGTTCAGCGCGGTAAAATTGTGCCAGTCGTTTTCAATTTCGGGGCCTTCGGCGATGGTGAAGCCGAGGCGCTCGAAAATACGGATGGCCTTGTTGCGCACCAGGCTGATGGGGTGGCGGGTACCGAGGCGGTGCGGTTCGCCGGGCAGCGTCAGGTCGAGCTGGCCGGTGGCGCCGGCGGCCTCGTCTTTCAGCTGCTGGAACTCCTCATACCGGCTTTCTGCCAGCACTTTGAAGGCGTTCAGCACCTGTCCGAATTCCTTTTTCTGCTCGTTCGGTACGTTTTTCATTTCCCCGAAGAGAGACTTCACCAGGCCCTTGGTTCCCAGGAATCTGATACGGTATTGCTCCAATTCTTCCGCGTTTTTCGGCTGGAAGGCGGCAATTTCCTGTTTGTATGCTTCTATTTGCTGCACAATCTGCTCCATCCAACAAAGATAACGCCCTGTGAAGAAAAATGAGTAATTTTTGAGGGAAATTGAGGCTTCTTCATGCCGGGCATAGCATATATCCTTATCATAGCGCTGCTGGCGCTGGTTTCTGCAGTCCTTTACCGCAAAATGGTATTGTACCGCCGTCAATACAAGGCGGAGGCCACACTGAATTATTTCACCACTTCCCTGTTCGGTAAAAACACGGTCGACGATATCCTTTGGGATGTAGCTAAAAACTGTATTTCCCGGCTGCACCTGGAAGACTGTGTGATCTACCTGCTCGACGAAGAGCGCCGCGTGCTGGTGCAGAAAGCGGCCTTTGGCCCCAAGAACCCGGTGCGCTTTGAAATCCGCGACCCCATCGAGATTCCGGTAGGGCGCGGCATCGTCGGCTCCGTGGCCCTTCACGGCAAACCCGAGCTGGTGCCGGACACCAGCCGCGATGCGCGGTATATCGTAGACGACGAAAGGCGCTTTTCGGAACTGGCAGTGCCCATCACGCTCCATCACAAGGTAATCGGGGTGATCGACTCCGAGCATTCCCGCAAAAACTTTTACCACGCCGGTCATCTATATCTGCTGGAAAAGATCGCCGCCATCTGCTCTTCCAAGATCAGCCGCACCCTCATGGAAGAACAGGCCCGGCAACAGCAACAGGAGGTGCAGCTGCTGCATAAACAACTGGCGGAGTTCCGGCTCGTAACGCTCAAGAGCCAGATGAACCCCCACTTCCTGTTCAACTGCCTCAACGGCATCTATCACTGCATTTTATCGGCGGATGTGGACAAGGCGGCGGATTACGTATCCAACTTCGCCCGGCTCCTGCGGATGGTGCTGATGCATTCGGAAAAGAACTTCATCAGCCTCCGGGAGGAAATGGACCTGCTGGGGCACTACCTGAAAATTGAATCCCTCCGCAGTGACAAACCTTTTGAATTCAGCCTGCTCATCGACGAGGGCATTAATCCCGACGAATATTTCGTGCCAGGCATGCTGATACAGCCCTTCCTCGAAAACGCCATCTGGCATGGCCTGAAGCATAAGGAAGGCCACCGCCGGCTCCAGATCCACTGGCGGCGCCTGAAAGAAAAAGTGCTGCTCTGCGAAATCGTCGACAATGGTGTGGGGCGGGCGGAGTCGGCCCGGCACCGCCCCGGCAAACATGCTTCCAAAGGCATGAACCTCTGCATGGAAAGGGTGGAGCTGTATAAAGTACTATTCAATACCACCTTTACGATCCGGGTGACCGACCTGTACGACGAGGATGGCGCCCCTCAGGGCACCAAGGTGAACATCGCTTTCGAAATCGCTCCCGGCATGGGCATCGCCCACCTGGGCTGAAAATTTTTATGGAAAAGACCGGTGGATGCATCTCTGTAAAAATCCAATGTTATGATGAAACACACCTCCTGGTTGTTCGCCGCCTGCCTGGTGGCAGGCAACGCCGTTTATGCGCAGGAAAAGCCACCGGGGAAAATGCCGGTCAGGGAGCAACAAACGCCAGCGCCGCCGGTGATCGTAAAAGGCAGCGAAGCAACTGCCAAACCCACTCTGCAAAACCATCAGAAAGCCACTCCTTCCGCCCAGGCTAAACCAAAACCAGTTGCCCGCGTAAAAATGTCTGACCTCAAGCCGGCCACCCGAGCCAAGGTCGAAAAAGGAGAAGAACTGACGCCGGCTGAAAAGGCCGAAGTGAAAACCGCCGTAAGGCCGGCAGGAGCAGAGCCGCCCCCGCTTCCTCCGGCCCCCAAAAAGAAATTTTCTCCGCCGGTGATAAAAGAAAACGCACCACCATTGCCACCGCCGGCGCCGCGGAAGGTCAAAAAATCGGAGCTTCCGCAAGCACCACCTCCACCCCCGCCACCTCCGGGCAAACAGTTCTAAAAGCAGCACCGTCTCATCAGCAGGTGTTTACTAAACAGGGGCTGTTGAGACGGTTGCAATTCATACTATCAGCCGGGATATTTCCAGCTGTACGGCCTGCTTAATGATGTGGGCGGATGCCCGATGTATGTTGTATTTTCCGGCGCCATCCGGATGCGGCCACATGACTTCCTTTATTCAAACACCACTGTTTTATTGCGGTATACAAACACCCGGTCGCTGAACACGAGCCGCAATGCCCGCGCAAGTACGGATGTTTCGATTTCCTGGCCGGCCTTCATCATATCGCTCGCGGTGTAGGAATGGTTAACCGGAATTACCTGCTGCGCGATGATGGGCCCTTCGTCCAGTTCATTGGTTACGAAATGAGAGGTAGCGCCGATCAGTTTTACTCCCCGCTCGAAGGCCTGCCGGTAAGGATGGGCGCCCGCGAAGGCAGGCAAAAAGGAATGGTGGATGTTGATGATCCGCATGGGATATTGCGCTACAAATGCAGGGCTCAGGATGCGCATGAATTTCGCCAGCACGATGTAGTCCGGCTGGCAGGCATCAATGTGCTCACGGATAGCTGCTTCGAGCGCATCTTTGCTGACCCCTTCGTGTGATACGAAGTGAAACGGCACCCCGAACCGTTCGCAGATATCCTGCAATACGGCATGGTTCCCGATCACGCATTGCACCGTGGCGCCCAGGGTTTTGAATTGATGGCGCACCAGTATGTCGGCAAGGCAATGGTATTCCTTCGTCACCATCACCACAATTTTCTTTTCCGGCCTGGGATTGATGGCAATCAGGGCATCATCTGGCAGTACTTTCCTGATCTCCTGTTCGAGGGCAGCGGGATCTGTTTCATTTTCCGTTTCTATGCGGATGTAAAACCGGTTTTCCACCTTGTCTACATGCTCGCGGAGGGATACGATGTTCAGCCTGGCCCGCGCCATAATGCCGGAAATGTCGGATACGAGGCCGATACGGTCTTTCGATTGAATAAGGGCAACCATACGACAATGTAATCAGAATTTATGTAATATCATTGCGCCGGGCCGTGAACAGCGTGTTAAGCGTGGGTGGATATTTTAAATTGTGTCCCGAATTCAATACATTGCGCGTATCTGGCACGGGATGAAGGACTTTTCCATCTATACAGACAGTGAACTGGTGGACCTGCTAAACACAGGCGACCGCGCGGCTTTCGATGAAATCTATCATCGGCACTGGAAGTCGTTGTACCGCACCGCCTTTGGTGTATTGAAAGACGAGGGCGCCTGCCTCGACCTGTTGCAGGACATTTTTATCTGGCTCTGGGAACACCGGGGCGGTCTCGAAGTGCGGGCGCTCCATGCCTATTTGTCTATGGCCGTCAGGTATAAGGTGGCCAATTACATCCGCCAGCGCAAAGTGCGCCCGTCGTTGTTCGAGGAAGTGGAAAAACTCGAAATCCCCGACACCGGCACTGTTTCCGCCCTGGCGTTGAATGAGCTCAAAACCATTATTGCCGCCTTCACCGAAGAACTGCCCGAGCGCTGCCGGCAGGTATTTTACCTGAGCCGAATCGAATACCTCTCCAACAAGGAAATCGCCTCCCGGCTCGGCGTATCGGAAAAAACCGTCGAAAACCAGCTGACCATCGCCCTTAAAAAACTCCGCCTCAAGCTGGGCAGCCTGCATTTGTGGATGTTTTTCCTGTAGGTCACCACTTGCATCGGCACGCATACGGTCGAAGCCCGCACTTTAGAATGCGTGCCATTGCTTGCAAATAAATATTCATCCGGTTTCCATCCTGCTGTACCTCCTCCATCAAAAAAAAATTCCGCGGTCTTTGGGGGAAACCACCTCCCCTGGTGCCTATTTCTATACAAGCATGCATGATGCGTAAAGAAGAATTTATTGCCCTGGCAACCAAAATCAGCGATGGCAGTGCCACCGAACAGGAAATAGCCCTGTACAACGCGTATTACGACGAACTGCTGAAAAACAACCGCCAGGATGCCACCACATTCCCCGATGGCCGCGTATTGCTCGCCAGGATACATGCTGCTGCCGGCGATCGGAAAGGGAAAGTCAGGCCGCTCGGCCGCTGGCTCAAAGTGGCCGCAGCCGTGACGCTGATTGCCTCACTTGGCGGCTGGCTGCTTTCCGGGCGGCAGACCGCCAAACAGCTGCCGCGACAGGTAGCAAAAGTAAAAGACGTACCACCCGGCGGTAACAAAGCCTACCTCACCCTCGCCGACGGCAGCAGGATTGCGGTAAACGATGCCTCGCAGGGGCAACTGGCCACTCAGGGAAAAATCAAAGTTTCAAAATCCGCCACCGGCGAACTGATATATGAAGCGGACACCATGGCTTCCGCGGATGCTACTCTTTCTTACAATACGCTGACTACGCCGCGCGGCGGGCAATTCCGGCTCCTGCTGCCGGACGGTAGCCGGGTATGGCTGAATGCCGAATCGTCGCTGCGTTTCCCCACATCGTTTGCCAGTAGTGAAAGGCTTGTGGAGCTGACGGGCGAAGGGTATTTCGAAGTGGCCAGCAACACGAAGCAGCCTTTCGTTGTGGCCACCGCCTCGCAGCGGGTGACGGTGCTGGGCACTCATTTCAACGTTCAGGCTTATGCGGACCAGGCCCATACAAGCACCACGCTGCTCGAAGGAAGTGTGCAGGTAAGCGGCAAAGCCGGCCGCAGTTTGCTGGCGCCGGGTGAGCAATGCCGCCTCAACGGGCAAACCGGCGGTATGCAGAAGCTGCAGGTAGATACCGAGGAAGTGGTGGCCTGGAAAAACGGGTATTTCATTTTCAACGAAACCTACCTGGCTGACGTGCTGCGCCAGCTGGGCCGCTGGTATAACGTGGACGCGGAATTCGCCCATGTGCCCGCTATCCGGTACAACGGCACCATACCCAGGAACGTGCCATTGTCCAAAGCCATCGAGATGCTGGAGATTACGGGTAACCTGCGGTTTGAAACAGATGGAAAAACAATCAGGATAAAAAAATAAACACGTTGCCTATGTAACAACGAAAAAAAGGATACGAACAACAACCAGAATCATGAGAAAAAGGTAACCGGCTACGCGGCCACGTAACCGGTTGTGCCAGGTAAGCGACCATTACCAAAGAGCATTCAGTAAATCAATCACTAGTACCTAACACAACAAATGTATGAATTTGAACATTCATCGCAGGGGGATCTTTTGCCCGGCCATTTGCCGGCGCCCCTGTAGCCGCCACGCGTTAAAACTGTTATTAACAATGAAACTGACCATCTTGTTGCTGACGGTGGTCTTTATGCAGGCAGCCAATGCCGCATTTTCGCAACAGATCACCATTCATGTGGAAAATGCATCGCTCCGGTCGGTACTGTCCACCATCAAAAAACAATCGGGTTACCGGGTGCTGTACAGCACGGAAGTGCTGGAGAGATCCGTGCCGGTTACCCTGCAGCTGAAGAACGCCACCCTGGAGCAGGTGCTGGCGCAGGCCTTCGTGTTGCAGCCGCTGACATACAAGGTGGAAAACGGCACCATCCTCATCGGTGTAAAGCCGCAAGCGCCGGTATTTACGGAGAAGTCCTTGCTTAAAGAGATCGTCGTAAAAGGAACGGTCACCAGTGATAAAGGGGAGCCCATTCCCGGCGCCGCCATTATCGAAAAAGGCACGCAAAACGGCACGGCCACGGACGTGAACGGCCAGTATACCATCCGCCTGAAAAGCGATACGGCCACCTTGATCATCCGGTCGATGGGGTTTGCCACGCAGGAAATCAAAGTGTCCGGCCCCATGCTGAATGTTGTGCTGAAAGATGATAACGCCGCCCTCAGTGAAGTGGTGGTAGTGGGCTTCGGTATGCAGAAGAAGGCGAACCTCACCGGCGCAGTGAGCTCCGTGAACATGGAAGACGTGCTGGGCAACCGTCCCGTGAGCGGAACGGCCCAGGCGCTGCAGGGCGTGGTGCCGGGTTTGCAGATCACCTACGGCTCCGGCCAACCGGGCGCCGCCACCACGGTCAACATCCGGGGGATCAACTCCCTCAATGGCGGGTCGCCCCTCGTATTGGTGGATAACGTACCTATGAACATCGACGACGTAAACCCCCGCGACATCGAGAACATTTCTGTGCTCAAAGATGCGGCCGCCGCCTCCATCTACGGCGCGCGGGCTGCCTTCGGGGTGATACTCATCACCACCAAAAAAGGTAAAAAGAACCAGCCCACCCGCTTCAACTACGCCAATAACTTCACCTGGAGCAAGCCCATTTCACTGCCTGAGAAAGCCTCGCCGCTCGAATTCGTACGAGCGCTGAAGGATTTTGGTTCGGCCACTTACTGGTCTGGTCAGAACGTCAATACCTGGCTGGGCCTGCTGGAAGAATATCAGCAGAACCCGGGAAAATATCCGGAGGGTGCGGCTGTAGTGAACGGCCTGCGCTACCCGCTTGCGGAGCGAGACCTGTACAGCACGCTTTTCACCGGCGGGTTTGAACAGATGCACAACTTCGCTTTTTACGGCGGCGCCGAGAAAACAACCTATCGCGTGTCTGGCGTCTATACGGGCGAAGACGGCATCATGGTTACCAACAAAGACCGGTACGCCCGCTACAACGTGAACGCCTTCCTCAGCACCGAACTGGCTAAGAACCTCAACGCCAGCGTGAATGTGTTTTATAAAAACGATGTACGCTACACGCCCTCTACATTGGCCGGCCTCTTCTACAACGCCATCACCTATCCTTCCTACGTCGAAACGGGTTATGGCACCACGCCCAACGGCATCAAGCTACCATACAACACGCCCAACAACGTGGTGAGAAGCGAGCCCGCGAACAAGGATTTCCGGGATAACCTGCGCCTCTTCGGCAAGCTGGAATACAGTCCCCTCAAAGACCTTAAAATAACCGGCGAATATACTTTTACGAAAAACAACGGCAACAGCCAATACATCCTCGATAAAAACGAATACATCAACGCGGTAACGTACGACCGGCAGTTCCAGAACAACAGCACCAGCTACACGCGTGCCAACGGCCAGCTGAACTACCACGCGCTGAACCTGTATCTCAATTACGCCAAAGACTTCGGCGACCACCACTTCAAATTGCTGGTGGGCACCAACCAGGAAAGCAGCAAGGCGGATACGTTCAACCTTTCCCGCCTCGACCTGCTGAGCTCGCAGGTACCGTCGTATGTAACGAGCACCGGTACTGCCGGCGGCTACGACGGGTTTTCGGAGTTCGCCATTTCCGGGTACTTCGGGCGGCTGAACTACGACTACAAAGGCAAGTACCTGCTGGAGATCAACGGCCGCTTCGACGGTTCCTCACGTTTTCCGCCCGGTAACCGTTTCGGGTTTTTCCCCTCCGTGTCTGCCGGCTGGAACGTAGCCGAAGAGCCCTTTATGCAGGACATCAATAAAACATTGTCGCAGTTGAAACTGAGAGGATCGTTCGGTGAAATCGGCAACCAGGTGGTGGAGTTTGAAGGCATCAGCAGTTTTTACCCGTACATACCGGGCCTGTCGCCGTACAACGCGCAATGGATAAACCCGGCCACCAACATCCGCTACCTCACGCTCACGCCGCCGGCGCTTGTGAGCACCAGCTTTACCTGGGAAACCGTGCAGTCGCTCAACGTGGGAGTAGACGTGGGGCTGTTCAAAAACAAGCTCTTCCTTACGTTCGACTGGTTCAAACGCAATACGCTCGACATGCTGGCGCCGGGCGCGGCCCTGCCTGATGTGCTGGGGGCCTCCGCGCCGTTGCAGAACGTGGCCAACCTGCAAACGAAAGGCTGGGAGCTGGAAATGAGCTATAAGAACAGCGCGGGTGACTTTTCGTACGGCGTTGGTTTCAACCTGTCAGACAACCGCACGTTCATCACCAAATTCGACAATCCCGCCGGCCTGCTCTCGCAGCATTATGTAGGGAAGGAAATGGGCGAGATATGGGGTTACGTCACGAAGGGATATTTTACGGTGGATGATTTCGCCGCCGGTTCGCTCAATCCTAATCTGCAGGGCGGCACCCTGAAATCAGGCATCGCACCGTTCAAAGGCGTTCCGCAGAACCCGGGCGATATTCGCTTCGAAGACCTGAACGGCGACGGCGTGATCTTCTCCGGCAACAGTACCCTGGCCGACCCCGGCGACCGCCGCATCATCGGCAACAGCAACCGCCGGTACCAGTTCGGGATGTTCGGAAATGCATCCTGGAAAAACATCGACCTGTCGTTTTTCCTGCAGGGAGTGGGTAAACGGGACCTCTGGCTGAGCAACCAGCTATACTGGCCCTACCAGAACCAGTTCGGCACCGTGTACAAACACAACCTCGATTACTGGACGGCGAATAATCCCAATGGCTTCTATCCGCGCGTATATCCCGATGCCGGCGGCAATACCGGCACCAGCCGCGCGGTGCAGACGAAGTACCTGTCGAACGGCGCATACCTGCGCGTGAAGAATATCACCGTGGGCTACAGCCTGCCGAAAGAATGGCTGCAGCGCGTGCGGGTAGATAATGTGCGCTTCTTCGCCAGCGGTGAAAACCTGTTCACCTTCACCAGTCTGCCGAAAGGAATGGAATCCGACGCCACCAACTACGGCGAAGGCGGTATTTACCCGTTCCTGAAAAAATTCAGTCTCGGTGCAAGCATTTCTTTCTAACATCCAAACAGCCGCAACATGAAATTTGTCAAACATATCATCACATACTGCAGCTGCGTGCTGCTGCTGCTGCAAAGCTGCAGCCAGAAAGAGTTTCTGGACCTTCAGCCGAAAGACAAGCTGACGGTGGGCACCACTTTCACCAAGTACGACAACATCAAGACATACGCCTGGCAGTTCTATGAAGCGTTCCCGGGTTACGCGGAAGCCGTGCCCAACCAGGAATTCAACAGCGACCTGTTCCTGAACGCCAACGCCAATGCCGAATCGCTCTGGATATGGCAGCGCGTTACCATTCCCAGCAGCAGCGAGGATTACAGCGTGCCGTACGCCCGCATCCGCGCTGTTAATATCATGCTCGACAATCTCGACAATGCGACGATCACCCAGGAAGAAAAAGACCACTGGCGCAGTGTGGGGTATTTTTTCAGGGCATTCAACTTTTACAGCCTGGTGAATAAATACGGCGACGTGATCTGGGTGGAAAAAGCGCTTACCGATGCGGACAAGGACGTGCTGTACGGCAAAAGAACGCCCCGCAACGAAGTCACAGCCAAGCTCCTCGAGCAGCTGCAATGGGCGGAAGCGCATATCAAACCCGCCGGCGACGGAGCCAACACCGTTAACGTGAACGTGGTGCGTGCGTTCATTGCGCGGTTCGGTTTGATGGAAGGCACCTGGCGCAAATATCACAACCAGGGCGACCCGCAGCCTTTCCTGCGCGCCAGCGCCGATGCCGCGGCGAAGCTGGTAGCGGCTTTCCCTACGTTGCATCCCAATTACGACGAAGAGTTCAACAGCGAATCGCTTGCCGCAGTGCCCGGTATTTTGCTGTACAAACAATATGAACTGAACCAGGTAACGCATGTGCTGGCCAGCCGCGGCCGCAACTCCGCTGGCAGATGGGATTTGACGAAAAAGGCGGCAGATATGTACCTGCTCAAAGACGGGCAAACCCGATGGACGAGCCCGCTTTTCGCCGGCGACAAATCGCCCTACACCGAATACCGCAACCGCGACAAACGGCTTTATTTCACGACACCCCCGCCGTTCAAAGTGGTGGTGAACCACCCCAGCCAATCGTTTACCTACACCGGCAACGCGGCCGACAGGGAGTATATCGACCTCATGGCGGGTATTTCGACCGACAAGCTCAAAACCTTGCCTACACTGAACTGGCAAGGCCTGGTGGTACGGGAGGAACCGCATTACGTAGACTATAACCAGGGCCAGCCGTTCAACGTAACGTACACCGGTTACCGCTTTTACAAGTTCAGCAACAAAATCATGCGCGTGCAGAACACCGACATCAACGACGCACCCATTTTCCGCATGGCCGAGGTGCTCGCGAACTACGCCGAGGCAAAATACGAACTGGGCGAATTCAACCAGGGCGTCGCGGACCAGACGATCAACAAGCTCCGGGCCAGGGGCGGGGTAGCGCCGCTGAGCCTGGCGGCCATCCCGGCAGATCCCACGCGCGACGCAGCCATTGCCCCCGTGCTTTGGGAAATCAGGCGGGAAAGAGCCATTGAGCTGATGGGCGAAGGTTTCCGGTTCGACGACCTGCGCCGCTGGAAAAAGATGGAATATGCCGTACAGCGCAAGCTGGGCAGATGGATAAAGAAAGGAGCGGATGTGCCGGCCAACAGCGTGATACCCATCGAGAACGGCGCCGCGGAAGGCTACATTGCTTATGAAGGCGTGCCGCCGGGCCCCTTCCCCGACTATTATTACCTGTACCCCCTGCCTTCCAACCAGACGGTAATGAACCCGAGCCTCGGGCAGAATGCCGGCTGGAAATAAACCGATTCTCAAACCGGGCCGGCTGTTATACGAATAGCCGGCCTTTTTATATTTTTATCCGTATGAAAAAACAGTGGTTACTTGCCGGGATGTTGTTACTGTCATCTTTCGGCATGGCGCAGCAAAAGCCCAATATCGTATTGATATTGGCGGACGACCTGGGTTATGGCGACCTCGGGGTATATGGCCAGCAAAAGATCAAAACGCCCAACATCGACCGCCTGGCCCGCAACGGCATGCGGTTTACGTCTTTTTACGCGGGAACCTCCGTATGCGCGCCTTCGCGCTCTTCGCTGATGACGGGGCAGCATACAGGCCATACCTACGTGCGGGGTAATAAGGAAGTGCAGCCCGAAGGGCAGGAGCCGCTGGCAGACTCCGTGCAAACACTGGCGCAACTGCTGAAAGGTGCGGGGTATGTTACGGGAGCCTTCGGCAAATGGGGTCTCGGGATGGTAGGCACTTCCGGCGCGCCGGACCGCAAGGGATTCGACACCTTTTTCGGGTATAACTGCCAGCGGCAGTCGCACCGCTACTATCCAACCCACCTGTGGAGCAACGACCGGAAAATTATACTCGAAGGCAACGACCTGTCGCATAAAGTGAAATATGCGCCGGAGCTGATACAGGAACAGGCGCTGGCGTTTATCGATCAAAATAAAGACAAGCCTTTTTTCCTGTTCATTCCCACCGTGCTTCCCCATGCGGAGGTGCAGGGCCCCGAGGATGAGTTTTACCACCAGTATGAAAACAGTTTCGAGGAAAAACCGCACCGTGGCAATGGGTATGGTCCCGGCGCATCCGTGGGCGGTTATGCTTCGGTGGAAAAGCCCCGCGCCACGTTCGCAGCCATGGTGGCAAGGATGGACGCGCAGGTGGGACAGGTTATTGACCGGTTGACGAAGCTGGGCCTGATGGACAACACCCTTATTATTTTCACGAGCGATAACGGGCCGCACAAAGAAGGCGGCGCCGACCCGGCGTTCTTCAACAGCTCCGGCGGTTTCCGCGGCGTGAAGCGGGATCTGTATGAAGGGGGGATCAGAACGCCCTTTATCGTACAATGGAAAGGAAAAGTAAAAGCGGGAACGACTTCCGCCTTCACGGGCGCGTTCTGGGATATATTGCCCACGCTCACCGATATCACCGGCGCGGACAAAGCGAGATATACAGACGGTGTTTCCTTCCTGCCCACCCTTACCGGCAAAGGCAAGCAGGCGCAGCACGATTACCTGTACTGGGAGTTTCATGAAGACGGCGGCCGTCAGGCCGTCAGGATGGGAAACTGGAAAGGCGTTCGCCAGCAGGTGAAAAAGAACGCGGACGGTCCGGTTGAATTATATGACCTGGCAAAAGATCCGAAAGAACAGCATAATGTGGCGGCGGCCAACCCCGCCATCGTGCAAAAAATACGGCGATACATGACCGAAGCGCATGTAGAGTCGCCCATATTTCCGTTAACGGGCGGCCGGTAATCGTAGCGCCGGCTCCCGCATTCAACGGGGCCGGCGCAATTGCCATCGTTTGCATGATAATTTACAGGAAGAAAAGGTGAATATACAATTATCGCCCAATAGGGTTTTATCGTTAATATTACGAGTCTGTATGTAGGTAGCATTTCTTTTTATTCGAAAAACAGTGGCAGTGGAGGCAAACATGTTATGGGACGATCATGAGCAGGTGCTGTTGCAGCGCGTTGCGGCAGGGGATGATAGCGCCTTTACCGCATTGTACCACCGTTATGAAGCACACATTCTCCAGGTAGCTTCATTGTACGTCAAGGATCGCGACGCTTCCCGCGAAATTGTACAGGATGTATTCCGCAAACTTTGGGAAAACAGGGAAAAGCTGGCCGCCGTGCGCGATGCCCGCAATTACCTTTTTATCATCGCCCGCAACTGCATCTTCAACCGGTTTAAGAAGGCCGCTTATGAACAGGCGGCGCAGAAAGATTTGCGATATGCCGCGGAAGCCGCCAACGACACCGATTACCGCGTACGCGACCGGGAATGCGAGCGCATGTTGCACACGGCCGTCAACAGCCTGCCGCCCCAACGGAAGAAAATTTACCAGCTGGCCCGCGAAAAGGGCATGAGCTACGAGGAAATTGCCCGGGAACTGAGCATTTCCCGTTTTACCGTAAAGAACCATATGGTGCAGGCCCTGCAATCTATCCGCCTGTATCTCCTCCAGCATCTGCATACTACCGTAGTGCTGGTTTGCCTGCTGACCGGGCTGTAAAAAAAAAATTTCCGCACACTAGTCCTCCCCCATTTTTCAAATGTCTTTATCATCAGGAAGCACAAATCGTCCATCGACCGACATGACTGAACAGGAGTTTTTACAATTATTGTCCCGCTTTAAACAGGACCGTCTTTCCGAAGCCGAAGCAACGGCGTTTGCCGAAGCGGTAACATCGGGCCGGTTTGACGAGCTGGTGCAGGACGATGTGCTGCAATCCCTGCAGAAGCCTGTACGGCAGAAAAGCGGGCTGCTCCGGGTACTGGGCGCTGCGCGGTACAGGGCTGCGGCCGCGGCCATCCTTATCGGCGGTCTTTCTTCCTTGTTTGTTTTCCGCGCCGTCAGGAACGGCGGTGAAAAAGAAAATGCGCAGGCCGCCACCGCAGCTGTGCAGCCTGGCGGCCAGAAGGCGCTGCTGACGTTGGCAGACGGGTCCGTGGTGGAGCTCGACAGTACCGGGGCCATGACTATTCCCGGCCAGGGTAATGCCAGCGTGCAGGCTGCAGGCGGGCAGCTCACCTACAATACCGCAGGCGAAGGCGATGCGCCGATTTTTAATACCCTGCGCACCCCGCGCGGCGGGCAGTTCAAGATCATCCTGGCAGACGGCACGAAGGTGTGGATGAATGCCGGGTCGTCACTGAAGTACCCTACGGCGTTCGGCGCTACCGAGCGGCTCGTGGAACTGAGCGGCGAGGCCTATTTTGAAGTAGAGAAAGACGCCGCCAAACCTTTCCGCGTAAAAGTGCAGGACATGGCGGTGGACGTACTGGGCACGGATTTTAATATCATGGCTTACGAAGAAGAAGCCGCCGTGAATACCACCCTCGTGAACGGCGCCGTAAAAGTGAGCGGCAGCGGCGATTCGCAACTGCTGAAGCCCGGCCAGCAGGCCTCCCTTTCCCGCAGTGGCAATTTGAGTGTGAAGGAGGCGGACGTGGAAGAAGCCATCGCCTGGAAAAACGGCCTCTTCATTTTCCAGGATGCCGACCTGCAAACCGTGATGCGCCAGCTCGCGCGCTGGTACGATATCGAAATCGAGTATGAAGGCCGCCCGGCAGACATGAAACTAAATGGGGCGGTTTTCAGGAATTATAGTTTATCACAGGTATTGACCGTGTTAAAAGCAACGGGGCTACAGTTCAAAATGGAGGCTAAAAAACTGATCATCATCAATTAACAGGAACTAAACGACAGCACGTGAACGAATCCGCTGCGGCATTGATGGCCGCGGACGGGCGGGCTATTTCCTCATTCAAAAAAAATACATCCTTATGGTAACGTAACTGTAAACAGGATACCGGAAAATAAAAACCGGAGGTGCTGGTAACACCGCCGGCTGTAGTTGCCTGGGTATTCCCTAACTAGTCATTGCTGCGAGTAATTAAACAACACCCAAACATTGCAAAATTATGCATTTGAAATTTAATGGAAGTACTCCGTTAAGAACGGGGTATGTAACAGCCAAAATCTGGATGGTTATGAAAATGACCTCTTTATTGTTATTGATCGGTTTTTTACATGTCAGCGGTAAAGCTTTGCCGCAAACCATCACCCTTTCCATGAAGCAGGCGCCTGTCAAAAAGGTGTTCAAAGAAATCCGGAAACAGAGCGGGCATCTGTTCCTGTACGACGAAAAACTGATCAGCCCTTT
>CBFGZV010000033.1:0-57008 GCA_965653365.1 uncultured Chitinophaga sp. | reverse complement strand
GTGTTTTTGCTTCGCAAAAACTCGCTCGCTTTTGCTCCCGCTGGTCGCAAAAGGTTGCCCGCCAGCGGGCAATCATTAATTTTTTGGATTATGTGTGCAAAGAAAGGTGGGAGGCCTCCCAGCCCAAAGAAACGCCAGCACCAGGTCGGCATCAGGCTGAATTTGGAGGAACTGACCCAGCTAAAGGAGCAGGCCGCCAAGACTGGGCTAAAACTCATGCCCTACATGCGGGGAATCATCCTCCGAGGGAAGGTGGTCGCGCGGCTGGATGATGACGGCCGCCAGTACCGACAAGCCCTGATCGGGATGGCAAACAACATTAACCAGATGGCAAAGGTCTGCAACGCTACCGGCTATATTGACGCTTGTAAGGGCTTCTATCATACCTATCAGGAACTGGCCTCCATTCTCAAAAAGTTAAGTAGTGATAAGTAAGGTAATTACCGGAAAATCCTTCGCGAGATGCTGCCGATACGTATGCAGGAAGGAAGACCATGTGAAGATCCTCCACGCCAATGGCGTAAGGGAAGCCAACCCCAAGGATATGGCTGCTGACTTTGAAGACAACCGCCGGAGGCTTCCCAATAAGTACCGCGCCGTATTTCATGGGATATTGAGTTTTCACCCATCGGACAGGGTTACTGAGTCCCGGATGACCTTAATAGCCTGCCAATACCTCGACCGCCTTAAAATAACTGACACCCAGTTTGCCATCGTTAAGCACTCCGATAAAGCCCACCAGCACCTACATATAATTGCCAATTTGGTAAACATGAAAGGAAAAGCTATTTCCGATAGCTGGCTAGGGCTTCGCGGGAAAAAGGTTGCCCAGGCGCTTACTTTGGAACACGGACTGAAAGTCGCTCAAGGGCGCACGCCGAAGCTAACGCCTCCGGCGCGTGGAAGTGAGGAAGCCGTAAAAGAGGAAATCTTCTCCGCCATAGCGACCGCGCTGGTACTATGCAAGAGTTTTGTGCATCTGGAAAACGTTTTGGCTCACAGCCGGATCGATATCATGTATAAACGGAACGGGAAAGGCGAGGTGGCCGGGATCAGCTTCAGGAAAGGGAAGTATGCATTCAAGGGAAGCGATATCCACCGGAATTTCTCATTTGCCGGGTTTCAGAAACGATTCGACGGGGAGCGGGTAGATTTGGCCCGTAGGGTAAAGCGCAGTCGCGGATTGCGCCTATGAGAAAGAAATTTGTTCGCCTGCCGCGGGCTTGCGCCCTTTGGGCAAGGGCCAGTCGGCATTGGTTCAGGTCATCGGCGTTAGATCGGCCCTTGCCCAAAGGGCGCGACTTGCCTACTTTTTGCCGGTGAGCGTATTCATGTCCACCTCCAGCGCCTCCGCCAGCTTTACGAGTGTGGTCAGCGTCGGGTTGGTTTCCCCCGCTTCCAGCCTCCCCACCGAGCTATGGGAAATCTCCGCCTTGTAGGCGAACTCGCGGGTGCTAAGTTTCTTTGCCGTCCTCAGTTTCTGCAGGCGCGCACCGAACTCAATCAGGAATTTATCGTCGGAAGTGGGCATAATTCCCGGAAATTCCGACACTTCCCAAAAAATAATGTACCCAAGTATGGGTGCAGTGAAATATTTCACCTATATTGCATTAAGAATTAATAGCCGTCCACCTTATACAAGCGGGCGGGAAATCATTAATTTTGTTGCTTTCAAGTAATTGAGGCAATCGCTTTTGATTCTAGTCCAGGGTCTGGAAAACTAAGGATACTAGAGACAAGGGTGGTGCTCACGCTACGGCGTGGGTGCTCGCTTACGTCATCCGGTATTCCAGACCCTGGGGCGGCAAGTAGAGGCTCACGCTTTTTTTATTTCCTCCCCCGCCTGCCGCCTTCACCGTATAAAACAACCACTATGGCGAAGCAAGCGAAATTCCGTTACAACCTTCCTAAAGTCGTTGCCGTCCTCAACCTGATCGGTGACATATTTCAAACCCGGATTTGCATTGAATGCGGATGGGAGGAAGAGACCCTCGATTTCTACATGAAACACCCGGAGCTGATCTCTCGTTCCGACAGGGCAAAGATTAACCAAATCCTGAAAGAGCATCTTTCCAACCTCGCGCAAAATCCTCCACAAATCCCCACGCGGAAGCCTTTTCCAGTTCACCTTACCCGTTCCGTCAATTCAAAAACCAACCATAAACCCATTTATCATGGAACAGAACCAACCTGAAACACTGGAACTCCACGCCCTGCAAACGTTCGGGCAAATCAAGCAATTACATCCGTTAACCTTCGAGAGAGCGGCAGAAATCATTCAATCCGGCCTTACCATCAATATGGTAGAAGATTTCCTGATTGTAACAGAACTGGATATTTCTGATTTGTGCTTTGTCCTGAATATTACCGGCGATGGCTTCCGGGAATGGAGGGATGCAAGGATTTTCCCGGTAGAGGCCAGTAATACCATTCTACAGCTGGCCGACATCTACGCCTTCGGGTACGACTTATTCGGCCAAAGGAGAACGTTTAACGGCTGGATGAAGGAATGCAATCAGGCGCTGGGAGACATTCCGCCGTTTTCGCTTCTATGCAATGCCCACGGATTGAAGGAAGTATTGTCCGTATTGAAGCGGATCGACCACTTTATGCTGTAGCCATTTTCTTTACATCGTATATATACTTTTCCGTTGTAAGGGGCAATCTTGCCCCTTTTTTAGTAGATTAGCATTCGTAATAAAACCTATGGAAGGAGTAACATTTATAGACCGCTTTATTCCCGACCCGAATTCATTGTTTGATTATCTCGATATGAACGTGGATTGGGACACACGAATGGCTGCAAGAAAGACCGCAAGTTACGGTGCAGCCTACAACTATTCCCAAATGTCATACCCCTATAGGGAGATGCTACCGGAATTAAAATTTATTGCCCACAACGTTCAACAAGCCATTGGATTTGAACCCAATAATTGCCTGTTAAACTACTATTTGGATGGTAAATCCAAAATGGGATTTCATTCTGACCAAACTGATATTCTTTTCGATGGAACTGGAATTGTCATAATTTCTGTCGGAGAAACGCGCACTTTGAGATTTCGCAATATTGCCGACAATACCAAGACCATTGACTATTCCTTACCGTCAGGTTCATTGATATACATGACCCAACAGGTACAAGTTGAATGGCAACATGCTATTCCCGTGTCTGACACAGGTGCGGGACGGATCAGCATCACCATGCGAAAAATGAAAGTTTAGGAAGCTCTAATTAATTCGCCTCGCTGTAGCCAAATCTCCCTGATTTTCCGCCCTGCTTCTTCCGGGGTAATCCTAATATAGCGGTAAAAATCCCGTAGGCTCTTATGCCCGCTAATCCGCATTATCAATTCAACCGGTGTACCCGCCAAAAACTCATTCGTACAGAAAGACCGGCGGCAGGTATGGGACGTCACCCAGCCCCATTTCGGGCGAACCGTCGCTATATCCTTGTTTCCTTTCTTATGAGTGAACCGTACCGGCTCCACGATCCCCGCCAGCTTCGCTACCTCCTTTATCAGCCGGTTAAACATCACATTGCTGAAGACCGGAACGCCCTCCCGGAATCGTTCCAGAAAAATCTCCTCCGCTTGTTTCCGCAGCGGCACCACCACCCAATGATCCGATTTCTCCTGTTTCTTATGTAGCATCCCTTTCCGTATGTCGCTACCCTTCAAAGACGTGAAATCCGAGAAGCGTAGCCCCGTAAGGCACCCCAAAACGAACAAATCCCGGCAGGGGGCCAGGTCTGGCCGGTCGGACAAATCCAATCCGAATATCTGCATGATTTCAGCCGTGGACAAGTAAATGGCGTCGGCGTCCTCGTCCAGTATCTTGAAATCCGACAGGTCAATGGGAGGGATGATCTTCCGGCGCATCCGGTCGCGGAGGAACAGGCGGAGGTGTTTCACGGTTTTGCCGATGGAAGCCAGCCGCAGCCCCTTTGTAAGGATTTTCCGGCGGGGCTGGATGTATTCGTAGGTCAGGAAGTCCACAAACCCCTCGTAAAAGGAATAATCAAAGCTATCAAAGGTGATCGGGGATTCGCGGTAAGTCTCGTAGGCAAGTATATGCTCCTTCATGGTCTTGAATACGTTGATCGTGGCCGGAGATACCTTCCCCGTCTTGCATTGGATATAATGCTCGATCTGGAAATAAATATCGAGATTGATTCCGGGGTTGGTTTTCGCCGCCAGCTCCGCCGCCTCAAACAGACCGGAAGGGTCAAAGTCCGGGCGAAAGGTCTGTTTCAGGAACGCGCCTACATCCGGAATCTTCTCTTTCACCGCATAGGAAATAATGTCCTCCACCATCCGCAGCAAGGAGGCCAGCCGCGCGCCCAGGTCAGCGGCCCTTCCGTACCGGGCCGGTAGGTCAGGCATAACCCGGAGGAATTTACGGTTCCAGAATTTGGGAGGGATGGCGATTTCCGTATTCAGCAACACCTTTTTGTTGTCCGCGCCGCAATACTGGATGAAGATCAGCCCTGTGCCATCCCGGCGTACCTTGTTCTTTGGGCAGATCGGTTTGATTGGTAACAACATAGTTTAGTCGATTTTTTAGTCGAGTTCAATGTTGTCAACCTCAATAAAGGTACTATGAGAAAAAAGAGAACGGTGTTATAGGATATTGAAAATCAACACCGTAACGATAGCTTATGTAAGCCGATGCATACTTCGATTTGATACCCGTGGACCCGTCCGGTCCGCTTAAGGAAACAATCAATACTGATTGTTTCCTTTTTTTATGCAGGCAAGAGATTGGTTAACAATGCGTTGCTATCGGTTTACGGCAACCAAAATGATGTTCGAAGTTTACTGGGAAATTCGTGGCCATTTATCCGTTACGTGAGAACGCTTTAATAGAACGACCGCTGTTCGGTGTTCGATTTATCTGTAAGGTCAATTCTTTGCAGCTTGCATGTTTCTTTTTACATTCGATAGGTGGTCTTCATGATTAACAAAGGAAATCCAATATTGTCTCGCCTTTTCTCTTTTTACATGTATACCGTTCCGCGCTAATAGCCTCATAGCTTGATTCACTGAAACTTTTCTGGACGAAGAATCACTGCCGTTTTGAGAAAGAAACGGGTTCGTTTTTATCGATTTTATTTGAAAATAACAAAGAAGAGCTCTGTCAAATCCTATTTTACGACACCAACAATGTTAAGTGCGCCCATGCTGTAAACATGAGCGTTTCACTTATGTCCCATTGCCATTGAAAATTCCTTTCAGTTCGAGGCCTAAGCAAAAAAGCGTCAAGAACATTTGTACAAAAAATACTATAGTCTAACAGCAGACCCTGGAAAATTCCTCAAGTAATTGTTGCTTGTTGTTCTAGTTCATCGATAGGTTACGTCCCCAAAAATTAAAAATAAATTTGCGCAACCAAATGTTTGCAGGTATATTTGCAACCATATAGTAGCACGATGAAGACAAGAAGAGATATTTTTCAGGCAATTGCCGACCCAACGAGGAGAGCTATCATACTCTTACTAACAAGCAATGCAATGACACCAAATGCCCTTGCGGAACATTTCCACACAAGCCGCCAAGCTGTCTCCAAACACTTGCAAATTATGGCTGAATGTGACCTGCTCGTACAACAGCCACAAGGCCGGGAAATATATTACAATCTAAATACCGATAGAATGAAAGATATAGAAAAATGGCTGGAGGAGTTCAAAGCCCTCCTGTCAAAACGATTTGATCAATTAGACGAGGTATTGCAAACGCTAAAATCAAAGAAGAAATGAAAAAGACAGCCCTTTTAAATTTCGACATAGATAAGGAAGCTCGGCAAATTAAGGTGCAACGGTCCTTTGATGCCCCGCTAAACCATGTTTGGTCTGCATGGACGCAAGCCGAATTGCTGGATAGATGGTGGGCGCCTGCGCCATGGAAGGCAAGTACTAAAAAAATGAGTTTTGTGAAGGGCGGTTATTGGTTATACGCAATGGTAAGCCCCGATAAAACAGAACACTGGGCACGAATGGATTACGTGGATATCTCAGAAAAGAAGTCCTTTTCAGCAAAAGAAAGTTTTTGTGATCAGGATGGTGCCGTAAACGATCAGCTCCCAAGTAGCCAATGGGATAATCATTTTTCGGGCCAGCCAGACGGCACGACTACCGTAAATGTTACACTTTCCTTTGAATCGCTTGTCGACCTCGAAACGCTAACGGCAATGGGCTTTAAAGAAGGATTTGCGGAAGCGATGGAAAATCTTGACAGACAATTATCCCAAGATACGGATCTGAACAGTAATCATGTACAGATAAAAAAAGTGATAGATGACTGGTGCCAGGCAATCCGTGACGTTAACTATGAAGGTCTGCTATCCTCTCATACCGAGGATATCCTGATGTTTGATGTTCCACCGCCTTTACAGAACAAAGGTCTGGACGAATATAAAAAAACGTGGGATTTGTTTTATCAATACAGTTCCGGAGGAAAGGGATCATTTGAGCTTGAAGAGCTACAGATCACCGCAGGAGAAGACGTTGCCTTTTGTACTGCCTTGCTTGCAATCGGCAATGGAAGAAAACCTGAGTGTCGGCTCACATTGGGATTGAAAAAAGTAGATGGCAGGTGGCTGATTGCACACGAACATCATTCCGCTCCTGCTCCAATTTCTTAACTTCTTAAACAAAAATTATTATGAACAAGTCAATCACGATCAGTTTCACATTCAACAAGAATGCAGAAGAAGCGATTAAACTGTATGTTGACTTATTCGACAGGGTTTTCGGTAGTACAGATGGCGCATCGAAAATTTTGAAGATTACACACTTTGGAGCGGAAGAACTAGAAGGGCTCAATGATGTTGAAGCCGTACCGAAGGATATGCTGCCTGGTCCTGTGGGGTCTATTAAGACCATCCGTTTTCTTTTAAAAGGACAGGAATTTGTTGCGGTAAACGGGGGCGGATACTTCGGGAAATTTCACGAAAGTGTTTCGCTGTATGTAAGCTGCGAAAACCAGGCTCAAATTGATGCGTTGTGGGAGACGCTGTCGGTCGACGCAGAAGAACAGCCGTGCGGTTGGGTGAGAGATCGTTTCGGGATTTCCTGGCAAATTGTTCCAGATGTGCTGTGGGAAATAGATGAAGGCGATGACAGGGAAAAGGCCCAACGTGTAATGAACAAAATCTACCACATGACTAAGATTGATATGGAAGAGGTAATGAACGCATAGCGTGAATTATCGCTAAACAGGAGACCAGCTTGCACGCACTGCCAATATTTCAATAGTATCAAAAAAGCGGGAGTATCATGCGGTGAAGTTCTAGGGAAAATTCAGAAAAATTGATTCAAACCCAATCCCCTCTTCCCCGCCCGACAAAACGGCTGCCCCCATCGGAGCAGACAAAATTGAGATAGATTACGCCAACCTCGGCGGCAGCGGTTGGAAGTATGTATTTACTTACAACGGCGATGTATTGTTGGTTGTTCCCAATGCGACCATGGCGGCCGGTATCGCGGCGGGCTCATTTACAGTATACAGCGCCGTATTCGACAAGGCAACCGCCACCATCAGAGTCAGGACCGCCTATTCCAATACGGCCGGCGATGCAAGGGTAGTGGATGAAACATTGAAGATGAAGTAATGTAAAGTTGATAACCTCGGAAGAGCAAGGGGTCGGTTGAGATACCGGCCCTTTCTATGCGTTTCAGTTTACTTTCCTGTTCGATCGTATCCCAATAAATCAGGTAAGACAGCCCGTTTTCGGAACGGCACGAGGGATTGTTTTTTACCGCCCGGCCTTTGTGAACGATGAAGATTATTTAGCAATCCTATTTTAATTATCCCATGAAGATATACCGATGTGAAAGATGCTCCATATAGTATTCCTCCGCGTTAAACAACTACCCCTTTTCAAAAACTATCATACACCTATGGCAGTCCTTCTTTGCCATCTAAAAATTAAACCCAAAATGACATCCCGGTTCTCCAAAGACAAATTTCGACCATTTATCGTCTAATTGTTTGAACCCATCGGGCATTGTTGTGTGATAGGCACGGTGGGTAATTGCAATGGATGGTTGAATAAAAAATCTGTCCTTAAAAAGTTTGATGTGATACCCTGCGCGGTAAGTATTGAAAAGCTGAAAACCATTGTCAATTTTCTTGCCTTTGTCGTTCATAAAAGTTTGCAACGTAGGCATTACATTAAGCTCCGCATACAAACCCTTCCACAAAAATCGTTGGTAAGCCACTGATAAACCATACTCGCGGATATACCCCGGAAATTTTTCTTCCGGCTTTCCGTAGGATTTGTTGAAAAGCGGGTGAATACCATTCGGCCAGGCATATTTCCAGGTTTTGGGCTCTAAGGTAATTACGTCTTTTCCTGTAATCCGATAGCCAAAATTAAGCTGAACGAAGCCGGGAGGGTTTGTAGCAGCCAAATTACCCAGTAAGAATATCGTGCTGCCAACAAACCACCGTTTGTAAGTACTGTCTTGTTGGGCATATTGTGCATTCACCTGTAAGCTGCTGGTTAAACCTGCAACAAGCCCAATCCATAAAACTTTCTTTTGCATGTCTGTTTTTATTACTATTCAACGATACTGCAAAAGTAGATGGGCGAGGCACAATAACCCGTTCACTTAAGTTAAGAAATGAACCCTATCCCTTGTTTTTCTCTGCAATTCTTGCTCTTAACCGGCTTAAAGACTGGGGTTTGATACCTAAATAGCTCGCTAAATAATGCTGTGGCACACGCTGTACGAGGTCTGGCCTTTTTTGTATTAAGTTCATGTACCGTTGTTCCGGGGAAGAAGTTTTGAACTCGTCAAATTCTATTCGTTGTTTAGCTAAAAGTTCTTCGGACAGTATTCTGCACAGGCTTTCGAACTTTGGGAATTTACGGTTTACATCTACTTCCATATCAGAATTTGAAACGGTAAGTATAGTGTCTTCTATACAACTTATATAGCACTCGGACGGAGTTTTGCTTGTTACGCAAGGGGGCGTCAAAATTTCCATATCTGTATAGAAAGCAGTGGTTTTTTCTTCACTGTTTAAAACATAATATGTCCGGATGCAGCCTTTTAAAATAAAGTAACTGTCTTTCGATTTTTGTCCTTCCTGGAGTAAAATCGCCCCTTTCTTCATAGTGCGGAATATGTCTAAAGAAAGTATGACGTTCTTCTCGTCATCTGTCAAAGTAACGTATTTGGATATAAAGTCAAATAGTATGTCTCGCATTGTTTTTATAGGTGGTTACTGTCGCCTGTTGCACTTGCCACCAACCCGAAAATAGCCGCAATTATACAATTTTCAAAAAAAAACGATATGTGTGCCAATATGGGTTGCTTTCCGCCCTTCTACCAGAAAAAATGTAAAATATATTTGCGCAACTAAAAAGTTGCACATATATTTGCAACCAGGAGGTTGCTCAATTAATAACCAAGATGAAACAAGATATATTCCAGGCCATAGCCGACCCAACACGCAGGGCTATTTTAACGCTGCTTGCCATCCAGGCGCTGACGCCGAATGCAATGGCTGAAAAATTTGATATGACCCGCCAGGCAGTATCAAAACACATTAAAGTATTGCACGAATGCGAATTGATTAAATCCGAGCATAGCGGCAGGGAGATTTATTATCACCTGAACGCGAAAAAAATGCAGGAGTTTGACCACTGGCTGGCCCAGTTTAGGAAGAGCTGGGAAACCCAGTTCAATCAGCTTGATAACCTACTATCAACAATTAAAAAACAAAAAAAATGAACAACGATTTGCTATTTGATTTTAATGTTGACAAAGCGGCGAAAACGGTATTCATCGTCAGGGAGTTTAATGCCGGACTTTCTCTGGTATGGGATGCCTTTACCAAGCCGGAACTGCTGGACCAATGGAACGCCCCTGCGCCTATGCGCGCCAAAACCAAGTATATGGATTTTAAAGTCGGCGGGCGAAGGTTCTATGCGATGATAAGCCCCGACGGACAGGAGCGCTGGTCGGTTCAGGAATATATTTCCATTACCCCGAAAACCCATTTCAAAATGTATAATTCTTTTGCAGACAAAGACGAAAACCGGGAATTGCCGGGTTCTGAATGGGATTACACCTTCAGCGAGCAAAATGGCAGAACAAAGGTGAGTATCTCCATTTTTAATGAATCCCTTGCCCGCATGGAGAAGTTGATTGAAATGGGCTTCACCGAAGGATTTAAGATGTCAATGCGCAATTTGGAAAATGTGTTGGCGTCTTTGTCGATAACCTGAGCTGGAAATTTTAAACCTCAAAAAATAAAATTATGAGAACAATCAATCCCTGGATCAACTTCAATGGCAACGCCGAAGAGGCGTTTACCTTTTACAAATCAGTTTTCGGTGGAGCGTTCACAAAGGTTGTCCGCTTCAAGGATCTGGCGGGCCCTGAATTTCAGGTTGCGGAAAGCGAAGCCAATAAACTCATGTACATTGGTTTACCGATCGGTAAGCAAAATGTATTAATAGCCAATGATGTTCCGGCGTTTATGGGACGGGTAAACGAAAACGAGAACAGGTCTAAAATATTAGTTAGCGCGGAAAGCCGGGAAGAAGCCGACAGCATATTTAACGGATTATCGGCAGGAGGGGAGGTTGAAGGGCCCATTGGCGACAGCCCTTGGGGAACATACGCCGGTATGTTCAGAGATAAATATGGCATTGAATGGATCGTGGAGTTTGACCCCAATTATAACGGGTGAATTTCACCTTCTCTTCGTAATGTCGCAATTACCCCGTAGTCTGGCGGCTTTGCCCATCGTGGCATTGCAAAGCGCTCGGTACATTTGTAAAACAAATCAATAATTATGCGAAAATTAGTTATTAAGATGTCGATGTCGATCGACGGTTTTGTTGCCGCCACAGATGGCGGGAAGGACTGGGTCTTCAAAACCGGCGATGCGGAATCGGCGGCCTGGAGCGTGGGAGTCATCCGGGAGTCTGGATTGATTATCATGGGCCGGAAGTCGTTCGAAATGATGGCCCCTTACTGGCCCACCGCAACCGGACCGTTTGCCGCGCCGATGAACGAGATTCCCAAAGCCGTGTTTACCCAAAAGGGATTTAAGGGCATCCAGCAAGTAAATTCGGAGCAGTCGCCAGCCGCGGATTCCTGGGTGAACGCACAGGTGTTCGACGGCGATCTGGCCGAGGGGATCAAGGAGCTGAAAGCCGGATCCGGGAAGCCGATCGTGGCCATTGGCGGCGCGGGGTTTATGCAGCACCTCATTGCAACCGGGCTCGTTGATGAGTACCATCTGGCCATTCATCCCGTTGCCCTGGGTTCGGGATTGCCTATCTTCTCCGGTCTTGCAGTACCGCATTACCTGAAGCTGGCGGATGTAAAGAGTTTCCCGGCAGGGGTCATTGCCATGACTTACCGCGCATAGGTGTTCTGAAGTACGCTTTAAAAAATCATAAATGAGAACCGTAACCTTCGCTTTAAATATCAGCCTGGATGGCTATTGCGATCATACTTTTGCTGAACCCGATGAAGAGCTGCACGATTATTTTACAAGGTTGATGGACAACGTGGACCTGCTCTTTTTCGGGCGTGTGATGTACCAGCTCATGTTCCCGTATTGGGCCGATGTGGCAAAAAATAAATCCGGCACAGCGGACGAGATCAGGTTTGCCGAAAAGCTGGTGGCTATCGAGAAAGTGGTTGTTTCACGGTCGTTAAACAGTGTGGAGGAGAAGAATACACGGATTGTCCGCAGCAATCCAGCCGCTGAACTGCAGCAGCTGAAGCAGCAACCCGGCGAGAAAATTATGGTAGACAGTGTCAGCATGCTTCCCGAGTTGATAACAGCGGGCCTGATAGATGAATTTCGTTTGGTGGTGCACCCGGTATTGGTGGGGAAGGGAAGACGCTTGCTCGAAGCCGGTAGCCTCCAGGAGAATTTTAAATTGAAACTGGTAGATACCACCATTTTCAAATCCGGCTGTGTGGCGCATCATTATTTGAGAAAGTGATGGCGAACCTGCGGGTTCAGGGTGTAAAAAGGGAAAATAGCGGAGCATTGCGACGCGATTGAAGACATCCCCGCAAAGGAGCAGTGGAAGAACGGTAGCAGTAAGTTTGGATTTGAATAGCAGGCGATAAAGTAATGGAGGCTACCGAAAATGGAATTTGTTGCCTATATTTGGAGCAGTTAGTCTTGATCGTTATTCGGAACGGGGATTCACTGCAATCCCGTTCGTCTCGAATAGCCTCTGGTGATCATAGATTCCCGGAGGTTTTTCTTTTTGACGGAGCCCATGTCGGAAGCCCTGTACCGGTTTAACCTATACTGCTTGATAGCTGCAAGTCATTTCATTTTAAACCAAACTCCAATTCACAAACTCCAATCTCAATCAATTTTATGAAACGTTTACTGCATTTCTTTCCCTTCCTGCTGTTGCTGGCGGCAACCCTGACCTTTATTTCCTGTGGCAAAGACGGCGCTGCCGGGCCTGCGGGCGAGCAGGGGCAAAAAGGCGATAAAGGGGACGGTGGCCCCGCCGGGCCTTCCGGGCCCAAAGGAGACCCCGGCACGGCCAATGTGATCTATTCCAACTGGCTAACCGTTACCTTTAAACCGGATACTGTCATACTCAATGGCAGAATCGATACGCTTGGTTACTATGCCGACATAGACGCGCCGAAGCTGACGAAGGAAATCCTCAATACGGGCGAGGTGAAAATATATATTAACTTCAATACGGCCGCGGACCCGGTGATCACGTCCATTCCATATCGCGGGGAGAATGGTGCTTACATTAATTTTGTGGCCTACGAAAAAACGATTTCGCTTTATTCCAACCTGAGCGCCAGCACCATCACAACCGGCGCCGGTGAGAAAATCCAGCAGTACCGTTACATCATTATTCCCGGCGGCACCGCGGCACGGTCTGCGAATGCCGTTGACTGGAAAAACTATGCGGCGGTAAAAGCCTACCTGGGCTTGAAAGACTAGGCTGCCTATCGATGATTTTTTCAGAAACCCGCGCACTGCGCGGGTTTTTTGTATTCCCGGTGTGCTCCGGTGAATCAGGCTCCTTCATAACTCAGCAAAACGCTCCCGCCTTTGAAGGCGCGGCATTCTTTCAGTTTTCCTACTTCCCGGGCAATATCACCGCCAACGATCGTTGTGTTGTTTATTTCCTTTCCCTGCAAGCTGTTGGAGAAAACGACCTTCGGGATTTGGGTGACCAGTTTTCCATACGCATGATCGGCGTGGGTGGCATCGTCCGCTACCGCTCCCCAGTACGAAGCAATTTCGTCCGCTGTTCTACGCCCAAGCAGTATGGTGTCTACGCCGGCGAGGTTTTCCGTTCCGAAGGCTTTGATTTCTTCGTTCCATTGAATGTTTGTTCCGCCGTAGTCGACGGTTACTTTCCCGTCCACGAAAATGTTCATTTGCAGTTTCAGTTTTCGCATGGTGTTATGTTTGTTTATTTGGAATAGTCGTTGCAGTAGGGTTCGTCATAGCCGTGCCTGCTGCCAATACGGCAAAGGTAGAACAGGTTTCCGTTTGCGCCGGCCGGGTAATCCGACTTTTTAAGGGCTGATTGCGACAGGTGGGCGGTTTGTGCAACGGTATTGTGCGCCAATGAAGAACGCCTGCAACAAACGGGCGCTTTTCATGAGAAACAAGCATTCACCAGTAACCTGGATGCTGCGGGTCTTTCAGCACCGGCCAGTTGTCGATGTCTTTCTTGGGAAGCGGCATGTTCCTTGGTGAGCGCGGTGGCAAGCATGCAGGCTTAGTTGTCCAATGTTGCCCGGCAGGGCGTTTATCCAGCGGGAATCAGCTATATTAGTATAACAATTCCCTTGCCATGGGTCAAGTCTTCCTTTTTCTGCTTATTTGTGGAATGTTTTACGGCTTTCACTGGCTTATCAGCCGGTTTTTCGGCCAAAGAGCTAGTTACCTGATTTTGCTGGGGCTGTCGGTTGCGTTGATGTTGCTTGGTATGGTTATTCCGTTGGGTTACGTGGTGCTGGTTCCACTTTCGTTGTCTGTTTTGTTTTTTGCGGCGCTGGTGGCCTGCTGGCATAAGCGTGAGCTCGACGAAAGGAAGCGGGATATCGCAGGCCGTTTCCCCGAAAGGGCGCAGCGCATCCCGGGTTACAGCGAGATGAGTGAAGACTGGTTCAACCTGATGCTGGTGATCGTCAGCCTGATCGCTTTCATGGTATGCCTCGCGGTGATGGTGATGATTTTACCCTTCTCGGGTATGATCATGGGATCCGGCGGCAGCGCGGCGCCCTGATGGTCTCGCCAGAGGGTGAAAGAAAATTGGTCCGGACCGGAACCGGCAGCCGGTGCGGTATGATCAGACCTGCCTGTGAGGCAGGCTGGTTGCGGCGTTCTTGTTCCTGCAGCGCCGCGGTTGTTGCCTTTTATGGGAACATTCCCTCACACTGGGAACATTCCCACTAAAAATATTGTCGCGCTTTCATTGTGGGCATATCGCTTTTTGTGTTACTTGTCGCTATAAGCAAATTCCACATGAAAAGAACTGTCCACGTTATCCTCTATGTACTATTCGTGTCCAATTGTTTCGCGCAATCGTTTATCCCTGGAAATTTTGTGGTGCTGAGAATCGGGTCCGGGGCGGATACGCTCGTGGCCGGCACGGCGCAGCCGGTCTTCCTGGATGAATACAATCCCTGCGGGGGGCTGGTACGAAGCATTCCCATGCCTGTAGCCGTTTCCGGCGATCACAAAAGGCTCACGCTGCCCATTTCAACCACCGATTATACGGAAGGCTACCTCAGCCTGTCGCAGGACGGCGGAAAGCTGGCGCTTGCGGGGTACGACGCGGCTCCCGGTACAACCGGCGTGTCGGCCATTTCCGCAACCACGGTAAAAAGGGTCGTGGCGGTGGTGCATGCGGACGGTACGGTGAACACCTCCACCGCGTTGAGCGCTTTCAGCGGCCAGGCGGTACGCGCGGCCGTGATCGATGGCGCTAACATCTGGGTGAGCGGTGGCTCCGGCGGCATCATGTATACCACGCTGGGCGGCACATCGCACCTGCAGATCACCAATGCCACGGCACGCTCGCTGATGGTGTCGAACGGGCAACTATATGCCTCGTCCACTTCCGGTTCTTACCGGCTTACCTCCGTGGGCACGGGGCTTCCCGTTACAGCCGGGCAAATAATGGTGAACCTTCCGGGCCTGCCTGCCACGGGCAGCCCATACCAGTACCTGATCGTGAATGCGGGCAGCGGTTCCGATGTGCTGTACCTGGCGCATGATAACCTGCTGCGGAAATATTCGCTGTCGGGCGGCGCCTGGGTGAGCAACGGTGCCATCGGCGTGGCGTCTGACAAGTACCGCGCCGTTACGGGCGCGTTGAACGCCAATGGAACGGTGACGCTCTACGCCATCCGCAGAAACGACAACGCCACCAGCGCCGGCGGGGAGATTGTTACCCTGACCGACAACACCGGGTACAACAGCGATTTTTCGGCCACCGTGCCCACCGTGATCATCAAGGCCAACGAACAGAACGTTTTCCGGTCTATCGTGATGGCGCCGGAGGCTGTCACTGTCAATGCCCAGTCCCGCAAAAGCGAAACGGATTCCATTAGCCTGCGGTTGTCGCCCAACGGTGCGCAAGAGCAGGTGGTGGTAACGTTCAATAACGCGCACATGACGAATCCTTCCATCGTGCTAACCAGCGCGGCGGGACAAGTGGTGCGGCGGATTCCGCCGGCATCCCTACACGCAGGCAAGGTGACCGTCGATGTACGGGGGCTGGCCAAAGGGGTGTACTATGTTACGCTCAGCGATGGTAAAAAACAAACCACCAAAAAATTGCTGGTGCTGTAACGTCTTTCTTCTAACCGTAAAAAACAAGCAAGCATACAATGAAACGCATGTCCCGATTATTCCATCTCTGTGTGTGCATGGCCTTCGCCGTGGCGGCAAAGGCGCAGCTGCCGGAATTGAAGCCCATCCTCGACGCGCAGAAGAACAATCCCGTGATCGAAATCCCCGCGGGCAAGTACCTGCTCAACAATATGACGAACGGGGCTTACCTGTTTGCCAACCTGAACAATGTAGAGATCAGGGGCAACGGCGCTTCCATCATCTGCAATTCGCAGGAGCTGGCGCTCCGTTTTTTGAATTGCACGAACATCAAAATATCCAACTTTTCCATCGATTACGATCCGCTTTGTTTCACGCAGGGCGTCATTGTGGCCAAAGATGCCGGTAACATGTGGTTCGAGGTGGAAATAGACCCGGGCTATCCCGTCGATAACGTGAAGAACCACCGCGTGCAGTTTTACGACGCGGCCACCAGGCAGCTGAAAAGAAACAGCATCACCACCGGCGAAGGGCATTATTCCGCTTTCCAGAAAGTAGACACCCGCCGGTTCCGGCTCACCAAAAGCAATGCCTGGGTAGCGAATGAAAAGGTGGGCGACCTGGTGGTGCTCGACGTAGTGTCTGCCAAAGCCAACCCCGCCGCGCATGCCTTCCAGCTCGAAAAATGCACGAACGCCACCGTGGAAGACGTGACGGTGTACGGATCGAACAGTTTTTCTTTTTACGAAAGGGACTGCAAGGCCACGCACTACAACCGCTGCAAGGTAGGCCGCGGCCCCACAACACCGGGCATGCCCGCGCGGCTGCGCTCCAGCAATGCGGACGGCATTCACAGCAGCATGGCCGCCATCGGGCCCCTGGTGGAGAACTGCGATGTGAAACACAATGGCGACGACTGCATCATCGTATGCGGCCGCTCATTCCCGGTGTGCCGGGTAGACAGCGCTACGAACTCCGTTTACCTGATGGCCCGCGAATCGAATCTCGTATTTTATACCGGCGATACCCTGCAGCATGTGTTGTACGCAGGCACCAAAAGCGGCAAAATGAAGATACTGGCAATTGAGCCCTATACGCCCACCGATACGGAAAAACAGGCGGTCTTCGCCCTGTACCAGACCCTGCTTTTTCAGCCCAACTACACCAGGGGCGTGCGCATCACGGTAGATAGCCTGCCGGCCATGGGCATTGGCGATGTGGTGTACAACGAAAGCCATACCGGCAAAGGGTTCGTGATCCGCAACAACAAGGTGGGCTACAACCGCTCCCGCGGCATCCTCATCAAAAGCAGCAACGGCATCGTGCACGACAATGAAATTACCGGCACCGCCATGAACGGCATCCTGGTAGCCCCTGAAATTCACTGGATGGGCGGCGGCTTCGCGGATCATGTGGAAATCAGGAACAACCGGTTTTTCGAATGCATGTTCGAGAAAAACAACCAGGCCATGCCGCCCGGCGTACTGTCCGTATTCTATTCCAACGGGGCGGGGAACGTACCGGCGGCAGGGGCGTTCGGGCAGATCAACGTGCATCATAACACGGTGCAGAAATCGCCTTACCCCGGTTTTGTGTTTACGTCGGTGATTGGCCTGCAGCAGTCGGCCAACACGGCGGAGCCCTATCCCTGCACTACCCGGGAACATGGCAAGAAATACGGCACCATCTTCACGGCGCCGGTTTGGCAAATGAACAACACGCCGTAAGCGTGTGCACGATATCTCCCGGGTGAAAAGAATGACGGCAAGGATCTGCCGTCATTCTTTTTTATGGAGGATGGTGATTTTGTGCTTTAGCATGTCCCGAACGCCATTTTTTGCTAATTTTGCCCCGTACCCTGGCAGCATAAACTGGAACTTTAAAACAAAACAGACATGACCGTAACCCGTTTCCGACTATTCCGGGCGTTAGCCGCCCTGGCACTCGTATGTGCCGCAACAGGCAGCAAGGGACAAACCACCATCAAACCTGACAATCAAACCCTCGACAGCAAATGGCTGAAAAACGGCCAGTTTGAAATGGCCTGCTTCGTGAATCACAACGGGCAGCAGGTGCCTGTCAGCTCGTTCGCCATCGAGATCAACGCCAACAAAGAAACCGTGGCCATCTACACCGCCATGAACCTGGCAGGCTCGGACGATATGTGGATAGACACCAGCATCGCCGATGCCTCGTTCAAACCCATTTACCGCTCCTCTTTCAACCGGAACCGGGAAATGGTGCTCTCGTTCGGAAAGGAAGTAACCGGCTACTATTACGACCGGCAAACCGACCAGCGAAGCACCATCAAAGAAGCGGTAAAAGGCCCCTTTTTCGACAGCTATGCCTATCCTTACCTGCTGGCCCTGCTGCCGCTCGCATCCGGCTTTACCGGCACCATGCCGGTATACGAATACAAGCCGGACAACGATACCAACCTGAAGGAAGCGCAGATAGAAGAAGTCAGGAACAATGTGTACGCCAGCCAGCATACCGGCACGCACAAAGTATGGCAGGTGAGCGTGTCTGAACCGGCCACAGGCGACCGGTACAATTACTACATCGACCAGAAAACCCGCCGGCTCTGGAAAGTGGAGATCGAAACGAAAGGCCAGCAGATCGTGATGCTCGACAAGGAAATGGATCACAATCCCATCAAGAGCAAATTCGACCGGGAAACGGCGATGAAGATGATCAAGGGCGGCAAATCCGTGATCAGCGGACAGGCGTTTGCCAGGGACAATGAAAATGCCGGCGGCGTGCTGGGCAATATCGCCGTGCTCAACATCAACAAGAAACAATACGCCCGGCAGGGCACCTCGGTGGTGCTGATCCCCTACACCGACTACTTCAAGGAATGGGTGAAGGCCAACGAAGCGGCCCGTAAAAAAGGGCAAGCCATCGCACTCTCCAAAGAGGCCGCCCAATGCATAAAAACAACGACGATATACGACGATAGAGGCAGCTTCGAATTCGTGAACCTCATGCCGGGGGAATACCTGCTGTTTACAGAGTTCGGGTATGTGCACACCTCCCGCCAGACGGAAGTGACGGGTTATACGGACCGGTACGTCAACGGCCTCTACCAGGGTACCATGACCCACACCACCTCCAGGGCATACAATTCAAACGCCGCGGCCAGCATCAAGAAAGTGGTGACAATCGATAAAGACGGGGAAAAAGTGGAAGTGAAGCTGAAGAAGACCTTGTAACCGTTCAAACTAAACGTTGTAAACATGCGCCCGAACATCGAACACAGCCAGGTATTGCCTACCATACAGGTAGCGGATATTCCTGCCGCCGTCGACTTTTATGTAAACCGCCTGGGTTTTACCCGGCACTTCACCTGGGGCGAGCCGCCTGTTTTTGCCGGGGTGGGGCTGGGCAATTCCGTGTTGCATCTGCAGTCTGGCGAGGCTTACACCAAAGGCCCGTCTATCGTGAATTTCATCGTCGACGATGCGGACGGGCTGTATGCATTCCACCGGGCCAGCGGCGTCGACATCGTTGAACCGCTGGACGACCGCCACTACGGCATTCGTGATTACATGACGCGCGACCCGTACGGCAATTTTATCGGTTTCGGCCAATACATCTACAACCAGGGGCCTGTTATAAAAATCGAACGGGTAGATGTGCCGGTGCGCCTCGAAAAACGGCTGGCGGCCCTGCTGCACGACCTGGCTGAACATAAACGCATGAGCGTAAGCAGCTGCCTGGAAGAAATGCTCCTCCATTCGTTTGAACGGGTGGGCGATTCGGTAGCCAGCCCGCATACGCTGCCTACCCTCGATTACATACGGGAACTGAAGAAAAAGCATGGGATAGACTATGATACCCATGCCAGCTACCGCTTCGAAGAGTAGCCGGCGCAGTCTGTCCGTGCAACAGCATATTCAACATCAAATGGCCGGGGCAATCCCGGCTTTTTGCTGCACCCTTCTGAAGAAAAACCAGTCAAGCCGTCCCCGTTCTCCTTGCTGGGGCGTCATAGAATAAAGGTTTTCAGATGAAGAATTTATTGCACGTCATTTCCAGCCCCATGGGCGATTGTTCACACAGCATCCGGCTGGGCAGGGCCATTGTGCGCAGACTGGAGGGGAAATACCCGGGTATCAGCGTGGCTGAACGCAACCTCGCCACCGGCGCACCGCCATTTCTGACCAACCGGCAGATTGATGCGTCTTTTAAAAACGACCGTGACCGCAACAGCGGGGAAAAGGCAGCGTTGGCGTATTCGGACGCGATTTTGCAGGAAATAAAAAGCGCGGATATCATTGTGCTGGGGGCGCCCATGTATAATTTCGGGATACACGCCGCCTTAAAGGCCTATATCGACCAGGTGGTGAGGATGGGAGAAACCATCGCCTACGGTACCGATGGTATCAGGGAGGGGCTTTTAAGGGACAAAACCGTGTACCTGGCCGTTACCGCCGGTGGCTGTTACAATCATGGCGGGTTCGACCCTGTGAAAGATTACATCGTGAATTATCTTTCCGCTATCTTAAATTACATGGGTATCCACAGCATACAGCCGGTGATTATAGAAGGAACGATGAAGCCCGGCTTCACGGTGGATTATGACGGGGCTTGCGGAATGATCTGAAAATTGGAAGTTTTTTTGTCCCCATCCGGGCGCTTCGGTCGTTACTATACAGCACACCAAACTTTAAACAAGATGAAAGAATTTGCTTTAATTTTCAGGCTGAAAGACATGGCCGACTTCAAACCGTCGCCCGAACAAATGCAGGAACGCATGAACTGGCTGGCGGGAATAGCCGCGCAGAACAAGCTGGCAGACAAAGGCAACACCCTGCTGCCCCTGCCTGGCAGCGCGAAAACGGTGCGGCCGGACAATATCGTAACGGACGGCCCTTACACGGAAATCAAGGAATTCGTGGTTGGCTATATTATCGTGAGAACCGACACCATCGACGAGGCCATCGAGATGGCGAAAGGCAACCCGATTTTCAAATTAGGGGGGAACGTTGAAGTGAGAGAGGTGCTAAAACGGGATTGATGCCAGCACAGCCTACATCAAATGAACTTTTACCACACCTGTTCCGGCAGGAATATGCTAGAATGACGGCCGTGCTATGCCGTCATTTTAGCTTGCGGCATATTGAGATAGCCGAAGATATTGCCTCCGAAACATTCCTGAAAGCTTCCGAAAGCTGGGCCGTTGGCGGAATACCGGAAAACCCCGCCGCGTGGCTGTATACCGTGGCGAAGAATAAGGCGAAAGACTATTGCAAGCGCGCGGCCGTATTTGAGAAAAAGGTGAAACCAGCCGTACGGCCGGAAGAAGCGGAAGCGGAACCGGAATTTGAGTTCAGCCGCGAAAGCATCGCAGACAGCCAGCTGGCGATGATTTTCGCCGTGTGTAATGCCAGCAACTCCGCCGAAGGCCAGATTTGCCTGGCCCTGCAGATTCTTTGCGGGTTCAGCGTGGAAGAAATCGCCAACGCGTTCCTCTCAAAAACGGAAACGGTGAAGAAGCGGCTGCACCGCGCCAGGACGAACCTCCGCAACGATCATTTCAACATCGGGCCTTTGAACGAACCCGACATTACGGCAAGGCTGGATGCCGTGCTGCGGACATTATATCTCCTGTTCAACGAAGGATACTTTTCCAAAACCAACAACCAGCTCATCCAGCGGGAGCTGTGCTCGGAAGCACTGCGGCTGGCGGTGGTGTTATCGGACAACCCGCTGACCAACACGCCCCGCGTTAACGCGCTGTTGGCTTTGATGTGCTTCCAAAGCTCGCGCCTCGCCGCGAGGACGGACAAAAACGGGGCGGTGGTGCTTTTTGAAGAACAGAACCGTGATTTGTGGGATCAGTCGCTGATCGATAAAGGCAACTATTACCTGGTAAACGCCTGTAACGGCCAGGAGATTTCAAAATACCACCTCGAAGCGGGTATTGCCTACTGGCACACCACGCCTACCGGCGACAACAAATGGCAGCACATTTTACAATTATACGACCAGCTCATCCTGATTGAATATTCTCCCGCAACCGCGCTGAACAGGGTGTTTGCCCTGGCCAGGGTGCACGGCGCCGGCAAAGGCATCGGGGAGGCTGAAAAGTTAAACTTCGCGGAGAGCAATTATTACCATGAGTTGCTGGGCTACCTGTACACCGGCATCGATGTTGATAAAGCCATTGCGCACTACAGGCAGGCCGCGACACTCACTAAATCCAAAGTAGAAAAACAGTTTCTGGCCGCCACGATAGCAAAACTTGCCGGCCGGCAGCGCGATGGCGGTAAGTAAGGCAGCCTGTTTAACGCAGGGTGCGGAGAATCCTTCCTACAAGCTCCGCACTGTTCTGAACGTGGCGTTCAGCGCGCGTTCCTTGTACTTGGGGCATCTGTTTTCATCAAAACCGTCTTGCATATAAAGCGTACCGCTGAAGGAGCCTTCCACCGGCTCCCCGATAGCGCCCCACTTTTTCAGGGTCAGCACGCCCGACGAAAAGCGCTTCACCCTCGTTGGCGTGCATTCCTCGTACTCGGAGCTGTAAGCGTACGGTGGGGAAACAATCGTCCGGCTAACGACTGTGAAAGATTTACCGATGGTGCCGCGTTCACCGCTGGGGTACCCGTCTGCCTGGAAACCGTATATCTCGAAACTGACGCTGACGTCGGCGGAGTGACCGGTCACATAAATGCGGCCGTTGGCCATCAATGCGGTCACCTGTGTCATATTGAACGCATCGCCGAAGCTGCCGGCCATGAACACATCGCCGAGGATGTCGATGCTGGTGAGAAGGATGAGCTGTTTGAAGGTTTGGTATCCGCCGGGGGCGTTTTCGTCTTTTATTTTGATGTTGCCTTTGCAGGTCACTGAAATTTCCGCTTTGTTGTCGCCGCCAGGCTCGGGATGATTCGGCTCGTATTCCGCTTTGCTGGGATCGTTGGCCTGATAGGTGAGGGCGCCGAAATTGTTCAGCAGCCGCCAGTCGAATTCTTCCAGCCATCCGCGGAAATCACCGCTGGGCAAAGGCGCCAGCAGGTCGTCGTTCAGCATCACGAGGCCGGTCACCTCCAGTTGCACTTCTTCGCCCACCCGCACATGCTGTTTGGACGCTTTCAGTTCCACCGCGGAATTGAACATCCAGTCGCTGAAGTGGGTGGTTTGAAAGCTGAACTGCTGCGTAGTGGTGTTAACCTTGGCGGGCACCGCTTTCCAGGCGCCTTCCGCCGTCTGGTAACCGGCCATCAGCAGCTCCGGCCGGATGCCTTCCGCGTCCGCCGCATAATGGTAGGTCACTTCCACCGGTTTGACGAAAACCGTGCCCTCCGGTGTAAGCCGGAATGCCCTTTTGGCCGTATCGTTCATCAGTGTGTTGGTAATGGGTTGTATGCCGAAAGTTACGCTGGCGGTAACGGCGCCTGCCGGCACGTTGACGGTCAACTTGCCGTCGGCGCTGGTGAGCGTGCCGCCGGCGGGGCCGATCACCTGTTGCACGCCGGCGCCTTTGGGAACGCCTTTGCCGGTGACGGCGGGAGTGAGCGTTGGATTCCCTTCGCTGACAGGGTTCTTTTTACAGGCAACAAAGCCGGAAAAGAGCATGAGCAGGGATATAGCGGCCGCGAAATACCGGAGAACAGGTTGCATGATATCGGGGTTTTTAGCAGGCTAAGCTAGCCAGGAAGGCGCGCTCCGCCCGCGCTCATCCGCCCGGATGGCAAAATCTTAGTCCGGCCTGCCGGATTTCGCAGGTGGAATGCAATACGTGCGCGGGGTTTTCAGCGAAGGACATAAAAAAAGGGCATGCACAACTGTGCATGCCCCGCTTGGGTGCTTATCAGGAACAATCTAGTAACCTGGGTTTTGTTTGATCGCATCATGACTTCTTTTGATCTCATCCCGTGGAATCGGCAACAGATAATAATGATCGCCTTTCCAGGGTTTCCGTACTTCCGCGGCCTGGATGACGCCGTAGGTGTAGGAGAACTTGCCGGCCAGGTCGCCGGGCTGTGCGCCGGTCCAGTCCATCGTCACGCCCGTCAGCCCGCGGACAGGGATGTCGATATTACCTGGTGCGGCTTTCCAACGGAGGAGATCGAAGAAACGATGATCTTCGAGATGCAGCTCGATCGCTCGTTCATTGCGGTAATCCCTCACCAGGTCGGCACCGGTGCTGGTGATGTCGGGCATGTTCACCGACGGTCTTTTCCTGATCTTGTTGATATACTCCCGTGCTACGGCTTCATTGCCCAGCGCGATCTGGATTTCCGCGTAGTTCAGGTAAAACTCGGCGATTCTCAGGAAAACGGTAGCCTGCTTATAATCGTACTCAAAACTTGCGCGGGGGCCGGTGAAATCGAGGTATTTTCTGAAAGTATAACCGGTTTGCACTCTCCAGTGAAAAGGCGTCAATCCTTTGACCCAGTAGGTTTTGGAGTCGCGCCCGAAATCAAACAGCGTCTGCCCGTTTTTCGGATCCACCTTGTTCGGGTTGGTGTAAGGCGCGGCATTGTTGGCATTGGGCGCGGCGTCTTCCCAGTATTCGTAAGTTCTAACGGTGCTTTTGGAACCGTCGTTGATGGTAAATGGCCCTGCGCCGGGATAAATGATGCTGGAGTAGTACCGCGGATCGCGGTTTTTATTCGGCTGCTGGGGATCGTAGCCCGATGCCGGGTTTACCGTAACGCCGTCTGCCAGGTAGGGATACTGTCCGTTCGTCAGCTGGAACATGTTCACAAATGTCTGGGTAGGCATGAGCCGTTGCTGTGCATCGAACCCGCAGGGCCAGTAGTCGTAGTTGAAGCCCCATCCCGGCACCCTGGTGCCCGTGGTGGAAGAGCGGCCGAGGATGATCTCGGTGCTTTTCAGCGGCCGCGTAAACAGGTCGTCGTGCGTGGGGTGCAGTGTAAACCCGAGGTCGATCACGGCTTTGGTGGCGGTTTCGGCGGCCTGCCATTTGGCCTTGTCGTTAGACGGGTTGTTTAGCGGGCTGGCCACGTACAGCAACACCCGCGCCTTCAGCGCCAGCGCGGCGGCTTTCGAGATCTTCCCGGCAACGGGTGCGCCGGCTTTCAGGAATCCTGCCGCCAGGTCACATTCACCCAGGATGAATTTTATGCATTCGTCGAAAGTGTTACGTGGCACATCAAAATTGCTGTCGTCGAGCTTGTAGCTTTTGGTGATGATGGGCACACCGCCGTACAGCCTCACCAGTTCGAAATACATCCACGCGCGGAGGAAATGCATTTCGCCTTTCATGGGATCAAGCACTGCCGGCTCGAAAGCGGAATTGGCAATTTTTTCGAAGAACACATTGGCTTTCCTGATATACCCGTATTCTTCCGTCCAGATGTTGGTGAGGTCTGTCACGTTGTCCGGCGAAATATTTCCTTCGATGTACTGGCGTATACCGGCGGACCTTTCATGCGTTTCCGGCTGCGATACGGCTACATCCGTGAGGGCTTCAAACCCTCCGGTGCCCGGCGACCAAATGGGCCGGATGCCGTTGTATACATTGTACACATAATTCTGAAGAAAGGTGGCGTCTGAAAACACCGCTTCGTCCGTCAGCTTGTCCAGCGGCTTTTTGTCCAGCAAATCCTTGTTGCACGACAGGGTGCCCGCCGCCGCACTGCAAAGCAGCACGAAATACATCTTTGCGGCTTTTTTATGTAGGAGATTCAATCGTTTCATAATTAAATTTTAGAAAGTAAGGTTAGCGCCGAAACTGAATGCTTTCATGTTGGGATATCCGCCGCCGTTGCCGAGCAGGAATTCCGGATCGCCAGCTCCGTATTTTTTCAGGTTGTTGTACATCATAAAGAGGTTGTCGCCGGACAGGTAAACCCTCAGCGCGGATATTCTGGCTTTGGACAACAGGTTCCTGGGGAGCGTATAGCCCAGCTCCACCGATTTGAAGCGGGCCCAGATCACATTATGATAATAGAAGTCGGCGTCTGATGCGGCGATGCCGGTGGGCGAGATCATCGGGAGAATGGAATGGGTGTTGTTGAGTGAATAGGAATTCAGCGCAACATATTCCAGGCCGTTGCCGGCTGCGCCGGAGTTAAAGCCGGTGCTCAACCGCCATTTGGCGCCGGTTTGTCCCTGCAGGAGCATGGTGAGGTCGAAGTTCGCATAGTCGAGCCCGATGGTAAGCCCGAACTGCGCTTTCGGAAAAGCCGCCGCATCCAGTCTGTAGCGGTCGTTCGCGTCAATTTTACCATCGTTGTTCAGGTCGGCGAAAATCAATCCGCCCGTGCGTGCGCCCGCGTACTTGGGATATTTGTTCAGATCTTCCGCTGTTCTGTAAATGCCGAGGGTTTTGTACACCAGTATCGCGCCGTTCGGCTGGCCTTCCTGTTTCTGGTAAGGCTGCGATTGCGGGGTTTCATCGAAGAACACGATCTTGTTCCTGGTGTAGGAAAAGTTACCATTGGTGCGCAGGTTCAGGCGGCCGAAGCTTTGGCGGTAGCCGGCCTGGAAATCGAACCCTTTGCTGTTCATTTTGCCGATGTTCTCGTCCGGCAGCACCAGGCCGGTATAATTCGGCACGGAGGCCTGTCTTTTGCCCAGGATGTTGGAGGTATTGGAGTTGTACAGATCCAGCTCAAAGGTCAGCCTGTTATCCATGAATCCCGCTTCCAGGCCGATGTCTGTTTTCTCGCTCACTTCCCAGGTAATACGGGGATTGGGGTTGCGGGTAGGGGCAATGCCCTGCACATCCGCACCATTCACTACCCAGCCCGCGGCATAGCCATAGGAGCCGATGTACTGGAAGGGATCCACCCGGTCGTTACCCAGCTTGCCCCAGGATGCCCTGATTTTCAGGTTGCTGAAAATATTTTTCGGCACAAAGGATTCCTGGCTGATGACCCATCCCGCGGACACTTGCGGGAAGAAACCGAAGCGGCTTTCTTTCGGGAAAATGGTGGAACCGTCGTAGCGGGCGCTGAAGCCGAAGAGGTATTTTCCCTTGTAATCGTAGGTCATTCTGCCGAAGATGTTCTTCCTGGCGAATTCCGACGCGCCTCCGTCGTTGTTCCAGTTCTGGCGGTCTTTACTGCCGGCGGAAATCTGGTCGATCAGCGGAGAGTCGTATCCGTAGCGGGCGGTCCAGAAGAAGTTGTCTTTATAGTCCATCTGCTCATATGCTACGAATGCGCCGATTTTATGATCACGGATGGTGGTGTTGTATGACAGTTTGAGGTTTTCGGTGATGCTGAGGCTTTGCCGGAAATTTTCCGTGATGCCGGTATTTTCCACTATCCTCGATTGTTTCCTGATCACTTCGCCGGGATTGGCGCCCCGTTCGTAATAGAACCAGGTATAGTTAAATGTTTTATCATAGTGCAGGGTTTTGACGGCAGACGCGAAACCGTCGAGCGACAGCCCTTTAACAAAAGGAATGTTGTATTTAAAACGGATGGTGCCGTTGCTGATATCCGCTTTATACCGCTGATAGCCCGGGCCCAGCAGCCTTGCAGCGGGGTTCAGGTGCGACCATCCTTCGCCGGGGTACCGGTAATCGCCGCCGATATAAGCTTCCTGCAGCGGGCTGGTGGAGGCGAAGTAAGCGATCTGTCCCGAACCGGCCTGCGGTGTTTGCGTATTTTTCTGCCGGAAAGAAAGGTCAAGGCCCACTTCGAAATCATCGGTAACAGTCACGTCGATGTTGCTTCTTACGTTGTACTGCCGCAGTTTGGTTTTATCATCGCCGCGAAGGATACCGCCCTGGTTGGCCGTTCCAAGCGACACAAAATATCTTACCTTTTCAGAGCCTCCTCTCATGGTGAGTGATTGCCGGGATTGCTTGGCCGGCGGGCCGATGAGTGCGTCGTACCAGTTTTCCGCACGCCGGGTGCCGTTCCGGAAAGATTCGATGAGTGCATCCGGGAAGTCGGGCGGGGTGCCTTCCAGCGCTCTTCTTTCGTTGAGCACGTTCATATACTGGAACGCATCGGCCGATTTCACTTTCATGGTCGGCGTTTGATAGGAATGCGTGGTACTGAAATCGAACGACGGTTTGCCGGTTTTTCCCCGCTTGGTGGTAACGAGGATAACGCCGCCGGCCGATTGCGCGCCGTACACGGCCGCCGAAGCGTCTTTCAGTACGGATATGGACTCGATGTCGTTCGGATCGAGCCTGTTGAGGCCGTCCGGATCGGCATTGGCCACCCCATCGATCACGATCAGCGCGGAGCTGTTGCGGTAGGTGTTGGGGCCTCTCACCAGTATCTGCGCGTCGTCGAAGCCGGGGGCCGCATTACGCTGGTTTACGAATAAGCCTGACAGCCGGCCGGAGAGGGCGTTGGACACGGAAACGGCGGTGGATTTTTTCACTTCCGCCCCCGAAATCTGCACCACCGCATTCGTCACTTCTTTCTTTTTCTGCGTGCCATATCCCACCACAATCACATCGTTCAGATTTTTTGAGAGCAGTTCCAGTTTCACATCGAGTGTAGATAATGCACCCGCTTTTTCCTCCCGGGTCAGGTAACCGATGAAATAGAAGACCAGCACGCTGTTAGCGTCTTTTACCTTGATGCTGTACTTTCCGCCCTTGCCTGATACGGTTCCATTGTTGGTCCCTTTTTCAGAAATGCTGACCCCTTCCAGCGGCTCTCCTTTGTCGCCGGTTATTTGGCCCTGGATAACCTGTTCAGGCTTGAAGGCGTTGCTTTCCGCGCCCGCAGCGATGGCCATTGGCGGGGAATGTTTGTCGTTCGCCCAAACGGCGGTACATGAAAAAACTGGCAGCAGCAGCCGGCAGAACGTGCGCCCGGCTTTGCGCCAGACACGTGAATGTTGAAGAGAATGCATAACCGTGGTTTATGGTAATTAGAATATCATACCGTACAATAAGAAATCAGATTTTGGCGCTACGTCGCTTATGGAAATACGTTAGACATGGCCTCTTGTGGAGGCCCCGGATTCATTTTATGGAATTGTTTACGCTACAATAACTACTCGATGTCTTTTGGTTTTTCTGTATGTTTGTATGTACGAATGTATGTACATATCAAATGTAGTGTAAAACTTTTTATAATCGGCTAATTTTTTGAAGAAATTATTTGCGGTGCGCCGCTGATGCAGGAGAGAACAGGAAAGGCGAACAAATGGGGCGGCTGGCTGCGGCTGGTTGGCCTTAGCCTGGCTGAACGGGATTTCGCCTATGCCAAACAACGTTTCGGGTGTTTCAAGGAAGGCGGGAAACAAAAAAGGTTGAGTGCATGCTCAACCTTTTTTGTTTCCGGAACTACCGTTACGGTTATTTCTTCACGTTCTCCAGCATCCGGATAGCGGTGTAGAGCACGCCCGCTTCGCCGCGGAACGTACCGGAGCCACGGGGCTTATTGTCTACGGAATACCATTCATAAAAACCGTTGTTGTCCTTTACGCGTTTCACCATCGGTTGTATTTGTTCATACGCTTCGGCCACAAAACCATGTTTAACCAGCTGCTGAATCGTCCTGGCGCCGAACCACGTCCAGTCTCCGCCATTCTGGTAGCTGTACACCGGGTTCATGATTTTATTCGCAAAGTAGCCTTCGGGGTAGGGTGGGTACAGCGTCAAACCGATGGACGCCGCGCCGGCCAGTTTCACCCTTTTGACCATTTCATCGAGCGAGGCTTTGATCTGTTGTTTGCTGAGCAACCCGGCTTCGATGGCAACGGTGGTGCCGCCAAAGTAGTAGATCTTGTTTTCGTCGAAGCCGGCGGGGAAGGGCGAGCCTTTGAGGTAAATATGCGGGATGAACTTCTGTTGTTTGGCGTCCCACAAGTGTTTCATGCTGTTCTGCGCCAGTTTGTTCCGGATGGGCTGCCATTTCTGTTTGGATGCCGGCAGTATGGCCATCAGGTTATCGAGGGCTACGATGAACATGGCGTTATCGTAAATGTCGATGGCGGGGTGGGTATTGGCGTCCAGGTCAACGCCCCAGCCGTGCTCCGGCTGTACATCGCCCCAGTCTGCCGTGGTAGCGCCGATGATGAGCCCGTACTGTTTGTTGTAGCGGTGGTTCATCAGGAAGTCCATCGAAAATTCCAGCCGCTGCGCTACGGTTTTATCGCCGATCTTTTCCTGCAGGATCGTTTTGTCGCCGGTTAGCTGGATGTACCGGTATACCGCCTGCACCAGCGAGGTTTCCTGGTCCGTTTCCACCGTGTTCTTATGCCCGGCGTAGCGCGGCTCCAGTTTGGAATAGGAAAAATCCGTTTCGCCTTTGCCTATTTTTTCAGCGGGCGTGAACCCGTCGATGATATTGCCGTCGTCGCCCTGCATCCGGAAAAATACCAGGAGGTTCTCCTTTAACACTTCTTTCGGGTTCACCTGCGCGGCCAGTTCGATGAAGGTGTTGTAGTCGCGGATCCATACTTCCCGGTAACCGTCGCCAGCATTAAAGCCCGTTTTCATGACTTCCAGCGCTTTGTTTTTAACGAAGGCGAAGTATTCGTTGTTTTTTATTTCCTGTACCAGTTGCTGACCTGCCGGTTTTTTTTCCTGTGCGGTCGCCAGCAGGGCCGGGAACAGGAGCAGTAGCGGAAAACATTTCTTCATTGTATAAAATTATTGGTGATGATGCATTGTATCGTGATTAGCGCGCGGCGGTGGCGGAAGCATGTGTCGCAACTCCCCACGAGCGGCTGGCTTGCGGCCCCAGCCACAATTCGAGCAGGCCGCCTTTCGCGAAATCCCTGTGGGAGAAGAAAAACTGCCGGTGCGGCTGCCCGTTGAGCGCGCCTCGCTGAATGTAATAATGTTCCCTGGCATTCCCGTGCGTCTTAATGACAAATTCCTTGCCCGGATAATACGCGTTATTGAGTTTGATGTTGATTTCGTCGAAAACGGGACTGGTAATGTCATACACGGGGTCGATGCCGGACGTGCCGGTGAGACTGAACAGCCCGATTGATGTTAAGGCGCTTACGCCGCCCATCTGCCCCTGGTCTTCGTCGTGCCCGCCATACCCCTTGTCTGGCGTAACGCCTCCATATGCCTGTTCATTCACTTTTCGTACCCAGTACTGGCTCAAATCCGGCCGCCCGGCATAGTTGAAAACATGGGCGTTGGAACAACCCGGTTGGTTGGCGTAGCTGACGTAGCCCGCGCCGTAGCCGAAAACGAAATCCTGGCTTTTTGCCTGTTCGAAGGCAAAGTTGAGCCGCTGGCAAAGGCTGTCGTTACCCCCCATCATTTGCGCCAGCGGGCCGATGCCGTGGGAAACCGACCAGGTGGCCTGCCAGGCGTTGGCTTCCACCCATCCGTGGCCGGAGAGCGGGTTTTTATGCACCCAGTTGCCCTCATTGTTTTTGGGGAAGATCAGCTTTTGTGTGCTGTCGTACAGGTGCTGCCAGCCTTCCGACCGTTCGGAGAAATATGCGTAGTCTTTCTTTTTGCCGAGTTTTTTCGCCATCTGCGCCAGCGCCCAGTCCTGGAAGGCTATTTCAAGCGTGATGCCCGCGTTGGAAGGGTAGTAACCGTTTTTGATATAAAATTCTATCTCCGCTTTTCCGCCCATCATGCCGCCGGGTGCATGGTTTTCTTTCATCACGCGGTAGGCTGTTTCGACCGGTTTCTTCGTGAGCACGCCTTTTTGGAATGCGGATGTGATCAGGTTGGTGGCGGGACATCCCGTCATAATGTAAGTGTATCCGCCCGCGTTAGGTCCCCGGGGCAGCAGTTTGCCGTTTTCCGCGTATTGGACCAGGCATGCCGCGAAATCGTCCAGCACTTCGGGCCATGCCAGTCCCCATAGTACGTTCAGGTTCCACTGCGTCAGCCAGAAGGCGTCCGAATTATACATATGGAACTTCACTTTCCCGTTGCCGTCTTTCGGCAATGTCCGGATTTTGAATTTGGTGTTGACGGTGAAACTACCCCGCCGCTCACCTTCCGTATTGTCCGGGTAGTCGCCGGATACGTCGTCGAGTTTATGCCGGCCCAGCAGCACGTGCCAAAGGTCTGTGTAGAACTTTTTCTGCTGGTTGAAGCTGCCTCCTTTTACCGTGATGCGGCCGAGCATTTCGTTCCATTCGTTCTGCGATGCCGTACGGAGCTGATCGAAGTTCCAGTGCCTGCATTCCGACTCGAGGTTGCGCCGGGCGTTTTCAACACTCGTGTAGGAAACGGCCACTTTCATTTGCAACGTTTCTCCCGCCTTAACGGTGTACCGGGCCGATATGCCCGTGGTAGGGGCATCGTAGTAACTTCCGTAACCGCCGGGGCTTTTGGGTGTTTTTTCGGGACCGCCCGCCAGGGTGGTGATATCTTTTAATTCGTGTTGGTCGTTCCAGCCGTTCAACTGCCCGAACGGTTTTTCAAAATCGACCGCAAAGTAGATCCTGACATTTTCCGGCCCGCCCCACAAGCGCCCCGTGGTATTCACGGACCCTTCGATGCGTGTGCCACTGACTTTTTCCACCCGCGCGTCGGTCATGGTGGTGGTAGACACGTAGCCGCCGAGGTTGATCAGCACATTGGCAACCGCATCTTTTGTATAGGTGAACCGGTAGAAGCTGACGCGGTCGCCCGCCGTTTGTTCCACCCAGGTATCATATTTATCGAGGTAGAGCCGGTGATAGCCCGGCTGGATGATTTCGCCGTCGTGCGAAAATTTCGACTTCCATGCCTGCTCGCCCAGGTGCGGCATCACATCTCCCGTGGTGGGCATCAAGGTGACACCGGCCAGCATCCAGCAGTGCACCTGCGGGAAGCCGAGCACTTCCGTTGAGTTGTAGTTGTACCCGCCCCCGTATTGGTTTTTGTTACGGGTCAGGGGAGAAGCGCTGATCATACCGAACGGCTGGCTGCCCGTTACGCAAAAGAAATACCGGCCACGGGCCGACTCGATGAAGGGGTCCACCCACGAAACCGGATCGGTGGGAGAGGGGAACACTTCTATCTCGGAGAGCCCCACATGGGAACCGTCGGCGTCCGTTGTTTCGAAGCGCACCCAGGTAACGGTCTGGTCCGCAAAGCTCACTACTTTCGGCGCTCCATTGTTGGGTATTTCAAATACGGGGATGCGGGTGCCGTTGCTGAAGATCAGCACGCCGCCCGCGTTATGTGACGCTTCCGTGGGCCGGTCGTACAACACAACCTGGTTGATGGTCTGCGGTGTTGTCCAGTCCAGCTGTATCCAGGGGTAGTCGATTTGGCCCCAGAAAGTGACTTTGCTGTTGGATATCCATTCTCCGCCGCCGTTTGTTCTGACAACACCGTCGGTCGCCCGGAGTGCTTTTCCCTGTTCGTTCATTTCGGAAGACGCCTTTACAGCGGCGGTGGAAGCGATATTGCCCGGTCCGGCGAGCGCCGCCCCGCTGCAAAGCAGCAGTGCGGTGGCGAGGCAGGTGGCAAATATTGTTGCATGGCGCATAAAGCGGTTGAATTTTATCGGTTGCGTATTAGTTGGTTCATCAAAGATCCTGTCACGGGTGCGCTGTGCTCATCGACGGCGGGGGCGTTTTGACACCGAACGTGGTATCCGGCCGCGGGCCCATTTCGAAACGCAGCACGCCGCCATTGGTGAGTTGTTCCCGTTCTATCCAGCAGTTGCCGATCTGTTTTCCGTTGAAGGCGGCCGACTGGATATATGGATGATCCGTTGCATTGTTCGCCGTTTCGATGACGAGTGCCTCACCCTTGTAATATTTCGGATCCAGTTTGATCGTCACTTTTTCGAACAGGGGGCTGCCGAACTGGAAGGTGGGGCGCATGGCAGCGTGGCCCTGTACATCGAACAGGCCCAGCGCGGCCATCACGTACCAGGCGCCCAGTTGCCCCTGGTCTTCATCCTGCCCGTAACCATAACCGTGCAGCGGCCCGGCGCCGTAAAACTCGTTGCAGATGGTACGGGTCCATTGCTGTGTAAGCCACGGCTTGCCGGAATAGTTGAACAGCCAGGATTGATGCAGGCAGGGCTGGTTGCCGTGATTGTAGAGTTTTTTAATACCGGAGAAGCTGTGGATTTCTTTACCGCCACCGAAGGTGGATTTCCGGCTTTCCTCGAAAGTACGTTCCAGCCGTTCGTTAAAGAGATCTTTACCCAGGAGTTTGATCAGGCCCGCGATATCCTGCGGTACATACCAGGTGTACTGAAAGGCGTTGCCTTCCTGGAATCCTCTCCAGGGCTGCATCGGGTCGAATTTTTCGATGAACGTCCCGTTTTCGTACCTGGGCCGGATGAAGCGGGTTTCCGGGTCGAAGAGATTTTTCCAGGCCGCCGCCTGTTTCATGAGGCGCTGATAGTCGTCCGTTTTCCCGAGCGCTTTGGCGAACTCGGCAACGGCATAAGAGCTGAAACAGAATTCAAGGGTATGCGAAGCCCCGAAATTGAATACCCAGCCATTGGAGAGGGTGGTGTCTTTGGATGGAATGTAACCGTTGTTGACGAGGTAATGCAGGTCGTACTTCCCCGAGCCATAGGGCCGGCCGGCATACCCCGTTTCATTTTTATAGGCCGTTTCGTAGGCTTGCTGCACGTTGAAGTCACGTATTCCTGAGTGGTAGGTGGCGGCAATCAGCAGGCCGAAGAAATTCGTTTGCACCCCGTTTGAATGTGCGCCGGCCGCTACCCCGTCGTGCAACCAGCCCGTTTCCTGCGCGAAATCGAGATTGGATTGTATGTACTCGCTTTGATAGTCCGGGTAGGCCAGCGCCCAGAGCTGGCCGAGGTTCCAGAATGCGCCCCAGATGCCATCGGTGTTATAGTGATGATACGCCGGCCGGCCGTTTTTACCCGCCGGTATCTGACCGGTGCCGCCGTCGTTTTTCGGATATTGCCCGTTCACGTCGCTCGCCAGGCCCCTTCCCAGCAGGGCATGGTAGAGGCCCGTGTAGAATTTCACCTTGTTGACGCTGTCTTTTCCTTCTACGCGGATACGCCCCAGTTTTTCATTCCATTTGGCCGCCGCCGTTTTTCTGACGGCGTCGAAACTTTGGCCCGTAGCCTCGGCCAGCAGGTTTTTCCTGGCGTTTTCGATACTGGTGTAGGAAAGGCCTACCTGCATTTCGATGATCTCGTTTTGCCGGGTCGAGAAATTCAGGAACATCCCGTTGCCAATGCCACGCGTTTCTTTTTGCCGCGGATACACGAGGCTGTCTGTAAATGCGCCGAAGGATGCGGGCGCTTTGCTGAGCCGGATGACGAAGTACATTTTCACCCGTTTCCCCGGATCGCAGAATTTGAGGTACTCGGGATAGGTCACAATGGCGCCTTCCAGCTCTTTCGGCCCCGACAGGCGCATGCTGGCTTCCGTGACCCCGCTGCTTTCGCCCTGGCGGTGCCCGATATCAATGATGACGCGGGCCGTTTGCGATGCCGGGAACGTATACCGGTGATAGCCGACCCGTTCCGTGGCGGTGATTTCCGCTTTGATGCCGTAGTCTTTCAGGAAAACGGAATAATATCCCGGCACGGCATGTTCCGATGTCTTGTCGAATCGGGAGCGATAGCCCGCATCGGGGTTTTCAAGGGAGCCCGGGGTGGTTTGCAGGGGGCCGGTAACCGGCATGGCCACCAGCCCGCCGATCTGGAATTCGTGGAAATGCCCGAAGCCTTCGATGGAGGTGTGGCGGTCATCGTACCCGCAGGGAAGCCAGCTGCCGGGGCTGCCGTACGCGTTGGTATGCGGCGCCAGTTTGGCCATCCCGAATGGCAGGGCCGCGGGTGTATAAAAGAACCACCTGCCGTGCACAGACCCGAGCTGCGGATCAACCCACGCCGAGGGCTGGAACGCGCCGGGTTTGACCTGCGCGGAGGAGGCGGCAGACAGCCCCAGGAGGAGTAAAGCAGACAGTGTTACAATTTTCATGATCTTGACGAATTGACAATTTTGGAAATCTAAGGCTACCTGTATTTATCCGACGGCTTTTTCAATTATATCGCGGCATCGTGCAATTTATCATAACGTGCCGGGAAAGATTATTCAAATGTATATACATATGTACATTTAAGCAACAAATCGGCCGATTATTTTTGACGGGGCGATTTCCCGGCCCCCAAACTGGCGCAAAAAATGTAATATTGTATATTCGTGTATACATATGACATTTACAATAGATCATAGAAGTCCCGTTCCGCTTCATATTCAGACGGAAGAGCTGCTCCGGAAGATTATCAAGCAGCCGCAATACCAGAAGGGCAAGCATTTGCCGAATGAGGTGGAGATGGCGCGCACGCTGAATATTTCGCGGGGAACGTTGCGGCAGGCGATCAACAAGCTGGTGTACGAGGGGCTGCTGGTCCGGAAGAAGGGGGTGGGCACCAAAGTCAACAATATGGTGAGTTCCCGGGCGCTGAACTGGCTGAGCTTTTCGCAGGAAATGGCGGTAAGGGGTATCCCGATCAAGAATTTCGAGACGCACCTGAGCTGGGTGAAGCCGGAAGAAAGCGTGCGGAATTTCTTTGATATCAAGGGGGCGAGGAAGGTGTTGAAGCTGGAAAAGCTGAGAGGGCGGCCCGAGGGACCGTTTGTTTATTTTGTGTCGTATTTCCATCCGCGGATCGGCCTGACGGGGGAAGAGGATTTCAAGCGGCCGCTGTACGAGATACTGGAGAGCGACTACCAGGTGGTGGCGGATTTGTCGCAGGAGGAAATCAGTGCGAGGGCGGCCGACAAATTCCTGGCCGGCAAGCTGCAGCTGGATCTTGGCAGCCCGGTATTGTGCAGGAAGCGGTTTGTTTTCGACCAGGCTGAACGTCCTATTGAATATAATCTGGGCTTCTACCGGGCCGACAGTTTTGTATACACCATTGAAAGCCGCAGGGAGCAATAGGCGCTGTAAAGCGTGTAAGCCCGATGTTCCCCGGAAGCATTGCCCGGGAGTTTCTCCACGATACCGTCCCATTGTACATCCCATGCAGTTTCTTCTATCTCGCATCCTGCAATAGCATTCCGTATGGGGTGCTTCCTTCCGGTTCCTAACAAAGGCCGGCAGGTGCCGCATTTCTCCTTTCAGACAGCTTTCCGCAAAGTGTTTCCTGTGCCCCCCAATCATTCTTGCGGATGCTTCCCGAAGCGTAATACCACGGAGGTTGCTCCGGCAATATCATCTCCGCGGCCATTGAAAGCTTTGCCGGCAGGTTGTTCCCGAAGCGTAATACCACGGAGGTTGCTCCGGCAAATATCATCCCCGCGGCCATTGAAAGCTTTACCGGCAGGCTGTTCCCGCAGCGCAATACGACGGAGGTTGCTCCGGCAAATATCATCTCCGCGGCACCCGTAGCATCGTTTTCCGGACAACCTGTCGTTCATAGCAGCACATCCTCCCCCGGAGGGGAAAATAATATTTGGAATTTCACAGATTGTTCAATATGTTTGTCTATATGTATGTACATATTGATTGATCGGCCCGGCAAACCTGAGACACCAGGGGCCGCCGGCTCACCGGTTGCTCCGGAAACCAATCCGGTCCCGGGATTGTTAAATACAGACAGGAGGCTCCGCACACGTCATACGCTGTTGGAAAGAATACCGCGAAACGCGGCAGGAGCTGAAAACGGATGCGGCGCACAAATAAGCCTGCCGCCCGTTGCCAATAACAAACACCCGGCGGCGGTATTGCCGGAGATTTTGATATACCTATCAAGCACATATAATTATGCTGAATAAATGAAAGGGGGGCTAAAAAGGATCGGAGTTGATATAGGCGGTAGCCACATCACCGGGGCGCTCATCGGAGAATCCGGCGGGGAGTGGCAGTTCCTGAAAAGAAACCGGATGGCGCTCGATTCGGGAGACAGCGCCTACAATATCGTCGCGGCCATTAGTGATTGTATAGAAGAGCTCCTCTTTGGCGTACGGGCCCTCGAAGCCGTGGGCATCGCCTTTCCCGGCCCCTTTAATTACGAAAAAGGCGTGAGTGAAATTCTCGGTGTGGGAGGCAAATTCGAACATACTTTCAGCCTGCATGTAAAGCAGGCCATCCAGGATCTGACCGGCCTGCGCAATACCCACTTCCAGTTTTCGAACGATGCGCATTGCTTCGCCGCAGGCGCACACCGGTTGCTCGGGCTCACCGGCAGGCGAACCGTTTTCCTGACACTGGGCACAGGGCTGGGCTCGGCTTTCATGGAAGACGGCCGGGTATTGACGCAACATCCGGACATTCCCCTTTCTGGCGCGCTGTACGACCAGCGTTACGGCAACGGGATGGCGGACGACTACTTCTCCTCCCGCTGGATCGTTGAGGCCTACGCTCAAAGAACCGGCACGAACGTTACCTGCGTTAAAACAATAGTGGAAAGCGGCGAACCGGCCGCTATCGAAGTGATGCGGCAATTCGGCGCCGGTCTCGGGCAGTTTCTGCGCCCCTGGCTGCTGCAATTCGGATGCTCAGAACTGGTGATCGGGGGCAACATCGCCAGGGCTTTCGCCCTCTTCGGCCCTTCCCTGAAAAAAGAAATCGGCGGCCTGGCGGATACGATCAGCATCGTATTGTGTGAAAATACGGAGGACTGCATCATTTCCGGCGCAGCCATCATCGCCACCATCGCGGCCAGCGAAAAATATTCAAACAGCAAACAGATAATGAGAAAAACGCTTCAGGAACTGCTACCATTAACTGTACCGAAAAGTGGTACAGCGGCTTATGACATCTATCCTTTCTTCCCGTCCGCCGAAAAAGTATACCGTGGGTTTGATACGCTGGCAGCGGAAATGTTGCAGGAAAAAGTGGTCATCATAGACGGGTATGGCGGCGTATTGTGGGAAACGTTCCGGGAACAGCTGCATACTGCGCTGCAGGGCGGCGGTAAACAAGTGTTCTGGTACGACGTCAGCACCTGCCTGAAACCCGCCGCAGATGTACAGGCCATGATAGCGGCCAGCCTGAATGGAGACGACCCGGTATTCGGCAAAAGGTACACCGGTGAACTGGGCGATTTTTTCGACGCGGCTAAACTGCAACAGATCAAACCGGACGAGGCTGCGGACATTTCCATCATCTACGGCACGGGCGCCGCGCTGGCCGGCATCAAGGGAAAGCTGTTCTACGCAGACGTTCCCAAAAACGAGATCCAGTTCCGGATGCGCGCGGGCAGCATATCCAACCTTGGTGCGGAGCGGCCGGACGACAGCGTGCAGATGTACAAACGATTTTATTTTGTAGACTGGCCGGTGCTGAACAAGCATAAAGCGTCACTGCTTCCTCATATAGATGGTATTATCGATGAGCAGCGGATACATCAGATCACCTGGATGAAGGGCGGCGCTTTCCGGCATACCCTGCAGCGGATGTTGCAGCAGCCATTCAGGGCGAGGCCCTGGTTTGAGCCGGGTGTCTGGGGCGGTGACTGGATGAAAAAGCACATTCCCGGGCTTTCGCCCGACGCGGTCAATTACGCCTGGTCATTCGAACTGATCACGCCCGAAAACGGCATCGTGCTGGAAGGCGACGGCAACCTGCTGGAGGTGTCTTTTGACTGCCTGCTCTATGCGGACAACGAAAAATTGCTGGGCAAGGCGGCGCGGCGCTTCGGCACGGAGTTCCCCATCCGCTTCGATTTTCTCGATACGTTTAACGGCGGCAACCTTTCCATCCAATGCCATCCGCGGCCTGAATATGCCAGGGAGCACTTCGGTGAAAACTTCACGCAGGACGAAACGTATTATATCCTGGATTGTAAGCCGGACGCCTCTGTTTATCTCGGTTTCCAGGACGATATCAATCCGGAGGCGTTTAAATCGGCCCTGATAGAAGCGCAGGAAACCGGCGTTGAAATGGAAGTGGAGAAATACGTACAGAAGCTTCCCGCGCGCAAGCACGATTTGTTCCTGATCCCGAACGGAACCATCCACGCATCCAGCGTCAACAACCTCGTACTTGAAATCAGCAGCACGCCTTACATTTTCACGTTTAAAAAATACGACTGGCAGCGGCCCGGCCTCAACGGCCAACCCCGCCCCATCAATATCGATCATGCCCTGAACAATCTTTACTTCGACCGGAAAGGGGACTACGTGGCGGCTAAGCTGGTTTCGCATCCCGTTGTAGAAAGTGAATGGGAGGGCGGCCGGATGCTGCAGCTGCCTACCCACGAGGAGCATTTTTACACCGTGCGGCGGTATGAATTTACCGGCAGTGTGACCATCGAGACCCATGGCCAGTGTCATATCTGCATGCTGGTGGAAGGAGAAAAAATACAGGTAAACGGCGGCGGCGGCGAAACGGAATTTTATTTTGCCGAAACATTCGTTGTGCCGGCGGCCACCGGGCGCTACCAGGTAGTCAACAAAGGCACCGGCAAGGCATTTCTGGTGGTGGCGTATGTAAAAGACAGCCACTGCTGAGCCACGGCATACCATTCAACTGATCATTCCATCCCGTAACTGCAATTTATGACGCAAGTAAAAACAAACAGGTTCATCGCTCTCATCACGCTGATTGCCGCGTTGGGAGGTTTTCTTTTCGGCTTCGATATGGCTGTGGTCAGCGGTATCATTGAACCGGTCAAGCTGCAATACGGGCTGTCGTCTTCAGCGGAAGGGCTGTTCGTTTCCTGCGCCCTGTTGGGATGCATTGCAGGCGTGGCGTTTTCGGGTTATCTCAGTGATAAGATCGGGAGAAGGAAGGTGTTGTTTATCGCCGCCATACTTTTTCTCATCAGTGCCGTGGGGTTTGCATTTTCCGCTTCCTATGCGGTATTGATTTTCTTCCGGGTATTGGCGGGCACGGCTGTTGGCGTGGCGTCCAATGTGTCGCCCCTCTATATTTCGGAGGTGGCGCCGGGGCGGAAAAGAGGGGCGCTCGTCACCTACTACCAGCTCGCGATTACCGTGGGCATCTTATCGGCCTACCTGAGCAACTATTTCATACTGAAAAATGCGGCGGCTTTTACCGGCGCTGAAAGCGGCATATGGTTCCAGTTGTTTGTGACAGACGCGTGGCGCGGTATGTTCCTGGTGGGAGTTGTGCCGGCTTTGGCTTTCACATCCCTGCTCCTGATCGTACCGGAAAGCCCGCGCTGGCTTGTGCAGTACGGGAGAACAGCGGAGGCCATGGCTGTGCTGCGGAAAGTTTCGGGCGATGAAAGCGCCGCCATGGAATTGAAAGCCATCCAGGAGGCCGCCGCACAGCCAAAAGGCGGGCTGGCCGACCTGATGCGGCAGCCACTGAAGAAGTTACTCGCGCTGGCCATGATACTCACCGCGCTGTCGCAGCTCAGCGGTATAAACGGCGTCATTTTTTACGGTCCCACCATCATGAAATCCGCCGGCATCGTTACCAGCGACGCGCTGTTTTACCAGGTGATACTGGGCGCGGCCAATACACTCTTTACATTTATCGCCATTTTGAAAGTCGACAGCTGGGGGCGCAGGCCGCTATACCTGTATGGCTCCCTCTTCTCGGCGCTGGCGCTGGCATTGACCGGGTTTTGTTTCCTGACAGGCATCACCGGATGGCTCATGCTGGGCAGCATCATCTTTTTTCTGCTGTTTTTCGCGCTTTCGCTGGGGCCGCTGAAGTTTGTCATTTCAACGGAAATATTTCCAACCCATATCCGGGGTACGGCTTTGTCGATTTGCATCATGACCATGTGGGTGGCCGACTGGTTCGTGAACCTGCTGTTCCCCATCATGCGGGACGGGCTGGGCATTGCGGTGACCTTTTTCATATTCGCCTTCTTTTGTTTCCTGTCGTTTTTATATGCCAAACGCAATCTGATGGAAACGAAAGGGAAGAGCCTGGAGGAAATCGAGCAAATGCTGCGCTGAAACATAATTTAAGTGAATAGTTGATAGGATTTAAGATTATGTGGAATTTGAACGCCTGCTGATTTTTATCGGCGGGCTTTGTTTTTTCTTGTTAATTTGAGCGTGAGTTGCCCTGCGATCGTAAAAGGCAGCTCATCTGACCCATGCATGCCGACCAGTTCTTCCGGAAAATCAGGACCTATTACGATATTTCAGCCGCGGCGGAATCGGCCTGGACGGGCCTCCTTCAGCAAAAAACGTATAAAAAAGGCAGCAATTTCGTATCGGAAGGCCAGCACCCCAGGAAGGTGGCCTTCGTAGTGAAAGGGCTTTTTTCCCAAAACTATACCGGCGAAAGCGGCGAGGTGGTCATCAAATACTTTTTCCCGGAAGAAAGGATGGCCGGTTCCATGGGAGCCATGTTATCGGGCCGGCCGAGCGTGTTCTACATCACCGCCATCGAGGACACGACCGTACTGGAGTATGATTTTTTCGAATTCCGGAAATTGTTCGCCCCCCATCCCGACATCGCGCAGTTCTATATTCATTATAACGACCGGCACTGGATTGTTGAAAAGGAACCCCTGGAAATTACGCTTCGGTCGGAAACGGCCGCCAAGCGGTATGACGATTTCCTCAGGAAGTATCCCGGCATTGAAAAAAGGCTCAAAAAACACCACATTGCATCTTACCTCGGTGTTACCCCCACACAGCTGAGCAGGATATTTTTTGCCAATAAGTAACTTTTTTTCATTTCCTCAACATATGTAAAAGGCAGGGGGAAAGGGTTGCCGCATCTTTGTGCTATCAATCACAATAAAACGTACAAAAATGGCAACTAGAATTTTTCTCAATCTCCCGGTAAAAAACCTCGAACAATCCATTCAATTCTTCACAGGCCTGGGTTTTTCCTTTAACCCCCAGTTTACCGACGAAAAAGCCGGATGCATGGTGATCAGCGAAAATATTTTCGCCATGTTGCTGGTGGAAAGCTACTTCCAGACTTTTACCAAAAAGGCGCTCTGCGATGCCAAAAAGGCCACGGAGGTGCTCATCACGATCGACGCGGAGTCCAAAGACGCCGTGCGCGACCTGGTAAAGAAAGCGGAGAAGCTGGGCGCGGTGATCTACAACGAACCCCAGGATCACGGCTGGATGTACCAGCATAGCTTCGCCGACCTCGACGGGCACCAGTGGGAAATCACCTATCTCGATGCTTCCCAGCTCCCGGCTTGATAAGCAGAATAATTTCAACCGCAGGCAGCAGTAACGCCCCCGTTACCGTTGCCTGTTTTTTTGTTGATTCATGACAGTATCGCGCATTCATTAACATTCACTGCGCATGATGTTATCTGTCATAAAGTGGTCATGGAAATAGACCTGTATTACCCGTACGTGTACTTAATACATCACCGTGTGATCAAAAAAACCGGGACATTTGAACGAAAAAACCGGGATTCCGTTCACTTGTTAACACAGCCTGCAAAAAAGCAAACGGGAAATTGTCTATGAAATGTCACATTTGAAAATTGTGCTAACGTTTTCATTCATTAGCATACTATCTTGTGTCCAGAAACAGCCAGGGGCACGTGGAGAGTACAGGCCTTAGAATATCCCGGTAATTGAGCAAATGAAATATACCTGACCAACACCCCGGCTGAAATAACCAGAATCATTTTTGTCACGAATCGCTTTTTATTGTTGTTGTATGACTACAGGATTTCTCGTACAGTAAGGCATTGTCATGTTTATCCGATCAGGCGGAAGTCATTCCTGCGGGTAAGCGCCATTTCCTCCGGGTAAATCAATTGTAATCACCACTACTTTTAGTCTGTAAAAAAATGCTTGTCCGCGTGCGGGCCTGCTAACGATTTCTATAAAAATTCGTCGTATCGAACGAAAGCTGCTCTTTATTGTGCTTTCCGGGCTTCCTGTGCCCGGAAAGTTCCTATCACGCTTCCGTTCTCCGAATAAAAATACCGTGGGCCACAGCCGCGGTACTAACATTTTAAACATTCTGGTATAACTATGAAAGTTAAGCATTCCATGCGACGGCCTGGGGTAGGGGGAGGTCTGTCTTTTTCCCTGCTGGCGGCACTCTTCCTGCTGCATGCGGCTAACCGGGCATATGCCCAGGAAGTGGAGAAAACGGGCGCGCCGGCGATTGAAATATCGCACCACAACGACGATGGGCGTTACGGCCGCTTGTTGAAAACGGCAGACACCCTGCCTTTGAAAAAAGCAACCCTGCTGCCTTTCGTGAATCTCCAGCAGATGGTGAAAGGTAATCTCAGAGGTGTATACGCACAGGAATCCACCGGTGAGCCGGGCACCGAACAGTTCATGTTTATCCGTGGCCTTTCCAACCCGTTGCTGCAACGGAAAGACGCCTACCAGGTGCAGCCGACGGTGTATCTGAACGGCATTCCGCTGTTGCAGGACAATACCCTCGTGTTCGACGTGCAGCCTTACGACTTCACGCGGCTGGGTCCTGGCATCAACCTCTTGTCTATCGTCAATCCCGATAATATTCGTGAAATACAGGTGGGCAAAGACGCGGCAACTGCAGCCATCTTTGGCCCGCGCGGCGCCAACGGGGTGATTAACATCATCACGAAAAACGCCGTGTCCGGTAAACGGAAAATCAGCATCAACAGCTACTACGGCCTGGCGATGCACGACCCGGTTTACACCACCAACGCGCAATACGAAAACGGTTTTCGCCGGCAGTTCTATCTCAAATATGCCACGGCGGCGGATTCCCTGAGCTACCCGGCCTACCTGCGCGATTCGTCCAACATGCTGTATTACGGCCCCTCCAACTGGAGCGATGTATACTACCAGAACGCCACTGTGCACAACATCAACGCCAGCATCTCCGGCGGTACGGAACGCGCCAACTTCCGCTTTTACGGCGATAAAACGCAAAGCAACGGTATTGCGGGCGATTCGCGGATGGACAAATACAACGCTTCCTTCCTCGTGAACATGGCGCCCTTGCCCTGGTTGATGGCCTCCACCATGATCAACGCCAGCCGCATGGACCGTGTCCCCGTGAAATCTTTGCGCAGCCGCTTCGCAGAAGCAGCCTACATCCCCGACGTTACGGCGCCCCTTACGCCCGGCCTGGATGGTTACAACAAATACCTCTACTCCTTTAACAAGTCGTTCGACAAAAATCATATGAACGCCGTACAGGGGATTTTTGCATTGAGCGCCAAATTCCAGCGCCTGAAAATCACTTCGCGGTTATTATATGATTACAACGAAAGCCTCCGCGATATTTTCTGGCATTCTTCTTTAATGGACGGCAACAACTACATCTCCAATTACTTCGGCAACAATCAGCGGGTGGGAATTGAAAACTCCGCCGGGTACAGCTTTCCGCTGGGCGGCGAAAAATGGCTGGATGCGGAAGTGGGCCAGTCTTTCCAGTCGGAGCTCTACCGCTACGAATATTCCCGCGGCTACAAAGGCCCGAGCGACCGGGTGAAGATGAACATCGTGGAGCCGAACTCGCAGAGCGCGAATTACCTCAACCCGCTCTCGTACGGCAACCAGCTCATCTACCGCTTTCTCGACGGGCAGAAGCATCGCCTGTTTTCATTGTACGGCAATTTCACTTACCGCCACCACGACCTGTTTTCGGTGAACGTGTTGCTCCGCAACGACGGCTCGTCGTATATGCCCCCGCACGCGCGCTGGTTGTTTACGCCCGCCGTTGCGCTGGACTGGAACCTGAAGAAGCAGCTGGCGGCTGACAATGGCCGCATCAACGCCTGGAAGCTCCGCGCATCGTGGGGAAGAATGGGCCGTTTGCTCACGGACGACCGCTATGCCGTGGGACCGCAATATAAAGTGGACCTGGGCTGGACCGGTCATGAAAACGCCGCATCCTACAACGCCTTCCCGGGCATCAGCCGGCCCTACTCCACCGGGTGGGTGGGTAATGATATGGAATGGGCCTATACAGACATCGCCAACCTCGGCACCGACCTGGCGTTGTACAACAACCGCCTGCGCCTGTCGCTCGACGTGTATTCTAAAAACGACAACAACATGCTGCTGCCCATGCCGGTGGTGGCGGAAACAGGATATAAGTTCGCCTACCGGAATGGCCTCGACGTGAATAACAAGGGCATCGAACTGGCGGTAGCGGCGGATGTGATCAAAAAGGGCTCCTGGCAATGGACGCCTTCGCTGCAGGTGGCCTATAATAAAAACACGCTGAAGGCCCTGCCCGGCGGCGCCACGCAGTTTGTGAGCGGCAACCGGAAGCTGGCGGTGGGCGAGGCGATAGACCGCTTCTGGGTGTTGGAGAACAACGGCATCTACGCCACCGACGCGGACGTGCCGAAGAACCCCGCCAAGGATGCACCCATGGCTTACAAAGGCATTGCCCTCAAAGGCGGCGACCCGGCCTGGCGCGATAACAACGGCGACTACGCCATCGGCGACGAAGACAAAGTGCTGAAAGGAAACTTCATGCCGGCCGTTACCGGCGGTTTCGGGAGCAACCTGCAGTATGGCCGCCTCAACTTCGAATTCAACCTCTATTTCGCCCTCGGCCAGAAAGCCGTGAACGAAGAAGCAGCATCGCGCTACGATTTCATCAACCGCGAAGGCAGGTACGAAATCACCTCCGTGAAAGAGATTACGTTCTGGGAAAAGCCGAAAGACTTGAAAGCTTACCCCGTGTACAATCCCTGGAGCCAGGTGATTCCTTACCGGCTCGACCAGGATCTGTTCCTTGAAGACGCTTCTTACCTCAAGCTGCGCTCCGTGACCATCGGCTACGATGTGGCAGGCACAGCCTGGCTGAAGAAAAAGAACGCCGGCATTACCCGCTGCTACTTTTACGTATCGGGCACCAACCTGTTCACCATCACGAAATACACCGGCCGCGACCCCGAGCTGACTACTTACAACGGGTACGACAACGGGTTTGCCATGCCCATTCCGAAAACGGTGATCGTGGGCCTGAAACTGGATTTATAAACGTAAAGCATATCAGTTGTATATCATGAATACATTATTCCGAACCTTCCCGAAATTGGCCATGCTGGCGGCGCTGTGCTCGGTGCTGTTCAGCTGCAGCAAGATGCTGGATGTGGAGAGCAACCGCGTGAAGCCAGAAAAAGACAACTGGGAAGATATTGAAGACACCCGTAACGCGCTCATCGGCGTGTACGGCCTGATGCGCGCCGCCCTGTGCGACAACGCCACGCACTGGATGCAGGGTGAGTTCCGCATGGGCGATTTTTCCGCCGTGGCGAGGCCCGACCTGAAAGCGGTGATCGGCAACAATCTCAACGCATCTTACCCGGTGGTGCAGAACCTGCAGAGCTGGCGGCGTTTTTACGCCGTTATCAACGCGGCCAATCTCTTCATCGAGCGTGCGGGCGAAGTGCGGGCGAAAGATGCCTATTATTCCGAAGGCAATTACAAGGTGGATATCGCGCAGATGCGCTCCATGCGGGCTTTCGCCTACTTTTACATCACCCGTATCTGGGGCGACGTGCCTTTGCTGGTATCGTCGTTCGACGGGCAGTTCCCCCAGCTCCGCCGTACCAGCCAGGACACCGTGCTGGCCTTTGCGGAGCGCGAACTGGTGGAGGCCGCCAAAGATCTGCCCTACAGTTACAGCGGTGCGGATCCGCAGCTGCCTAATCTTTATTACAACGAATCCATGGGCCGCTGGAGCGGCACGCTCTTCAATAAAATTTCCGCATATGCCGTGCTGGCGCACGTCGCAGCCTGGCAGGAGCGATATGCGGATGTGATCGCGTATACGCGGTTCATCATCGATAATTATCCGAAGGCCGGCATCCGCTTTACGCCCACCACGGTGGAGCTTACGCGCGCAAGCGACGGTTTTTTCAGTCGCCGTACGCCCACGCAGATCCTCAATTTCACTTTCGACTATATGAGCCAGGAAGGCACTACCGCAGGGCATATTGAAGAATACACCCTGGCAAGGCCTTTTATCAGCAAAACGGTGCCGGAAGTGTACGTACCGAAAGATTCCATCATCAAAATATTCAACCAGCCCGGCGATGAGCGGTTCAGTATCGACCCCAACACCGGCTATCCGCTGCGGGAATATTATTTCTCCAGCTATAACCAGAACATTCCCGTGTTCAGCAAAATCAAGGTGATCGAAAACGGTTCATCGTCCGGCACCTTCCGTCTCTTCACCGGCACGCTGTCTTTCACCCGCATGGAAGAGCTGGCGCTGCTGCGCGCGGAAGCGGCGGTGATGACGGGCGACAGGGGAGAAGCGGAGCTCTGGCTCGCCAACGTCATGAAAAGCCGGGGCATCGTCAATCCCGCCTTTACCGGCAAAGACCTCATCGAGGAGATTTTCGCCGAGCGGCGCCGGGAACTGATGGGCGAGGCCTGGCGCTTTTATGACCGCATCCGTTACCAGCGCATTAAAAAAGACGACCCGGCTTTCGGGAAACTCATCGCCGAAGGCGGCCACTACTGGCCCATCGCCGCGGAAGTACTGTCGCAGAACGCATTGCTCACTCAAAATACTTACTGGTCAAAATAACTGCCAACATGAAAATGCGCGATTTATACAACAACAGATTCGTGGTGGCCTTGGCGGTGCTGGCGCTGCTGGTGGCGGCCTGCCAGAAAGACGGCGGCTACGCGGAATACACCCGCTCCAAGAACCAGGTGAACCTCAATACGTACGACTACCTGAAGAGCCGCACCGGCGTGTACGACTCCATGGTGAAAGTGATAGACCGGCTGAACCTGGAGCGCACCGTCAAAAGCAACCGCCTCACCGTGATGGGCATTACCAACAGCAGCTTTGCCGCAGCCATCAAAAACCTCAACATTATGCGGGGCGGCAACTTCAAAGCGCCTGTTTACATCGCCGACCTCGACATCAATCACCTCGATACGCTGCTCTGCCGTTACATCATGCCTGGCCTGATGCCTACAGACAGCCTGAAGGGAATGCCCGACGGCAAATTGTACAACAGCCTCAAGTATAACGCGGTGATGAACATGCTGCTCTTTTCGCAGCCGGCCTCCGGCCTCGACAAGGGCGGACCGCAATACATCACCTTCAGCGACACCAAGGGCTCGTTCTACATCAGCAAATGGGCCAGAACCAATACCGCCTCCATGGACACCTATACCATCAACGGGATTGTGCACATGGTGTCGCCGGACCATGAGTTCGGGTTCAATGAATTCATCAGCCGATTTAAAAACTGACTTCCGATATGAGAAAAGATCTGATCATAAAAGGGGGGATGCTGCTCGTGATGGCGGGCGCCGTGAATGCCTGCATCAAGGTGCCGGCGGATATCGACTTCCTCAGCTCGCAGGCCGCCTATACGAAAACCGTGTATGAGCCCGTGCTGGGGCGCACCACGTTGTACCCGGAAGAACTGGGCGCCGTGCTGTTCAACGCGGACAACTCCACGCAGCCCCTCACTTTCAAAATACTCAACTTCAAAGACAGCCGCGGCGACTCGGCGGAGATATTCTACAAAACTTTCCCGGTACAGGTGTGGAAAGACGGCTATACGGGCGATGAAAAGACCCGGGCGGAACTGGAAAAGAAAAGGACCATCGAGTACCACCGCCTCTTCGAAGTGAGGGAGCATTCGGGCCAGTTCGTGATGTGGGCGCCCACGAATCTCGCCTACCTCAACGCGGTACGCCAGCAGCCCGACGCGGGCTATACTTTCGATGTGGAAGTATCCAACTCCGGCGGCACCAAAATCATCCGCGATATGCAGCTGAAGCCCTTCCGCAGCCGCCCCTTCGAGCCGGCGGTAACGGATCCCATTACGGGCAACACTTTCGGATATGCGCGGCCTACCACGCTCTTCGGCATCATGGATGTGCATACGCAACGCACGCTTAGCTCGGGCGATGTGGCCGTGGTGTTCTACAAAGAGCCGGAATCCACAGGGCGCACGCTGACATTCGAATTCCGCGATACTGCCTACCGCCCCATCGACCCGAAGCAATTCGCCGCCACCAAATGGGAAGAGCTGGTGCATCACTACGGCACGGCCAAATTCGAAAGCGACCGCGTGGTGTTTGACGTATCGTATCCCATTCCCCTGTCGCGCGTACCCACGCGCTACACCACCGCCGGCGGTTCCCGCGCCAGGGTGCAGTTCGGATACGACCGCATCGTGAACGGCCTGTCGCGCGTGCAAGCAGTACTGGGGCTCGATTTCGCGATTTATGAGCCGGGCGACTGGAAAGTGATTTTCTGGTTCAAGGAAGGGAATCCCGATTTCAAAGACAACTGATCATCAAGTTTTAAAAAATAAACTGAATGCATAAGTATACAAAATCCTTTCTCGCGCTGCTGTGGATGGTCCTCACCGCCTCTGCCGCCTTTGCGCAGCAGAAAATGATCACCGTGAAGGGGATCGTTTATGAAAAGGGTTCCAATCAACCCCTGCCGGGTATCGCCATCTGGGCGGGCAATCCGCCCAAAGGGGTGGCTGTTACGGGCGGTGATGGCTCCTTTACGGTTACCGTGCCGGAAGGGACCGATCTGAACTTCCGCTCGCTGGCATACGAACAGGCCAAAGTGAAAGCCAGGGCCGGCGCGCCGATGCGGGTGCAACTTTCCATCAAGGAAAGCAAGCTCGACGAAACGGTGATCATCGGTTACCAGAAAAAGAAAAGGGAAACCACCACAGGTTCCACCGTGGTGATCAGCGGCAAGGAACTGCAGGACGTGCCCGTTGCCAACGTAATGGAGCTTATCCAGGGTAAGGTGCCGGGCCTCAACATCCAGAACAACACCGGCGCTCCCGGTTACGCGGGCACCATCCAGATGCGCGGCGTTTCGTCGATGAACATCACGGGCTCCGGGAACGATGCTTTCCTTTCACCCACCTCTCCGCTGTTTATCGTAGATGGTGTACAGGTAGACCCGAACTCCAACTTCGAATACGGCTTCCAGTCGTCCGGCCCGGGCCTCAGCCCGCTGTCGCTCATACCGCAGGAAGACATCGAGTCCGTACAGGTATTGAAAGATGCCCAGGCCACGGCGCAATACGGCTCCCGCGGCGCTTACGGCGTGATCATCGTCACCACCAAGCGCGGTAAATCTTCCGTACCCATCGTCGCCTATACCGGCAACTTTTTCGTGAACATACCGCCCACCTTGCGGCCTGTGATCGGCGGGCATGGGGAACGCGAGCTGAGGATATGGCAGGCGATGCTCAATACCGATTCGCCTTACAAAACGGCGGGCGACATCAACACCACGCCTTTTCTGGCAGACAGCCTGAACCCGTATTACAATCAGCATACCGACTGGCAGGGTCTGTTCTATACCTATACCTATAACCAGACGCATAACATGACCGTGTCTGGCGGGGATAACAAGTTCAACTACAAAGCCAACCTCGGGTATTACAATGAAAAAGGCATCGTGAAGAACACGGGCTTCAACCGGTATTCGCTGGGCACCAACTTCCAGTACATGCCTTCCGAGAAGCTCCGCGTGTTTTCCAATATTTCCACCAGCCTCGGCGTAAACAGCAAGGGTAGCGGGAACGGCCTCCAGCAGGCCGATGCGGCGGACGCCGGCAACAACTCGTCGCTACTGCCACCGCCTTCTTTTTATTCGTCCACGGCATCCGCCATCGCGGCGTTGCGCACGTCCAATATCAACAAGACCGCCAGGGTGGCCACCAGCCTCGAAGTGGACTATGAGCTGATCAAGGGCCTGCATGCCGTGAGCACATTCAGTTTCGAGAATACAACGGCCACGGAAAGCAATTACCGGCCAGCCGCCATCAACGATAACTTTTCCGAAGTGTACGCGTACAGCGACCGTAAAAGCAAGGTGTACAACCGTAACAGCCTGTCTTATTTCCGCTCCTGGGGCGCGCAGGTGCACAACGTCACCATCGGCGTGTTCAACGAGCTGAGCCGCACCACCTTCCAGGCCAATGTAAACCAGCTGCAACGGACGCCCGGCGACAGTTACTACGGGCCTATCGGCTCCGATCCTTATTATAACCGCGGCGGCGTGCTGCCGAATGCGGCCGATCTGCGGGAGATGTCGATCGCCACTTCGCTCACCTACGATTACCGTAAAAAATACGTGGTGGATTTGTCGTTCCGGAGAGACGCTACCTCACAGGCCGGCCGTAATACGCCGTTTTCCAACAACCCGGCGGTGGGCCTGCGCTGGAACTTTTATAAAGAGAATATTTTCGAAGACGCCGCCTGGCTGGAGTATGGTTCCATCCGCGCCACCTGGGGCCGCAACATGATGCCGCAGGGCAGCATATTCGATGCCTATGGCACATACGACGACAGGGGCGGCAGAAGATATAACGAAGAGCTGCAGAGCGGCATCATTTACGAAGACCTCCCGAACGCCAACCTGAAACCTAAATCGGCCACCACTTACAACGTAGGGTTCGATCTCGGTTTATGGCAGGGCAAGCTGCAACTGGAATTCGACGCCTATCACCGTTATGTAAATAACGACATCCTCGATGTGCCGCTGCCTTCCATCAATGGTTTCAAGAACGTAAAATCAGATGACGCGGCCATCCTGAACATGGGCCTCGAAACCATGATCACTTACCGCCCGCTGGCGAAAAGCAGCGCCTTTACCTGGACCATCACCCTCACCGGCGCGCTCAACAAGGATTACATCGCACGCCTGCCTTATGGCAAGCGGGAAATTCTCCGTCCCGATGCCTCTACCGGCCAGATGATTCTCCGCCGCGTGGGCCGCAACACCTTCACCAACGTGCTTTACGGCAGCAACGGCGTATACCGTCACGATGGCATGGTGCAGGTAGACCCTGCTACCGGCGCACCGGTGGCGGTGGGCATGAACGGCGCCAATGTTTACACTTACATGCAGGGCGGCGACGCCCGCTGGATAGACGTGAACGGCGACTACCTCATCAACGGTACCGACTACGTGTATGCGGGCAGCTCGCAGCCGCTGGTAACCGGTGGTTTCAACAACTTCATCCAGTATAAAAATTATTCTCTGAGCATCAACACGTCTTACACCGCCATCCGGTCTATCCTGAACAACGCGGTGGCGGCGCGGTTCCAGAACTTCTCGAACCCCCTGGGCAATTCTTCATTGGTGCCGATCGACAATTACAATTACTGGAAAAACAACGGGTCGGACGCGAAGTATCCCAACCCGTACGATTATCGCCGCTATCCGTACCTGAGCCCGTTCCGGTACGATCAGACGCTGTTTGAAGAAGACGGTTCGTACTGGAAAGTGAATAACATTACCCTGTCTTACAACGTAGACAGGAGCAAGCTTCGCCGGGTAGGCATGAGCTCCGCGCGCGTGTACCTCTCGGTTGCCAATCCCTTTATGTGGCAAAGCTACACCGGGCCGAACGCTGAAAACGTGACTGCCCTGGGCCGCGACGACTCCAAGGGATATCCCATGCGCCGTTCCGTGAACCTCGGGCTCAACGCACAGTTTTAATCAAGCTAAAATGAAGGAGATGAAAAAACATATTGTGTTCATTGCGGTACTGCTGGTGGCGCTAGCCGCCACGCCAGGCTGCAAGAAGTTCCTCGATACCGAATCGCCCACCCGCGAATCCGGCGCCAGTTTCTGGAAAACCCGCGCGGATGCGGAGCGTTTCACCAACAACCTGTATGGAGAAATGGCCGACATCCTGCTGAATAATTCCTTTTTTCTCGCCGCGGAATTCCGCTGCGGGCTTTACCGCCAAACCCGCGTGTATCCCCGCGAGTATTTCGACTGGTTCCCGGTGAACAACATCAAAAGCATCGTATACGGCAACAATTACTGGAACGGTTTCTTCCACTTCGACCGGCTCACCGACTGGAACCCTTATTTCAAGATTATCCAGTCGGCCGGCATCCTCATCGACCGCGCGCCCGGCGTGCCCGATTCCGAGCTGAGCCCGGAAGAGAAGAAGCAGTATGTGGCGGAAGGCGTATTTGTACGGAACTTTTGTTATTTCCTGATGGTGCGGCTGTATGGCGATGTGCCTTACTACACCCAGCCTTACTTCGACAAGGTGATCGGCCGTAGCAATTTTGTAGAGGTGCTGAACCAGTGCATCGCCGAGCTCGACAAATATAAAAACGACCTGCCCTGGTCGTATCCCGATCCGCGCAAGCGCGCCGTACGCCCCACCGTTGGCACGATGTACGCGCTGATGATGCACATGAACATGTGGAACGCCGGCTTCGATGACCTCAACAAAGGCAAATATTACGAGCATGCCGCCGCGCTGTTCAAAGAGTTTGAAGGCAAGAACAACGGCACTTACCGCCTGCTGACCACAGCCGAATTTACCCGCCTGTTCCGTGGCGGTTCGGAGGAAGGGCTCTTCGAATTTTCGCAGAACGTGAACTACGGCGAGCTGCGTGGGCTGGGCTATCAATACCTGAACGATAACGTGATCCGGGGAGGTTACGACCGGCCTTACCTCTACCTCCAGAAAAAGTTCCTCGAAAAAATGTATCCGCTCAGCGACCCCGACAGGAGAAGGGACATCTGGTTCGATGCCAATATGATGAGCGAAAACAGGGGTGAGTTTTTGAAGTTCAGCGGCAACCGCGGCAGCGGGTCCGGCTACGACGGCAGCCTCATCGTATTCCGCCTTGCAGACATGTACCTGCTGGCGGCCGAAGCCAATGCCGAACTGGGCGGCGACCGTTCCGACGAAGCCATCCGCCAGCTGAACGTGATTCGCGCCCGCGCCGAAGCGCCCGCGTACAGCGGCGTTACGCAGCGCGACCTGCAGGATGCCATTTACTGGGAACGCACCAAGGAGCTGATGGGCGAGGGGCATTATTTCTACGATCTGGTACGCACCAAACGCATCCTCAACAGCGAGTACTGCGCCTTCCCGATTTCGCAGCCCGCCTTCCAGCGGGGCGCCTGGACATGGCCCATCACCGAAGAAGCGCTGAAAAACAACCCGCTGATGCGGCTGAACGAATACTGGCGCTAACGCCCGATTGTAACACTACCAAGAACTATGCAACATGAAACAGTTGATGCGATATAAGAAACTGCTGCTGGCGATGATCGTTTCCGCAGGCCTTTTTACCGCCTGCAAGAAAGATTACTTCCAGGATACCGGCCTCGCCAAGGGGAAATTCGACGGCAGCATCATGAAATACCTCGAATCGAAACCCTTCTACTTCGATACCCTCGTGCAGGTGATCAAACTGGCGGGTATGCAGGATGTACTGGAAAAGGAGCGCGTGACGTTTTTCGCGCCGCCCAACATGAGCTTCGACAGCACCTTGTCTATCACCAACAGGATTCTCTACGCCGAAGGGAAAGATACGATTAAGCGCCTCGAGCAGGTGCCCGCCGCCATCTGGAAAAAGATGCTCGGGCGCTACGTTTTCAAAGGCAAGAACATGCTGAACGATTACCCGCAGCTCGACCCGGTTTACTTCGCCACGTATCCCGGCCAGTTCTACGCCTCGTATTACGGCGACCTGATGAACATCGGGGTGATTTACGGCAGTGAAGGCGGGGCGCAGTATGCAGGCTACCGCCAGCTCACCATTTCCTACACGCCCGATATCACGTTCAAGCCGGTATCATGGCGGGTGTCTTACGTGGCCTCATCGAACATAGAACCCGATAACGGCGCCGTGCACGTGCTCCGGTTTGCAACGGCGGCCAGGAAAATCGGGAATGTGACGTATTACGAGCCCGGGCACTCTTTCGGATTTGACCCCTATGAATTTTATCTGTTGTGCAAACAATACGGGGTAGGCGAATAATGAAAAAGAACCATCAACAAACAAGCGTATTCAAGATGATGCAACTGCTTAAATATACCACGGGCGTTTTGCTGGCGGCCGCCGTGATGGCCGGCTGCAACAAGCAGGAAAAGGAATATCCCAATCCTTACCTGGGCGGGAAAGAAAAGCTGGGCATATTGTTCAGCCAGGAGCTGCCCTCTCCGCAGAACGGCGGCGTGGGCGACATCGTCACCTTCAAAGCGGAAGGACTGCTGCCGCATAAAGACAACCTGAAATTTTACCTCAATGGTGAGCTGGCGCAGATCACCGGTGTGACCGACAAAACGATCAGCATTAAAGTGCCGCCTTCGGCCAGTTCCGGCGGTTCGCTGGTGATGGTGGGCGACCAGTTGTTTCCCGCGCCGGTGTTCCGCGTAAACGGAAAAGTAGGGCTCGACCGTACGTTCCAGGCCGGCAAAGGTACAGACGGGCTTACCACCACGGTGATTCCCACCCGCCGCAACCGCTTCCTGGTCATGGGATCCTTCATGGAGTACGCCAGCGCAGGCGTGAGCGACCCGATGTTTGGCCTGGTGATGACGGAAAAACACGGGCAGTACGTCAGCACGTTTAAAACCGACTCCGCCGTGGGCCGTAATGGCGTACTGTACTGCGGTGTGCAGCTGCCCGACGGCAAATTCATTCTGGGCGGATACTTCGGCCAGTACGGCAGGAAGAAAGGTGTATTCAACCTCACCCGCATCCACGAAGGCGGCCAGCTCGATTCTATGATCGTGGACGTGATTCCCCGCGATTTGGGCGGCGACCCGCACGCCGGGCATGCCGCCGAGGTAGAGGCCAGCGGCCGCGATACCGTGCCGGCTTTCAACGGCGGTTTTATGGGCACCGTGAAAAATGTCTTCCTCCAGGGCGATAAACTGATTTGCGTGGGCGACCTGCTCCTCTACCGCCAATACTATTATCCAAACTCTACCCGCGACAACCGGGTGGTGGATCATCGCTTCGTGGGCGATGTGGTGCGCCTGGATCTCAACGGCAACCTTGATTCCACCTACCATTACGACCTCACGAACCACCGGGGGAAAGAAGGCCCCGTTGGCGGCCTCAATAACGGGGTGCTGCTGCCCGACGGCAAGCTGCTGGTAGTGGGCTCTTTCAAAACATTCGACGGCGTGGCCGCAGGCAACATTGCCAGGCTGACGGCGGCGGGCGACCTGGACCCTTCCTTCCAGGCAGGCACCGGCGCGGACGATATGATTACCGACGTGCACTATAACAAAACCACCCGCAAGCTCGTGATTGCCGGGCGCTTTAAAACTTATAACGGCCGCCCGCGCCCCGGTTTGGCCATGATCAACGAAGACGGGTCGCTCGATGAAACGTTTCTACCCGGCACCTTTGCCGACGGCGTGCCGTTTTTCAGCGGCCAGCTGAGCGATGGTAAAGTGATCGTGACCGGCACCTTCAAAAAATATAACGGCGTGAACCGCGAAGGATTGATGGTGCTCAACGCCAACGGTTCGCTGGCGGAGGGCTATAACAACACCGGCCGCCTCAACGGGCAGGTGTACAGCATGCTCGAATCGGTGACCGCCGAAGGCGAGCCGGCGGTTATCCTCACCGGCCTGATCAATTCATTTGATAATACCAGCCTGGGTGGCATTATGCGCATCGTGCTGTCGAAATAACCTGGTTTAAATTTTAATACGCTACGATCATGAATAAATTCATTCCGCTTTTCCTGCTGGCCCTGGCGATGGCCTG
>CBFGZV010000032.1:0-60440 GCA_965653365.1 uncultured Chitinophaga sp. | reverse complement strand
GCTGCGGCGCTTCCAGTTCGAGGATTTTCAGCGCTTTCGGATTGTCCACGATGTCGGTTACTTTCGGTAGCAAGCCCGTGCCCTCTTTCAGCGTGAGCAAGCCGTTCTTCTGCAACAGCAGCAAGGAACGCCCCCCGTTGGTGGGGTCGTTGGGTATCACGACGGTGCTGCCGGGCTGCAGTTCCGCCAGCGATTTGATTTTCCTGGAATAGCCGGCAATGGGGTATACGAACGTGTTGCCCACTACGGCGAGCTTATAGCCACGCTGGCGGCTTTGCTCCTGCAGGTAAGGTTTGTGCTGGTACACATTCACGTCGATGTCGCCCTGGTTCAGCGCCTCGTTGGGAATCACGTAGTCGTTAAAGGCCACCAGCTCCACGGTGAGCCCGTATTTTTCTTTCGCCACTTTTTGCGCCACCTGCGCCACCTGGTATTCGGGGCCGGAGGAAACGCCGACTTTAATAAAATCAGGGTCGTTCTTTTTTGCGCCGCAGCTCCACAACGTGGTTAGTGCCAGCAGCAGGAACGGTAATCTTGTTTTGTGTGTCATATGTTGGTTTTTGAAAGCCATGTTTAACGATGGTTCACGCGGCGGGCAAGGGCGTCGCCGGTAAACTGGATGAGGAACACGAGCAGCACCAGCAACACGAGCACGATGTTCATGATCACGGCATCGTACCCGATATAGCCGTACTGGTAACCGATCTGTCCCAGCCCGCCCGCGCCTACCGCGCCGCCCATGGCGGAATAGCCCACGAGCGTGATCAGCGTGATGGCCGCGCAATTCACGAGCGAAGGCAGTGCTTCGGGCAGCAACACCTTGTACACGATCTGGAACGGCGAGGCGCCCATAGCCCGGGCCGCTTCAATCAACCCGTTGGGTACTTCGAGCAGGCTGTTTTCCACCATGCGGGCAATGAAAGGCGCCGCCCCTATGCTCAGCGGCACCAGCGCCGCGCTCACGCCGATGGAAGTGCCCACCACCGAACGGGTAAAAGGAATCATCCAAACGATGAGGATGATAAAAGGAATGGAGCGGAATACATTCACTACGACCGACAGCGTCCGGTTCACGGCGCGGTTTTCCAGCACCTGCCCTTTGCGGGTCATAAAGAGCATCACGCCGGCGGGCAGCCCCAGCAGGAAGCCGAAGAAGCCAGACACGAAAGTCATCACGATGGTTTCCCAGGTGCCTTTGAGCAATAATAAAATAACGGAATCAGACATAACCTGCGATTTCTACCTGAATATGTTTGTCTTTAAAATACTGGATGGCGTCTGCGAAGGCGTCGCGGTTGCCGGTGAGTTTCACGAGCATTACGCCGTAGCTGATGCTGCCTGCGTGATCCATCTGCGCGCTGATGATGCTGGCGCCGATGTTGAAGCGGCGGGCCGCGTCGGACAGCACCGGCTCGTCTACCGTTTTGCCCGTGAGCGCGAGGCGCAATAAAGGCTGGCCATTGCCGTCGTCGTGCGGCTGCAGGCGCTGCCGGTATACCGCGGGGATGTCCACGTGTAGCGACGAGGCGATGAATTGCCGGGCCAGTTCGGTTTCCGGATGAGCAAACACTTCCCCCACGGTGCCCTGCTCGATGAGTTGCCCTTCGCTGATCACCGCCACGTTATCGCAAATCGACTTCACCACTTCCATTTCGTGCGTGATGAGCAGCATGGTGATGTGCAGTTCCTGGTTGATGCGTTTGAGCAACTGGAGGATAGACCGGGTGGTGCCGGGGTCGAGCGCGCTGGTGGCTTCGTCGCACAGCAACACCTTGGGATTGTTGGCCAGCGTGCGGGCAATGGCGACGCGCTGTTTCTGGCCGCCGGACAAGCTGGCCGGGTAATCGTCCGCTTTCTCCGACAACCCCACCAGCCCGAGCAGCTCGGCCACCCGTTGCCGCACCGCGTTTTTGGGCATCCCGTCGAGCTCGAGCGGGAAGGCCACGTTCTGCGCCACCGTGCGCGACGAAAGCAGGTTGAAGTGCTGGAAGATCATGCCGATCTGCTTTCTTTCCTTCGCCAGCGCGGCGGCGGAAAGTTGCGTCAGGTCGCGGCCGCCTACGATCACCTGCCCGGCCGTGGGCCTTTCAAGCAGGTTAACGCAACGGATCAACGTACTTTTACCCGCGCCGGACGCGCCTACCACACCGAATATCTTCCCCTGCGGCACAGTCAGATCCACATCGCGCAGCGCGGTAATCTCCCTGCCCTGCTGGTAAAACTTTTTCGTAATGCCTTTTAATTCAATCATAGCTGATGTTATACAAAAAAAGCCTTTTCATGTTTCCATGGAAAGACTTCTACATACGCGGGCACAAAGGTAAGGCTTTTGTCTACAAAATCGATAGACTTTTAAAATAAAAAAAGACCGCTCGTGGGAGCGGCCTGCTATTTTACTGTTTGATGGTCTGCCTGATGAAATCAACTTCCTGCTGCCGGTACGGTTCCCCGTTTTTCCGGAAAATATCGTGGAACCAAAGCTCCGGCTCCGCCGTGTATTGCTTGGTCCAGGTATCCCAGGGATAATTGGTTTGCGACTTGCCTTCGATGAAGCCCCAGTTATACGCCGCCACTTTATGTTTTTTAAAGATGGGCAGGATGCTTGCGAAAGTACTGTTGCGCGGGCGCGCCATGTATTCGGTGCAGATGAGCGGTTTCTGGTAACGCTTCAGCTGGGCGATGCGTTTCTCCACTTCGGTGCTGTCGTCGTACGTATGAAAAGAGATCACGTCGGATTCGGCGATCATCAGCTTTTCGATCGGTTTCAGGGTGGAATCAGCTTCCCAGTTTCCGGCCCATACCCCGCTGGTAAGCGGTTGTACCGGCGCTGCGGCGCGCGCCCAGGCAAATACCTTGCCCAGCAGCGGCAATACGAAATCCACCTTGTTTTTCAGCTCAACCGGGCCATACGCGCTAACATTGGGATTGTCTGGCTCGTTCCATACATCCCAGCACACCACGCGCGGATCGCTGGCGAATTTCCCGACGGTTTCCTTCACGTACTTTTCCAGGCGGGGATACTGGGTGCTGTCCTGCAGCACTTTGATACCGGGACTTTGCACCCAGCCGGAGTTGTGCACGTGCGGTTTGGGCTCGCGCTGCTTGCCAGCAACGGGGTTGGGGTCCCATACGGAATCGAACAGCACGAACATGATGCGGATGTGGTGTTTGTCGGCAATTTGGAGGAACTGTTCCATGCGCTTGAAATAACCTTCCGGGTCTTGCTGGTGCAGCAGGTCGTGCAGGAACACGCGCATGGTGTTCATACCGATGCCGGCGGCCAGGGCCAGTTCACGGTCGATAGCGGCGGTGTCGAAGGTTTCCGCCTGCCACATTTCGAGCTGGTTGATGGCCGAGCCGGTGATGTAGTTGGCCCCTACGAGCCATCCCTGTTTGCCGTACCATTCATTGGCTTTGGCGGCGTCCCAGACACCTGTGGGGGCGGTTTCCGTTTCTTTTTTCTGCTGAGGCTGCCCGCAGCCGAAAAGGGCGGCGGCAGACAACGCAACGAGGAATTGTTTGTACATAGTTTACTTTTAGATGAATCGTGGACGCATCCAATATAGAAACATATCCCTGCATATGCAAGTCAAAACAAAAGGAGCGTTCCCCCCGGAACGCTCCCCCTTTTTGACTCCTGTACCTTACTCAAAAAGTATTATAAAGAAGCGCGGTAGCGCTGCAATGCCTCTGCGAAATAATAATCGGCGTATACCAGGGGCACGTCGATCTCGCTTTTATGCGGGATGCTGCCCACGCTGTGCATCAGCACGAAGTTGCCGTTGCCGCCGGCGGGCGCCCGGTAGGCGGGGCTTCCCAGCGTATGCAGGATCTGGATGGCCGCATGGCGGTACTTCGCCTTTTTGCCTTTCACGTACCCGCTCAGTTCGAACAGCGCGGACGCGGTAATGGCGGCGGCCGACGCATCGCGGTATTTCATGGTCACCTTCGGAGCGTGGGAATTCACGCCGGGCTGGTAACCTTGTTCGCCTGCGTTAAAGTCCCAGTATGGTATTTTATCGGCCGGCAGGTTTTTATGGTCGAGGAAAAAGTCGGCCATGCCCTCGGCGGTTTTCAGGAAACGGGGATCTTTCGTTTCGCGGTACACCATGGTGAACCCGTAAATACCCCAGGCCTGTCCACGGGCCCAGGTGGAATTATCCGCATACCCCTGCGCGGTTTCGCGGCCTTCCACTTTACCGGTGAGCGTATCGTAACACACCACGTGATAGGAACTGTAGTCTTTCCGGATCTGGTTTTTCATAGCAGTGGCGGCATGGGTCACCGCGATGTGGCGGAAGCTGGTATCGCCGGTTTCGCGGGAAGCGAAAAACAGCAGCTCCAGGTTCATCATGTTATCGATGATCACGGGGTAATAGTACATCTTGTTGCCGTGCCAGGACTTGAACTGGTTCCACGATTTGATGCTGCCGGTTACCGGGCTGAAACGCGTGCTGAGCGAACGGGCGCTCTGGATCAGGATGTCGCGGTACGCCTTGTTGCCCGTGAGGCGGTACGCGTTGCCATAGCTGCAGTACACCATAAAACCGAGGTCGTGGTGCTTGGTGAAGTCTTTCAGCGGCTCCAGCTTTTCCGTCCAGGCCACGGCCTGTTGTTGCAGCTGCGGATCTTTGCTGTACTCGTACGCATACCAGAGGCTGCCGGGGAAAAAGCCGGGCGTCCAGTCGTACATGTTGGTGGTCGTCATTTTGCCGGCGGCATCGGTGGTTCGCGGGAAAGCGAGCTTATTGCGCGTTTCCGTCTCTTTCAACATGAACTTCAGCTGCTGCTGCACGAAAGAAAAATTGCTGTTGACGAATTGCTCGTCTTTCCTGTCTGTCGTGAAAGCCAGCAGGCTAACCAGCACAATGGAATAGAATACAGTTCTCATATTATGGTATCACTTTAATAGTTAACTCGTGTATAGCGCTCTTTTCTTCATCGAGCGTATGATTGAATGCGACAAAAGTAGCTTTATAAATGCCTGGGGCGGCATATTTATAAGCATATTCCGTTTTGGCCGGCTCGTTGATGCTTTTGACGCCCAGGCTCACATCGGGCGCAAGACGGCCCGCGTACAGGGGCTTGCTGATGATCCAGCTCGTATTGGAAGGCGCGGCGGCATTGCCGCCGGTGATTTTGAGATCGCTCGCCGTGGCCGTCCAGCGGGCGGTGGCGGGCGTCCATACGTTGCCGTAGCGCGTCCAGTAGGAAGCGTCGGTGGCCAGCGAGGCGGCGGTATATGCCATTCCTCCCACCGTATTGCGCACGAAGAAGTTGGTGATCGTCCAGGTACGCTGGGTGCTGCCGGTTACGCCGGTGTATTTGAAAGCGATGAAGATCGAATCTTTTTCATTGGCCATCAGCTCGTTCAGGCTAATGACGCCGGAGCTCACCACGGTAGCGCTGGTGGCGAGTTTGGCTTTTGCCGTGATGTCGGTCCACGCCGCTCCCACTACCGACGCGGAATCGAACGCCGTCAGCTTGTTGGTGGCCAGCACCTGCAGGGTATTGGCCTGGGTACCGGATTCAGCTTTGGAGTCGAACGACAGCTCCAGCGCGCCGAGCTTCCACGACACCTGGCGGTTGGCGTACTGCCGGCCGTTTTCGCCGGAATAGAAGGCGATGTTGCCCGCATTCCCCGAGAAGAGGAAGCGGGTGGTATCGCCCAGTTTGTAGGTAAACGTATCTGCCACGAGTTTGGACCGGTCGAGGCTCACCGAAAAGGTGGGGTTGTCCACCTCCATGGTCTTGCTGCAGGATGCGGCCATCATGCCGAGGCCTGCCGCTATGATGATAATGTGTTTTTTCATGTGTGCTGTTTTAAGGGATGAGCTGTTTCATGCATGATTACCATCCCGGGTTTTGCACCAGGTCGCGGTTAAGATTGAGTTCATAGGTGGGCTTGGGCAGCAGTAAGTGCCTTGCGCTGATGTTCTGCAGGCCCTGCAGCCCGTTGGCGTTGCCGCTGGCCAGGCCTGCGCCGTTGGCGGCGGCCCAGGCGGCGAACGTCTGCATGTCGCCCACGAAATTACCCCAGCGGATGAGGTCCGCTTTGCGGAGCGCTTCGAAACAGAGTTCCCGCATCCTTTCGTCGCGGATGGCCAGCTGGAAGGCTTCGCGGCTGAGGCCCGCCGGCAGGTCGGCTTCGGTGCCGGTGGTAATGGTGGCGGTGGCCGTAGCCGCTGTGCCGGCGTAGGTAAACACCGCACCCGTTACCGCCACGCTGGAAGCGCCGGACGTGTGCGTGGGCGGCGTAGCGGTAGCCGTGCCGGCCGTTGTCACCGTATACAGATTACCGCCGTTGGTGATTTGCTGGTTGGCCGTATAAGCCGTACCGGCGGCCCATACGGTGCCGATCGTGACCGTGGGCGCGGAAGAATAATAGGAGCCGGCCGTGAGCGCACCGGGGCTGCTCAGGTAAATACCGGTCACCTTACCGCCGGCGATCACCGCGTTGGCAGTGGCCCCGGCGCCGCCGCCTCCCGAAATCGTTACCACGGGCGCCACCGTATAGCCCGCGCCACCGTTCACCACGGTAACGGATTTTACAACGTTGCCGTTCTGCATGCCGTACCCTCTCTTCCTCACCTGGTTGATGTACGTGTAGGCGTTACCGGGACCATTTACAAAATTCTCCGCTTCGGCGCGCATCAGCAATACGTCCGAATAACGGATCACCGGCCAGTTGATGTTATAAGTACCGCCTACCCCGTTCGTATTGCGGATCGACTGCGGGCAATATTCCCTTCTGAATTTGCCGGCGCTCAGCTGCCAAACGTTCACACGGGCCTGCCTGCCACGCGGCGTGCCGCCGTAAATGAAAGGCGCGCAGTTCCAGTCGCGGCGCACGTCGGGCGACGACTTAAAGGGCGTAGCCGTACTGGCGGCGTCTGTTTCGTAGTTTTCAAACAGCCTGCGCGTGGGCCATACCCAGGCGGCAGCGTTATAAGACGTGGGGTCGGTGGCCACGACGCCGGACTGGATGCCCACGAAGTTGCCGATGTCGTTCCCGGATTTGTTCACCACGCCTGCAGCCGCCCCGGCGGAGCCGATCTCCCAGATGTTTTCCTTCACATCGTACAAATCCTGGCTGAGGTTGATGAACACCTGCCGGTAGTCGGGATTAAGCGCGTGCAGACCGGAAGTGATCACCTTGTCCGTATACGCGATCACGTCTGCATACTTCGTGATATCATTTTGCGGATAGCCGGCCCAGTAGAGATATACCCTTGCCAATACCGCCTGCACGGCGGTTTGCGTCACCACGTCGTTATGCCCGAGTTTGTTGGAGGTATACCCGGCCAGGAGCGCTTCGGCTTCTTTCATGTCTTTCACGATCTGCTCGTACACGCCTTTCTGCGGGGTGGCGGGCATGTTCACTTCGTTGATCGCCAGGGGGCGCAGCACCAGCGGCACATCGCCATAATTGCTGGTGAGCAGGAAATAGAAATACCCGCGCAGGAACAGCGCCTGCCCTTTGATGATATTGCGGCGGGCTTCGTCCACATTCGCTTTATCGATGTTCGCGAGCAGCGAGTTGAGGTTGCCGATGCCCACGTAGCAAAAGCGCCAGATGCCGGCCACATGCACGAGCGACGCGTCGTAGTTGTAGCGCAGGCCACGGGCATCGCCGTCGGCGCCGCGATTGGAAATCAGTTCGTCGGTACCGGACACAAAGTTGAAGCCCATCACCTGTGCATACAGCTCGGGCCGCATCAGGTCGCCATACACGCCGTTGAGGGCCTGCTGCAATTGCGCTTCGGTTTTATAATACGCGTCCGGGCTATAAAAATCGGTCTGTTTGGTGTCGAGGAACTTTTTACAGGAAGTAAGTCCTGCCATTGCCAGACACGCTATGATGCAAATTCGTTTCATTCCGCTAATAGTTTTAATGTTCAATGTCGGATGGAACCCGGCGCCGTTGTTCCGTTACCGGGTTTCCCTGTCAATGATCAGAAGGTTACGTTCAGCCCCACCACATAACTCAGCGAGTGCGGGTACACGGCATAATCGAAACCGGGTGTAAGGTTCGTATGGCGGCCGCTTACCTCGGGATCCTTCCCGGAGTAATTCGTCCACGTATACAGGTTCTGCGCAGACGCATACACGCGCATGCTCTGGATTTTGGCGCGCCGCAGCAATTCCTTCGTCACGTTATACCCCAGCGAAACGGTGCGCAGCTTCAGGTAAGAACCGTCTTCCACCACACGGGAGGAATATGCCGCGTTGCCCATCCCGCCGGCACGGAACATGGTGTTGCTGGGATTATCGGGCGTCCACCGGTTGGCGTAGCTGGCGAATTGGTTGAGGTTCGGGTTGTTGACGATGCCGCCTTCAAACACGTAGCGGTTGGCGTTGATAATGTCGTTGCCGTACGACCATTGCAAGAGGATGTTCAGGTCGAAGTTGCGGTAGCGGAAATCGTTGCTGAAGCCGCCCGTGTGTTTGGGCAGGCCGCTGCCGATAATGGTGTAATCCTGGTTGTTCACCTGGAGGTCGCCGTTCAGGTCTTTGTACTTGATATCACCCGGGCGGATGGCGTTGCGGGCCGCTCCGTTCGTGGTAACATCCGGCCGCAGCTGGTAGGTGCCGTTGGGCATCACATCGAAATCCGCATATTGGTACACGCCGTCGAACACGAGGCCGTACATTTCACCCAGCGGGCGGCCGATCACCGAAATGTAGGGGAACAGGCCGGAATAGGTGGTATTGAAGAACGTGCCGGAGCCGCTCAGGATGGAGTTTTGCCCTTCCGTTAACGCCAGTATTTTATTGCGGTTGAAGCTGATGTTGAAGTTGCTGTTCCAGCCGAATTGGCGGTTATCCACGATCACGCCGGTAAGCGTGAGCTCCAGCCCTTTGTTCTCGAGCTTGCCCACGTTTTTCACGCCGGTGGAACTTTCCACCCCCTGCATATACGGCAGCGCCGCGCTCAGCAGCAGGTCGCGCGTGGTACGCTGGTAAGCGTCCACCGTGAGGGTGAGCCGGTTCTTGAGAAATGCGAGGTCGAGGCCGAGGTTGGTCTGGTCGTTGGTTTCCCAGCGCAGGTTGCTGTTGCCGGATGAAGTAATCACACCGCCCAGCGTGGTGGGTGCATTGCCGGCGGAATACCAGTAATGCAGGTTGGTGAACTGCAATTGCGACATGTAGGCGAAGTCCCCTACCCGGTTGTTACCCGAAGAACCGTAGCCAATCCTCAGTTTGGCGTCGGAAACGAATTTCAAATCCTTCATGAACTGCTCGCTGCTGAAACGCCAGGCCACGGAAGCAGACGGGAAGTATCCCCATTTGTTGCCGGGAGCGAACTTGGACGAACCGTCCGCGCGGATGGAAGCCGTTACCAGGTATTTGCCCATGTAATCATAGTTCAGGCGGGCCAGCACGGAAGCCATCGTCCAGCGGCTGCTCGAGGAAATCAGCGAGGTATTGGCGGCCGGCGCCTGGTCTATCGCATCGAGGCCCAGCTCTTCGTTGGGGATCTGCGTGGCGGTGAGGCGGCGGTCGGAACTTCTGGCGCCCTGCGCTTCAAACACGCCCAGCGCCGTGAAGTTGTGCTTTTTGTTAAACTGCTTCCGGTAAGTGAGCATGTTTTCACTTCGCCAGATGGAGGAAGGCTGGTTCCATACCGCGCCGTTCACGCCGCTGGCGCTCCATTTGCTGCCGGACTGCGTTTTCGAGTTGTTGAAAATATTGGTTTCGTTGCTCAGGGTGTTGATACCACCCGAAACACGGAGCGACAGCGATTTTGAAATGGCGTACTCCGCATAGGCGTTGGCCAGCAGCGTATTCCTTTTATTGATGGTGATCTGGTTGCGGATGTTCTGCAACGGGTTCACGCGATAGTCCTGGTTGTTGGCCAGCTCGTTGGTGGGATCATAAAACTCGTCTACGAGGCTCACGGCGCTGTCGCGGCCAGACAAGCTGGTGGTGGGCCTGGCGCCCCATACGGAATACAGCGTTGTGGCGGATGCGTAGAAGTTGGTGGCCGATACGGGGATGCCGTACGACTCGTTGTACGCGTAGTTCACGTTGATGCCCACTTTCAGTTTGCTGTTCACCGTCTGATCCAGCACAAAGCGGCCCTGGTACCGTTTAAAACCGCCGTTGATGATGATGCCTTTCTGGTTATTGAAGTTGCCGGAAAGGGAGTAGCGGGTTTTGTCGTTGCCGCCTCTCACGGAAACATCGTGGTTCTGGTTCTGGCCCGTCTGGTAAATGTAATCCTGGAAGTCGGTGCCCTGCACGTTCCGGTAATCGTCCAGCTTCACGCCTTTAGCCAGGTAAATGGAATCGCGGATACCCGGGTTGATTTCACCCACGTACCGCACGAATTCATAGGGGCTCATCAGCTCCACTTTTTCCGGCACCTGCTGCCAGCCATAATAACCGTTGTAGGTCACCTGCGGCGGGCCCGTTTTCCCTTTTTTGGTAGTGATGAGGATCACCCCGTTGGAACCGCGGGCGCCGTAAATAGCGGTAGCAGAGGCATCTTTCAGCACGTCGATGCTCTCGATGTCTGCCGGGCTGATGGCGTTGGCGTTGGAGGCTTCGGTGGGGAACCCGTCGATCACGTAAAGCGGCGAGTTATCCTGCGTAATAGAGCCCGCCCCGCGGATCACGATGTTGGCGATGGAGCCCGGCTGCCCGTCGTTGCTGGCCACGGCCACACCCGCTACGCGGCCGGCCAGGGCTTCGTCGAACGATTTCACGGGCGCTTTCTCGAAATCCTTCATGTTCACGCTGCCCACCGCGCCGGTGAGGTCTTTACGCTTCTGGGTGGCATATCCTACCACCACCACGTCGCTGAGCTGGCCCGCTTTTTCCTTCAGCACCACGTTATAAGCGGCGCGGTCGTTCACAGGCGTTTCCACCCTTTCGAAGCCGATGAAAGTAAATACGAGGATGGCGCCCGGAGAGGCCTGGAGGGAAAATCTGCCGGCAGCGTCGGTACTGGCGCCGGCCTTGTCGTTCTTTACCGTAACGGTAACACCCTGCAATGGTTGTCCGCTTTCGTCTTTTACCGTTCCCGTAACCGGTTTTTTCTGAGCTGAAAGCATTAAAGGAAAGAGTAGCACCCAAATAGTCCCCAAAAAATATTTTAAGGCATAACGGGAATTTTCAACATCAATTTTCAAACGCATAGCATTGATTTTGGTGGAATAGGTGGAATTTCGAATCTCATGTTCACAAATATTAAGATCCAGGGGAACAACGGGGGGTGATAATTATAAACGATTGGGGTGAATTTTATAACCAGCTATACAATGGGCTGATTTTCAGCATGATGGGAAAATGATATTTAGAAAAATCTCCCCTTCCCGCACCGCGCAATCTTATCTAATGCTTATATTGGGGCCATGTTTTTTCCACGGCGGGCGTTTATCTGGGTATGCATGTTGCTGGCTTTTCACCGGGCCGGCGGGCAGAGCATTGCATTTAACTACCTGACCATCGAAAACGGGCTGTCGCACAATTCCGTGCTGGCCATTGGCCAGGATAAGCGGGGATTTATGTGGTTCGGCACGCGGTACGGGCTGAACCGGTACGACGGGCAGCGTTTCCGGATTTACCGCAGCGAGCCGAACGACAGCGCCACCATCCCCGAGCACCAGGTGATGGCCATTCTGCCAGACAGCAAAGGCAACCTGTGGATCGGCAGCACGCGGGGGCTGGCCCGTTACCTGCCCGAAAAGGACGGGTTCGAACGGATTTCCCTGCGCAAGGCTTTCCAGCAGCCGGGCGTGACCGCTATATATGAAGACAAAAAAGGCAGGTTGTGGTTGAGCACCTACTTCGGACTTTTCCTGCGGACGGGCGACAGCGTCCAACATTTCATGAAGCCGGCCGACGGGAATGGCCTGGCCGGCAACAGCGTGCGCAGGGTGTTTGAAGATAGCAGGGGGTTCATCTGGGTAGGCACTTCCACGGGCCTCAACCGCATTACCGAAGAGAACGGACAGTTCCGTTTCGAGACCTTCCGGCAGGCGGACGGCCTTTCCTCCGACTATATCAACGCCATCGCGGAAGACCGGCAGGGCCGCCTGTGGCTGGGTACGCAGGGCAACGGCATCAATCTCTACGACCCCGTGCGCGGAACGTTCAGCCCCCTTTCCAGCCCGCAACTGGTCAACAGTAACGTGCGCCGTATCATTACCGACAAGGCCGGCAAGATGTGGATAGGCACGCAGGAAGGACTGAACGTAATCGACCCGGCCAATTTCAGCGGGGCCAGTTACCAGCATAATCCCGGCAACAGAAAGAGCCTCAGCCAGAATTCCATCCACAGCCTCTTTGAAGACAACAGCGGGTCCATATGGATCGGCACCTACTTCGGCGGCGTGAATATGATACACTCTTCCGGCACCGCCTTCAGCACCATCCAGAGCCATCCGCCGCAGCCCGGCCTCAGCAACAACGTGGTGAGCGGCATGTTGGAAGACGAGCACCACAATATCTGGATCGGCACCGAGGGCGGCGGCCTCAATTTCTACGACCGCACTACAAACACCTTCAGCGTATACCGGCACGAAGCGGGCAAGCCCGGCAGCATCGGCTCCAACCTGGTGAAAATCATTTATGAAGACAAAGACCGGCAGATATGGATAGGCACGCACGGCGGCGGCCTTAACCTGTTGCAGCCGGGCGGCACGTTCAAACAGTATCTCTTCAACCAGCAAGACCCCGGCACCCTGACGTTGGAGGTCACCAGTCTGCTCGAAGACGCAGACAACCGTTTCTGGGTGGGCTGTAACAGCGGCCTGTTCCTGATGCGGCGAAATGGCAGCGAACTGGTCCCCGTCACAGACACGGCCCTGAAAACGCTGCCCGCATCCATCCGGTTCCTGATGGAAGACAGCCGCCGCCGCGTATTCATCGGCACTACCGAAGGCCTGTTCCTTTACGAAAACGGCCGGCTGCGGCGGATACTCGGTGGTTACATCAACTCAGTAACGGAAGACAGCCGGGGCAATTATTGGGTGGGGCTCTACTATGGCGGTATGGCCGGTTTCGACAGGAACCTGCGGCAAACCGCGCTATATGCCGAAAAGGACGGGTTGCCCAACAGCAACGTGATCGGGATGCTGGAAGACCGGCAACACCACTTCTGGATAAGCACAGATAATGGTCTCGTAAAGTTCGACCCTGCCTCGAAAAAATTCCTGACTTACACTACCAGCGACGGCATCGCCGGCAACGATTTTAATTACAATGCCTTGTTGAAAGACAGCCGGGGGCAGTTCTTCTTCGGCGGCTTCAACGGCATCACCAGTTTTTTCCCCGAAAAGATCGCCGCCAACACCTATACGGCCCCCATGGTGTTCACCGGGCTCCGCCTGTTCAACCAACCCGTGGGCATCGGCGGGGAAGACCGGTTGCTGCGGCGCGATATCGGCTTCACGCCCTCCCTCCGCTTCCGCCATCACCAGGAAGTGTTCACGCTCGAATTCGCTTTACTGAACTATATCCGCAGCAACAAAAACCGCTACGCGTATAAACTCGAGGGCGCAGACCGCGACTGGATAGAAACCACCACACCCGCCGTGACCTACACCAACCTCGCCGCCGGCAGCTATACCTTTTGGGTGAAAGGCGCCAACAACGACGGGGTGTGGAGTGAGCCCGTGCGGATGGAGATCACCGTACTGCCGCCTTTCTGGCGTACCTGGTGGGCGTATTGCATTTATGCGCTGCTGGCAGCCAGCATTTTCTTTTTCGTGACCCGTTATTTCTTTTTGCAGGCGTTGCTGAAGAAAGAGGAAGACCTCCACCAGGTGAAGCTTAACTTTTTCACCAACGTATCGCACGAAATACGCACCCACCTTACGTTGCTGATGGCGCCGGTGGAAAAGATGATTAGCATGCTGCCCACGGGCGACCAGCTGCAACAGCCCCTCGGACAGGTGCGCAACAACGCCAACCGCCTGTTGCGGCTGGTGAGCGAGCTGATGGATTTCAGGAAGGCGGAAACCCACCATCTTATCCTGCACGTAGAAGAGCAGGACCTGATCCCCTTCCTGGCCGGCATCTGCGAAAACTTCCGGGAGCTGAGCCTCAGCCGGCAGATCAAGATTTCGTTCAGCCACGATATGGCGCAGGCGCTCCTGTATTTCGACCGGGAGCAACTCGACAAGGTATTTTTCAACCTGCTGAGCAACGCCATCAAATTCACGCCGGACGGCGGGCGGGTAAGCATGCATGTGGCGCGTGGCAAAGGCGCTTACATCGTCACCGTGACCGATAACGGGCGCGGTATTTCGCCGGAGTACCTGCCGAAGCTCTTCACCAATTTCTTCCAGGTGGCCGACCATGGCCTGCAGAATACCGGCTACGGCATCGGGCTGGCCCTGTCGCGCAACATCGTGGAGCTGCACCACGGTACTTTGTCCGCCGAAAGCGAGCCGCCCGCCGATGGCAAAGAAGGCCGCACCTGCTTTACCGTGACGCTGGCCGAAGGCCGGCAACATTTCGCCGACACGCCGCACGTGGTAGGCGCGGCGCCCGTGCGGGTCCCCGCCGCCGCCGGAGAGCCCGATGGGCCGGCAATGCCGGTGACCGCGCCCGGCGGCAACCGGCTCACCATTCATATCATTGAAGACAATCCCGAGCTGCGCGAGCTGGTGCGGGAAACGTTCAGCCGGCAGTACGACGTGCTCGAAAGCGAGAACGGGGCCGCCGGGCTGGCGCTGGCCGCCGAGCAAATCCCCGACCTGGTGATCAGCGATGTAATGATGCCCGAAATGGACGGCCTGCAACTGTGCCACGCCCTCAAAACCGACGAACGCACCAGCCATATCCCCGTGATCCTGCTCACCGCCAAAAGCTCCCAGGCCGACCAGGTGAGCGGGCTGGAAACCGGGGCCGACCTTTACCTGACCAAACCCTTCAGTACCCGGGTGCTGGAGCTGAACGTGCGCAACCTGCTCGCTTCGCGCGAGAAGATGCGGGAAAAGTTCGGCCGGCAGCTGCAGACCACCGAAGCACCCGTAACAGCCGACGTGGTGCCCAATCCCCTCGACAGCGCGTTCCTCGAAAAAGTGATGCAGCTGGTAGACGAGCATATGGACGACCCCGAGTTCGGGGTAGACATGCTGTCCCGGAAGGTGGCCATGAGCCAGCCCGTGCTGTACAAAAAACTGAAAGCAGTGACCGATATGTCGGTCAACGATTTTGTGAAGTCGCTCCGCCTCAAAAAAGCCGCCGAGCTCATCCGTACCCGGCGCCATACCGTGTATGAGGTGGCGTATATGGTGGGGTATAACGACCGGAAGTATTTCAGCCGGGAGTTCAAGAAGCAGTTCGGCAAAACCCCGTCCGAGTTCGCCGCCGAGCCCTGATTATAAAAATCCCCCCATTCTTTTAGGATATTCTCCCCTGTTGCCGGCGGTGGAAGTTTAGATTTGTAGAGACACGGTGTTGTTTGCTCCACGCGCTTTTCTTCCACCAAAATCATTCGTTATGAAGAACTCGTTACTCTTTTTTGTGTTCTTAGTCCTGAGCACCGGCCCTTTACAGGCACAAACCGAATTTACCACGATCATGGATCGCATCAAGGCCGAATTACTGGCCAGCGCTCCCTCCGTTGCCACCCTCGACAACGGCGTTACCGCTACCCTGTCCACCCTGCAAAGCAATGGATCCTGGCCCGATGTGACGTACACCTACAGTTCCACCACCTATACGGCAGACACGCACATCAACCGGGTGAAAAACTTTGCGCTGGCCTATTGCCAGCCAACCAGCACCTATTACAAGAGCGCCACGCTGTTTACGGCCATCACCAGCGCGCTCGGCTACTGGGATACGTCCGATCCACAAAGCTGGAACTGGTACCACAACGAGATCTCTAACCCACAACGGCTGGGTGAGATCATGATATTGCTCTATAACACGCCGCAAACCCTGCAGGATCCGCTGAAGGCCAACCTGCTGTCGCAGATGACCCGTGGCAACCCCGCCGCCCAAACGGGAGCGAACAAGCTGGATGTGGCCACCCATTTCATTTACCGCGCCTGCATCACCGCCAACACCACCCTGATGCAAACGGGCGTAACCGAGGCCTTCCAGCCCATTTCCTACACCACGGCCGAAGGCATACAGTACGACCTGTCGTACCAGCAGCATGGGCCGCAGCTGTACGTGTTCGGTTATGGTTCGGTGCTCGTGGGCGGGGAAATTAACATCGCCTACTACCTGCGGGGCACCTCTTACGCCCTCTCCGGCACCAAGCTGGCACTGTTCAGTAACTTTATCCGGAACGGCTATCTGCCCACCATGCGCGGGAAATACATCGATTTCAGCGTAAACGGGCGCAGCATCAGCCGGGTCAATAACCTTTCGCAAAGCGGGGTCAACAGCCAGCTCAACAAATTCAAGCAGCTCGACACTGCCTATGTGACGGCGTACGACCAGGCGCAGGCCCGCATCCTGGGCACCCAGCCGCCCTCGTATATGGTTACGCCATCCCATACCCAGTTCTGGCATTCCGACTATACGACGCATCACCGGCCCGGTTACTTCTTCGGTCTCAGGAATGTGTCGCCCCGTACCTCCAAATCAGAAAACGGGAACGGCGAGAACCTGAAAGGATATTACCTTTCGGAGGGCGCCACGAACATCAATGTGAGCGGGAACGAGTACTACAACATTCAGCCCGTGTGGGACTGGAGCCGCATACCCGGCACCACGGTGCCATATATCACTACGTTTCCGCTGCGGGCGGCGTGGGGCGGCAACTACGGTACAGCCGCCTTCTCCGGCGGCGTGAGCGATTCGCTGTACGGCGCCACCGCCCTCGCGTTCAACGATTACAACACGCAGGCCCGGAAAGGATGGTTCTTTTTCGACAACGAAGTCGTTTGCCTCGGCGCCGGCATCAACTCCACCGCCACGCAGCCTATCAATACAACTGTGAACCAGTGCCTGCTCAACGGTACGGTGACCGTTCTCAACAATGGCACGCAAAGCAACGTATCTGCCGGCACCTACAGCTACAACAACACCCTCAAATGGATATCGCATAACGGCATCGGTTATTACTTCCCTGCCGGCGGCAACGTGCAGCTGAGCACAGTGGCGCAGAGCGGCACCTGGAAGAGCATCAACAACGGCGGCACCACCACCACGAATACCATGAACGTGTTCCAGCTCTGGTTCAACCATGGTGCAGCACCGGTTAATGGTACTTATGCCTATTACGTGTTGCCCGGTCAGAACATGGCCACGTACGACACCTCTGCTGTGCGCATACAGGAAAACTCCGCCGCCATCCAGGCCGTGCGCCATGTGGGGCTGAACATCTGGCAAATGGTGTTTTACACGGCCGGTACGTTCAGCAAAGATTCCGTGAGCGTTACGGTAGACCGGCCGTGCGTGGTGATGCTGAAGAACGTAGGCAGCACCAGCGTGCAGCTCTCCATCGCCGACCCCGCGCAATCCTCCACACCCGTGAACATGATCCTGAGCCTGCCCAACATCCCGCAAACGCGGCAGCTCGAATGCACGCTGCCTTCCGGGAACTACGCCGGTTCCACGGCGAAATTCACCGTCGACCTTTCCACGCCGGTGTATACCCCGCCGAGCTCCGTTACCGCTATTGCGGACGCCTACGTACGCAACGGCACGTATGCTTCCACCAATTACGGCACGGCCGGCTCGCTCATCATCAAAAAAGACGGCACCGGTTACAACCGCGAAGTATTCCTGAAATTCAACGTAGCCGATCTGCCGCTGAATACCGACAACGTAAAACTCAGGCTGTACGTGAACTACGCCAATACCACGGCCACCAACGTACCATGGATTGCGCAGTTTGCGAGCAACAGCAGCTGGACCGAAACCGGCATCAACTTCAACAACATGCCGATCGTCACCGCTTCGATAGACACCGTGCCCGGCAAGGCCGCCGGTAATTACGTGGAATGGGATGTGACCGGCGTGGCGCTGGACCAGCAGGCCGCTGACGGTTTGCTGACCCTCAAGATCGTGGCGAACGCCACGGGCAGCACCACCGACGCTTCGTTCACGTCACGCGAGTCCGGCACCGCGGCCCAGCGCCCTGCGCTCGTGTTTACCACCGGGGCGCCGCTCGCTTCCAAAATCCCGAACCTGGAAACGGACAAAACAACGGGCGTACGTGTTTTCCCGAACCCCGCCACCAATTTCGTGCAGGTAGAAACGTCCGATTTATGGAACAAGGTGGAACTGCGCGATGCCTCCGGCAAGGTCATCCGCGTCGAAACGCTCGAAGGCCGGCAACGGTTCAACCTCAACCTGCAACAGTTGCCAAAAGGAGCATACATTCTGCAGCTGATCGGCAATCATGGCACCCGGAGCAGGAAGGTGATCAAACTATAACCATAACCAGCAACAAACCGTGTCACAAAATGAACAGGTCCCTTGCGGGGCCTGTTTTTTTTATTTGGCGCCCTCCGTCAAACCCGCTGCAGCCCGCGCATGCGCCAGCGGTGTTGTTCATTCCCGGGCGGCGCAACGCTGCAGGCCGCTAATGTGAACGATAGTTCGTATATTGCCGACTTTCCTTTTTTTGTTTTGAAGCGGCCGGTGTTACCCGCGGGCAGGACCCCGCCACCCTATTTTCCAGCTGCTCCTATAACCCTAATGAAACTATCCGGAACTGCGATATGAAAAGTTACCACCCTATTAAATTGGTGATTGCGGATAGCCAGGACATTTTCCGGGAAGGCCTTGTTCAGATGCTGGCGGGCGAGCCCGGGATAGAAGTGGCGGGCGCGGCGTCCAGCGGTCACGAGCTTCCTTCCCTGTTGCGGGAAAACCGCCCGGACATTTTACTGGCAGATGCAATGCTCCCGTTCCATAACGGCCATACCCTCGTTGAATATGTACAGATGTCATTTCCGGCCGTGAGCATCATCGTGCTTTCGTTGCAGGAAGAAGTGGAACATGCCGTGAGCATGCTGAAGGCCGGCATCCAGGGTTACCTGATCAAAACGGCGCCCCTTGCGGAAATAGTAGAAGCCATCCGCACGGTGCACAACAAGCAGCCGTATTACAGCCGCGCCTTATCCGGCAAGCTGTTGCAGCTGGCGGCGCAGGGCATGCTGGGGCCGCAAACCCTCGTGTTCAGTGAAAAGGAAACGGCGATTATCCGGCTTACGTGCGAAGACCTTAGCGCCAAGGAAATTGCCGCGCGGTTGCAGTTAAGCAGCAGAACGGTGGAGGCTTACCGGCTGCGCATCATGGAAAAGATGAACGTGAAAGGTACGGCCGGCATGGTCATTTATGCGATCAAGCACCACATTTGTTCACTGTAAACATACTACGTAATATTACGCAGCCCTTATCGTAAATTTACCATTTCCTGCTGCCGGTTGCTGCGTTAATTTTAAAACTCATCAATTGATTGATCCTTACAAATCCTATTACAAATGGCAACACAGTACCCCTACACGCAGTCGGCGAACCTCGTCAACAGCGTGACCACCAACACCGTAGTTTCCCTGAATGGCGGCATGCAGGTAGCACAGATCAGTTTCAACAACCCTTCCGGTTTGTTGGGGCAAATCACTTTATCCCCTGTACAACCCACTGCGAACAACATCGAGTTCAAACGCGGCAATCAGGTCGTATTCGTTCAGACGATCAGCTTCCGTGCGGCCTTCGGGTTCGAGTCGGGGCAGGTTACCTGCGAGGGTGAAGCAACTGACCAGGACGGGAAAAACAAGACTCCCTTTAACGCACAGATCGCCAGCTGGACCAATTAAGACGTCAACTGGCAGATCGTAACCGGACTTTTTCATGAAAACAGCGCTGCTCCTGCTGTGCCTGTTACCGGCAGTGTTTACGCATGCGCAAACGGGCAAACGGGCAGTGTCAGACACCGCCTGTTTTACCCGGGCATTCATGCAGCCCGGCCAATGCAAAAGCCGCCAGCTGGGCGACCTGCTGGTGGGTTTTGCGTTGGACAGCACGGGCACCGTGGCAACCTGCGTGCTGCTGCTGGTTACGCAACCCGTGGGCGTTTGCACGCTAACCGCTACCAATAACAGTTACCAGTTCAACGTCAAACTGGGCAACAGCTATTCAAACGGCTACATCACGTTGAACCTGGAAGCGCCCGGCGCAGCCAGCACGCTCACCGGGAACTTTGTCTATTCGGTAGAAGCGAACAACACCCGGTTCACCTTCCAGGGCGCGCTAACGGCCTGGTATGTACGAACCTTAAACCCCTGATCCGCCATGAGTACGTTTGCCTTCAGCAATGCATCTTCCGGCAATGCATCATTGTACCTGATTCCAGCAGACAACGGCTGGGGCGCTTTTGTGCTGGCTAAAAACACCAGCGCCAACCCTTCGCTGACGCTGGCTGAAACGGCCGCCCTTGGCGGATTCTACCTCTTCGCCGCCGCAAGCCCCACTATCACGGCAGACGCGCTGGTGCAAAACGTATGGAACTACATGGCCGGCATCACGCAGCCCTTTCCGCCCACCAACGCCATCCTGTGGCTGTTGCAGCCCAACGATGCGCTTGCCGACACCAACGTGGCCGGCCTGTTCCTTGTTCAGCAAGGCGGCGGTTTTTCAGTGCTGCGGCAATTCAATTTCCATTTCGGGAACAACTACGCGTCGCTGTTCATCAATAACCAGAACGTCAACATCAAGGTAGATAACGACAACAACCGCCTCCAGCTCAGCGGTCCGGACCAGGCGCAGGCCATCGCCCTGCGCGCGGACCAGATCAATTCCAACACCAAAGTACAGCCGCCCCCGTTAGACATCCCGTTCACCGGCCCGGGGATGGGCTGCATGCGCTTTGTGATCGGGCTGAACAGCGCGACGGACTTCCGGGCGTTCGATACGGCGGTCAAATATTTTTACCCGGACAAACAGACCCTGCAGCTGGTCACCCAAAACTACCCGCTGTTCCCCAACGGCAGCCTGAACGATCTTGTGCTTTGCCAGGCCAGCATATACCCGCCGGACCTGCTCAACACGGCGGGCACCGTCACTTACCTGGCGCTGACAGGGCAAACGCTGAACACACATACGCAGCAGCAAAGCCCCACGCTGCTGCACGCTTTTTTTACGACCGACTACGGCTACCCGCTGATGCTGCAACCTTTTGTGTCGCTCGAAACTATCAACGACGGCGCCAACTATCCCGCCGCAGGCACGGCGCTGCTGCTCTTCACGCAAAAAACCACCGCCGTGCCGGGCACGGTTTGGTACATGTCGCCCGCCGGGCAGTACACGCTTGCCATTGATGCGGTGTATGCAAATTACCGCGACAGTGCGGGGCAAATGCGACTGCTCTGCGGGCTCGCGGGCACGGAATCTATCAGCTTCACACCACAAGTCAGCGGCGCAACCGGCGACTTCATCAGCTTCTTTCCGGGACACGCCGCCTATGCACTGCAATTCCCGGTGGCGCCCGCCGGCAACACGGCAGGCGGCGCCCGTGTGCGGCCGCTGCTCAACGATACCTATCTCACCGCCTGGGCCGGCATCGTACAGGGCGCGGGCGCCAACGCACCCGTTGTGTATCATGCGCAACCACAGGGCGCAGCATTGTTCGCCGCCGGGCAGGATGTATTCGCGGCCGACAAACAATTGCTCGGCTACCTGACCCCGGACGCCGGTAACTTATCGAACTTCTCTCCCACCGTGTGCTTTCCGCTGGCGGCCTACAGCAACGATGCCACAGCCACGGACGCCGGCACATTTGAAGCGGAAATTCTCAGTCCCGCCCGGAAAGCCGTTATTGGCGCGGCTGCACAAACGCAGCTAAGAAAGGTGGTGCCGAAGAACGAACAAACCATCATTCCCTCTACCAGTCCCCAGGGTTTTTATATCGAAATCGATCAAACCACCGGCAGATGGACGCTGCTGCAGCTGGCCAGCAACCAGTTCCTCGAAAACGACGGACAGCTGTCGCCCATCTACCGGATGGCATTCAAAAACCTCCCGGTGCCGTTGCAAACGGCTTTCCAGTCGAATCAGCTGTTCCTCGTTATTTCGTACAATCCCGTTGTTGACGGGGTATCCGTGCTGGGGGAGTTCGAGAACGAAATGTACATCGAAGGCTGGCCGTTTATTCTCCGCGTGCCGGACAAAAACACGTTCGGGCAGTACAACAACGTGATGATCTTCAAATTCCGCAGCGGTACCCTGCTCGACAATGTGCAGAATCCGCAGCTATGGACCATGCCGGAGCAGTTCAACAACACGGCAGACAACGGCATCCCCAACCTCGCCATGTGGCTGCAGCAATATATACAGGACGGCATCGACCAGTATGTCGTGAACCACGATGAAGACTATTATAAATTTTACACCATCGCCACCGACCCGATGTGGCAGGGCGTGATTTCGCTCGGTGTGGACATTGACCTCCAGGAGTTCCCGCCCGATCTACAAGGTCTGCTGGCCGGCATCGACCTGGCGCATTTCAAGGCGCATCACTTCGGCATCGACATGAACGTGGTGCAGAACGACGGCGGCGTACTGTCGATGCTGCCCACCAGCTCGCTGTTCGGGCTCATCGACTACAAAGACGCCGTGTTCGCCGCCCTGGGCAGCAACGTGGCCACTTACGAGCAACAGGTGGCCATCAACCAGTCGGTCGACTATTCCTTCGTGGTGCTGCTGCTGAAAATCGCGTTCACCAATTCCAAGATCCGCAATTTCAACAGTTACATAGCGCTCACGGTGAACCGGCTGTTCGGCGAGGTGGTGAACAGCGATAACCGGCAGAACCTGCTTGTATTGCAGGGCGCGTACGAGAACCACGACGGCATCCCCTCGTACACCTTCAACGCCGGCGGCGATCACTTGCTTTTCCTGAATGGAAATATCGTGCAGGACGTGGAGATACTGAAATCCAGCTTCAGCACTTCCAGCCCGCAACAGGGCGCGCAAAACGTGGAAGCGGTATTTTCCTTCTGGGGCTTCCTCAACTTCTTCGACCTGCAGGGATTCGATTTATTGTCGTTCGGCAACGAAGCCGGCGACCCGCCCAACAACCGCGGCATTTCATTTTCCAACATGTACCTGCACCTCAGCTTTCCCCTCGACGAGCCTACCACGCAAACCTACACGTTCGATGTAGGGCAGATCGCGTTCGACATCGGGCAGAGCACGGCGCGGGCAGACAGTCTGTACCGGCATTTCCCGCTGCAGCTGACGGGCATGGCCACGGGAAATAAAGACAATACGCCCGACAGGCAGGGCTATCTCAACGTACTGCTGCCGTCGCTGCAGCAGCAACAAGGTATCAGCGACGAATGGTATGGATTATTGTTTTCCCTGAACATGGGCACGCCGGGCGCGCTGGCAAGCGCAGCGGGGTTCAACACCACGTTCATGGCCGGCTGGAAAGCCGGCGCCAGTGGCGCATCCGCCGCCATGAAGCTGCCCGGCGTAAACCCGCAGGCCCCGTCTTTCAGCCTGCAGGGCGTGCTGAAGCTCGACATCGGCACCATTACCCTGAGCCTCGCCACGGGCAGCAGCCCCGGCAATATGCAATACCTCATGCGAATCAATAAAATCGTCCTGAAGCTGCTCAGCCTGTCGTTTCCGTCCAACGCCAACATCGGCTTTTTCCTCTTCGGTAACCCCGATGACCAGGCGCCTCCCGAAAGCCTCGGATGGTATGCGGCTTATGCGGCCAAATAACACGGTCTAAAACACACCATATGTGCGGCGGTAAAAAAACACTCGAAACATTGTCGACGGGAAGCACAACCGCTTCTACGGAGAACTTCAACACTTCGCTGATAAGGCTCGGCAATTTCTTTTATAAGCTGAACACCGCGCAGGAAGAGATCCGCATTTGGGTACCGGCCACCAGTAATTTTGGCAATCAGACCAGCAGCATCATGATCATGTACCGCCTGATCAAACTGGGAGTCGCCAACCTGCGGATCATATGGGTGGACCGTGATCCCGACGGCCCCGGGCGCGCCTGGAAAAAATTGCAGATACTGATCCTCGGTTTGCCGGATACGCCGCCAACCGGCGCCTTCCCGATCGGGAATGCCAGCGTATACTTCAGCGAAGCGCAAAGTTACAAGCCCGCCACCGATGTAAAACTGGGCATTACCGGCGGCTGGGACGGCAACTCGATCAACATCTGCCAGATGCTGAGAACGGCCAATTTCTGCTGCCTGCAGCCGTACCAATGGGCCGGTGCGCAAGCCGCGCAGGGCACCAACATGATGTACATCAACTGGCCCGACGACCCGATAGAGCTGGAGTTCCCGAATGCGGCGGATATCGACCGGAAGGCTTACTACGTTATCCCTCCGGCCCTGACCACGAACGACTGGCTGCTGTTCAAACAATTGTACCCCAGGCAGGAAGGATGCATCAGGGCCATCGACGACCTGCTCGACAGGGGCATCGCCGAAATGATGCCCGTCTACTTTTCTCCCGGCAGGCCACTGGCCAGGTTCCCCGATATCTTCTTCAACCTGATCTGCGGCATCATTTTCCGGAACAAGGCGTTAGGGCTCACGAAGCCGACCATCATTCCCATGCTGGCCGGCACCGATCCCGGCGATTATAACCGCCTGCGCATGCTGCTGCAAGGATCGCTGTTCAATCCGTCCGGCACACGGCTCGATGGCAAAACATTGCCCCGGCGATATACGTACCTGCAGCAGTACGGCTACCTCGACGCGTTCAAGCGGGTGATACTGCTCGACGACGACTATACCTGCATCGGCCGGAACATCACGCTTTTTGCCACCAACGGCAGTTACGACGTGATCGTGGCGGCCATCAGGCAGGAACCGAAGGTCGTGTTCGACTATGTATTCAGCCGCGCGACTTTGCTGAACACGCTCGAAGGCATGTCTACCGCCAGCCTCGTGCTGAACCTCGGCACGCCATTCTTTCACCTGCAATCGAACCAGCCCGTCAACATCTACCGGTTGCCGCCTTTATTGCAGGACAATACGCCGTTTTCCAACTTCTGCAACAATCATTCGGATGTGCTGGGCTTTACGGCGCGGATGTGGGAAGCTATCCTGAACGACCCGCAACTGGGCCCCGATTTTCTGCCTTCGGGCGTGCTCGGCCGCTTCATCAACACCGCCATCACACCGGGATCCTTTACATCCACCGGCTTCCAATCGATGAAGACATTTTACAGCAACCAGCAGAACGACAAGCTGCTGACCGGCCTGTTCAACATACTGGAATATGCGGATGCATGAACGATTTAAAACCCGACAATGCCCTTTATTCAATTCATAAAAAACCTGCTCGTTGCCGTCGACGATGTTTTTGCCGGACACTTTCAGCAAAAACTCACGCTCATCCGCAACTTTCTATCCGATCCCCAGGAAAACGCGATCATCCGGCTGTATATTCCGGCAGTGAGCGGCGTGGGCCATCAGGCCACGTCCGTCAACATACTGTACCGCCTCATTGCGCTGGGCTTCCAACAAACGGTGCAAATAATTTACGACAACAGCGACGATGCGACAGCCGGTAAGTTAAAACGGCTTATTCCGGGCTTCAACCCCGCCACCAACGCACCGGTTACAATCGGCGGCGCTACGTTGAACTTTTTCACGCTCGTTTATTTTAATGGCAATGCCGGCCAATTCCCCGAAGTGGGATTCGGCTTTACCGGCGGTTACGACACAGACAGCGTTAACATGGCCGACAAGATGAACGTTACATTTTTCCTGAAGCTGCAACCCTTTGAATGGCCCAAGCAGAACGCCGTGCAGCGGAAGGGCACCGCGCGAAATACCTGGCCTTTGCTGGAGCAGCAACAGGCGCTGGGCAACCAGACCTACATAAAGCGGGGATATTACCTTCCGGCACCGCAGTTGACCGCCCAAGACCTCGTTGATCTGAACAATGCGTTCCCCGGCAAACAACAGCCCTACTCGGATGTGCTCGCCGTCACCACCGGCGGCCAGGCCAACGTCAATTTACTCCCGGTATATGGTATCGGCGACAACGCCGAATTTCCGGGTTTTGTGGAAGCAGATCCCTCCATCCGGCCGGAGAGCGTATTGCTCAACCTGATCTGCGCGGTCGCCGAAAGACAGCAAACATCCAACGTGCAGCGGCTGCGCCGGTCGGCCATCATCGTGGTAGTCGCAACCATCAGCGCCGGCCCTTACGACAACCTCGCCTCGTACCTCAGCGGCAATGCGAACGGGCTGAATTCGCTGAACATTTACATCAACGCCCAGCAGATCCAGCAACGCGTATCCGTGCTGGATTACAATGCAGGCACCCTGCAGCAGGCCATCAATGCACTACCTAACATACCCAACCACATCCTGGTGATCAAGATGAGCTCGCTGACCATCGCCACCTTCAACTACCTCTACGCATGCAGCTCATTGCCCTGTGTATTTGAAGGCAAGGGAACAGCAAACCTGGTGATGAATCTGAACACGCCTTACCTCAACGTGATCAAGTCCCGGACCATCTATCCCACCCTTCCGCTGAACGCACAGCAATCGCCGGAATCGGTAACCGCTACACGCAGGGCCAAAGCAATGAATACGGCAGCAGGGGTATTGAACGACGCACTGGCCGGCCAGGTTCAGGTGAACAGCATCACGGAAGTGAGCCAGCAGATAGAAGACTCCTATACGGCCAACCATGCCATGGAGCAATACTTTGCCGCTCTCTACGCCTTTTTTCATAACGAGGAAGAAGACAAACTGATACTCGGTCTGCTTTTCTTCCTGGGGTACGTGAAGACCCTGCAATAATTCAATCATCCGCTTAACAGATATGTTATGACGCCGCAGCAATTGCAACAACTGTACGAAGGATTCCAGCACCAGGTCAATGGCCAGGGCCAGTTGCCGTTCATTGCGGCCGCCACCACCCTGCAGCTGCCGGATATCGCCAGCGCCTATACGCAGATTGTGCCGGACAAGCAACTGATCATCGACCAGGCTGCGCTCAGCATGCCGGATGCCGATACTATCCTGATCAAGGGCACGACGGATTCGTTTTCCTTCGCCGCCGCTCCTTCGGAAATAAGGCTGCAGCTCAACCAGAGCATCCTGTACGCACAGCTGAACCTGGCGCCTGTTGGGCAGCAGCTGGCCCTGCCCGGCGTAGACTGGTTTGCCGTGCGGGATCCGGCATTCATGGTAACGGCGCCGGAAGCACCGTTGCCCGTCACCGGCTGGGTGAGCGGTAAAATTGAAGCAGGCACCACGCTCGAGGTACGGATGGCATTTCCCATCGTCGATAACAAATGGTTATTCCAGGGCAACTTTCTCGATCCCTATCCCAGCATTTCCAATTTCTTCCAGCTGGTGGGCGGTGTGAACCTGACTACGTTGCTGCCGCAGCCATTCAGCACCCTCACCGATCTCGGGCTGAAGGAAATCGATATACTTTATGATGCGGCGGCCTCTTCCGTCAGCTATTTCGGCCTGACCATCAGCACCTCTCCCACCTACCAATGGCAGCTGCTGCCGAAGCTGGCCGTGACCGGCATCAGCATCGCCTGTTTCGTGACCGCGCCCGGCGACCCGGCCATCCGTACCGTATCGTTTACCATCACCGGCACTTTCACCATCGGCCCGGCCGGTTCCAATACCCTCACGGTTTCCGCCACCGTCCCCAACTTCGTGGCAAGCGTAACGCTCACAGAAGGCGAGATACAACTCGGCGACCTGGTGACCATGTTCCTGCCCGACGTAACGCTCGATCTGCAATCCGCCATCACCAGCTTCAGCATGCAGGTGGCGCCCTCTTCACAGAGTTACAGCATCAGTTGCGGCGTGAAAGCCGACTGGACGTTCCTGACCGTCAACAACGATTTTTCCCTGACGCTGACGGCGCTCGCGTTGATGATCAGCAGCCAGCAGGGCAGCACCACCGGCCAGTTCAGCGGCACCTTCCACATCGGTCCCAAGCTCCCGGAACAGGGTGTGGACCTCACCGTATTCGCCGGCTACGACGGCGGCGGCTGGAGCTATGGCGCCAAAACCGGGGCCGACCAGCAGATCTCGCTTATCGACATCGCCTTCACCTTCCTGAAACCCTTCGGCATGGAAAACCTGCCGTCGTGGGTGAACGGTATGGGCCTGAGCGTGAGCAACCTCTACTTCACCGCGAACGTTCCCAACAGCAGCACCGGTAAACCAGCCACCTACAGCGCCGGCGGCGCCGTGTTGTGGACGCTGAACTACAACAGCTTTAACCTCAACCTGAAAGCCAGTGTAGACATCGTGTACAGCAACGGCAAAACGTCCGGCACCATCGCCGGCGAAGCGCTGTTCCTGGGCATGCTGTTCAAGGTGGGTTACAAATTCGGCACGCCGGATACGGAAGTATACCTGGAATGGGAAGGCATTGTTTGCAAATACGTGCACGACAGTGTGAAGAACCAGGATATTATCACAATCACGTTCGGATCCATGTCGCTCGGCGATATCATCACCCACCTGATCGCCTCCTTCGACCCCGGCTTCACGTTGTCCGCGCCGTGGAAAGTGCTGAACAGCATCAGCCTCAACGGGCTGTCGCTCAAATACGTCCGCAACCTGAACGATACGTCGAAAGACAGTATGCAGGTGATTTACCAGAGCAATATAGACCTTGGCTTCCTGAAAGTGAGCGCCGTGACGCTGACCAAAGACGAAACCGGCGTGTACCTTGGTTTTGAAGGCAGCTTCCTTGGCATGAAGATCGACGCCGGCAATCCCGACACGGCGCCGCTGGCGGGCAAGGGCAGCGAGGTGCGCAACATGCCCGGCGTTCCCGGTATGGGCGACCAGTTCTTTAACCTGCACTTTCTCGGCATGGGACAGCACGTGGCATTTACGCAGCCACAGAACATCAACAATATCCAGACCGCCATCACCGTGATGCGCTCCGCATTCTCCGACACCAACAGCCAGCCTAACAGCGTGCCCATCAAACCCAACGGGGCCGGCGCGCTCAGCTTCGACCAGAACAGCCACTGGCTGATGGGGGCCGACTTCACCGTTGCGAAGTTCTACCGCCTGGCGGCCGTGTTCAACGACCCGGAGCTGTACGGCATGATGATTTCCATCGACAAAACGGCGGAATATTTCGGCAACCTGTATTTCGAGATCCTGTACAAGAAAGTGAACGACAGCATCGGCGTGTACCAGATAGACCTGCAGCTGCCCGATCAGTTCAGGCACCTCGAATTCGGCGAGGTGTCCATCACCCTGCCGCTGATCGGGATCAAGATTTACACCAACGGCAACTTTTACCTCGACTTCGGGTTTCCCGCCAGCATCACCGACTTTTCGCGCTCCTTCACGGTGCAGGTGTTCCCCTTCATCGGGGCGGGCGGGTTTTACTTCGGCTACCTGAGCGGCGCCACCGCCACCAATATTCCCACCACGCAATGCGGCATCTTCAATCCCGTGATATCGTTCGGGTTGGGGCTGCAACTGGGCGTAGGCAAAACCATTGACGAGGGTATTCTCAAAGCAGGGCTATACCTGACGGCGGTGGGCATCTTCCAGGGCGTGCTGGCTTTTTTCCGGCCTACGCAAGGTCTGAAGAGAGCCAACGGCGAACCGCTGACGGACGATATTTATTACAAGCTGCAGGGAACATTCGGGCTTGTCGGGCACATCTACGGAGAAGTGAATTTCGCGATCATCTCCGCCCGCGTAGACATTCTCGCGTATGTGTACGTGAGCATCACCATCGAAAGCTATATGGAAATACCCATTACTTTCGAGGCCGGCGTGTCCGTATCGCTGAAAGTGACCATCAACCTCGGCCTGTTCAAAATCAGGATATCGCTCAGTTTCAAGGCAACGGTCAAAGCTTCGTTCGTGATCGGCGAAAACCACACGCAGGATGCCATGTGGAACCAGTGCGTACTGCCCCCGGCCGCCAAACGCACCCGTTTGCTCGATACCCCGGTAATACTTTGCTGGCAGCCCGTAACGCCGGATACCGGCACTACCTACCTGCTGGATCTGTATTTCATCCCGCAGCTGACCTTGTCCGGCGACGGCACGCCGGGCCCGCAGTACAGCGCCATGTTCTACATCGACACCGCCGACGCCGGCATCGCCAACACCGTGAACGGCATGAAGGCGCTCGCCACTGGTGCGCTCTACTGGTGCATCAGCGCGCTGCTCTCCAACGGGAAAACAGGCGTCCAGTTGAGCTGGCTGAACGAGCAGGCCATCACCGCCGACCAGCTGTCGCTGCTGCTCTGTTACTTCTCCAACCGGCCGGATAACGTGGCGCCCTTCAACTACCAGAATACCAAACAATACGACATCCTGTCGTTCCTCAAAGCATTCTTTTCCATCCAGGTGACCGCCGCCGACCCCGCCACCCAGCAGGATCTGCAGGCGGCCGTATTTCCCGCGCTGCCGGCTTTGCAGCTGCAAACGGACTACAAAGGCACCAAAGGGCCCCTGGTGAATTTCGCCACCCAAAGCATGACAGGCGATTCCCATTACGTGACCGACATCACCGCCTTGCTCCGCACGCTGAGCATCGATGCCGAAACCGCGCTGACAGCGGCGTATTACGGCAACAATTGTTCGCAGGTAACCGATCCGGATTACGAAGTGCAGCCCAACCTAAGCATGCCCACCTTCATGTTCACGGATTTTATCGCGCTGGTAGCGAAATCCGTATTGCAGGACGCGCTCGATTACATGCAGGACAACGGTAAAACAACGATGAAAGCGGCCGATCTGGTGAGCGCCGTGATCACTGAAGCGAATACCGGCGAGATCGGCGGCATGGCCTCCCGTTTCCTGCTGCACGGCTTGCGGCTCCCCGCACCGCCGGATGCTTCCGCCGGCGCCATCACCCCGCTTTACCTGCTAACCGGCCAGCAGTTCCCATTGCCCGCCACGCTGGCGAAAGACGAAGCTTATTCCGTGCTGCTGATCAAACAGGCGGCCGACAGCTGGATTACGTTTAACGGCGTTAGCGGCGATACCCTTACGGTGACGATCAACAACGACGAGATACAGCGCATCAACGACATGCGCAGCATTGTGCTGCAGCCATCGCTGCAGGCCGGGTCTCCATCGGCCATCGTCAATTATACCGATGCGCCGCAGTCGTTTACACTGAACAGTCCCGCCCAATGGCACTACCCCGGTGAATATTTCCCCGGCCTGCAAAACCCGCCCGTATTGTGGCTGGCGCCCGCCAACCTGACGGCGGTGTTCGCTGCGCATGCCGGCCAGGCGCTGCCCTTCTCCATACAAACCATCACCCCGGAAGGCAGCACCAGCAAAAAAGGCCTGGTGGCCCAATACCGCTGGGGCACGGCGATCACCATCACCGCGCAGAAAATCACGGCAGGCGCGGCGCCGGGCACACCGCTCGCCCCTAACATGTTCAACCTCACAGGCGCCGACGATGCCGGCGTGATATTGCTGCAGGATTTGCTGACCTACATCCAGGAGCAGCAGCACGGCAGCGATGCGTTCATCGACCAGGTGCAGCTGCTGTTCCAGCCCAACCCCGTCGACACCAGCACCGGCGGTTTCGTATCTTCCGCCAACGGCGCCGTACAGTTCGCCATCGTACAGGCCAACCTGAGCACCGAAACGAATCCCTCACTGGTGGCCGCGTCAAAGGCGATGACGGCAACGGCTTATAACACCCTCAATACGCCGGGCCACTTCATCCAGCTCTTATGGGAAAACAGCATCGTGCGTTCCGGCGGCTACTACATCTATTACCGCGCGGACGATGGCAGCGGGCTGCCGGATTACCTGTTCAATGAAGACGGCACCGCCATGCTCACCCTCGTGATCACTTACAAAACGCTGCCGGTGGAATCGTTCGTGAACAGCGTAATCACGGGAGATGAGATCGATACGTCAAAAACCAGCGTGTATGCGCAGAGCGCCGATATCATCACCCGCATTGCGAGCATTCCGGCCGGTACAGTGGGTTACTCCGTATTGCGCAACAATCCCGGCGAGTACAACCCCGCCACGCTGCCGCCGACGATTGCGGAAGACCAGGTATACCTGCAGAACCAGTTCAACCTGCTGGGCGCCCTGCTGCCCGGCATCAGCGCTTACAAAAACCTGTTGCCCACCGGGCCCGCCGATTCGCTCGACGATCAGCAGATCGCGGACCTGCGCGCCGGCAAAGCGCTGGACCTGCCGGAAGACACCTGGAATTATTCCGCTGTGATCCCCTATTACAAATACGTGCAACCCGCCGGCACAGACAAGGATTATCCCAATCCCTACGCCGGCATCGGCACCACGGTGCAGATGCAGCTCAACTGGCAGGATATGTTCGGCAATGTGCCCATGAGCAACGTAGCGCCGTTGACGTTAGGGATGGCGCTGCTGTACACCGACCAGATCGTGGCGGTATCACAATGGCCGTCGATGAGCGTGTATTACCAGTTCGGCTCTGCAAGCGGTACGCCCGAGATACAACTGAGTTTTTGCTTCGACACGTCGCGCTACAAAGGAGACAGCGCCAAAGACCGTGCGGCCATCGACCTGCAGACCTACATGCGGCTGTACTACCAGCTGGCAACCGGCGCTGATATGGCGATGTACTTCAACTGTTCCATCGACGGCACGGAATCCGCCCCTGCGGGCAGCAAGCGGGCCATCGATACCGGCAAGTTGAGCAGCGAACTGGTGCAGCCGATCATCGCCTATCTGAAGGGCATCCTGGCCGGCAGCAATGTTTCCGGCGTGCCGGTGCCCTACACGATCACGTCGCCTGTGCAACCGTCGTCTGTCGCCGCTTACGCTGACACGTTCCCCCTCACCCTGTCGCTCACCATGGAGCGCACCGCCCATGTAGACCCCGCCTTTGCGCAAACACCGGGCGTGGCCAGCGCCGGCACCACCGTGCCGCCGCAATCGCAGGGCGTTCCATGCGGGCAAACGGCCGACTCCGATTCCGGCTACCTCTCCCTCACGCCATTCGCGCAACTGTTTGAAGATGCGTTCAGGGATCAGCCCACCAAGGGCATTCTGCTGAAAGTAGCGGCCGGCGTGCAACAGGCCGGGCCGGATAACCTGCCGGCATTGTGGGTGGTGCGGATGGACAGTACCGGCGCCAACGGCATCCGCTACACCTTCGACAACAGCGCTGTGTTTTACTACGCCCCCATCCCGCTTGCGAATACCTTGCTCACTTTCAATGCCGGCATACTGCCATACTGCAGCGGCAAGGCATATCCCTCCGGACCCGCCGTCACGCAGCACTTCAGCAGCATCGACCTCGACAGCTGGGGACTGCAATTCCTGGAAGCCGCGGACGCTTTCCTGAGCCCCGCATATGCCGTACCCGCCTTTTTGCTCGACAATGGCGTAACCCTGCAAAAGGTGCTCGATCAAAAACAAAAACTGGCGGAAGCAATAGAAGGAACGATCGATTATATCATTACACCGGCCAGCACGGCCAAGGCCAACATCGGCAACGCGCAGGACAAATGGAAACAGCTCACGCTGATCGCGCTGGCCAACGCGTACCGGTATACCGCGGCAGTGCAAACACCCGTCTCCATCAATTCCGGATGGGAAGGCAGCAACAACCAGCCGCCCGAAGCGCCGTATGTACCGCAGTTGTACGGTTCCATGAAAGGCACCGATCCCTCGCTGCCCATTACGGATCCCGCCAGCACGGAGTATACATTGTCGACCGCCAAAGTACCGCTCGGCAATGGCGCTTCCTGGCTCACCTATATGTTCGAAGCACGGGATATGGCGGCCAGCCGCAGTTTCTCCTTCAAACAGATGCGTTACAACGTTAGCCATATTGAGCGCGACATCCACACCGTGCCCGGCATCGACGGGTACCTGGCCTCGTCGTGGCTGACGTTCATCATCCCGCTCGACCCATTGACGGGCGACATCGGCCCGGTGGATATTCCCGTACCGCTGCGGGCTTATCCCACTCCGCCTTCAATCCTGTCACAGGCTTCCGAATACCCGGTGAACGACGGTGCAACGCCACCCATCACCATTCCGCAGGTGAGAACCTGGAATTACCGGTACACCTACCAGAACCTCGCCGCCGCGCAGGATACCATCCATACGCAGGTGCAGTTCAACGTGCCGATGGCGAACCTGGCGGCGCGTAGGAAAAGCCTCGACAACACGCCTACGCTCGACCAGGCGCTGGCGCAGTTCATGGCCGTGTACGACGCCATTCATGCCGACTTCCTGACCTACCTGCTGCCGCTCACCGCGCAGGACGTCAAAGACAACAACAGCACCGCCCAGGCTGCCAATAATGCCGTGCAGGCATTTCTGACGGTCGTGTCCGTTGTGGCTACGGCCTGGAGCAACTGGAACCAGGTGAATCCCCGCAAGCCCGTAAAACGTTCCCATGCCGCCCGGCAGCTGCCGCTGGCAGACGTCACCCTGTCGTACATCATCACGGAAAGCGCACAAACAGACACGGAACGTTTGCTCGTGACCGTGCTCGCGGATGCGGGCAACCCGATGAAGATGATGCCGGCTGTGGATATCGATGGCTATGTCGCGGAAGCGGTGGCGGGTGCGGACAACACGTACATGTATAAAAACAAGGATGGCGATTACCTCCTCTTTGCGGACCGCAACACGGATCCCGACCGCACGGTGCGGATGACCCCGCTGGACATCCTGCAATTGCAGAACAGCTGGGCCGGGGCGAGTGTGATACGTAACCAGTATCTGTTGCAGAACCGCGACGGCCAGTGGCTGCCCACCAACCCGAGGTTCATTTACCAAACGCCGTGGATACGGTTTTACGACCGGTTGATACCTTTGCTGAGCAGCAACAATGCGGTAGATGTGTCGACCATCAACAGCAATGTTTTCCCCGCGCCGCAGGTACGTACGATGCTGGATAACATGACCCAGCTGTTCACCGCACTCATGCAGGATGTGAGCAACGACCTGCTGATCAAGTTCCACGCGGAGTATCAGTATACCATGGCCAATGCGGCATTCAACGTGCAGCTGCCTGTATTGCTCTTGCCGAGCGCTACGGTACCGGCCCAAGATCATGGCGCGGCCATGGCGGCCACCATTGCCGGTGCGCTCGACCAGTGGCTGAAGGGGCACGATCCGGAAACCAATGCCGCCCAATTCAATTTTGCACTGACGGTATTTTCGGACGACAACAGCCGCCCGGTATTGCAGGTGCCGCTGTATCTGCTGTTGCGTAATATTGCCGGTTGATAAAATACGGAAGCGCCCCGGTTCGCCGGGGCGCTTCACCTGTAATATGTGAAGGATTATTTGCCGAAGCGCCCGGAAATATGTTGATCGAGCCATTCGTGATGATCGGGGTGCGCGATGTTCATCAGCGCCCTTGCCCGCTGCCGGAGGTTTTTACCGAACAGGTCGGCCACGCCGAATTCCGTGACCACGTACCGCACGTGCGCCCGGGTGGTGACCACCCCCGCTCCCTCTTTGAGGAATGGCACTATTTTCGAGGCGCCGCTTTTTGTGGTGGCATTGAGCGCGATGATGGGCTTGCCGCCTTCAGACAAAGCCGCCCCGCGCATAAAATCCATCTGGCCGCCTACGCCGGAATACTGGTAAGTCCCGATAGAGTCCGCGCAAATCTGGCCGGTGATATCGATTTCGATGGCGGAGTTAATGGCCACCGCTTTGGGATTGGTGCGAATAACCTTGGTGTCGTTCACGTAGTCGATATCGAGGAAAGCCACCATGGGATTATCGTCTACGAAATCATAGAGCTTGCGGGTGCCGATGGCGAAGCCCGTCACGATTTTACCACGGTGCTTGTTCTTGTATTTATTGGTCACGATGCCTTTTTCCACGAGCGGAATTACGCCGTCGGAAAACATTTCCGTGTGAATGCCGAGGTCTTTGTGGTTGTGCAGGCACGACAGCACTGCATCGGGAATGGCGCCGATGCCCATTTGCAGGGTTGACCGGTCTTCGATCAGTTCCGCACAGTACCGCCCGATCGTCAGCGCCGTTTCGTTGATCTGCCGTGCGTAGCTCACTTCCGGCAGTTCCTGGTGGCTTTCCACGAACGCGTCGATCTGGCTTACATGTATGATACCGTCGCCATGCGTGCGCGGCATGCGCGGGTTCACCTGGGCAATGACGTGGCGGGCGTATTTCACGGCCGAGCGCGCAATGTCGACCGACGTACCGAAGGTGCAGTAACCATGCTTATCCGGCGGCGACACGTGTACCAGCGCCACATCTACGGGCAGCACGCCCTTTTCGAACAACTGGGGAATGTCGCTGAGGAAGATGGGCACATAGTCGCCATGCGGACTGTTCACCAGGTCGCGCACGTTTTTCGATACGAACAACGAGTTCATAAAAAAGCTGCGGCCGAAGTCGGGGTTATTGAAAGCCGCATCGCCCAGGGTGGTGATGCTCACCAGTTCTACCTCTTTTAATTCCGGGCCGCGTTTGAACAGGGCATCCAACAGGGCGAGCGGGGTTGCCGCGCTGCCGTGAATAAATACGCGCTGGCCGCTTTGGACCACCTTTACTGCTTCTTCCGCCGATTGATATTGCATGGGACTGTCGATTTATTTTATAATATACGATTTATAAAATTACCCTGGCGGGCGGGCGCGAAAGATGACAGCCGTCATCGCCCGGCCTAATCCATAACAGGGGCGGCGGCGGGAAAGCTCAGGAAAACAGTGCGGCCCGCCGGTTCAGCACCAGCGGGCCGCGGATTTTATCCCGGAAAAGATGTTAAGCGATGGCGAGGCCGGATGCGTTTTCTTTTTCATGTTGCACGCGGTTGTATTTTTTCCAGAAAAAATACGGCACGCACATCACGGCGAGAATGATCAGCGGGAAGGTGGTTTCGAAGGCACCGTAGCCGGCGAAGGCCCACGAAACGGATGCCGCCAGGAAATTAAAGGTAAATCCCGCGTAGGCCCATTCTTTCACCTGGCGGAACCTGTTCTGCAGGATGGCCGCGGCGCCCAGTAACTTGGCCGTGCCCACGATGCTCAGGAAATACACCGGGTAACCCAGCATGCCCATTGCGTCTATCCCTGCCTGCTGGCGGGTTACGCCGGCAATACCGTCCATGATCATCAATAATGCGAAAATGCCGGTGGCAATCCAATACGTTATTCTAATTGTTTTCGGTTTCATGGTAAATGATTTTAGTGTTTGTGTTGACACTACAAAACTAGGATCAATCCATGAACGCGGTGGTCGGTGTTCGCGACAATCCAGGGGGGTGATTCTGACATTTTCGGCGTTTCCCCCCTTCCGGCCGCCGGCCCATCTTATAAAAGCCGGTTCCGCCTAGTAGCACCTTACCGCGCAAATCGCCGCCGGCACAGTGTCCGAGGGGTGTTCCACTTCTATTACGAGGCTGCGGGTGTGTACAGGAGCCGGTAATTGAATGCGGTTGTAGGCCTGATAGTTAGCTGTTTTTTCCGCCAGGATGTTACCCGCTTCATCTTTCACCCTATACTTCCTGACGCAGAACGGCATCACCGTCTCGGGGTGTGTCATCAAAACCGATTCCATCGGATGATCATAATCCGTATCGAAGAACAATTCTATTTCACTGATGGCTTTCGGCTCCTTCCAGGCGAGCGTGAGCGCGGGCTGCGGATCGTCCCAGGCGGCTACCCAGGCATTCGGTTGCGAAACGGGCCTTTCCAGGCCGTTGCGCACATTATCCGCCCCAAACAGGCGCAGGCCTTCCGGCACCTTAAAATCTACGTTATGGCCTTCGGGACGGCGCTGGGGGCACCAGAATTCGAAGGCGTCCATGCCGATTCCATCCGGCGGGGTTTGTTTCCCGTAATTGGACACGGCTTTGTTGACCGTGTTAAAAACAGACAGGATGCCCGTGACGCGTTTGTCGGTGAAGTGAAGCTGCACGGCCGGGTTCTTGAAAAAAGTAACGAATGCATATCCTGCCGTTTTCATTTCCGCATCGAACTGCAGGCGGAGGCAGTTTCTCCCCGGATGCAGCTGTACCGTTTGCCGGGCAAGGGTTTCGTCCGGCGTATGGTTGCCGTTTTTCCCGCTCACGCGCAGCTCCACCTCCAGTGTAGTGTTGGCCGTTGCTTCCGCATGGAACGCCATTTCCGGCACTTTGCCCGCAGGCAGCGGGATCATTTGCGCCACGGATATTTCCAGCGGTTTGAGCAGCGGTTGGCCGGGAAACTCCGTCAGCACCAGTTCGCTGCTGGCCGTGATGGTGGCCGTAGCCGCATGGTCGAGCGGGGAATGGTACCGGAGGCCCGGAATGTACTGGCCGGTGCGGAGGAGGCGTTGCTGTAATTCATTCGTGTAGCCGTTGGTGATAATTTCGGCGGGGAGCAGCCCCTTCTCTTTACATATCACCGCCGCCATGGCCGCCGCCTGTGTTACGTGGGCCGAGGTGGCCATTACGCGGGTGGAGCCATATGCCACATGCGAGGCGCTGATGGTGCGGCCACCCAGCAACAGGTTGCTGATGTTGCGGCTGTAGAGGGAACGGTACGGTATCTGGTAAATGCCTTTGCTATGCCATTGGTTGCAGCCCGGTTTTTCACTGAACACCCCGTCGGCCGGATGCAGGTCGATCGACCAGCCACCGAAGGCCACCGCGTCTGCATGTTCCCGCTGTTCCACGATATCCTGCTGGCGCATCATGTAGTCCCCTTCGAAGCGGCGGCTTTCACGTTTGCCCGGAATCATGCCCACCCACTCCAGCGTGAGGTTTTCCGCTTCGGGAAACTCACCGGAATTTTTGATATGGTGCCAGACACCGTACACTACTTTCCAGAGTTCCCATTTGATAGTTTCCGTGTCGTGCACGGTATCGAGCCGGCCGCCATATTCAATCCACCAGAGCTTGCAGCCGTATTCCTTCGCGTTGAAGCTGCGGTAGCGGGGCACTTTCGTAATATCATCGAGCGCAAAAGCGGGCGGGGTAAACGTTACGGGGCGGCCCGTGTCTTTGCTGTAGAAGTACAGGCTGTGACCCAGCAGTTCTCCGTATTCTTCGGTGGGGGCGAACAGCTCCCCGAACTCTTCCTGTTTCTCCGCACCCATCCGGAAGGCCGCGCCTGCCAGAAAGCCCACCACGCCGTCGCCGGAGGCGTCGATGAACAGCGGCGCCCGGAGCAGGTATTCCGTCTGGTTCTGGCTGCAATATGCCTTCAACGCGCTGATTTCCGCATCGTTCTCTTTTTGCACTTCATATACCGTGGTATTGAGCAATAAAGTGATATTGGGCTCCTGCGCCACCTTATCGAGCAGGATCATATCGAAGATCACCGGGTTGCCTTCGGGATTGCGGCAGGTGTTTTCAACGAGTATTTCATCCACCAGCCCGCCTTCACGCGCCCAGCGGTTGTTGTTACCCATGTGCGAGGTGGCGCCGAGGATCCACAGCCTCACTTCGCTGCTGGCGTTTCCGCCCAGCACGGACCGGTCCTGCACCAATACTACTTTCAGGCCCTGGCGCGCGGCGGTAATGGCGGCACAAACGCCGGAAAGGCCGCCGCCGGTGATCACGAGGTCAACAACAATGTTTTTTTCCGGGAATGCACGGCGCCCGGTCGCTTCCAGCTTTATCATATTAGTCTTTTATTTGCCTATGGTTATTTTTTCACTTGTTACAACGGAGCCATCCGGCCGGGTGAGCGTCAGCCGGCATTGCAGCGGATAAACCCGTTGCAGGGGCACGGAGAACTCGAACGGATAGGCGGCATCGTGCATCACCTGCTCTTTGCCGGCCGCATTCGTATAATGCAGGCCCACGCTGCGCCATTGGTTATCGTCGTCTTCGAGGTACACGAACAGCCGCCGCCCGTATGCGCCCAGCCTGAACAACAGGGCTTTGGCGCGACCAACGGAAATTTCCGCATAGTCGTTCCCGTTAACCTCCGCCGCAGCCAGCACCTTGTGCTGGAACCGTACCGCCGCCGTTACGTTTTCCACCGCAAATGCCGCGATGCCGTTCGCGGGAACGGTGAAGCGGAAGGTGTTCCCCTTTCCGGTTGCTTCTACGCCGTTGAGCGGCGTCATGCGCGTGCCGGCATTTGTTTTGACCCAGGCGGCATTCAGCGTGATTTCACTCTCCACCGCCTGCGGGGCCTGGTTCGTAAATGCGAGCAGCAACCGGCCGTCCTTACGTGCCGCGATGTAATTCAGCTCTCTGCTGGTGGAAGCCAGCAACTTTTCCGGCATCCACAGCTGCGCACCTGCTACGTCATAAAATTTGCCGGGGGCGCTGCCGTACAACTTACTCTGCAGGTAGGCATAGCCTTCGATGTATTCCGCCGGGAAGCTGATCTGCCCGCGGCTTTTCACGAATGCATCCGTCACGAGGTAGTCGATCAGCATCGACGCCATCGGGAGGATGTGGTTATAATGAAAGGAATTGACGCTTTGCGCTTTGTGATCATGCAGGGGAAAGTCTTCCTGCTCATACGCGGTAGTCCTTTCCGTATTGATGTGATAGCCGGGAAAACTCCGGTACCGCCCTACCACCGCCGCTTTCGCCACGTTCATCAGGAACGTGTCTTTCGCATAGTAGCCGATGCGCAGCATCCAGGGCGCGTAATTGGTCATGAAAATGCCGCGGTGGCCGGTGGAGGTGCCGGAAGACTCCGGGGTAAGACCGATTTCTGACAGGCGCCAGGCCGGCGCTTTTTCTTCCGGGTAATACATCTGCGTGTGGCCTTTCGAGCGCAGGTACCAGTACATGGGCGCTTTCCCGCCTTCGTTTACCGTGATGCTACTGTCCGGTATTTTGGGACTCATCCAGGTAAACATGGTATAATTTCTTGCCCCCTGAACCGCGGCGTTGAGATAGGCCGTGTCGCCCGTCAGCTCGTACAGCTGGCTTAATTCAATCCACCGGTTCGTATAGGCCGGCCAGAAAAAGAAGCTGCCCGCAAACGGATCGTTGAAAGCAGTTTGCGGCTGCCGCACGCGCTGCCGGAGATACTCGTCCGCTTTCGTTTTGGCCGTGTGGAGGTATTCCGCTTTGCCGGTGGCTTTGTAGAGGTGCATCGCGTTTATCCAGCTGGCGCCTTTTTCTTTGACGTCGAGGTTGCGCACCCTGTCTGCCTTGTATTCCTGCTCCATCATGCGCAGGTAAAAAGGATTCGATTTACCGAATACGGCATAGAGGGCGCCCAGCTCGGAAAGCGGCGCTACCGGGCCTTTCAGGCGGCGGGAAGGGCTTTGAATCTTTTGCAGGCTGTCGAGGCTGAAGAGGAATTTCTCCCTGCTGAGCATGAATTCCGCCAGCGGATAAGCCCGTTTTTCGAACATCACCGAATCATCGCGCACGAGGGCCAGTTCGAGCGGGTTGAGGCTCGATACGTTTTTTACCGCGCCCGGCACATCGGTGGAATAGGCGAACCCTTTCAGGCTGTCAACAAACCAGGCGTAACGCGTCATCGCATAGGCCGTCATATTATCGAGCACCGTGTTGAGCGAAGCAATATCATTGCGGCGGTAGTCGTGGAAGCCGAAAATCTTTTGCGCGATGTGCTGGTAGGTGTGGGTGATATCCTGCGGCTCGGTAACCAGCTGCATCGAAAAGGAAAACACATCCCCTTTCTTCATATGGGAACCTACTCCCCCTGGAATGGGCGCAAATACCTGCGGCTGCAGCTTGCCTGCTTCATTTCGCACGGCTATGCCGAAGCGGCTGTTCGGCAACATGGGCAGGGGCTGAAACGGCAGGTGCTCCGGAGACGACAGCACGCCCAGGGTATTGCGCCCGTCGTTCACCATCGTCAGCGGCAGCGGCGCCATGAACGCGGGCGTGAGGTACGCCGCATCGGGCGCCCGTTTCTCCTGCCAGATGAGCGGCTGCCAGAGGCCCGCAGCCTGTTCAACCGTGAGCGCAGGCGCGCCGGTATAGCCGATGCTGAAATATCCGCTTTTACCTGGGCGGAATGTAAAATGCAATACGGGATATGGCTTCGCTGAAAGCGCCACGTAAGCGCTCAGCGAGCCATCGGTATATGGATATGAAAAAAATACGGTGTCGTTCTGCTGCCGGAAACCGTTCGCCCGCAGCAAAACGCGTTCGCCGGCATTGTAAATACTAGCTGTACGCCATTCGCTTTTCGCGCGCAGGATACGGTCGTCGAAACCATCGCCCGCAACCGAGGCGTTTACTTTCTTCTGAATAAAATCCGCTTTGCTGCTGTCTTTCACCTTCCAGGTAAGCACGTTGTACTCCACTTTACGGATGCTCGCCGGTTTGAGCGCCATCGCAGGATCCGCTGCATTATACAGGATGCTGAAATCCGGCGTGAAGGTGTATGTATTGCCGGCCGATGTCACCTTTATGCCTTCACTGCCGGCCGACACGCGTACCTGTGCCTGTGCGCCGAGGCCCAGCAACAAAAGACAGGTTATCATACGTGGATATCCGTTTTTCATAAAGTGCGTTTCCAACTGAAGATCAAATTTAATACGGCGCTTACAGCATTGTGATACAAACCGTGCCTGCAAAGAGCTGGGAACATTCCCAATTTATGGGAGCATTCCCAGCGGTTGTTATCACCGGTTTCCGTTTAACTGCGGTGTTCCTTTTATGAGTATCCTGCCGAGGTACAACACCGTCTGGTCGTACTTTTCAGGATGCCTTGCAATATCATCGGTTTGATTCGGCCCCAGGATGGCGCGCTTGTCCGTTTTCTGCCCAGACACACGGACCGTCACGGTATAGTCGCCGGCCGGCAGCGTAAACAGCTGGTGCTGGCCGCGGTAGCGGTTGTTGCAGTGCACATTGAACCGGTTCACGGGCAGGCTGTCGCCCTCCATTAGCCGGTACACCTGTGTTCCCGCCACGAGGGGCGGCTGCACCTGCATGGGTTTGCCGTTCACCTCGATTGTAATTTGTCCCGCTTCCGGACCGCCAACGTCGAATATGCCGAAGCCGGTGCCTTTGAACCGGAACGTGAAAGACTCGCCCGGCGTGGATGCTTTTTCGATTTGGGGGAACCATGATGCAAACTGCTGCATGATCACAGGTTCCCAGCCTTTGCTGAACGCCGCGATGTCGCGCGGCGCATACATACCGGCATCTTCCCAGTTATCCGTAAAAAGCGGCGCCGGCAACGCTGCCGCACCAGCATTGCCTTTATGTTGCTTTCCATTGTAACTGCCTGTTGCAGCGCGTTTCAGCTTTTCCATCCCCCTTGCGATAGCGGCTGCATAAAGATCTCCGCCGGCCTCCAGCGGGTGTACCCCATCCGTTGAAAAGAGGATATGCCCGGCAGTATCACTGGCCGCACCTTTCCACAACAGGCGCCCCTGCCGCTCGAGCATGGAGGTTTCGAGGCCAAGGTGAACGGACGGCACGCCGTAGTGCGCCGCGATCTTTTCCAGGCCGGCCACATTCTCCGGCACGTTCCCCTCCGCGTATATTTTCGTATGCGGGCCGATAATGGTATAAATCAGGCATACTTCCGCCCCGCTTTTTTTTACCTGCCGCACAATGCCTTCCATGCCTTCGGCGTAAGCGCCGTTTACGGCAAATTCTACAAACACGAGATCGGGGCGGTGCTGCAGCAACTGTTCCTGCACGCGGCAGGCGCCCAGGTCGGTGCCGGTGCCGGCAACGCCTGCATTCAGGGCTTTCATCTCAACACCGGGGTACATGGCCTGTATATATCGCAATGTCTGCGGGCGGTATCCTGCATTGCCCTGCGTAATGCTGCCACCGATGAAACCGATCAGCAGCGGTTTGCCCGCCGCCGCTTTTTTGAAGAACAGCGGCAGCCCCTTTCGCGGTATGCATTCCTGGTCGTTACGGAAAGTGCCGGGGCTTACCAGCGCGGTATTGGCGGCCGGCTGAAAGTACAACGGCGATGCGCCCGCCTGCGAAGCGGCGATCAAATCGTTGCTGCTTTGCGCCGACGCGGCGCCCGTGGTCAACAGCAGCACAATGCTCCCGATTATCGATGTATGGCTCATGTTTGTGGATTACTATAATGTCAGAGTACCAGGTTTTTTTCAAACGTTCTGCCGTCTTTCGTGGTCACCACCACTTTCACACTCGCCTCCTCTCCTGCCTGCAACGGGTGGAACGACCATTCAAACGGATAAGCCGTCAGCGTATCCTCGCTATGATTCATGTTGACGGTCACTTTCGCGCCGTCGGATAAAGTGGACTCGAGATAACCGTATATCGAATCCCAACCGAAAGGTGAACGGATACGGAACACGTAACACATACCGATGCCGGGCCCGAAATCGACGGCCTGCATCCCGTCTTTCAACACATGGGTCTTTGCCGGCGCTTTTTTTCCCTGCAATGGAAAGCTCACTGCTGCAAACCCCTTCGCGCCTATTTTCACGGATACGGTACGGCCGTTCGCCGGTGCTTCGGTTCCGCCCACCGTGGCAGCGGCATTACTGGCCACCGGGACTTCGTTGCCCAGGGTGATGTTGCAGGTCAGTGCTTCCTCCCCTTCGCTCGTCAGCAATATCCAGAAACGTTTATCAGACACGCCCGTCACGTAATTGACAGCGGGCTGGTCGATGGAGATCAGTCCCCTTTTCAGCCAGAGGCTTACGGCGGCATCGTCCATCACCGTTCCTTTTCCCGCACCGAAAATCCGGTTATTGAACCACACGAAACCGTCCTGCTTGACATACGGAAAACGCACTTTCCCCTCGCTGCGCTGCATGATTTCCGTTACCAGGTAATCCATCGTGAAGGCGAGATGGGGCGAAATGTGGTGGTAGTAGATGGAGCTGACGTCCGGCCCCTTGTAGGGGAATTCCGGCTGCATGGTAATGTCTGTAAACCCGGTGGCGTAATAACCGGGATAGTTCGTAAACCGGCCTATCACGGCATTGCGGGCGTACGTCTCAAAAATTTTGCGTGGCGCCTGCGCGTGTAACCGCAGCAGGTGTGGCGCCCAGCTGCTCATGAATACATGCCGCACGAGTTTTCCCGGATCGAAAAACGTGAACGGCTGTTCAAAACCCAAGCCCACCGGGGATACCAGCCACTCCGGTACTTTCTTCTCCGGCGCATCGCCGGCGCGGCGCGGAAACCCGAGCCGGTACCTGGCGCCGCCCTTCCACCAGAGGGTGGTATTGCCTTCGTATTTACCATCAGGATGAATGGTCTGCACCGTGTCTTTTATGACAGGGTAGCTGCGCACGCCGGCCAGCGTATGGAACGCGGCATCAGCGGCAGCCTTGAGATAAGCTGTATTGCCGGTGGCATCGAAGAGATCGGTAAAATCCCACCAGTAGGCATAAAACGACGTGTTGTAAAAAGGCTGTTTGCTGAGCGGAACGGTTTTGGTACCATGCACTTCGCCCGCAATGAACGCGTCGGCATGGGCCGAGGCTGCCTGTAACCAGCTACGCTGGCCGGTCAGCCGATAGGCAGCCAGCTCCTGCGTCCAGGCGGGGATTACCACGGAGTAACCTTTCGCATCGCGGACGTTGTTGTTGGGCAGGGCGATTTTTTTCAGCCAGGGATTGTTCTCGCCCAGCAGCCGGTACAATCCTTCGTAATAAGCTGTTGTATACTGGGAACCAAACGGGCTCAGGGTACCGGCTTTTTTGCTCATGCCTTTCTGTGCCCAACGGAAACCGCTGCGGCTCAGGGTGTATTCGATCGTCGGCAATGCGCGGCGGACGTAAAAATCTTCATCGCGGGCCAGCACGGCCGTAGCGATCACAGCTAACGGGGCCGACTGAACGACAGTAGGCGCCGCATGAGGATCGGCCTCTATATCATAAAAACCTTTCAGTTCGGGCGCCCAGCCAGCGGCCGTATCATTGCGCAACAGGTCGGTGATATTGAACATCGTTTCCGTCAGCGACAGTTGCTGGTTGCGATAATCCTTTACCTGGTAAATGCTGTCTGAAATATACTCCAGCGCGTCGTTCCAGCCGGTGGGCATCGCCCCCAGCGCAAAGGTGCGTTGCAGCGTTTGGCCGGCCGCCATTTTTGAATCTTTCAATCCGGGCACGGGCGACAAGGCAACGGGTTGCACTTCGTTCCGCTCGTTTTTAATACCGAAGCCCATCACCGATGTGGCGGACATGGCCCAATCGAGCGGGAACCCTTCTTTCACGCCGGTGATAAACGCCGTCAGCGGCTGCTCTTTCAGTTCGGCCATGGCTAAAGGCTGCGGCATCATGGCGGAGGCCAGTATCATCGGCTGCTCCGGTATCCGTTGGTACTGGAACATGGGCGGCAACTGGATTTCAGCCACCCGTTGCGGCGCCACGCCCTGGAAGGCTGCCACAACCAGGCTATAAAAAGCTGCTTTCGGGGTGGCGTATTGCAGGTGCAACCGGAAGTGCCGGTGGCCCGGCAGCAACTCCCAAATAGCGTTGATGGTCTGGCCATCTTGCGACCGGTAAGTAACCGCCAACCTGTGTTTACCCGAAGGCTCCGCCGCCGTTGCCTGGAAGGCTGTGAGGGTACCGGATAAAAACGGGTTGCGGAGATTTTCCGGCTCCATGATCCTATAGGATTTTCCTTTGCAGGTAAAACTGCTGAAGCCATGTGAGCCGTTCCAGCCGGGGAAGAAGCCGCCGAATGTGATCTGCGGGTTGTCTGCACTGAGCAGCAGCAAACGGTGCTCCTCCATGCCTTCGCGGAAGTATTGCCAGTTGCCGGATTGCTTCACCGCCGTACGGGCGGCAAGATGGCCGGCTTTGACGAAGTCCAGTTTCAGGAATTCGTTTTCCAGCGTGGCCGCTACCGCCGCATCGCCGGGAATTTTCACGACCGGTGTGGCGGGTGGCGGCGTTGGCGTAGTGGATATGGGAAGATGCGTTGTTTTAAACGGCTGCAGGCTGGCCGTGGCGGGGTCGATGTTTTCCGCAGTCAGAAAAACGGCGTCCACCCGTGCGAAGTTGCCACGGGAATCTCGGAGCTGTATAACGTTCTCGCCCGTATCGAGACGGGCGGCGCCGGCTTTCTCCCAATGATAGCCGTCTTTACCATGCTTGCCGGATTCATGTTCCATGGGCACATCGTTCACCAGCACGCGAAACAGCCGCGTGCCCGGCCGGTCGGCCGGATAGTCGGCCGTGCGTGCCCAAACGGTGTAAGTGCCGGCAGCCGCTATCCTGATCACCGTAAGCGCATCGGCGGCTTTCACGCCGCCCGAGAGCACGCGTAAGATCTGCTGGCCCGACACCTCCACTCCCGGCGGCTTTTCGGCTATCCAACCGCCGCGGATGCGGAAGTCTTCCGCTTCCAACAAATAACTGCGCTGTGCTGCCGCCGGCATAATGCCCGCGATAGTTAACAACATTCCTGTGAAGACGGCTTTCATCGGTTAGCGGAGATTTATTTCGACCACCTGGATGCCGTACGGCGCAATGTTTACCGGCAGATCCGTTGCCGCATCCACGGGTGTTACCGGCACGGCGGCGTAATTGGCCTTCACGGTGGCGCGCAGCGCCTGGTGGTGGTTGTTCAGAAGTATGAAGAATAATTTTCGCTGCTTTTCACTGATGGCGCAATAGTAGTCGAGGTACGGAATGTCCGTTTGCAGCAGTCCCTGCCTGAGCAGCAGCCGGGCAGGCACGCCATTCACCGTTCCCGGCGCGAAGCCGTACGACTGGTGCGGGCCTACCTTCGGGGTGATGAAACCGCGCGGGAATTTCACCTTCCCGCCGGAGCGCAATTCCGCTTCCGCCAGCAGGTAATCCGTTATCCACCCGATCTGCCACCAGGCATGGTGAGGATATGGACCGGCGCCTTTGTTCATCACGTCCCAGTAGTAAGAAGCCACACCGGTAGCGGAATCAACGAACGCATCGCGGCCCAGCGCGGCCGCTCGGGCCATATGCAGAAACAGGGAATCTTTCGTGAGGGAAAACATGCGCACGAACATGCCTGCGTGACTGGCCAGCAGAATAGGGCCGCGTTTGTTGGCGCTCCCGAAGGTGCCGCCATGCTCGAAGCTCAGGCCGGCCTGGCTGATTTCCCAGTCTCTTCTTTCCACCCCGTTCACCGTTTTGACGGCATCGCCGGGAATGGGATGCGTGTACACGGAGGTGGTGTAGAATCTTGCCGTTTTAATGGCGGCTGCGCGGTATTTTTCCTGGCCCGTCAATTCCGATAATTCCAGCAGCGCCTGTACGCTCTGGCCCGTGGCGAAGTCGGGCACAAAGCGGGTATCGCCGCACACGCCCAGGAAACTCCCTTTATCCACCGCATGCTGTATGTACCAGTCGGCTCCTTTCTTTGCAGCCGCGAGGTACCTGGGCTGTTTCAATATTTTATAGGCGATCAGCAATCCGTAAAACGTGGGCCGGAGGTCTTCCACCTCGCGGAACATGGGCGCCTGCGTGGCATGATCGTACGCCACCTGCCAGTTACCGTCAGGCCCCATCCAGGCCAGCAGGCGGTCTGCGGCCGCGGTCAGCACCCGTTTCATGGCGGTATCGGCGGGATTGAACAGGAGGATATTCCCCGCATCCATCAGCACGTAATAGGTGGTGCCGATGGGCTCTACATAGGGGCCCCACTCTTCCGTGAACCGTTTGCTTTTGGACAGGTAGTACTGTCCCGCCGCGGCGCCGTGGAAAAATCCCGGCGCGGTGGTTTGCTGTTGCAGTTTAAAATTGCGGGCGAAGGGCAGCCGTGTTTCTTTTAATACCTGGTCGTTCGTGATGGCAGCCAGCATCCACATTGCGCCGTAGTCGGAATTCTTCATGGCGTCTTTTTCAGAGCCGTATACGCCGCCGAGATAAGCCTGTGCGCCTATTTTCATGCCGTTAAAATCTTCCGTGCGCCATAGCGATGTGGAATCGCTGATCACGTACCGGTGCATGGCGAGGATGCGATCCGTCAGCGAGCGACGGGTTTCTTTCCGGGCCAGGAAATCAGGGAACCGGTAAATATCGTTGATGGCGTGTTTGTACACGGCATACCAACCGGCCGGCTGCAGGGAATACCGGAACGAAAACTCCGCCGTTTCCCCCTTCTTCAGGGCGGAACCTTCCTGGCCCAGTACCGGGTGGTACAGTGTGGGGGACAATTGCCCTTTCCGGTTCATCAGGGAAAGCCCCAGCCGCCAGGCATCCTGCGTCTTCGCATTCGAGGCCCAGGGGTCGCGGCCCGTGCCCGGTTCCGGGATAACGGCCATGGTTACACGGTTCTTTCCTTCGATGAAAGGCGACAGCGTAGACGCCGCCCTTTCCCGCACAAGCAAAGGCCTATCGGGAATGCCCTGCATGTACACGGCGGCTTTTACAAAATCTTTTTCTATGAAGTTGCTCTGGTAATAACCGGGAATACCGGCCCAGGCGAAGCTGTTTTCTGGGTATACCGCCAACGTGGGCGTTGCCATGGAAAAAAAGCCGTCTGCTTTTGCCCGCAGCGTTATCCGCACCCGCACATCCGTTGGAAACAGGGTATCCAGCATCCATTCGGCGGTGATGGCGGCGCGCTCATTTTCCGCCGTAAACACCTGCGCACGGGCATGAACGTTTCCGGTGGCTGTGGGATAAAAATGCCAGGGCTCCCCGGCTGTATTGAGCTGCACGGGACTGGTCAGCTCTTTCCAAAGCGGAATGACATAATGATATTTCTGTTCGGGGAAATCGATTTTCCTCCCATTGGCGTCATAAACAGGAATGGGCTCGGTAGACGAAGGTTTCTCCGCCGAATACAGCACGGTATATTCACCGCTCGTATGCGGCAGCGGCAGCCAGCGGCCGCTTTGCTTTACGGCGAGGCCTTTCAGCCGGTATCCCACGGCCGACCGTTCCCACCGTAACTGCACGCCCCTGCTTTCTACAGTGATCTGCGCCGTGGCTGTCCATCCCGCCAGCAGGCATAACGCCAGCGCGAAAAATTTCTTCCACTGTACCGTTACGGTTAACGGCTTTTTGCGCATCGCGCTCCACTTGCCGATAAAATTGTTACCCGAAATTTTTTCCTTCATCACAGAGCCATTTTTATTGAATCCTGAACGGCGGGCATTGATTTGTTCACCCGCCTTATTTATATCTTTGAGAGGAATCACTGTTCACCACAGCAACGCTTGCTTAATATCCGTTTGATTTGTCTGCCAGCATCATTCGTTCCACCGACAAACCTTTGTTTACTACCGCACTCCCTTCCATCGCTCCTACTTAGCGACAGTCTTCACGTTATTTCCGCCCGCATCAGGCCGCCTTTTTCCGCGACGCTCTGAACGGAATCAGCGCCAGTAAAAGAACGACGGTTGCAATCACGGCCACCAGCGGAGCGCTGCCCGCGGCGAAGAAGCAAAGCACATACAGCAGCACGGCGATGAACGCCAGTGAAAAAGCGATCACCTTCAGCCCGAAAACATTCTGCTGATGAATGGCCAGCGCTTCTTCCGGATCGGGCGCCTGCCGTTCGATTTTCCGCTCGGCCCGCACCTGTTGCAATTGCAGGTACTCTTCGCTCACCGAACCGCGCATCCGCGCATACAGTTCGTACGCCAGCAGCATCAGGAAGGGCAATCCCACGCCTAGCAGCATTTCGTCTGCGCGGCTCAGCCGGATGTCCGACGTGAAAGGCAGGATAATTTTGAACAGCAGGTTGGCGCCCAGGCTGATGATGGTGATCAGCAACGTGGCGCGGCCGTTGAGCCGTTTGGAGAAGAGCGCCCAGATGGGCGGCGCCAGCAACGGGCCGCCGGTAATGGCGCCGATGCTCAGCGTGAATTCCACGATACCGCCGATGTAGGGAACGATCAGCGCAATCCCGATCATGCCCAGCCCAAAGAACCAGGACGACAGGCGCGCCACGAACATCAGTTTTTTATCCGAAGCGCCGGGGTTGATGCGGCCTTTGTAAATATCATTGGTGAATACGGCAGACACAACGTTCAGCGCCGTATTGGCGGAAGCGGACGTGGAAAAATACATGCCCGTCAGGATCAATCCCATCAGCCCCGCAGGCAGCACGTGCTTGCACACCATCAGGTAAGCGTTTTCCGCGTCCAGCCCTTGCAGCGAAGGATTGATCAATTTATACAACATGGGCGGCAGCATCCATAAAACCGGGCTTACAATATAGAGCGCCGCGAAGAGGTACGCCACCTTCGAAGCCGACTTTGGCTTGTCTACACTGGTGTAACGCTGCACGAACGTCCAGTTGCCGCCGATGTAAAAAATATGGTACAGCGCAAAGGCGAAAATGAACCCCCAGGTGTACTCCCCGTTCACCACGCTGAAGAAACCTTCCGGAGAAAACTGGAGAAACTGATCTACCCCGCCCGCAGCGTCGAACGCGAGGGGAATGATGATCAATACGGCGGCGGTGAGGATAACGAACTGCAGGATATCTGTCACCATCACAGCCCACAGCCCGCCCACGGCGGTGTAGGCGATCATGAACAGGCCCAGCACCACGGTACTCGGCATGAGCGGGAAGCCGAGCGAGGAGCTCACCAGTTTGGCCACGGAATACAAAACTGAACCTTTGATGAGCAGCGACACGAGCATGAAAATGTAAATGTACGATTGCTGTACGCCGGCGCCCAGCCGTTCGCGGATGAACTCCGCGGCGGTGAGGTTGCCGGTGGCCTTCCATTTCGGCGCGATGTAGAGGCCCGTTACCAGGCCGCCGATGCACATCGTCCATTGAATGGTCACCGCCACCCAGCCGTATTTGTAGGCGATGGAGCCCCAGGCCACGAAAGTGCCTGCAGAAAAGAAACTCATGAACAGGGAAAGGCCGCCGATAAACCAGGGCACTGCCTCGCCCGCCGCAAAAAACGATTTCAGGTTACGGCCCGTTCTTGAAAAAGAAAAGCCCACCAGCATGATAAATACCGAGAAAACAACAATTACCGACGTATCAATCGCAACATTCATAATTCAGCCTATGGTGTAATAGTTAATGTAAGTTCGCGGGTCAGGCGTTTTTCACCGTTATACCGCACGTTCGACACGTCAAATACCACTTTGTAGGTGCCCGGTTTCTTGTATACGTATGCGTATTCCGTCATGGCTGCGCTCACGTTCTTCAGCCCCACGCCTGCATCGGGCGCGATCTGCCAGGGATTGAAGCCCTTGCTGACCACCCAGTCTTCATTATCTTCTGCCGTGGCATTGCCGCCGAACATCAGCAACTGTGACGTGGTGATGCTCCACACAGCCGCAGGATTTTTGAAGTCCACCTGCTGCCATCCGCCGGTAGCCATGAGGGCCAGCGGAGTCACCACTCCGTCGTCAGACACGTTCGTGGCACTGAAGGTACGTATCACCCAGCGGTTTTGCCCCTGCGTTTTTTTATTGTCGGTGTAACGGAAGGCTACATAAACCAACGCTGAATCCTGCTGCGGACGGGCAAACTCCTTCAGGCTCAGCAGGCCCGACGGCGTATTGTCCGCGCCGGTAGAGAACTTCGCGCGGCTGCTGATATCCGTCCACGTCGCGGCCTTAATATCGGCCACGGTGGCTTTGCCGTTGTAGTTGTTGGACACGAGCAACTGCAGGTTGGGATAAATCACCCCGAACTGCACCAGGCTGCTGAATTCAACCCGGAGGTCGTTCGCGGCGTTGGTACGTTTCCGGAACTCGTAATTGCGGCCCGGTTCGCCGGAAAAAAACGAGATATTGTCCGGGTTACCGGTGAAGATAAATTTCACCGTGTCGCCCGCCTTATAGGTCAGGGAGCTTGTATGCACCTGGAAGTCGGGCATCGACACTTTGTCTTTTTTACAGGCCGCCAGCAGCATGGCCGCAGCCAGTGTATAGAATACCTTGCGCATGTTTACCAGTTCGGATTTTGAACGATCAGGCGGTTCACCGTCAGTTCTGTGTTAGGAATAGGGAACACCAGGTTCCTCGGCGTGATATTTTTGGCCGCGTTGGCGGCATATTTAAGCCCGGAAGGCGCCGTAGCGGTGATTTCGGCCGCCAGCGACTGCATTTTGGACAGATAGAGCCCCCAGCGGATAAGGTCATGTTTGCGCATCGCTTCGAACGACAGCTCCCGCGCCCGCTCGTCCTGGATGTAGGCGAGGAAAGCTGCCTTGTCCATGCCCGCCGGTGCGTCTACCGCGGCATCGGGTGTGCCCAGCGGTTTGCCGTAACCTCTTCTCCTCACCATGTTCAGTGCGTTATAAGCCGCGGCGCCCGGGCCGTTCACTTCATTCTCCGCTTCCGCCTTCATTAGCAGCACATCCGCATACCGGATAACGGGGAAGTTGGTGGAGTTGTAGTTCCTGTTTTTGGGTGTGGACATTTCATATTCCCGGCGCCACTTCCCGGCGGTGCGGTCGTAAATCTGCGCGGCGGTATAGTTCGATTTGGTGGTGATGCCGTTGCTGGTGACATAGCGGTAGGGTGCGATGGCCCAGTCGCGGCGCAGATCGGTGGCGGCGTACAGGTTGAACAGCCGCGCGGTGGGATGCACGCTGCCGCCGCTATACCCGATCTTATCGTCCGGGCACTCCAGGCCGTTTTCGATGCCCACGGCGCCCGCCAGCTGCGCATTGCCCAGCTGGTTGCCGTACATGCCCACTTCCCAGATGCATTCCTGCAAGTCGTATTTGTCTTGCGAATGATTGATAAAAATCTGTTTGTAATCAGGATTGAGGGAATGACGGCCGGAGTTGATCACTTTATCCGCGTATGCCAGCGCATCCTTGTAGCGCGCCGTTTCTTTCAGCGGTTCCCCTGCCATGGTCAGGAACACCCTTGCCAGGATGGCCTGTACGGCGGTTTGGGTAACGGTTTCGTTGTAGGTGTACCCGTTAATGTCGCTAACGAGCTTTTCCGCTTCGAGCATATCTTTCAGGATCTGGTCGTACACCTCCTTCACGGTGGAACGGGGCAGGAAAGCCTCGTTCGGCGATTTGGTGGCCACCAGTTTCAGCGGTACGCCGCCGAAATTATCCACCAGCAGGAAATAGTAGTAGGCGCGCAGGAACAGCGCTTCGCCTTTGATGACGTTGCGCTTGGTTTCGTCCATCGTGGGCTTGTTGATGTTCTCGAGCAGGAGGTTCGCCCGGTCGATGCCCTGGTAGGCCGTTTCCCAGAAACGCCCGATGTCGAGCTGGCCCGCGTCGAATTCCATCACGCGGATGTTGTTGATGGTAACGCTTTTGAAGAAGAACTCGTCGCTGATAGACAGGTAGGTAAACAACCCGCGGGAGTACATGCGCCCGAAGTTGTCGATCAGCCGGTTGTACACCCCGTTCAAGGCACGGCGCAGATCGGCTTCCGTATTGTAATAGTTTTCCGGCGTCACAAAATCTTCCGGTTCCGTTTCCAGGAACTTGTTACAGGCGCTCATGGTAGAGGCGGCCAGTAATAAGCATATGAGGATGCGTTTCATAATATTCTGTTTTTTAACGGCCAGCTGTCACTTTGCGGTTTCATCCGGCACATTTTTTCAACCATTAGAAAGTAAGATCGAGCCCGAGGGTGAGCGTACGTGCTTTCGGGTATGCAGACCAGTCGAAGCCCGGTGTGAGGGCGGAATGGCGCACAGACACTTCCGGATCGAGGCCGGTGTAATTCGTCCACGTGTAGAGGTTCTGCGCCGCCGCGTATACCCGCAGCGATTTGATGTGCGCCCTTCTCAGGATGCTTGCCGGCAGGGTGTATCCCAGCGCCACCGTTTTCAGCCGGAGATACGACCCGTCTTCGATGGTACGTGAAGAATATACCTGCGGGCCCTGGCCGCCTACGCGGTACAGTTCGTTGGTCTGGTTCTCGGGCGTCCAGCGTTTTTCGAACGATTTGAACATATTGAGGTAGTGGCGCACCACGTCGCCGCCTTCGAATTCGATGCGGTTGGCGTTCAGCAAATCGTTCCCGTAACTCCACTGGAAAAATACGTTCAGGTCGAAACCTCCGTAGGTGAAGTTATTTGAGAAACCGCCCGTATGTTTCGGGTTGGGATTGCCGATAATGGTGAGGTCGTTGTTGTCTACCTGTCCGTCGTTATTGATGTCTTTGTACTTGATGTGGCCCGGCGTGATGTTGGCGCGGGGCATGGTGTTGTTGGGCACATCGTCTCTCAGCACATAGCTGCCGTTGGGCAGTTTATTGAAATCACTGTACTGGTATACCCCGTCGAAGAGGAACCCGTAAAACTGCGCGATCGGCTGGCCGGGAATGGCGATGTAGGGGAAGGCGTTATTGAAGTTGCCCCAGGTGATACGGGTAGCCATACTCGGCTCCCCGTCGTTCAGCTGCAGCACCTTGTTGCGGTTGAAGGCGATGTTGAAGTTGCTCGACCAGGTGAATTTTTTCCCCTGCACGTTTACCGTGTTCAGGGTAAATTCCAGCCCCTCGTTCGACACACGGCCCACGTTCCGGAAGCCGCTCAGGTAACCGGTTGAGCCCGGCAGCGTGGCCAGCAGCAATAAGTCGCGGGTGTTCTTTTTATAATAATCGGTGGTGAGGGTGATCCGGTTTTTGAGGAAACCGAGATCGAGGCCGATGTCTGTCTGCGCGGTGGTTTCCCATTTCAGTTTCCGGTTGCCGAGGTTACCGGGAATCAAACCGGCCTCGAGGTTGTTGCCATAGGAATACCCGGAATATACGAATGTTTGCAGCGAAGAGAGGTACGCAAAATCCAGCACACGGTTATTGCCGGTAAGGCCGTAACCTGCGCGCAATTTGGCGTCAGACAGCCAGTTGAACTGTTTCATGAACGGTTCCTCGATGATCCGCCAGGCCAGCGCACCAGAGGGGAACGAAGCCCATTTGTTGCCGTTCGCGAATTTGGAGGAGCCGTCTGCCCGGAACGATGCCGTGAGCAGGTATTTCGAATTGTAACTGTAATTCACGCGACCGAGGAACGACATCAGCGCGCTGCTTGACCTTTCATTGGGCGCAGCCGTCACCGTTCCCTCATCGAGGCCGCTCATGCCCAGCGCTTCGTTGGGCACCTGCGTGGAACTGAAGCCGAAACGGTTGCTCGATATTTTCTGTAAAGTCACCCCTCCTACCACGTTCAGGTTGTGTTTTTTATTGAAGGTGCGCACATAACTGAGCGTGTTTTCGTTCAGCAGGTTGTTGATCTCCTGATTGTCGACCGACCCGTTCACGCCCAACGCGCTGCTTTTGGGGTTGCCCAGGCGGGTGTTGGAATTGTTGAAGAGCTCGCGGCGGATATTGATTTTGGTGAGGCCGCCGGTGATGCGCAGCGTGAAATACTTCAGCGGCTTGAATTCCGCATAGGCATTCGCGATGAGTGTATTGTTGAAAGTCGGGTTGTATTCGTTTTTCGTGGAGATGATCGGGTTGATGCGCCATTCGGCAAGCGGGTCCACGTTCGGGTCGAAGGGCTCGTCGATCAGCGATGCGTCGTTGGCGGAATCGCCGGTTACCGGGCGGAAGCCCCAAACGCTGTACATCAGGCTGGAGGTAGGACCGCTGGCGGGACCGCTGGTTGTTGAGTTTGCGAAGGTGCCGAAGGTTTTGGTACCGGTGTAGTTGACGTTAATCCCCGCCTTCACCTTGTTGCTAATCGTCTGGTCGATCGAGGCGCGGCCCTGGTAGCGGCGGAAACCGCTGTTGATGATGATGCCGTCCTGCGACAGGATGGAGCCCGACAGTGAATATTTCGTTTTGTCTGTGCCGCCGCGCAGCGACAGGTTGTGGTTGTGCACGAAGGCGTTGCGGAAAACCAGGTCCTGCCAGTTCACCCCTTTCACATGGCGGTAGCTTTCCAGCGTCTTTCCGTCTTTCAGGTAAATGGGCGTATACATGCCGGGGTTCATTTCCAGCTGGTATTTCACGAATTCGTAGGGTTCCATCATTTCCTGCTGGCGGATGTTCTGCATCACGCCCATCCAGGTCTGGTAATTGACCACCGGTGCGCCCAGTTTGCCCTGTTTGGTGGTGATCATGATCACGCCGTTGGCGCCGCGGGCGCCGTAAATGGCGGTAGCCGAGGCGTCTTTCAGCACTTCGATGGACGCGATGTCTGCCGGGTTGATCACGTTGTTGTCCGGGCTTTCCATCGGAAACCCGTCAATCACATACAGCGGCGAGTTTTCCTGCGTAACGGAGTTGTTCCCGCGGATAACGATCTGCAGGCCGGCGCCGGGCTGCCCGTCGGTCGACGATACCTGTACGCCCGCCACGCGGCCTGCCAGCGCCTGTTCGAAGCTGGCTACCGGGGCTTTTTCCATATCGGCCATCTTGACTTCACCCACGCTGCCCGTTACATCTTTTCTTTTCACGGTGCCATAACCGATCACCACCACGTCGTTCAGGCCTTTAATGGCCGGCTCCAGTTTGGTGTTGTACACGGTGGCGCCCGGTGCAAGGCGCGCTTCTTTGGAATGGAAGCCCACAAAAGAAAAAACGAGCACGGGGCTGGGCGTTTGCGGGATGCGGATGGAATAAACCCCCGCCTCGTTGGTCATGGACTGGGCTTTGCCGCCCTTCAGGAGAATGGTTACGCCCGGGAGGGGTTCCCCCTCCATGTCCGTAATTTTCCCGGTAATGGTTCTGTCCGGGCCAGAATTTTGTGCATAGGCGGTACGGATAAACGCAATACACAACGATAGCATTAAAAAGATCTTGACATTCATACAACCAGCGTGTTTAAAAATTGAACTATGCGTGCAGTGCAGAAATACCGGAACACTCCATAAACGTGGCATAAATATGCTCCGGCGAGCCGGTGAGGAGCAACAGCATTTTCATACGTGTGAATTTAATTGATTACCAAAGATTATAACTAAACAGCTATATCACGCACAAAAAAGTGCCCGGAATAAAATGGGAACATTCCCATTTTGCGGGAATGTTCCCATAATCAAAATAATTCGTTTCTTAGTGGTATGAAAAGGCACCAGGTCACCATTATCGACATTGCGAAGGAGCTGCATCTCTCCAAATCCACCGTTTCGCGGGCGTTGACAGGCCATAAAAGCGTGAAGCCGGAAACCCGTCAGGCCGTACTGGAACTGGCTGAAAAGCTCGATTACCAGCGGAATATGCTCGCCATCAGCCTCATCACGAAAAAGACCAATACCATTGGCATCATCGTGCCCGAGTTCAACAGTTCCTATTTTCCCACGGCTATTATCGGCGCGCAGGAAGTAGCCAGCAAGGCCGGGTATTCCACGGTGATCTGCCAGAGCGATGAAAGCTATGAAACGGAAGTGGCCAATACGAAGGTGATGCTGGCCAACCAGGTAGACGGCATCCTGGTGTCGATCACCAAGGAAACGCGCAACTACGACCACCTGAAGATTTTCCAGCGCAAGGGAATTCCCATTGTGTTTTTCAACCGGGTGTGCGACGAGATGGATGTGCCGAAAGTGATTGTGGACGACTATGACGGGTCTTTCCGTGCGGTGAGTTACCTGATAGAGTCGGGCAGGAAGCGCATTGCGCACCTCGCGGGGCCTTCCTCGCTCAAGATTTCCGAAAAGCGGCTGAACGGCTATAAAGCCGCGCTGCGTAAACATAACATTCCGCAGGACGAGGAGCTGATGATCACGTATGACCTGAATATCGACAAGGTAAAAATTTATGTGAACCACCTGCTGAACCTCGACAACCCGCCCGACGCCATTTTCGCCGTCAATGATCCCACGGCGATCGAAACCATCCAGGTGATACGCAAACGTGGTTTGCGGGTGCCGGAAGATATCGCAGTAGTGGGATTCAGCAACGATTTTGTATCCGGCCTGATCGACCCGCCGCTCACCACGGTATCGCAGCCGGTACGCGACATCGGGCGCACGGCGGCGCAATTGCTGATTGACCAGATCAACCGCGAGGTGTCCGACTGGAAGTCTATCATCCGTGTTTTAAAAACGGAGCTGGTGATACGGAAATCCAGTTGAGATTAAATTCCATTGATTTTCCGCAGCGCGAACCCCGGCGCTATTCTGGCCAGCAGGTACAGCAGTTTCACGCCCCCTACCCTGATCTCCGGTTTATCTTTTTCCAATCCGCGCACCATTTCCGCCACGGCCTTCTCAACCGGGATGGCAATCGCGGGAGGGTTGCCTTCGTGCCAGGGCGTATCCATGGCTGGCAGCATCACCTCAACAATTTTTACGGGCAGTCCCTGTGCCTGCAGGCGCAAGGTTTGCGTGAACGCATGCAGCGCCGCTTTGGTGGCATTGTAGAACGGGTAGGCCGCTTTGGGTGCGTATATGAGGCCGGTGGTGATGTTTACCACGGCCGGGCGCGGGTTTTGGCTTAGCAGCGGGATCAGCGTTTTAATGAGGCGGATGGGGCCCATTACGTTGGTAGCGAATTCCACCTCTCCCATTTCCACGATGCCCCCTTCCGTCAAAAACTGTTTGCGGTGTACAATCGCCGCGTTGTTTATCAGCAGGTTGCAGGCCGGGTGATCCGCCGCCACCCATTCGCACAACCGCCTGCAGTCTTCAGGCTCTGCAATGTTGCAGCGGAAAATTTGCACCTGTGGCAGGCGCCGCTGAGCGTCGATGAGTTTTTCTTCCGAGCGCCCGCAAATGAGCACGCGGTTACCTTTTTCCAACAGCACGGCGGCGAGCTGTAACCCCGCGCCTGAGCTGCCGCCGGTAATCAATACCGTATTTCCCTGTAGTTGCATACTATTGTCGTTTGCCGCAAAGGGACAACATTCGCTGCGGGAAAACATTAACCTATGTTAAGGGATTTATTTTTTTCGCAGGCGGCTCAGCGACACGGGCGAGATGCCGAGATAGGAAGCCACCAGGTGCTGCGGCACCCGTTTTTCGAGCCCGGGAAATTCGGAGCGGAAGAGGTCGTACCGCTTGCCCGCATCGAGCAGCAGCAAGTCGCGTTCCCGGTTTTCCTTGACGGAGAAGGCATGTTCCAGCATATGGATGAGCAGCTGGCTCCAGCAGGCGTTCCCCTGCAGCAGTTGCAGCCATTCGTTGTAGTCCAGTTCGAGGATTTCGCTGTTTTCCAGCGCTTCAATGAACATGCGGGAAGGCTGCCGTGCGATCATGGAGGAATAAGCGGCGATGAAGTGCCGCTCCGGCATGAAATTTTTCGTGTATTCCCGTCCTGCTCCGTCGATATACAGGTACCGGAACAAGCCTTTGCCTACGAAAGCAAATTTTCGCGGCACCTGTCCCTCGTGGATGAAATAATCACCTTTCCGGACGAACGCTTTTTTTCCCAAATCCAGCAGTTTATCGGCCTCGTTGGGCGGTACGGGTACAATGGAGCGAATGTATTCAATGAGCATGTTTTCCATAACGGTAGCAGGTAGTGCTGTAAGTTAGGACTTTCTAAAAAAACAAAGGCGGTAAGAATACCGCCTTTCAATATTTTTAACCATATCCTATGAAAAACCGATACAAAGATAAAGGGCGGATCAACAGGTAAAAAGTGATATTCCGTGAACGGCGTAAAAAATCGGGGGAACGTGCGGTAAAGGGGGGTGACGGGCCGGCGAAAAAGATACATCGCAAATGTGAAGGAACGGTGCGCAGATGGCAAAATACCGGAACCGTTAAAACATACAGTGCGGCGGGGCGGAAAAGGCAATGACGGGTATGGTGATGCAGATCGGGGGAGAAAAAAAACAAGGGCGGTAAGAATACCGCCCTTCAATATTTTTAACCA
>CBFGZV010000031.1:0-61033 GCA_965653365.1 uncultured Chitinophaga sp. | reverse complement strand
CTATTTCATTGTTCACTGTAGACATTACATCCCGATTCTTCGGGATGTTTTTTTTGTGTTCACTTCACCGCCTTGCGGTCCATATAAAATACGAGCTTTCCGCCGTTCATGATGTCGCTGTGGCTGATGAAACGCTGCTTGAGCGGTTGGCCGTTCAGTTCCGCTTTTCTCACATACACGTTTTGCTCGCTTTGATTCACTGCTTCCACCGTAAACGTTTTGCCGTTTTCAAGTTGCAGGGTGGCCGTTTTAATGGCGGGGCTGCCGAGCGCGTATGCCGGTGAGCCGGGCGCAACGGGGTAAAAGCCGAGCGTGCTGAAAAGGTACCAGGCGCTCATCTGGCCGCAGTCGTCGTTGCCGCCGAGCCCGTCGGCCGTGGGTTTGTACATCTTCCGTAAAATCATCCGCACCCTTTCCTGCGTTTTCCAGGGCGCATCCGTCCAGTTGTAGAGGTAAGCGGCGTGGTGGGCGGGCTCGTTGCCGTGCACGTAGTTGCCGATGATGCCGTCGCGGGTGATGTCTTCCGTTTCCGCGAAGAAAGCATCGGGCAGGTGCATGGTGAACAGCGAATCCAGGTGTTGGGTGAACTGCTTTTTGCCGCCCATCATCCCGATCATTTCAGCGGGGTATTGCGGTACGTAGAGGCTGTAGTTCCAGGCGTTGCCTTCAATGAAGCCCTGGCCGTGGGTGCTGAGCACGTCGAACTCGCGGCGGAAGGCGCCGTTGCTGAGTTTCGGGCGCATGAAGCCGGTGGCGGCGTCGAACACATTACGGTAATTGAGCGAGCGCCGGATGAACTCGTTGTAGAGATCCGCTCTGCCCAGCTTTTGCGCCGCCTGTGCGATCGCCCAATCGTCATACGCATACTCCAGCGTTTTAGAAACGGAGGAGCTGTTTTTATCTTCCGGCACGTAACCCAATTCCATGTAATATTCCAGCCCGTCGTACTTTTTATAGCGGGCCGTGGCGGCGCAGGCTTCCAGCACCTGCATGGCGTCGTACCCCTGGGTGTTGCTTTTCACGATGGCATCTGCGATCACGGATACGCTATGGTAGCCGATCATGCACCAGTTTTCGTTCGCGTGATGGCTCCACACGGGCAGCATTTTGTGCACGCTCTGGTGGTAGTGTTCCAGCATGGAGCGCACCATATCCGCGTTGCGTTTGGGCTGCAGGATGTTGAACAGCGGGTGCAGGGCGCGGTAGGTATCCCATAGTGAGAACGTGGTGTAGTTGGTGAAGCCGGCGACCTGGTGGTTGAGCTGGTCGAGGCCGCGGTAGCTGCCGTCTGCATCCATATACGTGGTGGGGCTCAGGTAGGTGTGGTACAGCGCGGTGTAGAAGTTGACGAGGCCGTCTGTGGAGAGCGCTTCCACCTGTACCTTGGACAGTTCCTTGTTCCATGTATCCTGGCTTTGTTTTTTCACCGCGTCAAAATCCCAGCCCGGCGCTTCGGCGGCGAGGTTTTTCAATGCGCCGGCCGTGCTTACGGGGGAGAGCGCGAATTTCACCTGCAGTTTTTCGCCCGCTTTGGTGTCGAAATCGAACCATGCCCTTACCCGGCGGCCCGCCATTTCGGGGAAGTTGACGGTTTGGTCGAATTTGCGGTAGAAGCCTTTGTACACGCTGGTGTCGTAGTTCTGGTGCCCGTATTTTTTAATGGGCTTCGAAAACGTCATCGCGAAATACAGGGTGCGGGTGCGCGCCCAGCCGCTGGTTTGGCGGTAGCCGGTGATGAGCGTGTCGTTTTCCACGCGCACGAACGTCCAAACGTTTTTACTGCCGTAATTGTAAATGCCGGCCATGAGGTCGAGGATGATGTGCGCCTCGCCTTGCTGCGGAAAAGTGTACCGGTGAAAGCCGACGCGGTTGGTGGCGGTGAGCTCCGCGAGAATGTCGTGATCGTCGAGCTTCACTTTGTAATAGCCCGCTTCGGCCGTTTCATTGTTGTGCGAGAACCGCGAGCGGTAGCCGCTTTCCGGTTTGTCTGCCGTACCGGGGTTCAGCTGCAGCGGGCCGGTGGTGGGCATCAGCAGGAAGTCGCCCAGGTCCGAATGACCCGTGCCGCTGAAGTGGGTGTGGCTGAAACCGACGATGGTGTTGTCGGTATACTGATACCCCGCGCAATACTTGTACACGTCCGGGTTGTACTTCCCATTCATTTCGTAGGGAATCGTGTCTGTGTCCGGGCTCAGTTGCACCATGCCGAAGGGCACGGTGGCGCCGGGATACGTGTGCCCCATTTTGGCGGTGCCGATGATGGGCCTGACGTATTGCACCGGCTGTTGCGCCCGCAGCAGTGGCGGCAGGAGCAACAGGGGAATAAGGAAACATCTTCTCATGCTTACGGTGATTGATTTTGCAGGCTAAAGATAAATCGTTTTAGCGTTGATAGTGAGCAAAAAACACCGTTGTGCAAAAGCTGTGAAAAGCTTTACGGGCAGGCATGCGGAGGGGTGAACAGCAACGCCGTGCAGAGACAATTGCGGCGTTGCCTGGAACAGAGGATGCCGTGGTTCACGCAGCTGCGGCAGCCTTCCCAGAAAGCGGGATCCTGCGGCAGCGCCGCGTACGTGACGGGCTCGAACCCCAGCCTGCTGTTGAGCTTCATCACCGCCGCGCTGGTGGTAATGCTGCATATTTTCGCCGCAGGGTACAGCAGCCGGGAAAGCCGGAAGATCCTTTCCTTGATGAGGGCGGCGATTCCTTTTTCACGGAAAGCGGGCGATACGATGAGGCCGCTGTTGGACACGAACGCGCCCTGCTGCCAGGTTTGCAGGTAGGAGAACCCTGCCCACAAGCCGTTTTTGCAGACGGCTATCACGGCTTTGCCCTGGAGGATTTTTTCGATGATAAGCGAGGGCGGGCGTTTTGAAATACCTGTTCCGCGGACTTTGGCGGATAGTTCCATTTCCGCTGAAATGGCGGCGGCGTATTGCACGTCGCCGGCGTGCGCGGTGCGGATAACGATGTGGCCGGTAGTGTCCGGCACAACGTCTTCGCTGGTGATTGAACCGGATTCCATTATTGTTTGTTGAGTTGAAGGTGATGTTGCATGTACTGGTTATACAGGTTGGCCGGTATCAGCGAATACAGTTTGATCCGGGTGCTGTTGTCCGGCAGGTGCGCGCGCGAGAGGTCGGGCACAATGATGTCGACCACCGCTTTCCGGACGAGGGGATTGCCTCTTTCGTATAATTTCCCGGCCAGCCCGAGGCTTCTGCCCAGCAGGGGATAGTTTTTGTTGCGGAGCTGCAGCAGCAGGAACTGGTTCAGGCACTGCAGCGTTTCGTAAATGTGGAAGATGGCCGGGAACTGGTGGAGGGCTTTGCCGAGTTGGGGCAGGGTGTCTTCGATCAGTGCGGGTACTTCATATTGATTGATCATTGGATGGCTTTTATAACGATTTGAATAAGAATGGAAAGGACCACTGTGATGATGAGCGCGTAGTACATCGGGTGCTTCCTGATAGCGGGATGTGGTTGCTTTTTCATGTGCAGGTGTTTAACGGAGGTATGCCAAAAGCTGTTCCATGTCTGTTCAGAAAATGGCAAGAATGTGCAGATGCTTGACGGATAAGGGTTTTGCTGCTGCGGTGGGGCCGCGGTGGCACATTTTCACCCTTCCGTTTTTGCATGGTTCGTGCAGAAACCGAAAAATCCTTACCTTCCGATACACCCTACAGGGTTTAAAAATCCATCTTAAGTATAGATCCCGAAAAATTATGGAAGCAGATCTCGAATACATCAGGCAATTGTACCTGCAGAAGTTGACGGGTACGCTCTCCGAAAAGGAGGAAAAAGAACTGGAGGCTGCCATGCAAGACCCCCGCGTCCGGAAAATGTGCAAGGAACTGGATGAACTGTACCGGTCTCCGGAAATGCTGGAACTACTGCGCGTCCGCCCCACCAGCAAGCGCTGGAACGAGCTGGCGGAAAAAGTAATGGAAAAAACGGGAGAGCCCATGCGCTATATGCGGGCATTCAGGTGGCTGGCAGCCGCCTGTGTGGCCGCGCTCGTCGGTTTCGCCGCTTACCTGTTCCTGATCCAGCGCCACGCCGGCGAAGAACTGGCGGGCCTCAACAGCGCCGAAGCCCCGAAAGTCAAGATGTACGATATTCTCCTGCGGCTGTCCAGCGGAGAACGCATGGCCCTGAAACCCGACAATTCAACGCTGGTGGGCGACATACAGCTCGAAACGGAAGGCAACACCCTCCGGTTCCAGCAGCGCAGCGGCGGCGTGGGGCAGTGGAGCACGCTGGAGGTGCCCGCCAAGAAGGATTATAAGGTCATCCTGGCCGATGGAACGGAAGTATGGCTGAACGCCGCTTCCACCCTCCGGTTCCCGTTCGCCTTCCGGGGTAATGTGCGGGAAGTGGAAATCCAGGGCGAAGCCTACTTTAACGTGGCCCACAACGCGGAAAAGCCCTTCATCGTGCGTACCCCCGCCGGTGAGATCAGGGTACTGGGCACGGCCTTCAACGTGAACACCTACGAGCCCGGCCGTATCACCGCCTCCCTGGTCCGCGGCAGCATCAAGGCCGTGGGCGCCGCATCCGAAGCGGTATTGCTGCCCGGTCAGGCAGCAGCCTGGGGCAAAGAAGGCGCCGACATTGCCGTGGGCCGCTTCAAACAGGCCGAAGTGCTGGCCTGGATGCAGGGCGAATACTATTACAACGGCGCCAGCCTCTCGGAACTCTCCAAGGCTATCCGCCGGATGTACGACCTCGAAGTGCTGATTGATAACCCCTCGTTAACAAAACTCCGGTTTGCCGGCAAGCTCGACAAAAACAAACCCATCGAAGATTTCCTGGAAGTACTGCGGATTACCAAAGACGTACAACACCGCCGGGAAGGCAATACACTGCATTTATTTTAGAAAAGCATTGAGTAACTAATTTTAATGCATTATGAACAACACTAATCTTACTAACCGTCTCCAGTATATTTTCCTGGCAGACAACCTGACCTGGGAGGAATTTGCCTACCGGGCCGGGGAGAACGGCAATAACCTGCGCGACGAGCTGATCGAGCTGCTCGACGGCGCCAGCGAATTGCTGACCCACATTGGTTATCATATCGAAATCGTGAAGAATAACGAGCGTATCCGCTAATATATTTGTACCCCCAATGCCCCGAATCCGGCATGCCCCACAGGCAACTTGCCGTTGTTCCACCGCCCGGTTGTTAACTGAAGATTAACAAGTTCAGTTCTCCTTACTGTCCTTTTTTCATTAACTTGGATGAAATGTTTCTATCCAAATCCGGGATAAATCCACTATATGCATTTTCAATGTAAATGTGTATCTTGGACTTTATCCATTAGTTACTTTATAGTCATTGTCATGCGTGAAGAATGCACACCCAACAATCCGAGTCACTCACCTGAGGTATTCAAGCATTTGTTTTTCAAGTACAGGGAAGCGCTCGTCTTAGAAGCCCACGCCGTTCTGCACGATATCACCGAGGCTGAAGACGTGGTTCAGGAAACATTTATAGTGATCTGGCAGAAAAACCACCTGGCGAATGTGCCGCCGGCCAATTATCGCAGCTATTTGTTTTCCGCCGTCAGAAATAATTGCCTCAGCCAGCAGCGCAAACTGCAAACCGCAGAAAAGAAGAAGGCCCTCTTCCTGGAGACGGCGCCGATTTACGACATGAGCAACCAGGGAGACGCCTGGGAAGTACGCGACCGCATCAATCAAGCCGTTCAGGATTTGCCCGAACAACGGCGCTGGGCCTTTATCAAGGCGCACCTCGACAGAAAGTCTTACCGCGATGTAAGCCAGGAAATGGGACTTAAAATGGAAACAGTCCGCAGCCACGTAAAAATGGCTTTGCGTAATCTCCGGATGATGTTGGCCAATTTGAAATAATTGTTCCGGGTTACTTATGGGAGCTTAGACAAGAGGACAAATCCTATCAGCATAGGATTTTATTTATTTCAGTGAACCGGTACCCCCCAAAAACCAAAATCCTTCAGTAGCAACCAAATTCGTGATAAGCCGCATTCATTAGGCAACAGTGTATTTATATCCCGTAAAATATACCCGGATGGGTGACAGAATGAACTTAGAGAGGATATCAGGCCAAGGAGTGGCATCGCTGCGGAGATGCCTGTTGCTCATTTTGTTATGCGCCGGCATACATGTTGCCAGCTATGCGCAGCCCGCTACCGGCGAGCCTACGCTCACACTTTCCGGCAATTATACCATAGAAGAAATTTTCGGCGCGGTACAGGCCCAGATGGGTTTGACCGTTACTTATGAATATTCAGTGCTCAACCGCCTGCAACGGATGCGCGTCAATTTCAGGCACGCCCCGCTGAAAGAAGTGATGGAACGGGTGCTGCGCGACCAGCCCGTAGGCTGGGTGCAGGTGAAAGGGCAGGTGCTGCTGTACGAAAACAAAGAACTGGCGGCCAGGAAGCCGGAACCCGAAGTGATCACCATCAACGGTTCCATTTCCGATACGGACGGTAATCCTATTCCATCCGCCAGCGTAGTGGTGAAGGGTACGTTTAAAGGCGCGAAAACCAATGCCGAAGGGCGGTTCCGCATTGAGGGTGCGCCCGTGAAAGGCGTGCTCGAGATTTCTTCGATGGGGTACCTTTCCCGGCAGTTCAGGCTGGAAGGCGAGAAGTTCCTCACCTTCGTGCTGATGCCCGCCGTTACACAGATCGAAGCCGTGACCGTTGTATCGACCGGGTACCAGGACCTGCCGAAGGAACGTTCCACCGGCTCGTTCGTGCTGATAGACAGTGCCCTGCTGCACCGCAGGGTGGGGATGAACATCCTCGACCGGCTCGAGGGCGTTACCAGCGGCCTCCTGAGCTACAAACCCGCCAGCCTGAGCACCATCTCGAAAATGCCCACGGGTGTTCCGCTCGGGATATCGCTGCGCGGGCTCAGCACTTTATCGCCGAATAAAGTCAATATCAACCCGCTGGTGATCCTGGATAATTTCTCCTACGAGGGCGACATCCGCAACATCAACCCGAACGACATCGAATCGGTGACCGTGCTGAAAGACGCCGCCTCCGCCGGCATCTGGGGCGCCCGCAGCGGCAACGGCGTGATTGTGCTCACCACCAAGAAAGGCAAATACAACCAGAAAATGAGCGTGGGCTTCAACACCAACATGACGGTGGTGAGCAGGCCCGATTTGTATAAAGACCGTAACTACATGAGCGCCGCGGATTACATAGACGCGGAAACGGAGCTGTTCAACCGCGGCTACTTCAACGCCGACCTGAACAACCGCACCAGCCGCCCGCCCGTGTCGCCGGCAGTTGAGATCCTGGCCCTGCAGCGCGCGGGCGCCATCACGGACGACGAAGCGGAAAGCCGGCTGAATGCGCTAAGAGCCAACGACCTGCGCAGGGACATGCTCAAATACCTGTACCAGCCGGGCATCAACCAGCAATACCAGATGAACCTGCGGGGCGGCACCAGCAACCTGGCTTATTTTCTGTCGGTTGGGTACGACAACAAACGGGATAACCTCGTCCGCAACGGCGCCAACCGCCTGACCGTCACTTCATCGAATATTTACCGGCCTTTGAAGAAGCTGGAGGTGATGGCTTATTTGAATTACAGTCAGAATACGATTTTTCAGCATAATGAGTTGGGGCATGGGAGTTTGTTTGTAGGAAGCTCGAAATACGGGCAAGCATTTCCTTATGCCCGCCTCGTGGATGATGCTGGCAATGCTTCGGCCCTGGTAAAAGACTACAGCGCCAATTATGTGGATAGTATGATGGGACTCGGCTTCCTGGACTGGAAATATCGGCCTATGGATGAGATCCGTAATACGGAAAAATATACAACCATTAAGGATTTGGTGTTGAGAGCAGGTGTGAAGTATGAAATTGCATCATTTTTGAACGCCGAAGTGCAGTTTCAGAATGAGAATCAGGATATAAAGTCTAAAATTTACCGTCATGGCAGCTCTTATGCGGCGCGAAATTTTGTAAACAGGTTTACTGTATTGGAAGGTCAAAATGGTCTATTTGTTTATAATTTTCCCAAGGGGGGATTGTTAAATAGAGGTAATTATGATTGGAGAGCAAATAGCTTCAGGGCAAACCTTGACTATCACCAAAGATTTAACGCGCACAGTGTTTCCACGATTGTCGGCGTAGAGATAAGGGAACTTTCGGCAGTAGGAACGGAAAGTGCGGCGGTTGGATATTCTGACGAATTTGGTACTTCGGTTTCAAATCTTAATCTCAATACATTGTATCCGGTAAATCCGATTGGTCAATCGACTATTAATGCTGCGTTTCCAATGAATGGTGGTGCTGTTGGATTATTGAACCGGTTTATTTCTTACTATGCTGTCGCTGGATACTCTCTCAAGAAAAGATATGATTTGACTGCGAGCGCCAGAAAAGATGGGGCGAACTTATTCGGAATTAAAACGAATCAACGGCTGGTGCCTTTGTGGTCGATCGGCGCGGGGTGGACGGTAAATAAAGAGCCTTTTTATAATATTTCATGGATGCCTGATTTAAAACTAAGGCTATCATATGGTACCAATGGAAATGTATTTAATGGAACTGCCTACCTAACAGGTACGAGATTTATTGATCCGTTAACTGGCGCTCCTTCGATTATTAACCTTGTTCCCGCAAATGACGAATTGCGATGGGAGAAAGTCAAGATTGTAAATGTGGGCCTTGATTTTACGCTTTTTAATGCAAGATTTTTGGGTACGCTCGAGTATTACAAAAAGAACGGGCTGGATTTAGTGGAGCAGGTAACCGGATTGCCTCAAATGGGGCCTGGTGCTGTCAATAAGAATGCGGGGAAGACGGTAACGAATGGCGTAGATGCCAGTATTACCGCAAAGATCTTAGCAAAACCTTTTAACTGGAATGTGACGGTAATTGGGAATTTATTGAAGAACAAAGTAGTTTACGCAGTACGACAGCCCACTGCATCGTCGATTGTATCGATAGATCCTTTAAACCCGCTGTATATAGCGGGAAAGCCATTATACGGCTTATTTAGCTACAAATGGGCTGGGTTGGATCCCAAAAATGGTGAGCCACAGGGATATCTTAGAGGAGAAGTCAGTAAAGACTACAACGGAATTATTCGGAATTTTTTCCCCGACAGCCTGAATTTTCATGGGTCTACCATACCCACTTTCTTTGGGTCGATCAGGAATGACTTCTTTTTCAAGGGGTTCAATTTGTCATTTAATATTGTCTATAAGCTCGGCTACTATTTTAGGAAACCTGCACTTAATCTGGGTTACTCGGAGATATTGAATAGCGGAATGAACGCAAACTTCGCTAAAAGATGGAAAAGCCCAGGGGATGAATCGAAAACGGATATCCCTTCGGTTTCTCATCCCTCCAATCCTGACAGGACCTGGTTTTATCGTTTTTCAGACGTATTGGTTGAAAAAGGCGATCATTTTAGACTTCAGGATATCAGATTAGGATATCTGGTACCGACATCAAAAAACAGCGGAGCTCAAAGATTAGAATTGTACTGTTATATCAATAATTTGGGGGTAATTTGGCGGGCGAACAAGGAAAAGTTGGATCCTGATACATACATCCGGCCATCAGGCAACTATTTGCCAGAACCGGTTTCAGTTTCATTCGGTTTACAAACTAATTTCTGAGATTTATGACGAAGAAGTTATTTGCGATTGTTTTGATCAGTGTTGCTTTTCTGGCGTGCGGAAAACAGAATGAATGGTTGGATGCCAAGCGGCAGGCATCTGATGTAGTGCCGGGTACACTTGATGACTATCAGGCAATTCTGGATAACACAATGGTAATGAATACCAATTATCCCACACTTGGTTTAATAGGATGTGATAATTTTTATTATGCGGATGAGAGTATCGGAGCTTTGAGTTTTGTGAATAAAAACACCTATTACTGGAATAAAGATATTTTTGGTACAGCAAATTCAAGCGATTACTCAAATGCGTACGCTGCGGTAGCGAATGCGAATATAGTATTGGAGGGCCTTTTGGCGCTGGAAACATCAACACCAGGCGAACGAGCTAAACGTGATGAAATTACAGGACAGGCTCTCTTTTTTCGATCAATTATGTTTTATGAGCTGGCTAGTGTGTTTTGCAAACCATTTGTCAGTGTAACTGCGGATAAAGATCTTGGCATTTCCATCCGTCTCAAATCGGATATTCATCACATTGAGCAAAGATCGTCCGTAAAGAGAACCTATGATCAGATAGTTAATGATCTAATACAAGCAGTCAAATTATTGCCTGTCACCCCATTATATAAAACCAGGCCGTCTAAGCCTGCGGCATTCGCATTGTTGGCAAGAACCTATTTGCTACAGGAAGATTACGCCCACGCCAGAGATTTTTCCGACTCGGCCCTTCAGTATTCAAATGAGTTGCTTGATTTTAATAGTTCCGAAGTATCGCTGTCAAAGCCGTATAGATTTCCTGACTTTTATGGTGCCAATAAAGAGATCGTATTCTATGCAAGTGGACTTGGAAACGTAGCGATTGTTCCGAGTGAATCGCAGAATGGTTCTTATGTAGATAGTACGCTATATAAAAGTTACGGAGATATGGATTTGAGGAAGTTGTACTTCTATGACTTGATTGAGCCGAACAAGGCGAAATTTAGAGGCTCACTTACTGGTTCTGATAGAACATTTTCCGGAATAGGGAACAGTGAGGTATATTTTATTCGGGCTGAGAGCAATGCCAGATTAGGGCAAATCAGTTTGGCTTTGGCAGACCTTAACAAGGTTTTGATTAAACGATACAAGACAGGAAGTTATGCTGATTTCACGTCTACAAATTCAGAGGAAGTGTTGCGCAAGATCTTAACTGAAAGACGAAAGGAATTTCCGTTTACAGGACAAATAAGGTGGCAGGATTTGCGGCGACTTAATAAAGATGCAAGATTTGCAACAACCTTGCAGCGGTATTCATTTGGGGAGCTTTTTAAGTTAGAGCCCAATGACCGGAAATATACATATCCGTTTCCTCTAATTGAAATTGAGCAGGGTGGTTTGGAACAAAATGAGCGTTAATTAATATTAGGGAAAGGGATTTTAGTAAAAGCAAATGGAGAGGCTAATTTTCATATGTATACAAAATAGTTGCATCCTGCGAGGGAATGTAATAACCTGTTGGAAGTCCCTCCTCAGCAGACACGGTACAAACCAGGTTTTCAGTACCGGCACTGCAGCTCACAGAAGGTGATGTTGCTGCAACACGAAAGTGTGTTTCATCCACAGGCGTATTCGGATAGATATAGTAAATCTGCGACATCTTCTTATACTTCCCATACGCTCCCACAAATCCGCATACCAACGCCAGGGCCAGAACGGCCAGTTTAATGTTTCTCATAGTTAATAGATTTTAATTTGATTTGAGTATATACATAGGCTGTCCTTTAGGCGACAGCCTTTTTTTGTGTGTAGATTATTGATAGCCTATGAAAGTTTGAGTTGTTGAGTAGGAAGCCGGCTGTTTAATGCGATGCCGGCAATATTGATGCCGATGAAAAACAGGTTGAAAACCAGGTGCTGCGTCCAGCTGAGCTGTGCGATCACTCCGCCGCAGGAGCAGGGGACGGTGTCGAAATATTGCGCTTTTATTAATACGATGTATACCGTAAAAGCCAGCAACATGACCAGTGAGGCCCACAGGCCGGCTAATTGTGTTCTTTTAAAAACGAGGCAGGCGGCCACGGCGAATTCTGCGATTAATAGTCCAGGTACAAGCCATTTTGTAAAGTTGTCGTTGAACGGTTGTGCATTCATCTGGAAAATAAACAGCTTGTAATCGGCCAGTTTGCTGCCGGCTGCATAGGTGAAAAGGATGAATAGCAGCATGGTAATAGTCTCTGATGTCCACTTACGGGCCATGGTTTGTCGCTTTTATAATGGTTACAACTAAGGAGCGGTATTGTGTGTCTTGCACTGTGCGATTATATATGACGGGATGTGCTCTGCGGCGCGGCTTTTCTGAACGCCTGTGTCAATATAGTTACCTCATGCAAATGTTATTATAATGCTTCATCATTTTAAGTAGCGGTATAAATGTAATGCACTATTTTTAAAGTTTTGTAGCCGAATTGACAGGAACGCTATTAAAAATATCACTGCATCCGGATGATGTTTCTCCTGAAATCGGAGGGCGATTGCCGGAAATGCGTGGAAAATACGCGGCTGAAGCTGGTGGATGATTCATAGCCTACTTCCCAGGCTATTTCATGCACAGTGAGCTGGGTGTGTTGCAGCAGGCTGGCCGCGCGGTAGAGGCGTACCTCCCGGATATAGTCGGCCAGATTGTGATGAAACACTTTTTTATAGCCCCGCCGCAGCAGGGTGGGCTGTATGGAAAAGCGGCTGGCCAATGCTTCCACCGACAGCTTTTTATGTACATTTTCGCAAACATATTCCTTGATCTGCTTGAACGTTTCATAGTCACGGTGGTAGGCCGACGCCTGCTGCTGCTTGTACCGGACGCCAATTTCGTCGAGGGTTTTGAACAGCAGGTCGAGGATGATCACCTGGCGTTTCAGCTGCCACACTTCCCCGCTATAGCTTTTGTCGTACAATCCGTTCAGCAGTTGCAGGCAGGCGTCGGTGATTTTAGCCGGCTGGTGGCCGATATGGGTTTCGTCTACCAGCGAGCGGAGGGGGCCGTTCAACTGCAGGAAGAGGATACGGCAGTGCCCCGCGTTAGCTTCGATGGCATGCTGCCCCGGGCGGAACGACCAGAGGCTGTAGCTGTTTTCGAACAGCAGCGAGGTATGGTGCGGTTTTGTTTTCAGCAGTGCTTCGCCTTTGAGCACGTACACCAGCAGTGGTGTGGTGTCCGGTAGTACGATCTCCAGCTGGTTTTCCTGGTCCGATTGTACGTCGTAGAGCCAGCCCCGGGCGTAGTGCGCGTAGAAGTATTGCGCGAGCATCTGCGCGTGACCGTTAACGGCAGTGGCGGCGGTGGTTTCGTTGGTTAAGTACGGATGTCTGGCGAAAGGCGGCAGGGTTGAGAACTGAAAGTTCTTTCCCTGCAGGATACTCCAGGTGCTCTTTGTGGGCATGGCAATAAAAGTTTCAGATAATGAAGTATCAGAAGCTAGTCGGCAGAAAAAAGCAGGCATAAAGGCGTCAGCGCATCTGTTTACTGAAACAATACCGCAGTGTAAAATGTTGCATCAGCCGTTAAATATGAAGGCAGGCCTGACTGCCCGCGGGCGCTCAGGCCACTTTTTGTTTGAGCTGGCTCCGGATCTTTTCCCGGTGCATAGTGCCCCATTCCCTGAGGGCATCCACTACGTTGCCCAGGGTGTTGCTGTAGTCGGTGAGCTCATATTCCACCGCTACGGGCGTGGTATTATATACGCGGCGTACCACAAAGCCGTTCAGTTCCATTTCTTTCAGTTCGTGCGACAGTACCTTGGCTGCAATCCCCTTGACGGTTTTCTGCAGTTCGTTGAACCGCTTGTTGCCCGAGCTGAGGGCTACAATGATGGGGAGCTTCCATTTACCGTTCAGCACATACAGCGCATCCTGCACGGCACTTAGTGCCGTACAGGCTTCCCATTCTGACGAAATTGTCTGTAACTTTAGCATATACAAGTTTTAACTTACCTGGACGTAAGTGCTTACCTTCAGGTAACTACTAACAATTTGTAAGCAAATGTACATAAGTTTGCATTCCGTAAAAAACAAAAAGCATATTATGAAAAAGATCACCTGCTTAGTATTGCTGGTAGCTGCTTCGTTCAGCACATTCGCCCAGTCTTCCTGGAAATCCGACAAGGGGCATTCCCAACTGAAATTTGATATTCAGCACCTTGGCTTATCTACCGTATCCGGTGCGTTCTCCGATTTTGAAGCCACCGTAACGGCCACCAAACCCGACTTCAGCGACGCTTCCATTGAGCTGACAGCACAGGCCACCTCTATCAACACCGGCATCGAGCAGCGGGATAACCACCTCAAAAGCGCCGACTTCTTCGACGCGGCCAACATCCCCACGATCACTTTCAAAAGCACTTCGCTGAAAAAGGTGAGCAACGGCAAATACAAAGTAACCGGCGACCTCACCCTGCATGGCGTGACCAAACCCGTTACGCTCGACCTCTGGTACCGCGGCACCGCCGAAAACCCGATGAGCAAAAAGCCCACCGCAGGTTTCCGTGTTACCGGCAACATCAAACGTTCCGACTTCGGCGTAGGCGCCAAATTCCCCGCTGCCATGCTGAGCGAGGAAGTTGCGGTCATAGCCGACGGCGAATTCGTAAAACAGTAATCCCGCACGATTTTATACCAGCCGGCCCCCAAAAGGCCGGCTTTTTTCATACCCTGAAATTCACGAAAAACAGCCACCATGGCTGCTGTAATTAAATATTTCTCTAAAAGTCTACAAAATTGATAGGATAATAGGGATATTCTCCTTACCTTTACAGTGCAATACCGTTTTAAAGATCAAAACCATCATTAAAAGAATCGTATGCGCACTACCAACCGTTATGCAGATTTCCCGCCGTTGTACCCGGAAATCAGGAGCACCAAACCCCTGAACGACAGAACCCGTATCAAGCCTGCCGTTGCCGGCAACACACTGCCGCTGTTTCAGCTGCACAAGGACGATTTCATCACCCCGTTCAATTTCCTCAGCCGGGAAAGCAACTACCTGGTAGGGAGCGAACTGCTGAACCAGCCGCTGGTACTGGCGTTTTTCTCCATCCACTGGAACGGTTACGGCGAAAAGCACCTGCAGCAGCTGCAGGATTTGTATGCAGACATCCAGGTAATGGGCGGGCAGCTGCTGGTGATATCGGCAGACGGGCGCAAGGAGCTGGAGCACCTTGTTAAAAAACTGAACCTCACCTTCCCGCTGGCCATCGATAAAAACCACCAGATCGCCCGCAGCGCGGGTTTGTACCTGGAGTCGGACCCGTTGTGGGACCGGGTGAGCGGTATTGAAGAAAACGCGCCGCCGCCCACGGTGTACGTGATCGGCCAGTCGCAGTACATCAGCTATGCCTTCATTGACCATTATTTACAGCAAACCATCAACAGCCGCGATTTGCTGAGCCAGGTGTACAGCGCCGGCCAGGCGCAGGCGTTGAGCCGCGCTATTGCGTAAGGTTTCTTTCCGTTGAGTGCTTACCCGGCGTGCAGGCGCCTGGCACCATTGGGCGGGATTTACAGATATTGTTTCATCTCATCTTCGATATTCTTCCGGAGGTCCATCAACCGGTGGGCGTACTGCTCCATATTGATCTCATCTTCCGTTTCGGGCACCCATTTGGGGATAGGCACCGTTTGGCCCTTTTCATCGATAGCGGCGAACACCATGATACAGTGGGTCGTTTTGATCTTTTCCTGCTGGCGGGGATTGCCGGCGTATACATGGATGGAAATATGCATGCTGGTGTTGCCGGTATAGATGATCGACGCCGAAATCTCCACCAGGTCGCCGATAGCGATGGGTTTGTAAAACCGGATGCCACCTACATACACCGTTACACAGTACTGGCCGCTCCAGTTGGCGGCGCAGGTAAAGCCCGCCTGGTCTATCCATTTCATCACGGAGCCCCCGTGCACTTTTCCCCCGAAATTAACGTCTGACGGCTCGGCCAGGAAGCGGAGCGTTACGGTGTGTTGTGGTCTGCTCATACAATGATTTTTAGCTGTTAACGGGCGGAGTACACGGTGCCTTTCTTTTTGCGCCAGTTCCAGGGAGCTACGGGAGAGGCCTCGGCCCATAATCCCAGTTTGCCGGCGCGGGCTTTCTTTTCCGCTTCGGCCAGTACCTCGCTTTTGCTGAACTTTTTATAATGCCAGGCGTAGCCTGTTTTCACGAGCGTTTCGTTGAGCAGGCGTTTGTCTGCCAGGTACACATCCGCCACCACGCGGCCGTACGGGTCGCGGCTCCGCTGCACGGCGGTAACGGTTTTGCCGAAGCAAAGGCCGGCTGTATACTGGCGGGCTTTTTCGCCGAAGGGCTGGCCTTTTTCCGGGCAGTCGATGCCGAACAGGCGCACGCGCAAGGGCTTGCCGTTTATCAGCATTTCAAGGGTGTCGCCGTCTTTTACGGCGGTCACTTTTCCGGAATAGGACTGGGCATGCAGGGAAATCGTCAGCAACAGGAGAGATACCGTCAGAATAAATCGCATCCGCAAGTATAAATCAATACCTGTAAAATTCCATGTAATTGTTGTTTTACCGTGGACGCCCGCCATTTGCGGGTTCGGGTGAAAGCGGTTTTCCCGCCGTGGCGAATTACTTTAACAATGGGGCAGCGCTGCGGTCATTGTGCTACAGGGGCTGTTGCGGTATAGCATGACGCCGGTCAAAAATGAAAAAGGAGGCAGTGTTAATGCCTCCTTTTTCATTTAAGGTAAAGATGGTACCGCCTCCTGCCGTGCCGGTTGCGGCCGCCGGAAGGTGGTGGTTTTCTTTTTGGTCTGTTTTTTCTTCCTCCCCCACCAGATGATAAACCCGGTTACGGGCAGGCTGGCGCAGATGAGGCTGATGCAGAACATCAGTATTTTGCCCGGCAGGCCGGCGATGGCGCCCACATGAATGTCGTAGTTCATGCGGTAGAGCTTCTCGCCTTTGGAGGTGGCCTTGTACGGCTTGCCGTAGAAACCGCCGCCGGGGATCCTTTTCAGGGTATAGCGGTCGTAGAACCAGAATTCCCTTTTATAATAAGTGCCCTGCTCCGGGTTGAAGGTGACCCTGATGGGGTCTGCGGGCTGGAGGGCGAAGTCGATGTCGAGGTTGCCGTTGAGGTGGCGCAGCTGTGCCCATATTTTGTCTTCCGGCAGCTGCAGGGCTGCAACAGCTGTGGTGTCAGATACGGGGGCTTTCCATTCCTCGAACGTGCGGCCGCCGGTAACGGTATAAAAGTATCCTTTGGCGAACCACTGGAAGCCCCAGGTGAGGCCGGTGATGCCCAGTACGAGCGCGATGGTCATGGCATAAAAGCCCAGCACATTGTGCAGGTCGTAGTTCAGGCGTTTGGGACTGCCGTCGGTTTTGATCTTGAAGCTCTTGTTGCGGTTGGCGCGGTTCCATTTTTTAGGCCACCACATGATGAGGCCGCTGATAATGAGCAGGATGAAGATGAGGGTGGCCGTGGCTACGATGGGCTGGCCGATGGGGCGGGGCAGCCAGAGGTTGAAGTGCCCGTCGAGTATAAAGCGGAAAAAATCGTGCTTGAGCGCTTTTTCCTTGAGGATGGCGCCTGTGTAGGGGTTCATGTAAACGAGGGTGTAGCCGTCTTTTTTGTCCATGTACGCCGTGATGGCGGAACGTCCCGTATGGCCGTAGGTAACGCCCAGCACGGGATTGTCGCCCGCCAGCGGGGCGGCGGCTTTGCGCATGTCGGAGGGGGGGAGGAAAGGCCGGTTTTCCGCTTTTACGAAGCGGTAGGGTTGGGTGAGGTCGGAAATCTCTTCCTGGAACGCGTAGATACAGCCGGTGAGGGCGATGATCACTACGATGATGCCTGAAGAAAGGCCCAGCCACAGGTGCAGCCAGTCGTTCACACGGCGGAAGAGCGTTTTGCGTTTGGACATCCGGGTAAAAGCTTTGGGCAAAAATCGTATAGCCGTTCCGCAAGCACCTTCGCAATCGGGAAAAATATTTACGCAATTGGGAAAAACATGGAAACTGCAAGGCCGGGCAGGCAGTTCGCCGGCACCCGCGGCGGCAATTGACGGAAACACCCCCAGGAAATTCGCAAACAACCACCTTCATTAACCGGCTGATGGGCTAATTTTGGAACCAGATACGGAAGCCAGCGGGGCATGCCGCCAAAGCCCACGGCACCGGCAGGCATCCGGCCAGAAAATCATTCATCACAAAATCATCACGATATGAAAACAAAGATCTGGGCCAATTTCGGCGTCCGGGATTTGGAGCGCACTACCAAATTCTACCAGCAACTCGGCTTTGAACATAACGGCGCGTCTGCGCAGCTGACCAGCTTTTTCTTCGGCGACGACCGCTTCATCATCCATTTCTTTTTGAAAGACGTGCTGGAACCCGCCATGAAGGGGCCTATCATCGATACTGCCGCCGGGAACGAGATCATTTTCACCCTGTCGGCCGATAGCAAACAGGCGGTAGACGAATGGGAAAAAACGGTGCGGGCAGCGGGCGGTACGATTGTTTCCCCACCGGAGGAATTTGGAGAAGGGTACTACGGCTTCGTGTTCGCGGATCCCGATGGGCATAAATACAACGTGTTCAAACGGTAGGGCCCCATGCCGGCGACGCTATCGCCGGGCGGATAAAAAAGTAAAAGGGTGCTATTGGAGAGCATCCTTTTCTGTTATGTGGCGGCCTTTCGGCCATGATGGCAAGTCGTTACTTCTTCTGCATATACACAAAGTCGCGCAGGTAGCCGCACTGGTTGAAGGTTTCCTTGTAGAACGCCGTATTGCTGTAGTTTTTCACCAGTTCGGGGAAATGCGGGTTTTTCTCCGAGGCCAGGTAATACCATTCCGTTTTTTCGTCGTACAGGTGCTTTTGAGCGCAACGCGCCGCCATGAACAGGGCGCGGGCCTTAAACTCGCGGTTGGTAGAGGCGTCCGCCGCTTTTTTGTAGTATTCCTCCGCGCGGTAACAGCCGTAGTACTGCTTCAGGTCGGGGCGATTCTCGTGCACGGGGTTGTACCAGCTGGTACTGGGCCGGTAGTCGGCAGACAGCTGGTAGGCGTGGCCGTAGTAAGAGATGCTGAACAGGCCGGTGGCGTATTGGAAATAATCTTCCGCCGTGGCTTTGTTGCTTTTCATCTTCTTTTCCAGCTCCAGCATGGTGGTGGCGTATTCCAGCTGGGATATCACAGTTTCGGAAGAGTCGAGCCCGTAATCCTGCAACTGCGGCGTGAAGGCCAGGCCTGCCTTGCGGGAGCTGCCGGATTTTTTGAACCAGGTAACGGCGTTCGCAAAATCGTGTTGGCGCACGTAGCTCACGGCGATGGCTTCTCCTACTTCGTTGTCCGTCATGATGAACTCCTTGCAGAGGTATTGCTCGAACGGCGTTTTCTTTTTCTGTTGCTGCAGGTTGTACAGCTCAATGAGCTGGTGGGCCAGCAGGCTGTCTTTCACGAACTCGTGGGCGGATGTGTTGTAGCCGTAGAAGCCGTAGGGCTCCACTTTGTCGCGCTTCGAAAAAATGAGCGCCTGCCGGGTGACGTCTCCCTGTTGGATATAGCGGGTAGCCACCACGTAGTTGAGCAGGTTGCGGTACATCCGGAAGTAGAAGTCGCGGTCTATCTGCGCGCTGTTGGGGCCGTCGTAATACCAGCTCTCTTCCGTTTTGCGGGTGGTGTCGAGCTTGCTGTCGAGCCACCGGAACGATTCGAGGAGCTGGGCCTCAAAGTCTTTCCCTATCCGGGATTGTTCTTCCACCGTTACCAGCAGCCGTACAATTTCCCATTGGTCTTTCAGGGCCGCGCGCGGCCCGGCGCCCGCCTTTGCCGCACTGAGCCGTTTGTGCGCGCCCGGGTAATCTTTCACCATGTAGGAGAGGTAGGCCGATGAGAGCTGCCAGAGGGCCGGCTCTTTTACTTTCCCGCCTGCCGCCAGGCTGTCGAGCAACTGCTGCAATGCCGTTACGTGCGATTTTTCAGCGGCCGTGGCGTTGCTGTAGCCGTATTCCGAGTTGCCGAACCGCTCGGTGCTCAGCCGGTTGTAGAGGTAGCTGTCTTCGAGCTTATTGATTTCGCGGCCGAGCAGCACGTCCATCATGGGCGATTGCGGGGAGAGGCGGTACACGTTGCGGATGCCCTGGGGGTGCGGGTCGAACACGCGGCAGGCGTACATGGCCGCCACGGTTGCTTTTTCTTCCGTGTTGGCGCAGCGCCGCATCACCTCGCTTTCCGGGGCGCCGGCCCAGCCCGTGTTGGTGTAGGCCATTTCTCGGAGGGAGGGGGCCTGTCCGAACACGCGGGAGAAAAGATAGGCGCTTTCCGTTTTGTTACCGGTGCGCATGAGGGCGCCCGCTTTCAACGCCAGTGATTTATAGTGTATGAGGGAGGTAGAAGAGATGGGCGCCGCCAGGGAATCGTAATACCGGAGCGCCTGCCGGTAGTCGCGGCCATAGTGCGCCAGGCGAATGGTCTGGAAAGCATACCGTTCCCTGATCTGCTCGTTTTTACACGCTTTGTACAGTTGCACGCCATTGCGGGAGAGCTTGAGCATGGTGAGCGTGTCGCGCACCGGCGCTTCCCATCCGCCACCGCCGCCCGTGTGGGGCTCGCATTGCTTGGCGAACATGAGGTAGCCCAGTGTTTCCCGGTCTTTGCTGCCGATGAAATGGCGGGTGAGGGTGTTTTTCTGCACGCTGTCCGGCAACTGCAGAGCAGCGCCTTTTTCTATATGGTTGTAGAGCGCCGCCATTTGGGGGCGGGAGTAGGTGTAAATGAATTCCCGTATATCCGCTTCCGTGGCCTTGCCGCCGAAGAAGGCGTGCCAGTTGCGGAGATTGAGGGTTTCTTCATCTTCTTCGCGGCCGTAATAGTTGGCCAGGCCCGTATAGTAAAACGGCTCGAACCCATTCTGGGAGGCGACGTTCGGGTTGAAGAAGTTGGTGTAATAGTCGTACGGGTCTGCCTCTCCGCCGCCGCAGGAAAATACGTAAATGGATTCCGCCAGGAAAAAGGTCAGGAAACTAGCGCAAAATACGGTAAATCTCTTCCAGTTCATTCGTTGGGTGCTTGCTAAGGGTTAATGAATCAAGGTGGTATAAAATCACGGTCGGTGCATACGGTTGCCGCTGCCGGGCCAGGTGTTCAGCCGCCTGTCGCAACACGGCCTGGCCGGAGGTTTCGTGGCGGAGCACTTCGCCCGGGCGCAGCCGGTAACCGTTCACGGTGGTGTCTTTTAAAACGGTGTACAGGAATTCCCCCGCGGGCTGGAACAGCGTGCGGTTTTCCAGCTGTTCCAGCCGCATGTTGCGGAGCAGGCCGGCGTATTGCCGGTTGCGGAAAAGCACCGTCCACTCGAACAATGGCAAGGCCAGATCCAAAGATAAGGGATAATTGCTGATACGGTCGTTGCCGGTGTAGGCCTCGAGCGTTTCCATATTGAGGATGGAGTTATGATCGCCCCACTTGCGGAGGTCGCCCATGTTATAGCACATCAGCAGCCCTTTATCCGCCGGCGGCACGCCGTTGCTTTTCAGGTATTTGACCTGGTGGAGGCGAATGGTGACAGACAGTGCTTTGCCCGCGAAAAACGGTTGCGCGCGCAGGTGGTGGAGAAATGCGAAGTAGGCCGTTTTAGTGGTGCGCGACCAGTCGCAATCCACCTGTATTTCGCGGATGCTCCGCTTCGGGGCCAGTTGTTGCAGGAGGGTGCTCACCCGTTCCGCCAGCTGTGCCGGCCAGGTGGTATCCGGGTGTTGCCATACTTCGTTGACCAGGAACACCACCGGCACCAGTTCCACGCTGTCTGCCAGCGGCTCCCGCAAGTCCGCCACGGCAACGGGAGAGGCTACACGCAGTTGCGCGTTCCAGCTCACGTCGAACATTTTGACGTAGAGCTTCTTTGCGCCGATGCCGCTGAAGGCCTGTTTTTCCGTAGCGTTCAGCTGCAGCCGCTGCTTCCAGAAGTAGAACGCCGGCGTTACCGCACGGGGCTCCGAGCAGGAGGCGGCGAGAGCCAGCAGGGCGATGAAAATGAGCAACCGGTTCTGTTTCACGGCTGCAAATATCGGGGGAATCGGGACAATTGCGCGGGACTATTTATTGATCGCGATGATCCGGTATCCCTGCGGGAATACGCTGAACCAGATTTCGCCGCTGCCGAGCATGGCGCCCTGGTAGTTCCTGGAAATCCTGTCGAGCCGCTGGCTATCCACCACCGCTTTCAGCGACGCATCAAAAATTTTATCATATTTCTCGCGGAAGGCTTCGGGGGTTTTGTAATTTTTGAGGGGGAAGCGGATGTGGGCGGTAATGCTGTCTACATTATCCGTTTTCACCCATTCCTTGAAGGAGATGAGGAAGCGCTTGAAGTGTTCCGGATGGTCGAACCCGGCGTTGGCCCAGCTGGAGGGGATGGAGCCGTCTTCGAACAGGGTGTCTTGCGCGGCGATTTCCGCTTCGTAGGGGTTGGCGGGCGGCGGGGGCGGTGCCACGGGCACGAGGGTTTTGGCGCCGTCTACGATGGTGCTGTCTTCCTGTTTTTTTTCAGGGGCGGTGTTGCAGGCGAAGGCGAGGGTAACGAGCAGGAGGATGCGGTGTTTCATAAGGGGGTGGTTTGGTGTACAGTGAAATTAAGGAAGATTTATATGTAATTGCCCTTCAGGGTGAGGGTAAAAAAAATCGGAAAAAGATTTGCATGTATGATTTATTTGTGCTTATCTTTGCAGTCCCAAAACGGAAAGGCCGAGAGGCTTTGAAGTGAAGGAGGATCGGTAGTTCAGTCGGTTAGAATGCCGCCCTGTCACGGCGGAGGTCGCGGGTTCGAGTCCCGTCCGGTCCGCACGATTTAGAAGAGACCCGCGCTTGGCGCGGGTTTTTTGTTTTTAGTCGAGTTCTCCTTTTGTTTTCAATAACCTTTACGGAGGTCAATACAGGCAATATAAAAAATTGCAAAAATCAAGTAAGCGCAAATCTTTCGCTTGTATATAAATGAGATTTTAAAAATTGATTGATTTACCTAACCTTGCTAAGTTTTACATTGTGGCATATAATTCCAACTGGCGGGCATGCTGCGTTATTTACTGACTTTCACCCCACCATCCGCCTCTACCTAATCAGCACAACAGTCCCCTTCCTGGAAACCGTGCTACCATCGGCGCCAACACCTTCCGTCACCCATACAAATCCGCTGGTATTTTGCCGCGCGCCGTCGATGCTGCCATCCCAGCCATTGCGCGGGTCTGTAGTATAAAAAACGCGGCGGCCCCAGCGGTTATAAATGGCCAGGAATTTGAACTCCCTGATACCGACCGGTATCGCCCGTAACACATCGTGCCTGCCGTCGTCGTTCGGCGTAAATGCATTAGGAACATAGATGTCTGCTTGCTGAATAACTTTAATGGCCACGCGCGCCGTGCTTTGGCATCCATTCGGGTCTGTAGCGGTTACGGTATAAACGGCATCCCGGTCGATGATCGCGACGGGGTTAGGTACATCCGTGCGGTTCAGGCCGTAGGCAGGCGACCAATCATACCGGTTAAACCCCACGTTATCAACGTCAACGGCATGGAGTTGCAGCGGCTGGTTTTTCAGCACGCTGGTGTTATTTCCGGCAGACAATCGCCCGGCAACAGACCCGCCAATGGCTGCGTCAGCTTCCACTACCAACCCCTGTGCGTCCCTCGCCTGCACTTTATAATTGCCCGGCTTCAACCCGGTAAAGATATTGTTTGCCTGATAAGGTCCGCCATTCAGTGCAAACTGATAGGGTGGCTGGCCGGCTGTAGCAGTGGCCGTAATCGTTCCGTTATCCTGCCCACAGGTGGTAGCAGTAGCGGTAACGCTGAGGTTCAGGCACCTGTCTGCATTTACAACAATCCCAACGGTAACCGTCAAGCCATTTACGTCCTTCATGGTAACGTTATAAGGTTGCGGGGCCAGGCCCGTAAATACGTTGTTTGCCTGAAAACTGATACCGTCTGTGGAATATTGGTAGGGCGGAGCGCCGCCGGAACCCGTAGCCGTTATGGTGCCGTCAGCTGCATTACAGCCGGCGGGAGTGGCCACCAAATCGAGGCACATATCCGAAGTAACGGTGATGGGGACGGTCACCACCTGCCCGCTCGCATCTTTTAGTGAAACATTGTACGCTTGTGGTGCAAGGCCGGTAAATACATGGTTGGCCTGGTAATTCGTTCCGTCTAAAGCGTATTGGTACGGCGCCGAGCCACCGGATGCGGTGGCCGTGATGGTGCCGTCGGATTTGTTGCAGCCCGAGGGGGTGGCAATCACCTTCAGGGCGAGGCACCGGTCGCTGTTCGCAACGGCCAGCTCCAATGTGGCGGCGCTGTCGCATCCATTCCGGTTCGCCAGGGTTACGGTATATGTGCCGGCCTGTGTGAGTTCCCGGCCGTTCCATTGAAAAGGCAGCTCAGACGGGCAGATGGTGCGCTGCGTGGTGCTGGCTGTGGCTTCATGAACGGTGAGCACAAGTGTTGCCGCGCTATCGCAACCGGCGGCGTTGATTAAGTGCACGAGGTAAGTGCCGGCGGTATTGAATGACTGGCCGTTCCACAAATAGGGCAAGGCGGACCGGCATACACTGGTGTTGGTGGTGCTGCTGGTAGGCTGGCAGGGATTGGCCTGTTGCAGCGTTACGGTTTTGGTGGCGGCGTTACCTAAAGGCATAACAAGGGCAAATGAGATGGTCCGGTCCGCCTGGCTGGGCATCGCATTCGTGTTACCGTATGCAACCGTGCGCAGGGCTGCCTCCCATTGTGCAATGGTAGCGGTAGCGCCGGCAGACGTCAGCGTCAGCTGCCCCGTGGTATTATTATAGGCGCCGGTGATGTTTCCCATTCCTGCTGTGTTGGTAAACGACAACACGTCGCCTGCCGCAAAACCGGCGCTGATGGTAATAGTGACGGTGGCTAAAGTAGCGCTGCCGTTCGGGGTAATCGTTACGCCGCCATCCACCACTGTGGGGCTTTGTTGTGCAGTATAGATAGTGGCTCCCGGCGTAGTTGTAATGACCGGTCTTTGCGCAGGAATATATTCATAAGCGCCAAAATCCACCACGCTGTTTACGATTCTTGCGCCGCCATTAATATCCGTGGTAAGCACGGGCGGCACGGAGGCATTTTCTCCCTGGTCAGTGGCCGGGCTGCCGGGCTGCAATTCCAGGCCATCGTCTGCCGTCGCCCATATATTATCCGGCCCAATGGCATTGGCCGGGTTTACAAAAAGCGGGGCCGCGCCGGATACCCTGTTCGCCGGATCATTCATGCCCTGAACGATACTATACCGGAAAACAGGCCGGCCACTATTGACAGACGAGGCCACGGTGGCGGCTGTATTATTATAAACAATGGAGTTAACGAATGTGAAAACGGAATTGGAAGTTACGTTTGAAAACAGGCTGCTGGCAGCCGATGTTGATGCGCTATTGTTACTGAAAGTGCAATTGGCTACCGCAACGGTGTTGCCGGCGTTATAGATCATCCCGCCGCCGCGGTTATTGTTCGAGGTATTGTTGTAGAAAACGCAGCCCGCAAAAGTAAGCCTGGAATTTGCCGCCCCGGAATAGGTGCTTAATATGGACACCTGGCCCGTGGCATTATTACCCGCAAACACACAGTTGGAAAAGAGCGGCGCACCGTTTGAAAAAGAGAGCAGTCCGCTTGCCGTTGTGTTGTTGAGAAACAAGCAATTTTTGACGACGGGGTCGCAATCCGCCACAAAATCGAAGATGGTGCCGGAGGATTGGGTGTTCCGGTTGTTGGAAAAAACGCAGTTGCTGATTTGGGGGGAACTGAAAAGGCCTGTGAGAACGCCTCCGGGGGCAACGCTATTATTATTCTCGAAGCGGCAGTTCGTTATGACGGCGGAACAATCGTTCAGAAAGAGTACGCCTCCCTGTGCGAGGGTGTTACTATTATTACTGAAAACACAATTTTCTATCACCGGTGCGCCACTGATCATATAAAAGATACCCCCTTGCGCGGCGGTGTTGACATTGTCGAAAAAACGGCAATTTGAGAATTTCATACTGGACCCCATTAAATAGGCCAGCCCTCCCTGTTTGGAGCTTCCGCCCGTGAGGTGCAACCCATCCAGTACCGTTTGCGCACTAAGGGGGCCTATCGACCCCAATAGTCGCTCAACGCTGTTGCCACGCAGAATGGTCTGGTAAGCCGTCCAGTTCCTGTCTGCCAAACCGGGATTGCCACCATGGGGGAATCCGCCCAGTATTTGCACCCCTTCCTTTAGCGTATACATAGCGGCGGTTACCGGCTGGTACGTTCCCTGGGCAACGTAAATAACATCTCCTGCAACCGACATATTGATCGCCGCCTGAAGATCGGTGGCGGCATTCAGCCAGTTGGAGCCATTATTGGCGCCGGTAGCCGCGATGTCGACATACCGGATGGCCCCCAACGTTTGCAGGCAGCATATTAATGCAATAACAGTAAAAAGTCGCTTCATATTCGCTGGGAAAATAGCCGCCGGGCGTAAGCCCGGATACGGGTGGTAGTATCTTTTTTATACGGAGGCCTGTATGGCGGGTGCCGCGATATGCCGGGTCAACATGCGATTCGGACAATCGGCCTTTCGTGTATTCAGGCGGTAAAATTAAAGCTTAAAGAGGGGAACTGTGTTGGCCCGTAGTCGCGTCTACGGGTGAATGCGTCTACAGGATAGGCGCTTCTCCGGGGCGAAATATCGCCTTTCCCCCGGCCGATGGCGGCAAGGCCCGCGTTTACCGGATTGGAACCCGTGAAAAAATTACCGGCGCCGTAGATGGTTTGTAGTCACCGGCAGCTTGGCTTATTAACGAATTCTGAAGAAAAATGTCCTCCGGTTGACGGGAGAAACGAAGCAGGTGCGTAGCCGCAGCAGGGAAGACAACGCTGCTTTTGTGCTGAAGATGCATTTTTCGGGAAAGCGAGGCCGGAAATGAGCGCCTGACTTTATCAATTATTTTCCTTATTTTATATTCCGATAGCCCTATTATAAACCCCGCAGCAGTTTATTCCACGTAGAATTGCCGCGAAATTACTCCGTTATGAAAATTAAAGCCCTCACAAACGTTACGGCGGTTTTGTTGCTATTGGCAACGGCTTGCCAGAAAGAAACCCAACAGGAAAACGACGCCGATGCCGGCGAAAAGTCACTGCAAAGCAATGAGCTCGGCATCAGCGCAGCTCCGCCCCTCGGCACATTGATCGATGGCGCTACGTACCGCATCCGGGGAGTAACCTCGTCTGCTCCGGCCGGCCCAGTGGTGGAAGTTACCGGCAACTCCACGGCCGAGGGCCAGAAAATCCAGCAGTGGTGGTGGTTCCCCAACAACGGGCAGAAATGGAAACTGGTAAAAATCGACGCCACGTATTATAAACTGGTGAACGTAACCAGTAATAAGTGCCTCGAGTCACCCTCTGCCACCTCCGGCGATATTTTGCAGCAGGGCACAGACGATGGCAGCGATGCGCAGGCCTGGTCGATAGCCTACACGGGCAGTAACAACGTGTTTTCGCTCACCAACAAAGCGACCGGGATGAAAATGGTGCTGGATCCGCAAAGCACCACACCCGGCGCCAAAATCAGGCAGAAGGCGACTATTACCGGGGACCAGGACCAGTTCAATTTTCACAACCTTTATTTCCAGAACCCACTGATCAGTGCCAGCAGGCCGGATCCCTTTGTTGCGCAGAAAGACGGGTACTATTATTTCATGTACACGAGGGGCGGCAACATCGGCCTGCGGAAAACCACTTCCATGTCCCTGTTGTCAACAGCAACGGAATCCGTCATCTGGACGCCGCCTGCGGGCACGCCCTATTCTTCCAACATCTGGGCGCCGGAGCTGCATTTCCTGTCTGGCAAATGGTACATCTATTTTGCGGCCAATGATGGCACCGGCGATTCGCACCGCATGTTCGTACTGGAAAACCCCAACGCAGACCCGATGACCGGCACCTGGACATTCAAAGGAAAGATTTTCGATTCCAGTGATCAGTGGGCGATTGACGGATCGATACTCACCGTGGGCTCCACTAATTATTTTGTATGGTCGGGGTGGGAGAGTACCGCCAGCAGGTACAAACAGTATCTTTATCTGGCCACCATGTCGAACCCATGGACCATCAGCGGCCCGAGGATAAAAATTTCCTCCCCCACCAACACCTGGGAAAGGCATGAGCCGAGCTCGCTGGGGTTAGGGGTTAACGAAGGGCCCATCATGCTGCAGAAGGATGCCGGCAGCCCGGTGTTTATCATCTATTCTGCCAGCCGGTATACCAGCGATAATTATTGCCTTGCCCAAATACAGTTGAAGGCAGGCGGCAATCCCACGGTGGCGGCCGACTGGATCAATAAAAAGCAGGTTTTCGTCAGGAACGATGCCAATTCCGTGTACGGACCCGGGCACAATGGGTTCTTTACCAGTTCCTACACAGATCCCAATGGCGTGGTGAAAAAGGAAAATTGGTTTATCTACCATGCGCGTAGCGTGGCCAATACTACCAATGGTCAACGGTCTCCGAGAATGCAGAAGCTCACCTGGAATAGCGATGGTTCGCCCAATTTTGGCGTTGCCGCGGCAACCGGTGTGGATATGCCGATTCCCGTAGGGGAGTAATGCAATATGAGCACGCCCCGCACATTGGTGTGGGGCGTGTGTTTTGAGTCAATCAAGATCGTAACGCCTGTATTACAGCACCTGTTTACTTGTCAAAAATCGCTATTTCATTCGGCTTAAAATTGCAGATAATATACCGCTCGCTATGTTCAATGGCAACACCGTCCCATAAACGATATGGATATTCATTCCAGGCAGGCGTTTCATGCGTTAATTGCTGAAGCGGAGCGCCGTTCTGAAAATCAAAGCGCGCCAGGTCATAAGTATCTTCCCCTGATTTATAAACGGCCAAAAATTCCTGCTCATTCAGTATTCTCACTGCCTCCACATTTTTCATCTCCCTGGACCAGGCTGTTTTTTTTGGAATTGGCTGCGGAAACAAAAAGTCTTGACATATGACCCACCACCGGAGAATCTAACCATTTGACCCGGTACTTCTTTTTTATGAGCAATTTGCCCGTTGCCGCATCAGCACGACAAAGTATGGTTATTGGCAGTGGCTAAAGATAACAACGGTTTTCTAAAAAAATGAAGGGCAGTTTTGCTATTTTAGACAAGACCTGCCAACACAGTTCAGCATTTCCGCTACAGCGTGTACCACGAACCTCTTCCGGCCCCATGCTGTTGTAAGTGATTGGAGGAAACAAGCTTTTCCAGGTGTCTTTTGACGGTATTTCTGTTGGCGTTTGTTAGAAGCACGATTTCGCTGATCGTAATGCGTCCTCTTGACTTTGCCAGTTCAAGGATCTGGAGCGATAAAGCTGGCAGTTGCCCCAATAGCAGCTGCTCCCGTTCGATTTTTATCGCGAGCCGGGATTTCTGCTGCTGCAATGCGCGCAGGAAAAATAAGATCCAAGGCATCCAATCTGGCTGCTCCGACTTTAATGTGCTTTGTGTTTTTCTCAGCGCGAGATAGTATCCCTCTTTGCTTTGTTCAATGACGGCTTCCAGGGAGCTGTATGGAACATAAGAATATCCCGCGCGAAGCAAAAGGATCGTTGTCAGGATGCGCGATAACCGTCCGTTTCCGTCCTGGAATGGATGTATGGCAAGGAAAACCACAATAAAAATGCATGCAACCAGCAGTGGATGCAGTGCTTTCTTTTCTATAGCATTGTTCGTCCAATCGACAAGTTCCTGCATTCGTAGCTGTGTATCAAATGGGCTGGCGGTCTCGAATATGATTCCCAAACTATTCCCGGCCTGGTCGAAGGCTTCCACATTGTTGGGTGATTTCTTGTAATATCCCCGGTGCCAATCGTCTTTGGAACTGTACTTGAGGAGCTCGCGGTGAAGCTGCTGTATATAGCTTTCAGTCAGAGGAATGCTTTCGTAATGTTCAAAAATTAGATTCATAACATCAGCATAACCGGCCACTTCTTCTTCATCCCGGGAAGCAAGCTGCCCGACTGCCAGATTCCCCAGAAGTTTTTCTACTTGCTGATCGGTTAGCTTCGCTCCTTCAATACGGGTTGATGACCCGATGCTTTCAATCGTGGCGACCCGCATTAGTGAAGTAAGTTGTTCCGGCGCCAGCGACCTTAGTGCACGCCATGCACCTTTGAATTCGTCAATTTCCGAAATCAATGATAGAATCTCGGCGTTAAGATATATCGATGTAATATTTATCATATGTATCCACAAAAATACCCAATTATACCCAATTTGACCAAAAGTACCCATAAGAATACCCAATTATACCCAATTGTCCAGTCCGATACAGGGTATATACCCATAATGATACCCAATTATACCCAATTAGATGGAAGCATAGCTCCTTGTTGCTTCCAGGTTTAATCTGAACGCTGCCACCCTCATTCAACCCCAACAGTTCAATCGTACAATCAAAATATTTAACCATACAGGTTAGCTAATCTGAATAAAATTCATTTTCGACCGTCGTTGTACTGTTCAATTCAATCATTCTATAGAAAATGAAAATGGCAAGGTGGCGAATAACTCAAAAGTGTTATATTGCTCTTGTCAACGTTGATGTGTTTTTCTCCAGGCACAAGCAGACTTGACCTGCAACCGGGAATGACTGATAGTTTAACCCATAGATTTCAGGTTCATCGAGGGTTGCCCGTTTGTTGACGCGGAAATTGCCGGCAAAGCCAACCGCAATGCCATTTTCAGTACCAAATTTGAATGTTAAACTGCCTGCAGGCGAGTGATGTCGCTTTTTATACAGGTGAAGAAAATTGTTTGTTAACTTAAACTCGTATCATGAAGAAAAAAAAGTTTTTAGCCCCGCTCTTTTTGGGCGTCTCGCTCTTGATAGCTTGTCAAAAAGAACACACCACGCCGCCAATCGAAATCAACGATTTATTCATGACGGCTGCGAAAAACTGGCTCGGTGATCAATCCTTCGATCTGGAAAGCCTGGATTGGAGCAAGCATGCGGTGTCCAAAGATGGAAGGGAGCTTATGGTCCCCGTCATCTGGAAGGCCAGAACCGTATCCGGAATGCCGGCTTTTAGAAGGCTGCTTGTGAGGAAAGACGATCGTGGCGCACTGTCCGGTATCATATTGGAAGTGGCGCGAAAAATTGACAATCGTCTGAATGAAAGTGTCCGTTTCAGGAAGGAGCATTTCACCGGTACGGTTATTACTTACGATTTGAAAATGAATTTTGTTCGCGGCGGGTACTATGAAAAGAATGTTTACAAAGGCGCCGTGGTACTTGAAAAGTACGCATCCATCCGGGAATTTCGCCGGAAGGCCGAAGCTGAAAGGGTGGTGTGCAACTGGATACAAACTTCCTATGTAGACATGGATGGGATTTTCACGGTAGTCAACACCCGCACGTGTTTCGACGTGCTGGAGCCGGGCACATCGAACCTGCCCGATGGCGGCAGCAGCGGATTAAGTGATCAGCCCTATGATCCGGCTTTGGATTATGGCGATTATAATACGTACGCAGATGCGCCAACTCCATTGGCGGACGAACAAGACGCCGCCATGAATGCTGAGATAGATGAAATAATCCGGCTGATTGATGAGATTAACCAGGTGGTGAAAAGCGGGAAGGATCCGAATTTTGTGGAAGGAAGCACCAAGGGGATAGCGCAACTAACGCTACCGCTTGCGGCCTGGTCAAAATATACCGTTACATTCAATTGGGATATTGCCAACGTTCCCGCTCAGGTAACGGAAATAAAGGCGAACGTGACAGGATTTACATGGGGTGTATTCGATTTTAACCAGACGGGAAATTCAGTAACCGGTGTTTCACCCACAGAACTTAAATTTACCATTACGGGAGATTTTGTCTACAAATTGTTTCACAGAGGGGTAGGTACGGTGTATAAAATGCCGGTAAGCCTCCACGTAACTTATAATTCATCAACCGGTGAATATACTTTGGAACAGGTTAAAAACTAAAACATATGATGTTATCTATTGACGCTCAGCAAATCTCTATGGTACTGTTTGTCGCACTGGTATATGGCGGCATTGCATTGATCATTGTTTGCTTCGTAATGTTGTTCAGGTCGGTCAGGAGAATCGAAAAAGCGATCCTGGAGATAAAAGATAAATATGTGAAACCGGAAAAGGACGCCTAAATGGAATGAGTGCGTGTATGCATGTTGAATGAGAAACAGTCTTCCATCCGGATATTGCATAAACAGGGTGGGTACGCGTACGCATGTTGAATGAGAAACAGTCTTCCATCCGGATATTGTCTAAACGGGGTGGGTGCGCGTACGCATGTTGAATGAGAAACAGTTTTCCATCCGGATATTGTCTAAACGGGGGTGGGTGCGTGTACGCATGTTAAAAGAGAAACCGTCTTCCCTCCGGATATTGTAACGGAAGAGATTTTGGCAGAAGACTGTTCGCAAAAAAACGTGTCGGTTTAAAGTGCAACTTTTTACCGACACGTTTTTTTGTAACAATCCAACATTCGCCAATTAGTATTTTAGTGCGCGGCCGGGGAGGTTGCCGCGTCCCTGAACAACCGAATCGTGTAATCGAGCAACGCCGCGTCTCCATATTCCCCATGCCCGGGAACGATCACCTTTACACGGGGATATGCCTGCTTAACCTTTTCAACGGTGCCAGACCAGGCCGCGGTATTGGCATCACCCAAATACCCCTTGCCCGCGCCCAGTTCTTTGATCAAACAACCGCCAAACATCACGGCCTCGCTGGGGAAATAACCCACAACATTATCTTTCGTATGCCCTTCCCCGAAAAACTTCACGATGACTTTTTCCTTGCCCACTTTTAAAATGAGAGAGTCCCGGAAACCGTTTTCCGGAACAACAAACTTGTTTTCTTTGGCCAGCTCCACTGTTTTGACATTCGCATAAGAAGGCGTACCGGCTTCATGGAACGCTTTGAGTCCTCCCAAACAATCGTTGTGGAAATGGGTGGGGATAATGGCGTTTATCTTGCAATGAAGGGTGTCATTTATCCATTTGATGAGCGCCGCTGAACTTTTGTCGTTGGTGGGCGTATCGAAAACAATCGCTTCTTTGTTGTTTCTCACGATGAGGCCGTTACAAGGAACGTTCCCGAAATCCTGCGTTTGTAAAAACGAGGTGTGCTCAAATGTATTGTCGGAGATTTGGGTGATGATCAGCTCTTCGGACTGGTAAACCACTTTTGCGGTAAATGGCTGCTTTTGCTGGGCGTCACAATGCAGGATGGCTGAAGAGAATAAAAATACCAACAGAATTTTTAAGGTGACTTTCATTGTACTGTTTTTTACGGTTAGGCTAACTGAATATGACATAGTCAGGGAGCAAACTTAATGCATTTCCCGGTTTAAACCCCGCCGCCTTTTCGCCGGGCGAGCCCTGCTCTCCGCCGGTCGGTCAAATATTTTCTGACCGGGATATCGAACCATACCATCACCAGGTACGCCACACCCACCAGCAGGATGACCCCGGAAACGATGATGAAAGTAAGCTGCATGGCGCCTGGCTGGCGGCTGGTGTAGTAATTGCCGAACATCCACAAAACGGCATAATGCGTCATGTACAGCGGGTACGAAATTTTCCCGGAAAATTCGCAGAGCTTTTTCAGGCCGGGTTTCAAGGTGGCTCCCGCACCCAGGGCTACCAGCAGGGGAAAGTAAAACAGTATGACCAGGGGCTCCGTCACCGGGTTCCATGTCGAAAAGGGCACGAAAAAGGCCAGGGACAATAATATCGACAGGCCGGTGAACCCCAGCTTGTTTTTGATGATCCAATTGGAGCGGTAAATCAGCAGCCCGGCCAGGAAGGAATACGATATGCGGGCGCTCCCGTCCCAGAAGGTGGGGCCGCTCCATCCGCCCAGCAGGTTGCCGGAGCGGTAGCCGACAAAACAAAGCGCCACGGCGGCGATGATGGTTAGCAGTATGAGGTAGCCGCGTTTGATTTTGCAAAGAATGAATGCATACAGGATATTGGCGGCGTATTCCCAGAACAGCGACCAGGAGGGCGCGTTGAGGCCGAACAGGTTAAAGCCGCGGTCGCCCATGATGGGGTAGGGGATCAGCAGCACCGAGCACAGGAACACCAGGATGATTTTGCCGGTGCTGTACAGTTCCGGCTGGCCGCCAAACGGATCGAACAAAAAGGCCAGCAGGCCCAGTACCGAACCTGCTACCACCAGCGGGTGCAGCCGAACGACCCGGGATTTGAAAAACTCGAGCACACCCATTTTGCCGATACGGTCGTCGTATGCATAACCGATCACGAAACCCGACAGGCAGAAGAAAAAATCGACGGCCAGGAAACCGTGCCCGATAAAGTTTTGGCCTAAATCGGGGAACACCCATTCCATAAAATGAAAGATCACCACCGCCAGGGCGGCAATGCCCCTGAGCCCGTCGAGAATATGAAAATGCGGCTTGGTTTGTAAAATGGTGGTGGTTTTGTTTGTATCCATGCTGGTATGTCCGTTTAATGCGGCGATAACGCCTGCAGTCAGTAGCGCGCAAAATATCCAAATATCGCGAAGTTTGCCAGCACTTTTCCGGGTCAATTCAACAGGAAACGGTAGCCCACCCCCTTGATGGTTAGTATCTGGAGGCTTTCATCTTCTTTGAGGCAGGTGCGAAGGCGGGCAATATACACATCGAGGTTGCGGCTGTTGAAGAAGGAATCGTGCCCCCAGAGCAGGGACAGAATGCTCTTCCGGTCAATGATGCCATGGCGGTTTTCATAGAGGAGCCTCAGCAGCTCGCTTTCGCGGTAGGAGAGCTTCCGCTCGTCCTTGCCGTTCACCAGCAGCTGCCGGTTGGTGTAAAAGCGGAATTTGCCCAGCGGGATGTAATCGGCGCCGGGGGCGTGGGGCTGGCCGGTTCGCCGCAGCGCGTTGTCGATACGGACAATGAGCTCTTCCATGCTGAAAGGTTTGCGGATGTAATCGTTACCGCCCAGAGTGAAACCTTTCACCACGTCGGTGGTTTGGGTTTTGGCGGTCAGGAACAGGATGGGCACATGGGCGTTGATGGCGCGTATTTCCCCGGCTATCTCGAAACCGTCTTTATTGGGCAGCATAATGTCGAGCACGCACACGGCAGGGTTGAGCAGCCGGAAGAGCGGCAGCGCGGCGGCGCCGTCGGTTTCGAGGGTTACGTCGTAGCCCCGGCGTTGCAGGCTTTCTTTTACGATCTTTCCCAGCGATGGTTCGTCTTCGATGTATAGTACCCTGATGCTCATGTTAATCCTGTTTTTGCGCGCTCCGGCTGGCGATAACCGTCGTTGTAAACCACCGGCGCCTCACCGAAGGGCAGCCGGATAGAAAAGGTACTGCCTTTGTTTTCCTCGCTTTCTACGGTGATGGATCCCTGGTGGCGTTGTACGATGTGGGCCACATAGCTCAGGCCCAGGCCGTAGCCTTTGGTGTTGTGATGGTTGCCGCTGGGCACCCGGAAAAACTTCTCGAATATTTTATGCCGGTACTCTTTCGCAATGCCCATGCCGTTATCGCTCACCCGTATTTCAAGATGGGTGGCGTGGTCTGTCACGGCTATCCCGATCTCGGGCGTGCCGCGGCTGTACTTCAGCGCATTGTCGAGCAGGTTGACGAGCACGCTGGTCATATGCAACCTGTCGGCGTTGACGGTAAAATTCCTGCCCGATGTGGCAACGGCTCCCCTGGCGCGTTTGCTGTCGAATTGCAGGCGCATCGACGAGAGCACGCTACGGGCCAGCTCCGCTACGTCAACGGCTTCCTGCTGAAGGGTGATCTGCCGGTTCTCGAACATGGAGAGCTTGAGTACTTTATCTACCAGCAGGCTCAGCCGCTGCATTTCGTTGGCGGATATCTCGAGGTATTCCTCGGTCAGCTGCCGGTCGTCGAGCGCGCCGAAATCACGCAGCGCCTCGATGGCCACGCTCACCGTGGCGATGGGGGTTTTCAGCTCGTGGGTGATGTTGCTGATAAAGTCGTTTTTGAACCGGGCCAGCTTTTGCTGCTGCCGGAGGTTGCGGTACAGCAGCAGGAAAGCGACCCCGGTAACGCCCAGCAGGAATACGGAAATGAGAATGGACTGGCTGATGCGCCGGAACAGGTACCCCGTATTATTATTGAACAGGGCACGGTAGGCAACGGGTTTGGAAAAACCCACCGTTACGGTGTTGGTCTGGAAGTTTCCGGGAAAGCCATTGGGTTTCATGGCGGCCGTAGCGGGTGCCACCTCGTATACCGTAAAGGGCACGTCGATGTGCCACCGCGCCAGCGCCTTGGCATATTGCCCGGTAATTTCCTGCGTGGTGATGGGATCGCGCAGGGAATCGATGCCGGCCAGGAAGTCGGTGACGCCCCGGGTGGCAACAGGCGGGCTGCCTGGTACGAGGGCGGAATCTCTTGTAGCCGGGCCGCTACCGGGCGCCGTGCGCGTAACGGCCTGCTGCCCTTGCCGCGGAAGCGCGGGCGGGCGACGCCTGAATTCGTGCTGCAGTACGTCAGACATGCCCACAATGCTTTCGAGGTCCTCCGGGCGGATGCCGCTATCGTCAAGATGAAGCTTGGACACCTGCAGGCGGAAAATCGTTTCCCTGAAAATCATGCTGGTACGGGCCTTTAACAGCTTCGCCTCTTCGCGGTAGTGCTTGCGCAGCCAGTATACCTGGAAAACGGTGATGACCAGCAAAGTCAGCAAGATCAGGAAAATAGACAGCCGTATCGTCGGTTGATGGCGCATACGGAACAAATGTAGCACTCATTTCCTGATGCCGGGAAAAGTATTAACCTACGTTAACATTGATGCAAGGCCTGTTAACCCGGCTTCCTGCGCGAAGGGAATAGCTTTATCGCCATAAAACACGAAAGCATGAAAACGATCCTTTGCACACTTTTGATGAGCCTGCCCATGGTGGCCGCCCATGCCCAGCAAACGCAGGGCCGCGTATTGTACGAACGCACACTCCAGGTACGGATAGATATGGAGGGAATGGGAGCGGAGGCGGCGCAGATGGCGCCGCGTACCAGCAAAAGCAAGCTGGAAGTACTGTTCGCCGGCAACCGCTCCCTGCGGCGCGCCGTGCCGGAAGAGGCGCCGGACGACTTCGGCGAAGAAGGCGGGGGCCTGCGCTTGCGCATGACGGACGACCCGGCCGACGAGCTGGCGTACGCCGACTTTTCCACCGGCCGCACCGTAGAGCAGCAGGAGTTCGCGGCAAAAAATTATGTTATCACCGACAGCATCCACCGGCTACACTGGAAGCTGACGGAAGACACGCTCACCATATTGGGCTACCCCTGCCGCAAGGCGGTTTCACAACGCATCGTCCAGCACCACAAAATGACGGACACGATGGATGTGGCCGCCTGGTTTACGATGGCGGTGCCCGTGCCGGCCGGTCCGGAATGCGAAGGGCAGCTGCCCGGCCTCATCCTGGCCCTCGACTTCGGCAACGGCCGGGCGGTTTACAAGGCGCTGGAAGTATCGCCCGCGGTGGAGCTTCGCGAGATAAAAGCGCCTTCCAGGGGAAAGAAACTGAGCATGGCGGAATTCGTCAAAGAGCGCGATAAAATCATGAGCGACATGCAGCGCAGAAACGGGGGCGCGCCGCTCCGGATAGGCGGGTAGCCCATCCGCAGCTGCTATCCGCCGATTCTCCTGCCGCCACCGGCCTCCCTCGGGAGGCCGTTTTTGCTTAAGCTGTAAGTAAAGCTGAGCAGGAAAAAGCGCCGGAGGTTTTGGGTACGGCTGTCTTCAATAAAGTTCTGGTTGGTGAGGCGGTGGATGTCTGCATTCCTGTTCAGCAGGTCAAAAACGCTCAATTTCAGCTCTCCCCGGTTGAAGCGGAGGAACTGGCGGCTGAAAGCCATATTCCACAACGGCACGCGCACGTTGAAGCCTTCCGCCCGGTTGCTGTTGACGGTATACGTAAAACTGCCGGTGAAAAAAAAGTTAGCCGGCAGCTCCCAGTTCACTTCGCCTTCGTACCGCTGGGAAAAGTAGCGGTTGTTGAAAGCTGATTGTAAGGAGTAGGTGGATTGGTAGTGGTGGAAGCCGCCGCCGACCGACATACTGATCTTCCCGGAAGGGTTCAGGTCTACGCGCACCGCGGGTCCTGTGCTGAATGTACGGATGATGTTCCCGACCGTGTTAATGAACTGTTTTGTTTGGCTGAAACCCGCGTTGCTGCTGAAGTTGACGGAGCCCTGCAGCACCGGCAGCGGCAAGCCCACATCCACGGAAGCCGTTACATTATACACGCCGTTCACATTCACCGGCCGGCTGCGCTTGACGCCCAGGCTGTCTACCGTATCATCATTAACGATCTTGTGCTGTGTTTGCTGCAAAGTGATGAAGGCAAAGAGGCTTTTGTATTTGAAGGGATTGACCGAGAAAAAATTCAGCTGCACTTCGTGCGTCAGTTCCTGCTGCAGGTCGGGGTTGCCCTCGCGGATGTTGAGCGGGTCGCTGATGTCGGGCACGGGCTGCAGCTGCGACATTTCCGGCTGGCGGGTATAGGCATCGTAGGTGAGCTGCACATGCCGGTGACGGGTGAAGTTGTATTTGAACCGGAGCGAGGGCAGCAGGTTCCCGAACGCCTGGCGAATGATGGAATCTTTCTTGCCGGCAATGATCTTGCCTTCCAGCGCCGCCTGCTGCCAGTGGAAGCCCGCGGCGAGGCTGAGTTTTTTTTGCTGGAAGCGCAGCCGGAGCCCTGCTTTCGTGTAGCCGTACGTGTTTTCGAAGTTGTTGCTGAGCAGGTCGTTCAGCTCGTCGTACTTTTCGTTCTGCCGGTTGAAGTCGTAGGTCGTTTTGTCGGAAGTACTGTTCGTATGGCTGCGGCCGAGGCTAAACTCCAGCAGCGCCCGTTTCGACAGGGGCTCGGTATAGACGGCCCTCGCCTGGTAGCCATGCAGCTTTCCGGCTGTGCTGCTGTGCTGTTGAATGGTATCTTTCCTTGATGGCCCCGCCCCGCCGGCGTAAAATTGATTGATGGAAAACAGGCTGCCGTTGCCGTTGCTGCTGTTGATGGTGCTTTGCAGATGGAGGGAAAATGTTCTGCCTTTACGGTGAAACTTTTTCCGGAACAGCACCTCGTTCCGGAAGTTCCGTCCCTGGCCGCCGGAGTAGTGGTTGCTGAAACCCTCGTTGGCCGGCTGCCGGTCTTCCGACTGCGTTTCATAATTGCTGGCAGTGGTGACGCGGGTTTCCCGGTAGCCCAGCGAGGAAGTTATTTTAACGGAATGAAAGGAATCTACCTGGATGTCGGCCGCCAGGTTGACGCGGTGGCTGTTATTGAGGTTGTCGCTTACAGATTGCTGGCGGTAGAAGTAGGAAGAATCGGGCAGGGAGTAATGCCGCTGCAACTCGCTTTCTATATGAGGGTTGTAGCGGTTGTAAAAGTAGTTACCGTTGAAAGCCGTTTTGTTACCGAATAGGTTGTTGTAGTTCACACCGCCGCTCCAGATGGTTTTGATGCCGTTACCTTTTTCGTTGCCCATCAGCACGGCAATCGGGTCGTCTGATTTGAGGCTGACGTTCACATCGCCGCTGCCGCCCTGGCGCATCCGGTTCATTTCCCCGCTGAAATTCATGAGGTCCATGAACGAGAAGCCGTCCGCATTCGTATTGTTGGCCATGCCGATGGCCGAAAGTTGCCGCGCGCCTTTGAAGGTGTTTATGTTGGCGCGCCCTTCGTACCGGCCGTTGGTGCCTGCGCCGGCGGAGGCTTTCCCGAAGAGGCCCTTCTTTTTGTCCTGCTTCAGTTTCAGGTTGATGGTTTTTTCGCTGTTGCCGTCGTCGAGCCCGGTCAGTTGTGCTGCATCGCTGAGCCGGTCGAATACCTGCACTTTGTCTACCGCGTCTGCCGGCAGATTTTTCGTGGCGATCTTGGGGTCGTTGCCGAAGAACTCCTTTCCGTCTACCAGCACCTTTTTAACCTCCTGTCCCTGGGCTTTTACCTTCCCCTCTTTGTCGATTCGTATACCGGGCATTTTTTTCAGCAGCTGTTCCACCGTGGCGTTCGGCGGTGTTTTGAACGAACCGGCGTTGTACTGGATGGTGTCGCCTACGATCGTGACGGGTGGGGCCTCGGCGTTGATCACTACTTCTTTGAGCGCGGTGCTGCGGTCGTGCAGCGTGATGTTGTGCAGGGTTACCTGCGGCGTGGCGGTGCTGACGGTTACGAAGCGCTGGGCATTGTGAAAGTTCAGGTGGGTGATCAGCAGGCGGTAATTCCCGTTGGCTATGCCTGTCAGCGCAAAGTAGCCTTTGCCGTCGGTGAGGGTGAAGCTCACCAGGGAAGAATCTTTCTTTTGCAATAGAGTGACGGTGGCGGAAGTAACAGGCTGCCGGAGCGTATCGGAGATGTTGCCTTTGATGGAGCCGTTCTTTTGAGCCTGTACAGCCACGGCGAGGCAGCAGCAGAGCAGGAGTATGCAGATCTTTTTCATAATGGCCTTTATGGCGGTGAAAGTACTGAGAGGGCTTGCAAAGGCGGGTTAACCTGGGTTGCTTTAACGTTAATGGAGGTTAATGTTTTTTAAGGACGAGGCTTGCGTATTGTTGGTTCTGGGAGATTGGTCGCCGGCGCTTGAACTTGAGCACGAAAAAAAATCCCTGTCCCACGGGTGATTTATCCCCTCCCCGGCTATTAATACCAGCAAAGCTGTAATTTGCAGCAGGCATAAATGAACAGACCATGGAAGCAACGGCGCAGCAACCGGATATGTTATATCAACACCTCTTCCCGAAAATCTCGGCACATGTGCAGCGTAACAACGGGGATATCGACGACGCGCGCGATATTTTCCAGGAAGTGCTGCTGGTTTGGCTGAAAAAACGGGAAGAGCCCGGTTTTGTGCTCACTTCTTCCCTGGAAACCTACCTGTTCGCCATCGCTAAGTACAGCTGGCTCAACAAACTGAAAGAGCGGCAGAAAACCGTTTCCTGCCAGGCTTTCACCGATGTGCCCGACGAAACCCCTCATAATTCCGTACAGGAACAGCTGCCCCGCTGGATGCAGCGCATCACGCGGCACTGCCGGCAGATCATCCGCTCCATTTACTTCCTCCAGGAGCCCATGGAAAAACTCGCCATCCGGATGGGCTGGAAAAACCGCCACACCGCCGATAACCAGAAATATAAATGCCTCCAGCAATTGCGGAAGGCCAGCCGGCAATAATTTTTATGCGTGGCGGGTGATATCGTGTCTTTTTTCTTATCAATAGAAAAATAAAAAAATGACACCGTACACTTCACCGGCAAACCCGCGGTTTGCGAAAAACGCGCCGGCGCAAAATCCGGCCACTTCCCGGCAACAGCCTCGCCACGCCATTGTTTCACCCTCAAAACACCGCACAATATGAAGAAGATCTGCAAAAGCATCCAGCAATGCATGCTGAACTGCGTGAGCTGGTTCGGCGGGAAATCACGCACCAACAGCACCTCGTGCGAAGCGGGCCTCTTGCGCGAGCCGGTAAAACCTGCCGGCGATGCGGAGCGAAAGAACATTGAACCGTTAGCAGGTAAAAAATACGGGCGTTAATTTATTTTTTATCTCCTGACATAAGGCTGTCACTCACCTGGTTCAGCTTTGCATCATAAACATCGAATTTTTATGATCCGTCGATTGGCAAACCTGAATCGGGTGAGTGTACTGCTCGCATTTGCCGTGTATTTCGTGCGCGGTGCTTGGTGGTTTACCCCGTTTTTCAGCAGGCGATACAAATTCTCCCCCGACCTGGAAAACGAAACATTACCGGATAAGCCTATTTTTATAATGGTGATCACCCTGGCGAGTTCGGTGCTGTTTTATGCACTGGATATTTTGGCGCGGGGTGATGCGCTGGAATTTGCGGCATGGGTGGGCGCCGGCTTCCTGGCGGCCAACACCGTCAACATCGCCATCAACCCGGTCAATCTCCGCCCGCTCCTGTTCGGCGCCATCAACGGTTCGCGCCATGTAACGGGTACCCTGATCGTTTGCATGATTTTAAACGCCCTGCAATGAAAACGGAAAAAGAAATCGGCACGTTTTGCCCCGCCAACCGCCAGGCCTGGCGGGAATGGCTGAAAAAGCACCACCGCTCGCAACAAAACGTCTGGCTGGTGTATTATAAAAAGCCGGCCGCCGGCGTTCCTACCATTACATACGCCGAAGGAGTGGATGAAGCGCTTTGTTTCGGCTGGATAGACAGCACCAGAAGGCCGGTGGATGAGGAAAAGTTTATGCAGCTTTTCTGCAAACGAAAACCGGGCAGCGTTTGGTCCAAAATCAATAAGGGGAAAGTGCAGCGGCTGATTGAAGAAGGGCGCATGGCGAAAGCTGGTTATGAGTGTATCGAAACGGCCAAACAAAACGGCTCCTGGAGTATTCTTGACGAGGTGGAGGAACTGGTCGTTCCCAAAGACCTCGAAAAAGCATTCAAAGCCCACCGCGGCGCGAAAAAGTATTTCCTGGGCTTAAGCAAATCGGCCAGGAAGCAGCTGCTGCAATGGCTGGTGACGGCCAAACGGCCCGAAACGAGGCAACGCCGCATCGAAGAACTGGCCTCGCTCGCTGCGCAGCAACAGAAACCGGCGCAATTCAGATAAATTCACAGAACCGTGAACAATGTGAAACAGCCGCGAGAGGGCCGTTTTCCCGTTACCTACGGCCATCAAGCGCAACGGTGATTCGCGGTTCACATGATATTTTACCTTATTATTCTTTGATTTTAACCTGATTCCCCCTTCACCCCGCCAGCAGGCGGGGTTTTCCTTTGTATACAGGATGCCGCAGGACAGTGGTACGAATTTTTGACGCTATTTTGGACAAGGGCTTTTGATTCGGCACAGTCGCGCTATATCTGTTTTGTATGAATTCAACCACGTTGCTAATAACCTAAAATTGATGAGAGTTAATCAGCATTCTTTGTTATGGAAGTGCCTCCTGGGAGGCGCCTGCCTGGTTTTCCTGCTGGCTTTCGCCGCTTGTTCCCGCCAAAAATTCGAATTCCGGAAAGGAGACCGGATTGCCATCGTCGGTAACGCGCTGGCGGAGCGCATGCAATATTACGGCTTCCTGGAAGCCTACCTCCAGGCCGCTTACCCGGATAAGGAACTCGTGTTCCGCAACCTGGGCTTCACCGGCGATAAACTGCTGCACCGCCCCCGGGCGCATAAAGCCTACGGCGACGCAGACACGCACCTGACCCGTGTGCAGGCGAGCGTAGTGTTCGCTTTTTTCGGGTATAACGAGTCGTTCGACAGCACGGCCGCCACATTCGGCAAGGAATTGGGCGGTTGGATCGACTCCACCCGGCAGAAAAAGTACGACGGTAAGAACGCGCCGCGCATCGTGGTGTTTTCACCCATTGCCCACGAAAACCTCAACGACCCCAACCTTCCTTCCGGCGAAGCGAACAACAAGCGCCTGAAGGAATACACACAAGCCATGGAAGCGGTGTGCCGGGAAAAAGACGTGGAGTTCGTGAACCTCTTCGACGCCACGGAAAAACTCTACGCGCAATCGGACAAGCCGCTCACCATCAACGGCATCCACCTCAACGAGGAAGGCTACGGTGAAGTGAGCCGCGCCATTGTGAGCGATCTCACCGGGTCTGTGCCCACGCTGGAAGGCGCGGAGCTCACCCGGCTGCGCCAGGCCGTACTTAACAAAAACGGCTGCTGGTTTACCCGCTACCGCGCAACGGATGGAAACGACGTGTGGGGCAGCAGAAGCGAGCTCCACGGCAACTACGAAACCCTGCAGCGCGAGCTGCAGATGCTCGATACCATGACGGCCAACCGCGATAAACGCATTTGGGCCATCGCCGGCGGTAATAAAGACGTGCAGCCGCTGACGGACGAGGAAGAGCCCTTCTGGGGCGCCTGGGAATCGTGGACGGTAGACAAGGGCATCGACGACAGCAACGTGCCCGCGCCGCTGAAAGTGGAGTCCAACTTCAAAAAAGATGTCGTCTATTTGAGCGGCGAGGAAGCCATCGGCAAAATGCACATCGCCCCGGGCCTCGACGTGAACCTGTTCGCTTCCGAGGAAAAATTCCCCGAAATCGCCAACCCCGTTACGGTAAAGCGCGATACCAAAGGCCGCCTCTGGGTGGCTGCGTGGGAAACCTATCCCAAACGCGAGCCGCTCAAAGAAATGAAAGACCGCCTGGTGATACTGACGGATTCGGATAACGACGGGAAGGCCGACAAGTCGGTGACCTTTGCCCGGGTACACAACCCCACCGGGTTCGAATTCTGGAACAACGGGGTGATCGTTGTATCGGCTCCCAACATCCTCTACCTGAAAGATACCGATGGGGACGATCGCGCGGATGTGCGCATCGTGATGATGGGCGGCATCGACGCGGCGGATACCCATCATGCGGCCAATAACCTGTTTTTCGGGCCGGATGGGAATATTTATTACCAGCGCGGCGTGTTCATGCTGAGCAACGTGGAAACGCCCTGGGGCAAAAACCAGGAGAACAAGCTGCCCGGCCTGTTCCGCTTCAACCCGCGCACCTTCCGGTTCGATTTTGTAACGGAAAACAGTCCCAACGCCCACGGCATCAGCTTCGACAAATGGGGCTACCAGTTCGTGACCGACGGCACCACCGGCCGCGCTTACCAGGTGTACCTCGATCCGGAAGCGGACGATTCTTCCGCTTTCAAAACACGCCGCCTCCTCAAACAGACGGTGCGCCCGGTGCCCGCGCATCAGGTTCTTTCCAGCCCGCACTTTCCGCCGGAATACGATAACAATTTCCTGATCTATAACGTGATCGGCTTCCAGGGGATCAAACGCTACAAACTGGCGTACGACAGCGGCAAGGTATGGGGAGAAGAAATTGGTGATCTCCTGTATTCGGACGACCCGAATTTCAGGCCCACTTCAGGCGTCGTGGGGGCAGACGGGGCGCTGTATATCAGCGACTGGCAGAACCCATTGATTGGACACATGCAGCACAACATCCGCGACCCCAAGCGCGATCACACGCACGGCAGAATTTACCGCGTCACCGCCAAAGGCCGCCCCCTCATGGAACCGGTGCCCATTGCGGGCAAGCCGGTGAAGGAATTGCTCGATCTGCTCAAACACCCCGTGAATGAAATCCGCCACCAGGTACAGCTCGAATTGAGCGGCCGGAATACGAAAGAAGTGATGGGCCAGGCGAAGGAATGGGCGAAACAATACACAGCGGATACCGAAGAGGGCGCACACGCGCTGCTCGAAATACTCTGGCTGCACCAGCGCCACAACGTGGTAAACGAACAATTGCTGGAACAGGTGCGCCAATCGCCCATAGCGCACGCGCGGTACGCCGCCGACCGGGTGGCCTGGTTCTGGGGCCAGCGCGGGCGCAATACGGCCGCTGAACACCAGCATGCACACGGCAGCGACGCCGTAGCGGCCGTGCATGCCAACGTGCCGGCGGGCAAATCGGTAGACCTCACGGCAAAAAGCGTGGCGGCCGTTACCGTAGGCACCATCCCGGAAAAAATGCTGTTCGATACGAAGGAGATCATCGTTAAAACCAACCAGAAAGTGCGGCTTACGCTGAAGAACGTCGACTTTATGCCGCACAACCTCGTGGTGGTGGCGCCCGGCTCGGCCGATGAAGTGGCGCAGGCGGCCATCGACCTGGGCAGCAAAGGCTTCGCCAAAAAGTTCATCCCCGATAACAAGAACGTGCTGTACGCCACCCAGCTGATCAACAACAACGAGGAAGAAACACTGGAATTCAAAGCCGCGGCGAAGCCGGGAGATTATCCCTTTTTATGTACCTTCCCCGGGCATGGCCAGGTGATGCGGGGCGTAATCAAGGTTGTTAAATGATAAACGTTATGACTATGGAAAAAATGATCACCAGGATATTGTGCCTGGGACTGTTATTGCTCACGCAGGTTGCCTGCAGCCAGTCCCGCAGCGCGCACGAAGACTATCGCGTGGTATACAAGGGAGACAAAGGCCCCGGCAAAGGGAAGAACATCGTTTTCATCGCTACCGACCACGAGTACCGCTCGGAAGAAACGCTGCCGGCCCTGGCGCGCATCCTGGCGAAGCATTACGGCTTCAACTGCACGGTGGTATTCGGGCTCGACTCGCAAAAGTACATCCACCCCGGCAGCTCCGACCTCCGCGGCCTCGACGCGCTGAAGAAGGCCGACCTGATGGTGATCTTCACCCGGTTTTCGGACTTCCCCGACGAGGAAATGCAGCATATCAACGACTACCTCGAAAAAGGGAAACCGGTGATTGGCCTGCGCACGGCCACCCACGCCTTCAACAACGAAAAGAACCCCGAATGGGCGCATTACAGCTATCAATATAAAGGCCCTTTGAAAACATGGCACAACGGCTTTGGTGAAACCATCCTCGGCGAAACCTGGGTGGGCCACTACGGTAAGAACCATTCGCAGGCATCGCGCCTGCTCATCGAGAAAGGGCAGGAGTCGCATCCCGTACTGCTGGGCGTGAAAGATATGTTCGTACAGTGCGGCGGCTACAACGCCGAGCCGGAACATACCGGTTCCACCGTACTGGCGCGCGGCCAGGTGCTCAACGGCATGACGCCCGACGCACCGGCCGACACCTCTAAAAAAGAACTGCCGGTAGCCTGGGTGCGCAATTACAAACTCGATTCCGGCGCGGGCGGGCGCGTGTTCACCACCACCCACGGCGCTTCGGAAGATATATTGAACGAAGGCTTCCGGCGGATGCTGGTGAATGCCTGCTTCTGGGCGATGGGAATGGAAAAGCAGATAGACCCGCGCGGCAGCGTGGCGTTTGTAGGCCCGTACAAGCCCACCACGTTTAATTTCGAAGGGTACAAAGCCCACGTGAAACCGGCCGACCTGGCGGGCTGGGACGCGCTGATCATGCCAGGTGAAATTGTGAAACCCAAAGGGAAATAAATGATCAAGATCGGATTTAATGTGCTGGCCTGGTCGGCCATGGTGTCTGACCAGCTGAAACCGGTGATAGACCGGTTGGCCACTACCGGTTACGACGGGGTGGAATTTTTGATCGGCGCGCCGGACGAAAAAGCATACCGCGAAATCGGCGACCACACGGCGGCTGCCGGCCTGGAAACGACTGCGGTGTTTGTGCTGGGGCCGGACGAAAACCCCGTGAGCCCTTCGCAGGATGTACGCAACAAAGCGCTCGATAAAATCAAATGGACGATAGACCGGGCGCACGACCTGCGCGCTTCCGTGATTTGCGGCCCTTTTCATTCCGCTTTCACCACCTTTACGCGTTGTGCGCCTACGGAAGAAGAATATGAACGCAGCGCGGAAATACTGTATAAAGCGGGCGATTACGCCGCCCAGGCGGGTATTCTGCTAACGCCCGAAGCGGTGAACCGCTTTGAGTGCTACCTGTGCAACACCATGCAGCAACTGGCCTGCCTGGTGAACAAAACGGCCCACCCGAACGTGAAAGCCATGTTCGACACTCATCATGCCAACATTGAGGAAAAGAGCATGAGCAAAGCCCTTGCCTACATCGCGCCGCTGCTGGGCCATGTGCACATCAGCGAAAACGACCGTGGCACGCCTGGCAGCGGGCATGTTGCGTGGGACGAGGTATTTGCCGCCCTCGCAAAAGCCGGCTACCAGGGTTGGCTCACCATTGAAGGTTTTACGCGCAACGACCCTGATTTCGCCAACTCCATCGGAGTATGGCGCGAATTTTCAGAGCCCTGGAATATGGCGGAGGGCGGCCTCCGCCTGATCAAACAGATGTGCGCGAAACACGGTTTGGAATAACGTAAATGGTCTTCGCATTAATGAGCAGCCGCTGCCGTGGGCGCCGGCTGCTTTTTGCGTTGCCAGAAGAAGAAGATGAGGAACAGTACGATGAGTATCGCGGGGAATGCGGCCATCTTGGCCAGTGTTTGCTGACCCGCCGCCAGTTCGAGCTGCGGCCCTGCCAGTCCGGCCTGTGCGCTTTCCGCCCTGGCCCCGTCTATCCAGCGGCCGATGATGGGCTGGAAAATGGAGCTGGAGAACATACCCACACCGCCGATGATAGACATGCCCAGCGGGCCGCTCAACGGTACCCGCTGCGCTACCGCGCCCACCATGGTAGGCCAGAAGTAACACACGCCAATGGCGAAACAGATGGCGGCCACATAAGCCAGCGGCCCGGTTACTACGCTGAACAGGTAGATGCCGATGGCGGCGAATACCGCGGAAATCAGCAACACGCCCGTTTGGCCCAGTGCCTGCACCACCGGCCCGGCGAAATAACGGCCAACGGCCATCAAACCGGTCACCAGCGCGAGTATCAGCATGGGGCTGGCGCCGCTGTTGCTCATCACGAGACCTACCCACTGCTGCGGGCCAAACTCGGTGATGGCGGTGAAAGCCATGCAGATGAAGAGGAAAATATAAGTGGGGGAAATCATCGCCCGCAGGTTTTCGGACAACGACGTGGCGCCTTCTTCATGCGGTTTGGGGAACGTTTTGCCCCAGAACAGGAACGCGTAAATAAGCGTGGGGATCATGATCACCCACATCTGCAGCTGCCAGCTCAGCTGCGCGTCTGTCATGAATTTGGAAATAAGGCTGCCGATCACGATGCCGCCGGGGAACCACATGTGGAACCGGTTGAGCATCTGGTTCATTTTCACGCCGGAATAACTGTCTGCGATCATGGGGTTACAAGCGGCCTCCGTACAGCCGTTCCCGAAACCGATAAACAGCGTGGATACCAGCAGCAACGTATAGCCGCTCGCGTAAATGGTGAGCACAATGCCCAGCGCATGCGCGATGAAAGCCACCTGCATGATGGGCTTGGGGCCGAAGCTGTGGTAAAAGATGCCGCCCAGGATCATGGAGATGGGGAAGCCCAGGAACCACATGGAATTGATGAAGCCCAGCTGCTCGGCCGTCAGATTGAACTGTGTGCCCAGCTGCTGCAGAATGCCCGCCCTGATGGCGAATGTGAACGCGGTGGTGATGAGCGCGAAACAACTACCGTTGAACAGCGCGGTTTTGTTAACTGTTGGCGTGTTAGATGTCATAAACGTGAAAACTTTTGTGATGCAATAGCGAATGGGCCGCCGGAATGGCTGGTACACTGTTCAGCTGTTGATATTCCGATTTATCAATATAGGATAACAAGGGAGTTAAACTGTCCTGTGCCGTCCTGCCTGTCACCGGTGCTCCCATAACTATCAGTAAATTTAATAATACTTTTGAGAAATCATAGTGTTCACCGCTTTTTAACCGGCGGGGATGATATATAAAGGATATAAGACGGTTCATCATTTTGCCGTGCAATACGTTGAACCTGATGCCCATTCCGCCAAAAACAACAAAGGGCCGGCATACACCGGCCCTTCAGGGTTATCCCAAACTGGACAAATCAGGGCCGTGCCCACCAGAGTTTCGTGCTGCCGTTGTCTGCACCGCCTTTCAGCAGCGCGGCGGCCTTGGTTACTTCGTCGCGGTTATTTTTATATTCATCCGGCGGGAATGGGAGGCGCTGGATGAACCCGGTGATGGTGCCGCCGCTGTTATTCACCACCACAGGCCATAATTTGGGGTAGCCGGTGCGGCGGAATTCGGACCAGGCTTCCTGCCCGTCGGGGAAGAGGCTGATCCACTTCTGCGTGATGATGCGCTCAAGTTTCCTTTCAAAGGCGTCGCCATCGTTCCAGGCAACGGTCACCGTGCTGAGATCGGTGGCGTTGGCGGCCACGTTGTTGGCGGCGTTCAGCGGGTCGGTGTATGCCGCCGGCTTGGCGGTGCTGTTGGCCAGGTATGCGCCGGCATCGCCCAGGTCGTTTTGCAGGAAAGAGCTGCGCACGCCTTCTTCATACAGCGATCTGGCGGTGCCGTTCATGTTCCAGCCCCGCAACGCGCCTTCGGCGCGGAGGAAAAACGTTTCGGAAGCGGCCAGCACGCGGATGGGGGTGCTGCGCTCTATATTCAGCGGGGAAAATACTTCATAGTCGGATTTCACCTTGATGTCGATGCCGTTGCGGATGCCTTTGTATTCGCCGCCGGCGAGTTTGGAAGGCCGGAAATACGCCTGCATGCGCGGGTCGGCATATCCCTTCAGGAACGATTCCATGGCGCCGCCCATCCGGATGTCGTTATACTCCTGGCTGATCACGTACAGCGAGTTGCTGATGGTGACACCGTTGCCGGACCTGACATAGGCGCCGCGCCGCGCATCGGTGATCACGCCGTATTCGTTGCTCACGGCTTCTTCGGCCTTTTGTTTGGCGAGCGTGGCATTGGCATATACTACGCGCATGGCCAGCCGCAGCTTCAGGGAGTTGGCGAACCGGATCCAGTCCGCATACTCGCCGCCGAACATCAGGTCGAACGGTTTCAGCTGGGCTTTACCGGCCGGGTTGTTTTTATCGAAACTGGTGAGGGAGGCGATCGACTGGTCAAGCTCGGTGAAGAAAGAATTGTACACGCTCTCCTGGCTGTCGTACGGCGTGGAGAACCCGCCGGCGCCAAACTTGGAGTAGGGGATAGGGCCATATACGTCCGTTACGCGGTGCATGGAGGCTACCTTGATGATGGTGGCCACGGCGTAAAGGTCGGGCCGCGATTTTTCGCCGCGCTCTTTCACCAGCTTCCAGGCGCTCATCACGTTGTCGTACGCCACTTTGAAGGGCCAGTTATTCCAGTCCATCATAAAATAGGTAGCATTGTTCTTCCCGCTGTTGAACGGCGTGGGAATGCCCATGAAGCCGGAGTAAATGTCGGCGTTGAGGTTTTGCTGCAGCTGGTACTGCCAGTCTACCGTGCTGTAAATGCTGGTGAGCATGCCGGGAATGAAAGCGCCCACATACTTCCGGTCGTATTGCAGCAGCGAGTCGGTTACTTCGTTGGGATTGGTGTTGAATTGCTCGAAGTTTTTGGTACAGCCGCTCTGGCTGGCCAGCGTGGCGCAAAGCGCGGCGGCGGGCAGTATTTTATATAGTATCGATTTGTAAGTCGTCATGATGATGCTCTTTTTCGGTAAACGGTTAGAAGGTTACTTTCAGGTTCAGGCCGAGGCTGCGCTGGCTGGGCATCCCGAAGTAATCGTAGCCCTGCAGCTGGTTGGTGGTAAAGGCGGTGATCTCCGGGTCGTACGGCGCCTTTTTATATATCAGCCAGAGGTTGCGCCCCACGAGTGAAAGCTGTACCTGCCTGATCTTGTTGCCGAACACACTGGCGGGAATGCTGTACCCGAGCGAGAGCTCGCGGAGCCGCACGTTGGTGGCGCTGTAGGTGTACAGGGCCAGGGCAGACGATGTGGCGCCGGTGATGCTCTGGTAATATCCCTTCGCGTCTACCTTGGTGCCGTTCACATCCACGCCGCCGCGGTCGCGGGCATCGGCCGTGCGCTGCGACACGCCGAAGTTGTCCATGATGGCTTCCGTGGTGGACACCACCTCGCCGCCGATGCGGGCGTCGATCAGGAAGTTGAGCTGGAAGTTGTTCCAGTTGAGCCCGTTGTTCCAGCCCAGCATATAACGGGGGCTGGCGTTGCCTACCTTGATGTAATCGCCGATTTCGGGGAGGCCCTTGTCGTTCAGTTTCACGTTGCCTTTATCGTCGCGGCGCACGTCTTTGGCGTAGATGTCACCGAACGCGCCGTCTTTTTTCACGATGAGGCGGTAGCCCGCGAAATCGGACACCACGAATTCATCCTGCGTTCTGCGCTGCCCCGTGAACGGGTCTGTATAATCCAGCATTTCCAGCACCTTGTTGCGGTTCAGCCCGAAGTTGAGGCCGGAGGTCCATTTCACGCTGCCGATGTTGCCGTTGTACCCCACGTTGGCTTCGATGCCCTGGTTCTGCACATTACCGGCGTTCACGAAGTAGGAGTTAAAACCGACGGACGGTGTTACCTCTACTTTGAAGAACTGGTTCTTCGTTTGGGATTTGTAAAAAGTGGCGCTCAGCGAAAAGCGGTCGTCATGAAAACGGAGATCGAGGCCGGCTTCCACGGAGCTGGTGCGCTCGGGTTTCATTTCTGCGAAGGGCCGCGCGTGGATGGCCTGGATGGTGCCGCCGTTGGGCACCGGCGTGGTGGGCATGGCGATGTACGGCGGAATGGTGTTGGCCACTTCACTGTACGATGCGCGCACCTTCGCGAAGGAAATCACCGCCGGCAGCTGCGCCATTTCGCTGATGATGCCCGTGAGCCCCACGGAAGGATAGAAATATGATTTGGTGTTGGTGAAGGCGAGGGCGGACGACCATTCGTTGCGCGCGGTGGCCTCGAGGAAGAGCATCTCCCGGAAGCCGAGCTGCGCCGTGGCGAATACGGCCTGCGTTTGCTGGCGGTCGTCTTTCTTGATGGGCGAAAAGCGCGTGAAGTCTACGTTGGCGAAGGTGAACATGTTCGCAAACTGCAGCAGGTAGCCGTTGCCCCAGCCGGTGGTATTGTCGAGCACATCCTGCACGCTGCCGCCTATGTTGGCCTGCAAAGTGAAGGGCTGGAAGTTGTGGTTGAATGAGGCGATCAGGTCCGCATAGGTTTGGCGGATAGTGGATTTGGTATAATCGTACCGCCCGTTGGCGCCGCCGAGGAAGGCCGGGGTAGAGGCGTAGGTGCGGCTTTCCCATTCGTCTGCCGTACGGTCTTGCTTCACGCGGCCGGTCACGCTCAACCAGGGGGCTACCGTGTATTTGGCGGCGATGTTGCCGATAAAGCGGTTGCGCTTGAGGGAGTTGACGTTCCTGTTCACCACCCAGAACGGGTTTTGCAGCATCATGCCGAGATCGCCGTAGGCCCAGTTTTGCGTGGCGAAGTTGCGGTTCGGGTCGTACGACTCGAAGCTGCGCAGGTTTTCGAAATTGTTGGAACGGGGAAACAGGTATACGCCCACCAGCGCGTTCGAGTACTGGCCCTGCACGGGAATATTGTCCTGCGCCTGGCTGACGAAGCTGGCGCCCACATCCAGGCTGAGGCGGTTGTTGAAATAGTTGCTGGTATTGCGCGCGCTGAAGTTGTACCGGTCGTAGGTATTCTTCGGCACAATGCCCGTGGCGTTGACGGCTGCCGCTGAAAAGTAGCTCTGGTTCTGTTCGTTACCGGCGGAAAGGTTGATGGCATGGGTATAGCTGCTGCCGGTCTGGAAGAATCCCGCATTATCCGCCGTGGCAGCCTGTTTGGGGCCCCAGCTGAAAAAGGAGGGCGACGAGCCCGTTGCCGGCGTTGCGCCGTAGGTACTTTGGAATTCTGGGAGCAGCAGCGGTTTGCTGAAGTTGGCGTTGACGGAATAGTTGACGGTGGCTTTACCGGCCCGTCCTTTTTTGGTGGTGAGGAGGATAACGCCATTGGCGGCCTGGCTGCCGTACAATGCGGCGGAAGAGGCGCCGGTGAGCGCGGTCACGCTCTCGATATCGTCCGGGTTGATGTTGGCGATACCGTCGCTGCCGCCGGGTACGGAGAAGCCGTCGGTTGTTTTCTGCGGAAAGAGGTCAGGCAAGGGAATACCATCTACCACGTACAGCGCGTTGTTGTTGCCGTAAATCGATTTGTTGCCGCGCATCACCACCTTGGTGGCGCCGCCGGGGCCGGAGGAACTGTTGTTCACCGTCATGCCGGCCACTTTGCCGGTGAGGCTGTTAACCAGGCTGGGATCTTTCACGTTATTGAGCTCGCTGCCGGACACGGTTTGCACGTTGTAGGTCACGGATTTGGCGGCTTTGCGGATGCCGAGCGCCGTTACCACCACCAGCTCCTTCAGTTTGTTGACGCTGGTTTTGAGCACGAACCGCAGCTCCGCGGGCTGCTCGCCCGCCTGCACCAGGCTGTCGAGCGTTTCATAGCCGATAAAGCTCACCCGCACGGTGTAGCTCCCGGCGGGCAGGTTGGCGAACCGGAACTTCCCCTGCACATCGGTCACGGTGCCGCGTTTCAGCTCTTTCAGTTCTACGGTAGCGCCGGCAACGGGATTGCCCGCATCGTCCGCCACGCTGCCGTTGATGGAAAGAAAAAGGGGCTGCCCGGCGGCCGGCTTTTCCTGTATAACGATGATCTTGTTGCGGATAACATAGGTCAGCGGCTGGCCGAGGAGGATTTTGTCGAGCACCTCTTCCACCGTGGCGTTTTTAACGTCGATGTCGATGTTGCCGGTGCTGCGTATCAGTTTGATGTCGTACAGCAGCGAAAAGCCGCTCTGCTTCTGGATTTCGGAAAATATCTTTCCCATCGGGGCGTTCTTCCGCGAAAGGGTGATCGTTTGCGAAAAGCCGGCCGCGCTTACGTGCAGGGCGCCTGCCAACATCAAAATGGCGATCATTTTCATAACCATGAAAAATTTAACTGGCAATAGCCTGTAACGTGGCATGGCTTTGCCGGACACAAGTAGTTTCATACTTTTGTAATGTTTGGGTTTGGTGATGCAATTAGTGTTTACCGCGCTTTGGCAGCCAACCCGAACGAACCTGCCGGGAGTGTTGACGCACTCCTGGTTTCGTTATGGGAGGCCCTTCATTTGTTAGCTCATAACATTCGACTTTGGTTTTTTATGTTCATCAGGGATATACTTCCAGTACGCCGCCCTGCATCCTGTAGTTGACGCCGCTGCTTTTGAGCGCGTCTACCACGGCCTGCAGGCCCACATCCCGCGTAATGCGGCCGGCAAACTGCCGGTTGGGTACTTCGCCTTTGAAGGCCACTTCCACATTGTACCAGCGCCCGATCTGGCGCATCAGCACCGGCAGGCTGGTGCCTTCAAAATGAAAGAACCCGTTCTTCCAGGCCACGGCCTGCTCCAGGTCGGCCGCCTGCAGGGCCATCTTTTCGCCTTCTTTAAAACTGGCCTGCTGGCCGGGGCGCAATAGCATGGTTTCCGTTCCACGCAGCACCTTCACGGCGCCGTGCAATAAAGTGGTTTGCGCCACCGGCTCATCTGCATAGGCATTGATATTGAATTGCGTGCCGAGCACTTCCACCCGCGCATCGCGCACCTGCACCCGGAAGGGGCTGCCGGCCTGCGCGGCCACGTCGAAGTAGCCTTCACCCTTCAGCTCCACCAGCCGCTCACCGCCATTGAACACGGCCGGGAAACGCAGGGAGGACGCGGCATTGAGCCATACCACCGTACCGTCTGACAACTGCACCTGGTACTGCCCGCCTTTGGGCGTGCTGATGGTATTGTACACTGGCTCTCCGGTGGCATCGGCATGGTCGTAGCTGATTTTCCCGCCGGGGAGTTTGATGATCCGGGCGCCGCCCTGTTGGGAGAGCGTACCGTCCCTGGCATCGTCGAGCTCAATCACCGTACCGTCTGCCAGCGTGAGCAGGGCTTTGTTGCTTCCGGGCGGCCGCAGCTCGGCCTGTTGCGGCGTTATGGGCGCTTCGGGCGTGCGGGTCAGCATATACCACGCCGCGCCGCCGGCTATTATCAGCACGGCCGCGGCCGCCGCTATGCGCCGCCAGGGGAACATCCGCCGTACCACCGGTTGCTCCCGCTCCGCCAGCCGCTGCCTGAATTGCTGCACGCTGGCCGTGGACGGCTGGCGCCAGGCTTTGAAATCGTCCGGCACGCCGGAAGCGTCGAGCATCTGCTGGAATTCGCCGGGAGATGCGGTTTCGAGCCAGGCCAGGAATGCTTTTTCCTCCTCCGGCTCCAGCGTGCCGGCGGCGTATTTTTCCATGTACGAGAGAATGGTTGCCCTTGTCATACCCTAAAGACGGACGACGCAAAAAAAAGGACACCCTTGCGGGAAAAAAATTATGGGCGCAGGAAAATGGCGGCCAGCACACCTACCGTCCATTCGGCATTGGAGCGGAGGTAAGCCTTGATCTGGACGGTGGCGGTATGAAGGTGTTTTTTAACGGCCGACCGGGAAATGTTCAGCCGCGCGGCAATCTCGTCGAGCGAAAGCCCGTCTTCGGCGCTCATGAGAAATACGGTGCGTTTTTTTTCCGGCAGCCGCGTAATGGCCTCGCGGGCCAGGCGGTGGTACTCGCGGTAGGCAACGGCCTCTTCGGTTGGACTGTTCAGCTCCTGCTCCACCGGCCGCAGGTGGTGGATGGCCTTCAGGCCCGATTGGCTTTTCCGCACCAGGTCTACCAGCCGGTTTTTGGCCATGCGGAACAGGTAATCCTCGAACGACCGCACGCTGCACAGGCTTTCCCGTTTGTCCCATATTTTCAGGAACACATCCTGCAGGATCTCTTCCGTGTCTTCGTGCTGTTGGTTGATGAAATAAATAAACCGGTAAAGCCGCGGGTAATAGTGGAGGTACAGCGAAGTGAAGGCGTCCATGTCGCCGGCCAGCACCAGCTGCAACAACGCGCCCTCCCCGGCGAGCGGGCCGGTAGCAGCTGCTTGTTCACTGGCATGACGGTTCGATAACATGGAGATACCGGAATAGTTGATTCGTTGACTGAAGGTAACAATAATTTCAAATTCCCCTAACATTGGCCGCCATCAGGCTGGATAACATCAGATAATAACAGGAAAAGATAGTATAACAACCAAGGGGGCATTATTAGGATATTTGTTGAGTGGCCGGCGATCTTTACCGGCCCTGTTCCACGGTTAAACTGCCGCTGCGGATGCGCACCGGCGGCAAATGAATTCCCGATTGCTGGCTTACCAAATCAAATGCTATGGACAACAACGCACAACGTCCCCACAAACCGTCCGGTTCCAGAAGAGACTTTATTAAAAATGCGGCCATCGCCGCCGCCGGTTTCACCATCGTTCCCCGCCACGTATTGGGCGGCAAGGGCTTCCTGGCGCCGAGCGACCGCCTCGTGATCGCCGGCGTAGGCGTGGGCGGCAAAGGCAAATCAGACCTCAATAGTTTTTTCCAGAGCGGCAAGGCCGACATCGGCTATCTCTGCGATGTGGACGAACGGATGATCGCCACCTCGAAGGAGCGCTTCCCCAAGGCGAAGTTTTACAAAGACTGGCGCGAGCTGTTCGACAAAGAATCGAAAAGCTTCGACGCGGTGTCGGTATCCACACCGGATCATAACCATGCCGTGATCGCCATGGGCGCCATGCAGCTGGGCAAGCACGTGTACGTGCAGAAACCGCTCACGCACGATATTTACGAAGCGCGCAAGCTCACCGAAGCGGCGAAAAAATATAAAGTGGTGACCCAAATGGGTAACCAGGGCGCTTCGGGCGACGGTGTGCGGCAACTGCGCGAATGGTACGACGCGGGCGTGATCGGCGATGTGCATTCGGTGTACATCTGGACGAACCGTCCCATCTGGCCGCAGGGCATTCCCTGGCCGAAAGACAAGCCGGCCGTGCCTTCCGGCCTCGATTGGGACCTGTGGCTGGGCACCGCGCCGTATAAAGATTATGTAGACAATCTCATCCCCGGCAGCTGGCGCGGTTGGTGGGATTACGGCACGGGCGCGCTCGGCGACCTGGGCTGCCATCTTATCGAAGCGCCGTTCCGCGTACTGAACCTGCAATATGCGCTGGATGTGCAGGCCAGCGTAAGCAGCGTGTACACCGCCTTCGGACAGCGCGGGTTTTTCCCGGATAGTTGTCCGCCGGCGAGCCACGCTACGCTTACGTTCCCCCAAACGGATAAAACCAAAGGCAAGGTCACGATGCATTGGATGGACGGCGGCATCAAGCCGGACAGGCCGGAAGAACTGGGGCCGGACGAATTGTTCGGCGACGGCAACAGCGGCATTTTGTTCATGGGTACGAAAGGCAAGATGATGGCCAGCGAATACGCCGCCAACCCCCGGTTGCTGCCGCTTTCGCGGATGAATGAAGTGAACGTGAAACGTACCCTGGCGCGTGTGCCGGGCAGTGCGGACGGGCACTATGCGCAATGGGTGGAAGGCGCCATTGCCGGTTACGGCAAAACGGAAATGAGCGCTTCGTTCGACCTGGCGGGGCCCCTCACGGAAGCGGTGCTGATGGCCAACCTGGCCATCAGGGTGGCGGACATCCCTGCGCCGAGGAAATCCGGGAAGGGATTCGATTATCCCGGCAGCAACACCAAACTGGTGTGGGATTACCAGCAAATGCGCGTCACCAATTACGATGCCGCCAATCAGTTCGTGAAACGCGAATACAGGAAAGGCTGGGGAAGCCTCTGAAACCGCTAAATCTGCAACGATATGAAACATACTTTAATACTATTTGTGGCGGTGGCGGCGATGGGCTTTTCGTCACGGCCCGGCGCTTTAGCCGATGGCGGCCCGGGGCACGGGAACGCGTACGGCGACATCACTGCACTGCGGCCATCGCAGGCAAATGAACACGCGGGGCAGCAAGGGAAATGGATTCCGCTCTTCGACGGTAAAACCCTCAACGGCTGGACGGTGGGCGAGAACGCGGGCACTTTTTCGGTGGAAGACGGGAAGATTGTGGTGCATGGCCCGCGGGCGCACCTGTTTTATACCGGCGACGCCGGCGGGCATAACTTTAAGAACTTCGAATTTGAAGCAACGGTAATGACCACGCCGGGCTCCAACTCCGGGATTTACTTCCATACGGAATACCAGGAAAAAGGCTGGCCCGGAAAAGGGTTTGAAGTACAGGTGAACAACTCGCATACCGACTGGAAACGCACCGGCAGCCTTTACGACGTGAAGGAGATCAAGGAAAAACTGGCGGACGATAACGTGTGGTACACGCAGAGCATCCGCGTAACGGGCAAGCAGGTGACCATCAAAGTAAACGGCAAAACGGTGCTGGAGTATACCGAACCGGCTGGCGCGGTATCGCCCGAAGGCCATCCCGGCCGGGTGATCGGCAGCGGCACCTTTGCCCTGCAGGGGCACGATCCGAAGAGCAAGGTGTACTACAAAGACGTAAAAGTGAAAATCCTCCCGGATTAAAAAAATAATTACCAATGAAACCGATCGTACAAATATCGCTCGATCTCACCAACATCGACGAGGCCCTCGAAACCGCCGCCATGGCGTTGCGCGCGGGTGTCGACTGGCTTGAGGCCGGCACTCCGCTGATACTGGCGGAAGGTTTGCATGGCGTACGCAAGCTGCGCGAAGCTTTCCCCGGCGTGCCCATTGTGGCCGACCTGAAAACGATGGACGGCGGCTACCTCGAATGCGAGATGATGGGCAAAGCGGGCGCTACGCACGTGGTGGTGATGGAACGCGCGCACGAAGAAACCATCCGTTGCGTGGTAAAAGCAGGAAAGGATTTTGGCGTGAAAGTGATGGGCGACAACCTCGCCAGCCCGGATATGGTGGCCGGCGCCAAACGCCTCGAGGAATGGGGCTGCGATTATGTGATCCACCACATCGGGTACGACGAGCGCCGGGGCATTGCCGCCCGGGGCCATCGCATGCCCAGCCCGCTGGATCAGCTGCGCGAAGTTGTGGCCGCCGTAAGCGTGCCGGTACAGGCCGTGGGCGGGCTGTCGCTCGAACAGGCCATCCTGTGCCCCTCGTACGGTGCGCCGCTGGTAGTGCTGGGCGCCCCGCTCACCATCGATGCCGATGCGTTCAAAACGGCCGACGGCAACCTCGAAGCCTCCTTAAGATTGATCTGCGAAAAAATTCATGCCTACGGCGATGTGCCGGCAGGAAAAGAAAAAGCCCTTAAAATTTAATGCATGAAATCAGCCGCTGTCGTAAACTACGCGCCGGAAAAAGGCGCCGTTGAAATACGCGAGGTCACCAAGCCCGCCATCGGCGATGAAGATGTACTGCTCGAAGTAGCCTATGTGGGCGTTTGCGGGAGCGACATCCATCAATGGACCAACGATCACAGCTGGGCGGTGAATTACCCCGTGGTACTGGGCCACGAGTTTTCTGGCCGCATCGTGGAAACCGGCAAGGCCGTGAAGGGCTGGCAGCCGGGCGACCGGGTGGTGAGTGAAACCGCCGCCATCATCGACCCCATGAACCCGATGTCGAAAATCGGGCTGTATAACCTGGACCCTACGCGCAAAGGTTTCGGATACGGCGTGAATGGCGCGATGACGCGGTACGTGTCCACGCCCGCGCGCTGCCTCCACCGCATCCCCGACCACCTGCCGTTTGAGCACGCCTGCCTGACGGAGCCCTGCTGTGTGGCTTACAATGCCGTTGTCAACAATGCGCATCTGAAGCCCGGCGACCGGGTGGTAGTGCTGGGCCCGGGCACCATCGGCATTCTTTGCGCCGCGGTAGCGCGCCTTTGCGGGGCCGACGTGGCGGTGGTGGGTTTGGAAAACGACCGCGGCCGCCTCAACATTGCCGCGCAGTACGGCTGCGACACGATTGTGGGCAACGCGGCGGCATGGGCAAAGGAGCGCGACGGCCTCGGCGCGGATTGTGTGATTGACGCGGCGGGCGCGAGCGCCACGCTGAAAGTGGCGATGGACCTGGTGCGCCCCAACGGGCACATCCTGAAAGTAGGCTGGGGCCCGCAGCGGCTGAATTTTTCCATCGATCCCCTGGTGCAGAAAAATGTAACGCTGCAAGGCAGCTTCAGTCATAACTGGCCCGTGTGGGAAAGGGTGATTGCCCTGCTGGCCAACGGCCGGCTCAACGTGAAGCCCGTTATCGGCGGCATATGGCCGCTCGAAGGCTGGCATCAGGCGTTTGAGCAGATGCATAGCGGAGCGGTGGTAAAGAGCATCATTAAACCCGTATCATCATGAGGCTGAAAGATAAAGTGATCGTCATCACCGGCAGTTGCACCGGCATCGGCAAGGCCATCGCCATCCGCTGCGCGACCGAAGGCGCGAAGGTCGTGATCCACGGCCTCGACACGGCGCCCGGCGAAGCCATCGTTGAACAACTGGGGCACGAAAATGCTGTGCTGCACATCGAAGACATTACGGCGGAAGGTGCGCCGCAACGCCTGGTAGCGGCCGCCATCGGGAAGTTCGGCCGCCTCGACGCGGTGGTGAACAACGCGGCCATGATCGCTTCGTCCGATATTCATTCTACCGACCTGCCCTTTTTTCGCGGCATCCTGGAAGTGAACCTGCTGGCGCCTTTCGCGCTCATCCAGGCCGCCCTGCCTCATTTGAGCGCCACACGCGGCTGCGTGCTCAACATCGGTTCGGTGAATGCCTGGAGCGGCGAGCCGAACCTCTTTGCCTACAGCGTTTCGAAAGGCGCGCTCATGACGCTGAGCCGCAACCTGGGCGATACGCTGCACCGCGAAGCAGGCGTGCGCGTGAACCAAATCAATGTGGGCTGGGTGCTCACGGATAAAGAAGTAGCCATCAAACGCGGGCAGGGCCTGGCGGACGACTGGCACCGGCAGATACCCCGTGTGTACGCGCCGGCCGGGCGCATCCTGCGGCCGGAGGAAGTGGCCGCCGCCGCCGTATACTGGCTGGCGGACGAGAGCGGCCCCATCAGCGGGCAGGTGGTGGAACTGGAGCAACATCCCATGATCGGCCGCAACCCGCCCAAAGATCAATCCATCCTGCCCGCCGC
>CBFGZV010000030.1:0-63367 GCA_965653365.1 uncultured Chitinophaga sp. | reverse complement strand
AGCGGGACAGCCTTCGGCTGATCAGCCATGAGGAAGGCCGCATCCGGGTGAACTATCCGTCTAACCAGCCGGTGACCTACACCTACGACTACTTTATCAAAGATCACCTGGGCAACGTGCGGATGGTGCTGACAGAAGGCAGTGAACAGCAAATGTACCTGGCCAGCATGGAGCCGGAGCGCTCTGCCACTGAAAACGCCCTGTTCAGCAATATCGAATCGAGCCGGAGTACAAAACCGGCCGGGTATCCCCAGGATGCCACTACCGGTTCGGAGAACAAACAGGTGGCCAAACTCAACGGCCAGCACCCGGACAAAAGAGTAGGGCCCTCACTGGTGCTCAAAGTCATGGCGGGCGATACGATCTCCATCGGCGCCAAGGCATTTTATAAATCCATCGGCACCAAACAGGATAAATCACTGGTGCCTGCCGGTGATATGGCTACCGCCCTTATCCGTGCCTTCGGCAATGGCCAGCCGGGCAGCAGCCAGAAAGAGGTCGCCACAACGGGTGATAACCGCACACCGTTCAACGACCAGTTTGTGAGCGACGGCTACCAGCGGATGAAGGAGAAAGAGCCCAATGACCCGGCGCAGGCCAATCGCCCGAAAGCGTATCTGAATTTTGCGTTGTTCGATGATCGGTTTAACTTAGTGGAAGACAACAGCGGGGTGCGGCAGGTGAAAGCGGAACCGGACCAGTTGCAGACGCTGGCGCAGGACAGGATGGTGATGAAAAGCAGCGGGTTCCTGTACGTATACACCAGCAACGAAACCCCGCAGGATGTGTTCTTTGATAATCTGACCGTGCTGAACAACCCGGGGCCGGTGCTGGAGGAGACGCATTATTATCCGTTTGGGCTCACCATGGCGGGGATATCCACCAAGGCTATCAACAAGCTGGAGCAGAATAAATACGGCTACAATAAAAATGAGTTACAGAGTGAGGAGTTCGGAGATGGTAGCGGATTAGCTTGGTATGATTTTAATGCGAGGGTTTATGATCAGCAAACAGGTAAGTTTTTACAGGTAGACCCATTGACTGAACTGTTCCAGGAGCATTTATCTCCCTACCAGTTTTCACTTAACAATCCTGTAAAATATAGTGACCCGGATGGAAAATGCCCAATCTGTCCCGCCATTCCCTGGATTGTTAGCGGGATTGGAGATGCGATTGTCGCAGGAGGTGCAGCAGCAGGGATTGTAATGGTGATTGACAAGGCAAAAAATATAGATTGGTCGGGGGCGGGGCCAGCAGCGGGGGTTTCAAATTATTCTATACCTTGGGACGCTTCTTATCTTAACACCGTTCGGAGGTCTTCGAGTACAGAAAAGTCTGAAACAAAACCAGAGAATAGCAATAAAGATGCGCCCGAGTCGTCGGATTTGCCCGGAAATAAAGCGCTAGACGGTGCAATTTCCCCCAAAAAAGCTAACGAAGGCGGTGTCAGAAGGAAAAATAGACTACCAGATAACGCTGACCCTAATTCGATTCAAACTAACCCTCCAGCTACGACCACTAAGAAATATGGTCCCGACGGAAAAGTTCAAAAAGAATATAATAAAGGACACATAGGAGACAATGTGCCAAAGAATGAGAAGACGGATCATGTACATGATTATAAGCCAAACCCGTATAACCCATCTGGTAGAGGAGATAGGATGCCAGGCAGGCCTCCTAAAAAAAATGAACTAAAAAAAGACTTTGGACTTTAAAAAGAAAAGTATGAATTGTATTGGTGTGAATGAAGCATTAATAGAACTATTGGGAAGTGACTTTAATTTGCTAAGCAGCAAGATGTACAAGATTGAAATTCAAGAATCCGATGTAGAAAGTCTACTTGTTAATTTGTACTTTAAGCTACTCTATGCTAAGGAAGGTAAACTGATCATGTTAAGATTTAGCGAAATAGAAGAGTTTTCTTTTTATCATAACAGGAGCCACTACTTTTATAACGTTGAGAGTTATAAACTACTGAAAATAGAAAGTGGTTTTTATATAAGCCTTGATCCCTTTATGGAGAATAACATCGACAAAGTGTCTTCAAATGATCAGGATTTTATTATGTGTGGTAGGATGGAAGGATTTATTTTGTAAGCACCCCTAAAAAGCATGTGGTTTAAAATAAATACATTTTTCGAATGTCTCTTAGCTGTGGTCGCGCTCATGAGACCTGGTTTAACTAAGTTGACAATCATTTTATACAATTTGTTTTAAAGATGGGAGCAAATATCATTTCGTAGCAAAAGATTCGGATGACTTAATGCTTCCATTCGAGAAAAAAAGTGAGTACGCTTTTTTAATTTTGTTGTAGGTAATGGCCATATCGAGGAAGTAGTATACTTTTTCTTTTTCATCGGCGGGCAGCGCTTCAATATCCTTCATTCTTTTGAGGAGTTTTTTATCGAGCACCATGTTGGCGGCTCCGCCAATCAGGTAATCCACGGTCACTTCCAGTTCGTCCGCAATTTTTTTAGCCGTTTCGATGTATGGCTTAAAGTGGTTTAAGGAAGCTCTTGGATTTACATTAGATAATATGGATGATCTTGCAAAGCAAATCGTCTTTAATGGCGAACGGGTAGTGCAGACAGCTGTAACTGAGTTTGGTACAAAGTACAACCAGGTTATCAAGATTACGGGAGCAAACGGTCGTGTTATTGAAGTTACTTTTGCATGGATCAAAAATAATGATGGTGTCGTAAGGCTAGTTACCGGTATTCCTACAAAATTGTAATTATATAGGGTTATGTTTAAAGAGTACGATGTTATATTAGCTACGCGCCCATTGGATAATGTTCCGGTGGGAACAATAGGAACTGTCCTAATAGTTTATGAGGGGGGGAAGGCTTATGAGGTAGAATTTATGGACACAGAAGGAACAACACTTAATGTTTTAACTGTTAGAGAGCGGGACATAAAGTTAAGGACACTATAACAAAAACTGTGTAAACATAGAAAATCGGAGTCTTTAAGAACTCCGATTTTTTTATTTTTAAACCTTTACAAATAGAATGAAAGCAGAAGGATTTTTATCAGACGACTTTTTGAAGCAATTTAAGGCCGGCCAGCAACTCAATGACTTCCTGGGCCAGATGCAGAAAAGGGCGATTGAAAAGATGTTGGAAGGCGAGTTGGACGGGCATTGGGGCTATGAGAAGCACGAGCAGAGCGGCGGCAAAAATGCCCGCAATGGGTATGGAAAAAGAAGATTAAGACCAGTTATGGATAATCAGAGATCAAAGTGCCATGTGATCGGGATGCCAGTTTTAACCCAATGATCGTCTCCAAGCGGGAAAGCATGGTGGAAGATATTGAGGAAGTGATATAAATCCATCGGCACCAAACAGGAAAAATCGCTGGTGCCAGCCGCTGATATGGCCGCGGCCCTTATCCGGGCCTTCGGCAGTGGTCAGCCTGGCAGCAGCCAGAAAGAGGTGGCCACAACAGGCGATAACCGCACCCCGTTCAACGACCAGTTTGTGAGTGATGGTTACCAGCGGATGAAGGAGAAAAAGCCCAATGACCCGGCGCAGGTCAACCGCCCGAAAGCGTACCTGAATTTTGCGTTGTTCGATGATCGGTTTAACTTAGTGGAAGACAACAGCGGGGTGCGGCAGGTGAAAGCGGAACCGGGCCAGTTGCAGACGCTGGCGCAGGACAGGATGGTGATCAAAAGCAGTGGCTTCCTGTATGTATACACCAGCAACGAAACCCCTCAGGATGTGTTCTTTGATAATCTGACGGTGCTGAACAACCCGGGACCGGTGTTGGAGGAAACGCACTATTATCCGTTTGGGTTGACAATGGCGGGGATATCTGCCAAAGCCATGAACAAACTGGAGCAGAATAAATATGGCTACAATGGGAATGAATTACAGCGTGAAGAGTTCCGAGATGGTAGTGGGCTAGCTTGGTATGATTTTAATGCACGAGTTTATGATCAGCAGACCGGAAGATTCTTACAGATCGACCCATTGACAGAAGTTTGGCAGGAAGATCTGTCACCATACCATTTTTCATTTAATAACCCGGTAAGGTTTAATGATCCCAATGGAAAATGTCCGGTTTGTCCTGCTATCCCATGGGTAGTTAGTGGAATTGGGGACGCAATTGTTGCAGGAGGTGCTGCAGCGGGGATTGTAATGGTGATTGACAAGATGGCTGAAATGGATTTGCCGGCGGGAGGGTTGGGTAATACGACATTCGTTCCGCATATCACGATACCGCAATCAACGGTGCGCGAAATGCGGGAGTCATCGAAAAAATCAGAAGCTTCAAAGCCAGAACAGGCAACGCCAGATTTGCAAGGTAATAAAGCGCTTGAAAAAGGGCTGAAGGGAGAACGAGCTGATGCTGCTGCCAATTCAAAAGGCAAATATTCACATCTCAAAGAGCCTAATAAAGTAGGTCCGGGTTTGAAAACAACTCGGGCACAGAGAAAGAGAATTTTAGAAGAGAATAAAAGACAGAATGGTGGGGTTTTAAAGGATGATGAAGATGGGTCTATATTAAATCCTCCCTCGAAGGCACAAAAAGGCAAGCCAGCAGATATGAATCAAGCTGAAGTTGATCACTACGAAGCAAGAGCAGCTGGAGGCTCAAACAGTAATTCCAATCTAAGAGTTGTGTCTAAAAGAAGAAATGGACAAGACGGAGCTAAACCAAAAGAATGAAAACTTTTAATGAAGAAATGAATGTCGCAGTGTTTACCACGCGATATGTTTACAGAGAAGGTAAACCTATTCTAAATGTATTCCATCACGATGAAGACGGGGCATGGGAATTTATAGGAGATGATAACCCTCTTAGTGATTCAGATTATGTGGTATTAGCTTTAGAAAAGATCATAAAACTTGATCCCAGTGTTTTAGAGCTAGCTGATTTACCGTTAGGGTGGGCCGCATATAGAGAGAGGGTAGATATGCCATGGAGCAGATATTTAATAGAATAAGCTACGAAAAGATAAGGCCCCACACTCGCGAGGCCTTATGAAGGAAGACAGGGAGATGTTGATGCCGGGCAGAAAACGGGAGGGGAGCACACCTCGTTTAAGCGAGATGACAACGGGAACATATATAAATATGAGAGCTATCAAGGGTGTCAAAACTCTGGTGGCGAAATGTTTTGGAATCCCCAAAAACGTTTTGATGGTGGTGTGCCTAGTGGCGCCGCAGGTCAGGGCCATGTGAACAAAGTTACCAGAGAGTCAGTTCCGACTCCCCATGTCCAAGGGAAGACAGTCTCTGGGGGAGTGCGCGCACCAGAGCCTTATGAATTACCACGTAACATCCGATTTTTTCCGTAAGATTAGTTTGTTGATTTAATACTTAAAATATGGAGCATATTTTTGAATGGTTATCTGGATGGGTTAAGGCTCACTGCAATGATGATTGGGAGCATGAAAATGGTGTTAGGATAGCCACCGTTAGTAATCCAGGCTGGTATATTGAAATTGATCTTAATAATACAAGTTTGGAAAAGTTGCAGATTGATTCTGGTACAATAGAAGTGAGTGAGAACGATTGGTGTTGTTATAAAATAAAAGGAGGGAAGTTTAGTGCTGGAGGTGATTTGAGTAAGCTAATTTATTTGATTACGGAATTTAAAAAATTAGTGGAAGAAAATAGTTGATTATTGACCAAACAGCCCGCGCAGATTGCGTGGGCTGTTTGTTTTACGCGTATGCTTTGCGCGCTATATAGTCGCGTAGGTGGGTACCAATGACATTAAATAGTGTGGCTCTGGTGTTAGCATCGAGCGCCTGAATCTCCTCTATCCTTTTAACGACGTCCTTGTCGTAGGCGGCATGCCTGCCTTTGCCGATGAGGTAATCGAGGGTGACATCAAAAGCATCGGCGATTTTAGCGGCCATCTCAATGGACGGGCTGCTCTCGTTGCGTTCGTATTTACCGATAATATCGCGGGAGGTTTCCACGGCTTTGGCAAGGTCCGCCTGTGACCATTCTTTGCGCTTGCGCAGTTCAGCAAAAAAGATTATTCACTTCGATGACAAACTATCTGAATTTTTAAATGCACTGGATAATGGGTTTGATAATTTAAATGAAGATTTGGAGCAATTGCTTGTTGACTATTTGAGCGAAAATAAAAAGTTGGATTGATGATAATATCACAGCCATTATTTTCATATTCGGGGTCTTTTGGGCTAACTGGGCATTTGGAACATTTTTTTAAGCTTAACGGATGGCTGAGTTAAAAATCAGTAAGGCCCCGCTCCCTCACCCAACCCGCAATATCACCCCCGCTCCCTGTCTTGCTACAGGTACCACTTCTCCATTCTCATCAGGAGCGCCCATCTGTACACCCACTGTTAAAATCAGTGTTTCGTCCGCTTTTACGGCCGTCGGCAGCTGCAGGGTGATCGTTTGCCTGTGCGATGGCTTTACGACCGGCGACCAGGCCGTTTCTTTCATCTCGCGCTCTTTCCGTGGCCCGTGAGGGAATTCCTTGCCGTTGAACATCAGGTCGCTCACCCCGCCGAAGCAAAACACCAACTGGTAATAAGGCGACTTCCAGGGCACAAACAGGTTGATGTCTGCCCTCAATGCAGGTACCTCTACGGTAGCCGTGCCGCGTGCGCGGTCGATAACGGCATGAAGTGGTTGGCGTACGATGCCGGTGAAGGGGAAGGATCGGTTGAGCGAAAATCCCTCCAGCAGGTAATGGTACCGGGTAATCCGGATGTTGCGCTGGCCACGGTGGCCGGTGTCACATTCCCGCTGGATTTTTTTCATCAACGCGATCAGCTTCGGCGTGAAGTTGAAATCCGCCAGCCGGTTGATCGGGTGCATGATATCGCGAATACTGGCGGCCGCAATGGCACAACCGGAAAATTCTGCGTTGTTCTCGCGGGTACGCTCGAACTCGGGGGCCTTTTTGATTCTCTTTTTGGAAACCCCGCCTTTGCCGCGGACATAAATCTTGTCGCTGCCTTTGATGCGGTAGTAGGTGAGGTTGCCCACAGTGCCGATGATAGGAGGGGCATTCGGATCGAGGATTGCCATAGTAAAACATTTAGGGTGAAACAATGATATCTGAAATTAAAACTATTATTTCAAGGTATCAAATCATTAACAAATCAATAGATAGTCCATATTTTTTAAAGAATAGCGTAACTATGAATTAGATATAACGGGTATATGGAGAATATATGGAGTATCTCACTGTAAATACGCTATCAGCATAGGTTACAGCATGAATCAGAAATGAAGCTTTTACAGATATAGGTTTACATGTGTGTTTACATCATCTCTTTTTATATTCCCTTTATTGGGCAAATCAGTTTACACACTGGCACAAGTGTAAATATGATTTTTCAGTGGAGCCTTAAGGAATTAAGAACAGCTCAACTTTTTACAATTTTGTAAAGAAACGGGGTGTCGCATTTTCCTGGTTTGGGGCTCTGGAAGTGAGAAACATGCCAATTGCATTATGAGTCACACTCCTGGTCGTCATTCGGCATGGAAGTGTGCAAATAAGTGGAGTATGGTTTTTTAGAATAAGATTTGTAAAATAGGGTAATGAAAGTATGGCATCGTTGAAGTGTGGAATAGCTCGTTTTAAGTGCTGCCTGCTCGTTTTAGTTTGTAATGTTATATCCAATTCCACATGCGTAACCGCAATATTATTTTTCTGATTTTCCTGGTTTGTATATCCTTCAAAGCGGCTGAAGCGCAGCGGTCTGGTCTTTCGCCGCGGCCTTTAATGCATATCGGCATCCATTAACCCAATCTCCCCATCCGTTAACCCACCCAGTAACCGCCCGCTTTCCTTTTTTTGTGGCGTCAAAATTATTCACCCCAATTGCAACAAAAATGAAAACGTTATTGAAATCCACACTGGTAGCCTGTTTTACCATGCTCACAGCAAGCTCCTGCATCAAAGACAAGGCGCCGGTACCCCAGAAGAAATTCAACGCCGCGAAGTTCAAGGAAGAATTGAAGAAAAATATTTCCAAAACCGCTACTACGCAACCACGCGGGTATTCCTTCGTGATCAGCCAGAACGGTCGCTGGGTAGATACCTGTTCTACCGGTATCGCATATGTGAAATCCGCCGGCGGGTTCAGCCCGATGCACCCGGACCAGGAGATGAACATCGCCAGCGTTACCAAATCGATTACCGCCGTGGCGGTTATCCAGCTGATGGGGAAAAACAACATCAAGCTCGACGATGCCATCGGTCAGTGGCTGCCGAAATACTTCAATACCGTGCAGGAAGTTAAAGATGTTACCTTCCGTCAACTGCTGACACACCGATCCGGCATTTCACAGGGCACAGGGAAAATCGAATTTATCAAGGCCCTCTGCGCCAATGGGCTCGATAATCCCTCCAAGCCGAAGAAGTACGATAACATGAACTTCGCCATCTTCCGCGTCATGATCCCGTATATGATCAACAAACAGGCGACGCTCCAGATAGAAGCCAGCCTGGTGCCGGAAAAAACAACCCTCTTCGAGGATTGGCTGAGCTTCCAGTATGTCAAATACCTGCAGGATAACATCTTTACGCCCATCGGCATCGCCAGCGCGTTGTGCAAGCCGGGCGCCAACTCCGCGCAAGCCCTGAACGAAGGACCGAAACTCGTTACTTACGACCATTTCGACTGGACACCGGAATCCGGCGGCGGTGGATACTACCTCTCCACCATGGAAATGGCCCGCTTCATGGCCTACCTCGCCAACACGGAAGTCCTGCTCACCAAAGCGCAACGCACGATGATGGACACCAACTTCCTGGGTTGGGATACGGAAGATTCCTTCATGACCATCCGCGGGCAGAGTTACGGCAAAGACGGTGCTCTCCAATGGGGCGAGCCGGGCATGCAAACGCTGGTGGTGAAATACCCCGGCAACATCGAACTGAGCCTGTCCATCACCTCCTGGCCCGGCCAGTGGCGCGACCTTGCTTTGGTGGCCTCGTATGCCTACAACGATAGTTGGGAGTGAGAACATAAGTACGAAAACGCAAAAGCCGCACGCTTACTGTGCGGCTTTTACGTTTCGGATGGCTGATGCGGAAAGCTATGCGGAAATATTATCTTTACTTGCGCGACATGTAGATGCAGTCCGTCCAAGTAATAGCTTATATCGTCGTCTTCCGTGTAAGTAAGAGAAAATATTTAAACCCGTCAGGCATGAATCTCACGCTCACCCACCACCAACACTTCCCCGGCATCCCCAGTGCCAGCGGATTGGCGTATTACAACGGCCGCTATTACATCGTTGGTGACGATGCCACCAGGCTATTCATACTGAACGCGGATCTCACGCTCAATAACCGGCTTCCTATTCCCGGCGCGGAAAGCAATGGAGAACTGCCGCGTATTCCAAAGAAGCTCAAAAAAGACTGGGAAAGCCTGAGCATCATCAGTGCCGATGGCAAAACCGCCTTGCTATCCCTCGGCTCGGGTTCCCTTAGCCCGCAAAGGGATGCGGCGTTGCTCTATTTCCCTGATACCGGTCAAATGGACATCAAGGACCTCTCGGCATTTTACAAGACACTCAAAACGCTGGCCGACCTGAACATAGAAGCGGCGACAGAAATAGGGGAGGCGTTGCTGCTCGGCAACCGTGGCCACCTCGCCAAACCGGAGAACCTCCTGATCCTTTCAGATACTCAAGCGATCTGGCTGCCAACCGGCAACCCGCACGTTTGCCGCCTGAACCTGCCGGAAGAGCCTGGTTTCTCCGGCATTTCGGGGATGGCGTGGCACCGGGAAAAAGACTGGCTGTTTTTTACCACCTCGAAGGAAGAAACCAGCAATGTATACGACGACGGAAAGATCGAAGACAGCCGCATAGGCATCATCAAAAACGCCACGAAAAACATACGGCAAGCGACTGCTCACCCGGACGAATGGTTCAAACTGGAAGCGGTTCACCCGGTATTCAAAGGTCAGAAAATCGAATCCATCAGCCTCCGTGATCTGCCTGATGGGCTGGAAATAATGCTGGTGGCGGATAACGACGACGGGGGAAGCCATATCTTCCGGTTGGCTGCGCGTTGAGCCATACGGAAGCCGGCCTGTTGCAGGCAGGGCTGCCCGCTAACAGTATTGCAAAACGATAATGTTCAGCGTAACAGGGAGCTGAAAAAAGAATCTTCTCGCCGGTAGGCTGAGCGGCTGCCGTACGGCGCACTGCCGGTTAGCTTTCCAATAATCCGTTTCCCTTTCCCGAAAATTCTCCCTTACTTTGCCGTTCAATTCGTTCCCATGTCGAAATCAAGCATCATCGGCATCATTGCCGCCCTACTCGTGATCATCGCCGCTTTCCTGCCCTGGATCAGCGTGCCCGTCAACGGGCAGGTACTGGTGTTCACCGGGCTGCAAAGCGAAGGCTCCAGCTTTGGGGAGCCGGGTAAATTAAGCATCGCCGTGTCTGTGATCGTGCTTATCCTCTTCCTGGTGCAAAAAGGCTGGTCGCCAAGGGTGAACCTCTTCACCAGCGCTTTCCTCGCCGCATGGGCATTCCGCAACATGCTCATCTATTCCCGTTGTGAAATGGGAATTTGCCCCGACCAGAAAATCGGGTTGTACCTCTCCCTGGGCGCGGCCATCCTGGCATTCATCTGTGTGTTGATGAATCACCAGCGGTTCATTAAAAAATCTTAAATCGCAATACTGATCAGGTACGATGCCAGCATCACCAGGCCGCCCGTAGCCAGGTAGCGTAACGTGGTGCGCACGGGTTGCTGGCCCGTGATGCGCGATTTGAAGTAGGCGAATATCAGCAGCGCAAGCAGGCTGAGGCCCAGGCTGATCTCCGACGCGAAGGTGAAATCTTCGCTGGCCAGATAGGGGATAAAGGGAAGTGCGCCGCCCAGCAGGAAAAATATCCCCGTCGCCAATGCGCTGCGCAAAGCATGGCGCAGCCCGAAACTCTGCAGCTCCACATTTTCTTCCTGCAGCGTTTTTTCCCAGAGCTGCTGGTCGCGCTCCATCTCCACGGCAATCTGTTCAATGGTGGGCCTTGAAATATCGAGGTTTTGCAGTTTGGCTTTTTCTTCGGGGCTCATGGTGCCGTCATCGTCGTCGCCACGGTTGGCGCGGAACACGGCGATCATCATCAGCAGCGTGGCAACGCCCAGGATGAGGAGGTGGAGGATGTAAAACGAATCGACCGACAGCTCTTTGGAATACAGCACCTGCGTGGTGAACAGGAGCAGCAGCAGCCCGTCGGGGAAGCCGATGAGCATGTCCGTTCTCCAGCCGGAGCTTCTGATGGCTTTTGTATTGTTACTCATGGAATTTCTCAGCTGTTTAATACGTCCAGGCTTTTGCGGATGATGGCCACACACTCCGCGATCTGCGCGGCATTGATGGTCAGCGGTGGCGCAAAGCGGATTTTATCGCCGTGGGTGGGCTTGGCCAGCAGCCCGTTTTCTTTCAGCGCCAGGCACAGTTCCCAGGCGGCGTCTTCGTGCGGGTGTTCGATAACGATGGCGTTAAGCAGGCCTTTGCCCCGTACGGTTTTGATGTGAGGGGAGGCTATTTTTTCGATGCCTTCGCGAAGCAATACGCCCATTTTGCCGGCGTTCTCGGCCATGCGTTCGTTGCGTAACACCTCCAGCGCGGCCATGGTCACTTTGCAGGCGAGCGGGTTGCCGCCGTAGGTAGACCCGTGCTCGCCGGGCTTGATGGTGAGCATGATGTCGTCGTCCGCCAATACGGCGGATACGGGCAGCGTTCCGCCGGAAAGGGCTTTGCCAAGCACCAGGATGTCGGGCCGCACGTTTTCATGATCACAGGCCAGCATCAGGCCGGTGCGGCTCAGCCCGGTCTGGATTTCGTCGGCAATCATCAGCACACCGGCATCGGTGCAGTACTGGCGCACTTTGGAGAGATACCCTTCGTCGGGCACCACCACGCCAGCCTCGCCCTGAATCGGCTCCAGCATGAAACCGGCCACGTTCCTGTCTTGCAGCGCCTTCTCCAGCGCGGGCAGGTCGTTGAACGGGATGATCTCATAACCGGGCATGTAGGGACCGAAATTTTGCCGGGCCACGGGGTCGGTGCTGAAAGACACTACGTTGAGGGTGCGGCCGTGGAAGTTATCGCTGCACACAATGATCTTCGCCTTGTTTTCCGGGATGTCCTTCACGACATATCCCCAGCGGCGGCAGAGTTTCAGCGCGGTTTCCACGGCTTCCACGCCGGTGTTCATGGGCAGTACCTTGTCGTATCCGAAATAACGGGTGACGTACGCGGCGTATTCCCCCAGCAGGCTGCTGTGGAAGGCCCTGGAAGTAAGCGTGAGGCGCTGCGCCTGCTCGGTGAGCGCGGCCACGATGGCGGGGTGGCAATGGCCCTGGTTCACGGCGGAGTAGCCGGACAGGAAATCGTAGTAACGTTTGCCGTCTACGTCCCACACGTAAACCCCCTCGCCGCGGTTCAGCACCACGGGCAACGGGTGGTAATTGTGCGCGCCGTACTGTTCTTCCAGGTCCAGGAAATGCTGCGTCTTTTCACTGATCGTATAATTCGGTACCATATCCCCCAAAGTTAGGCAATCCGCCTTTTATCCTTTTAATTTATTCACCAGGTCGATGTACTGCTGCATGGCTTCTTCCTTCGATTTGCCCTTCAGGTTGGTCCACGCGTCGAATTTGGCCTTGCCTACGAAATCGAACATGTTGGCCGGCGGTTCGATGTTCACGTCGCCTTCCGTGGCCTGCTTGTACAGGGAATAGAGTTGCAGCAGGATGTCGTTGTCGGGTTTGCTGCTGAGCGTTTTGCTGGCGGCCACGGCCTCCTCGAATTGTTGTTGCAGTGCCATATGCTGGTTTTTTGCTTTAAAAGTAAAGAAATACGTGCAATTGACCCCGGCAACACATGAAAGAAGAACAAAATTTAATACCTTTGCGCCTTGAACTTAGCCTGATCTGCGATGGAATCGGTATAAAAAGCGTCCGGAGCCTTAGAACGCAGTGATCTTAGGAGTTTATATATGAAGAATATCCGGAATTTTTGCATCATTGCACACATCGACCACGGGAAAAGTACCCTGGCAGACCGACTTTTGGAGTTTACCAAAACCATTTCCGACCGTGACATGCAGGCGCAGGTGCTCGACGACATGGATCTTGAAAGGGAAAAAGGCATCACTATCAAGAGCCACGCCATCCAAATGAACTACAAAGCCAAAAACGGCGAACAATATATCTTTAACCTGATCGACACCCCGGGCCACGTGGACTTCTCCTACGAAGTTTCCCGCGCGCTGGCCGCCTGCGAAGGCGCCCTGCTGCTGGTAGACGCCGCCCAGGGCATCCAGGCGCAGACGATCTCCAACCTGTACCTGGCGCTCGAAAACGACCTGGAAATCATCCCCGTGATCAACAAGATCGACATGGCGGGCGCCATGATCGAGGAGGTGAAAGACCAGATCATCGAGCTCATCGGGGTGAAAGACGAAGACATCCTCCTGGCCTCCGGTAAATCCGGTATCGGCATCGAGGAGATCCTGGAAGCCATCGTAACCCGCATTCCCGCTCCCAAAGGTAATGTGGACGAACCGCTGCAGGCGCTGATCTTCGACAGCGTGTTCAACTCCTTCCGCGGTATCATCGCATACTTCCGGATTTACAACGGCTCCATCAAAAAAGGCGACAAAATCCGGTTCGTGAACACCGGCGAAGAATATGAAGCGGCGGAAGTAGGCATCCTCAAGCTGGGCCTCGAGCCGAAGAACCAGGTGTTCGCCGGCGACGTAGGCTATATCATCACCGGCATCAAAAACGCCAAGGAAGTGAAAGTGGGGGATACCATCACCCTCGCCGCCAACCCCTGCAAAGAAGCCATCCAGGGCTTCGAAGAGGTGAAGCCGATGGTGTTCGCGGGCATTTTCCCGGTAGTGACGGAAGACTTCGAGGAGCTGCGCGATTGCATGGACAAGCTCCAGCTGAACGACGCGTCGCTCACCTACGAACTGGAAACCTCGCAGGCGCTCGGTTTCGGTTTCCGGTGCGGCTTCCTCGGGATGCTGCACATGGAGATCATCCAGGAGCGGCTGGAAAGGGAGTTCAACCAGACGGTGATCACCACCGTACCCAACGTAGGCTTCATCGCGCACGATACGAAAGAAAAGGTGATTACGGTGAACAACCCCTCCGAAATGCCGGACCCCACCAAGCTGGAGCGCATCGAAGAGCCGTTCATCCGCGCGCAGATCATCACCAAGCCCGAATACATCGGCAACATCATGACGCTGTGCCTCGGCAAACGTGGTATCCTGCTCAACCAGAGCTACCTCACCACCACGCGTGTGGAGCTGATGTTCGAGCTGCCCCTCACCGAAATCGTATTCGACTTTTACGACAAACTGAAGAGCCAGACCCGCGGGTACGCCTCGTTCGATTATTCGCCCATCGGCTTCCGCGACAGCGATATCGTTAAAATGGACATCCTCCTCAACGGCGATAAAGTGGACGCATTGAGCGCGCTCATTCACCGCAGCCGCGCGTCCGACTTCGGCCGCAAGCTCTGCGAAAAACTGAAAGAGCTGCTGCCCCGCCAGCAATTCCTCATCGCCATCCAGGCCGCCATCGGCGCTAAAATCGTGGCGAGGGAAAACATCAGCGCCATGCGGAAAGACGTAACGGCCAAATGTTACGGCGGCGACATCTCCCGTAAACGCAAACTGCTCGAGAAACAGAAAGAAGGTAAAAAACGCATGCGCCAGATCGGTAACGTAGAGGTGCCGCAGGAAGCCTTCCTCGCCGTATTGAAACTCGATGATTAATATAATTGCATCCTGGAGCGGCGGAAAAGACAGCTGCTTCGCGCTCATGCAGGCAGTGCAACAGGGTTACGCCCCTGTCGCACTCCTGAATGTGCTCAATGAAAATGGCCGCATTTCCCGCTCGCACGGCTTACCCAAATCGATATTGCAACAACAGGCCGCCGCGCTCGACCTGCCCCTGCACACCGTGGCCAGCTCCTGGCAGGACTACGAAAAGAATTTCATCAACACCTTACAAACCGCGGCGGAACAACACGCCGCACAGGCCGCCGTGTTCGGCGACATCGACCTGCAGCCGCACCGCGACTGGGAAGAAAAAGTATGCGCCGCAGCCGGCCTCAAAGCACTGCTGCCGCTCTGGCAACAAGACCGTAAAGCACTCGTGCACCGCATGCTGCACGAAGGCATCCGCTGCATGATCGTGTCATGCAACCCCCACCTGGGCGAAGATTTCCTCGGGCGTATTATGGACGGTGCGCTCATCGCGGACCTCGAAGAAAAAGGCGTGGACGTATGCGGTGAAAACGGGGAGTTCCATACCGTGGTGCTCGACTGCCCCCTGTTTGCACAACCCGTACAGCTGCCGTCATTCTCGAAAATACGGCATGCAGATTATTGTTTTCTGCAGATGGAGTAGGGGATTTTTAGTAAATTCAATACCGTAATATCAACTCACGGATGCGGACACATTATCCTGAACAACCTCATTTCTTTTCATATTCTCAAACTCCTAAAGTGGCAAAGCCCCACCGTGCGCACGCGCGGCGTATCGTTTGCATATGCACGGCCTGGCTGATGCTGGCGGTGTGTTGCATCCCGGGCATGGCCATGGCGCAACAACGCGCCGATTCAACCACCCTGCCGGCAGACACCACAACGGCGCCTGCACCGCCGGCCGGCGACCTGGCCAGCCGGATACAGCAGGCGGTGAAAGGTGGCGCCGCCCGGAACCTGCAGGAATTCAGGGAAGGGCGGCTGCGGATGCGGCAGGATGTGCTGATCGAGCAGATGAAGCGCACGCTGGAACAGGCGAAGATTTACCTGAAGAAAAGCGCCGACACCACGCAGGTGGCGGCAGACATAGAAAATACCCGCGCCAGTCTTGCCATCGTGAAAGACGGCGTATTCACCAACAAGGGTAGCAACCAGACGCAGCGGAACCTGGCCGTTTCCGCCGCCATCCTGTCGGAGTTATACACCAACGCCATTCGCCGCCAGCAGGCGCTGAACCGCTATACGTCCGACCTGATCGGCTTCAAGGACCGGATAGATTCGCTTTCAATCGACTCGGCGCTGTACTTCTTTCCGTCGGATTCTGCGACGCTGGTGAAGTACATCCAGAAACTGGTGGTGGTTACGCGCGAGGTGCACCCGATCGACAGTTCACTGAAACTCGCTACGGCCCAGGCACAGAACCTGCAGCTGCAGCTTGATCCGCTGGTATTCGAAATCAGGTCGGCGCTGGAAGACATCGAGCTCTACCGCCAGGACCTGTCCGGGAAAACCTTCCGGCGCGAGTTCAATAACCTGTGGGGACCGGTGATGTTTACACGGCCGCTGCCGGAGATCGCCCGGTTCTCGTGGGCGAAGGAAGCGCTGCTGCTCCGGTTTTATGTGGGCGACAACGGCGGGCGGTTCCTGCTGCTGCTGGCGCTGATCGCGGCATCTTATGTTTTCCTGCGCTCGCTGAAGCGCCAGTTGGCCATTGCGGGACTGCTCACGGGCAACCACGCGGAGCAGCTGGTGGTGCGCTATCCGCTGCCATCGGCCATGCTCATCGTGATCAGCATTTTTCAGTTCATGTTCCATTCGCCGCCGTTCATCATCAGCTACGTGTTATGGATCGTTTGCGCCGTTTGCCTGTGCTTCATTTTCAGGGGGTTCATCACCCGTTTCTGGATGGGCTTCTGGCTGATCATGATCGCGCTGTTCGTACTGGCCGGGGCCGATAATTTTATTTTACAGGCGTCCCGGGCGGAACGCTACGCGATGCTGTGCCTCCAGTTGACGGGCGCGATTTACACCGCGTATGTGTTGACCAGCAAACACCGGCAAACGCTGCGGGAAAAGAACATTCTTTATTTTATCGCGTTCGTATGCGCGATGGAAACCATCGCCCTCGCCTTTAACCTGTACGGCCGGTATAACCTTTCCAAAACCTTTATGGTGAGCGGTTACGCGGGCTGCATCGTCGCGATATTTTTCCTTTGGACCGCACGCCTGATCAACGAAGGCCTGGGCCTTGCGGCCACGGTGTACAAACATCCCGAACGCCGGTTGTTTTACCTGAATTTCAGCCGGGTGGGCCAGAAAGTGCCGGGGCTGTTTTATGTGCTGCTGGTAATCGGATGGTTCATCCTGGTAGGGCGGAATTTCTACGGGTTCAGGCTGCTGGCCGACCCGCTGAACAATTTTTTATCGGACCAGCGGACGCTCGGGCATTATGAGTTTTCCATCAACAGCATACTGATTTTCGTGCTCATCCTCGTATGCGCTACTTTCCTGTCGAGGTTGATTTCATTTTTCGCGACCGAACCGGCAGGGCATACCGAAAGGCCCGGTCGCATGGGCCTCGGTAACTGGATCCTGCTCATCCGGATCTTCATATTCAGTCTCGGCCTTTTCCTGGCATTTGCCGCCACGGGCATCCCGCTCGACCGTATCACCATCATTCTCGGCGCCCTGGGCGTCGGCATCGGGCTGGGCTTGCAGGGGCTGGTGAACAATCTCGTGAGCGGCCTGATTATCGCCTTCGAGAAGCAGGTGAGTGTGGGCGACCTGATAGAAATCAACGGCAAGCTCGCCACCATGAAATCGATCGGCTTCAGGAGCAGCGTGGTAACGAGCATCGACGGCGCCTGCATCATCATTCCCAACGGGGCGCTGCTGCAGCAGGACCTGGTGAACTGGACGTTGGGCAGGAACATCCGCCGCGTGGATATCATCGTGGGCGTAGCCTACGGCACCGATCTGTCACGGGTGATTAGCCTGCTGCGGCCGCTTGTGGAAAAGGACGAACGAATTCTCCAATACCCCGCGCCGAGCGTGCTCGCCAAGGCATTCGACGATAGTTCGGTCAATATCGAGCTGGTGTACTGGGTACGGCACATTTCCGAATGGCGACAGGTGAACAGTGATATGATCCAGGCCATTCACGCCCTGTTCAAGGCAGAGGGCGTGGTGATACCGTTCCCGCAGCGCGATTTGTATATCAAAGAATCTCCCGGGAAGGAATAAAAAAGGCTGCCAAACGGCAGCCTTTTTCGTATGCTGAATGTCGTAGCTTAAGCAAATTGTTCCCTGCTTTCCGCCTGTTTCACGAACACCGGTTTCAGCAGGCTGTAAGCCCCAAACAGCAGGCCCGTATAAAACACGTTGCCCATGATGGTGTTCAGGAAGAAGCTGCCGAACAGTTCGTTTTTATAGAACGGAATGGCGGCATAATAGCAGGCCAGCAGGCCGCTCAGCGTATGCGGGTACATATCGCGGAACAGGAAGGTACCGAGGTTGGATACCAGGTAAAAGATCAGGCCCGACGCGATGGAGGCCAGGAATATATTGCCCGCTTTTGGTTTGCGGATTTTGGTGCCCAGGAAGGTGATCAGCACGAAACCACCGTATACGAAGAGCATTTCGCCGCCGTAGAAGCCCGGGATTTCGGTGAACAGCTGGAAAAACACGTCGCTCAGCACCAGGGCCGCCAGGGGCACGATGTAAGCGTACTTTTTATCTTTCAGCACCACACCTGCGAACAGGGCGCCTGCGCCGATGGCGGTGAAGTTATAGATGGCCATGTAGTTGGTCACGAGGCGGCCCAGCGTGGTCAGGAAAATGAGCGCGGCTATAAGGATGATGTTCGATAATGTTTCTTTCTTCATACAGATAAGTGCTTTAAACAATACAAATATAGTCAATTAAGGGATAGCTGCTTTAAAGACCACCAGTTCGGATTCAGCCGTGAGCGTATACGGTACGCCGAATGGGATGAATACGGACGAGCCCTGTTTGACGGGGAGCTCGTTCACCTGGCCTTCGCCGCCCTGTACTATCCAGGTTTCCGGGGCCGTGGCGGTGTGTTTGTAGGTGTCGCCGGCCTTCAGGGTGATGGTGCTGATTACAAAATCGGGTGCAGGGGTGGGGTAGATGCGCTCCTGCCCATCATGGATGGGCTCGCCTTTCAGGATGTTCGGGTGCACGGCCTCGAAGCGGGTGTGCTGCAGCAGTTCCGGCACGTCGATGTGTTTGGGAGTGAGGCCGCCGCGCAGCACGTTATCGGAATTGGCCATCAGCTCCGCGTTCTGGCCTTCGAGGTAGGCGTGGGGGATGCCCGCATCCTGGAAAACCGCTTCTCCCGGCGCCGCATATACGATGTTGAAAAAGTAGATGGAGAAAATCCCCCTGTCGAGCCGCTCCAGGCCGGCCGGGTCGTTGTCGATAGCGCGGCCCGTCCAGAAGGCGGGGTCGCTTTTCTGCAGCTGGCCGGCTTTGTAGGCGGGCAGTACCCTTTCCGAAAGGGGGCGGAGCATTGTATTTACCTCGTCCTGCGGCATTTCCATCACGGTTTTATACAGGCCGAAATAGCCTCCCTGTTCGTATATGCCTGCCAGTGAGCGCAGTTCCGGCACGTCCTGCAGTACTTTCTTCAATTTGTCTTCCGGCAGAAACCCGTGCAGCAGCCAGAATTCGCTGAGGGCCACCATGATTTCGGGCTTGTGGTTGGCATCTTTGTAATTGCGGTGGGGTGCATTGAGGGGGATGCCCGCCTCATTTTCCCGCCGGAAGCCCTTTTCGGCCTCGGCCTTGGTGGGATGCACCTGGATGGACAACATATCTTTAACATCCAGTATTTTAAAGAGGTAAGGCAACTCTCCGAACCGCTCCGCAGCGGCGGCTCCCAACACGCCGGCCGGGGCGGAGGCGACGTATTCGTTCAGCAAAACCGGTCCCTGCGGGGTATCCAGTTCCGACGGCGCGCTCTGGTGCGCACCCATCCAGTATTCCGCCGCCGGTTTGTCGGTCACCGGCTGCCCCAGCAATTGGGGAATGTAGCTGTACCCTCCCCAGGCATAATGTTGTACCTTTCCTTTGAGATAAAATACGTTTGAGCGATGCATTATTTCCATTGTTAAGCCGTAAAAATAGAAAAATCAGATGGCATCTCATCACGACCTCGGCAAAAAGGGAGAGCTGTTAGCCGCAAATTTCCTCCGTTGCAAACATTATCAAATATTACATACCAACTGGACGTACGGTAAAAAAGAAATCGACATCATCGCCCGGCAGGGCGACACCCTCGTCTTCATCGAGGTTAAAACGCGCAGCACCCAGTTTTTCGGGATGCCGGAGGATGCCGTGAACGGCGCCAAACAGGATCTGCTGTTAAGGGCGGCCGGCCACTACCTCGAACAGCACGCACTGCAGCCCGGCTGCATCCGCTTCGACATCATATCCGTTACGCTGGGCGCGGCCGGCGAAGAAATCGTGCACTTCGAAGACGCGTTCTGAATGCCGGGTTAACAACGAGTTAACAAATTTGAGGATATTAGATTTGAATACTTTTGTATATTTGAGGTATCCAATCCTTTTGATCATTTCCTGTAAGAACCGAAGCAATATCCCTGAAAGAAGGTTCTTATGAATATCTGGAGTTTTATATTGTTTTTGAATCCGCTGACGGTTGCGATGCAACAACTACCTGCCCCCGAAGGGCATGTACGTATCAGGGTTCCGGCAATGGAAGGGTCGAAAGGGGTGGTACAATGTACGATTTACAACAGCGCGCAGGAACCGGTGAGGATGATACCCCTGGAAGGAGGCCACCACAAAGGGCTTTATACTTTGCAGGTCAAAACGCTGCCGCCCGGCACCTATACGGTGCATGTGGGGCAACAACAACTGACGATCGAACTGAAATAAGATATTTTAATAGAGTCATCCCCCCAAACATAGATCCTCCCGTACCAACGGGAGGACTTTGTATTTTAGGGCGTTTCCCTGACTGGGGCGTCTTCCGCGACAGCCGGATATTACATGCCGTCTGCGAATTCTCTTCAGTTCTCCGGGAAAATAACGTCACCTGGGGCCAACCGGATTTACATCCCGTCTACCAGCACTTCATACAGCTTCACCTTCAGCTCTTCCAGCGAAACATTCTGCACCAGCAGGCCGTCTTTGGCGAAGGATACCGTGCCGCGCTCTTCGGACACGATGATGGCCAGGTTGTCGCTGTGCTCGGTGATGCCCACGGCGGAGCGGTGCCGCATGCCGATACGGGTAGGCAGGTTTGGATTTTCGGATACGGGCAGGATGACCTTGGCGGCCAGTATTTTGTTGCTCACGATGATGAGGGCCCCGTCGTGCAGCGGGCTGTTCTTCTCGAAAATACTTTCGATCAGTTTGGCGCTTACGTTACCGTCGATGGCGATGCTGGAGGCGGTATCGAACTTCAGCCTGTACGTAGTGGCGATCACGAGTAGCGCGCCCGTCTGGCTGGCGGCCATATGGCCTACGGCCGTTATGACTTCGTTGATGATGTGCTCTTCTTCCTTGTAGCTTTTAAAACGGTCGGGCAGGAAGAGCTTGGTGAAAAAGCTGTCTTTGCTGAGCGGCGTTTTCTTGCCCAGCACGAGCAGGAACTTCCGGATCTCGGGCTGGAAAATAATGATGATGGCGATGAGGCCGACGTTGATAAAGTTCTCGAGTATATTGGTGAGAATGGGCATTTGCAGCGAGCGCACGGCGAAATACGCGGCATACACCATCAGCAGCCCTATGAATATATTGAACGCCAGGCTGCCTTTCAGCAGGCGGTACAACTGGATCACGAGGAAAATTACGATCAGCAGGTCAATTACATTCAGCCAGCGAAACTCAAATCCATAAAATTGATATACATCCTTCATGCGGTAAAAATAGAAATAATTGCGCAGCTATAACGAGCGCTGGTAAGAAACAATGCGCACGCATTCCACGGCTTCCTTCACGTCGTGCGCACGCAGGATGGCCGCGCCATTGAGCAGGGCCATGGTATGCAGCACGGTTGTGCCGTTGAGGGCTTCCGCCGGCGTGCCTCCCAGTAGTTTGTAGATCATCGATTTGCGCGATACACCGGCGAGGATGGGCGCCCCGGCCACCTGCAGCAGGTCGAGTTGCTGCAATAATATATGGTTATGGGCCAGCGTTTTACCAAAGCCGAAGCCAGGGTCGAGGATCACGTCTTTGATACCCGCTTCGCGGCATTGGTGGAGCTTTTGTATGAAGTAATCGAGCACTTCCTGTGTAACATCGGCATACTGTGGATTTTTCTGCATCGTGGCGGGCGTGCCCTGCATGTGCATGGCGATGTAGGGCGCCTGGAGGGCGGCGGTAACAGCCAGCATGTCCGGATCCATGTCGCCGGCGCTGATGTCGTTCACGATGGCCGCCCCGGCCAGGATACACTTTTCGGCCACGGTGGCGTGAAAGGTGTCGACCGACAGGAGGGCTTCCGGATAGTGGTGCAGGATGGCGTGGATGGCCGGCAACAGGCGCTCGTTTTCTTCAGGGGCGCCAACCATTTCAGCGCCTGGACGGGTGCTTTGGGCGCCGATGTCGAGGAACACGGCCCCGTCCGCCAGCAACAGGCCGGCCCTTTCCACGATGTGATGCAGCGTGCGGGTGCGGCTGTTGGCATAAAACGAGTCGTCGGTAACATTGATAATTCCCATCACGGCAGGGGTGGAGAGGTCCACCAACTTTCCCCGGCAACAGATAGTGAAATCTTTATGTAATAATGTATTTTTGAATTTCATACGGTTTAAGACGATAGACCGGCAATTTAATACAAATTATGAGCAGAACACTGGAGCAATATCAGGCGGTTGTGGGGCAAAGCAGGGATGTTTTTATAAAGAAGACACGGGATTACGGCACTTCGTGGCGCGTATTGCGCCCGGTTTCGATCGCAGACCAGGTGTTTATCAAAGCCCAGCGCATCCGCAACCTCCAGGAAGTGCGGCTGCAGAAGGTGGAAGACGACATCGCCGGTGAGTTCCGGGCCATCATCAATTATGGTATCATCGCGCTGATGCAGATGGACCTGCCGAAAGACAATCCCTATACCGACCTGCCGCTGGAGCAGGTGGAACGCTTGTACGACGACAAAGCCCGCTTCGTGCGGGAAGTGATGGAAAATAAAAACCACGATTATGGCGAGGCCTGGCGCGATTTGAGCCAGGAGTCTTTTGTAGACCTGATTCTCACCAAACTGCTCCGCATCAAGCAAATCCTGCGGAACAACGGGCAAACCCTCATTTCAGAGGGGATCGACGCTAATTATGTGGATATCATCAATTATGCGGTTTTCGCGCTCATCCTGCTGGATGAACAATAAACACATTATATTAATGGTACGGCAGTGCCGTCGGACAATTGAAATGCCATTAGGCCTTTGATAAGACAAATAATAGCTAATGACATGCAAATGCCATTAGACCTTTGATAAGACAAATAATATCTAATGACATGTAAATGCCATTAGACCTTTGACAAGACAAATAATATCTGATGAAACCAATCCTGATTCTGTTCCGCCTGGTAGTAGGAGTATTATTCATTTTTTCGGGCCTCATCAAAGCCAACGACCCGCTCGGCCTGAGCTACAAAATGGATGAATTTTTCGAGGTGCTGCATCTGCCGTTCCTGGTGCCGTTTTCGCTGGCCTTCTCACTGGTGATGAACGCCTTCGAGATTATCGCCGGTTTTGCCGTGCTGCTGGGTTACCGGATGCGGATCTTTTCCCTGTTATTGCTGCTGCTCATCATATTTTTCACCTTCCTCACCGGCTTCGCCCTGTTCAGCGGCCTCATCCGGGAATGCGGCTGCTTCGGCGACTGTATCAAGCTCACCGCAGAGCAGTCGTTCTGGAAAGACATCATCCTGCTGGTGATGATCGTCGTGATCTTCATTTACCGCAAACGCATCGAACCGCTGTTCCCCAACCGCGCCACCAATATCATCATGGCGCTGGCAGTGCTGTTTCCCGTGCTGCTGCAATGGTATACGCTGGCGCACCTGCCCATTGTAGACTGCCTGCCGTATAAAGTAGGCAACAACATCGAGGAAAAAATGAAAGCGCCTCCCGGCTCCACACCGGATGTGTATGAAACTGTGATGATCTACGAAAAGGACGGGAAGAAACAGGAGTTTACGGTTGACAATTATCCCTGGCAGGATTCCACCTGGAAGTACGTGGACCGGAAAGACAAGCTCATCAGGAAAGGCAATGCCGAGCCGGCAATCAAAGACTTCATCCTGACCGACTTCGACGGCAACCGCCAGAACGACGCCGTGCTGAAGGAAACACGCCCCGTGTACCTGCTGTTGGTGCGCGACGTGAACCAGTCCGGTTACGGCTGGGAAGACAAAGTGAACGCCCTGCTCAAACAGGCGCAGGAGGGTAAAGTAGTGGTATTCGGGGTGACCAGTTCCAATCGACAGGATGTGGAGCTGTTCAAGGCGCAGCACCGCGTGGAGATGCCGTTTTTGCAAATGGACGGCACCGCCATCAAAACCGCCGGCCGCAGCACGCCATGCCTGCTGCTGCTCAACAACGCCACCATCAAGGGCAAATGGCATTATAACGATATTCCGTAGATGCTGCGTTTCTTCATACGGAAACTGGGCTACGGCATCCTCGTCCTCCTGGGCGTGGTGATCGTGATTTTCCTGCTCTTCAACGTGCTGCCCGCCGATCCGGCCAGGCTAACGCTGGGCCAGCGGGCAGACGTGGCATCGCTGGAGAACGTGCGCAAGGAGCTGCACCTTGACAGGCCGAAGAGCGTCCAGTTTTTACTATATCTCAATGATTTGTCGCCCCTCGGCATCCACACCCGCAGCGAACTGCAGCAGTCGCTGAACGGCGTCGCGCTTTTCTCCGTCGGGGAAGAGCGGGCGCTCGTACTGAAAACGCCCTACCTGCGGCGCAGCTACCAGGGCAAGAAGGACGTTTGGGAAATACTCATGGAAGCCCTTCCCGGCACGCTGGTGCTGGCGCTGGCCGCCATGCTCCTGGCCACGGTGCTGGGCATCGCCCTGGGGATTCTTTCGGCCGTGAAGCAGAACACCTGGATGGACACCAGCGCCGTGTTCGCCAGCGTCATCGGCATTTCCGCCCCTTCGTTCTTTACCGGTATCGTGCTGGCCTACCTGTTCGGCTTCGTGCTAACCGATTATACCGGGCTGCATATGACCGGCAGCCTTTTCGACATCGATCCTTTCGAAGGGCGGGTGCTCAACCTGCGGAACCTCATTCTGCCCGCCCTTACGCTGGGCATACGGCCCCTTGCTATCATCGTGCAGCTCACGCGCAGCGCCATGCTCGACGTGCTGGGGCAGGATTACATCCGGACCGCCTACGCCAAGGGACTGGCAGGCCCGGCCATCCTGTACAGGCACGCCCTGCGCAACGCCCTCAACCCCGTTATCACGGCCATTACCGGCTGGTTTGCCGAGCTCCTGGCCGGGGCTTTTTTCGTGGAATATATTTTCGGCTGGAAGGGAATAGGCAAAGTAACCGTAGACGCGCTGGAGAAGTTCGATTTCCCCGTGGTGATGGGGGCGGTGCTCTTTACCGCCGGCATTTTCGTGATCATCAACCTGCTGGCCGACCTGCTGTACAGCATCATAGACCCCCGTATCCGTTTAAGCAACTGATTTACAGTCCCTTCAATTTTTTTTTCTCGTATTTTGTAACAAACCTCCCGGAGGGTCGTCTTCATATTGTAACACACTGAAGGAACGCCTCCTTCCGCCAAACCAAAAACCTGAAAATGTCGTCAGAAGTATTCCTTGCTCAAATCATGCCTATCCGGCAGAAGCTGTTCCGCTTCGCGCTGCGGTTGCTGGGCAATGAGGAGGATGCCAAAGACATCATCCAGGATGCATTCGTGAAAGTGTGGCACAACAGGGAGAAGATGGGCGAGTTGCAGAACCTGGAAGCGTGGTGCATGCGCATCACCCGTAACCTGGCGCTGGACAAGCTCAAAAGCAAGAAGTACCGGATCACGGACGATCTGGACCGTGCGCAGGAAGTGCCGGCAGCGCACCAGCACACCCCGCATCAAAGCATGGAAAGGAGCGACCTGATGAAGCGGGTGCACGGCGTGATCCACCGTTTGCCCGAAAAGTACCGGACCATTCTGCAATTACGTGACATAGACGGTATGAGCTACCAGGAAATTGCGGAAACACTCGGCGTCGAAATGAGTGAAGTTAAAATAAACCTGCACCGGGCCAGAAAACAGGTGCGGGAACAATTGCAAAATTTGCATGTATATGGAGTACAGTAACGTCAGCGCCCTGCTGGAAAAGTATTGGGCCTGTGAAACAACGGAGATAGAAGAATTGCAGCTGCGCGAGTTTTTTGCCGCTCATGAGGGCACATTACCGCCAGACCTGCAGGAGGCAGCGCCGCTGTTCCGGTACTATCATGCGGAAGAAGGAGAGGGCTATACCATGCCCGAACTGTTCACCGACGTCAGGGCGCCCTGGGAAACTGCCACTATCGTTCGCCCGTTCTGGCAGGGATGGATGAAGTATGCCGCCATTCTGCTGGTAGGAATAGGAATGGGGTATGCGGTGCAGCAGTTCATCCAGAAAAAACAAATGACCGAAGGAAGCGCGTACGCCGTCCGCGATACCTATAACGATCCGAAGCTGGCCTACCTCGAAACACAAAAAGCACTGCAGATATTGTCAAAAAATCTCAACCGCGGCAAATCACAAATGGAGAAACTCAGTTACCTGAAAGAGGCAACGGAGATACTCGAGCACGACCGTAATTAAACGCCATTCCGAAATCCAAAAAAGCTCTCATGACCGCGCATCCGCAAGGTTTCCGGGCTTTGAAAATAAATTCAACCACATGAAACGGATAACTTTCCTGCTCATCATAGCACTTTGCACCAGCCAGTTCGCACTGGCGCAAAGCACCATCGATAAATTTTTCCTGAAATATCAGGACGATCCGGCCTTTACGGTGATCAACATCACACCGAAAATGTTCAGCATGTTCTCCAAACTGTCGATGGACGACCCGGACGCCAAAAAGATCGTGGGCGTGGCCTCCAAGCTCAAAGGCATGCGCATCCTGGTGAAAGAAGACGCCAAAGACGGCCAAAAACTTTTCAAGGAAGCCGTATCCTTCCTGGGTAACGGCCTCGAAGAACTGATGACCGTGCGCGACAAGGAAGCCGACGTGAAGTTCATGGTACGCGAACACGCCAGCGGCAACATCGCGGAACTGGTGATGCTGGTGGGCTCCACCGAAGAATTTGTGGCCCTGACGATTTTCGGCGACATCAGCCTCAACGAGCTGGCCGGCATCGCCGGAGATATGAAGATCGACGGGTTTGAAAACCTCGGCAAGCTCCGGGGCGACAAAGGAAGCAAAGGCTCCAAAGGCCCTAAATGATATTCGCGGCCGTTCCGCCCGCAGGTGGAACGGCCTTTTTTTCAGCAATCACCTGTTATACCTCGGATATGAAACGCATGCTTTTTACCCTCGCCGCCCTGTTTATCCTTTGCGCTGCCTCCGCCCAGCGCAAGCAATTGCGGCAGTTCACCAACGATTTCGCGGAAATCGGGGAAACCCACCGCCTCGGGCTGAGCTTTTTGCCGCTGCGGATAGTGAGCTGGTTTGTTCCCAAATCCGCCTGGGACGGGGACGCGGAATATCTCAAGCTGGCCCTTAAAAAAGTACGCAGCGTAAAACTTTATACCGTTGAGCTGCAGGACGGCCAGCCGATTCCCCCGCAGTCGATCGCCCTGCTGAAAGAAAACCTTAAAAAGGAGGGGAGCTTCGAGCCGCTGATGGAAATGCGGCACAAAGGCAGCAACATCTACCTGCTATCCGATGGTAAAAACGACGAGCGCCTCGACAACCTGGTGGTGCTCATCCAGGACGAGGAGGAAATGGTGATGGCCCACCTGCGTACCCGCCTCACCATCAACGATGTCAGCCGCGTGATCAATAAACTCCAGGAACAGGACAAACAGGCAAAACAGCCGCCGGCCGAAGGCGGTGGCGATGATGTGGCGAAGCAGCCGTAGGGGCTGAAGATGCTGAACGTATTGATTTCAATAAAAAAGCCTGCGGCAATGAAGCTGCAGGCTTATATAAGATGAGGATGCAGATCTATCTGATCATCACTTCTTTGACAATTTCTTCTCCCAGCATGTCGTTCACCAGCCGGATGATGCGGTCTTTCGAATAATTCAGTTCCTGTTTCAGGGGCGCCACCGTGGTGGTGATCACCAGTTTGCCGTCGAAGAGTTGCACACTTTCTGTATACCGGGCGATGGTTTTACCGACAACCTGTTCCCAGTTTTCCTGTATACGAACCTCCATGAGCCTGGGTTTGAACCGGCTTTTGTTGAGGTACTCCCTCAACGCATCTCCCATGCTGACAACCTTGTAACGCATGCTGCAAATGTAAGTCTATTGTTTGGGTGCGAGACCATTTTCCTGTAAAACTTTTTGCTCGTCGCCCGTGATGTAGGCGAAAATTTTCGGTTCGTCGCCCACCTGGTTCACGATATAAAATACATCGAACTCGATGTGCTTGTTTCCTTTGTAATCCGACAACCAATGCACCCGGGCAATGGCGTGGAATTCATCGAGCTGGGTAATGTCGAGCGTGCCGATTTTCATGGATTGGGTACCGATGCTTTTGTAGAATTCGTTCCCCTTGGGGATCTGTCCCCTGAACTTTTCATCGTTTTTACCGCCCATGACGCCCGCCGGGGAAGATTCCACGAAGTAATCCGCAAACGCGCCAGCTGTAGCGTCCACATCAGCCGGCTGGCCATTCAGCACATCATTGAAACGCTGCTCGTAAGCGGCGAAGAACTGTTCGAGTTGTTGTTGCTTGTTGTTCATATAGCATGGTTTTGAAACCTTGCCGCAAACATCAGACCATGGGCGGTACGGCAGTGCGGTGTAAACTTTCTCAACCTGCAATTACCCCATCAGTTCGCCTGTACCTTCACATAGAAGTTAGGATCCACCTTGAAACGATCAGCGGCGCTCAGTTGCAGCCGGGTGGTTTTCCATTCGGCAGTAGGGTAGATGAACCCGTATTTACCGTCGGCCAGGGTAACCTTCAGCGGCATATCGAATCCCTTTACGTCCGCCACCCACCGGTATTTGAGCGTATTGTCGACGAGGCTGTATTCGAACACCGGCGGCTGGGTGCGGCGCAGGTACTGGTCGTACACTTTATCGAAGTTCTTCCCGCTCGTTTTGTTGATGTATTGTTCCACCTGGCGGCCGGTCACCGTCTGGTGATAGAAGGTCTTGTTGAGGCCGCGCAGGATTTTCCGGAACGTTTCATCGTTGTTGATGATCTGGCGGATGGTGTGCAGCATGTTAGCCCCTTTGGGGTACATGTCGCCGGAGCCTTCGTGGTTCACGCCGTACACCCCGATGATGGGAATGTCGTTCGCGATATTTTTGCGGATGCCCTGCAGGTAAGCATCGGCAGCGTCTTTACCGTATTCGCATTCGGTGAAGAGGGTTTCGGAGTAATTGGTGAACGATTCATGCACCCACATGTCTGCGATGTCTTTCGTGGTAATGTTATTACCAAACCACTCATGGCCGGATTCGTGGATGACGATGAAGTCCCATTTTTTGCCCCAGCCGGTGCCGGAGAGGTCTCTGCCCCGGTAGCCCATCTGGTAGCGGTTGCCGTAGGCCACGGCGCTTTGGTGTTCCATGCCCAGGTGAGGCGTTTCTACCATTTTGTAGCTGTCTTTATAAAAAGGGTAGGGCCCGAACCAGTATTCGAAACACTTCATCATGGGTTTTACCACGTTGAAATGCGTTTTGGCGCGGGCGAGGTTATAGTCGAGCACCCAGTAATCCAGGTCGAGGTTACCGGCGGCGCCTTTGTATTGGTCTGAGAAGTGACTGTAGTGCGCAATGTTGATGGCCACGTCGTAATTGTTGATGGGGTTGCCCACAAACCAGTTGAAAGTGGTGGTGCCATTGCCGTTATCCGTTTTGCCCTGGAGACGGCCGTTGCTCACGTTGGTGAGGCCTTCGGGGACGGTAACGCGGATGCGCATACTATCGGGCTCTTCGGATTGGTGGTCTTTGTTCGGCCACCACACGCTGGCGCCAAGCCCCTGGCACGCGGAGGCGATCCATGGCCGCTGCAGGGAGTCTTTGCCCCAAACGATGCCGCCGTCCCAGGGGGCGTTTTTCGCTTCTCTCGGCAAACCCTCGTATTCGATGTTAAGCTGAAGAACTTTGCCCTTGGGTTGTGGGGCTTTCAAGTCCACGAACCAGGCATTGCCATCCTTGCGGAAAGTAAGCGCTTCACCGTTCTGCTCGATGCTGTTGATTTTGAGGGGATCCTGCAGGTCGATTTGCAGGCGCTGCGAGGGTTGCAGCACCCGGTAATGGATTTCGTTGCGGCCTTTGATGCTTTTGGCGGCAGGGTCGATGGTGAGCCGGAGGTCGTAAAAGGTGACGTCCCACCAGCTGCGATCCGCCGTGAGCGTGCCGCGCAGGGTGTCCTGCCGGGTAAAAGTGTTGGTTTTCTGCGCGTGAGCGGCGGGCCATGCGGCAAAGGCGGCCAGCCATACAATGAGGCTTCTCATTACCAGGTATAATTTAACCGGCAATATATTTTAAATGGGGGAGATGCGGGAGATTTTCTTGGGTTTCCGTCTTTTTCTGGCTACCTTAAAGCCGTTTTTTATGAGATACCTGCTGCTTTTCGCCACCGTTTTCTGCTGCGCCTGCGGCCACGTTTCCCACAACGGTAAAATGGTTTTCCGCTATAACCAGCCGGAGGGCATTCCTTCGCTCGACCCGGCGTTCGCGAAAAACCAGGCCATCATCTGGGCCGTGCGCCAGATTTACAATACGCTGGTGGAGCCCGACAGCCTGCTGAATATCGTTCCATCGCTCGCCAAAAGCTGGGAGGTGTCGGCCGACCGGAAAACTTACACGTTTCACCTGCGGACCGATGTGTTCTTTCACGATTCGGATTTGTTTCCCGGTGGCAAAGGCCGGAAAATGACGGCGCATGATGTGGTGTACAGCCTCAAACGGGTGATAGACCCGGCTACCGCTTCGCCCGGATCGTGGATTTTCAACGACAAGGTGGACCCCGCTACCGGTTTCCGTGCGGCTAACGACAGTACGTTCGTACTGGCGCTGCTCCGCCCGTTCCATCCGGTAATGGGGATTCTCAGCATGCAGTATTGTTCCATTGTGCCGCATGAGGCTGTGGAGAAGTACGGCAAAGATTTCCGGAAGCATCCCTGCGGAACCGGGCCATTCGTATTCCATTTCTGGGACGAAGGACAAGCGCTCATTCTTCATAAAAACCCGCGCTATTTCGAGCGCGATGCCGCCGGCCGGCCGCTGCCTTACCTCGACGCCGTGAAAGTGAGCTTTGTAGACAGCAAGGGCACGGAATTTCTGCTGTTCAGGCAGGGCCAGCTTGACTTTATCAACGACATCGAAGCGTCTTTCAAAGATGAAGTGCTCACCAAGCAGGGCGCGCTGAAAAAGGAATGGGAAGGCAAAATCGAGCTGATGAAAGCGCCCTACCTGAATACCGAGTATTTCGGCATCGTGATGGACCCGGCCAAGCCCGGTGTGGCGAATTCCCCGTTGCGCGACCTGAAAATCAGGCAGGCCATCAACTACGGTTTTGACCGTACGAAAATGATGACCTATCTCCGCAACAGCATCGGCCATGCCGCCGTTTCCGGGTTTATACCGGCCGGTTTGCCCTCGTTCGATTCCGTGGCGGTAAAAGGTTACACCTATCAACCCGCCAGAACCAGGCAATTGCTCCGTGAGGCCGGGTATCCCGGTGGCAAGGGGCTGGCGCCCATCAAGCTGGTATCGATCCCGATATACGCCGATCTGGCCGATTATGTGGCGCACCAGTTACAGGAAAGCGGCATCCCCATACAGGTGGAAATTGTGCAGAAGGGCACGCTGATGGACCAGGTGGCTAAATCCGCCGTGCCGTTTTTCAGGGGCAGCTGGATAGCCGATTATCCCGATGCCGAAAGCTACCTCGCGATGTTTTACAGCAAAAATCCTTCGCCGCCGAACTATACCCGCTACCGCAACCCGGCATTTGACGAATTGTACGAGAAAGCCATCCAGGAAACCGACGATTCCACCCGGTACGGCCTGTACAGGCAAATGGACCAGCTGGTGATCAGTGACGCGCCGGTAGTGCCGTTGTTTTACGACATGTCCATCCGCTTCCGTCAGCCGAATGTCAAAGGCCTTACCGGTAACGGGTTAAACCTGCTGGAGCTGCGCCGCGTGCGGGTTGACTAAGGTCGGATACTTTATATGCTTAATTAATATATTCATTAACACCGAGTTAAATTCCTGAGAAACCCCGATTTTTAGATTATCTTTGCGGCTTATTTCTTATCTATTAACGAAGTGGTATTTACATGATAGCGATTCTGATTTTCTTCTTCTCACATTGGTTTCTGTCTCTCTTTTTCCATACATTTTTTCTGCACAGGTATGCATCTCACCAAATGTATGACACCAGCAAGGGTTGGGAACGTGTGTTTTACTTCTGCACCTGGTTCTTCCAGGGCTCGTCTTACCTGATTCCCCGCGCGTACGGGGTGATGCACCGCATGCACCATGAGTACAGCGATACGGAACAAGACCCGCACTCCCCGCATTTCTTCAAGGATGTTTGGCATATGATGATTCACACCCGTGAAATCTACGCCAGCTTCGTAACGAGGACCAAAATGCCGGAGGCGCAGTTTACCAAAGATCCGCTGCCTACCTGGGAGGCGATGGACAAATTCGGTGACCACCGCGCGACCCGCCTGGTATGGGTAGCTATTTATATTGCATTTTATGCGGTATTTGCGCCCAGTTTCTGGTGGTTCCTGCTGCTGCCCATCCATTTCCTGATCGGGCCGGTACAGGGTGCGGTAGTGAACTGGTGCGGTCACAAGTACGGCTACAGCAACTACGATAACGGCGACCATTCCCGTAATTCGGAGCCCTGGGGTATTTTCCTGCTGGGTGAGCTGTTCCAGAACAACCACCACATGCATAAAGACAGCGCGAATTTTGCCAAGAAATGGTATGAGTTCGACCCCACTTACCCTGTGATGAAAGTGATGCACTGGATGGGCATTATCCGCCTTCGCCAGACCGCTACCGCCAAGATTGCGGCATCCGGGAAACAGGCGGCCTAAGCTTGAATTAAAATTACAGTTACCTGGTATAGAAGCAGCTGAATGAACGTTCAGCTGCTTTTTTGTTTTTGGGTATTTGTGGGTGGGGAAATGGGTTCATCCGAACGAATTTGCATGAACTTTTTCTGCGGAATACGTTCACTGGAAAGAGCTTATTTGGAGGTTGCCGGTTGTTTTCAGGTATTTAATTTTCATCAGTGTCTACTATTTATTGATAATCAGATTTTTGTGTGTGCTTCTCAGTGCTTTTAATACCACGGTTTACTTACGGATGATTGCGATTTAATTCGATGGAATAGCGTGTATGTTGTTGATTATCAAATAATTATTGAATATATAGGGATTGATGATATTTGTTCTCATGAATAAGTAATTCACAATAAGAGTGTTAGGCCGACTTTAATCAACTTAAATTTTAGTTGAATTGAAGCTTTCTGCGCCTTCAAATTCGCTGGCTTCCTTAAGAATATCGATCGCTTGCAGGACCGGCATCCATTCTTTTCCGGCAAAAATGAGCTTGAACCATTTTTTGTTGCGATTACCGTAGTTGATGTTGAAGAATAACCAGACAGCCACCACCGTAAATAAAAGGGTGAAGAAGGCCTGTAAGGCCAGCAGGATGGGCTGGCCGTTCGCCAGCATGGTGTCATTCCAATAAAAGGTCGTCCATGCCGGGAGTTGAAGGAAGAGGAGCCTGGCCGTCCATAACGTGGAGGCTTGCAGTGTGGCGAGTTTTTGCTGTGTGGCCAGCACTGGCTCGCTGATATTAGCCTGGTGGATGAGGATGAGTTGATACAGGTAAATACCGATGGCTAACTTGGTCACAATCACCTGGAAGGCGGCGGAAATAAGAAAAATGGGGCTGGCAAAGGGAGCGAAGTGGATGATCAGGGAGTCTAACAGAACGACCCAGGTAATTCCCGCCAGCACCGCAAATATCTTCACCGGCTTCATCGCGCTGAGAAAAGACTGCACCTTGATCTGGGTGATATCCTGCATATTTTGGCGGCTAAGGTGAAGGCTTTCTTCCAATTGGTGGCCGTACGCTTTCCACATCGCGATTATTTCATTGTTTTCCATTAGCTAACTATTTAATAATGAGAATTTTTGTTTAAGCTTTTGCTTGATTCGGCTGATTTTCGTTGAGACATTGGTGACGGAGATGCCCAGGATTTCGGCCATTTCCACCTGCGTTTTTTCATCGAGATAAAGGAGCATGAGGGCACGGTCAAAGTGGTTAAGGCCGGCAATGAACTGTTGTAGAAAACGGATGTTTTCCCTGGTGCTCCCGGACGCGGTATTTTCGTCAAAATCAAAAGTAATGTCGCGTATCTCGCTGTAAATCTTTTGTTTACGAGCTGATTTACGGTACGAAGAAATAGCGGTATTCAGGGCGATCCGGTATATCCAGGTCGATTGTTTAAACCGGCTGGAATACCGGTCGAACGAAAGCCAGAGCTGCAGGATCATTTCCTGGACGAGATCTTGGCGATCGTCTGGGGTTTTACAGTAAGAATTGGCAATCTTGTAAAGGATGCCTTTGTGAGCCACGATGATGGCCAAAAATGCGCTATGTTTTTCCTGGTTATCCATGAATTGCGTACAGAAGTTGGGATGGTATTGCATATTATTCGTCCGGGGCTTCAATAAATCACAGGCAGCTCAGAAAAAGATCTCCGGCCGGTCGAATGTACACCAAATTTAGAACGGGAGCAGCCAGGAAGCCCGTTTGCCAATTGTCGGATCTTTTCAGCTAAGTCTGCTGTATAAATCCTTGCTGATGGCTATTTCACTAGAATATATTTAGGTTATAATTTACATTATGTTAAATAAAAAACAAGACATTTCCCCTGCTTATTCGTTATCCTGTATATCCGTGAAGTTTCAATTTCCTTGAATTGGGTGTCTTCTTGTTTTAAGTTGGACCGGTGACTCCCCCGGTAAAATTTTCGGCGGAACTTGTGCTTTGCCTGAGGTTCCGGCTGAGCGGTTGGCTGTGGCTTTAACGTGGGCCGATATTACCATTCAGGAGCGTTCCGCCGTCAATCTTAGGGAGCCGCGCCGGAAATTTCTCATTATTTTTGCAGCGCCCGGCTATGTAAACCCCCGGGCCCGCCGCCGACAATGAACCTCGAGAAATTTCACGCCTATTGCCTGTCATTGCCAGGCACCTCCGAAGGGTTTCCCTTCGATGAAAGCACCCTGGTATTTTATGTAATGGGAAAAATGTTTGCCCTGACGAACGTGGACGCATTCGAAAGCGCCAACCTGAAATGCGACCCGGACGAAGCGGTGGAGTTACGGGAGCGCTATGATGCCGTGCAGCCGGGTTATCATATGAACAAAAAACACTGGAATACCGTGCTGTTCGACGGATCCGTGGCGGATAAACTTTTGCTGGAATGGACCCGTAAGTCGTACGACCTGGTGGTAAAAGGGCTGCCCAAAAAAGTACGGGAGGAACTGGCTGCGCGTGGTGGATGATCTTTAGCCGGGTTCAACCGGCCCGTTTCGTTCGATATCGCAACCGAAACCATCGACCTGCTGAAACAATTGTTTGGGTTGCCCGGCGAGATGCTGGGATGTTTTGTAAGCGGCGCTACCATGAGCATTTTTCCCGGCTTTAGTGATTGCACCGGTTATCAGTATAAAGCATTGGCTCTCTCAAATCTGATCGTTGATCACGATAATGGTTTTTCCCTTGCTTTTCAGTTCCCTGCTTTCGGCAATGGCTGCCGGTGCTTGTTCGAGGGATATTTTCCGGTCCACCGGGATGTGGATGTCTCCATGATCAATCGCTTTTCTTAATTCGTCGAGCGACGCGGGGGTGCCTTTCGTTTCAAAGTTGCCGCCATGAAGTCCGCCGGCTTCGAGTACTTTTTTATCGGCTACGAACTGGGTGGTGAGCGCCGTTCCGCCTGGTTTTACATATGCCAGCATTTTGCCGAACGCCTCACCTTTGTTGACGAGGTCTATCAATGCGTCGGATACCGGATAGGCTTCATTTTCCTTATAATTGACGGTGCCCGCGGCGCCGAGTTTTTTCATCCTTTCCGTTTCTTCCGCATTGCTTACGGTAGCGGTTACACGAATGTTCCTGGCTTTGGCGAGCTGGATTACAAATGAGCCCACGCCGCCGGTGGCGCCTACCAGTAACAACGTTTGTCCTGCCGCAAGTCCGGATTCTTCGAGTAACTGCAGGGCCGTCATGCCGGCTGTGGGTGCTGCTGCCGCATCTGTCAGTGGAATTCCCGTGGGTGCCGCGGCAATTGCGGCGTTTTCCGGAACGGCCACCCATTCCGCATAAGAGCCCTCTCCCACGGGCGCATGCAACATCTGGCCGTATACGCGGTCGCCTTTTTGGAACCGGGTTACGCCCGGGCCGGTTGCTGCTATCACGCCTGCGCCGTCTACACCGATCACCAATGGAAATACATGCGGCATATGGTCTTTTAGAATGCCGTCGATCATTTTCCAGTCGAAGGGATTTAACCCGGCGGCCGCAAGGCGGATCAGCACGTGCCCTTCTTTGAGGGCGGGTTCGGGAAGTTCCATTACTTGCGGGATGGCTTTGAAGGTGGTAACAGCTACGGCTTTCATACGTTCAATTTACAACAATAACGGGCAGAAATAAAAATGGTTGGATGTTGCACGGGCAACATCCAACCAAAGATGAGTAAAACGCGGATTCCGTCTATCTGTTTTTGCTGGGTTTTCTACCGCCACCGTGAGAGGCTTTGCCTCCTTTACTGGCGATCATTCTTTGTTTCTCTTTATCCATAGCGGCGAAACCTCTTCTGCTCGGAGTTCTTACCTCCTTGCGTTCGTGCGCAGCGGTATCGCCGTCGGCTTCTTCGGCTTCTCTGCGGTTACGACGGTCTGTCGCGTCAAATTCGTTTTCATCATAGCCTTCCAGGTCCTGGTTACGGTCGTCATCAAATTCATCCATGTCGTCCTCTTCCCTTGTATGGCCAGGACGGGGACTGCCCGGTTGTGCTTGGCGATACTGCGGTGCCTCTCTTTCCGTAGTTTTTACTTGTGTGCCCATAATTGTAAGGATTTGATATGGTTAATAGAATAAGTTGCTTACTGTAACTAGGGTAATTACCATGCCAACGGCTGCACGACAGCCTGTTAATTTTGTAAATCACGCATAAACAAATGAAAATGAATCAGATAGACTGGTTATTATTTACCGGTGTGAAAACGGCCGGTTAACAGCAGTGTGGAATAATCTGGCCAGTATGGGGCAACAAAAAAGGCAAGGATTGCCCCTTGCCTTTTCTATATCTACAACCTGTATATTATTGCAGGCTTTCGAGTTTCTTTTTGGTGGCTTCTACTTTTGCAGGCTCGCTCTTGATAGCGTAGATCTTCTGCAGTGCATAGAGGCAGCTTTCGTAAGTACGTTTGTCGCTAGGCTCCAGTTTACCCTGTGCGGAGAAACCGGCGTCGGCTTTTTCGAAGAAGGGCAGCGACTGGTCCATCAGGCTGGTCACTTTACCCTGGAGTTCTTTGGCTTTCGGAGAGCTCTGCTGTTTGCTGTCCATGCCGTTCAGTTCTTTGTTGAAAGACACGGCACGGTTGAAGTACAGCGCACCCAGCTGGAAGTTGGCGGTAGCGTCTTCTGCTTTCAGGGCCAGCGCTTTTTTGTAAGCGGCTTCGGCTTTGTCCATCAGTTCGTTGTAGTTGGACGGCTTGGGCAGGTCGTTCCCTTTTTCGTCGCGGGGATTGGCTACGTTATCCAGGCGGATGGCGTAGTCGAGCGCCAGCGCGAAATCGTTCGGGTTGTCGCTTACTTTCTTTTCCATCATGGAAATCAGCTCGGCTGTTTTCCCGGTTTTGGAATAGTACAGCATTTCCATATCATTGAAACGCTTGTCTGCCGGGAAAAGCGCTTTCGCGCTGTCGATAGTGGCAATCCAGTTGGCGTTGTCGCCGCGTTCTTCATACTGTTGTGCCAGTACTACGTACAGGGCGGGCTCGCCTTTGAATTTCAGCTTGGCGGCTTCTTTCAGGCTGGCGAAAGCTTCGTCTTTCTTGCCTGCCTGCTGGGCGGCATAACCGGAATAGAATACCATTGCCGTATCTGTAGGAATAGAGCCACCGAGGTTTTTGCCGTTGTAGAACTCGCGGATTTCAGCCGCCTGTTTGAAGTAAACGTAGGAAGAATCCCATTTCTGCTCGTTGAGGTTGCCGTAACCGGCATTACCTACGGTTGCATATACGTTGAACATGCGGTTGTTCAGTTCAAGCAACGCTTCGGGCAGTTTGGGGTTGATTTCCAGGGCTTTCTTGAAAGCTTCAAAAGCTACCAGTGCGTCTGCTGCGCTTTTGTTTTTGGTAGCCAGGGCTTCATAGATTTTGCCTTTCACGTACCAGGTTCTTGCATCGTCCTTGGTTTTCTCATTTGCCAGGGCTGCTTCAATGTCTGCTTTGGCAGCATCGAGTTTGTCGCTCTTCAGATTGTCATCCGCACTGCTCACTTTTGCTTTTTGCGCCATTACGGCCATACTGGCGCCGCAAAAGAGAAGAGATACAAATAGTTTTTTCATGTGGCTCAAATTTTTTAAGAAATTATCGTTAATTGTTTATGGTTCAAAAGAGTTTAAGCTTCCGTGTTTTCGCTGGTATTTTCTTCGGCAGCGGGCGTTTCACCGGTACCGCTTTCCGTGCTTTCCCCATTTTCGGCCTCACCGCCTTCCTGGTTGGCAACGATTTCCTCTTCTTCCTGTTCGTCCAGGCGCGCTACCGCTGCGATCTCGTCCGAATCGTCGAGGCGGATGAGCCGAACGCCTTGTGTGGCGCGGCCGGCCTCGCGGATGTCGGAAACCGCCATGCGGATGGTGATGCCTGATTTACAGGTGATCATCAGGTCGTTAGACTCTGTAACGTCGAGGATGCCGATCAATGAGCCGGTTTTTTCAGTTATGCTGATGGTTTTTACCCCCTTGCCCCCTCTGTTGGTGATGCGGTATTCCTCAATATCCGTCCGTTTGCCGAACCCTTTTTCGGATACCACGAGCACCGTTCTTGTCTTGTCTTCCTTATCAACACAAATCATACCAACCACTTCGTCTTTCTCATTATCCACCTCGATACCCCTCACCCCGATGGCGCCACGGCCGGTGTCGCGCACGGTATTTTCCGGGAAGCGGATGGCCCGGCCACTGCGGATGGCCATCATGATTTCGCTGTTTCCGTTGGTGAGCTTGGCTTCCAGCAGCTGGTCGCCTTCGTTGATGGTAATGGCGTTCACACCATTGGCGCGGGGACGGCTGAATTCTTCCAGCAGCGTTTTTTTGATGATCCCGTTGCGGGTGCAAAGCACGATATAATGATTTTTGATAAACTCTTCGTCGGACAAATCCTTGATATCGATGATGGCGCGGATTTTATCGTCGGACGGCAGGGTGATGAGGTTCTGGATAGCCCGGCCCTTGCCTGATTTTTCGCCTTCGGGGATTTCGTACACCTTCATCCAGTACAGGCGCCCTTTTTCGGTAAAGAAGAGCATGGTATGGTGAGTGCTGGCAACAAAGAGGTGCTCGATGTAATCTTCGTCCCTCGTTTTACCGCCGATCGCCCCGCGGCCCCCCCGTTTCTGCTGGCGGAAGTCGTATGCGGAGGTACGTTTGATATAGCCGAGATGCGAAATGGTGATCACCACGTCTTCTTCAGCGATAATATCTTCGATGCGCATTTCGGTAGCGAGGTACTGGATTTCGGTTTTACGCTCGTCGCCGAATTTCTTTTTCACGTCCTGCAGCTCGTCTTTAATGATCTGCATGCGCAGGCCTTCGTCGGCCAGGATTTCTTTCAGTTTGCCGATCAGTACCATGATTTCTTCGTACTCCTCGCGGATTTTGTCGCGTTCCATGCCGGTTAACCGTTGTAAACGCAGTTCCAGTATGGCTTTCGCCTGAATCTCGGTGAGCCCGAAGCTGCTCATCAGTCCTTCGCGCGCCACTTCCGGCGTGGTGGAGTTACGGATGAGGGCGATCACTTCGTCGAGGTGATCGAGCGCGATCAGGTAACCGGCCAGGATGTGGGCTTTTTTCTCCGCTTCCCGCAGTTCGAACTGGGTACGGCGGGTTACCACTTCGTGGCGGAATTCGATAAATTCCTGCAGCAGTTCTTTCAGGTTCATCACCCTGGGCCGCCCTTTCACGAGCACCACGTTGTTGATGCCGTAAGAGGTTTGCAGTTCGGAGTATTTGTAGAGCTGGTTGATGATCACGTTCGGAATGGCTTCGCGCTTCAGGTCTATCACCAGGCGCATCCCTTCGCGGTCCGATTCGTCGCGCACGTCGGTAATGCCTTCGATCACTTTATCGTTCACCAGCTGGGCGATTTTCTGGTGCAGCATCGCCTTGTTCACCTGGTAGGGCAGTTCGTAGATCACGAGTTTTTCCTTACCGGTTTTGCTCGTTTCGGAGGTGATTTTGCCGCGTACCACTACCCTGCCGCGGCCGGTTTCGAAGCCCTGCTTCACGCCTTCAAAGCCGTAAATGATGCCGCCCGTGGGGAAATCAGGCGCTTTGATATGTTTCACCAACTCGTCGATGGTGATGTCGCGGTTGTCGACCATCGCCGTGAGCCCGTCTACCAGTTCGGACAGGTTGTGCGGCATGATGTTGGTGGCCATGCCCACGGCAATGCCGGAAGCCCCGTTGGCCAACAGGTTCGGAATGCGGGTGGGCAGTACCACCGGCTCTTCCAGGGTATCGTCGAAGTTGAGGGTGAAGTCTACCGTTTCCTTATCAAGATCTTCCAGCATGGCTTCCGCGAACTTCTGCAGGCGCACCTCGGTATAACGCATGGCCGCCGGCATGTCGCCGTCGATCGAACCGAAGTTCCCCTGCCCGTCGATCAGCATATAGCGCAACGACCAGGGCTGCGCCATACGCACCATGGTGTCGTATACGGAAGAGTCGCCATGGGGGTGGTATTTACCCATTACATCACCCACCACACGGGCAGATTTTTTGTAGGGCTTGTTGTGGGTGTTACCCAGTTCATTCATCCCGAACAACACGCGGCGGTGCACCGGCTTGAAGCCATCTCGTACATCAGGCAGTGCACGGCCAACGATCACCGACATGGAATAGTCGATGTACGCCGTTTTCATCTGCTCCTCAATGTTGATCTGAACAATTCTACCTTCCTTTTGATTGTCTTGATTGTCCGTATTCTCTATCATTATGTTACTGGTTTACAGGTTTTTGAGTCCCTTTAAATGAAGAGCAAATATAACGTTTTTCGCCCTTACATAGTGGGTTTGGGGGCTTAATGTGAATAAAAAAGCGGGGCGCTGCCGGCAGGATGATCTTTGTGCCTTAAAACTATTGTTATACATTCGCGTCATCTCCGGTAAATGTTCTATATATCTTAAATTAGATATATAACTGCCGAATTCAAATTGGCAAGCTATTTGTTTATAACCCTATGAAAATCAAAGCATAATTGTGGAGTAAATAATTCACCCGGCGGGCCCCGCCTACCGGCTTGCATGAACATTCCGCGGGATTTTATTGTTTACTTCCAGTAGTTTTTAACCATTTCCAAGAAAACATATGAAGAATATTCTATTGTTTGGCGCCGGCAAATCTGCGACTTTTCTGATCGATTACTTACTCACCAACGCGCCCAGGCAAAAGTGGCATATTACGGTGGCGGACAATGACCTGATGCTGATCAAATCCAAGATCGGGAAATCATATTACGCCACGGCTGCGGCCATCGACGTCAAGGAGCAGGCGGTGCGCCAGCAGCTCATCCAGGAAACGGACCTGGTCATATCCCTGCTCCCGCCGGCGCTCCACATCATCATCGCCAAAGATTGCCTTCATTTCTCCAAAAACTTACTGACAGCTTCCTACATCGACCCCGAAATCCGCAAACTGCAAAAAGATATCCAGAAAGCGGGCCTGCTCTTCATGTATGAAATGGGCCTCGACCCGGGCATCGATCACATGTCCGCCATGAAGCTCATCCACTCTATCGAAAAAAAGGGCGGGCAGATCTACGCCTTCAAATCCTACTGCGGGGGCCTCATTTCTCCTGAAAGCAACGACAATCCCTGGCAGTACAAGATCTCCTGGAATGCCCGTAACATCGTACTGGCAGGCGCTTCCGGCGCCACCTACAAAGAAAAGGGCAAAATCAAAGAGGTGGAATATCCCCAGCTCTTCGACCAGTCGAAAACCATACAGGTACCGGGCCTGGGGAAACTGGCGTACTACCCCAACCGCGATTCGCTCAATTATGTAGACGCATACAACCTGGGCAATATCCCCACCTTCATGCGGGCCACGCTCCGGTACCCCGACTTCTGCGAGGGCTGGAACGCGCTGGTGAAGCTGGGCCTGACAGACGACAGTAAGAAACACCCCACCGACAATGTCACCTATTTCAAGTGGGCCTCCCAGAACATCAAGGTAGATAAACAGCTGACCAACGAAGAAAACGTGGCGCAGTTCCTCGGTGTCAGCAGCAAGAGTAAACTGGTGCGCCAGCTGAAATACCTCGGCATTCTCAATGGAGAATTGATTAATTTAGGGGAACAATCCAATGCGGTTATACTGCAGCATGTGCTGGAAGACCGGTTGAAAATGGAGGCGGCGGACAAAGACATGATCGTGATGCTGCATGAGATCGAATTCGAACGGCGCAATATGGCCACCCGGCTGCACAGTTACATGATCGTGCAGGGGGAAGACAACCTCCGCACGGCCATGGCAAAAACGGTGGGCCTGCCTTTAGGCATCATGGCCAAGCTCCTCCTGTCGGGGAACCTGCAGCTGACGGGCCTGCACATCCCGGTTATGCCGGAAGTGTACAACCCGGTGCTGCGTGAGCTGGAAGAATTCGATATCCGTTTTGAAGAAAGCTTCGAGTAGCACGATATTTTTCCTGTGACAAACTCCATTTGTTGTGAATTGTTTCAATCGTAACGGCATTGAAACATGAGGAAAGAACGGGGCCGCCTGTATCCGGGCGGCTTTTTTATGTCCCGCACGGCTGGTGCGCCAAACGGAAAAGCCCGCGCAGGCGGGCTTCATCTGTATCTGCGGATCTTTATACTTCCTTCAGCAACCGCATCAACTCCGCCACCCCTTCCGTAGCGGGCTTTTCGATCAAATGGAAACCATCGCCCTTCACCGGCGGGATTTTTTTATCGATGATGTATTTGGGTACATCGGGCCGCAGGTAGTCCACCAGGCCGGCCGCGGGATATACGTTGAGCGAGGTGCCGATGAGCACGAACACGTCTGCCTGCACAATTTCCAGGATGGCCGGTTCAATCATCGTCACCGCTTCTCCGAACCACACCACATGCGGCCGGAACTGCCCACCATCCGGCGCGAGGTGGCCCATCTGGATATCGCCGCTGACGGGGTAGAGCGTTCTTTCGTCCAGCTCGCTGCGCATTTTGAGGATTTCCCCGTGCAGGTGCAGCACTTTGGTGGAGCCGCCGCGCTCGTGGAGGTCGTCGATATTCTGGGTGATGATGCGCACATCGTAGTCGGCCTCGAGCTGGGCAAGGCCTGTGTGGGCGGCATTGGGTTGCGCGGCCATCACGTCTTTCCGGCGCATGTTGTAGAAGTCCTGTACGAGCGCGGGATTTTTCTCCCAGCCCGTAGGCGAAGCCACTTCGTAAATATCATATCCTTCCCAGAGCCCGTCGCTGTCGCGGAACGTGCGTAATCCGCTTTCCGCGCTGATGCCGGCGCCGGTCAGTACAATCATTTTCGGTTTCATGTGAATTACATTGCGTTACATGCCGGCCATTTCCATGATCTTGTCGAATTCCTCAGGCTTGACGGCGCCCACGGAGAGGCGGCCAAGGCGGATGAGGTCCATCGTGGCCAGGCTTTTTTCCGCTTTGATCTGGGCGAGGGTCACCGGTTTTTTGAGTTTCTTCACCGGCGCCAGGTCTACCGCCACCCAATTGGGATCGGGCGTGGTGGGATCCTGATAATGCTCCGTTACCACTTTGGCGATGCCGACGATTTCAAGTCCTTCGTTGCTGTGGTACCACAACACCTGGTCGCCTTTTTTCATGGCTTTGAGGTTGTTGCGGGCGGCGTAATTGCGCACGCCGTCCCAGAAGGTTTTTTTATCCTTCACAAATTGATCCCACGAATATTTGAAGGGCTCGGATTTCACTAACCAGTATTGCATGGCGTATTCATTAGAGGTTTCACTGTTGATGGGCCGCCGCCGTTTACCAGCCGCTGGCCAGTACGTCGGCGATGTGCATGATTTTAATCTGCTGGCCGTGTTTGCGGATGTAGCCGTCCAGGTGCATCAGGCAGCTGAGGTCTGTGGAGATGAGGTAATCCGCCCCGCTGTCCGCCGCGTTGTGTACTTTCTGTTCGCCCATGCCAAGCGAAATGGGTTTGTATTTAACGGCGAACGTTCCGCCGAAGCCGCAGCATACTTCACAGTCGTTCATCTCGCGCAGCTCCAGCCCTTTCACATTGGCGAGCAGCTTGCGCGGGCCTTCCTTGATGCCGCATTCGCGCAGCGCGCCGCAGGCATCATGGTAGGTGCCCACACCTTCGAGGGTGGCGCCTACGTTGGTGACGTGCAGCACATCTGTCAGGAATTCGGTGAACTCGTACAGATTTTTCCTGAGCAGCTTCACGTCGTTGTGAGCGGCGGAGTTGTCGAACAGCTTGCCGTAATAATTTCTCACAAAACCGGTACAGGAGCCGCTGGGCGCCACTATATAATCGTACGTATGGAAGTCTTTCAGAAATTTGGTAGCCACGGAGCGGCATTCGTCCTGGTACCCGGCATTAAAAGCGGGTTGTCCGCAACAGGTCTGTTCGGTATTATAACTTACGTTGCAGCCCAGTTTTTCCAGCACCTTCACCATGTTGAACGCTGTTTCGGGAAAAAGCTGGTCTACAAAGCAGGGTATAAAAAGCTGTACATTCATTGAGTCGTTGTTTGGGTCCGTAAAAAATTAAAACTAAGGTACAACAGGGTTTCATACGTTGTGCTGCGGATTTTACCGGATTCTCCGCATATCTTAATTTTCTACTTGATACTCTTCAACAGCTGCCGCTGAAAACTGATCATTTTGAGTGCGGTCAGGGCGCCTTCTTCCCCTTTGTGGCCATGTGCGCCGCCCAGGCGGTCGGCGGCCTGCTCTTCGTTGTTGACGGTGAGCACGCCGAAAATCACGGGCACGGGCAGGTCGAGGTTCAATTGCAGGATGCCGTCGGTCACGGCTTTGCAAACATAGTCGAAGTGGGGCGTTTCTCCCCGGATAACGCAGCCGAAAGCCACGATGGCGGAGGGTTGTGCGCCGGTGCCTTTGGTCTGTTCCCAGATTTGCTTACAGGCAAAAGGCAGTTCAAAGGAACCGGGAACGCGTACTTTGGTGTGGCTCACCTGGTGCTGGTCGAGCACGCGCTCGCAGCCGGCGGCCAGTTCGCTCACCACGCCGTCGTTCCATTCCGTATAAACAATAACAACACTGGCACCCTCCAGGTGAAGAATGCCAGCGTCGTTGAGTAAAGTCTGATTGTGTATAGACATTTCCCGAAATTATTTCACCACTCCGAGCCTTGCGAGGTATTTCTCCATTTCGCGGCCCTCGTTCGTCTGTGGGTATTTTTGTTTGATTTCCTGGTACACAGCAATAGCCTCCTGCGGTTTGTTGGCTTTCTCCAGCGCCAGCCCTGCGCGCAGCAGGTAGATGGGAGAAGTCAGCTCGTTGTCGTCCGCGCCTGCTTTTTTGTAGTAGGATACGGCATCTTCCGCCTTGTTCAGTTCCATGTACGCATCACCGATCAGGCCATTTGCGAGGGACTGGATAACGAGGTCGCCGCTGGAAAAACTTTTCAACATGTCGATGCCTTTCTGGTAGTCGCCCAGTTTCACGTAGCAAACGCCCGCGCTGTATTTGGCGAGGTTGCCGGCTTTGGTGCCGCCAAATTTGTCAACCACCTGCAGAAAGCCGTAGTTGTTGCCGTCGCCGTTCAGCGCCAGTTTGAAAGAATCCACGGCAAAGTAGTTCTGTGCCTGGAAGATGGCTTCCTGTGCTTTCTTTTCGTTGGGGGCTTTGATAAAACGGTTATATCCGAAGAAGCCGGCTACAATCACGATAACGGCGAGCAGGCCTATGTTGATAACGTTTTTGTTCCTGGCATAAAAGTCCCCTGCCCTGTCTGCCGTAGCCTGCAGGTCAAAGTCCTCTGATTTGCCGGTGGTTACCGGCGCTTTGGTGTGTGGTTTGTTTTCTGCCATTGTTTTGCGATAATTATAATATTGATTTAGCTGGTAAAGGGTGCCGTTAGTCTACGATAAACGGATAATCCTGCTGGATGTACACGTCTTTCAGCAGCTCGTCGTCTGAAGGCCAGGGGCTTTCTTCGGCGAACTTAACGGACTCTTCCACTTCGGCTTTCACACGCTCGTTAATGGCTTCGATTTCCGCGTCGTTGATCCATTTGTTATCCACCAGTGTTTTTAATACCATGGTAAGGGGGTCTCTTTCTTTATACTCCTCTACCTCTTCTTTGGTGCGGTATTTAGCGGGATCACTCATGGAGTGGCCGCGGTAGCGGTAAGTTTTGATTTCGAGCAGGGTGGGTCCGCCGCCTTCACGGGCGCGGGTGATGGCCCTTTCGATGCCTTCGTGCACAGCCTCGCAGCTCATACCGTCTATAGAATCGCCGGGCATTTCGTACGCGTCGGCCAGTTTATAGATGTCCAGTACATTGGAAGTACGGGAAACGGACGTGCCCATGGCGTAATGGTTGTTTTCACAGATAAACACTACGGGCAGTTTCCACAGCATGGCCATGTTGAAGGTTTCATGCAGCATCCCCTGACGGGCGGCGCCGTCGCCGAAGAAACAAAGTACGGCATTGTCCGTACCCAGGTATTGCTCCGCAAATGCCAGTCCAGCCCCGGTTCCGATCTGTGCGCCCACGATGCCGTGACCGCCGAAGAAACCTAATTCCTTGTTGAAAAAGTGCATGGAACCGCCTTTACCTTTGGAACAGCCAGTTGCTTTACCATACAGCTCAGCCATACATTCTTTCGCGGAAATACCTTTGGCGATGGCCAAAGCGTGATCGCGGTAAGCGGTAATGAATTTGTCGCCGGGTTTGGTGGCAGTCATGGCGCCGGCGGCAATCGCCTCCTGGCCAATGTACAGGTGGCAGAAACCACGGATCTTTTGCATACCGTACAGTTGCCCCGCTTTTTCCTCAAAGCGGCGCAGTAACAGCATCAATTCGTACCAGTATAGATAAGTCTCTTTGGTGAATTTCGTCTTCACGTCTGTTAAAGTTTGCACTATTTCTAAATTTGTTCGCAAATATAACAGGAAAATCTGCAAATTCAAGCAATTTTGCAGAACCGCCGCCGGGCGATGCAAAATATTGCATCTCCATGTGTTAAAAATATTTACCTGATTATATTAATAATTACCGGAAAGCTTGTTATCGGTTTCAAAAATATCGCTGACCCAGTTCAAAAATTACTCCCATCGGGTTTTTCAGTTCTCCCGCCGCATCGTAGGCATTACCGGCCACAATGGTTCCGGTAAAACCAACCTGCTGGACGCGGTCTATTACCTTTGTTTCACCAAAAGTTACTTCCATTCGGCCGAAAGCCAGAACGTACAGTACAATACGAACGGGTTCCGCCTCGAGGGGGTGTTCGACCGGCACGGGAAAAGCGACAAAGTGGTAGTGACGGTGAAGGAAGGGAAAAAGGAAATTTCCCTCAACGACGAGACGTATGAGAAATTTTCACGGCATATCGGCCAATTCCCGGCCGTGATGATTGCGCCGGACGACGCGGAGATCATCCTGGGGGGCAGCGAAGACCGCCGCCGCTGGCTCGACGCCCTGCTCTGCCAGCTGCATCCCGGGTATATGGATCACCTGATCGCCTATCACAAAATATTGCAGCAGCGCAACAGCCTCCTCAAGGCGCTGGCCACCATGAGCCATTCGCCCGATGCCCTCCTGGATGTTTTTGATGAACAACTGGTACAACATGGGGTGCCGGTATTCGAAGCGCGGCAGGCTTTTCTGAAGGGATTTATCGAACAGGTGCAGGACCGGTACGATTACCTGGCCGGCCGCCACGAAGTGGTGGCGTTCCGCTACCAGAGCCAGCTGCTCGACCGCCGGCTGGATGCCCTGCTGCGCGAAAACCGGTTGCGCGACAAGCAGCTGCAGCGCACCACGCAGGGGATTCACCGCGACGACCTGCTTTTCCTGCTGGATGAGCACCCGATGAAAACCAGCGCCTCCCAGGGGCAGCGGAAAAGCTTCCTCTTTGCGCTGAAACTGGCGCAATACGAGGCTATCCGCGCGCATAAACAGTTCCCCCCTATCCTGCTGCTCGACGATGTGTTCGAAAAACTCGACCAGGAAAGGGTTTCACGGCTGATTGCCCTGGTGCAGGGGCCGGATTACGGGCAGGTTTTTATCACAGACACGCATGGAGAACGGCTGCAACAGGCGTTCGCGGAACATCCGGATGTGCTGCAGCTGATCGCCATGCAGGAAGAAGGCGGCTGAAGCCCCGGCGCCCATTATCGAACAACCCTTCAAGGTACCGGCACATTTCAATATTGCGCGCGTCCACCACATCCTGCCAGCCCATTTGTGACAGCAGGCAAACTACTGCTAAAGGTCCCTGATGCAGGCCGTGGTGCTGCTTCGGGCGAATGCCATGGAGCGTCCGGAGGTGTGTCCGCTCCGGGAAAACGTGCAGTCGCCTTATTTCCTTACCAGGCCCGCGATCAGCGAAATGAGGAATATCACGATAAAGATGTAGAACAGGATTTTGGCGATGCCTGCGGCGCCGGCCGCAATGCCCCCGAATCCGAAAATGGCCGCCACGATGGCGATAATGAAGAAGATCAGTGCCCAGCGTAACATAATCAGCGATTTTAAGGTTAAACAATTACTGTATGTATTCAGTTTTACAATTATCGTTCCACAAGTATGAATGAGGTTTGTCATTTAAGCCCTTGACCACCTTGTATTTCAGTTATTTTTGCCGAAATTTTTTTATGGCAGGCAGGAAAAACGGGCCCCTCACGTTCATTTTCATTACACTTCTCATTGATTTTATCGGGTTCGGTATCGTCATTCCCGTTGTTCCCAAACTGATTGAAGAGCTGATCGGCGGCAACATCAGCGATGCGTCCATTTACGGTGGCTGGCTCACTTTCGCCTACGCCATCGTACAGTTCGTTTGCGCCCCCATCCTGGGCGGGCTTAGCGATAAATACGGCCGGCGGCCGGTACTCCTGGTTTCCATGTTCGGGATGGGCGTGGATTATCTCTTTCTTGCGTTTGCGCCTTCTATCCTGTGGTTGTTCGTTGGCCGGATTATTATCGGCATCACCGGCGCCAGCATGACAGCGGCCTCCGCCTACATCGCAGACATCAGCACCCCGGAAAAACGCGCGCAGAACTTCGGTTTGCTGGGCATGGCCTTTGGCATCGGGTTCGTGCTCGGGCCGGTCATCGGCGGCTGGGTGGGCCATTGGGGCGGCATCCGCGCGCCATTCCTACTGACGGCAGGGATGTCGCTGCTGAACTGGCTGTATGGCTACTTCATCCTGCCTGAGTCGCTTGCCAAAGAAAACCGGCGCCCCTTCAGCTGGAAGCGGGCCAATCCCGTCGGGGCATTGAAGCAGATCAAAAAATATCCGCAGGTATATTCGCTCATGGGCGCCATCGCGCTGATTTACACGGCGGCGCACGCCATCATGAGCACATGGACTTACTACACGATGTTCAAATTCGACTGGAGCATGGATGTGGTGGGGTATTCGCTGTCATTGTCCGGCATCATGACGGCTATTGTGCAGGGAGGGCTCATCAGGGTGCTGCTGCCCAAACTGGGCTATCACCGCGCCGTGTACGTGGGCCTGATCATTTATATGGTCAGCTTCCTGTTGTTCGGCCTGGCCACGGCGGGCTGGATGATGTTTGCGGTCCTCGTGCTGTACGGGCTGGGTGGCATTTTCGGCCCGTCTCTCCAGGGCGTGATGAGCAACCAGGTGCCACCCACCGAACAGGGGGAGCTGCAGGGCACCATGACGAGCCTCATCAGCCTGACCAATATCGTTGGGCCCCTGATCATGACGGGACTGTTCCATCTGTTCACGAAAGAACACCGGCCGTTCCTCTTTCCCGGCGCGCCGTTTTACATGAGCGCGCTGCTCACGGCCGGCGCGGCAATATTGGCCATCCGTTCGTTCCGGAAAACACTACCGGATAAAAAAGCCGGTATCGAAATGGAGGAACCGGTGCTGCAGCACCATTGAGATGTTCGTGGGGGAATGCCGATGTTGGGGCGGTGAAGCGGTACAAGCTTATCGAATGGAGAAGATTTTTTTCAAAAATGGTGATGCGTTATCCGGGGAACTATGTTTCAGCCGGGAAGTTGATCAGTGGCCATGCCACCAGCGCGTTTACGCGCGTCATTTCCGCAGCAGCCGGAAAGCATGCTGCCAGCTGTTGGTCTGCACGCCGTAGGCATACCATAAAACATACAAGCCTTCGAGGTACCGGCACATTTCAATATTGCCCGCGTCCACCACATCCTGCCAGCCCATTTGCGACAGCAGGTCGGCGATCGCTTTTTTGGCGAGGTCGTCGTTGCCGGCCATGAACATGGTTGGGATACCTTCCTTGAGCTGGGGGCCAATCATCAGCTGGTGGCCGTTGCTGTTGAGGGTTTTGACGACGTGGGCGTCCTGTAGCCAGGCCTGTACCTGCTCCCCGCCGGAGGCGCAGTTGCCGGGCGACAGCGAAAGGCGGCCCCATTCATCCGGGCCTTTTCCATCCAGGGGATTGGTCACATCCAGTACCACTTTTTTCTTGAAGTTCCAGATGCCGGCCGATTCAATGGCTTTTTTGGTGCCGGGCCAGCTGGTGCAGAGTATGATGATGTCGCCGTAGGCGGCTGCCGCCGAGAACGGGCCGATCTGGCCCGCCTGGCCGTTTTCGAGCAACCACATGCGCAACGCTTCTTTCTGGGGATGTTCCGTTCCGATCATCACGGAATGGCCTAAACGAATCAGCGCATGACCGAGCGTTGTGCCCACAACGCCGGAACCCAGAATGCCTACTTTCATAGCGTCGCCTTTCTCCTAAGTTACGCAAAAAAATGCTGGTTGTCAGCACCTATTGCAGGTAACTCAGGAATCGCGCCAGCCCCTGCCGCTTGCCCGGTGTAAGGCGGTAGCTGATGTTCTGGGTGTAGTAGGAAATCAGGTCGAAGTCGGGGCTGCTGTTTTCCGCTACCACCGCCGGCAGGTTGTTGAGGCCGATGCTGTTGGCGTCGTTGAACTGCTGGATGAACTCCACCGGCAAAGGGCGGTTGCTGATCCAGGCGGCGAATACGAAAGGCAGGCTGGTAAAACGGATCCATGCCTCCCCCAGGTCGAAAATATACGGGGAAACGTGGCGTTGCGCCAGCGCCCGGTCGCCGATCACCAAACCGGCGTCGTTGCCCCGGATGAGATGCTGGTAATCGCCCGTGGTTTCAATGAATTCCACGTTCAGCTTCCAGTAGTCGCGGACCAGTATTTTCAGCAGCGCCACGGAAGTGCGGCTTTGGTAGTCGAGGTAAATGCGGTGGATGTTCTGCAGCGGTACGTCGCTGAACAGGCAAACGGACGCCACAGGGCCTTCGGCGCCTATGCAGAAGTCAGCGATAATGTGATGTTCCTTCAGTTTAGGGATAATCGCCACCGGTACCAGCGCCAGATCCACCTCGCCGTCGATCAGCTGGCGGGCGATTTTCGCCGGATAATCGAGGCTCAGCTCCATGGAGCGCAACACCTTATGATCCCTGAAACCATATAACAAAGGCTTCGTATTCAAATAACTGACAGCGGCTACTTTTACTTTCCGTTCCAATTTCTGTAATTTTGAGCCTGCTAAAATAAAGTAATTCCCGAACATACCTGCTTTGGATGGCCGGGGGCAATATTTGACAGGATAATCAATACATGATGCAATTACAAGCTTTAACTGCTATTTCCCCGGTAGACGGGCGTTACAGGGGACAACTCGAAGAACTGGCCCCCTATTTTTCCGAATTTGCCTTGATTCGTTACCGTGTACAGGTGGAAGTAGAGTACTTTATTGCCCTGGCGGAACAGAAGCTGTTCACTCTGCCGAAAGCAAAAATTCCCGCCCTCCGCAACATCTACCAGTCGTTTTCCATTGAAAACGCCCAACTGGTGAAGGATACGGAGAAAATCACGAACCACGACGTGAAAGCGGTGGAGTATTTCCTTAAAAATGAATTTAAAAACCTGGGACTGGAAGACAAACTCGAATGGGTACACTTCGGCCTTACTTCCCAGGACGTGAATAATACGGCCACCCCGCTGCTGTGGAAGGAAGCGGTGGAACATACTTACCTGCCCGCCATTTCCAATCTTATCCTGCACCTGAAGAAGCTGGCCAAAGACTGGAAAGCGGTGCCGATGTTGGCCAGAACGCACGGTCAACCGGCCTCTCCCACCCGCCTGGGCAAGGAGATCCTGGTGTTCGTGGAAAGGCTCGAAGGACAGGTGCGCCTGCTTGGGCAAATCCCCTTCGCCGCCAAATTCGGTGGGGCTACCGGTAACTTCAATGCGCACAACGTAGCTTTCCCTGCCATCAACTGGGAAAAATTCGGCAACAAGTTCGTCAACACCACGCTGGGCCTGCAAAGAATGCAGTTTACCACGCAGATCGAGCACTACGACAACCTCGCCGCACAGTTCGATACGCTGAAAAGGGTGAACAACATCCTCGTCGATTTCGCCCGCGATGTTTGGACGTACATTTCGATGGACTACTTCAAGCAGAAAATCAAGAAGAACGAAGTGGGCTCCTCCGCGATGCCGCATAAAGTGAATCCGATCGACTTCGAGAACGCCGAAGGCAACCTCGGCCTCGCCAACGCATTGTTCGAGCACCTGAGCGCCAAGCTGCCCATTTCGAGGCTGCAGCGCGACCTGACGGACTCCACCGTGCTGCGGAACGTGGGCGTGCCGTTTGCGCACACCCTGCTGGCCGTTAAATCGCTGGAAAAAGGGCTGGGCAAACTGATCCTCAACAGTGCGAAGCTGCACGACGACCTGGAACAGAACTGGGCGGTGGTGGCGGAAGCCATCCAAACCGTATTGCGCCGCGAAAACTATCCGCAGCCGTACGAGGCGCTGAAAGAACTGACCCGCGGCGGGGAGCAGATCACGCAGAAAACGATGCACAAATTCATCGATGGCCTCAAGATCGGCGTCGCGCTGAAAAAAGAACTGAAGGCCATCACGCCGCATAATTACACCGGTATTCATTAATCATGGAAACGGCCACCATCCTGTTCGACGGCGTATGCCGGTTTTGCAATGCAAGTGTGAACTTCGTATTGCGCCGCGACCACCGCGACAGGTTCAGGTTTGCGCCGCTGCAATCTCCCGCGGGGGAAAGGTTGCTGGTACAGTATGGCCTGGACGGAAAAAAGATGGATTCTTTTGTGCTGATTGAAGATGGTAGGGTCTTTACAGAAAGTACGGCCGTGCTGCGAACGGCGCGGAAGCTCGGGTTTCCCTGGAGCCTGGCCTGGGGATGGATGATCGTCCCGGAATTTATCCGGAACGCCGTGTACCGCTGGATAGCCCGTCACCGCTATCAATGGTTCGGCAAAAATGACCAGTGCATGGTGCCGGATGAAAAAATCAGGCGCAAGTTTTTATAAAAATATAGCCGCCTCGAAAGTAACAGGATGAACGATGATTATCGTCGTTCCCGGGTAAAACCGGCGGTTACTTTCGAGGCGGCTTTTTTAACGCGGGTGGTTGTGCCACAACCGGCGCTGGTTTCCCAATCAATTGTCGTGGAGGTGTGCCATAGCCCGGCTCACCAGTTGCCCAGCAAATCCTTTTTCTTCTCTTTATACTCCGCTTCGTCGATGAGCCCTTCGTCGAACAATTCTTTGAGCTTACCCAGTTTCGCTTTGATGTCGGTTTCCGGTGCGCCAGGTTGTTGCATCGCGTGCCCGAGGTTGATACCGGTCAGCATGCCCATCCCCGCGCCGGCGGCGCCTTCGTTGCTGGCGGCGTCTCGCAGGGCCTTGAGTTGCTGCAGCTCGGTGAAATTCACACCGGCCAGCTGCGCTGCTTTTACGTCTGCCTGCACGTCGGAGATACCGGCAATGCGCTGGTTGGTGGCTTCGTCAAAGGAATTGCCCTCAATCCGGAAATCCAGCAAAGAGAACCCAAGGTCTTCGAAAACGCCGGAAGTTTTTTCGCGGGCGTCTTTTGCGATCTGTTCGATGTGGGCGTCTATTTCCGCGTAGGAGAACCTGGCGTTCGCCAGGTAGGCGGCGATGGGCTGGGAAATCCTCGACAGGAATAACTCCTGCAAGTCGTGCGCGTAATAGTTTTCCTGTCCCGCTACGATACGGGCGAAAAAAACGGCCGGCTCCGTGATGCGGATGGAATAGTTGCCGAAGCCGCGGAGGCTCACGGGGAAACCATACACGGGGTCGTTGTAGGTGATCGGTATCCGCGTGCCCCAGCGGATGTTGACGGTATCCGCCTTCCTGAAAAACCAGAGGGCCGTTTTGTGCTCGCTTTCAAAAGCGTTCAATACTTTTTTCAGCGTTGTGACAAAAGGCTGGTTGCCTGTCTGCAGGTCGTACAGGCCGGCTTCGCCGAACACCCCTTCTATTTTGCCTTCATGGGTAAAGATGCACCCCTGCCCCGGCTGGATGATCAGTTTGGAGGCGTTCTTCAGTTCGTCGCCTTTGTCCGTAAACTTCCGGAACATTTCCCATTCGCGGGGATCGTCCCATTGGATCACGGAGCGGAACTGGTTTTGCAGGTTTTGCGTGATACTCATCGGTTAAAAATTTATATCGCCGGCCAGGTCGACTTTTTTGTCTTTGTAATACGCTTCAAAATGCTGCTCGTGTTTCTGCATGATATCGGTGAAATACCGGAACTGGCGCTCGTAGTCTGGATGGGTATGGTCGAGGAGCTGGTTCTGCACGGCGATGTAATGCATGTTCAGCGCGCCCCATTTCCCGATGTCGAGGCCATATTCTTCGATGACGCTCACGGGGTCGACGCCGTATTTGGAGGCAACCGACTGGTGCCAGAAGATCTTCTGGTACGCGTCGAAATCCGGCACAACTTTCAGCAGTTCGTTGATGTCTACGGCCGGGCCTTCCACGCCGGCAAAACGGCCGGCTTTCGGGTTGGCGAACAGTTCGCCGTATTTGGTGGCCATGTTCATATCCGCCGCGATGATGTCGCCCAGGCGGTCGTTCCATTTATCCAGCGTTTCATCCCACACCGGTTTTTCGATACCGAGTACCCGGCAAATTTCCGATTCGGGCATGCCCTGGGCGAGGTTGCCGCAGGCGGCAGCATATTCTTCAAAAGAAACGCCGTTGATTAATTCCATATGTTATGATTTAATGATTACTGAATCGTTTGTGCATGCCGGATGCCACCTCCTGTTCGAGGGACGTTTCGAGCCCGGGCACCAGCAAAGCTTTTTCCCTGAAGTACCTTTCGAGGTATGTTTGATAGGCGGCCCTGTAGGCGGGTGTGTCGCCCTGCTTTTCCGCCTGCTGCGCCGCATCGTATTCTTCGAGCGCGGCCAGGGCGGCCATGTTGTGCACCACGTTCCAGCCGATCTGCACATACCTGGTTTCCGGCTCGAAGGTGTTGACGGTGTTGCAATATGCGCAGGGCACGTATTGCGCGCGGAAAAAGTTTTGCTTTATCGCCAGTTTCGACCGGCATTGGGTGCAATGAAAATCTTTGTTGATCAGCCCGATGCAGTGGTCATAGTAGGCATGCGACAGTTTTCCCTCCGTAATGAACATGAACCGTTCCAGCTTGTCGTGCAACGCTTCCGCGAGGTCGTATCCTTTTTTCATTTCGTCCATCCAATACATGCCATCGGCCGCCATGGCGGGTTCCACCTGCGAGTGCCAGGTCTGGTCGATCTTTTCTATCAGTGAGCCGGTTAATTGCAGGCGGATGGCCGTCAATGTCCTGGCGGACGCATAATAATCGTAGTCGTTGGCGGCGAGGCTTTCCAGTACGGCGGTTTCTGCTGCCGCGAGCGATTCATCGAACCGGGCATCGATCTTCCGGAGGAAGTCATCCCAACGGTTTACCAGTTCCTGTTTCCTTGTCATGATGGGGCGGTTTCCCGTGATGAATGAATACTTCCGTGTCCATGAATGTAAAACCGCAATACGTGCAGGCGGCGATATTGGTGTTGACGGGCCGTGGCGCGCCGCATTGGCCGCAGGTGCGCGTCTCCACGCCGGATGCATCACGGGTGGACTCCCACTTTTTGGCGGTGTCCTTCGAGATGTCGGCTATTTTCCTGAATGGATTGCTCATGGAAGAAAGCAGGTTAACGTGTGAATAATGGTTAGCGGCTGCATGGTTAGCCGTGGGTTTAAAGATAATAAAAAAATGCACGCCGGCGCATGTAGGGTTTTTTGAGGCGAAGAAACCGCCGGGCAATAAAAGGCCGCCATGCTGGTATGGCGGCCTTCCATATGATTTTTCGGTTATCTTTTTTTACCTGGCAGCGTGGCCGCCGGATCGTTGTTCGCTATTTCTTTTTCTTCAGCTCCTCCACTTCTTTTTTCAGTTCGATCACATACAACGTGAGCTCCTCGATTTTCTTCAGTAGCGCGGCCTGGTTTTCTCCGAGGTCAATCCCGTCTTTCGCCACGGCAGCGGCGGAAGGCACGTCAGGAAGATGTTTGTTCTTTTTGATGAACTGTTCCAGTTCGTGCAGGGAGGGTAATTGATAGTCCGGCTCGAACACGTAATCAGGCCACGCGAGCGACTGGCTGACTTTGACTTTCGTGGCGAGGATGCCGCCGGCAACGGCCAGCCTGGCAAGCGGGTTGCTGACGCCGATGCCGACGTTGCCGTTGTCCATGATTACCAGTCGCTGGCTGCAGAGCCCACCTCCGCAACTGACATTGTCATACGCCCAGAATTGCAGGCTGTTGCCATACCCGCCGCCCATGTTGTAAATAGCCCATTTGGAGGCTGCTCCGTTGGCTGTTTTTGCGGGATTGGCCAATGAGATGTTCCCTCCGATGTCGAGGTTATTGATCTCGCTGCTCAGCGAACCGTGCGCGTAGACGTTGCCATTTACATCGAGTTTGGACTGTGGCGTGGTTATTCCAATGCCCACCTTGTCACCTGTATCATGTACCTGTGCAAAACTGCCGGATACAAAGCCGCATAATAGCGCGCCTAAAAGGGAAGTTCTTTTCATAGAACGGGATTTTTCGGATTGGGAAAAAGGTTAACTGTGGTTAACAGCCATTAAATATAATGATGATCTCCGGATAAAAAAAGAGCCGGCAATTGCCGGCTCTCTCTATGTTGAATCAGTGGTTCCTTATTTACCAGGCGCCGGAGCGGGTGCAGCCGGTGCGGCAGGTGCAGCGGGAGCCGGTTTCACGTCGAGCAGCTCAACGGTGAATACCAGGATGCTGTTGGGTTTGATGGTGGGGCCACCGCCGTTCAGGCCATAAGCCAGCGCGGAGGGGATCACCAGGGTCGCTTTGGAGCCTTTTTTCAGCTGGGCGATACCTTCGTCCCATCCCGGAATCACGCGGCCTTCGCCAACGGGGAATTCCAGGGGCTGCAGCGGCATGCCGGGGCGGATGGTAGAATCCGTGTTGGAATCAAACACAGTACCGTCGAGCAGTTTGCCGGTGTAGTTCACGGAAACGATGTCGCCGTTTTTAGGCTGCGCACCGGTACCTTCCTGCGTTACGGCAATGTAAACGCCTTTAGGTGACTTGGTGGTGTTCAGCTTGTTTTTCTCGATATAGCCTTTGATTTCTTTTTCCTCTTTCTCGTTCTGTTTGGCTACGGAGTATTTGCTGTCCACTACAAAATGCACGAACATTTTGTCGCCGGGTTTTGCGGTAGGCGGTTTGTTGGGCATAGAATCCAGCGGCAGCACGAAAATGGCGCTATCGCCTTCTCTCAGTTGGGCAAAGCCGTCCATCAGGTCATACTTATCCCTGGATTTCTGAATCGCCAGCGGCAGGGCCATACCCTGGTCGCGGGTATTCACCAGCAGGGAGTCGTTCAGGTAAGAAGAGAAGTATACCATGATGGTATCGCCTTCTTTCAGTTGCTCGCCTTTACCCTCTCTGGCAATGGTATATTCAACACCACTGGGGGTTTTTCTCGGACCGGTTTTACCACAACTTGCAACCAGCAAGCCAAGTGATGCAACAAGTAACAGGTTGTTTTTTTTCATCAGATTTATTTGATTTTTATACGGCCTGATGAAACCTTCCGGTGTCATCAGTTCAATTCGATTTTTATACGGGCCTGATGGAACCTTCGGTGTCATCAGTTCAATTTGATTTTTGTACGGGCCTGATGGAACCTTTGGTTTCATCAGTTCAATTTGATTTTTTTACGGGCCTGATGGAACCTTCGGTTTCATCAGTTCAAAAGTTCTTCATTCTCGTGCATCGCTTTCAGGAAACGTTGCACCGTTTTTTCCAGCGAATCTGTGCTGCGGCCGCCTGAGGCGTTGAAATGGCCGCCGCCTTCGAAATATTTGCGCGCGAACGTATTGACGTCAAAGTTGCCTTTGGAGCGGAAAGAGAGCTTTACTTCCGAATTCCGGTCAATGATCAGCGCTGCTAATTTAATGCCTTGAATGGACAAAAGGAAATTTACCAATCCTTCCGTATCGCCCGTCTGCAGGTCGAACCGCTTCAGGTCGCTGTAAGGAATGGCCATAATGGCCGTATTGGCCTCGTAAAACACCTCCATCCGGTTCAGCAGGCTATGGCCGATGAAGCGGAGGCGGTTTTCGAGGAAATTGTCATAAATGGCCTGGTGAATGTATTCATGTTCCAGTCCTCTTTCCAGCAGATCGGCCACCATGCGGTGAACACGGGCCGATGTGGAGGCGAAGCGGAACGAACCGGTGTCCGTCATGGTACCGGCGTAAATGCATTGTGCGATGTCGTTGTCGATGTAATGCTCATCCCCGAGGCGGTAGATGATCTCATACACCAGCTGCGCCGTAGAGGCGGCCGTGATGTCGCTGATGCCGAAATCGAAATCAGGCTGGGGCTCCAGGTGATGGTCTACCAGAATTTTGACGCACTGCAGTTTTTCCAGGTAGGGCTGCATGTTTTTCGTACGGCCCAGGTGGTTGAAATCCAGGCAAAACAGCAGTTCCACGTTTTCCAGCGCCTTCATCGACTTTTCGAGGCCGGACTCGAAATCCAGCACCTGGTCGCTACCCGGCATCCATTTCAGGAAGTCGGGGAAATTGGTGGGGGAAATAACGGTCACGTCGTGCCCTTTGCGGCGAAGGTAATGGTACATGGCCAGCGAAGAGCCCATAGCGTCTGCATCAGGCTTCTGATGCATGGTTACCACCACTTTTTTGGGACTGTCCAGTAATGGTTTGATATCCTCGATTGGCTTCATTCCTAAAATCTATAAGTAAGTATGTAACAAGCAGTTGTAAAGCTACCCCGCCTTCTTTTAAGCAAAGGAAGTGCGAAGTTCTTCATTTGAGCCAGAATTTCAAAATTTTTTACTGCTAAACAAAAACTCATTACTTTTGCGGCTCCTGCCCCTGCCATACAGGTTAGGGCGACATGCACCGGAACGTATAACGACTAATTCACCATATGAGTAACAGAACATTTACCATGATTAAGCCCGATGCCGTGCAGAACGGTCACATCGGAGGCATACTCGACAAAATCTGCGCTGCAGGTTTCCGCATCGTAGCGATGAAACTGACAAAACTGTCCGCTGAAAAAGCTGGTGAGTTTTACGCCGTGCACAAAGAAAGGCCTTTTTACGGCGAACTGGTTGAATTCATGAGCAGCGGCCATATTGTGGCTGCCATCCTGGAAAAAGCCAATGCCGTGGAAGATTTCCGCAAACTGATCGGCGCCACCAACCCTGCGCAGGCAGAAGAGGGCACCATCCGTAAAATCTACGCCGAGTCTATCGGCCGTAACGCGGTGCACGGTTCAGACTCCAACGAAAACGCTGAGATCGAAGGTAATTTCTTCTTCAGCGGCCTGGAAAAATTCTAACCTGACAACTTCAGATAAACGGGGCGGCCTTTGCAAGAGGCCGCCTTTTTTGTGCCCGGCCGGAAAACAAAGGGCCGCACCGGTCCGGTGCAGCCCTCCTGCCAAACGCTCCCCTTTACCACGATTTCCTGACCCGGAAACGGCCTTCCACATGGTGCGTTTGTCTTAGCTCCGGTCCGTACCCGGCGCTGGGTATGTCGAAACTGCCCTGGATGAAGCCGTCTGTTTCGCCCATGCTCGTGATGGTGACGCCTCCCCCGCTGGTGGCGATCTCTTCGTTCTTCATATAATAACAGGTATACTGGTTGCCGCCGGTAACGAGGTAATGTGCGTAGGTGCCCGTTGTTGCCTTGTAGGGCCGGAAGCCATACGAGCCTACCCCTCCGGTCCATTCCACGAACACATACCGGCGCATCTCGTCGCCGTTGGCATCCGCCAGCAGGTACCGGGAGCCGGTTTTCACCACCGCCGAAGCCTGCAGTTTCACCCAGCCGCCGCCGTTCACGCGTACTTCTATTTCCCCGTCGTCGCCGGTGATTTTGATGTGCGCCACCACCAGGTAAGTACCTTTTTTACCGAAATCGACCCGCACGCTGACGGCCACGGGATTGGGCGCGCCGGGCACGGTGGCCGGTGCGGTATAGTTGGCGAGGTGCCCCAGGGGCGTAAGCATGCCGGCCCCGGCGAGTGACCATTCTTTGATGAAGCTGCCGGTGGTGGCGATGGGCTCGCCAATGGGCCGCTCGTTGCCGGATGTCAGCGGCGCCAGCAGATCGGCGTCGGAGATCAGCTCGAGGCGGGCGGTGCCTTTCGGCTCCAGTTCGGTGGCGGAGGCTTCGAGCCTGAAACTTTCAAAAAAGCTCCAGTCGCTGAAATGCGTGGTGGCCACGGTCAGTGTTTTTTCGGCTTTGTTCAGCACGGCGCTTTCCATCGCCATCCAGACGCCGGAGGAATGCTGATAGGCAATGCCAAGCGCTTCGGGCAGCGTACCGGCAACGTCTTCGTCGTTGTACTGAAAGGTAATGCTGACGGGCGCCGAGAATTGCACCGCGTGCGGCGTGAGCCGGTATGCCTTTTTCAGGCCCATCGGGTTTTCGTTGCTGATGGGCTCGATGGTGATGAGCTGTTCGGCGGCAAGCGCGCCGGCCGGGATGTTGATGCGGATGCTGCCGTCGGCGCTGGTGAGGCTGCCCCCGGCCGCGCCGATGCGTTTTTCGGTTTTGGGAGATCCGTCGGGTGTGCCAACGGGCGTTACTTTGCCGCCGCGGGGCGCTTCAATGTCCGGCTGGCCGGGCTTGGTGCAGGAAAACTGGAATACCGCCAGCAGGCATGCTGCGAGGTAAAAAGAAACAAATTTCATATCCTTGATCGTTTTAGAATGGGGTTAATCATGCAGGAATTGCTGCGTCTGCATAAGTTCCGGGCGCAAAGTAAATGCGCGGAAACGGGAGGTGTGAGAATGACTATTCGAATGACCGGATTTCGCAGCCGAAAGGTGGGGTCCGGGAGCTGAAGTGATCAGGATAAAATTGAACTGCCCACCGTATGCAGAAGTGTGGGCGACTGGATAAAACATAGCGGTCAACAGCCTGAGATGTCATACCGTCATACAAAAACAAACCCGCAGCGATGGTCTGCTGCGGGTTGCCGGCGCGTACAGCGCCCGGTTATTTTTCCATTTCAATCACCAGGTCGTCCTGCTGCACCATGGTGCCTTCGGGCAGGTGAATGGCTTTGATGGTCGTGTTGCGGGTAGCCGTCACCGTAGTTTCCATTTTCATGGCCTCGATAATGAAAAGCGGCGTGTTGGCGTTGATGCTGTCGCCGTTTTTCACCAGCAGCTTGCTGAGCTTGCCTTGCAGTGGTGCGCCCACTTCCACGTCCGGATTGCTCACCTTGCGGTGCACCGGCACGGCGCTTTTTACGGAACGGTCCCTGACCTGCACGCGGCGGGCATAGCCGTTCAGTTCGAACACCACCGTCCGCATGCCGCTTTCGTCCGGTGGCAGGATGTATAGGAGCTTGACGATGATGGTTTTGCCTTTGCCCAGGGTAATAAGAATTTCTTCGCCCAGGTGGAGACCGTAAAAGAATGCCGGGGTGGGAATAGCCTCCACGTTGCCGAACACCTGCGCGTGCTGGTAATATTCGTCGAATACTTTCGGGAACATGTGATAGCTGAGGTAGTCGAGGAATTCGGCCCAGGGGTATTTGAGCTGGAAGGCGGCGAAGTCGCTGTTGAAGTCGACCGCCGGCAAATGCGCGTTGGGTTTGCCTGTGAGCGGCGCCTGGCCCTTCAGTACGATGCGTTGCAGTTTTTCGGGGAACCCGCCGTAAGGAAACCCGATTTCCCCCCGGAAAAAGCCGGTGACAGACGCGGGGAAAGCGAGGTTGCGGGTTTCGTCGAGCACATCGGCGGCGGTGAGGTTGTTGGACGTCATGAAGAGGGCCATATCCCCCACTACTTTCGAGCTGGGGGTTACTTTCACGATGTCGCCGAACAGCTGATTCACCACGGCGTAATTATGCTTGATGGTTTCCAGCCGGTCGCCCAGCCCGAGCGACTCGGCCTGCTGGCGCAGGTTGGAGTACTGCCCGCCGGGAATTTCGTTTTCGTATACCTGCGCGGTGCCGGCTTTCATATCCGATTCGAAAGGATAATAGTACTCCCGCACGTCTTCCCAGTAATTGCTGTAGGCGTTGAGGGAAGCGAGGTTCATAGGCTGGCTGCGTTCGTGCCCTTCCAGGATGGCGGCCATGGAGTTGAGATTGGGCTGCGAGGTGAGGCCGCTGAGCGAGGCGATGGCACAGTCTACCACGTTTACCCCCGCTTCGATCGCTTTGAGGTAGGTGGCCGATTGTACGGAAGCCGTATCGTGCGTATGCAGCACGATGGGCAGCTGCACCGCGTTTTTCAGCGCTTCCACGAGCACGGTGGCCGCCTGCGGCTTGAGCAGCCCGGCCATGTCCTTGATGCAGAGCATGTGCGCGCCGGCGTCTTCCAGGCGCCTGGCCATGTCTGTATAATATTGCAGCGTATACTTTTTGTTCTCCTTGCTGAACACGTCGCCTGTGTAGCTGATGGCGGCCTGCGCCAGCGCGCCGGTATTGTTCCGCACGAAGCCGATGCTGGGCTTCATGGCTTCGATGTCGTTGAGCGAATCGAATATGCGGAAGATGTCGATGCCGTTTTCGGCGGCTTTTTCGATGAA
>CBFGZV010000029.1:0-64133 GCA_965653365.1 uncultured Chitinophaga sp. | reverse complement strand
CGCCTGCATCTTCATTATGTTTTTAAGAACTTTTCTTTTGTAATCCCCGCTCCGTATCAACCGCTCTGTTTCGATGGGAGTGCAAAGGTAGAAGAGTTTTTATTTCCAACCAAATTTTTCTGAAGAAATTTTTAATCTTTTTTTCTGATTAAGTAACCCCGGAAAACCACTACCAGCAACGATTTGAAGGATGTGGGAAGGAAGAAAAACTGTGCAAAGAACTACGTGTTTTCCGTTGTTAGCGGGATGCAAAGGTAGAGACTTTTTCGCTTTACTTCCAAATGTTTTTCGGAAGTTTTTTCAAAAAACCGCCCCCGTAAAAACAGGAAACAGCTGTAACGCTTTATCAACAAGGGTTCTGCAGGTTTCCCTTTTTTTGAAAAATCTCCGGCCGGCCACCAAAAAACAGCCGGAAAACTGGTTTCCGGCGAACAAAATCAGGCACATCCAATCCCAGGCGCCTCATACATTCCCGCCTCCGTACGTACCTTCGGGATACATCACCCGCATCAAACACAAACCTTGTGGCGGTACGGCAAAATCGGCCATGGTACAGTCTTTGCTCTCTATCACCGCACGAAACTCCTCCAGCGTCAGCTTCCCACGGCCCACCCGCAACATCGTACCCACCAGCCCCCGCACCATACCACGCAAAAAACGGTTGGCACTCACGTTATAGACTATACGCCCTTCGGATTCGGTCCAGAAAGACTCCCCAATCGTACAATTGAACGTCTTCACCTGCGTGTTCCGCTTCGAGAACGTACTGAAATCGCGGTACTCCTTGATAATGCCGGCCGCGGCATGCAGGGCTTCCATATCCATGCGGTAGGGGAAATAATAGCCCCGGTCGCGCAGAAACGGATCCTTGAACTTGTACAACGTGTACTCGTAAGCGCGGCCGGTTGCCAGGAAGCGGCTGTGCGCCTCCTCGTGCACGGGATAAACGCCCTTCAGCACGATATCGGGCGGCAGAATGGCGTTCATCTTATATACAAACTGCGGATGCAGCGGCAACAGGGTATCAAAATGCAGGAAGTTCTGCTGCGCATGCACCCCGGCGTCTGTGCGGCTGGACCCCGTCGTAACCACCGGTTCCCGCATCAGCAGGCCGGCGGCACGGTCTATCTCCGCCTGCACAGTACGCGCGTTTTCCTGTACCTGGAAGCCGCTGTAACGCTCCCCCATATATGCAACTTCTAAAAAATACCTGGCCATGATGCGCGAAAGTAGGGATTTTTAAAACGACAAATGGTGAACAACGCTCCCGCCGTTCACCATTCGCATTATCGGAATCAGGTTGAATTATCTTTTGATCAGCGCCTTGAAACGGCCCTTATAATATTCGTCCCGCAGCAGATCACCGAGACTGTTATAGTTCTGGGAATCGTACGTCCGAGGATAGGCGGCATCGAGCAGCTGGTAACGGTTGTCTTCGGAAGAAATCAGCTGGGTCAGCGCACGCACCTGCTCGGTGCTCACACATACGCTGCGGGTACTTCTGCGGAAAGCATCTACCATATCCTCGTCCTTTTTCTTGCTGTTCATCGTACGCAGCAGCTTACGGAAGGCATCTACCTCCAGCACCTTCTCACAATCGGAATTTACCATGCCGATCGCAGGTTTTGCCGCTTCCTTTTCCTTCTCTTTCCCCTTCACTTCAGTATTGCCGTAGAACTCAACGTTGGCAAGACTGTCTTTCGCGATCGCTTCCCGGTCGGCCGCTTCCCGTTCGGCTTTCTTTTTCAGCCTCCTGGCTTCGCGGGCTTCTTTGGCGCTTATTTCATTTTTCTCGCCCTCCACTTCAACTTCAACTGCGGCCGCCGGCACTTCTACAGCCTTCTCCGCCGCTTTGGCGGCAGTACCGGCAGCGGGCGCGGCGCCGAAATCAATAAACTCGGGCTCAGCGGTATCTTTTTTCTTCCTGGATTTCTTTTCTTTTTTAACGGGCGCTGCGGCAGCCTCTTCCGTTGCCGGTGCGGCAGGCGCTACCGCCTCATCTGCGGCGGTTTTCAGCGCTTCGTCGGCCGCGGCTTTCTTTTCATCTTCCAGCACGCTGCTCAGCAGTTCCTTTTCCTCATCGGTGAGCGACTCGCGCTCTTTGGCGCGGTTCTTTTTACCACGCGCCTTTTTCGTGGGCGGCGCTTCCGCCACATCCACCACCGTTTCCACTGCGGCCGGGGTCTCTACCGGGGGAGCCACGGGTTTGGCCTTGGGTTTGGGCGCTTCCAGCGGCATATCTTCCGGCCGGTCGTCTACCACCACTTTATCGAGCGCTTCGGCAAAACCGCCCTTCTTCTTCGGCGCGGAATCGGGCGCTTTGGCCAGTACCGTTTCCACATCGGCCTGCACCTTATCCATCATTTCTTTCTGTTCGGGAGTGGCGGAATCGCTGGAAATGCGGGCCACGGTTACTGGAGCCGCTTCCTCCGCTTCAGGGACGGGGCCCCCGGCGGCTTTCAGGGTGGCGAAAGTCTGCAGGTCGTACAGCGCATAATCTTTCTCCCCGGTTCCTTTCAGCAAAAAGCCATAGTCGCGCTTCCCCGTCAGCCGGATCACATACTGCTGCTCCGGCCCTTCATTTTTGGGAAAACCGATGGTGACGGGCACTTTCCCGGCATGCAGGCGGGGCAGGATGACATAGCCTTTGGGGGATGAGCTCAGCAGCTTGCCGTTCAGCTTGACGTAGAAAGGCTGCTGCTTTTCATGCTGGATGTATACGAAATACGACGGGTCCTGGGCTGCGAGGCCGGTGGCAAAAAACAGGCAGCAGCACAGATATAACAGTTTCAGTTTGATTCGATCCATAATGTTACTTGTAACAAATATTATTCCAGCACAATTAACACCTCGCCTTTCTCCACGGCGGTGCGCTCGGTTATCTTGATTTCTTTCACCACGGCATCGGCCGCGGCCTTGAATACGTTCTCCATTTTCATGGCTTCCAGTATCAGCACCGGGTCGCCCTTTTTGATGGCCTGGCCGGGCGTCACGAGCACTTTCAGCACCATGCCGGGCATGGGGGCCTTGATGTCGTTCAGCTTGCGCGACGAGGCTTCGGAAATGCCCATCGACGCCAGCAACCGGTCGAGCGGCTCCTGTAACGCCACCTCGTAAACGGCCTGGTTGATCTGCAGGGTCACGGTCTTAGCGTCCGGGTCGGTTTTAACCACCTCCGCCACCAGGCTTTTCCCATCCATCAATATACTGAAACCGCCCGAAGGGAGGGCTGTCGCATGCCAATCTACGTGCTTCCCGTTGCATTCCACGCCACCGGAACCGTCTCCGGCCGGGGCGATCTCAAACGGCCGGGCGCCGTTCACTGTTGCTTTAATCATATTTTACTGTCCAGTCCATACAAAAATAACAATTTTAACCGCTTGCGTCGTATTTGGGCCATTTGTTTAAATTTGACGCTCACCCTCCGCCTGGGGGGCTATTTTTGTTCAAAATATCAAATGCATGCATCATCAAGCCAAAAAAACGCTTAGCATCGTGATGACAGGGCTCGCCGTTATGGGGCTCTGTACCAGGGTGTTAGCCCAATCAGTGGACAACCAGAAAGACGATCCCGCCCTCAAAATTTACCGGGCATCCCCCACCAAAATCAACAACCTCGTTCATACCAGGCTGGATGTGCGTTTCGATTACGCCAAACGGCACCTCAACGGAAAAGCCTGGATTACCCTGCAACCGAATTTCTATGCTACCGACAGCCTGACGCTCGACGCCAAAGGGATGGACGTGAAAAAGGTAGCCCTTATCCAGGGCACGGGCAGCACCGCGCTCCGCTTTCCGAGCGAGGCCATGCTGAAAACCGCGAAGCAGGCCTCGCTGCAATACGATTACAACGGCGAGGAAATCCGCGTTAAACTCAATAAAACGTACAAATCGGGCGAATCTTATACCGTTTTCGTGGAATATACCGCCAAACCGGACGAACTGAAGGTGAAAGGCAGCGAAGCCATTACGGATGCCAAAGGCCTTTACTTCATCAACCCGGACGGCTCCGACCCGAAAAAGCCCATCCAGATCTGGACACAGGGCGAAACCGAAGCCTCTTCGGCCTGGTTCCCCACCATCGACAAAACCAACCAGAAAACCACCTCGGAAATCAGCATGACGGTGGACAAAAAATACGTGTCGCTTTCCAACGGCAAACTGGTTAGCCAGAAATCAAACGCAGACGGCACCCGCACGGATACCTGGCGGATGGACCTGCCGCACGCGCCCTACCTGTTCATGATGGCCGTGGGCGACTTCGCCATCGTCAAAGACCAGTGGCGCGGCAAAGAGGTGAACTATTACGTGGAAAAGGAATACGCGCCCCACGCCAAAGCCATTTTCGGGAATACCCCCGAGATGATGACCTTTTTCTCGAAACTGCTGGGATATGACTACCCCTGGGTGAAATATTCGCAGATCGTGGTGCGCGACTACGTGTCCGGCGCCATGGAAAACACCACGGCCACCATCCACGGCGATTTCCTGCAGAAAACCGATCGCGAGCTGCTCGACGACGATGATCGTTTAGGCGAATCCGTTATCGCGCATGAGCTGTTCCATCACTGGTTCGGCGACCTGGCTACCTGCGAATCGTGGAGCAACCTCACCATGAACGAATCTTTCGCCGACTACAGCGAATACCTCTGGTTCGAACATAAATTCGGGAAAGATGCGGCCGACGAGCACGGCTACACCGCCATGAACAATTACATGGAATCCGCCGAATATCAGGGCGACCGCCACCTGGTGCGCTTTCATTACCACGACAAGGAAAATATGTTCGATGCCGTTAGCTACCAGAAAGGCGGCCGCATCCTGCATATGCTCCGCAATTACCTGGGAGACGAGGCGTTTTTCAAAGGCCTCAACCTCTACCTGAAACAGAACGCTTTCAAGGCTACCGAATCACACCATCTGCGCCTGGCGCTGGAAGAAGTGACCGGCCAGGACCTGAACTGGTTCTTCAACCAGTGGTATTTCGACCAGGGCTACCCTACCCTCGAAATCAACTACGACTACAGCCAGGCCGGTGTCGCCAAAGTGATCGTTGCCCAGAAAGGCGACCGCGTTTTCGACCTGCCGTTCGCCATCGACGTTTACGCGGGCGGGAAGAAGGAACGCCACCAGGTGCGCCTCACCGAAAAGGCAGACACCTTCTCCTTTGCCGTGAGCGCCAAACCCGACTTTGTCAATGTGGACGCCGACAAGGTGCTCATCACCAAAAAAATCGACCGCCGCGACCTGAGCTCTTACGTATTCCAGTATAAAAACGCGCCGAATTACCTCGACCGCCGCGAAGCCATCGAAGCAGCCATGAAACAGCACACCAGCAACACCGCCGCGCGCGTAACGGTGCTGGCCGCTACGAAAGATAAATATGAAGGCCTGCGCGCCCTGGCGATCAGCGGCCTCAAACTGGACAACGGCGACGTTAAAACCGCCGCCCTGCCCATCCTCACGGACCTCGCCAAAAACGATCCCGTGGCCTGGGTTCGCGCCGCCGCCATCAAACAGCTGGGCAAACTGAAAGATCCCCAATTCTCTCCCCTGTTCGAAGCGGCACTGAAAGACCGCTCCTACCTGGTGGAAGGCACCGCCCTGAGCGCGCTCGCCGAGCTCGACACCAAAAAGGCGTACCAGCTGGCTAAAAACATGGAAAAGGATGCCCGCGGGATGCTGAGCAGCGGCATCGCCAACGTGTACGCGAAAAACGGCAACGAAAGCGACGTACCGTTCTTCGCCGCCCGCCTGGAGGAAACTTCCGGCCAGGAAAAAATCGGCGCCGCCATCCTGTACCTGAACTTCCTGTCGGCTGTAGACAACACGGCGCTGGTCACCAAAGGCATCGACGAGGTGACGGATGTGGTGACCGGGTTCAACAACCCCTGGGTGAACAGCTACATCGTGAACCTGCTCACGCCGATGGCGAAGAAAAAACAGGAAAAAGCCGCGCAATCGTCCGGCGAATTGCGCAACGAGCTGAATAAACAGGCCGAACATACTTTGCAGGCCATCAAAAAAATCAAGGAAAGCAAGGAGGGGGAGTAGACGGTAGTAAGGCGGTTCAGCCGCCGTTGTGTCACTCCCTTCAACTTCAGCATATGCATGGGCGGGCCCGGTTGCGGCCTGCCCTTTTTTTTTGTGCCTCGACCGGACCCGGAAATACGGGGCGAAAAACAAATTCTTCCCTATATTGAGTGAATATCTAAATTCCACCGTCTTGCCATGATTTCTCCTGTTTTACTGGTCATACTGTCCATCCTGTTGCTGATTGCCCTGATCATGTGGGTGAAGCTCGACACGTTCCTGTCTTTTCTCGTCGTAAGCATATTGCTGGCCCTGAGTTGCGGGATGAACGGCCCGCAGATCGGCAAGTCCATCTCTTCCGGCATCGGCAATACGCTCGGGGCACTCGTCACCATTCTCGGATTTGGTGCGATGCTTGGCCGGCTGGTGGCCGATAGTGGTGCGGCGCAGCGGATCACCACCTCCATGATCGGCCTGTTCGGCACCCGGTACATCCAGTGGGGCATGGCGCTGGCGGGCCTGCTAGTGGGCATTCCCATGTTCTATACCGCCGGCTTCGTGATTGTGGTGCCGTTGATTTTTGCGGCCGGCATGGCCACCCGCCTGCCTTTGCTCTACATCGGCATTCCCATGATTTCCGCCTTATCTACCGCGCACGGCTTTTTACCGCCCCACCCGTCACCCACGGCCATCAGCCAGCAACTGGGCGCCGACATCGGCAAAACCCTGCTTTACGGCCTGCTCATTTCGGTACCGACCATCGCTATCGCCGGGCCGCTTTTCGGCAGCCGCCTCAAAAAAATGCTCATCACCCCGGAACAGGGGCTGCTCAATATCGCCTTCAGGCCTGCAAGCGAACTGCCGGGGCTGGGCATCAGCCTTTCCACCGCCCTGCTCCCGCTCATACTCCTCACCATCACCACCGTGCTCGATCCCTTTGTCACACCGGGCAGCGCCTTTCAGAAAACCGTCGCCGTGATCGGCGATCCCAACATCGCCATGCTCCTGTCTGTGCTGGTGGCGGCGTGGCTGCTGGGCCTGCGGCGCGGACAAAACATGAAAACGGTGATGAAGTCGATGGAAAGCGCCATCAAGGAAGTGGCGCCCATCATGCTGATCATTGCCGGCTCGGGCGTGTTCATGCAGGTCATCAAAGACGGGCAGATCAATACCTACATCGGCGAGGCGCTGCGCGACCTGCCGGTATCGCCGCTGGTGCTGGGATGGCTCATCGCCGCCGTTATCCGCGTGTGCGTCGGTTCCGCAACCGTAGCCGGACTTACCACGGTGGGCATCCTGCTGCCGCTCATCCAGCACCAGGCGGTGCAGCCGGAGCTGATGGTGCTGTCCATCGGCGCCGGCAGCCTGATGTTTTCCCATGTGAACGACGGCGGGTTCTGGCTATTCAAGGAATACTTCAACCTGAGCCTGAAGCAGACCTTCGCCACCTGGTCGGTGATGGAAACCATCGTATCTGTTTGCGGGCTGGCGGGCGTGTTGGTATTGCAACAATTTATTGGATAACTTTAAGCATTCTTCCGGCCTCCAGATGAAACCGGGCCGAAGTCAATCAACGACATATGTACTTACTGAAAGAACCGGCCGCCATGGCTTCTCCCGCCCTACTGGTGTACCACGAAGTGGTAGAAGAGAACATCCGGGAAATGATCAACATGGCCGGCGGCCCGGAGCGGCTGATGCCGCACGTCAAAACGCACAAAATGCCGCAGGTGGTGCTGATGCAGCGCAAACACGGTATCCAGCGCTTCAAATGCGCCACTTTCGCCGAGGCGCAAATGCTGGCGGAAACGGGCGCGAAAGACGTGCTGATGGCCTACCAGCTCAACAGCCCGACCGCAGAGGCCTTCGCCGAACTGGCCATTCGCTTCCCCAACACCACTTTTGCGTCGGTGGTAGACAATGCAGCTTCCGCGCAGCTGCTGAGCACCATTTTCAGCAACATCTTCAACTCCCGCAAACCGATCGGCTTCACGCGCTCCAACAGCGTACCGTTGCAGGCGCAGGTATACATCGATATCGACAACGGCATGCACCGCACCGGCATCGCGCCCGAAAAGGCGCTGGCCCTGTACCGTGAAATCAGGGAGTTACCGGCGCTGCATGTGCGCGGCCTGCATGTATACGACGGGCACCTGCGGGCATCCGACCTGGCCGAGCGCACCCGGCAATGCAACGAGGCATTCGCGCCGGTGGCGGAACTGGCGGCAGCCATGGGCAACCCTGAGATCGTGGCCGGCGGCACACCCACTTTCCCCATCCACGTTTTGCGGAAGGATGTGATCTGCAGCCCCGGCACCTGTATTCTGTGGGACGAAGGGTATGGTACTTCCCTTCCGGAACAGCACTTCACCCCCGCCGCGGTTTTGTTCACGCGCGTGATCTCAAAGCCCATGGATGGCCACATCACGCTCGACCTCGGGCACAAGGCCGTGTCTGCCGAAAACCCCATCACAAAAAGGGTGTTCTTTCACGACCTGGATACGTACGAAGTGATTTCGCAAAGCGAGGAGCACCTGGTGGTCAAAACGCCGGATGCAGACAAGCTGCAGGTGGGTGATGTGTTATACGGCATCCCCTGGCATGTATGCCCCACCGTGGCGTTGTACAACGAAGCGCAGATCATCACCGGCGACGTGCATACCGGCACCTGGCCCATTGCGCGCGGCCGGAAAATCATCAACAGCACCAAATTCTCAACCAGATAACTATATGCAATCATTTATTTTCGACGCGCACCTGGACCTGAGCATGAACGCCCTGGAGTGGAACCGCGACCTCACCAAACCGTTGCAGGCGATCCGCGACCGGGAAAAAAACCTGACCGACAAGCCCGACCGGGGCCGCGGCACCGTGTCGCTGCCGGAGATGCGCAAGGGCCGGGTGGGTTTGTGTGTGGCCACACAGATCGCACGGTACGTGGGCCTCGATAACCCGCTGCCAGGCTGGCATTCACAGGAGCAGGCGTGGGCCCAGACGCAGGGGCAACTGGCCTGGTACCAGGCCATGGAAGCGCGCGGTGAAATGAAACAGATCACCAATGCAGCCGAGCTCACGGAACACCTCAAACTATGGAAAAACGCACCCGATACCAGCTCGCTGCCCATCGGATTCATACTCAGCCTCGAAGGCGCCGATTCTTTTTTTGAACTGGCCTGCGTGGAAAAAGCTTACGCCGCCGGCCTCCGCGCCATCGGTCCAGCCCATTACGGTCCGGGTGTGTATGCCTACGGCACCGATTCCAATGGCGGCCTCGGTACAAAAGGCCGCGCGCTGCTGAAGGAAATGGAGCGCCTCGGCATTATCCTCGACGCTACGCATCTATGCGACGAGAGCTTTTTTGAAGCAATGGAAGTGTTCTCCGGCCCCGTTTGGGCCAGCCACCACAACAGCCGGGTACTGGTGCCGCACAACCGCCAGTTTTCCGATGAACAATTTTCCATGCTCATTGCCCGCGGCGCCGTGATCGGCACTGCCCTCGACGCCTGGATGCTTATGCCGGGCTGGGAACGAGGCGTCAGCACACCCGAAAAAATGGGTGTTTCCATGCAGAAGGTGGCCGACCAGATCGATCACATCTGCCAGCTGGCCGGCAACAGCCGCCATGCCGCCATCGGCTCCGACCTCGACGGTGCCTTCGGTACGGAGCAATCCCCTTACGACCTCGAAAGCATCGCCGGGTTGCAGAAAATCCCGGTCATCCTTCGGGAACGCGGGTACAAAGAAGAAGACATCGACAACATCACACACCAAAACTGGATTCGCTTTTTGCTGGACGCGTGGAAGTGATCTACCCTGCAGCGCACTGATTGGGGTACAAAGAAGAAGACGTCGACAACATCACGCACCAAAACTGGATTCGCTTTTTGCTGGACGCGTGGAAGTGATCAACCTTCAGCGCACAGCTATGAAGGGGAAAACGGCCGAACCATCTTTTGCACCCGGTTCATTTTCACGGCCGCATGGAATAGCGACGATTCCCGCATTCCCAAAAATCATAAAAAAAGCGGGCTCCATGAGCCCGCACATGCCGGTTACCGAAAGCAGCAAGCGTAACCGGCATTTCTTCGTCAGTTCGTGTTATTCAGTCAATATGCATCCTGATGGTTAATAGACCAGTTCTATCTGCCCGCGGATTTCACCGCCCGGGTGAGCCGCGGTATGGATGTTCACATACCATTTGCCGCCCAGCAGGTCTGCTTCCGTTTGGGTGGTTCCGTTGAGGATAAAACTGGTGGTAAAACTTCCCGCCGGGGCCGCGGCAAACAATGTGGCGAAATTCTGCAGCACGCCCGCGTTGACTCCTTTTGCGGCCAGGCCATGGATATGCATCAACGTGGCGTTACCCGAAAGATTCGACCAGCGGATGGTGATGGTTAACTCTTTGGAGGCCGGGTTGTAGCTCGCATCGAAGCTGCCGGTGCCGGTAGTGGTAACGGCCGGGTTTTCCTGCGCGCCGCTCATGGGGGCATTCTGAACCGTGTACAGATTGTCTTTGTCGTCTTTGTCCTTTTTGCACGACACGGCAGCCAGGCAAAACACGCCCACCACAATCAATACCAGAAGATGTAATTTTTTCATAGCGTTCGCTTTAAGATGGTATACGGGCGAACGCGGCACGGGGTTGCTTTGCTCAGGTATGAATTACACGGCCCTCATCGGCATCCCACCGCCATGGCGTATCCGCCAGCGGAATACCGCCCAGCCACAGGTTTTCCTGCGAGGCGAAGGAACGGTAGTTTTCTTCACCGGCCAGCACTTCTTTACCAAGACTGGTAATGCTGACCATATTATTTTCCCGTTCCAGCACACCTGCGCGCTGCATGCGCTGAATGTACACGTCGAGCTGAAAATCGCCGAAGCCGTATATTTTCATTTCGTTCCAGAACTGGTAATAAAGGGCCTGCTCGCTGAGCCTGCCGATGGTAAGGCGGTCGAGGAAAAAATGTTCTACGGCGTTGAGCCCGTTGGCAGCGCCGGGGAGGCGCTGCAGGTGAGCCGTCAGGGCTTTGCCGAGATAAACGAGGTTGCGCGGGCTGCGTCCGCTGAGCATTTCCACGATCTGCGGATCATCGTGGCGGTATGCCTCCCAGGCCTGCAAGGCCAGTTGCCAGTCGTCCGGCTGCAACCGCACCCGTTGCTCCATCAATGGCGGGAGGTGTTCGGGCTTGAGCATGCCCATACCCCGGAAGCCGGGTACATCGGCATGATGATCGAGCTGAACAAGGCTGACGGGTGGTAAGTCTACCGAAAGCTGATCGAGGTAATACAGAACAAAAAGAAGGTTAACCTGGCAAAAGAGGTCGAACTCGAACCAGAGCACGATTTCATCGTAAGATGCCGCTTCATTCAGCCGACGCAGGGTTTCTGGCAGGTCGCGCATGTATGCGTCACGATCGATGCCGTACTGCTGTTGCAGGTAGGCGGCCCTCTCCTCGAAAAACAGCTGTATATCTGTTGTAGCGGGCGTTTTCCCTTCACAGAGCATTTCGCGCCACACCGTTTTTTCTCCGGAGATACCGCTTTGGTCGAACACCTCACGGGTTGCATCGCCATTCAGCACATGTAAGCATCGCATGATAGAAGCTATTAGGAGTGAAGAATCTAATCGCATTACCAGCTGCCGCCGGCGCCACCGCCACCGCTGGAGCCTCCGCCGAAACCGCCGAAGCCGCCACCGAAGCCACCGCCACCGCCGCCGCCAAATCCGCCGCCACGGCCCAGCGAGCTACCGATCATACCACCCAGGATGCCGCCAAACACACTGTCGCCACGCCGGCTGATCACACGGCCGCCGCCGCGCCCGCCGCCGCCCCTGCCGAAGAGGATGAGCAGGATGATGATGATAATGATAATACCGAGGATGTTACCGCCACCGGGCCCTTTTTTGCTGCGGGGTACACCGGTGTACTCGCCCGCTGCGGCTTGGATGAGTTTATCCACCGCGGCATCGAGGCCCTGGTAGTAGTGTTCTTCCCGGAAGGCGGGTTTGATGACTTTGTCAACAATCCCGAATGCGACGGCGTCCGGCACCGATCCCTCCATCCCGTCGCCGGTGATGATGCGCACGCGCCGGTCTGCCACCGCCACGAGTATGAGGATACCGTTGTTCTTTTTGGCCCGGCCGATGCCCCAGTCGCGGAAAAGCTTCAGGCCGTACTCGAAATCATCGTAGTCGCCGGTGGTTTTTACCAGCACAATGGCAATTTGCGTGGAGGTACTGTCGTCGTACGCCACCAGCTTCCGCTCCAGCGCATCCACTTCGGGCTGCAGCAACACCTGGGCAAAATCGTTGACCAGGCGCGGCGGGTTAGGCTTGGCGGGAATGTCCTGCCCGAGGGCAGCGTTGCCAATCAGTACAATGCTCCATATCAGTAACCGGCGGAAAAACTTCATTTCTTTGTTGCTTATGAATCAGTGTGATTTATCTCCCGAATACGATATCGTCCGGTAATTCATTGGCGTCGCCGGATTCGTAGGGGAAATAATGTAACAGGGATTCTCCGATCTCTTTCACGCACACTTCGATGCCTTCAATGATCTTGTTGGAAGAAAAATGCTCTTTGAGCAGCAGGGCTTCCCGTTGCCAGAAATCGGCGCCTACTTTTTCATGAATCCCCTGGTCGCCCAGGATGGCGAACTGGTGGTCGCGGAGGGCGATGTAGAGCAGCACGGCATTCCTTTGTTTGGTTTTGTCCATGCCCAGCGATAAAAATGCTTCCCTTGCCCTGTCCATCGGGTCTACGTATTCGCAGCGGTTCTCCACGAACAGCCGGATTTCTCCGGAAGTGAGGCGCTCTGCCTGCCGGATGGCCTGGATAACCCTGTTTCTTTCCTCTTCGGAGAAAAGTTCTTTTTTCCTGAATGAAAATAGGCTCATGGGAATATTGAATTTCACGATGGCAAACCAGCTACCGCGGATGGGAGGCGGCGGCATATGCCTGATGCGCCGGTTTTCCATCCGCGATACCTGATCCGTTCCAGTTTATTTACCGAAATCTACTTTCGGCGCTTTGTCGGAACCTTCGGCCGCCTTGAAGTAGCCTTTGGCAGCGAATCCGAACATACCGCCGATTATATTGTTGGGGAAGGTGCGCACGCTGCTGTTGAAGTCGTTCACCGCCGCGTTAAAGTCGTTGCGGCTTACGGCGATGCGGTTTTCCGTGCCTTCCAGCTGCGCCATGAGCGTCTGGAACTGTTCTGTTGTGCGCAGTTCCGGGTATTTTTCCACCGTTACCAGCAAACGGCTCAATGCGCCGCTCAGTTCGCCCTGCGCCTGCTGGAATTGTGCGATTTTTTCAGGAGTCAGTTCGCCGGGATTAATTTGAATGGACGACGCTTTAGAGCGCGCTTCGATCACTTTGGTAAGGGTTTCCTGCTCGAAGTTGGCGGAGCCCTTTACCGTGTTCACCAGATTGTCGACCAGATCCGCCCGGCGCTGATACTGGGTTTCCACATTCCCCCATGATTTCTGTACTGCTTCTTCTTTCTTCACGAGCCCGTTGTACTTGTTGCACCCGAAAATGGTTAAAAGTGCCAGCACAATGATCACGATAATGCCTGTTTTCATATTCTATCTTTTTTTAATAAAGTTAGGAAAGGGTATCACCAAACCTACAAGAAATAACGGAAAGTGCAAAACAAGGTTCAATCCGGCCAGCGATAAACTGGCTACTTCCAGCGGTTACGAATTAAGTATCGGCAATCGTCGAAAAATTGCAGGCCGGATAACAAAAAATATCTATGTTTGACATGGATTTTACCACCATTGGTTTTGTGGGCTTACCAATGGAGGTGTTCGATAACTGGAATGCAACTACGTGTTTTTTTAAAGCAGTTCTTCGATTTTACAAACTCATGTATTTTTATTAAATTACATTACTCTACTGCGTTAATAATGAGTGCACAACACATTCACATCCTCTATATCGATGACGAGATACATAACCTGAATGCATTTAAGGCGTCTTTCAGGAGGATTTATACGGTACAGACGGCAGAATCGGCTGAAGACGCTTACAAATTGCTGGAAGATCATGAATTTCACATCATCATTTCGGATCAGCGTATGCCGAAGATGACAGGGATTGAATTTTTCGAATCCATATTGGCTAAATATCCTGAGCCCATCCGCATCCTGCTGACCGGATATGCGGACATCAATGCAGTCATCGATGCCATTAACAAGGGCCAGGTGTATAAATACTTCTCCAAACCCTGGAATGACGAAGAGCTTCGCCATAACATCGAAAAAGCTTACGAGGTGTACGCCCTCCGTAAAGAAAACCGCGAACTGACCGAGAAACTCCTGGATGTGAATGAGAAACTGGAGTTCCTGTTACGGCAGAAGCTGATTTCCTGACGTTACCACTTTCCTGCTTATCCGGCCGGCTACTCCCTGCATGGCCCGGTTGCGGTTTGCATGTGCCTTCCACCCGGGGGCGAATTCACACCTGCGCTTCCGTGCGATGTGTACCGCGCCTATCACAACAGGCACCCGCATCAAACCACCGGAAACGCATCGCCTTCCGTATTCGCACCACCCCTCATCAATTTTATTGGCCGATTCGTTCCCGGTCTGGCATTTTCCGTTAAATTGCGTCCATTGTGAACGTTTAATAGCTCAATCATGCAAGTTTGGAAAGATTACCAGGCACAGCATAAAGACCGTTTTCTGAACGAGTTGCTGGACCTGTTGCGGATTCCCTCGGTGAGTGCGGATTCCCGGCACAACGACGATACGAAGCGCTGCGCGGAAGCCGTGAAACAACGACTGGTGGAAGCGGGCGCGGATAATGTGGAAGTGTGCCCCACCGCCGGCCACCCGATTGTGTATGGCGACAAAATCATCGACCCTTCCCTGCCTACCGTGCTCGTGTACGGCCATTACGACGTACAGCCGCCCGACCCGCTGGACCTGTGGACCAGCCCCCCGTTCGAGCCCGTGATCAAAGACGGTAAAATATATGCCCGCGGCTCCGCCGACGACAAGGGGCAATTTTACATGCACGTCAAGGCATTCGAAACCATGATCAAGACCAATACCCTCCCCTGCAACATCAAATTCATGATCGAAGGGGAAGAGGAAGTGGGCTCCAATAACCTGGGAATTTTCCTGAACGAGAATAAGGAACGCCTGAAAGCCGATGTGGTATTGATTTCCGATACGTCCATGATCAGCATGGAAACGCCTTCTATCGATACCGGCCTGCGCGGCCTGGCGTATATGGAAGTGGAAGTAACGGGCCCCAACCGCGACCTGCACTCCGGTGTGTACGGTGGCGCCGTGGCCAACCCCGCTACGATCCTTGCCAAGATGATCGCTTCCCTGCACGACGAAAACAACCACATCACCATCCCCGGCTTTTACGACGGCGTACTGGAACTGAGCGCCACGGAACGGGAAAACCTGAACAAAGCGCCCTTCGACGAGGCGGAATATAAACAGGATTTGGGTGTTGACGAGCTCTGGGGCGAAAAAGGCTACACCACCATCGAAAGAACCGGCATCCGGCCCACGCTGGAAGTGAACGGCATCTGGGGCGGCTATACGGGCGAAGGTGCGAAAACCGTGCTGCCATCAAAAGCCTTCGCCAAAATTTCCATGCGCCTGGTGCCAAACCAGGATTGGGTGAAGATCTCCGACCTGTTCAAGGCACATTTCGAGAAGATTGCGCCGAAGTCGGTTAAAGTAAAGGTAAGCGCCCACCATGGCGGCTCTCCATATGTTACTCCTACGGATCATGTGGCGTTCAAGGCGGCAGACAAAGCCATCGAGGCGACGTTCGGAAAGGCGCCCATTCCCGTACGCGGCGGCGGCAGCATTCCCATCGTGGCGCTGTTTGAAAAAGTGCTCGGCCTCAAAACCGTGCTGATGGGCTTCGGGCTCGACAGCGACAACCTCCACTCCCCGAACGAGAAATACGGGCTGGAGAATTTCTACAAAGGGATCGAAACGATTCCTTATTTCCACCAGTATTTTGCGGAAATGAGCAAATAAGCTAATTGCTTGAAGTCATAAAAAAGGCGCCCGGACATCATCCGGGCGCCTTTTCCTTTTATATGCCGGCAATTTCTTATGCCTTAACAGCCGCGATACCCGGCAGCACTTTTCCTTCAAAGTACTCCAGCATGGCGCCCCCACCGGTGGACACATAGCTGACCTTTTCGGCCAGCCCGAACTGGTTCACAGCCGCCACGGAGTCGCCGCCGCCCACGAGGGAAAAGGCGCCTCCTTCCGTTGCTTTTACGATGGCGTCGGCCACGGCTTTGGTACCGCCCTGGAAAGCCGGCATTTCGAACACTCCCATGGGGCCGTTCCAGAGAATGGTTTTGGAAGCGGCAATCACTTCACTGAATTTCGCGATAGATTTCTTGCCGATATCGAGGCCCATCCATCCGGTGGGAATATTGTCGTTGCTCACTTCCTGCGTATTGGCATCTGCGGCGAATTTATCCGCGGCGATGGAATCTTCGGGGATGAGCAGCTGTACACCCAGGGATTTGGCTTTGGCGAGCAGTTCGAGCGCCAGGTCCAGTTTATCGTTTTCCACCAGGGAGTTGCCCACTTCTTTGCCTTGCGCCTTGAGGAAGGTGTAAGCCATGCCGCCGCCGATAATGATGTTATTGGCTTTGTTCATGAGGTTTTCGATGATGAGGATTTTATCGCTCACCTTGGCGCCGCCGAGAATGGCGGTGAAGGGCTTCTCAGCACTGTGGAGTACTTTTTCGGCGCTGAGCGTTTCCGCTTCCATTAACAGGCCGAACATCTTTTTGTCGCCGGGGAAGAATTCCGCGATCACGGCCGTGGAGGCATGTGCGCGGTGTGCCGTGCCGAAAGCGTCGTTTACATACACGTCGCCCAGTTTGGAGAGTTGCTCTGCGAAACCTTTGTCGCCTTTCTCTTCTTCCTTATGAAAACGCAGGTTTTCGAGCAGAAGCACTTCGCCCATCTGCAGGTTGGAAGCAGCTTTCCCGGCCGCTTCGCCCACGCAGTCTTCCGCGAATTTCACCGTCGTGCCGCCGAGCAGGCTTACCAGGTGGTATACGAGATGTTTGAGGGAATATTTATCGGAGGGGCCGTCTTTCGGGCGGCCGAGGTGGCTCATGAGAATTACGGCGCCGCCGTCTGCCAGTATTTTTTTGATGGTGGGCACGGCAGCCTGCATGCGGGTGTCGTCGGTGATTTCGAATTTATCGTTGAGGGGAACGTTAAAATCGACGCGGATCAGGGCTTTCTGGCCTTTGAAGGAGTGGCTTGAGAACTTGCTCATTATGAAGAATTTAGAATTGTAAGAAAAAACCCTCCGCCTGGCGCTGAATCAGCGTTTCGCGGAGGGTTGGCAATATCGGGAGATCCGCTTATTTGCTGATCAGGCCTGCAAAATGTTTTACAGTACGCACCAGCTGAGATACGTAGCTCATTTCGTTATCGTACCAGGAAACGGTTTTCACCATCTGGATGTCGCCCTGCGTCATTACTTTGGTTTGGGTGGCATCGAACAGTGAGCCGAAGTTGATACCGATGATGTCGGAGCTTACGATTTCGTCTTCAGTATAACCGAAAGATTCGTTGGAAGCGGCTTTCATGGCGGCGTTCACTTCTTCGGCGGTTACTTTTTTGCCGAGGATGGTGGTGAGCTCGGTGAGGGAGCCGGTGATGGTGGGAACGCGCTGTGCGTTACCGTCCAGTTTACCTTTCAGCTCAGGCAGTACCAGGCCGATGGCTTTAGCGGCGCCGGTGCTGTTGGGCACGATGTTGGCGGCTGCAGCGCGGGCACGGCGCAGATCACCTTTCGGATGCGGAGCATCCAGGGTGTTCTGGTCGTTGGTGTAAGCGTGAATGGTGGTCATCAGGCCGGTAACGATGCCGAATTTTTCGTTCAGCACCTGGGCCATCGGAGCCAGGCAGTTGGTGGTGCAGGAAGCGCAGGAAATAACGGTTTCGCTGCCATCCAGGATGTTGTGGTTTACGTTGTACACCACGGTTTTCAGGTCGCCGGTAGCGGGAGCTGAGATCACCACGCGTTTTGCGCCGGCAGTGATGTGCGCTTCTGCTTTGGCTTTATCGGTAAAGAACCCTGTACACTCAATCACCACATCGATATCGTGGTTTTTCCACGGAATCTGCGTAGGGTCTTTCTGGGCATATATTTTCACTTCCTCCCCGTTTACGGAGATGGAATTATCACTGTGCTTCACTTCCTGTCCAAATCTACCTTGTGCGGAGTCATATTTCAGCAGGTGCGCTAAAACGGCGGGGCTTGTAAGGTCGTTGATAGCCACTACGTCAATACCGGGCATGTTATAAATCTGACGGTACACCAGGCGGCCGATACGCCCGAAGCCATTAATACCAATTTTGAGAGTCGTTCCCATTTTACACTGTAGTTTGTAGATGAAAAAATCGAAAGGCGAAAATACAAGCTCTGCCGGTATTAATCAACAGATATTTGCGTTAAGTAAATTTTTTTTGGAAATTCTAAAATGGATTATACCTTTGCAATCCCAAATGAGGGAATGCCGCGTTGGTCAATCGGCTAAGACGCCTCCCTTTCACGGAGGAATGACGGGTTCGACTCCCGTACGCGGTACAGCAACATTCTTGATAAAAAAACCTTCTCTGTCCGGGAAGGTTTTTTTGTTTTTGTACGATGGCTATAGCGGCGTATTCAGCGATGCGGTCGTCGTGACCACGCTGTTGCCCCTCGCCGCCGTCAGGTACAGGCGGTATGCGGCGGGATTAAACGGAATATCCACCCCCATATCGGGCCCGTCGCCCAGTTTTTGCATCGAAACAGGATTCCCTTTCCGGTCCATCCGCACCAGGTGCCATTCGTACGTAAGCCCGGCAAGCGCTGCCTCCGCCAGTTTCCAGTTTTTCCCATAACGCACCACGGCCCGGTACTCGAGCCGTTCTCCTTCCCTGGCCACTACCGCCGGCCGAAGAATCCGCACGGGCGGTAATTTTATTGCCGCTGCCGGCTGTTGCAGCAATTGCCGTAACTGGTAAAAAGCCGGTTTGTGCCGCCCGCGATGGTCCAACAGGCCGTTGAACGAAAGGTTGTGAACAGCCTCCCGGTCTTGCCAGGCTTCAATAAACGCCCCGCGCGCAGTGTGTTGTACCTGACCGTAATGCTCAACGGAGGCCGAAGCGATAAACCAGGGCGCAGGTACGGCCTCCAGTTGCGCCAGCCCGGCGCCGTCTGGCGGCACCTGTATCCCGAAGGCATCCACGCCGGGCACCTCGCTATTCAGCCACTGTACAAAACCGGCTACATCTTCCTTTGCTTCCACATCCAGCACAACGGGCCTCCGGAAATCTTCCGCCTTGATGCGCGCTACCAGTTGCTTCAGCCAGCGCGCGTATTCCATCTGCTGATACAGGTAAGCGGGTTTGTAATACCGGTATTGCAACAGGCGGAAAGAGGTGTTGGTGATGTACCAGGCGCTGATCTCCGGGCGGTGCTTCAGCCGGCGAACTACCGCCAGCACCCGGTCCGCTTGTTCCCGCAGTGTTGCCGCGTCGGCCAGGGCGTCTGTGATGGCGGGAAGGGAAAACCCGTAGTGAATCTTCATGCCTGTAGTGGCGGCGGCGGCAAGGATGTTCGTTTCGTACACACCCGGGCCACAACGCCGCACCGTATTGATGCCAATACTGCGCATCCCGGAAAAATCACGGATCACTTCTTTCCGGGTGAGGGTGTGCAGGTTCCGGAACCAGTTTCCTCCTTTCTGGTAATTAACGCCGAGCAGCGTATCCACCCACGGCAACCGCCGCACACCTGCGTTTGCCGGCACCGCGCTGTAGCCAAGCGTTTTCACCGGCAACCGCGCGCCGGCGTCAAGCTGCCTGGCCGCATTGAAAAAGCGGCCTGCGTCATGTTGCGACCAATCCAGCGCCGCCGTGCCGCCGCCCGGAACGTTACGATCCGCCGCGCTATTGAACAGCACAAATGCCCTGATCTCTCTGAAACGGCTGGTTACCGCCTTCAATGCCTCCTCTACCCACTGCGCCTGGCCATTTTCAGACCGCAGCGCTCCGCCCTCGGCTACCATCACCGGCAACCCGGATCGCCAGAGCTGTTTACCATGGAACGGCTCATACAGCCGGCTGAATGAGTGCGTTCCCCCGTACTGCGCTCCATAGTTGAGCACCGTCACGCCAATCCAGTCTACATACGCCTTTCCGGGGAAATAGCGTTCGGCGGCCTCCGGCTTCCATGGGTTCCAGACCCAGATAGCATTATATACACCATTCCGGACGAACATGCCGTGCACATAACGCCATGCCTGTTTAAAGTCTTCAGGAGTGTTGCCGCCTGCGGGTGACCAGGGGCAGGCCGGATTATCCGGCTCATGGGCAAAACGCAGGTACACCGGCCTGTTCAGCGCTTTCACCTGCAGGGCGAACTCCCGGATATACGTATCAAATTCTCCGTTGACGATGTGGCTGAAGATGCCTTTCTCCTGCGTCAGATCGGGATGGCGGGCCGACTGCAGGAATTTCGACGCCCAGGGCTCCCAGGTGATCAGCGGTACCGAGCCGTTCCTGTAAATGGCGTCTGCCAGGTGGGCGGGCACTTCACCGCGCGGCCCGTCGCTCCACGGAATGTACACCGACACGATGCTGACGTGCGCATGAAAAGCCTGTTGCAGCTTGCGCACCTCGGATATGGCCGTTGCACCGTCGCCGGTAACGGGACTGAACAACCCGGCATAAAAAACCTGCTGACGGCTTTGTTCTTCGAGCGGTCCGGATGTAATGAGGCCGGCATTGCCGAAAAAGTACATCGTAAAAAACGAGATGAAGAGGATGATCGGAAATGCAAAAAGCCGCAATCCCGCATACAGGGTATGCCGCACGTTCCAGAACTGTTGCTTCAGGAACTTGTAGTAAATGAAGCTGCGCCTCGCCACCCTGACCTTTTCCCTCAAATGCTGAAAGTCTTTCTGGCGGCTGATGGCAATGTTGAGCAGCATTACCGCCAGGTTGAGGCTGGCAATACCGGCCATCATCCAGGTGTACGGGTTCCATTCAATATATAATCCATACAGAATGGCGGCAAACGTCACCACCGCCACCATTGCATTCGGCACGTTCAGCCGCCAGTTGTCATCTTCCTGTCCGTCTTTCGGGGTGGGGATGTAAGGCACATCTTTACGGACGATCGTATAAAAAAGCCCGAGAATATGCACCCACCAGGTGCCGATGAGCAGGATGCCGCCGAGCATGTGGTTGCCCCGTTCTCCCCTTCCCATCACCCACCGCTGTACGAAATGCCGCACGGCCAGGGTGCTGGAGATGAAAGGCAGGCCCATGAAAGTAAAGGCCACCAGGTCCATGCGGAACGGGATGACGCCCATCGTTAGCGCCAGCACTGGTACGAGGAAATTGATGAAAAAGATGATGCCCGAAAAGTAATGGAACGGAATAGTGCAGTAGTGCAAACGCTGCGCCCAGCTGAATTTTCTGACGAGCCGGGGAAATGTGGTCACGAGCAGCTCAAACGTTCCGCGCGCCCATTTCAGTTGCTGTTTGTAGTAGGCGGACAATGTGGATGGCACCCTTCCGAGCGTGAGTACGGCGGGGAGGTATACCGACTTCCACCCCTTTGCGTGTAGCTGCATGGAGGTGTGCAGGTCTTCCGCCAGCCCGGCGGCGTGGCCGCCGATGGAATCGAGCGCGCTGCGGCGGAAGGTGCAGTTGGCGCCGATGGCGAGCACGGTGCCGTATCGGTTCATCGACATCATCATCGGGCCGTAGAACTGGAAAGTCTGCTGCGCGGCGCCCTTGGCAATGAGGCTGTCTCCGATGTTATGATACGCCTGCACGATCTGTACGTAGCCCACCTCTTCATCGTTGAAGAAAGGAACGATCGGATCTAAAAACCCCGGCGCGGGAATATGATCGGGATCGAGCACCACGCAAAGCTCGCCGGTAGCGTATTGCAGCGTGTTGTTGATATTGCCGGCCTTGGCATCGCGGCGGTTACTACGGGCTACGTGCCGCACGCCCAATTCCCGGCACACGGCCTTCAGGTACGGATCATCCGCTTCGTCGCAAAGCCAGGAAGTGTGGGGATAGGTCACGGCCTGCATCGCTTTCAGCGTTTCCACAATCATGTCATATGGCTCGCCCGGGCAATAGGTGGTGAGTATATCTACGGTGAATGTTTTCCCCACTGGCGGCGCAGCCGGTACGGAAATGAAAAGATAGTGATACCATTCGTGCAGTATGCGCAGGCAGGCAAAGATGGTGGCTGTCACAAACATCCAGTATAAAACAGGATGACCGATGTTGGCCGGGTTCAGCAGGCAATACAGGAAACACAGCAGGCTGATGGTTCCGATGAGGATCATCAGGCGCAGTAAGAGCAACTCGCTCTTCGATGGGGGCGGGGCCTGTATATGTGCTTGCATAGATTTATTCCACTACGTAAAAGGGTGTATTGCTGGTGGCGATGTGCCCGCGGTCGTCTGCAACGGTCACATAGATCCGGTAAGGGCCCTCCGCTCGGGGGGCCGTAAATGACAGCCTGTTATTGTTTCCTGCCGGCATGATGGTGTCGAGCAATCGTTTCAACGGTCTTTTTTTCCGCGTATCTTCATACCAGTCTTCTTTCATAATCTGCCATTGCGCTGTCGCAATATTTGATTTGTTGTCGGCTTCCATAAAAAACTCGGCTTCAACATGGCAGGCTGGCATCAGCATGATATTGTCGCGGGCGCCTTTTCCGTCTACCAGCATATATTTCAGTTGCGGCGCATCGTTCACAGGCACGGATGCCTGCCATATGTTCCGCAAGGCATCTACTGCCCCGCTGGCGGCGCCGGTTTCCGAAAAAAGGCTGAACCAGGTAGGCGTCACTTCCTGCTTCTGCCCCCAATAAAAAGCCAGCGCGCCCAAAAAACGCGCATGCTGCGAAGGCATCTGCTGCCGGTAAATGGCAAGAAACTGTTCTGCTTTTTTAGTGCTGGTATTTTCTATCGGCGCCTGCCATGCAGTTGTTTCCGACTCCCAGGGCCCGTATGCGCCCCATTCCGTAACAAGGAACGGCCCGTCCCACAACCAGCTGAAACGGTCGAGCTGCCTGCTCAACCCCTCCAGTTTCCCGAAGGTGTTAAAAGAAATGAGATCGAGCGCCGGCACCTTCCGCCTGATCATCATAATCTGCACGATATTAAAATTGGGCATGGTGGTGGTGACGGGATGATCGGGATCGGTGTTGTGAATCATCTCCAGCAGCCGGTTGTACGCATCATAAAATGCATCGTACCCGGGCTTCCATGTCATTCCCGGCTCGTTGCCCAGGCACCACATCAGCAACGCCGGATGGTGCTTGTAACGGGCGACTGCACTTTTGTATGCTTCATACATCACGTCCACCTTCCGCCGGTCTTTGTAAAATTCGTTCAGGTACACACTGTAAGGAACGGGCAGCCCTGCAATTACCGCAATATTGTTCCGGTACGCTTCATCGAGGAGCGCACCGAGTCCGGTTGTGTCGTAAGTGCGGATTGTGTTGCCGCCGGCCTCCCGCAGTTCCTTCAACAAAGCATTCCCCGATGCGCCCCGTACCGTAAACGGTTGCCCGTTCCGGTACAGCACATACCTGTTGGCTTCCCGGCAAATGAAAACCTTTCTTCCCCTGTCGGGGGAATCGAATGACTGACGTTCCAGAAGCAGCAATGGTCCAAAAAAAAGTGCAAATGTTAATGCTAAGACGGCCGGGAGACTGATCCATATTACCTTTCCACGAATTTTCATGTTCCCTGGTTCTGCAGGAAAAATAGAGAAAGGCCGGCGCTAAAAGATTACGGGAAATAGTAGAGTTGCGATGCGGCGGAGGGGTTCTTATTACTTGTTTGAATAGTGTTTTGTTAATCGGGTGATTTTTACGCGGCAAGCGCCTAAAATAGGGACCTGCAGGGCTCCGCCGGAATGTTAATGTACTGGCCGGTGTATTAACGTTCCGGCGGATGGCCGGGCTGATTTACTTACTTCGTGGCTGCTTTTTTCCGGAAGCCTGCTTCCCGTTTCTTCATGTCTTCGCCACTCACTTCTTCTATGTGCGTGGCGAGCCACCACTGGTTGCCCCAGGCATCATCTACGCCGGCGGAACGGTCGCCATAAAACTGGTCTTCCGGTTCTCTTACGGACCGGGCACCGGCGGTTAATGCGCGGTGGTACACAGCGTCCACATCCGGCAGGTACAAATGCAGCATGGAGGGCATGGATTTAAACGATTCGGTAGCGCTTGCAATCATGACCATCGAATTGCCGATTCTTACCGTGGAGTGGCGCACCAGTCCATCGTCTGTCTTCATCATGTGCACCACTTCCCCGCTAAACGCCGTTTCGATGAATGCAATCAATCCAGCCGCATCATCGGCGATCAGGAATGGGGTGACGGTGTGGAAGCCTTCGGGAACGGGGTCTACATTTTCAGGCGCTTTTGGCTCAAACAATTCGATCAGGTTTCCGGAGGGGTCTTGCAGCAAAGCCTGGTTACCGCCCTGCCCTTCGATGATCCCGCTTCTGAACGAGGCCCCATTTTGTTGCAGTTCATCATACAGCCTGCGCAGGTGATCCGTTTCTATCTGCATGCGGTTCCAGCCGCCTGGAGCAGGCATGGCGCCGTCTTCCATTTTTTGTCCGGCCCCGCCTGCACCCGGCTGATTGAGATACAACCGGAGCGCACCCCTTGTGAGGGCGGCGAACCCCGGTGCGGGATGCATGTCTACCTCAAAGCCCAGCAGATCCCGGTAAAACGGTATTGCCTGCCCAACGTCGTTTACAATGTAACGGACGTTGGCGTTCTTGCTGTTTTTCATGATGCGTTGATTGTAGGTTTTCAATTTGCCATCTTACTACAGGAAGGCCTCAAGATTGGTGCCACATACCACTAAATGCCCGGATTGCCGCGTTCCTTCCATACCGGCTGCAGCCGCTTCGCAGTAAAACATAGTTGATGCGGAAGATGCATACCGTGGCCTCAATCCAGCACCATCACCTCGATAATTTCGAGATCGTAGCCGATCTGCACGGAAATGATGTTGCCGGCGAAGATGGTGCCAGCGCTGTAGGTCCATACCATATCGTCCGGGAAAAACGAGATCTGCTGCAGTTGCAGGTCGTCGCGCAGTTGGGCATAAGCATCGCCCACCGGCGCTTCGTCGTCCTGGCTGTAAGCAGCGTCCGTGATTTCGGCAGACACCTGTTCCCTGACGGCCAATTCGGCTTCCGGGCCCAGCGAGGCCGCAAATGCGGTTGCCCGGCTGATGAGGTACGCATATACTTCGTCGTCCGGCTCCGGCATTTCTTCGTCCGGCTCAAATGCCACCTGAATAACCTGTGCACGCCCCGGCAGCAGTGCTTCTCCCCGCAAAACCGGGCCGTCCATCTGCTTGTTGATGATCTGCATGGTGTTTATTGTAAGGTCTTTTCAAAAATAGCGGATTCTACGGAACTTTACGCGGGAAACCGGCGGCTGGGCGCGGTTGTTTGAACGGATGCGGCTACCGCCGCCGGCCGGAAAAACGAGCGGGCCGGTAGCCGATGGCAGAAGGAACAGGTCCGCTTATCGCCTAAAAAAAATACCTGTTCAATTTCCGGTTGCCGGTAGCGGCGTACCGCTTTTATCTTTGAATAAAATAATTTGCCATGCTTACGAGAGAAAGAATGTATCAGGCCATCGTGGAGAAAGACGCTTCCTTTGAGGGCACGTTTATAACCGCCGTTAAAACCACCGGTATTTTTTGCCGGCCTACCTGCACCGCGCGGAAGCCGAAACTCGAAAACGTGGAGTTCCTCGGGTCTACCAGCGAGGCGCTAAAAAAAGGATACCGGCCATGCAAGGTATGCGGGCCTTTGGAAAAAAAAGGTGAAACGCCCGGCTTTGTCAAAGCCATCCTCGACGAGCTGAACGCCGATCCATCCCTGAAGTTCAAAGACGGCGACCTGATAGCTCGGGGCGTGGAGCCCAGCAAAATCAGGAGGTGGTTCCTGAAAACCCATGGCATCACCTTCCAGGCATACCAGCGGATGTTCCGCATCAACTCCGCATTCAAAAAAATACAAAACGGCGAACCGGTCACTTCCGCAGCGTACGACGCGGGCTATGAGTCCCTGAGCGGTTTCGGCGATTCGTTCAAAGCCATTTTCGGCGTATCTCCTTCCAACAGTAAAAATACCCGGGTCATCCATATGACCCGCCTCGAAACTCCGCTGGGCACCATGTTCGCCTGTGCGGTAGACCAGGGGGTATGCCTGCTGGAGTTCACCGACCGGAAAATGCTGGAAACGGAACTGAAAACGCTGTCGCGGTTGCTCAGGGCCAACATCATTCAGGCCCCCCATCCGCATTTCGAACAACTGGAACAGGAACTGCAGGAATATTTCGAAGGAGAAAGGAAACGCTTCACCGTTCCGCTGTTTGCGCCGGGCACGGCATTCCAGCAATCGGTTTGGGACATGCTGCAAACCATTCCTTACGGCACTACCCGTTCTTACAAAAAACAGGCGCTGGCCTTGGAAAAACCGGAATCGATACGGGCCGTGGCGGGCGCCAACGGCATGAACAGGATTTCCATCCTCATCCCCTGCCACCGTGTGCTGGGCGAAGATGGCAGCCTCACCGGATACGGGGGCGGTATTTACCGGAAGAAATGGCTCCTGGATTTCGAAAAGGCTAACAGGTGAACGTTTTGTTTCAGAGCCCCAGTACCCCCATCGCCTTTTTAACGGAACCGTGCTGCAGCAACAGGGCTTTGGCCGATTCATAATCCGCAATGCCGGCTTTTTCCATCAGCATCTTTACACCGCGGTCCACCAGCTTATCGTTGGTGAGCTGCATATTCACCATCTTGTTATCTTCCACGCGGCCCAATTGTATCATCAGTGCAGTGGATATCATGTTCAGCACCAGCTTTTGCGCGGTGCCGCTTTTCATGCGGGTACTGCCCGTCACGAATTCCGGGCCTACCACCACTTCGATGGGAAATTCCGCTACGGCGCTCACAGGACTGCCGGGGTTGCAGGAAAGGCTGCCCGTCAGTATGCCCTCTTCCCGGCATTTCTTCAACGCCCCGATCACGTACGGCGTGGTGCCGCTCGCCGCAATGCCGAGCACCACGTCTTTGTCTGTGATGTTCCACTGGCGCAGGTCTTCCCAGCCCTGGCTCCCATCGTCCTCCGCATTTTCCACCGCGCGGCGGATGGCATTGTCGCCACCCGCAATCAGGCCCACCACCAGGCCATGGGGCACGCCGTACGTAGGCGGACATTCGGACGCATCCAGGATACCCATCCGGCCGCTGGTGCCTGCGCCTATGTAAAAGAGGCGGCCGCCGGCCAACATTTTATCCGCCGCTGCCAGCACAAAGGCTTCTACGGCGGGAATGGCCTGCTGCACTGCCGCAGGCACACCGGCGTCTTCTTTGTTGATATTTTCCAGCACATCGCGCACGCTCATCTTTTCAAGATGGCGGTGATGGGACGGCTGTTCGGTTATTCTGACAAATTTCTGCGCGCTCATAAGATATCGGTTTTTCAGGCTGCCGCTTTTTTACCCGGAATGATGCACAGTCCCAGGAAAGTAAGCAAGCCGTTAATGAATAGCAGTTCCAGGCCTATCTGGAAACCGCCGAACAGATCTTTCTGATAATGGTCTATAATGAAACAGATGACAGGTGAAATCAGCACCACAAAAGGCACCAACCTGTCGTTCACGGTTCTTTTCGTTAAAATGCCGAAGGCGAAGAGCCCGAGCAGCGGGCCGTAGGTATAACCGGCAATTTTCAGGATCAGGCCGATCATGCTCGGATTGTTCATCCATTTAAAGCCCATGACGAACAGGAGGAAAACGCCGGCAAACGCCAGGTGTACGATCTGCCGGATACGCTTGCGCTTTGCATCGCTCAGGGTAGCGTCCCGCTGGATGCCTAATATGTCGATGCAGAACGAAGCGGTGAGCGCCGTGATGGCGCCGTCCGCACTGGGAAATAGGGCCGAGATCAGCGCGATGATAAAGATGATGGATACCGCGCCCGGCATATGTTCCAGGGCTACTGTCGGGAACAGCGCGTCGCCGGTGGCCGGGATTCCCCTGGCTTCCGCAAACAGGTGCAGCAGACCACCGAGGAACAGGAACAGCAACACCACCAGCATAAAGATCACGGCAAAAGTCATCATGTTTTTCTGCGAATCTTTCAGGGTGCGCACGCTGATGTTTTTCTGCATCATTTCCTGGTCCATCCCCGTCATGGTAATTGAGATGAAAGCGCCGGCCACAATCTGTTTCAGGAAGAAGAACCGGCTCGACGGGTCCATGACGAAGATATCCGAATACCCTTTTTCAGCGAGCGCCCTGGCGCCATCAGGCAGGCTCATGCCGAGGTTGCTGAGAATATACCATACGCATACCACCAGGCCAATGAGCATACAGCCGGTTTGCAGCGTGTCGGTCCACACAATGGTTTTCACCCCGCCTTCGAACGTATACAGCAATATCATCAGCAGAATGACGAACGCGCCCACCCAGAATGGCAGCCCGAAATCCTTGAGGATGGTGAAATGCAGGATGTTCACCACCAGGTACAGCCGTGCGGTTGCGCCCAATACACGTGACAGGATAAAAAACGAGGCGCCTGTTTTATAGGCCCGGAAGCCCAGCCTGTTTTGCAGATAGTTATAGATAGATGTGAGCTGCATCCTGTAATACACGGGCAGCAGCACAAACGCCACCACCCCGTAACCGATGAGGTTACCGATCACGATCTGGAAATAGGTAAAGGACTCTTTACCCACGGTGCCGGGTACACTTACGAACGTAACGCCGCTAAGCGACGTGCCGATCATGCCGAAAGCCACCAGCATCCAGTTGGAGCCGCGGTTACCGATAAAAAACGATTCATTGTTCGCATTCCTCGACGTGAGCCAGGCTACTCCCAGCAGCAGGAGGAAATATGCGATAACCAGTGAAAACAAGATAACAGGAGACATGCGTTTATTTTGATGGTGATGTTTATAAGATTTCGAGCCCCGCGTCGTGATACGGCTGCAGCAACGGATCGGACACGGGCAGTTCGGTGATGAGCGTGTTGATACTGGCTGCATCGCATACCCGGAAGCGCTGCGAAGTATTGAGCTTTTCGCTGATGGCCAGGGATACGACCCGTTCCGATGCCTCCACGATGGCTTTCTTCACTTCCACCACTTCCCAATCATTGTCTGTAAGGCCATGTTCCAGGCTGATAGCGTTGGTACCGAGAAAACACAGGTCGGCCCGCACATCCTTTATCCTGGATACAACGCTACCCCCTACCGCTATCTGCGAATTTTTGGAAATTTTATCACCGAGGAAAATCACATCGATGTTCGGATGGTGAATATATTCATACGCCGCGGGCAAGCTGACGGTGATAAACGTAGCGGATAATTCCGGCGGCAGTGCTTTGGCGAGCTCGATGATGGTAGTGCCGCCCGTGGTAAGCACGAACATGCCGTCTTTGATGAGCCGGCAGGCTTTAAGGGCGATGCTCTTCTTGCTGTTCAGTGCGTATACATGATCCGACGCCACGGAGAGATGGAATGATTTGGACAACGCTCCCCCGTGCACTTTGATCAGTTTTCCCTGCTCCGCCATTTCATTCAGGTCCCGGCGGATGGTATCTTCCGACACGTCCATTTGCTGGCTCAGGTCTACCGACAGGATTTTGTTATGCAGGTTCACCTGCCGCAGAATAAAGGACTGGCGTTCCCTTTTTAGCATTCCAACGGATTTTGGTTTTGCACAATATAGGAGAATAACCGCATAAAAACGCAAAAAGGTGCAAAAAATTATCTTCATTCTGGAGCAAACCGGCATTTTTTCATGCAAACCGGCAATTGAAGGAGGGCTTGGTCCGCTCGGGATACTGGCTTATTTTGAACCTCCGTAACCGGAAACCGTTATTCATCACAATCATTCAACCGGAACCGGGCCGCCTGTAACGGCCCGCGGAAGGGTAAACACATCATCTTATATGGGAAACCGCCTCTATTTTCTGATCGGGCTGGCGCTGTTAGCCGGTGGCTATGCGGCCGGCTATTACTACGGGCTCACTGCCAAATACTGGTTTGGGTACGCAGGCGTACTGGCATTTTATGCCTGGTGCAAGAAAGAATTTTCCGGGTCACCCTGGTGGAAACGGAAGATACCGCCTCCCCCGCCCCGCCCTGAAGTGCCCGCCCTGGATTTGCCCCCCTTACCCGAAGCCGCGAAAGAAGGCTACAAAGAACTGGTGCGGCGCTGCTTGCCGCTGCGGGAGCAGAACTGGCTGTTTCCGTACATCGATGCACTGGAAGATCATGCAACCGATCCCGAATATTCAACACTGAACGTGATCATGAATCACCTCGACGAACAGGAGTGCGAGTGGCTGCTGGGACTCGACCGCAATGCACCGCTGGAAGACCTGGAGTGGCGCCTCAGTACTGCGCTGCACGACAACTATCAACTGAAAGTTGCTTTCCCGCCGGAAAGCGATTTTCCTCCGCAGAGCGCCATTAGCAGCGAAGGCGTACTGCATGCCTTCGATAAACCGCTCCGCGAGCAAGGATTACAGATGGGCTTTATCGATTCCGAATCTGACGAATATGTGATCATGGTACACCGCGTTGCGGACCGCGACAAGGTGGAAAAGGCGGTGCAGCAAACGGGATATGGATATTTTGATCTCCGCTAGGCCTCACTCAATCACGATAGCGTACACTGCTAACAGGCCTGCCACGCCTGGCATGGAGAACCGTTGCAGTCCAAAATTCCCGGTTTTTAGATTGCCTGCAATCTTACGAAATTACCGGGCGGAAATGGCTTTTTGCCGGAGACTATCGCTATGCCCGGATACCATTCAGCGCGGCGCCGTTTCGGGCATCGATGCCTTCTCCATGAACTTTTTTGCCGTGGCCTGCGTCTGTTTCACCAGGCTTTGCTGCTTATCTGTCAGGCGGCTCTTTGTTCGCAGCTGCTTTGTTTTTCCCGCCAGCAGATCGGCCGCCAGGGCAACGTCGTGCCAGTTACCGATAAGCTCCTGTAAACGATGCAGGTAGGTTTTGTTCAGTGGAATGTCCGCTGCCAGGCGCCTGGGAAGCATGGCATGCGAGTACAGCAGGTTTTTTAACAGTTTGCGCGCATCGTGCAGGCGCCCTGGCGGAGGGACCGCCAGCAGGGCCGCTGTGGCTGTCAATTGCTGCGAGAACCAGTTTTTTATATCGCGATTGCGGATATCGCGCAGGCCCGCGCGGAGTTTTTTGTCTGATTTTTTAACCTTGCGCGCATTGGCGCCGGTGTGGGCCTGAAATGCGGCGATGGCTTCATTTAGCTTGCAAACGGTGGCCGATTTCAGGCGAGGTTGGGTCAGCTGGTACTTTTGCAGTATCGTTAGGGTGAGGCCTGCTTCGCGAATCACACCGGCCTCCCGGAACATTTTTTTCACGGGCTTTATGGCCGCTGCCGCACTCCTTCCTCCCGCAGCCGCAAAACCGGCAAACGCTTTGAGTTTTTTTACTTCCACCCGTAGTTTGTGCAGCACTTCGAGATCGGCGCCGTTGGCAAAATCGTGGAGATAACGTCTGATAGCACGCCATCTTTTTACCAGGTACTTATGCTGCTTTTTTCGCTTCAGCATACACAAAGTTACTGATTATTCCCCGGCAGCGCATTTAACGGAGCCTTTACACGAATCGCTTAAAATATTCTGAAAAGAATCAGATATTTATATACCCGTAAAAACAACCACATGAAATTCCTTATTACCGCCTTTCTCAGCATTGTTTTATTGTCCGCGCACGGCCAGGCAGACAGCATCCTGCACGATTTTTACGCCAGGCCCAACCATATACTGGTAGCGGCCCACCGGGCTCCACACGCCGCTCATCCTGAAAACTCGCTTGCCGCCATCCGCGAAGCCATCCGGCTGGGCGTTGATATCGTAGAACTGGACGTGCGGCAAACGAAAGACGGCGTACTGGTGCTCATGCACGACAAAACCATCACCCGCACCACGGGAAAACCCGGCGGCACGGGCGACTATACGTATGAACAACTGCGGCAGTTCCCGCTGCTGCATAACGGCCAGCCCACACAGGAGCGCATCCCTACATTTGAAGAAGCGCTGAAGCTCACCAAAAACCACATCCTGGTGGATATCGACTTTAAAGAAGGCACACCGGAGGCTGCCCGAAAAACCGTTGAGCAGGTGAAGGCTGCCGGCGCCGTCAACCAGGTACTGTTCTTTCTTTACGACTATAAAGAAGCTCCGCAGCTGCGCAACTGGGAGCCTGAAATCCCCATTATGCCCCGCGCATATAATACGGGCGACATTGCGGCCATCCGGCAAATGGGTGTTTTTCCCGCCATCCACATCGACGACTCCTATTATTCCGACAGCCTCGCCGATTCATTGCGCGCCGGCGGCATACGGGTATGGCTGAACGCGCTGGGGAAATATGATAAAGCTGAAAAAGCCGAGCCGGGATCGGGGTTTTCCACACTGATGAAAAATCATCCGCGTGTGAATATCATCCAGACCGATCTTCCGGCGGAACTGCTCGCATACCTGCGGGCGAAGGGGCTTCACCGTTAAAAAGAAAAGGGCTGCAATGATGGCAGCCCTTGTTTTTCAGTTGTGTTTTGATTATTTATTCGGAATTTTCGCAAGCTCCTGTCTTTCGGAATCAGACAATCCTTCGAAATCGGAGATGGCCCAAACGGCCGTCTGGATTTTACCCACAGCATCGCCGTAATCGCTCCCGTTCGGGTATTCTTCGATATTGATCTTCTTATTCTTCAGCAATTCTATCAACTCCCTGATCAGCCTGCTGTCTGACACGTTACCGATTTTATATGTCTTATTGGAGCTGGAGGGGCTTTTGGATGCATTGATGCAATAAGCGCCCACCCCGCAGCGGGTGATGATACCTGCCTTGAGGAGGATTTTCGTGTCCTGTATAATAATGCCGTTCTGGTAAGTAACGTCATCCGCCGTGAGGGTGAGGCCCGCGGGAAGGGTAATTGTGTAGTCGGTAGTGCCGCTGTTAAAGAAACCGATGCACACATCCACGAATTCGCCACTGCCCCGCCGATATGAGGTATCACAATTTGAACCGAAAATCGTACCCGCTACGGAAATATTGGCGGGAAACGTAAAAGGCGCACCGGTCGGCACTCCGGCCATATCTCCCATACCTGCCAGCTTACCGGGGGTTTCATTGGGAGCATCGTCTTTTTTGTTGTTTTTTTTACAGCCGGGGATAACAAACGCCAGCGTCAGTGTTGCGGTTAACAGGATCAACCCTTGTCGAAGTTTCATCATGGTTTTACGTTATTATATTTCAGATTAACAAAATTTGATAGCGCGGAGAAACAAAAACCATGCCCCAGGGTTACAATGCCTCAGGCTTTCTTGCTCGATCCGTACGATCAGTTTACCCGGCAAAACTACCTTATTTGTATCAGACTTTTTCGTCCAAACAAGCTTTAATGCAAGCTGGCAGCCAATTACATCATTTTTACCTACCGGCATACCATTGGTTAAAACTACCCGAAAACAGGTAGGAGAAGGAAAACACCCCGCCAAAAAATTCCGGCTGTCCGGCATTTTCACCATCCGCATAACCCGGGATTTTTCTATTGTATAACCTATCCATGCAGCGCGTACTGTGGTGAGGCGGAGAAAACTCCTGGGATCTTTTTTTTATTTATTATTATATTTATTCCGGGAAACCTCCCCGGCATACCTGCGCCGGGGGCCGTTATTGAAGAACCAGATACGCAAAACTCGTCGATGCAGGGTGCATGAATTTAATGTTATCAATCGTCGTAACATTCCGAATCTACAATTCCACAGGATAATTTTACGCCTTAACACCGCACTAATTCTATGAAGCTTTACTTCCACCTTTTGCTCTGCATCGCATGCTTTGCCGGTATCAGGGCACACGCGCAAACCACTCAGGCCTCTATTTCCGGCGTTGTTTCAGACGACAACAAACAATCAATCCCCGGCGCCTCCGTACAGGTCCGCAACGAGTCTACCGGCTTCACTGCGCGCACCGTTACCAACGCCAAAGGCGAGTACACCATCCGGGAATTACCGCTGGGCGGCCCTTACGTGGTGACCGTTACATCGGTGGGATATGCCGATCTCCGCCGGACCGGGTACGCTCTCAGCCAGGGCGACGCCCTGCGGGTGAATATGGAAATGAAAGTATCCGCCGTAAAGATCAACGAAGTAAAAGTAACCGCCAATGCCTTACGCAACAAAGCGGAAAACTTTGGCGCAGCCACCACGGTAAGCGCAAGAGACATCGCGAAGCTGCCCGTAAACGGCCGTAACTTCACCTCGCTGATGGACTAGTCTCCGCTCAGCCGCGGCAATAACCTTTCCGGCCAGCTGGCCTCTTCCACCAACTTTACCATCGACGGCACCACGGCCCGCAACCCCACATCGGGCGGCGGTTCCAACAGCCGTACCGGCGCTCCCTATATTATTTCGATGGAAGCCATCCGCGAATTCAAAGTGGTGACCAATCAATATGACGTGACGTATGGCCGCAGCGGCGGTGGCTCTGTTAGCACGGTTACGAAAGCAGGCACCAACACCCTGTCCGGAAGCGCCTTCATTTATGGCCGCGCAGACTGGCTGTCGAGCCGCTACGATATCCGCGGAGCCAGAAGAACCAACGATTTTTCCACCAACCAGTTCGGGTTTACGCTGGGTGGCCCCATCATCAAAGACAAGGCGCACTTTTTCGTAGCCTGGGACCGCCAGGCAGACGCCAGGCCGCTGCAACTGGCCGACATCCAGTCTACCGATGACGAAAGACGCCTGAACGTTACCCAGTCTACCCTCGACCAGTTTCTCCAGATCGCCCGCGCCAAATACGGGGTTTCCAGTGCGCCGCAGTTCGGATCGTTCGATAAAAAAAGGAAAACCGATGCGATTTTTGCCCGTATCGACTGGCAGCTGAATGAGAAAAACCTGCTCACCATCCGCGAAAACTTCGTGAACGACCGCAATCTCCTCGGCCGCGACGACAACACGGCCATCAACCTGTACGAAGTGTACGGCGACGCCAATACGTACAACAACAGCCTGCTTGCCACGCTCCGCACCGTCGTGTCACCGAAGGTGACCAACGAGCTGAAGTTGCAGCACTTGTATACATTCGAAGAAAGCGTACCTGGCAAACAGTTGCCGAAACAGAACATCCCCCGCGCCATCGTGGAAAGAGTGGGCTCGAAACTCAATAACGACAGCCTTTTCACCTCCATTCAACTGGGCGGCCAGCGTTATTCACCGGAGCATTTCTACAACAACGTGGTGCAGCTGGTCGATAACGTATATTTCAATACCGACAAGGCCAACTTCACCTTTGGCACCGACATCATGTACAGCCACCTCAATTCACTCTATGGCAGTGAAATGAACGGCCGTTTCTACTTTACGGGGCTCACCAATTTCGACAACGAGCGGCCATACCGCTACGCCCGTGAAATAGCGCTTTCGCCGGATCCCGCGCTGGATCAGAACATCCTCAATGCCGGCCTGTACGCGCAAATGCAGACGCGCCTCCACCGGGGACTTGAAATGATCGTGGGGTTGCGCGCGGATTATACCACCTACATGAACACCGCCAACTTCAACCAGACCGTGTTCGATCAGCTGGGCCTGCGTACAGACAACAAGCTCAATACTTTCCAGCTGCAGCCCCGCCTGCAGTTCAACTGGAATATCAACGAAAAAAGCACGGACTTCCTCCGCTTCGGTGCCGGTATCTTCGGGTCAGACATCAACAACTACGCGATGATCAACAACATGTTGTTTGACGGCACCAAGGTACTGTCTATCGACGTCCAGGGCAGCCAGGTACCCACTCCCAACTTCGACGCCTATCGCAAAAACCCGAACACCGCGCCCGGCGTGGAGCTGTTCGACCAACTGGGCCTGCCCCGCATCGGCACCATCAACACCAATGCGAAAGACGCGCGCATACCGGTGGTATACAAAGCCAACATTTCTTACAACCGCCTTTTTTCCGATCGCCTGAAAGCCGGCATCACCCTCTTTACCAGCATTGCGCGGCATAATTATATGTATGTGGACCGGAATATGGTGGATCAACCGTACTTCCGCCTCGCCAACGAAGGCAACCGCGGGGTGTATGTGCCGGCAAACACCATCAGTACCCGTAACGGCGCCACCGACTGGATGCAGGGACGGAAAAGCACCCAGGTGGGCCGCGTGCTGGAACTGAACGCAGACGGCAAAGTGAACCAGTTTGCAGTGGTGGCGGATGCCACCTGGCGCTATTGGAGAGACGGAGAAATCGCGTTCAGCTATACCTGGAACGATACCAAAGACAATACTTCCTACAATGGAGACGTAGCCAACACTGCCACGCTTTCGCTGATGGTACCCGAAGATCCCCGCGACCTGTCGAGGATGAGCTATTCAGATAACCAATTCCGGCACAAGGTGGTATTCTATGGCACCGCGCCTACTTTCTGGGGCGTCAGTGTGGGGGTGCGGTATTCCGGCCTGGGCGGCACCCGTTATTCCCTGGCGGTAAACGGCAACGTAAACGGCGACTTTGTGAACTCGAACGACCTAGCCTATGTATTCGACATCAACAACACGGCCGTACCTGAAAAAATCCGCAACAACCTCAAATCCATCCTCGACAACCCGAAAGTAGACAAGGGAGTGAAGGACTACATCCGGAAAAGTATGGGTGCCGTTGCCGAAAGAAACGGCGGCATCAATGGGTTTTATGGGGTGTGGGACGTGCGGGTCGCGAAAAAATTCAAGCTGTTCAGGGGCCACAGCCTGGAAGTATCCAGCGATTTCTTCAACGTGGCGAACATGTTGAAAAAAGACTGGGGTGTCAACAAATCGCTGGGCAAGCAGAATATTTACTCACTCGGCGGCTTCGACGCAGCTTCCAACACTTTCAACTACAACGTGAATGTGAACACCGGTATCGTAACACCTTCCGGCAACCCCTGGCAGATACAGCTGGGCGCCCGGTACGCGTTCTGATAACTCACGCCATAAAAAAAGAGGCCATCTCCATGGAGGCGGCCTCTTTTTTTATTTTACCGCCCGGCCGGTCGTCAAAAAAAATCAAAGATAAATTTCACAAACGCTTAACTTGTGCAATATGAAGGTATTGGTAATTGAAGATGAGCCTATTTATCAGCTGTATCTGAAAAAATATCTGGAAAAAATGGGATTGCGCGTGTTTACCTGTGAAACGGGGATAAGCGGCATTCAGGCAGCCCGGCGCGAGATGCCAGACTTTATTATACTGGATATGGGGTTGCCCGATATGGTTGGCACCGATTGCCTAGACATCCTGAAAAAGGACCCGGATACGATGCATATTCCTGTAATTGCAACAACGGCAGACGCCACTGATGAATTTAAAGCGGAAACATTGTATCTCGGGGCGCATATCTATCACAGGAAACCCATCACACCCGACCAGCTTACGTTTTATGTACAGAAAATCCGTGATGTTTTAGAAGAGGTGAACGAAAAGTAGCAGGCACAACAGCGATTGGAATAATTCCCTGTACTGCTGCATATGTTTACGCCCCAGCCGGAGGTGCGTTTTTACCGAATTGACCGTGATGTTCATCGCCCGCGCGATATCGTTGTACCGGAAACCTTCCACGTACAGCAGGCGCATTGCAGTTCGTTGCTGAACTGTTAACGACGACAAAGCCTGGTGAATCATGGCCGCTTCGTACGATTTCATTTCAGGTTGAACCACCACCTGTTCGGTAGCGTTCGGGAAAGCCGACAGTTTTTCCGCTAAAAATCGTTGATTACGGTTGTTCCGCTTTTTCTCCCGCTCCATCATGATGAGACAGCTGTTATAAATGCCGCGCCGGAGGTAAGCTTTCAAATCTACCACAGTACTCCATTTTCTGAACGGCAGCAACTGGTTCGCAAAAAAGCTCTGCACCGCCTCTTCCGCATCCGCCTGATTTCTCAACAGTTGATAGGCCCTTGCAAACAACAATTTCGCGTACTTGTTATGCAAGGCGGTAAATGCCGCTTCCTGGCGGTCTGCCAACCCTAATAAGATCTCCGCGTCTTCCATAAAATTCAAATTACGTGCATTAGTAATACAGGTATGTCCGGGAATTGCCTAATGCTTCGAAGGAGAGAAAAATTGAACATTCACATGCTTCAGCAGGTGTTGTAAAGAAAGCCAAATAAGAAAGGCCCGCTTGTTAACCTAAAGTTAAGAAAGAAATTAGAATTATGGAAACCTGCTTTACCGGCAATGGAGAATGCCGTCTTCCCAGCGGAGTGATACAACGGTTGTTTCGTTCAGGCACTGGACGAAGGATGCCAGGTCCTGATCGCGGCATAGTTTGACCCGGAAGGTTTTATTGCTGGCGGCAGGATTGTCGATCATCATTTTCACGTTAAAACGCCTCGCCACCAGCGCGGCTATTTCGGCAACTGTACTTTTTTCAGAATAGTAGGCCACATCGCGCCACAGTAGGGCATCGGGACTGCCAGCCTGTACTTTGATGGGCATACCGGTGCGGGTGATGGCCTCACTGCCGGGATGCAGCGTTACCTGCTCCCCGTCTGCGTGAACGGTCACTTTTCCGTTCACCAGGGACGTAATAATGCGGCCCGGCAGGTAGCCGTTGATGTTAAATTCCGTACCCAACACTTTCACCACGGTAACGCCGCTATGCACGACAAACGGGCGATGAGCATCCTTTGCTACTTTGAAATAGGCCTCTCCTTCTACGAAAACCTCCCTTACGGTCCCGTCGAAACTGAACGGGAACCGGAGCGCCGAATTGCTGTTGAGATGCACGGTGGTGCCGTCAGACAGCGCTACCTGAAAATCCTGGTCAGCGGGAACGGCCAGCCTGTTCCATCCTTTTTCTCCGCCGTCGTTGGATTTAAAGCTCAGTTGCCGGTTACTGTGCCGTAATATGGCGCTACCGAGGTTAACCTGCTCCTGGCTGCTGTCGCCCAGATCTACGGTCTGGCCGCCGGCCAGCTTCAGGCTTACCGTGCGTGGGGCGGTAGCCACAAAGGGCGCCGGAGCGCGGCGCGCCGGAGTAACCAGTATATATGCGGCGCCCACGAACAGCAGCATTAACCCCGCAGTCACCTGGCGCAGCCTTCTTTTCCTGATGATCCGGCGTTCCCTCCGTATTGCGATGATATGCCGGTAGCTCTGGTCCGGATCAAAGCCGGTGATGGCTTTACGGGCCTCCTCCATGGGGACTTCGTTCCGCAGATCTTCCCGCATCTTTTTCACTTCATCATAATGTTCAACGAGAATTTCAAACTCATCCTGCTCTTCGGGGGTCAGCAAACCGTAGTGATCTTTCAGAATAAGTTCCTGTATGTAGTGTTTATCCATTAATAAGGGGCTTGAGGGGATTACATACAAGATGAACAAACAGCAGGAAAAGGGTGAACCGGAGATGTTAAAACAGGCCACAAATAAGGGTGCGCGGCATTTTCTGTTAACGATTTTGCAAATGAGCATGCGGGAAAACGGGAGATAAAAAAAGGCCGTCCTCCCGGACAGCCCCTTTCTTTTCATAAGCATAACTCTTGACTCATTAACAGCATCCGCCTTCAAATGTTCGATTTTGAGACAAAGTGTCCGGTTTTGGAAACGGGCGCTGCTCGAACACCGGCGGTCCCCATCCTGCACCGCCCGGCACAACACCGGCTATTGCGCTACTTTCCCTTGAAACCCGCTACAGATAACGGTGTCCGCCAACCGTCCGATTTAGAACAGCAGCCTTCCAACCCCTCCATTCTTAACTATTCGCTTGCCCTGCGGCCCGTCCCGGACTAATTTTACATCATCATCAGAACGAAAAAATTCAAAAAACTAATAAAATTTCTTATCATGAAAAAGCTTCTTTTCCTCCTCGCCATCGTTTTTGCCGCAAACGTAACGTTCGCTAAAGACAACACCGTTGATAACGCCAAAGTGCTGAACGGTTTCCGGGAAGAATTCGGCAACATCGCCAATGTGAGCTGGTACAAAACAGACAACAGTTTTGTAGCGAGGTTTTCCCTGAACGCATCCAAGGTAACCGCTCATTTTGATTCGGAAGGCACCCTGCTCGCCATGTCGCGCAACATCTCGGACGCGCAGCTCCCTACCGCCGTGATCTCGCGCCTGATTAGAAAATTCCCCGACCAGAACATCCGCAACATAGTGGAATATGTCAGCGACAATGCGACCCGCTATGTGATCACACTTGAAAGCGAAACCAGTTGGACCGTATTGAAAGCCGAAATCACCGGTGACCTATCTGTGCTTAACAAGCTCAAAAAATCATAGTGTCTTCTTCCGCCTATAAAAAACCGGGTGCCCCTGTGGGAGCACCCGGTTTTTTAGTTTAACGGTGAATCGTGTTGTTAGTGCATTCTTTGGGTCGTACTGACCGGTTGGCTTCCGGGCCCATAGGCACCTTCATGGAGATCGTGCATATTCATTGCGGAGCCCACTTTCATTGCTGAAGATGATACGTATGCCACAGTGGCCAGCGTATTATTTCACGAGTTTACCCAATGATTCCTGGGCCAGCGGGTGATAATTCCGTTTATACTGCCCGAAGATGCGCCTGGCCATTTCCTGCCCTTTGGGTGTTTTCATCATTTCAGCATATAACGGTGTGAGGAATTTGCGGCGCCCTACCTCGCTGAGGAATTTTTCCATATTGGGGTAGGCGGGCAAATATTCTGCGGCCACCGCCATAATAAACCACTGATCTGCCACTTCGCTGTTGCCGGTAGCCGTAAAATGGAAGGCGCTGTCGAGTTGCCCCATCTGCGCGACAGATAAGGGCTTCGGCATTTTGCGCAGGAAGTGCAGCCATTCGTGGGACGTCCAGCCACTGGTGCTGAGCCCGGCGGGAGCGGCTCCGCCGATGAAACGGGCACGTTCCGCATCTACTTTTCCGAACCTTTTTTGCGAAGCGCGGGGGCAGTTGTCCGGGATACCGGGCCCATATACCCAGGCATTCACATTCACCGCCGTATCACCTTTCAGCAGGTGCTCGTTGAGATATTGCAGGAACTGTGCCGTGTGCATGGTCTTGAACGCATGCGTATCGAAATAGCCTCTCAGGAAAGTATCCATCCTGGCGCGGCCGGTCTTCTGCTCTATCAGGCGGAGGAAGTGTGCTCCTTTCTCATAGGCTACATCCGTCAGGCCATCGTCCGGGTGGCGGCCGGAAAGATCGAGTTTCAGCCAGGTGTCTTTACTGTCTTTCCCCAGTTCATTCACGGTTTCCACCATATCCTGATATCCCAGTTCCCACAACATATCCGCGTAATCTGCTCCCATCATGGCTTCCATAATGCGGCGCTCGAAGTACACGGTAAAACCTTCGTTCAGCCAGAAATCTTCCCAGGTGGCGTTGGTAACAAGGTTACCGCTCCAGCTGTGGGCAAGTTCGTGGGCGATGAGCGACACCAGTGAACGGTCGCCCGCGATAATGGTTGGCGTGCAGAAAGTGAGGCGCGGGTTCTCCATCCCCCCGAGCGGGAAACCCGGCGGCAGCACCAGCACATCGTATCGCCCCCAGCGGTACGGGCCATAAAGCGATTCCGCGGTCGTCACCATTTTACCAACTTCGGCAAATTCGTGTTTCGCTTTCTCAAGCATGGCTGGCTCCGCATATACGCCGGTACGGGCGTCTATGGAGGCGAAAGCGATATCGCCCGCCGCCAGCGCCATCAGGTAGGCTGGTACGGGTTGTTCCATTTTGAAATGATACACGCCGCTGTCGTTCCGCTGCTGTGGGTTTTCGGCGCTCATCAGCGCCGTCAGCCCGGAAGGAACGGTCACCCGTGCATTATACGTAAAGCGGATGCCCGGTCCGTCGGCGCAGGGAATCCAGGTGCGCGCATAAATGGATTCTGACTGGGTATACAGGAACGGATGCTTTTTTCCCAGCGTTTGTGAAGGTTCGAGCCATTGCAATGCGGTGGCCCCTGGAGCAGTTTTGTACCAGATGGCTACCTGCCTCGCGCCCGCATCCACTGGGATGTTGAGGCGGCTTCCCAGGTGGGTGACGGAGGAATCAAGACTGTGGCCGACTTTGGCGCCGTTCACGGTTACGCTGTCGATGGTCAGATCGTAGGTGTCGAGATGCAGCACGGAAGCGCCGGATTTGTTTTGCACCGTCCATGTGGCGAGGCCGCTGATCTGGTGTTTCTCAAAATCCACCCGGATGTCGAGGTCCAGGTGCTGCGGCGTCACGCTGTCGGCATTCGACAAGGTGTGGCGGTCTTTTATTTCTTCCCTTACCGTATCGTTCTTTTTCCCGGCAGGCTGGTTACAGGCCATGGCAAACATAACTGCGCCGGCAAACAATGCATATTTCATGTGGCAGGTTTTGATGTATGATGCAATATTACTGAATAGGCTCGGGTGTTTTGGCCGGTGTGTCGAAGTAATAAATTCCCTGCTGTCTGAGCAGGGGCAACGCATCTTTGAGGCGTTTTTCGAATTGCTCGAAGTTTTTCTTTTCGGGCTGCGTCCAGGCAGCTTCGGCCAGGGCGATCAGGCGGGGGAACGTGAGGTAATACATGCGTTGCGTAGAGCTCACGGTTTCCGTCCACAGATTCGCCTGGATCCCCTCAATCAGCGGGCTTTTCCCGTTAATGGAGGCCGGCAGCGCGGCAGCGGAGAAATTATACACACCCTTCAATGGAGCAATGGCGCCGGCCCACCTGCGGCCTGCAGCGTTGCTGCTATCTTGTACGAAATCGAAATAAAGCGGAATGCGAGGGCACAATACGACTTTGTATCCTTTATCGAGGGCATCTTTCAATTGCTGCGGCTTGTCGTGCCGCCACCAGAATACCAGGGTCTGCTTGGCCGGCAGGGCTGCTGCGGTTACTTCGTCCCAGCCCAGCACCATTGAATTCAGCTGAATGAGGGAGTCGGCCATCCGCTTGACAAAATAGTGTTCCACCTGTTCGAGTGTGGTGAGTTTTTCTTTTTGCATGAGCTGCAGGACGGCCGGATCCGTTTTCCATTTTTCGGAACCGAAGCTTACTTCATCACCGCCGATATGGATCATCCCGGAAGGGAATAACACGTTCACTTCCTTCAGGATATTGGTGAGATATTGGTACGTTTCTTCCTTTCCGGGATTGAAGGTAAACTCGGGATGCTTGTCCGAACCGCCGCCGCTGAACTGGGGGTATGCCCTGTTGGCCGCGGTGGCATGTCCCGGCATATCGATTTCCGGAATAACGGTGATGTGGCGTTCGCGGGCATAGGCCACCACTTCTTCGATTTCATCCTGTGTGTAATAAGTGGCCGGCGCGTTGGCATTGTGATAGTTGCCGATACCGCCCACCAGCGACAGGCGGGGGTATTGACGAATTTCTATCCGCCAGCCGGGTTCGTCGGTGAGGTGCCAGTGGAAGCGGTTGAGCTTATAGAACGCCATTTCATCGAGTATCTTTTTCACTTCCTTTTTGCCGAAAAACTGGCGCGATTCATCGAGCATAAAGCCCCGCCACTGGTAAAGGGGCGCATCCTGGATGTTCCAGCAGGGTACGTTGATACCCGCGGCTTTGCCCTGTGCTTTCCTCGCCAGTTGTAAAAACGATGTGAGGCCATATGCCAACCCTTCGCCGGAAGCGGCGGTGACGGTCACGCCCTTCGCGCTCATCTGCAAAGTATACGCCGCAGGGTTACTGCCTTTTTCCAGTCGCAGGGTGATGGCCGGGCGGCTGGATTGCGGCTGCACCGCTACCCTGATGCCGGTGAATTTCAGCAGTTGCTTCTGCAATAACCGTGCTTCCGGCAGTGCTGCGGGAGAGGCGGCGACGAGGGGCGTTTCATCTGTCAGATAAAATTCTCCGGTGGCTTTCTCCGCCTGGGAGGGCATGGGTATAACGGGACAAAGCGATTGTGCGGATGCGATTTGGCTGAACATCGAAAAGGCCAGCAGGAGCGGCAAAATTCTTATCATAGTAAAACAACGGTTTATATTAAGGGACTAAAGATAATAATCTTCCTGTAAGGGTATATTTCCTATATTGCCCGAATGTTGAACCTCAGGCTGAATTACCCGTCCGTGCCCCGGGAGGCGGACATTTTCCAGGCGTACTGCGAGACGCTGACTGCCATTCAAAAATGGGACATGCTGCATCCGCCGTACCAGATGTTGCCCGACGATGGCGCGGCCATTGTACGGAAGTGGTTGTCGGCCCCGGCAGCGGCATCTTCCATCGTTCCTCTGCCCAGTGCCAACAACGGGGTGTTTTGCATTTTATCATGGTTCCGCGACAAAACGCCGGAGATCGCCTGCGAGCCTTACACTTTTCCTGGTTTCAGGATGGCGGCCGCACATCTGGGCTACCGGCTCAATCCCATTGAAAGCGATGCAGACGGCATATTGCCTGAAGCACTGGAGCGCTGCCTGCAGGAGCGGGCTTGCAAACTGGTGTACCTGCAGCCTACCATCCATAACCCCACTACGAGCGTGATGCCTTTGGCCCGCAGGGAAGCGATTGCCGGTGTAGTGCGCTCTTTCCGGGATGTGTATATCATTGAAGACGACGCCTACCGCTTTCTTCACCCGGCCCCGCCCCCATCATTCCTGCAGGTGGCGCCGGAAAGAACGCTGCACGTATACAGCCTGTCGAAAGCTTTTAACCCCATGCTGAAAAGCGGCTACCTGCTGCACCCCGACGGTGTGCTGCAAGGCGTAGACAACCTGGTAAGATTGACTACCAGCGGCGTTTCGTTACTTTTCCTGGCGTTCGGCCTTCACCTCATGGACAGCGGCCAGCTGGCGGAAATTATCCGCGAAAAACAAGACACGGGCCAGTATTGGCATACACAATGCCGCGACATCTTCCAGGGATTGCAATACCAAATGTTCCCCGGCAGTTTCCACTTCTGGCTGGAGGTACAGCAGCCTGCGGAGCTGACCCAGCAACTGCGCAGCCGGCAGATCGATGTGCCGGAAGGCGCCGAGTTTACCGTAACGGGCTCGGACCGGTATGTGAGAGTGGCGCTGGGCGCGGTGTGGGAGCAGCCCGGGTTACGGGATGCCCTGGTGGAAGTCGCGGATGCGGTACGAAAACAGTAAACACACCACACCCATCAATTTACTGATCACCTCCCAGTTCTTCCACCCGCCGGAGCAAACAGGTCCGCAAACGCGACAAAAAAATGGCCGTCTCTTTTTTGCGCATGCGAATATCTCGGAAGTGGCTGTATGCATGCCCCACATCCACTTCCAGGGAATTTTGCAGCCATTCGAAGATCTGTTTCAGCTCCGCTACCCCGTTGTTAAAGCTTCCGGCGCTATATAGCGCATATACCAGTTCCACCAGGTCTGTTTTGGAATCCGTCCATCGCAGCTTCCCCTTCGGAGAAAGTTGCTGCGGCCCGGCCCAGTTTTCCAGGTTACCGGCAATGTATTCGCCAATGTCCTGCAGCGCCATCAGTTCCGCCAGCTTAAAGGAAGTGACGGTACAGAACCGGGTGTCCAGCATGCCGGCAAGATCCACCGGGTATTCATTGTTGTACCGGCTGTTCCGCAGGAAATACTGTTCATCTTTATCGGTAGCCCCGCTGCTGACGTAAAGATGTAATGCCTGGTGCTCCTCAAAAAACATGTCTATCCGCTGCAGCTCCCTGAACAGAAACTTCCTGTAGTCCTCCCGTAGCATCCTCGGCCGGCCGGCTTCGATCCGGAACAACCTGCCGTAAAAGATTTTTCTGCCAAGGATGCCTGGCTGTATGTATTTGAAGAAAAATATCTCGTCTTCTTTCGATGCAAAGTCATGGTGGCCCACCCATCGCTTCAATTCCGCTCCTGCCTCGTCTGCCAGCCGGGCGCCGGCCAGAAAACGCTTCAGCAGGTTAGGCGTGGTCGCCTCCAATTCCGTCAATGCCTTATTCAACCGGGTCTGTATTTCAAATAAAGTCTGTTTCATGCAGAATGGATTTTTTTCCGGCAGACCGGAGGAAAATGCGTTCCGCCGTCATCCATGCCAGTAACTGTTCCGCGATGGACGGCAAAGCCGGCAGCAGTCCAGGTGTGTTCTTCAGCGGCAGGCGGCGCAATGCGCGAATGTACCCGGTCAGCAATCTGATTTTGTCTTGCAGGAGACGGCAACCGGTCAATAAAGCCTCCAGCCGGCCGATGCAATAAATGTAATATTCAACCGCATTGAAATTAAAGTGAATGAGAATGGCGTGCACCTGGTGTTGAAATTCCACCGGTTGTTCCAACTGGAGCGTGCCGGTAATTTGCAGTTGCGTCATCAGCTCGCGGAAATAGAACAGTGGACCAAAGCACTGCCGCCCGCCCAGGCTCAGCAGGAATGCCCTGAACGGCCGCAGCACCAATTCTCCGAGCGGCTCATCCAGCGCCGACAACCGGAACAATAATTCCAGCTCATGCAACCGTACCTGCAACTGCCGCATTACCCGCGTGGTGTAACTACCCGGCAAAGGCAGGTATGGCGACATATACGATGGCACGTGCTGCTCAAGCGCCACCAGTACATCGTGTAACAGCCCTTCCGCTTCGAGGTACAGCTGCGCCGGTGCCTGGCCTGGTGCGGGAAACGCTGCTCTGTATGTCTGCAAACGGTCGAGCCACTGCACAATACTGAGCTGCATGGCCTGCACAACGGCTTCCTTTTCCCGCGGCCCCGCCGGGGAATGGAATATTCCATGCAACTGCCGGGTCAGTTTTATTTTTTCTTCCCGCAATTCTTCGCGGTAAATATGCAGGCCGCGGTGCTGGCGCACCAGCCGTTCCGGGCGTAGCCGCACGGCGATCAATTGATTCAGTGTATCCATACATGAAAGGCAACAAACAAATACTTTTCACCAGACGTTATCCGGTGAAAGTAAATTTGAGAATATTATTTCACATAAATTCTCATGAAGCTCACAGGTGCGAGATATTTTTTCCTGTTTTATGAACAGGCGGGTCAACGGCAAAAAGGGTGGCCGGTATCAGGAGTTGTAAGTGGTGAGTAATTGCTGCATGAAATGTTTTTCTTCTTTCAGCCATGCCAGCATCTGTTCGCGCAGCCCTCCCTTTCCGGGAAAAAGCGACACGCCGTGGCTGTTCATATGCTGCAGTTCTTTTTCGTACCACGACAGCAGCGCCTTTTTTTCCTGCAACGTGCGGAGCGGGCTCACTTTCCTGCGCAGCTGCGCTGTGCAGTACATGAAATATTCCGTCGAGTTGAAATTATACTGATACAATGTGTAATGCACCCTTTCCGTCAGATCGACGATATAGGGATGCACGTTCTCCTTTAGCTCGGCCAGCAGGCGGCGGTAATACATCACCATCCCGAACGTGATCGCCATATGCTGATGGCGGAGCGGTTTGAATACCAGGTCCAGCAGCGCCTTGTCTACCTTCCGGCCGCAAAGGTATTTTTCCGTTTCCCTGAAACGTTCTTCCAGCTGGCGGACCACCTCCCGCAGATATCCCTTCGGCATAAAAATATCCTGGGCCAGGTATTCGGGAAAATGCTGTTCCAGTCCTACAATCAGTTCTTCGAGAATACCCGTCGCTTCCGTGTAAAAAGACTGTACGGCAGGATCTGCATAATGGCTGTATGCTTCCAGTTCGTCGAGTAGTACCACAATCTGAATCTGGTACTTGCGGAGCAACTGCGCCTTGTAATTCCACGGTGCCTGCTGTTGAGACAGCTCACGCAGCGCAGCGGTTATCTTCATTTTTTCGGCCTTTACCTCCCGCAGGTAAGTATGTCTTTTTTCGGCCGAATTGATCAGAACACCCGGAGCGAAATGTTCATAGATCAGATGATTCAGTTTGTTCATCATGCATAGTTTTGGTGTCAATGGCCATTGATTGGCGGGAAAACACAACACGCCTATTAAAAGACTATTTTTGAAGAGAGCGGGGGTGAAAAAATATGGCTATTTTTTTCAAAAAACGGGAAACACCGTTTACATGGCCGTTTCAGGCAATTCATCAACACCCCGCCGGACCAGCAGTAAAGCCGCAATTTTTAGAAAATAACCGCGCTTCCGCGTTAAACATCCGTTAACGGTTTTGTTAAAATGCGGGCAGGTCACATTTTTTTCCGCTCCGTTCACCCTGCCCCCATGAAATTCGCATCGTATAGTCGAGCAGGCCTTGTTCCTGCCAATTCTTTAAGGGATGTGTAGATTAATGATAACCCTCCAGTCGAGATTAAGGCATAAAAAAAGCCGCTCCCGTAAGAGCGGCTTTTTTGCTGATGATATTTTTTTACGAAATGGCCGGTACCGGCTTCATCCCGAGCATCCGCATAAAACGGAAATGCGAGCGCACGGCCGACATCATGGTAGGCATGCTGTTATATTGCAGTCCGAACTCGTGGCATTTGGCTTCCACGATCTTGCTGATGGCGGGGTAATGCACGTGGCTGATGCGCGGGAAAAGGTGATGTTCCACCTGATAGTTCAACCCGCCCACAAACCAGGAAATCACTTTATGACCGGGCGAAAAATTAGCCGTGGTCTTGATCTGGTGAATAGCCCATTCGTTCTCAATTTGCAGATCGTCGTCGCCCACCGCCTCGAAGGAGGTTTCTTCCACTACATGCGCCAGCTGGAACACGATCGCCAGCGTAAAGCCCATCACGAGGTGCATGGCAATGAACCCCACCATCCAGGCCTGGGCCCCTACGGCATAGATCGGCAATGCGATATAAAAAAGCACGTACAGCACTTTGCTCATCCAGAACACCAGGTGATCGGCCGGCTTCATTTTCTGTAACGGCGTTCTGTTTACCTTCCGCTGGAGATATTTCGAAAAATCCATGATAAACACCCAGGCAAACGAGGATATCCCGTACACCAGCACCACGTAAAAATGCTGCAGCCTGTGCATCGGCACCCATTGCTGGGAGCTGCACTGCCGCATCAGCGGGCTTTTGGCAATATCGTCGTCCATTCCGTCCACATTCGTGTAGGTATGGTGAATGATGTTATGCTTCTGCTTCCAGATGAAAGCGTTGCCACCGAGCGCATTCAGCGTCAGGCCCAGGGTCTCGTTCACCCAGCCCCTCCCGGAATAACTGCCGTGGCAGGCGTCGTGCATCACGTTAAACCCGATACACGCCAGCACAAATCCGAGCACGGCGCTGAGCAGAATGCCCGCCACCGCCGGCATCGGAAACACCAGCAAGCTGATATACATCAGCACAGCCCCGGGAATCAGCACCGCCGTTTTAAGGTACAAATGCAGATTACCGGTTTTTTCCTTTTGAGTGGAAGTAAAATAATCTTCCACCGCCGATTTAAGGGAAGGAAAGAATAGGGCGTTTTTGTTGTTGAAAGACACCTTTGGCATAAGTTCGCTAGTATTTTCAGTTGCAGGTAGATACCCAATCCTGTAATACTAGACAAAATATCCGGTCTGCCCTAATATATAGGCGCCTGAAAACCTATAAGTATTGTTAAATATTGGTACCGCCGTCGATGGTGAGGCTGGCGCCGGTCATATATGCGCTTTCCGGTCCGGCAAGATAGGCCACCAGCGCGGCGATGTCTTCTCCCGTCCCGAATTCGGGCAGCGCCATGAGAGAACGTTCGTAATCCGCAAACGGACCGTTGGCAGGGTTCATATCCGTATCGATGGGGCCGGGCTGTACATTGTTCACCGTAATGCCCATCGGTCCCAGATCGCGGGCCATGCCTTTGGTGAGCCCCGTAATGGCTGTTTTGCTCATGGCATATAAGGTGCCGCCGGGCGTAGGCATACGGTCTGCCTGGCAACTGCCGATGTGGATGATACGCCCTCCTTTCCCGAGATAATCGAGCGCCGCTTTGGAAGCGGCAAACACGGCGCGCACGTTCACGGCCGTAATCAGGTCGAATTCTTCCAGCGTCAGGTCTTTGAGCTCTTTATACAACCCGATGCCGGCGTTGTTGACAAGTATGTGCAACCCGCCCAGCGTGGCTGCCGCCTGATGCACCGCGCTTGTCACCGCCTGCGGATCGGCGCTGTCTGCCTGAATGGCGAGGCCTTTTACCCCGTAAGATTGAATGGCCGCCACCACGGCTTCCGCTTTTTCGGCAGACGCCTGGTAAGTGATGGCTACATTGGCGCCCTCACGGGCGAGACGTTTGGCGATGGCCGCCCCAATTCCGCGGCTCCCGCCGGTTACTAAAGCTGTTCTGTTGGTCAGTGTTCCCATGTCGGTAGTTTTATTTTTTGCAAAGCTACCGGAGAGATGTTAGATTTGTGAGTACTGTTAAAATTGTCAAGTACTAACAAAAAAGTAAGTATGAGGAAAGAAACATCCACCAACGCCCGGAATGAGGCGAGCATCCTCCGCAATTGCGGGATGGCCTACACCCTGTCTGTTATCGGCGGGCGGTGGAAACCCGCGATACTGTTTGCGCTGCTGAACAATGGCAGGATGCGTTATAACGAGCTGCGGCGCACCATCAACGGTATTTCGGAGCGCATGTTGGTAGCGCAGTTGCGGGAGCTGGAAGAAGACGGGCTGGTGAAACGTATCATTTATCCGGAGGTGCCGCCCCGGGTGGAATATGAACTAACGCCGGCCGGTGTTTCCACGGAGCCGATGCTGATGTGCATGTCCGACTGGGGAAACCACCAGCGCGCAGAAAAAGAACGGCTGGTAGACACCAGCCGTGAAGTAAGCGTTTCTTGATAATTGAAGATCAGTAACCGGTGTTTTGCTCCAGCTTTGGATTGCGCGCAATCTCCTCCGCCGGCACCGGCCATTTGTAATAATGTTTGCTATAAGAAGCGAGCGCGGGGTTTGCGCCGCCGTCTTTCTTCGCCGTCCAGTACTTTACCATTTCGTCCGACAAAACATCCCAGCGCACCATGTCGAAATACACATGGCCCCACTCGAATGCCAGTTCCCTGTACCGTTCTTCCTGTAAATATTTGCGGAGGTTTGCCTGACTGGTCGTGATGGTTTTACCCTGCGCGGCTTCTACCTGGGCCAGAGCCGGCATCGCCACGCTCGGGCGTTGCCTCACCCGGTTAATATACGTCACCGCATCTGCCAGTTTATGCTGCTCCAGCAACGCCTCGGCGTAGAGCAGCAGCACATCCGCATACCGCAGTATCACCAGGTTCTGTGGACTGTCGGTACCTGTTTTGTCGAGTTTGCCCACGATGTATTTCACCGTGTTGTGATTGGTTTCAACGGCATAGCTCGGCTTGTAAGTGATGTTGCTTTGACCGGAACGGGCCTGGAATTCGGCGATGTAAGGTGTGCCTTCGTACCAGAGCGTCCATTTCAGCCGCGGGTCGCGCTTGTCGTATGGCTTGGCGCCATCGTATGCCGGGTCGGCGGAGGCATACGTGTAAAACCTGCGGTAGGCGGCGCCTTCAAGCTCTCTTTTAACGAAAGTGCTTTGCACGGTGTGCCCGCCGAGCGTTTCAAACTTATCTGAATAATATTCGGTGGGATTGATGTAATTGAACCCGGCCGCGGAAATGCCGGATGCGATGGCGGGTGCGCAGAAACGCACGATGGAATTACCTTCGCCGGCCAGGTCGCTGAACTGGATTTCAAAAATCGACTCCTGGCCGTTTTCCTTTTCGGGCCAGAAGAGATCGGAGAACACGGGCTCGAGACCATACTCGTTATCACTGATGAGACCTTTCAGTACTGTTTCGGCATCTGCCCAGCGCTTTTCAAACACGAGCAACTTCCCGAGCAGCGCTTTCGCGGCGCCCCTGCTGGCCCGGCCCAGCATCTTCTTGTCGGCGCGGTACTCCGTCACAGAGGGCAGCAGTGTGACAGCTTCCTTCAGATCGTCCTCTATCTTTTTCACCACCTCGGCTTTCGGATTTTTGGGAATTTGCAGTTCTTCGTACGACTGTGTTTTGAGCACGAGCGGCACATCGCCGAACAGATTGGTGAGATAAAAATATCCCAGCGAACGGAGGAAAAGCGCCTCGCCTTTCACGCGGTTGCGCACCTTGTCCGAAATCTTTGCTGCAGGATTATCGATGTGTTCCAGCACCAGGTTGGCGCGGAAAACGATGCGGTAATATGAAGTCCAGAACGTTTGCGACATTTCATAACCGGCCGTGAGATTGATGAGGCCGTTATGAAACTGCCCGAAACGGTTAACCCCGCTCAGGGCAAACGGCGTGGCCATGTCCATCATCGGGAAAAATCCCAGCGCGCGGCCATCCTGGCAGGCATCGTAAATACCGTTGACGGCGTTGGTGAAATCTTCTTCCGTGTTAAAAAAAGTACCGGTCGATAGATTATTCTTCGGATACGATTCCAGGAACTTTGAACATCCCTGCGTGCCGATCGTTGCTGCGAGCAATATTATAAACCATTTGAAACGCATATGCTTGAGTTGAGATGTTAGAAAATAACGCGGGCGCCGATAGCCACGGTTTTGGTGACAGGATAAGCATCCACACCACCGCGGGAAAACACGTTCACGTTGGCGGGCTCCGTGGGCCTCATTTCGGGATCAAACCCGATGAAGTCCGTCCAGGTAATCAGGTTGGTGGCATTCAGGTACAGGCGAACGGATTGCACGTTCACGCTGCGCACCAGCTTTGACGGGATGGAATAACCAATCTGCAGGTTTTTGATGCGCAGGTAGGAAGCGTCTTTCACCTGCCAGCTATTGAAGATCTTATCGTCCTTCATCGCACCGGCGGCGGGTGTAGTACCGCTCACCACGTTACCATCGGAACCGATGATAGCACGGTTGTCCCAATAAAAGCGGTCTACGTTGATGCTTTCTCCTTCCCCGTTTCCGCCGAACACATTTTCGATCAGCATGCCTTTGTCTTTTTCACCCTGAAAAAACACGGCAAGGTCGAAGCCTTTCCACGACAGGTCTACATTAAACCCGTACACATATTTAGGCATGTAGCTGCCGATCACGGTTTTATCCGCATCGTCAATTTTCCCATCGGGCTTGCCGGTGAGCTTACCCTTGCTGTCGAAGCCGTTAATGTCGCGGAAGCGCAGCATGCCGGGACGCACATCGCCGGGCTCGTGGGGATTGTTGGCGATCTCATCTTTCGTTCTCCAGATGCCGTCTGCCACATACCCCCAATAGCTGTAGAGCGGCAGACCTTTATCCATTTTTACAGCGGTGGTCACCCAGGGTTTTACGCCGCCAAGGTCCGTCAGTTCATTTTTATTATGGGAAAGGTTAATCCCTGCACCATAGTGAAAATCGCCTGCCTGATCGCTGTAGCGGAGCGCCAATTCCCACCCGTTATTCCTGACCTCGCCGAGATTCACCACCGGACCGTCGCGGAAGCCGGCGGAAAAGGGAATGGTGGCATCGAGGAGCATGTCCGTCGTCCGCTTATCGTAGATGTCCGCTTCGAGGGTGAGGCGGTTATCGAGTACGCCAAGATCTATCCCGAAGTTGGTAGTGGTGGTGGTTTCCCATTTCACGTTTTCGTTCGTCATCTGGTAAGTCACAAAAGCCGGCACCCTCGTTTGCGGGTTGCCGAAAATGTAGCCGCCGCTCACATCGAGGCGGCTCACCCAGGCATAGGAGGGAATGTTGGCATTGCCGAGCTGGCCCCAGCTGGCACGGAGTTTCAGGTTACTGATGAAAGGTACTTTTTTCATGAAGTTCTCTTCAGACACGCGCCATCCTGCGGAAAATGATGGGAACACGGCCCATTGTTTGCCCGGCATGAAAACAGACGAGCCGTCGCGCCGCACATTGGCCTGGAACAGGTACCGGTCTTTGAACGAGTACCCCAGCCTTGCGAACTGGGAAGCGAGCGCATAATCGCTTACGCTGCCGTTGATGGCCGACATTACGTTACCGGCGTCGAGCACGGTGAGGTCGTTGCTGGGGAAGCCCTGCTTGGTGGCGTCAAATTCATTGCCCAACCCCTTTTCGGCGGAAACGCCCAGCAAAGCGTTGATGCTGTGCCGCCCGAAGGTGCGGTTGTACGTGAGCAGGTGCTGCATTTCCCAAACGGTGCTTTCGGAGGAAAAATTCCGCAGGTTGGCGGTGGCGTTCTGACCGGTGGGATTTTTATGCTCCACATCGTCCGGCGCATACACCGCCCATTTGCGTTCGAAGTCCTGGTTAAAAGTGTTGACAGCCGAAGCATTGATCACGAACTTGTACTTCAGGCCTTGGATGATGTCTGCTTCCAGGAAAGCATTGGCGAGGATGCGGCTGACCCTTGAAAAGTTGTCGAAATTGTTATGAACGATGGCGGGCGTGAAACGCTGCACATAAATATCGTTGTTCTCTCCGGGAAAGTTCGGGCGCGCCGTGCCCGGCAGCCCGTCCGGGTTGGTAATGGGAATGGTCGGCGGTGCGGCCACCACGGCTACAAGGCCGGCCGGCCTGCTGGCGGAATAGGGCTGCAAGGTAGTGTTATAACGGCTCCGGATATACGCGGCATTGATCCCTACCCGGAAGCGTTTGCTCAGTTCCTGTTGCAGGTTAAGGCGGATGTTCGCCCGTTTGAAATCGGTGCCGATGAGCACCCCGTCCTGGTCTACGTACCCCATACCGATGGAATACTTTGTTTTTTCGGAGCCGCCGCTGATGCCGATGTGATAGTCCTGCATGGGCACCTTCCGGAAAGTATAATCGAGCCAATCGGTGCTGTGGGTAATCGTTTCAGGCGCCTGCGCCCCTACCCAGAACGGTGTTTTGCCGCGGTAGATGCGTGCTTCGTTCTGGCGCTGGGCCCATTCGCGGGCATTGAGCAGGTCGGGCTTGCGGGTGAGCGATTGCCAGCCGTATTCCGCTTTCAGGTCAATTTTAGGCTTGCCGGCTTTACCGCTTTTGGTAGTGACCAGAATTACGCCGTTGGCCGCACGGGCGCCATAGATAGCCGCCGCGGCGGCGTCTTTCAGCACGGTCATCGATTCCACATCGTCCGCATCAATATCATTCATGTTGCCTACGAAACCGTCTACCAGTACCAGCGGGCTGTTCCCCGACTTCACCGATCCCACGCCGCGCACTTTGATGTCGGCGCCCGCGCCCGGCTGACCGGAGCTTTGCGTAACCTGCACGCCTGTTATACGGCCCTGGATGGCCTGGCCCAGATTGGTGCTCATTACTTTGCTCAGGTCTTCCGCCTGAATGGTGCCTACCGCGCCGGTGAGGTCGGCTTTTTTCATGGAGCCATACCCAACTACCACCACTTCATTGAGTCCTTTGTTATCTTCCCCCAGCTGCACGTTGATCACGCTGCGGCTGCCAACGGCCTGTTCCATGGCCCGGAAGCCCATGGCCGAAAATTGCAGCCGGCCATCGGCCGGTACGTCGGCAAGGGTAAAATATCCGTCGCCGGTGGTAACGGTACCGCGCTGGGTATTTTTCAGCCGGATGCTGACTCCCGGCAAAGGCGTGCCGGTGGTATCCGTTACCCGGCCTTTTACGGTAAGGTGGCGCGAAGTATCCTGTACCGGCAACAGCGGAGAGGGAACAACCACCGCCTTTTTGATCACCACTGTTTTTTCAATAATGGAATAGGTATAGGGCGTGCCGTCGAAACACTGGTTGAGCAGGTCGTTCAGCGAGCCCTTCACGAGACTGACGTCTGTTTCTCCCGATGCTTTCAGCAAGTCTCCGTCGCAGAGAAAAGAAAGACCTGTCTGTTTCTGCACTTCCCGGAAGATTTTTTTAAGCGGCGCTTTTTTCATGGAAAGCGTGATCTGTTGCGCGAACCCTTCGGCGTGCACCTGCAGGCAGGCAACCAGCATTAAAAAGGCGGTCCATTTCATAACGTACAGCATTTTTCTGTTAAATCTAATTGGCATAACGTGGTCGAATTTTGGTTTGGTGAGTTGTATCTAAGGCATTACAATGAGTCTTCTTCCTTCCAGCTTGAATTGTACGCCGGTGGAGCCGAGCACTTTCAGCACACTTTCGAGCGGGGCGTTCCGGCTCATGACGCCCACGAAATTTTTCTGCGGCAGCGGCCCGGCGATGACCACCTCCACATCATACCAGCGGGCCAGCTGGCGGGCGATGGCGGCGATGTCTGCATGCTCGAACTGAAAAATGCCGTTTTTCCAGGCGATGGCTTCTTCCACGTCTGCAGCGGCGACCGACAGCGCGCCGCTCTGCTTGTGGAGGCGCCCCTCCTGCCCGGGCCTGAGCAATTGCGTGGCGCCGCCCCGGTTTAATTGTACCGATCCTTCGAGCAGGGTGGTTTTGAGCGATGATTCATCGGCATACGCCATCACGTTGAAGTGAGTGCCCAGTACGGTAATGGTGAGGTCGTTAGCCGTGGTGACCCTGAAGGGCATTTTCTGATTGCGGGCGATTTCGAAATATGCTTCGCCCTGCAGTTCAACGCGCCTTTCTGCGCCTTTAAAGGCGGTGGGAAAGCGGATCGACGAAGCGGCGTTGAGCCAAACCTTGCTTCCGTCCGGCAATACCAGCTGAAATTGTCCGCCACGGGGCGTTGAGAGGGTATTGAACTGTACGGTGGCATCGCCTCCCTGCTGATCGTATTGCAGTTGACCGGCGCCCGATTTCAGTACGCTGGTTTGCCCCTGCCGGGCCAGCTGGCCGTTGGCGGCGCTGTCGAGCGTGATATGGCTGCCGTCGCCCAGCGTGAGCACTGCTTTGTTGCCCGCGGGTTGTACGGTTTGGGCGGTGGTCTGAGACGGCGGGAGCTTTTCAGGGACCGGTTTCATCAGCCAGACGGATGCGGCGGCGACGATTCCCAGCACTGCGGCCGCGGCGGCGTATATTGACCAGCGGCGGCGCTGTGCCGGCCGGATGCGGGCCTCGATACGCTGCCAGGGCAGTTCCGGTGCCGGAGCGGGCGCGTCATTTGTCAGGAAGGGATGTGCAAATTCCGCCATCAGTGCTTCCGCTTCACCCGGGGGCAGGCTGTTCAACCATTCGCGGAAAGCGGCATGTTCTTCCGGCGTGTAGTTTCCGGACCTGAACTTCCGGATAAACAGAAGGGCCTCTTGTTTCGTCATAACGTGTGTACTCCGAAATTAGCTTCGCAGTCAGGGGGAAGACACGGATTTTTTCGAAAAGGACAGGTCGGGGGAAAAAAAATTGCGGGAGAGCAAAAGAGACACCAAGGATTCCCGTTCGGGCAGGAGGAACCCGTGCACAGCTGAAGCGCTTCCCGGGAAACGAACAGGATTCCGTTGCTTAACCGGATGTTGCCTGTCAAACTTTCCCCGGACATGAAGTTCCGGCAAATGCCGCCACTCAGGTGTACAGATAAGTGCAGAACAGTGGCAGATATACGGTGCTTACGCCGTATTGCTGCAGATATTTGCGGATATGCGCCGTAGCGGCGTAGAGGTGTTGTTTTACCGCGGATTTGGAAATACCCAGCAGGGTGGCGATTTCGTCGAGAGAGAGGCCGTCTTCTTCCCGCAGGCGGAACACTTGCCTGCGGCGTTCGGGCAGGTGGGCGATGGCATCCTGGGCGATGCGGTAATATTCCCTGATGATCGCTTTTTCGGACGGATCGGGCTGGATAAGCACGGGGTCTTCGGCGGGAAGGGTTTCCCATCTGGTCTCGCTGCGCAGATAATTGAGCACGTGGTTGCGGCCCATTTTAAAAAGGTAACCACGGAAAGAACGGATGTCCGGGAGTGTTTCCCGCTTTTCCCAGAGTTTCACAAAAACATCCTGGAGGATTTCTTCGGCGTCGGCGCGGTTGGTGGTGAACAGGCGGATGTATTGCAGGAGGTCGCCGGCCAGCAGCTCATATAACCGGCGGAACGCCGGCACACTGCCCGCCGATACTTCGTGTAACAGTTGTGGAATTATGTTGATAGATTGCGCCAATTCGGCGAAAAGATAGGTAAATCTGTATAAATGGCAAACGGACCGATTGCGTATGGCGTACACGGTACCAGAGGTATTGGAAAAATATTTTTGGATTATTTGATAAAAACTCTACCTTTGCCATCCCAAAAATGACCAATGCCGCGTTGGTCAATCGGCTAAGACGCCTCCCTTTCACGGAGGAATGACGGGTTCGACTCCCGTACGCGGTACGAAAAACAGGCTTCCAAACGGAAGCCTGTTTTGTTTTTAGATATCCATACCAACAAGATATTTTAATGCGCTGCGGCCGGGGCTTGTGAAAGCGGGGGAATGGCATTCATCCTCAGCCAGGCATGAAGGGGCAGCGACCACTTCTCCTAACATAAGCTGACAGACGAACGAATATAGCCGCGTCCGTTATTTAAAATTCCTTCCCTTCGAAAACACTTCCTTCGCTGCGGCTTCTTGCATTTGTTCCTGCCGCCGGTCTGTATCCGCCTGGGAGAGTAACACCGGTTGCCCGTCATTTTCCGGCGCCAGCAAGCTCCGGAGCAGCTTGGAGAGATCATAACACTTCCTGACGATGACATGCACCACCTCCCCTTCCCGCTGCAGCTTGCCTTCCACCATCAGCAATCTCGACCGGATAATTTCCCGCCGGTATTGTTCAAACAGCTTTTCAAACACCACCAGGTTGGCCACGCCGGTTTCATCTTCTATCGTGATGAAACAAATGCCCGACGCTGTTCCCGGCCGTTGCCGCACCAGCACCAACCCGGCTACTTTCACCGGGTCGCCGTCTTTTGCATTGTTGATTTCATGAGTAGACGATACCTGCAACAGCTGCAGTTTTTCCCGCACAAAACTGACAGGATGGGCTTTGAGCGACAGCGTAGTGGCGGCATAGTCCTGCAACACATGTTCCGCATCGGTCATGAAGGGCAGCGATATCTGCGCTTCATGGGCGCTTGCAGATGGCTGCCCGGCAAACAGCGCCAACGGCCGGTCGTGCAGGGCAGACACCTCCCACAGCGCCTGCCGCCGATCGAGGCCCATAGAACGGAAGGCATCCGCGTCCGCGAGTTTTTCGAGCGCCGCTTCGGATACACCGGCTTCGCGGATGGCTGTAATGCTGGTATACCCTTCGCCGCGGGCTGCTATCAATAGTTCAACGTCTGCCGACTTCAAGCCGGTTACCTGCCGGAATCCCAGGCGGATGGCATGGTAGCGGTACGGGCCTGTTTGTGCTTCCAGGGTATTATCCCACATGGAGTGGTTCACATCCACGGGCAGCACCACCACACCATGATTCCGGGCATCGATCACGATCTGGGCCGGTTGATAAAACCCCATCGGCATGCTGTTCAAGAGCGCCGTTGCGAATACATCCGGGAAAAAACATTTGAGCCAGGAGCTGATGTACACCAGCAAAGCGAAGCTGGCAGCATGGCTTTCCGGGAAACCGTAGCTGCCGAAGCCTTCCAGCTGTCGGAAGATGCGACGGGCAAACTCCTCTTCGTACCCTCGTCTCATCATTCCTTCCACCAGCTTTTTTTCATATTTACTTACTTTCCCGACGTGTTTGAATGTGGCCATGCTCCGGCGAAGACCATCCGCATCCGAGGCTGAAAAACCCGCCGCCACCATCGCAATTTTCATTGCCTGTTCCTGGAACAACGGCACCCCCAACGTACGTTTCAGAATTTCTTCCAGTTCTTCACTGGGGTATTCCACTACTTCTTCTTTATTACGCCGCCGCAGGTACGGATGCACCATATCGCCCTGGATAGGCCCCGGCCTTACAATCGCCACTTCTATCACGAGGTCGTAAAATTTTTTTGGCCGCAACCTCGGGAGCATCGATTGCTGTGCCCTGCTTTCAATCTGGAATACACCGATCGTATCCGCATGGCTGATCATTTCATACACCTCCGGGATGTCTTGCGGAACGTTGGCCAGCGTAAGGTCTTCGCTATAATGTTGTTTTACCAGGTTGAATGCCTTCCGGATGCAGGTGAGCATGCCCAGCGCCAGCACGTCTATTTTGAGGAAACCGAGCGCATCGATGTCGTCTTTATTCCATTCGATACAGGTTCTGTTTTCCATGCGCGCATTGAGCACCGGGCAAAGGTCCGAGAGTTTGCCACGGGTGATCACGAACCCGCCCGTATGCTGACCCAACTGGCGGGGAAATCCCATCATCTGGCCTGTCAGTTCCAGCACCTTCCGTAAATGCGGGTCTTCCGGATTCAGACCCTGCTGGCGGACAAGCGCCTCATCTACGCCATCGTCGCTAAAATCCCAGATCGCCCCGCTGAGGCGGTCCAGCATATCGGCCGACAGGCCCATCGCTTTCCCCACGTCACGAATCGAGCCCTTGTAACGCTGCTGGGTGACGGTGGCTACAATAGCGGCGCGGTCGCGGCCGTATTTTTCATAGATATATTGTATTACTTCTTCCCTCCGCTCATGTTCAAAATCCACATCGATATCCGGTGGTTCGTTCCGTGCGGTTGAGATAAAACGTTCGAACAGCACCTCGAATTTATCAGGATCCACCGCTGTAATACCGAGGCAATAACATACGGCGGAGTTGGCCGCAGAACCACGGCCCTGGCATAAAATGCCATTTTCTTTGGCATATCGGACGATATCGTATACGGTCAGAAAATAAGAGGCGTATTTTTTCGCTTTAATGAAGCGCAGTTCATGATTAATGGCATCTGCCACTTTTTTCGGGATGCGGGCACCATAGTGTTCCCGTGCGCCTATCCAGACGCGGTATTTCAATTCTTTCTGCGGAGTACGTCCTCCGGTGATAATTTCTTCCGGGTACTCATACTCCAGGCTATCGAGGTCGAAATGACAGGCCTCCGCAATTTCCTGACTGTGGCGGATAGCGTCCGGGTATTTTAAAAAGAGCCGTCTCATTTCATCTCCCGGCTTCAGATAGCGTTCTGCGTTGCTGAGGAGCCGGTACCCGGCGTTATGGATCGTGCATTTTTCGCGCACGCAGGTGAGTACGTCCTGCAACTCCCGGCGTTCCGGAATATGATAGTGTACATCGTTGGTAGCCACCATCGGGATACCGAGCGCTTTGCTCAGCCTGGATACCTGGTATAGTTTCTTCTGATCATCTCCCGCATAAGTACGGTAAGCGCCGATGTAAAGATGCTTACCCAGGGCTTCCCGGTACTGCTGCAAAGCACTTTTGAAATCATCTTCAAAATCAAACTGCGCATTTAATGCTGCAGGCGGTATAACGATGAACTTCATGCCCTCACTGTGCTCATACACGTCTTTTCGGTACAAATGGCAATCTCCTTTTTCCGCACGGAGGTTCCCGATGGTGAGCAAACCAGACAACCGGCCATACGCTTCCCGATCCGTAGGATAAGCCAGCAGACTGGGCCCATCCAGCAAATCCAGCCGGCATGCCGGAATAATCCGGATGCCGCTTTCCTTTGCCGCCACATGGCCGCGTACGATGCCCGCGAAACTGTTCCGGTCGGTAATGGCGATAGCGGTATAACCAAGCGCCGCGGCCTGGCTCACCAGTTCTTCCGGATGCGAAGCACCGCGGAGGAAACTGAAATTGCTGGTGACCTGTAACTCTGTATAGTGCATATCATCCGTTTCATCGCTTACCAGACAAACAACACCTTACCCGGCTGAAAAGCATATGGGATACATCTCTTCACTCATCCGCCATCGTGAAAGTCCTGCATCCAGGCGTGCAATAACTCACTGGGAATGTTTCCAAGACGCGAGTCGTTGCCTGCCATCTATTACCTTCATCGACTTTACAGGAAAGCCGGATATGCAGGTGTAGACACGAGTCGTTGCCTGCCAACTATTATCTTCATCGACTTTACAGGAAAGTCGGATATGCAGGTGCAGACACGAGTCGTTGCCTGCCACCTATTATCTTCATCGACTTTACAGGAAAGCCGGGTATGCAGGTGAAGACACGAGTCGTTGCCTGCCATCCATTATCTTCATCGACTTTACAGGAAAGCCGGACGTGCAGGTGCAAACTTGCTTTTCATACCGTGCTCTTCGGCATCCACCGTCCTCCATCCTGAGCATGCATTCAGGCAAAAAAACCATGCATAAACCATTGGTGCTTCCGGTCCTTATCATAATGTCCCGATCTGAACACCCAGTAACGCCGCCCCTCTTCGTCTTCTACCGTATAATAATCCCGGTGCTCGCCGGGGTCGAGCCACCATTCGCGTTCGATACGTTCAGGACCATCCGCTTTCCTTACGCGGTGCAATTTGCCCCGGTAATGAAAAAGCATGGGAGGATAATCGGGAATAGGTGCGCTAACCCGGATCATTTCCGGGTTTGTGAGCAGCAGGATGGGCCTTGGCCGGTCGAGGCGCCAGCCGGTTGCCGGTTTATCCTGTATGGACACAGCCGGTTTCACGGATCTTTCGGGCCAGTAATGCTCATCCGGTAAAAAGCGGTGGATGGCTTCCGCGCCTATCTTACCGGCCAGCCTGTCGAGCAGCTCCGCCACCACGGCGTTTTCCAGTCCCGGGCCGGCGGCCCACAGTTTTTCCTGTGGCGGAAGGGCCTCTTCCACTTCCGGCGCTTCGAGCACAAACAGTTCGATACCGAGCGCAGGCTCAATGGTGGGTATTGTAAGCTCGAATAATTTATAGAGATGCGCAACGTTATGCGATGCGCGGCTAGTTCCGATATTGGCCTGAACGGTTATGCCATCCATGCGGTAACACTTCAGCACCGCGGTTCTCAGCCCTTTATTTTCAGCTTCGAGGCGTTTGCAAAGTATTTCCAGCAACCGCTTTATTGCAATCCCAATTCCGATAGCCGTCGCAATCGGCTCCAGGCAATGAAGCCTTTCCTGGTAAGGCGGATGAACATAGATAGGCTGCAGAAATTCTTCTTCCTCGCCCAGTGCCTGTCCCAGCCGCCTGAGCAACCCCTCCCCGAAACGTCGCCGCAGCACCCCGCGCGGCATATTGACGAAGCCGGCAATGCGGTGGAATCCCAGCTTTTGCAGCCGCGATACCACGTCTGGCTCCAGGCGCAGCGAAGCGGGATGCAGGGGCAATATCGCCTCCAGCTGCTCACCGCTTCCGATCAGGGGCGATGCCTGCCCGTAACGCGTAACGGCCCAGGCGGCGCCGATCGTGTCTGCCATTGCTGCCCGGGCATCATAGCCCAGTGCTCTCAACTTGAGGATAATTTCCTTCAAATAAGCCCGTTCTCCTCCCCACAGGTGTGCGCATCCACTGACGTCCAGCATCAGACCACCGGGCAGGTCTACCGCCACTTCCGGCGTATAACGGATGCACCATTCCCCCAATGCTTTGAGCAGCTTTGCTTCCGCACCCGGGCGACTGTCAAACACCTCCAAATCCTGCACGATCGCTTTTGCATCGGCCACTGGCATACCAGCGGCAATTCCCTGCATGCCGGCGGTTTTACTCGCGGCATCCACTACTTGCCGGCCATGCACGGCAATTGCCAGTACAAAAGGAATATTTTTCAGCGCGGGCTGGCGGCGAATCATCCAATCCGTCATCAAATGGCGGAACCATATTGCAACATATCGCTTTGCCATCGCGTCACGGCTTTCTATATCGACAGAGGAAGGGCCTGGTAAGCGCTTCCATGAAATATGTATAGGTACTTCAGAAAAATCTTATCCGCATAAAACCTGTCAGAGCAACCATTTCCCTATCTGTTTTCCGCATTCAGTCGTCTGCCGCAACAACTATCGGCGTTTCGGTATCGCCGCCACTATAGGGCGCTCCGGTAGTATAACGAAACGGCCTGCTACCATTCAATTCCACATAACCATTGCGCACTTTTAACAGCTTCATCCGCCTGCAATCACTTTCCGCTTCCGCCACAGCAAATTACCGGGTGCTCCGGCTCCATCACAGGGCGATCCGGTAATGTAACCAAGCAGCCTGCCTACCATTACTGTATAATCATTGCGCACTTTTAACAGCTTCATCCGCCTGCAACCACTTTCCGCTTCCGCCACAGCAAATTACCGGGCGCTCCGGCTCCCTCACAGGGCGATCCGGTAATGTAACCAAGCAGCCTGCCTACCATTACTGTATAATCATTGCGCACTTTTAACAGCTTCATCCGCCTGCAACCACTTTCCGCTTCCGCCACAGCAAATTACCGGGCGCTCCGGCTCCCTCACAGGGCGATCCGGTAATGTAACCAAGCAGCCTGCCTACCATTACTGTATAAT
>CBFGZV010000028.1:0-64178 GCA_965653365.1 uncultured Chitinophaga sp. | reverse complement strand
AATGTTATTAATCCGGTTAAAATTCATAAGGTTGTTTTAGATAATTCCGACAAAAATAGAAAAAGTAACCAATTAAGCTAATGTGAACAATAGTTTTAACTTTTTATAAATATTTTAACAGTTTCAGGTGTGCGGTCAGGCTTTCCGGTCGAGGCTCCAGGCTTCGGGCTTCCCTGTAAACCAGCCTTTTATGGCTGTCCAAACCTCGTTGAAGAGGGGAGAGTGGCGGTAGGCGTCCAGCGAATCGGGGCCGTCCCAGATGCTGTAGGTGAAATAAACGCCCAGGTGCACCTTGTCTTTCCACATTTCCAGGTGGCTGCAACCGGGAAAATGGCGGATGGCGTGCTGCCGTTCCGCGAAGAGGGCTTCGAATTCGGCGGACCTGGCGGGGTCGAAGGTTAATTTAACAATCCTGATCATGCGTCAAACAGGATTCGGACGGTTTGATAATAAGATAATTGCTGGAAGGAGGCTTGCTGCAGCTGGTCGCGGCGGAAACCCTGGAGACCGAACAGGCCGGCGGCATTGCCTTTGTTCACGGCGATCTCGAGGTAGCCGGCGGCGTTGAACAGGGCCAGTTTCTGGCCTTCGGCCACGTCTGCGTACGTTTCACTGATCTGGGTGATCATTTCGTCGCGCCGGAAAAAGATGGCGAATTTGCGGTCGCGCCGCTGGGCCATGAACTGTTCGCGGGTGATATTCACCACCACGTTCTCGAAGTTGTCGATGTGGATGATCTGGCCTTCGATATAATCGTCGCCGGTGAGGGGCTGCAGGTTGTTCTTCACCACTATTTCGGGCGCGGGCGTACCGATGGCGTCCGGCGTTTCGCCCTGTATCAGCCGGGAAATGGCCACGGCCATCGTCCGCACAATGTTCAGCGTGTTCCTCGTTTCACCGGCCGGAAGCGGCACCCGGTAAACTTCCGAAGGTTTTTCCCCCGCGATCATGGTGAGCAGCCCGTTGTCTGCGCAGCAGATCAGGTGGTTATCATGACGGCCGATCAGCACGTAGTCCGCCTTGCGGTCGAACAGGTTGTTGAGCACCAGGTGGAACGTACCGTCCGGGAAGTGGCGGAACGCGCTGCGGCAGATGTAGGTGGCCTGCGGCAGGTTGAAGGGGGAAATATGATGGGAGATGTCCACCACCTGGGCACCGGCGCAGTGTTGCAGCAGCAGCCCTTTGATGGCGCCTGCGAGGTAATCCTGCAAACCGATGTCTGATGTTAGTGTGATGATGGGCATGTTATCGTATGCGTACTAAGCGTACAGGGGGAAAATCCCTGCAAAGAAAGGCATTTTATCAAAGTAATACTGCAAAGCCGCGCAATTCTTTTATACACATCAAGATATACACATACCGGCTGCAAATGTTCAGAGCGGCGAGCCGGGCTCTTTCCGGAAGTGGTTGAATACCAGCTGATCGGCCCAGCGGGGGATGACATGGCTCAGCAGTACGGTCAGTTTTCCCTGAATAGTGAGCACCACGGTGCGTTTGCGCTTGGCGATGGCTTTGAGGGTATGCTGGGCTACTTCTTCGGCGCTCATCAACCGTGATTCGTCTAGGGGCGTTTCTTTCTGGGAGTGGCCTGTCTGATCGAGGGCCGTGTTGCGGATGTTGGAAGAGGTGAAGCCCGGGCAAACCCACATCACGTTCACGCCTGTATGTAGATTTTCGGTACGGAGTGTTTCCAGGAAACCCTGCATGGCGAACTTCGAGGCGGAGTAGCCGGTTCTGCCCGGCAGGCCGCGGTACCCGGCGATGGACGATACGCCGGCAATGGTGCCTTTATTGGCGGTAATAGACGGCAGCGCGAATTTGGTGCAATACACGGTACCCCAGAAGTTAATATCCATCAGCGTTTTCAGCACGTCTACCTCCACGTCGCGGAAGAGGGCGCGCATGCTCACGCCGGCGTTGTTGATGAGGATGTCGATGCCGCCGTATTTTTCCAGCACGCTGTCTATAAACGCTTTACAATCCGCTTCCCGGCCTACATCCGCCACAAAGGTGTGCAGCAAAGGATTGTTGACCTCTTCGCGAAGGGCGGCCAGTGCGGCTTCCCTGCGGCCGCATACCGATACTTTGGCCCCTGCCTGCAAAAAAGCAATGGCCAATGCTCTCCCTATCCCTGAAGTTCCTCCTGTGATGACGACGGATTTATGCTGAAAACTGCTTTGCATGGCGCAAAAATAACGGAGCGGGGCACAATAGAAAAATTATTTGAAGAAAGGAGGCGGGAAAGAACGGGAAACTGGGGCGCCGGGCCATAAAAAAGGGGCCGGCTTTCGCGGTGTTGCCGCCCGGCCGTGCCCCGTTGTGATGCATTTACTGGCTGTTCGCCGATAAGTTTGCGGCTAATGGGCATGCCCGCCGTCTTCCTCACTGTTCAGCATCTTGGCCTGGAGGTCGTGCGCGCCTTTTGTCACGAATTGCGTGCCTTCGGACAGTTCTTCGGGCAGCACCACTTCGGTATATCCGCCGGCCTGTACGCCGGTTTTGATCTGCACCCGGCGGTAGTGGCGGGCTTCAGGCGTGGTCACAAACACATATTCGTTACCGGCATCCATCACCACGGCTTCAGAGGGCAGGGCCGGCACTTTCGTGGCGCCGGTTTCGACCCAGGCCTTGAGGTAAGTGCCGGGCAACATTTCCTTGTCTTCCTGGTCGAGGTGGCAATGCACGCGCACGGTCCGGTCGTTGTCGATTTCACGGCCGATGAGGTGTACGGTGGCCGTTCTTTCCTTCGATTCGTTGGAAAGGATGAACCGCACCTTGCTGCCGATCTTCAGGCGGGGGATGTCTTTCTCGAATACGGTGAGCTCCGCGTGAAGGTGCTCGGTGTCTACGATCTCGAACAGGGGCTCGTTGGGGCTCACATATTTTCCCACGTTGGCGTTCACCTTGGTCACGTAACCGCTGATGGGGGCCAGCACGGGAATGGAGCGGAGGATGGTGCCGCCTTCGAGCCGGCTTACGGGAATGTTCATCAGCAACAGCTTCTGTTTGAGGGCCTCCAGCCGCACCCTGAGCGTATTACGCTCGGATTCCGTTTTCTGGAACGTTTTCTTCGCGGTCACATTTTCGGCGCTCAGTTCTTTCTGCCGTTCAAATTCCTGTTCCAGGAAGGCCAGCTGGGCTTTTGTTTCCAGGTAGTCCTGCTGCAACTGGATGTAATCCGGGTGCTCCATCTGGGCGATCACCTGGCCTTTCTTGACCCAAAATCCTTCGAGCAGGTCGGTGTTGCGGAGAATGCCGCCGATGGGCATGGAAATGCTCAGCATCTGTTGCGGCGGCACGTCGAGCAGGCCGTTTACACGGATGGTGCTGCTCAGCTCGCGCTGTTCCAGGGGGCCGGTTTGCAGCCCGGTGGTTTTCAGCTGGGCTTCGGTGAGCTCCACCACGGCTTCGGTATGGCCGTGCGCTTCCGTCTGCGTACTGTCGGCCGCGGGCGCTTTCCCGGCGTTGCTGCCGCAGGCGGAGAAGGCGAATGCGAATGCCGCTATCATGAGAATGATACTTCCTTTCATGTGTCGTTATTTATAAGATTCGGCGTTGGCGCCCAGCAGGTATTGCAGCTGGAGCACGCTCTGGTTGTAATTGTTGAGGGTTTGCAGGTGGGTGTTCTGGACGTCCATGGCGGTGCGCAGGCTCTGCAGGTATTCCACGTACCCGATTTCCCCGCTGCGGTAGGATTTGCCGGCATGTTCGGTCATCAGCGCCGTTTGCGGCAGCAGGGCATTGTTGTAGTGTTGCAGCGACTCCGAAAACTTCAGCACTTCCTGCATCTTTTCCTGGTAAAGGCCCTGGTAGTTTTGCTGCTGTTGCTGATAGCGGAAACCGGCTGCTTCCCGCTGCTTACCGGCGGCTTTGATGCGCGCGGCCTGCGGTTTGAACCACAGCGGTACGGCGAGGCCTGCCGTGAAGCCGCTGTAACGGTCGCTGCCGGTGGCAAGCGGTGTTCCGGATGCGTTCTTGGGTGAGCCGATGAATGTTTGTGAAAAGAAGCCCACGGAAATGTCGGGCAGCATTTTCTGTTTTTCCACCTGCTGCTGCCTGCCGGCAATCACCGCCTGCTGCTGAAACCATTGCAGCCCTGGATTGGCGGCCAGCGCGCTGCTGTCGGCCACCGGCAACGGCAGGGCAACCAGCGGCTCCTTCACCACCTCCACGGGTTGGCCGGAATACAGGAGCGTTTGCAGGCGGGCGCTGTATAGCCGGATGTCGGCCTTCACCTGCTGCTGCAATGTTTTGAGCTGCTGCTGCTGGGTGGTGGCGGCCGTTTTTTCGAGCAGGGTGCTTTCGCCGGTGCGCAGCTTCACATCGGCGGCGCGCACGAACCGGCTGTATACGGAATCCTGTTCTTCGAGGCGCTGCAACCAGTTGTGCAGGTATTGCAGCTCGTACCAGGCGGCCTGCACCCGGTACACCAGGTCGTTTTTGTCTGCGGCGAGCTTCAGCTCGCTGCTCCGGATGCCGGCGTCGGTAAGGCGGCCCTGCGCGCCGAACAGCGTGGGGAAGGGAATGGTTTGCGATACGGAAACGTTGTTGTCGGTGCCCACATAACTATTGTTGTGCCCGTATTGCAGCCCGATGTCGGTTTTGCCGATGTCGGACGCCGCGCCCCGTAACTGCCGGCTGCTTTGCACCTCCGCCTTCGCGGCGCTGATGCCCTTGTTCTGCGCCAGGGCCGTTTGAATGCATTCCTCCAGCGTGTATGTTTTTTGCTGGGCGCCGGCATTCAATCCCAGCCCCAGTAAAGGCAAAAGAAGCAGTTTGTTCATATGCTTTGGCTTTTGTCGGATCTTGTCGAAATAGATGTACAGTACCGGTAGCACGATCAACGTGAGCAGGGTGGACGTGAGCAGCCCGCCGATGACCACGGTGGCCAGCGGCCGCTGCACTTCGGCGCCGGCGGAGCCGGAAAGGGCCATGGGCAAAAAGCCGAGCGAGGCCACGGCGGCGGTCATCAGCACGGGCCGCAACCGCAGGCGCGTACCCTGCAGCACAATTTCCTGCAGGTCCGTCATCCCGCTTTTCTTCAGCCGGTTAAATTCCGCGATCAACACAATGCCATTTAGCACGGCTACCCCGAACAGCGCAATGAACCCTACGCCGGCTGAAATACTGAACGGCATGCCGCGCAGCACGAGCGCAAACACCCCGCCGATGGCCGCCATGGGAATGGCGGTAAAAATCAGCACGGACTGTTTGACGGACCGGAAGGTGAAGAACAGCAGCAGGAAGATCAGCGCGAGCGCAATGGGCACGGCCACGGCTAAACGACTTTGTGCCTCCTGCAGGTTTTCGAACTGCCCGCCGTATGTAATGAAGTAGCCGGCCGGGAGCTTGACCTGCTTTTCGATCCTGGCGGACACATCCTCCACTACGCTGGCAATATCTCTTCCGCGTACGTTAAAGCCCACGATGATGCGCCGCTTGGCCCATTCGCGCTGTATCTGGTTAGGGCCGAGCTTGTAGGAAATATCCGCCAGCTGGTCGAGCGGCACCTGGTTGCCGTTGGGCGCGGCAATGAAAATGTTTTTTACATCGTCGATGCTCTCGCGGTTGACCTGTTGGAAACGCACCACCATGTCGTACCGCTTTTCGCCTTCATACACCAGCCCGGCGCTTTGCCCGGCGAATGCGGCGTTTACGGCCTGGTTCACCGTGGATACGTCGATGCCGTACCGGGCCAGCAGGTCGCGGTTGATGGTAATCATGATCTGCGGCAGGCCGGTGATTTTTTCTTCATACAGATCTTCCGCGCCGGGCGTGGCGGATACAATCCGCCCCACTTCCTTGCTCAACCGGGTGAGCGTTTCGAGGTTTTCTCCGAAGATCTTGATGCCTACATCTTGCCGCACGCCCGAGATCAGCTCGTTGAAACGCAGCTGGATGGGCTGGGAGAAGCCGAACTGCACACCCGGAATGGCGTCGAGGGTTTGCTGCATTTTGCCCACCAGTTCGTCTTTCGTGGAGGCGGACGTCCATTCTTTTTTCGGTTTGAGCATGATCATCACGTCTACCGATTCCATGGGCATGGGATCGGTCGGGATTTCGGCGGAGCCTATCTTACCGACCACTTCCCTTACTTCCGGGTACTGTTCCAGCAGCAGCTTTGAAGCGAGGTTGATCTTATCGATCGATTCAGACAGCGAGCTGCCGGTGTTGAGCCGCATTTCGATAGCGAGGTCGCCTTCCTCAAGTGTGGGAATGAACTCCCCGCCGAGCCGCAAAAAGGTGATGAGGCTGACGATGAAAAGCAGCACGGCCACTGCCGTTACCATGAGCTTGTGCCGCAGCGCGCCGTTGATCAGGGGTTGATATATCCGCTGGAAGAAGTCCATCATGCGGTCGGAAAAATTCCGTTTGTGTGCCACGTTCTTGCTGAGGAACAGTGCGCTCATCATCGGTACATAGGTGAGCGACAGCAGGAACGCGCCAAGTATGGCGAAGCTGACGGTTTGCGCCATAGGCCCGAACATCCGGCCTTCAATGCCGGTCAGCGCCAGGATGGGCAGGTATACGATGAGGATGATAATTTCTCCGAAAGCCGCGGCGCTGCGTATTTTGCTGGCGGAGGTATACACCTCTTCGTCCATTTGCTGCTGGTTGAGCCGCGTCAGCTTGCTGAGGCCCAGGTGGTGCATGGTGGCTTCCACGATGATCACCGCCCCGTCTACGATCAGCCCGAAGTCGATGGCGCCGAGGCTCATCAGGTTGCCGGATACGCCGAACACCCGCATCAGGATGATGGCGAACAGCATGGCCAGCGGTATCACGGAGGCTACGATCAGCCCTGCGCGAAGGTTGCCGAGGAATACCACGAGCACGAATATCACGATGAGCGCGCCCTCGATGAGGTTTTTGCTGACGGTGCCCACCGCGCGTTCTACCAGGTCGCTGCGGTTGAGGTATACCTCCAGCTCCACGCCTTCGGGCAGCGTTTTGCGGATCTGGTCTACCCGCGCTTCTACGTTTTTCACCACTTTGCTGGCGTTTTCGCCTTTCAGCATCATCACGATGCCGCCCACGGCTTCCCCGGATTTTTTTCCGGCGGCATGCGTGAGCGCGCCGTACCGCACGGCGGCGCCCAGCCGCACCACGGCAATATCGCGCACCAATACGGGTATGCCCTGGGAGGTGTGCGACACCACGATCTTTTCAATGTCGCTCAGCGAATTGACGAGGCCTTCGGTGCGGATGAAATAGGCGTTCGGTTTTTTATCGATGTAAGCACCGCCGGTATTCTGGTTGTTTTTCTCCAGCGCCGTAAACACATCGTTGATGCCGAGGCTGAAACTCCGCAGTTTATCGGGGTCGAGGGCGATCTCGTATTGTTTGAGAAACCCGCCGAAGCTGTTGACCTCGGCCACGCCGGGCGTGCCGAGCAACTGCTGGCGGATGAGCCAGTCTTGTATGGAACGGAGCTCCGACGGGGGAAACTTTTCTTCGTAACCGGGCTTGGGATGCACCACATATTGAAATATCTCCCCGAGGCCGGTAGAGATGGGCGTCATTTCCGGGGTGCCGATGCCGGCAGGAATGCGCCCGAGCGCTTCGCCCAGTTTTTCGTTCACCTGCTGGCGCGCCCAGTAAATGTCTACGTCGTCGTGGAACACGATGGTGACCACAGACAGCCCGAACCGCGAGGTGGAGCGGATCTCCGTGAGCTCGGGAATGGTGGCCATGGTTTGCTCCACGGGAAAAGTAATGAGCCGCTCTACTTCCTGCGGCGCCAGTGACGGGCTTTGCGTGATGACCTGTACCTGGTTGTTGGTGATGTCGGGAACGGCATCTACCGGCAGGCGGGTGAGCGAATACACGCCCGCCGCCACCAGGGCCAGGGTAAGCAGCCCGATGATCAATTTATTTTGAATCGAGAATTTTATTATCCTGTCTAGCATATATAGCCTGATTTTTCACGTACGCGGCCGCGCGATGGCATGTGCCATCAGGCTGCGCACGGCATGAGTCTGTCAATGTTAAAGTCGTTCTGTGAAAAATCAGGCGTGCCGCGGCGGTTGCCAGAAGGAGTCGGGGAGCTCTTCCGCAGGTGGACAAAGGTATCTGCTGACCGGAGCGGCCAGTAAAACGGGTTTGCTGAAATAGTTAACGGGTTTGGGCAGTACGGTGGTGACCGCGCAGCAATAGCAGCTGCAGAAAGGGGAACAGGTGTCGGCCGACTGATCGGTAGGCTCGTGGGGCCCCTGGTGAACGGTTTCGTTGGCCGGGCCGTGGCTGTGCATACTATCCAGGTGGTCCGTGCAGGGCATGCCCGCGCAGACCAGGATCCAGATACTGAAGAGGAACAGCCATGCTTTCATGCTGTAAAAGTATAACAATAAGGGGAGGATGCAGGGGGAATTTTTACAAGGCGGTTGCAAAAAGCGGCTACCGGCGTGCCTATGCAACAGTGTATCAAAGAAAAGCGAGCTTTCTGCGGATAAAGGCTTCTTCCTGCGGCGTGAGGCGGCAGTCCAGCGCCTGATAGTAGTACGCTGCGGCCAGTCCGGGTTCCGCCAGGTCTGTATGAACACGCGCCATGGTGCAATAAAAGAGGTGGTGCCGCTGCATAAAATCGAGCTCCGCCAGCGCGCCCAGCAGGGTGAGGGCTTCCGTGGTACGCCCGGCAAAATGCAGGGCGATGCTGTGGTTGAGCTGTACGAAAGGCGAGGGGCTCACCTGTTGCAGCCGGCGGTAAAGGGCGGCTATCCGGTTCCACGGGGTATCGGCAAACGACGCGGCATTGGCGTGCAGCCAGGCAATGGTAGCCTCCAGCAAAAACGGCGCGTGAGCGGCGTCTTTGGCTTCGAGCAGGTAATGGGTGGCCACCTGTATCATGTCTTTATTCCATCGTCCGCGGTCCTGGAACTCCAGCTCCAGCAATTCGCCGCTTTCGGTGGTGCGGGTTTCGCAACGGGAGAGCTGGAACAGCATCAGGGCGTACAACGCTTTGGCATCCGCCACGCCTACCCTGGCGTGCGTAATCACTGTACGGGTGAGGCTGAGCGCGTCTTCGCACAATTGCTCGTCGGTATTTTTCCAGCCTTCGGTAAACACGAGGTACAGTACTTTCAGGGCCATCTGTACTTTTTGCCCGCTCCACCAAACGAAGCCGCTGCTGAAGGTAATGTCGTGCTCCTTGGGCTGCTGTTTCTGCCGGTACAGCATTTTTGAAACGGAATCGGGGGCGGTGCCCAGCAGTGCGGCCACCTGCTGTACCTGCAGCCCGTGCACATAGCGCAGGGCCATGACCAGCTGAAGCTTGGGCGAAAATTCAGGCCGCATACAGGCAAAAAGCAATCGCAGCAATTGCAGGTCGCCGTCTTCCTGCATGGCGGCGGCGCCGGGCAACTGACCGGCACTGTCGAGCGGGAGCATCGTTTTTTGCCGGGTCTGCTGTTTGGCGGCAATATTGCGGATGGTGGCATACAACCAGGCCTCGGGTTTGTCGGGGAGCTGCTGCGGCCAACCGGCGGCGGCCGCAGCAAACGCTTCCTGAACAATGTCTTCCGCATCGGCCACACGGCTGATGCCGCTGTAGTACAGCAGCGCGCCCACCATTTTACCGAACTGCGCGCGATAAATCTGTTGCAATAACGCTTCCATATCAATACGCCATCAACGGCCTTACTTCTATAGGAGCGTTATAACGGGCCACATGCGGGCAACCGGCTGCAATTTCAACGGCATGCCCGATGTCCCTGGCCTGGATCAGCACATAGCCGCTGATGCTTTCCCGGGCTTCGGCAAAAGGCCCGTCGGTGCTCACGTGGCCATTGGGGCGTACATAACGGGTCTCGGCCTCCAGGGGCTCGCCAGCCAGCAGAATGCCTTCCGATGCCAGGCCTTCGGCCCACTGGGTCATCGCCGTAATGCATTCCTGCATTTCCTTTTCAGAGAGCTGTTTCATTTTCTCCAGGTCTTCCCGGATCAATAAGAGATACTTTTTCATACAAGTGATTTTATCAGTATAGTACCCTTCGTTGCAACAATCCGGACACAGGGCTGCATAAAATTATCGCATTTCAACTTATGCGGGGAATTAGCCCCAATCTCCCGGCGCAATTTGCCCCTAATCGTAACATCATTTGGTTTCATTTACTTACAGTGGCATGGATACAATCGGTTGTTAACGTAAACTTAACCGCCAAACCTGTAAAAGTGAAAGTGTTTTTAATAATTTTAAACGCCGGAATGATGCTTTGTACAATGGTTTATTAGCTTCCGTTCTGGATTTTTTTTGCAATTGCTGATTATTTTATACGTAAAAGGAACGGGGCTGTTGCGTTTTATACTTATGGTGCGTATCTTCCAACTGTATATACCTCCGATTACAAGGTATGCGAATGAAACCGATTCCACGGCGTTATTGATTGAAACTTAACCACGGAAAAAACTAAATGATCGAAACAAAAAGGGGCCTAACAACCAAACAAACAGCATCCGTCTAATGCGCTTTTACTGTCAATCCCAATCGTGAAATTAAATGGCAGCAATGCAGGGAGCCATGTGCGAAAGAATCGTTTAATCTCCATCATTTTTACTATTTGACAGTCATTTTTATTGAAATGCTGCTGATGCAGTGTGTATAACACATGCCCTGGCATGAGTCCGCTGTGCGTTCGCCACAGCGGGATGGGAGTTCTTTTACACGAAAATTTCGTCTTATGACATATTTCTACCCAAGTTCAGGTAAGGGCGCCACGTTATTACTGGGCCTCTTGATGCTGGGAGCGGGCGCCTCGGCGCAACAAAAGCTATATAAAAAATCAGATTCCACCGGCACCGCCGGCAACAGCGAGGCGGAGCAACGCCTTCGGGGTATTGCCATGCAGGCCAGGGATACGATCGGGTACATCCCGCATAGCGAGCTCCTGCTACGTACAGGCGGCGCCGTTAGCCGCGTGCAAATGGATGAAGTCAGAAAACTTCCCTACACAAGCGTTAACCAGATGCTCCTCGGCAGAGCCACGGGCGTGGATGTACGAATCCCCACCGCGGAACCAGGCAAACGAAGCGCTGCCTTTGTCAGAGGAGCGTCGGGCCTGCTGCTCAAAAACGGCGACCTCTTCGGCGCACAACCGGTTTACATGGTCGACGGTATGCCGCTCATCACCGATCACGCCTTCGCGTACGACGTGCAGCGTTTCGACTTCAACCGCATGGGCTCCGAAATCGACCCGCTCGTTTTTCTCAATGTAAACGACATCCAGCGCATCGAAGTGCTTAAAGACTTCGGCGCTTCGGCAAAATATGGTCCCCTCGCCTCCAATGGCGTGATCAACATCGTGACCCGCGGGCCGCGCAGCGGCGAGCTGAACGTGGAAGTGAACGGTTACGCCGGTATTTCCCTGAAACCTTCCGTCAACGTGATCAACGGCAGATGGGAACGCGATTTCCGCCTGCCGTTCTATGACCGTTACGCCTCCCGCGAACAATACCGCAGCTTCCCGTCGTACCTGGCGGATTCCACCAACTCCACCTATTACGGCCGCGCGGACTGGGATGATTCATACTATCGCTATGGTTGGAATACCGGCCTCCAGGCAGCCGTCAGCGGCGGCAACCGGCTGGCCAACTTCCGCTTCAGCGTAGGGCAGGCCTCGGAGCAGGGCGTTGCGGAGAAAACCGCGCTGCGCCGTTACAACGTCAACTTCGGCATCAATGTGATGCCGGTGCGCAACCTCCTCTGGAGTACGTTTATTAACGCGGCGGTGGCCAACCGCGACAGGGCGCAGACGATCCGCGACCGGATGGGCGACGAAGACTACATTTTCAACCTCGAGAAACCGCCGTCGTCCAACAAAGCGGGCGTAGACCAGTATTTCCGCTACCTCGAAAAAGGTATCGACAAAAACCGGAACGCCAGCGTGAGAGTACTGAACACGCTGCAATACACCGCCGGCCGCTACGTGAAATTAAACTCCCGCTTCGGCATCGACCACGGGCAGAACTACCGCGATCTCTTCATTCCCACCACTATCAGCGACGGCAACAACTTCGTGTCCAATTACGACGGGCTGCACCGGCGGCTGGTGTTCGACAACTCCGTTGAAATCACTCCGCTGCAGGCTAAGGGCCAGCAGCTCTCGGTTACATTGGGGCAGTACAACCAGTGGGATATGTGGAAGTACAACTACGGCCGCGCCTATAAAGGCAAAAGTGATTATATCCAGATTTACCAGCCCGGCAATAACGACAACAAAACGGGCGCGTCGCATAACTTCCGTCTCACGGCCAATTACCGCGACCGGGTAAAAAGCAACCTCGCGTCTTTTTACGCAGACGTGGACTACAGCCTCGCCGGCAAGTACTTTTTCGAGCTGTATCTCCGCCAGGACGGTTCTTCCAACGTCAGCGAGGCGGAACGCTGGAAACTGTTTCCCACGCTGGCGGCAGCCTGGAAAATTTCGGGAGAGGATTTCATGAAAGACAGCCGCGTTTTCAGTAACCTCCGGCTTCGCGCCAGCGCCGGCCGGGTAGGGAAGCTGTTCCAGGACGACTATTATAAAGGAGGACCAGTGTACAACGTGGAAGCAGGCTGGGAAGGCTCCCCCAACATGCCCACCTACAACGCGTACCCCGTGCTTAATGCGGCATATGAACTGGGCTATATTTCCGAAGGCATTGGCTGGGCGTATACCGACCAGCTGAACGGCGGCCTCGACATAGGGCTGCTGAACAACCGGCTGCAGGTTTCGCTGGACGTGTATACCCGGCAAGACAAGCAGCTGCTCATAAAAATGCCTTCCGTAGCTGAAAGCGGCTACTCCGGCATCTGGATGAACGGGCTCGACATCGCCAATTACGGCGGTGAGCTGGGCATTGAAGCCAGTATCCTGAACGGTAAAAAATTCGGCTGGACTACCATGCTCAACGCATCCGCCAATAAAACCAAACTGCTGCGCCTGCCGGAAGGAAAAACGGACGTACGGCTCGGCAATCGCCGTTTCGTAGTGGGCAAACCGGTAGATAAATACTGGCTGCTCATCAACGACGGCATTTACCAAACCGACGCCGAAGTACCGGCGGGAATGACCTACCAGGGCCTGCCCATGAAAGCCGGCGATCCCAAATGGCGCGATGTGAACGGCGACAACGACATCAACGACAACGATCGCGTGATCACCGGTACCCATAACCCCGCCGTGCAGGGTGGATGGGCCAACACGCTCCGCTACGGCAAGCTGGAACTGAACATGCTGTTCAGCTACGCATTCGGCAGGAAACTGCTCAACAAGGCGTTGGCAGACCGTTTTGATTTCGCCAACAACGAAGGGGTGGACGATATCGACGGCGCCAAGGAATTTACTTACTGGACCCGCCCGGACGGCGACATCGAAGCCATGCACCGCTACAATCCCTGGAGCCCCGTCAGGGCCTACCAGGTGGAGCAAACGCTGTTCCTCGAAGAGGCTTCTTATGTGAAACTGCGTTCCCTCTCGCTGACCTACAATTTCGCCGGCCCCTGGATGGCCAGGAACGGCGTACGGCAATTGCGTGTATTCGTGACCGGTAACAACCTGTTTACCGTTACAAATTACAGCGGCGGCGATCCGGAAGCGTTCGATTACTTCGGGTACGATCAGGGCGTGTATAACTGGGCGCAGCCGAAGAGCTTCACCCTGGGCTTCAACTTACAGTTCAAATAAATAAAACCGATTTTATGCGATATATATGGATGGGCGGCCTGATGTGCCTGTTGGCAACCGGATGGCTCTCCTGTAAAAAGATGCTCGACGTGAATTCCACCCGTGCCGTGACGGAAGAAAATATGTGGCAGACGCGGACCGACGCCTGGGCCGGCAGTTTCGCCGCTTACGGGCTGTTGCGGGCGGCGCTTGCTAACGAAAACGCTTATTGGGTGTACGGCGAAATGCGCGCCGGAGATTTTACCGCTACCAAACGCGGCGACCTCAAAGCATTGCCCGCCGCGGCGCTCACCTCCAACTACCAGACGATGGACGTTTGGCGCGACTGGCGGAGATTTTACGCCGTCATTGCCCAGTGTAACCTGGCATTGGCGAAGTTGCCCGGCATTCCCGAGCTCGACGAGCGCTACCCCCGCACGGAAATGAAACTGGACGTTGCGCAGGTGCGCTTTATCAGGGCTTTCACCTACTTCTACATCGTTCGCATCTGGGGCGACGTGCCGTTGGTGACGGACGCCATTAACGGAGACTTTACGGCCAAGGGGCGGGAAGACTGGAAGAAGGTGCTTGATTTTGCAGCGGCGGAAGCACTGGCGGCGGCAAAAGACCTGCCCTGGAATTACGATGGCAAAGACCCCGAACAGCAAGGCAACTACCGCGGCCAGGGCCTTTCGCACTGGAAGAGCATTCTGGCTACCCGTGGCGCCTGTTATACGCTGCTGGCTCACATCGCCGCATGGAAGAAAGACTATGCCACCGCACTGCAGTACATCGACCATGTGATGAACAATAAAACCCGCACGCTCTACGAATATGTGCCGGACAACAACTACCTCGTACTGAGCAGCACCGGCAACGCCACTTTCCGCGGCCGCGTGAACTGGAATATTTTTCAGGTAGACTTCAACCTGGACCACGCGGAAATCTCCACCACCGGGCAACTGGAAAACTGGACGCTCCGCTATCCCGACGTGCCGAAAAACGAAGCCGAAATCTATGTAACGAAAGACAGCATTCTCAACATCTACAGCAATCCTTCGGATGTACGCATCTCGCTCTTCTTCACCGATATGGCCAGCATGCAGCCAATGTTCTACAAGCTGCGCATGCTCGACGCGAGCGTGCGGAACCCCACGCTTCGCCTGTTCAATTCCGCCATCGTCATTTTCCGCTATGAGGAGCTGACGCTGCTGCGCGCCGAATGCAATGCCCGCCTCAATAAGGAAGCGGACGCCCGCACCGAACTGAACGTACTGCGCAACCGGCGGTATGTTGGCTCCGTTACCGACCAGGTGAAAGGAGAGCAGCTGCTCAACGTCATTCTCGAAGAACGGCGCCGCGAACTGATAGGGGAAGGGTGGCGCTGGTACGACCTGGTGAGCTTCGGCAAAGTGCCTGCTTATTCCAGACTGTCGCAGGCGGATGTGGACAACGGCGCCGCTTACTGGCCCCTGTCTAAATCGGCCGTCAGCCTCAATCCTCAACTCACGCAATATTCATTCTGGAAATAATCTGTACGACAATGAAAAGAATATTTTCCTGTAATCATATACTCGCGGCGCTCACCTGTTGTGTGGCTGCCGCCGGTTGTCAGAAAGACAACATCTACCGGAACATGGCCCCTGTGCAGGAAGTGAATATGAGTTCCTACGATTTTATCAGGCAAGCCAATAAAAGCGGGTTGTACGACACGTTGTTATACCTGCTCGACAAAACCGGCATGGCTGAAAAACTCAAAAGTGGCCAGTACACCTTTTTCGCGCCACAGGATTTCAGCATCAGTTCCGCCATGGAGAACCTCAACTTCACCCGCAAGAAACGCGGAGAGCTGCCCAACTGGACGGTAGACAGTGTGCGGACCGGCGTATGGGATACGCTGTTGCACCGCTACCTCGTGGCCGGCATCTACAACCTCGATTCGCTGCGGTTTGGCGACGGGGTAACGCTCACTACGCCCTATGGCTATGAAATGAGCGGAAGGGCGCTGGGCACCGCGGCATCCGGTATCGAAAACGGCAGCTCCATGATCATCGAGTTCAGCGATAAGAACAATTCGCGCCTCACCAAGTTCTGGGTGTCTACCACCACGGAATCCACCAACCTGAAAACTACCAACGGCATGGTGCACATGATCACGCCGAAGCACGTATTCGGGTTTACGTCCTTCCTTCCGCAGGCATACCCGGCGCAGATGATGCCGTTCTACGGCAATCCGTTCCTGGTGCCCGGAGCAGGCAGCATCGATATCGCGTATTTCGATAAAGGCGGCGAAGGCGTGGCTTACCACGACTTTGAACCCGCCAACCGCGGTAACGGGAAATACCGTTTCGAGGAAGGAGTGGACATGGATAACTGCACGGAAGGGCCCTACAACGTGGGCTATACCTTTCCCGGCGAATGGCTGAAGTACACCGTGAAGGTGGAGCATAGCGGCCTGTACCGCACTTACGGACGGGTTGCCACACCCAACTCCAACTGCATCTTTCACCTGGAAGTTGACGGAGCAGACGTGACGGGGCTGCTGAACATCCCGAAAGGTACGGGTTACCAGGACTGGATAACGGTGCAGGGCAAAGACGTTTTCCTCACCGAGGGAGAGCATGTGGCTACTTTCTTTGTGGACGCAGCAGGCTTTAACATGGCGCGCCTGGGGTTTGTGCCCAAGTTCCGGAAACCCTTCAACGCGCTGCCGCTGAACATTCCCGGCGTGGTGCCCATTGCCGAATTCGACTGGGGCGGCGAAGGCATCGGGTATAAAGACGTGGACGCGCAGAACCGCGGCAATGCCAAACAGATGATGCGCGCGTTCGAAGGCCCCGACGTGGAACAGGCGCCGTCGCCGGAACGTGGATTCAACATCGGCTACACGGCTACGGGAGAATGGACGCTGTATACCGTGAACGTGCAGAAAACCGGCAAGTACGACATCGTTTTCCGCGTCAGCTCACCGAATACCACCGGCAAGGTGCACGCCGAAATAGACGGCACGAACGTAACGGGCGTGCTCACAGTGCCCAGGACCGGCGCCTACGGCACGTATACAGACCTTATCAAGAAAGACGTGACCCTCACCGCCGGTGTGCACGACCTGAAAGTATTCACCGACGCGGCCGGTTTCAATATCGCCAAACTGACCTTCGTCGCTAAATAAATTGAACCATGCAATCAGTTATCCGACATATAAAAACTACCGCCCGCCGCACGCGCGCAGCCTGTATGGCAGGCGCGCTGGCAGTTGCGCTGGCCGGTTGTTATAAAGACAGCCTGCCGGTGGAAACCGACTATATGAGCAAAGACATGAACTTCAAGAAGGACATCTTTGTATCCAACCTCGGGCGTATGAATGTGTTCATCAACGTTTTCAACGCAGACTATTCCACGCAGCCGCTTCAATTCACGCTGCTTTCTCCGCGGATAGAGGGCAAAACGCCCGCCCCGCAGCTGCTGGAAATGGTGGACACCCGCCAGTGGAAGGATTATTATACCGGTACGGAAAAGTCCATCGCCGAAATCGAAGCCAAGCGCATCACCGTCCGCCGCCCCATTCTCGATATGAACAGCCAGAACGGGCAACTGGTGGTTTGGCCGGTGGACTCGAACAAAGTCCGCTACGGCAAATACTATTTCGATGTGAATGTAAAGAACGGCGCCGGCGAACGCCTGTTTACCGGCCTCACGCTGGACCTTCGCCGCCCCAAGCCGTACGACCCCTACGAGTTCGACGACGTTACCGGCTTGCGGAAGCCTGACAATTCCGGCGGCATCATCCGCCCCACCACCGTTTCCGGCCACGTAGATGCGCAGCAGCGCGAAATCAAACCGGAAAACGTGCAGGTGTACTTCGTGAAAACAGGCAATGCGGCCAACACACTCACCTTCAAGTTCGTGGATAAAGACAGCATCGGCATCCCGGTGTCGGTTTTTAATTACCAGCGCTGGGACAGCCTGACCTATTACAGCAAGATGGCCGACCGGGCTGTAAAATTCGGTTTCAACGGGCGCATTCCGAAAGACAGCATGTCTGTCACCTACGACATCACCAATCCGTTCCCGATCCTTTCCGAAGCCTTCCCCGGCGATGAAGAGGCGGAATATAATTTCCGGTTTACCCGTGTGTCTTTCGGCTCCCGCCGGATAGGCACCATCGGCCTGAAATTCAGTATTCACGAGCCCGGGGAATGGACGGTGATATTCCGGTACCGGGTCAACCCCAAATTCAGTGACGACTAATGCTCAACATTTAAACCAGCTAATCATGCATAAATTATACACTGGCATAATACGGCTCTGCCTGGTTCTGCTGCTGCTGGCCGGCGGCGGGGCGTACGCCCAGCAAAAAATAACGGTAACGGGCAAGGTGACCGAGGGCGGCACTTCCGGCGTTGGCATTCCCGGGGTGAGCATCATAGATGTTGCAGCCAGAAAAGGGATTGCCGTAACGGATGGCGCCGGCAATTTTACCCTTTCCATCGAGGAAGGGAAAACGCTCTTGTTCCGGTTCATCGGTTACCAGGATAAAACGGTAAAAGCCGGTAGTGCCCCGTTGCGCATTGTAATGACGGCGGCGGAAACGGGCCTCAAGGAACAGGTGGTGATCGGCTACCAGAAACGTTCAAAAGAAACGATGACGGGCGCTTCTAGCTCCATTAGCGGGAAAGACATCCAGAACGTGCCGGTGCCCAACCTGGAGCAGCTGCTGCAGGGCAAGGTGGCGGGCATGAACATCCAGGTCAATACCGGCGCGCCCGGTTTCGGCGGCACCATCTCCATCCGCGGCATTTCACAGCTGAACATTTCCGGTAGCGGCGACCAGGCCTTTCTGGCCAGCTCGAACCCCCTGCTGGTGATCGATAACGTACCGGTTGAATATGATGGCGGCGTGGATCAGTCGATGCTGCAACCCGGCGCCGCAACCGGCCCGCTGTCGCTCATCCCGCCGGAAGACGTGGAGTCCATCGAAATCTACAAAGACGCCCAGGCCGCATCGCTGTACGGTTCACGCGGCGCCAACGGGGTGATCGTGATCACCACCAAGCGCGGCAATTCCGCGGTGCCGATCATCAGCACCAATAACTCCGTGTTCGTGAACGTGCCGCCGCAATTACGCAGCGTTTGGGGTGGCAATAAAGAAAGAGATTACCGTATCAAGGCCATCATGGATTATAACAGGAGTGAGCGCAAAGCGAGAGACGATATGGACGCGGCCATTTTCCTGTCAGACAGCCTCAACGGCTTTTTCAATAACAGCACCGATTGGCAGGGGCTCTTTTATCAGACCACCCTCAATACCAACAATAACCTCCAGATCACCGGCGGTAATTCCAAAATGAATTACAAGGCGAACCTCGCTTACCAGATGAATCAGGGGGTGATTAAAAACACCGGTTTCAACAAATACAGCCTTAACCTTCAGCTGAACATGCAGCCTAACACGCGGCTCCGCGTCAGCGGCCAGCTCTTTGGCGGCTATGGCCAGAAGAAACGGGGCAACGGGGGCGGCCTCACCGGCAACGGCGCGGGCAACGCCTTTAGTTCATCGCTGCTGCCCGGTCCGTCGCACTTCCTGGAGTTTCCCGAACTGCGGGCTTACCTCGAGAACGTGGACGATAACAATACGCTGAACATCCGCAGTTACCTGAATGTGGACTATGAAGTGCTTCCCGGGCTGCGGTTGACATCCACCACGTCGTACGATTATTACACCGATACCCGCGACCGGTTCAACCGCGGATTCTCCAACAATAATCAAACGCTGTCGTACGGCTTCGTGGGCCGCAGGGGCGAGCTTAATACCCGTAACGGCCTGGCGTACAATTTCAGTACACGGCCCGACGATTCGGAGGCAGGGCACAACATTCTCGTGAGCGCATTCACGGAAGCGAATATCATGGAGAATGAACAGCATATCCGCGAAATGCGCAACGGGCCGAGCGATTTTTACTGGGGCCCCCGCGGTTACTCCCCGCGTTTTTACCCCGGTAACCCCTGGAACGATGCGGATCGCATCAATACCAACGGAACGCCCGTCAGCCGCACGTATCACGCCATGTCGTACGCCGGTTTCATCTCCTACAACTTCAGAACGAAATATGTGCTCGACCTGTCGTACCGCGCAGACGGCAACTCCAGCTCCGGGCTGGCCAGCCGCTATTCGGTGAACCCCGCGCTGGGCGTGCGCTGGAACTTCAATAAAGAACCGTTGTTCCAGGATATCAGCTTCCTCGATTACGGTTCCGTGCGTGGCAGCTATGGCATCAACAGCCGCCCCGTAGCCAACCAGGTGAATTCCCTGGGCATCTACCAGGTATTCGCTGACTATAACAACCAGACCGCTATCGGTCCCCAGTTCGGCCTGATGCCGAACCCGTACCTCGAATCCGAAAAATCCCGCCAGTACGACGTGGGCTTGGATGTCAGCCTTTTCAAAGGCCGCTTCAGTTTTACGTACGATACTTACTTCAAACGGTCATATAATCTCGTGATGGAAGTGCCCCTCACGGATGTGACGGGGTATAACAGGATAGAGATGAATGGCGGCGCCATCGTGAACTACGGTCATGAATTGTCCGTTACCGTACGGCCCATTGCATCCAAGAAGCCCACCGGCTTCCAATGGATGGTGTCTGCCAACGGCGCCATCACCCGCAGTGTACTGACGGAACTGCCCGGCGGCTTGAAGTCTATGCGCTACAACGACGGCGCTCCATACTACCAGGACCTGGCGCGGAAAATAGGCCGCAACCCGATTTCCAACTTTTTGTACAGAACAGAAGGCTTTTATAACACCGACGGCGACGTACCGGTAGACCCCATCCGCGGTGTACGGTACAAAACCGGCAAGGGCAACTCGCCTTCCTATTTCCTTGCAGGAGACCCGATCTGGCGGGATGTGAACGGCGACTATATGCTCGACGACGAGGAAGATAATATGATCGTGGGCAATCCCGAGCCGCGCGCTACTGGCGGTATTTCCAACACTGTGAGCTACCGGAATTTCTCGCTGAATGTTTTCTGTTCCTTCACCTGGAAGCGCGATATCCTGAATAACGCGATGGCTGGCCGTTTGATGCGCCTCACCCAACCGAACAATATCAATTTCGAAGGCGGTATCGGCGGTACGGTCAACATCTACGACCTCGATCAGCTCAACTACTGGAAAGGCCAGGGCGACGCCGGCGCGAAGTATCCCAATGCGTATTATTTCTACCGCAACGGGCAGATACAACCCTTCCGGCTGGATCAGACCATGTTCATGGAAGATGGGTCGTACTTCAAGATCAACCAGGTGACGCTCAATTACCAGTTCAGGGATTTCGACTTCATGAGACGGGCCAAAATACGTACGCTCAGGGTATACACCACGCTGTACAACCTGGCTACCATCTCGAAATATTCCGGGCCTAATCCTGAAACCGTGAGCCAGCTCGGCCGCGACGATATCAACGGGTACCCCGCCGCCAGGAGCTTCACTTTGGGCTTTAACGCGGAGTTCTAAACTAACAGCAACATCAGGGCGGCCGTTGTGAAAGAACGCCGCCCGGTCATCAAAATTTCGACAGATGAAAAAATATGGCAAAATAATACTGGTTTGCGTGGTACTGGCGGCAGCCGCCGGCCTGCCTGCCTGTAAAAAGTTCCTGGAACTGGAACCGACCGACAAGTTCACCGGGGCGGATTTCTGGAAGAATGCCGCCGATGCGGAAGCCGGCGTCAACACGGGTTACAGCCTGTTGCGCGGCCGGTTGGGCAATGCCTCGATTTATTCCAACAACGATTTCAGGCCGGGCAACTGGAACTTCTGGCTGAAAAGGAACTTTGAAGCATTGTCCAAAAACCTCCTGCAAAGCCCGGACCTTTCCACATCGGACAATACGCACGCACTGCGCGACAGTTGGGCCGCGTTTTACCAGGCCGTTGCGATGGCCAACCTTTGCCTCGACAAAATCCCGGATATCCAGGATAACACGATGAGCGCCGCTTACAGGGCCAGCCTGCTCGGCGAAGCCCGTTTCATCCGCGCGTTCAGCTATTACCTGCTGGTAACCCACTACGGCGACGTTCCCCTGCAGCTGGACCCGTACGATACCAAACTCAAGCCCCGCACCAATATGCTGCTCGTGCTGGACACGGCCATCGCCGACCTGCAGCAGGCAGCCAGGGATTTGCCCGACGGCTACAGCGACCCCACCAACAAAGCCGTACGCGCCACCAAAGGCGCGGCTTTCGGCCTGATGGCCTACATGTACGCCTGGAAAGCGGGCTTCGACAAACCCCGCGCGGCAGAGTGGTGGCAGAAATGCGCCGATGCGTGCAAAGCCGTGATGGACCTGGGCGTGTACCGCCTCCTGCCGTATACGCGCGAAGCCTTCAAGGAAATTTTTAAAGGCCGATCCGACGAAGGCGTTTGGGAAATCAGTATGGACGCCAACTACGGTAATTCCAACGGCTCCTTTATCGCGCAATGGGTGCTCCATCAACCCATCCTGGCTACCAACACCACGCTGTTCGGCGGCCTCGCCAGCGAAGTGACCATCAAGCGCCAGTTCATCGATTACCTGTACCCGCCCGGGAAACAAGACGCGCGGTTCATGCTCTGGTTCGAAGATCCGTATTCGACCATCAACCCGCAGTCGTCCATGTTCCTCAAATATTCAGACATCCCGGACCCGGCCACCCGCTCGTTCGACTTCAACATGATCTACATCCGGTACGCGGGCGTGCTGTTGCTGCGCGCGGAAGCACTGGCGGAACTGGGCGGTCACGACGCGGAAGCCATTTCGTTGCTGAATGAAATCAGGAGCCGCGCGGAAGCGGAAGAATATAGCGGCGCCGGCGGAGACGAGCTGAAAGACGCCATCTTCCGCGAACGCACCAAAGAGCTGATGGGAGAGGGGCAACGCTGGACGGACCTCGTGAGAACGGGCCGCGTAATGGAAATGGGCGAATGCGACAACTACCTGAGCCTGGACCAGTTCGAACGCCGCGCCTGGACATGGCCCATCCCGGCCTCCGCCATGCGCACCAACCCGCTTCTTGTTCAAACGGCTTATTGGGTTCAATAGACTTTTAAAACTGATTGTATGAAGAAAATATTTCAATGGCCGATCGCGCTTTGCTGCCTGGTGCTGCTTTCGCAGTCCTGCAAAAAGGATTATTATGTAGACGGGGGACGGGCCAATCCCATTTATAACGGCACCATCTATGATTACCTGACGGAAAAAACCATGTACTTCGATACCATCAAGGCCATTATAGACCTGGCGGGAATGAAGGACATGATGACCTCCGACACGATCACCTTCTTCGCCCCGTCTGACGACGTGATCAGGAACGCCATGAACCTGGTGAACCTGAGCCGCTTCGTTGCCGGCAAAGACTCCGCGAAGATATCCGACATTGGGCCCGAAGTATGGCGCAAGTTTCTCGGCATGTACATCATGAAGGGAAAACACACCGCGGGCTCTTTCCCGCGCGTGAGCTACGATAACATCAACGCCTATCCCGGTATCAACTACGTGATGCGCGACGGGTATATCCTCAACATCGGGCTGGAATACACCACCTACAACGGCGTGGAAGCCGTAGGGCCCCGTATCCTGTTCGTTACGGACGTTACCTATGATCCAACCAACTTCCGCAGAAACCCGCGGGTGCGCGTCGTATCGTCCGACATACAGCCGAAAAACGGTGTGGTGCATGTGTTGAGTATCCAGCACGACTTCGGCTTCCGGATAGACGATTTCCTGCGTATCGCCACCGATTATTTAAATTCTAAAGACTAATGCAAATGATGAAAAGAACGATCCATAAAGGTTTTATAGGAAGCATGGCCGCGGTGGCGCTGCTGGCCGCCTGCCGGAAGGAATCGGTGAACAGCAACGGCGGAAGCCCTTACGGGGAGCCGGTACTGCCTGCCATCAGCTTTGCAGAAGAACGTGCGCTCACACCGGGAAAGGGTTTCGCTAACGATGAAGTGACGATCAAGGGAAAGGGCTTTTTGGCGGTGAAAGATAAACTGAGCATCCAGTTCGGTGGTACGCCTGGCACCATCATCGCCGTAACGGATTCCACCGTGAAGGTGCGGGTGCCGGAGCTGGGCAGTACGGGCGCCGTGTCTGCGCAGGTAGGGCAGGAGTTTTACTACGGGCCTTTCTTCCCGGTATTCGGTCCCCTGCAGATGGATACGCTGTACCCCGGCTTCAGGGGCGCCAATGCGCAAATCCTCAACATCATGCCGGTGCCGGGCGATAAATATATGATCGCCGGCAGTTTCACCGAATACGATAACTCCGCCATCAAAGGCGGTGTGAACCGCCTCGCCCGCATCAACACGGACGGGACGCTGGACCGTACCTACATCTATGGCGAAAACCTCGGCCCCACCGGCGGGCACATCAACCCGATGGTGTACCTGCCCGATGAGAAAAAGTACCTGGTCGGTGGCAGTTTTTCCGGCTACGACCAGGTGACGAACGTGCATTGCATCGCCAAGGTGAACATCAACGGGGGCGTAGACAACGTCTCTGTGCTCCGGCCCTCCGGCGCCACGGTAGCCAGGTCTGCGCTGGCGGGCGGATTCCGCGGAGGCGTGCGCAACATTTTTCTGCAAAAAGACGGGAAGATTATCGCGGTGGGCGATTTCAAGTTTTACGTGAAGCCGAATTACAACCTCTCCACGGTGGAACTGAAAACCGATTCCATGCACCTCGATTCCACGGCGGTATTCCAGATCGCGCGCCTGCACCCGGACGGGGAATTGGATTCATCCTATCATTACGACCTGGTGAACCACCAGGGTAAAGTGACCGTCAACGCCCCCATCACCAGCGCCGTGTTGCTGCCGGACGACAAGCTGCTGATCGCCGGGTACTTCAAAACATACGGCGGGCAGCCGGCCCCGCATATTGCCCGCCTCAACCCGGATGGCACGCTCGACCAGTCGTTCAACCCCGGCGCCGGCCCGGATTTGGTCATTTTCGACATGCTGGTGCAGCCCGATGGTAAGATCATCTGCGCAGGCAGGTTCAGCCGTTTCAATGGTACGAAAGCGGTCGGCCTGGTGCGGCTGGAGGCCAACGGGGCCATCGATCCTACGTTTAATGTTGGCGACGGCGCTGATGGCTACGCATTGAAAGTAAACCGCCTGCCGGGCGGGGAGCTGATCGTAGCCGGCATTTTCCGGAAGTTTGCCGGCGTGAGCCGCAACAACCTGGTGGTGCTGACTCCGCAAGGCGCCGTGCATAACACCTATAACTCCAACGGCGGCATTACCAACGGGTTCATAGAGCAGGTAATTCCGATGGTAGGGCAAAAATCCGCGCTGATGGTAGGCAGTTTCACGCAATTCGATTTCCGGTCTGCGAACCGGATTGTCAAGTTGAAATATCAATAAGCCGCACACGCGGCGGGCATAAAAAAATAAGCCGTAAGCATTTGCTTACGGCTTATTTTTTCCTTCCGGGTGATTCTTTCGGTCCGGGTGGTTTTTCCGGTCAGGATGATTCCGCCTGTCCGGTTGATGATTTCTTTTCTTGCCGCCGCCGGGTTTGTGGCGTTTGCCGCCTCCTCCGCCTTGATGGCCGCCGCCACCGCCGCCCTTTTGACGGGTCTTCGGCTGGTAAGCGGGCGCGGGGCCCAGTTCCGCGGGCACCGGTGCTTTGGTCACCTCGTGGCCGAGCAGCTGTTCGATACGGGCGAAGCGGTGCTGCTCCTTGGGAGCGATGAAGGTGTAAGCCGTACCGTCCGACGCGGCCCTGGCGGTACGCCCGATGCGGTGCACGTAATCTTCCCCGTCGTTGGGCACGTCGAAGTTGATCACGAGGTCAATGTCTTCTATATCGATGCCGCGGCTCAGGATATCTGTAGCCACCAGCACGTTGAGTTTATGGTTGCGGAAATCGAGCAGGGCCTGCTCGCGCTTATCCTGTTCCAGGTCGGAATGGATTTCCTCCACGGAGAACTTGGCGCGTTTCAGTACGGCGGTGAGCTGCTTCACGCTTTGCTTGCGGGAACAGAACACGATCACGCTTTCTGTTTTGCGGTTGCTGAGGATGTGTTTCACCAGCGGCACCTTCTGGTCTTCATTCACCACGAACGCTTCCTGCTTGATTTTCTCCGGAGGCTTGGAAATGGCGATGTTGACCTGTACGGGATCTTTCAGGATCTTCAGCGCGAGCTTGCGCATCTTGTCAGGCATGGTGGCTGAAAACAGGAGGGTCTGGCGCTCTTTGGGCAGGAACGAAATGATCTTTTCGATATCGTCGTGGAAGCCCATGTCGAGCATCCTGTCGGCCTCATCCAGCACCAGGTACTTGAGCCCCTGGAGTTTCACGTAACCCATGTTGAGATGTGCGATCATGCGGCCGGGCGTGCAAATCACAATGTCGGCCCCCGTTGATAGCGCTTTTTTCTCCACGGAGAAAGACGCCCCGTCGCCCCCGCCGTATACGGCAATGGAGCTGATGTTGGTAAAATAGCTCATCCCTTCGAGCGTTTGTGCAATCTGCACGGCCAGCTCGCGGGTGGGCACAATTATCATGGAGTTGATCTGGTGTGCGTCGTGGGTATGGGTGAGCAGGTTCTGCATCGTGGGCAGCAAAAAAGCGGCGGTTTTGCCTGTGCCCGTTTGTGCGGATGCTATCAAATCCTTGCCGGATAAAATGATGGGAATCACCTGTTCCTGAACCGGGGTAGCAGTAGTATACCCCATTGCGTCTATACCATCCAGCAGATCGTCGTCGAAATCAAATTCATCAAAATACAAGGTAAATATACTTTTTTTTATATAGGTAATGTGTAAAGATAACGGTTTTCCGCCAGAATGACCGCCCTTATTATAATTGGCCGATCAGGTGCCAGTTATTGTGCAGAATGTTCCTGACGGACTTACGGAGATCGGCCATACGGCTGGGTTTGCTCAGGAAATGCACGGTTCCGGGGCCCGTCAGCTCCTGTAAGGGGCCGGGGTGCAGGGAGGTGGTGTAGATGATGACCGGGGTGCCGCTGAGGTGCCCCATGTCACGCAAACACCGCAGGCATTGCCTGCCATCCATCAGGGGCATGTTCAGATCCAGAAATATAACATCGGGTACATCCGTGGTTTGATTTTCCAGGGCGGCCACCGCTTCCGCACCGTTTTTGAATTCCTGAAAGATGATGTGCCGGTCATACTCGGAGATGGCTTCTTTCAGAAACTCCCTGTCGTCGTTGTCGTCATCAATAATGAGTATAACTTTAGGTTTCATGGTCGCGCGTATTTTTGATATGGTTCTCAGGACGGATGCTAAAATTAAACATTTTCCCACGTTGAACCAACAGCCGTAGCGGACAAAAAGCCTAATTGTGATTTTCTTAACATGAAAACATGTACCTTCCCGGCGTAATAAGAAGTTGATACTACTTTATTCTGCTGTTAGTTGCTGCCCGCGGCACCTCTTCCGGTTCTACAATCTGGTCTCCCCTTTGTCGATTTATTACCCGTTTCGATTTTTCACCTGATCACTTGCACATGCTTATCATCATTTTTTTTATTGCCTTATGGTACCTGTCGTTATTTTCTCAAACTTTTCTGCAACACAGATATGCTTCTCACGGCGCTTTTGAGATGAACCGCTTCTGGGAAAGATTTTTCTATATAGTGGCATACATTACACAGGGCTCTTCTTACATGAGCCCGCGCGCTTATGCGATCATGCACCGCATGCACCACGCTTATACAGACACGGAGCTGGATCCGCATTCGCCGTCGTTCTCGAAAAACGTTTTCGCCATGATGTGGCGCACCAGCCGTTTCTATCGCGGTATATTCCACAATAAAATGGAGGTGGAGGAAAAGTTCACTAGAAACCTGCCCGACTGGCGGTCTTTCGACCGGTTTGCCAGCTCCGGCTACAGCCGTCTTCTCTGGGTAGCGGGCTATGCGCTGCTGTTCACGTTTTTCGCATCGACGTGGTACCTGTGGGCGCTGCTGCCCATCGTAATCGCCATGGGCGCGGTGCACGGGGCCATCATCAACTGGTTCGCGCACAAATACGGCTATGTGAATTTCCGGCTGAAGAACACCTCCGCCAATCTGTTGCGCACGGATGTGCTCATGCTGGGCGAATCCTATCACAACAATCACCATAAACACCCTTCGTCCCCGAATTTCGGTATCCGGAAATACGAAATAGACCCGGTGTATTATGCCATCAAATTCCTGAGCTGGCTGCGGATCGTAAAGATCCCCAGGGTAGCGCAGGCCCATTAGTTTTCTCACACTTAAATCATACAAAAAATGAACATCTATGTATCCAATCTCATGAATTATATGAAAGATGAAGACCTGCAGCAACTCTTCGCACCGTTCGGGGCAGTGACTTCATGCAAAGTGATCATGGACCGTTATACCGGCGCATCCCGCGGGTTTGCATTCGTTGAAATGTCGAGCGACGCCGAAGGCAAAGCCGCTATCGACGAACTGAACGGTAAAATCATCGACGGGAGGGCGCTCAGCGTTGCCGTGGCAAAGGAGCGTTCTGAGAAGCCGTTCACGAATAACCGGAACTTCAGATATTAAACGGCCGTGTTTATAATTACTGCATAGTGCTTAAATTTGCGCTATGCAGTTTTTTCGTTTATACCTGACCGTAAGCGCCCTGTTAATCCTCCCGTTCCGGGAAACCCGCGCGCAGCAACCTGCTTTAACCCTCGAGTCCGCCGGCCGCTTCGACGGGGCTTTCGCCCCCGCGGTGCACCAGGGCCGGAAAGTTTTCCTGCACAGTTCGGGCAACATCGTAGTGGATAAACCGCTCGGCCGGCTGCACAATGGCGGCAGCATCGCGCGTAAAGCGGGTTTTGCCGGCGCCATCGATGCCGGCGGCAAAGTGATGCTTCCGTTTGAATATGATGAAGTGGAAGAGGACTCCGATTTTCACTTTTTAATCCTGAAAAAGAACGGGAAAACCGGCGTGGCGGACAGCTTGGGCCGGGTGCAGGCCAAACCGGTATATGACGAAATAAGCGTCCTCCATGCCGGCGCAGTGGCCTTCACACGCGGCAACCAGTATGGCTGGATAAGCCTCGCCGACGGGAGCGTGCATCCCGCGCCCGCCCGGCTGACGCGCAGTTACATCAGCCCCGAGGTGTTCCGGGTGGAGCAAAACGGGTTGTTAGGCCTCGTGCACAGCAGCGGTACGGCAATAGCGCCACCCCGGTACCAGATGATATACGCCGCCTATCCCGGCACGGTTATTTTTGAAAACGACGGCAAAGCCGGTATGCTCGATTTGCAAGGCAAAGAGCTTGGAAATCCGGTGTATGAGTCGCTGGTATATTCTTACGACGACAGCGTGGTGCGCGCCAAACAGGGCGGCAAAACGGGTATTCTCAGCCCGGCGGGCGCCCTGTCGGTTCCCGCGAAGTATACCCAAATAGATATGTTCACCGCCGGTCAGGCCGTCGTGTCGCTCAACGGTAAATACGGGGTGACAGACAAGGGCGGCCGTGAAATCATTCCATTACAATACGACGGCATCGCCACCACCGACGCGCTCGGCCGCGAAATACGCAATTATGCGGAGAAAGTGGTGCTGAACGATACTTTCCGCGCGTACATCGTGAAAAAACAGGGCCGGTACGGCCTGCTGGCCTGGAACGGGAAGCCCTTGCTCCCTGTAAGTTTCGAGGCGGTGAGTGTAGACACGGTCAATGGCCGCGCGCATGTGTTCGCTAAAAAGGGCGGTAAAACCGCGTTGTTCAGCCAGGAAGGAAAGGAGCTAATCCCGGCGCGGTACGATGAGCTGACCCCCGCCACCGACGCCAACCGCGGCTTCACGTACTATGCCACCGACGCCGCACGGCCGGCCGCTTCGGTCATGATGCGCGCCGTTAACGGCGATCGCAACGGCCTGATCGGCATCGGCGGCGAAACCATCGTGCCCGTGCGTTATGAAAGCCTGCGCTGGGAATCCAATGGCCTGCTCGAGCTCAGAAACGGCGATACCACAACCATCGCCGCCCCCAATGGAAAAATCCTCCGAAAACCCGCTTATCGCCAATATTACTACATGGTAGCCCCGGACCGCATCGTGGAAGTAGGTGAAAACGGCAAACGCCTGACGGATCTCGACGGCAGGGTGCTCTACGATCTGAAAGACTGGGAATATAACAAAGCGAAAAACAATATCGGGGACTCGTCGTATTTCTACTCGGGCCTCATGAAAGCCGGCGATTACCTTGAAACGAACCTCTTTATCACCCGCGACGGGAAAGAGGTCCGCTTCGGTGAATACACCGATGTGAGCCCGTTTTACCGGGGCCTGGCCGTTGCTTACAAAGACCGCCGCATGGGAATGATCGACAGCACGGGGAAAGAAATCATACCCGTACGCTGGGAGCGAATCCGGAACGCCGGTTCGGATCTGAATCAGTATAAAATTGTGACCCTGGACGATAAAGACGGCCTGATGGACCGTCGCGGCAAACTGTTGCTGCCCGTGGAATACGACCGTATCAATGAAATCACGCCCGGTTATTTCCTGGTGGTAAAAGGCGCGGTGGCCGGGCTGGCGGACAGCACAGGCCGCATGGTGCTGCAGCCGGAGTATACAGACATCGATGTGAGCGCTACCGTCAACGGCCTTCTGTTGACGAAGGGCGGCAAGAAAGGCCTCGCCTCCCTTACCGGCGGCATACGCATTCCCGTCGAATACGACGGCCTTGAACTGAACTACGGCTACGTTGCCAAAGGATGGCCCGTCATGGTAAAACAGGGCAGCGCCGTGCGCTACTTTAATGAACAGGGGCAGCTGTTACCGGTTACCGCCCAAAAAGCATTAGAACGATGAAAAAGTTTTCCCTCCTCTCTTTTTTACTGATACCGGTGGCCGCGGCCGCTCAGCAACCAGTTAACGGTACCGCATTCACGAATGGTTATGCCCGTATCTCACAGGGCGCGCAAAGCTGGTACATAGATACGCTGGGCAACAAGGCATTTGACGCGGGCAAGCCGCTCAGCGGCGGCAACGAAGGTAAACAGCTGGTGCAGAAAGGCGGCCGCTACGGCATCATTGGCCGCAACGGCGAATGGCTGCTGCCGGCGGAATATGACGCCATCGATACGCAGTGGGGCGATATCTGGAAAGTGACGAAAGGCGGCAAACAAAGCTGGGCAGACTCAACCGGCCGGCTACTGCTGCCGCTGCAGTTCCAGGAAACCGGGTATCTCGACGGCCGCTATTTCGACGTAAAACAAAACGGCCGGTGGGGCATATATAATTCGGAGTCCAAACAATTCGTGATACCTGCCGAGTACGAGGGATTCGATTACTGCGGCGGTTGCGGCCGGAAAGGGGAATACGTGCTGGCGAAGAAGAACGGCAAATGGGGCGTGGTTGGCTTCAACCGCAAACAGCTCGCGCCGTTCCTGTACGACCATGATCATTATGGCATGCGCAGCGACGATTGGGTGACCGCGTTCACGCGCAATAAAAAGCCGGTAGTGCTGCACCTGGGCACCGGCAAGGAATATCCGGCCGGCGAAGTGCTGGATAACGGCATGCTGGTGTACAACGCCAAAACAGGCACCGGCATGGTCGATGGGACAGGGGTGGAAGTGCTGCAGCCCATGTATGAACATATCGCCAGTCCAGACCCTGATTTCGCCCCTGTTTCCGGTTACGTGACCATTCAGCAAAACGGCCGCTGGGGCCTGGCCGATACAACCGGCCGCATCCTCATCCCGCCGGCGTATTCGTCGTTTTTCACGACGGTGTTCGACAGCCTGTTCCAGACGGAAAAGGACGGTCTTGATGTACTGCTGAACGCAGCCGGGAAGAACCTCCTTCCGGAAGGCTGCACCGATCTCCGGATTTTGCGCGACGCGGAAGCCGCCGCGTTCCGGAAAAACGGCAGCTATGGCGTGTATTATGTTTCCACCGGCCGCACCGTACCGCCGGCCTACGAGGAGGTGAACGAAGTCTATTATGGAAACGCTTGGCTGAAAAGCTGCCTCGCAGTGATCAAAGACGGCTGGAACGGATTGCTCGGCCCCGATGGCAGAGAGATCGTACCTCCCCGGTTCGACGAAGCGTTCAGCGGCCTCTCCGACAACGACGGCAACCGTCACGTCGTGGTACGCAAAGGCTCGCAATACGGGCTGTTTAACGCGGCGGGCAAACAGGTCATCGCCCCGGAATATCATTCCATACAACGGGAGCTGGGCGACACGTCCCTGCTGAAAGTGTCGAAGGAAGCGGGCGATGATATCCGCTACGGCATTATCGACACTGCCGGTACGGTGGTGCTGCCGGTTGTTTACGACCACATCAGGGCCATCGGCGATTCCCTCGTACTGCTCAGTAAAGGCAACCAGCGGACGGTGATGAACCTGTTCACCAAAAACTCCTTTTCACTGCCCGGCATGGAATCCGAGACTATCGTGAACGCGCATACGCTGCAAATCCATCAGCCGGACGGCAATTACCTCTACGATCTCCGCACCCGTTCCGCTATCACTCCCGTGTATGGTTTCATCGGTGAATTCGACGGCGGCGCCGCATTGGTCACCAAAAACCATAAAGCCGGCATGATCGGCGCCGGGGGCAAGCTGCTGCTGCCGCTGGAATACGATTTTGCGGTGGACCTCAAAAACGGCCTGTGCCTGTTCGGCAAAGAGGATAAATATGGGGTGGCCGACAGTACCGGCCGGCTGATCGTGCCATTGGAATACGACTACAGCGGCTCCGCGTACGATATCGATTATCAGCGCGGCGATTTTCTGTTGCTCCGCCGCAACACGCCAGGCGGCGAAACGCGTTTCGGCGTGGCGGACCTGCGCGGCCGGGTGCTGATCGAACCTGTTTACAGCAGCGTGCTGTTTGACGAAGCCGGCCAGGCGTTCATCGTTGGGAAAGACGGCCGCTTTGGGGTGGCGCTGGCCAACGGCCGGCTGGCCGTACCCTGTGAATACGACGATATCGTACCGGCCTCCATCAACCGGTATATGGGCAGCTTTACTTTCAGTTGGCCGCTGTTGTGCAAAAAAGACGGGGCGTTCCGGTATGTCCGCAGTAACGGGCAGCCGCTGCCCGTTAAAGTCGATACCATCGGCGACCCTGCCGCCTACGGGTGGTGAGAAGCGAAAATCGGCTTACAGAAAGGTAATTTGCTATAACGAAATATGGAGAAAAGGTGGTTAATTAGGTAAAATCAAAATTCCACTTATGAAAGCCAAATCTACCCCCTTTCTCCTGGCACTCTTATGCCTGTTCGTATTTCATGCCCGTGCCCAGATGGTATCTGTACAGAATGGGCAGCTGGTGTATCTGAAATACGCCAACCAGGGCCAGACTAATGCAGACAACCAGGTGCCCGATTTCTCCAACGCCGGTTACCGCGGCGGTGGCGTGGCGCTGCCTTTTGTTCCGGTTGTAGACAGTATCACGCCTGTAGACGGCAACAACCAGGCCCACATCCAGGCGGCGATCGACCGGGTGAGCGCGCTGCCGCCAGGTGCCAATGGTTTCCGCGGGGCCCTGCTCCTGAAAGCCGGCGTATACCCGGTAGACGGGCAGCTGCGCATCCGTGCCAACGGCGTGGTATTGCGCGGCGAAGGCAATGGCCGTGAAGGCACCGTGCTCATTGCCACCCAGAAAACGAACCACAACTTCCTCTATGTGCAGGGCACCGGCAGCGGCTACGGAGAAGTGGCCGGGAGCAAAGCGCGCATCACGTCGCCATTCGTGGGCACCGGCGCCAAAACGTTCGCGGTGGCGGCAGGGCACACTTTCCAGCCGGGGAATAAAATCGTGGTGCAGAAAACGCCCAACGATCTCTGGATAGATACGCTGCAAATGCGCCAGTACGGCTGGACGGCCAGCGGGTACAAAACCACTTACGAGCGCGAAGTGGTAGCGGTCAACGGCAACAACATCACCATCGACATTCCCATCGTTGACCCCATTGAAACGGCTTTCGGTGGCGGCGAGGTATTCAAATCCGGCATTACCGGCCGCATACAGGAAAGCGGCGTAGAAAACCTGCGGATCGAATCGTATTTTCTCAACAATGACGACGAGAGCCATGGCTGGATTGCCGTGGTGTTTACCCGCGCGGAAAACTGCTGGATGCGCGATGTTATCGCAAAATATTTCGGGTACGGGGCAGCCAGCATTTCCGGGCAGAGCCGTTTCATTACCGTGCAGGATTGCGCGATGATAGACCCTAAATCGCAAACCACCGGCGGCCGGAAATATTCCTTCAACCTCGAAGGCAATTCCACCAGCAACCTTTACCAGCGATGCAAAACCTGGGGCGGGCGCCACGACCTCGTGAGCGGCTCCAAAGTACCCGGCCCCAACGTGTTCCTCGATTGCCTGTCTGACAATACCAGGGCCGACATCGGGCCGCACCACCGCTGGTCTACCGGCCAGTTGTACGACAACGTATACGGCGGGCAGATACGCGTGCAGAACCGCGGCGCTTCCGGCTCCGGCCATGGCTGGGCGGGCGTGCAAACGATGTTCTGGAACGTGTATTCCTATACGAGCGATGTGAAGGTGGAAAGCCCCATTGGCGGCCTCAACTGGGGTATCGGCGCCGTCGGGAAAGCGAAGAACGGTGCGGGGTATTGGGAGAGCTGGGGCACACATGTGCTGCCGCGCAGCCTTTACCTGGCGCAATTGCAGGAGCGGCTGGGCGAAGTCGCGGTGAACAATATCACCACGCCGGAACAGCGCGCGGGCCGCATCTGGGATAGCCTGCTGGCTCAAACGCGCCGTATCGCCGCGGAGCCGAAGGTGCCTTATTTCGACACCGACACGCTGCACTCGTTTGATATCACCGACAATGGCGGCATCATCAACGGGCAGTATCCCAACACTTCGAAGCCCTCAGAAAATTTCATCAGCCTGATCGACAACCTGCTCACCACAAAATACTATGCCAGCGGCCGCAAAGCGCTATGGGTGGAATATGTGGCGCCGCGCAAAGCTATTCTCAGCCGGTACACCATCACTTCCGGGAACGATGTGCCGGAGCGAGATCCTAAAAACTGGAAACTGCTCGGCTCCAACAACGGCAGCACCTGGGCGGTGCTCGACAGCCAGCTCAACCAAACCTTCGACAGCCGGCGGCTTACGCGCTCTTTCCCGCTCGATACCAACACCACGGCATTCCAGTATTACCGCCTGCAAATCACCGCCAACAACGGTCACTCCGGTACGCAGTTTTCCGAATGGGAGTTGTGGGAACGCCGCCTGCAAAACATCACCTTTAACGAAGTGCCGCCCGTCACTTACGGCGACGAGCCTTTCGAACTGCTTGCCAGCAGCAGCGCCGGCCTGCCCGTTACGATGGAAGTGATCAGCGGGCCGGCTGCGTTCGTGGATTCGGCGTTGGTATTCAACGGCGCGGGCGATGTGGAGGTGCGGGCGTCACAGGCGGGCAACGAACAATATTTTCCTGCCGCCGCCGACATCACTATTCACGTGAACAAAGCCGCGCAAACGGTGACTTTCCCGGTGATCGCGCCGCGGATGAAACATCAGACGGCAACCATGAGCGCCACCGCTTCCACCGGATGGCCCGTTACGTACGCGGTAGTGGCCGGCGGGGGGATTATTACGGACAACCAGATCAAACTCACGGAAGAGGGATTGGTGACCGTGCGGGCCACGCAGGCGGGGAATGAAAATTACGACACGGCGTGGGCGGATCAGCGTATCCTGGTAGTAGGCCCAACCATGATCAAGGATCCGGTCGATATTAAAGTATATCCCAACCCTACGCGCGGGCCGGTAACAGTGCAGCTGCTCAGCAAAAAAGCAGCCACCTATACTTTCCGCGTGTTCGACCGGGCAGGCAACCAGGTGGCATACGCCATCATTCCGCAAGGCCAGGGGGATAGCCACGTTTCGCTGAACCTGTCTTCATTGCGCCACGACCTGTATTTGCTGCATGTGTCGGACGGAACGGATACAACGGTGCGGGGTATTCTGAAGCTCTGAAACGAAAAGCCGGCCACCATGAAGTGGCCGGCTTTTTTATGCGGGCACGCTGTTGTTTTGTTGTACGGCAGCCTGCTGCCAGCAATCGAACACCTTTTCGAACGAATCGAACACGCGGTTGATGATATGTACCGCGGTGCGCGACTCGTGTTCGCTGGGCTGATAGTTGTTGTAGGCCGCGCTTTCATGGTCTTCGCTGGTTTTTTCCATGGCGTGGCTGGCTTCCGAGTGCGCGTGCAGCTGCCCGAAATATTCCAGCTCATCGGCTTTGCCCATGTCGTGCACCAGCTGGAACACCGGCTCGTTGAAACATTCAAAAGTGGCTTCCAGCGCCTCGATCATCACCAGTTTGTAGAATGGCGTGAAGTACAGCCGGGCGAGGTGGATACTCTCGTACACCACGCTGCGCACGGGGCGGTACTCTTCCGTCCATACCAGTTCAAAAGCCTTTGCCCGTGGGAGGTTCAGGAAGTTCTTGCCGTGGCTGAGACGCTCCAGGTCTTTGAGGTACCATTGCCAGTGAAAGGAGTCTTCTTCACAATGGATGTTGACGCTTTGCTGCATGGGGTCGGTGCTTTTTTCGTCCTGGAGGGTGTGGAGGATGTCTTTGAAGCCCATTACAAAAAATAACATCACGGGGGTAAAGCTCAGGCGCGATTCGGGGGGTAGGGAGTTGTCGGCGATCATAGCGCATAGGGCGGAACGGCGCAGCTGTTCCTTGCGCATTTCGAGTGTCTGGATAATCTGTTGCATATTTTCAGGATTAGCCTGCAATACTATACGCCGCGGCCGTTTTTTTCTGCCGGTTTACCGCCGAAATGCCGCTAACGGCTGCTGAACGCTCAAAATTAGTTGCCGGGTGATGCAAAGTGATTAAATTTGAAGTGTAACCGTTAATGTTATCGAACCCGACATGACCATCAAGGATATTGAAAGTTTACTGGAGCAGGGCGCCTACGAAGCCGCCCTCCGTGCCGCCGAAACCTACCTGGAAACCTACCCGGCCGATGCCGATGCACTGTACCTGAAAGCAAGAAGTTTATTTGAATGCTCCCTGCGGCCCGAAAGCGAAGAGCAGGCGGCAGAGCTCATCAATAAAGCCTACGAGGGGTTCAGTGCAGCGCTGGCCGCCAACAACGGGCACCGCGAGGCGCTGGAATACCGTGCCTACACCGGGGCCTGCAGCCAATATATTACCGGCCGCGAAGAAGTCGTAATGGCCGATCTCGAAAGGCTCATCGAAAGCGGCGACGACATTTCCAAACTGCGCTACCTGCAATGGCGCAGCACAGCATATCTGCGCGACGGGCTGCACGATGCGGCCATCGCAGATCTTCACGCCATCATCGATATGGCGGCGCAGGCATTCCCCGGCGAGCCCGCGCAGCGAAACGAGATAGCCGCCGGCATGTGGCTCAACATCGGGGAAATTCAACAGCAGCACCTCGCCGAGCCCGAAGCTGCACTCGACAGCTACCGCGAAGCATTCCGCCATTCGCCCTATAAACGCGAATACATGCAGGCTGCCGCACTCGCTCTCGAAACAGGCGCGTATGAGTTTGCCGAGCAGCTGATGGACGTACTGCCGGTAGTGGTGGGCCAGGTAGACGACGCCTTCGCCGGCCTGCTGCAACAGGTGAAAGAGGCCTACGCCAGCCACCCCGGTAACTCCGCCGTGGCCGTCATGTATTGCAAAGCCACCGCCGGCGTGCCCACAGTGATGTTTGATGTGGAAGAAGGGGATGTAGTGCTGGAACAGATCTCACTCGGGAAAAAAATGATGCAGCAGTTCCCGGACGAAAAGTATTTTGCGCAATACACCGGTAAAACTTTCTTCGAAGTACAGCAGTTTGCGGAAGCAATGCCTTACCTCGAAAAAGCCATTGATACGCAAAATCCGCATCCCATGGCGATTGCACGCTGGTGCTACGCCAAATACAAAACGGAAGGCGCCTTCCCCGAAAGCTGGCCGGATTCGGAATATTATTTTCCGTACGACTGGTACCTGTCGGCCGCCGTCTCGTCCGAATGGGAAACAGCCTCGCCCGCGGCCCGGGAACAGCACCTGGTGCTCAACAAGTTCCTGTACGGGAAAGCCATCGCCCAATACAAGGCTTACTGGTTCGAGCAAGGCGGCAACGCCACCGCTCATCATATGCTGCATTTTTCCATGTGCTGTATGAACTACGGCCTCACGCTGCACGACCTCGGTGCGTACGATTCGGCCATCGACATATATACCACCGGCTATAACCTGGTGCCCTTCTGGGAGCAGCTCAATGCCCGGGCCATGGCGCATTGCGAGGCGGGCCAGTTTGAAGCCGCGGTGAACGACCTCAGCGAAGTGCTGGAGAAATTCGGCGACGGCCTCGAGCCCTATCAGGCGGCCAGCATATTCAACCGCCTGATCTATATCAGCGGCGGTAACCTGCATAACCACCAGCAGGCCCTGCACTGGTACGAGCGGTTTATGGAAGTGTACGACAGCGGTATGGAGGCGGCCATTGAACAACTGCCGGACGATGAGCGGGAACAGGTAACGGCCGTGGTAAACAGCATCAAAACATCGCGGGGCCTGATGAAGGGTGAAACGGACGACCTGGCCGCCCGCATCGGCATGATGGAAAAGCACCTCGAAGAATTCCCGGACGACGCCAACGCGTATTTCAACCTCATGCAGCTCTACTTCCAGAACGGGCAGTACGAGCACTGCGCCGGCAGTGCCACCAGCCGGCTCTCCATCGGCGAACCGGGGCCCCTCGACATGGAAGACTACGTCAAAACCTATTTTTTCCGGGCTAAAGCCAACCGCGCTTTGGGGTACCTGCAAAAGACCTGGGACGATCTGCTGCAATGCGAGCAATTCACCGAGCGCAACCCGTCGAGCGTGGACTACGACTTTCATTTCCTGCACGGATATATGGGCGATGTGGCCATGGAGCGGGGCGACTACCCAACCGCGGTGGACCGCCTCTCTAAGAGCATGCACATCGCTACGCGGAATAACTGGCTCTGGAATGAATCCATTGCAGGATATTGCTACATGCTGGCGCATGCCTACAAGCAGGAAGGCAGGCTGAAGGAGGCGGTACAACAACTGAAACTGATCATCCGGAAATATCCCGCGCATCCCACGGCGGTAGAGAAGTTGAAAGAATGGAAGCCGTGGTGGAACCTGTTTTAAAAGAATTCTCCACACATTTACCGTAGCCCGCCTGCGTTTGACGGGCATGCGGTATTCAATCCTTTAACATGTTGCAAAACAACTACTACATCCTGACCGGAGGCCCCGGTATGGGAAAGACGGCTATTATAGACGCATTGCGGGATTCGGGCCATGCCTGCGTACCGGAAACGGGGAGGAGCATTATCCGCGAGGAGATGGCTGCCGGTGGCGATGCGCTGCCCTGGGCCGATCGCGGCGGCTTTGCCCGCCGCATGTTCCGGCAATCGGTGGCGGATTATGAAGGCTGCCGCGAAACAGCGGCGCCCGTGTTCTTCGACCGCGGCATCCCGGACGTAACGGGGTACCTGCACCTCTGCGGGATAGCGATACCCCCGGACATGGCGGCCGCGAATCACAGCATGCGGTACAACCCGCTGGTATTTGTCGCGCCGCCATGGGAGGAAATTTTCCGCAACGATCGGGAGCGGAAACAGTCTTTTAAAGAAGCAGTGGCCACCTTCGATACGATGGTGGCCACTTACCGCGGATTGGGCTACCGGCTCAGTTTCCTGCCACAAAGCAGTGTGGCCGAGCGGGTGGACTTTATCCTGCGGTCATTGCAGGGATGAGTACGGTTAGTTCATCCGGCGGTGATAGTTTACCTGTCCCAGGTGATAACTCACATGCGTCAGGATGTGGGAAAGGAACCAGAACGTTTGCACGTCTTCCCCCTGGAATTTCACCGGGAATGTTTTGTGGAGATCCTCATCCTGCAAGCCCGCCAGCGTATCGGCCACCGTTTTCCTGGTTTGTTCCAGGTCGGCCAGCATTTTCGCTTTCGGAACGTTCCTGAGGCTGAACTCGCTTTCACGGTCGCGCACAAAACCGGTTTTACCCAATACCGCGCCGATGAAATGGTTCAGCGAACCGGTGAGGTGCAGGCAGAGGGTGCCCGCCGAATTGGCCACGGAGCCGCTGACCTGCCAGAGTTTGTTTTCGTCCCCGTAGGCGTTGATTTCTTCCTTCAATTTTTCAATGTCCCTGTTGAGCAGGTTCGCAATACCGTTTACAAGATTCGTTGCCATAAAGCCATTAATTTTTTACTGAAATTATCGAATATTTTTCGAGAGAAATCCATCAATGAGCCGCGCAATGTCCTGCCCGTGATCTTCGAGGGCGAAATGGCCGGCGTTGAGCAGGTGGAATTCCACGTTTTTGAGGTCCCTCTGGTAAGGATACGCGCCGTCTGCCGGGAAAATGTAGTCGTGCTCGCCCCAGGTAATGAGCGCAGGCGGCTGGTGTTCCCGGAAATATGCCTGCCAGCCGGGATACAGGGCGGGATTGGTGCCGTAGGAGAGGAAGAGCCGCAGCTGTATGTCCTTATTGCCGGGGCGGTCGAGCAGGGCCTGGTCGTGCGTCCAGGTATCGGGGCTGATGCGCTCCGGATCCTGAACACCGTGCGTGTACTGCCAGCGTGTTGCGTCGATCGTCAGCAGTTTCGATACGCCTTCGATCGCCGCTTTGTCTGCCGGGTTTTTCCAATACGCCCGGATGGGTTCCCAGAAATCTTTCAGCCCTTCTTCATACGCATTGCCGTTCTGGATGAGCAGGGCCTGTATGCGCTCCGGATGCTTGTGTGCGATGCGGAAGCCCACCGGCGCGCCGTAATCCATCAGGTAAAGGCTGAATTGCTTGAGCCCCACCACGTCGATGAATTTTTCCATTACCGCGGCGAGGTTGTCGAAGCTGTACTCGAACTCGTCTACCGTGGGCATGCTGCTCTGCCCGAACCCCGGGTAGTCCGGCGCAATGAGGTAATACTTGTCCTCCAGGCTGGTAATAAGATTACGGAACATGTGCGAAGAAGTGGGAAAGCCGTGGAGCAGCAGGATGGCGGGTTTGTCAGTGGAGCCGGCTTCGCGGTAGAAGATATCCAGCCCGTCGATGGTAACATTTTTGTACCTGGTCATGATGTTTGTTTTTATGTATTTAATTTATACCGTTTGGTCAAATATTGTTCAAAAAAAAGCCTCAGCTTTTTTCGAAGATTTTCAAATGCATGTGCACCAGCGTTTCCAGGTCTTTCCGCGCATACATCCGCCGTGTGATGTGGAGGCCGCACCAGCAATTGACGAGGTAGCGGGCCGCGTCTGCGGGCACAAGGGTGGCGGGCAGGAGCTTGTCGCCGATACCTTGCCGGATATGTTTTTCGTAAATGGCGGCCACTTCCTTGAATTGCTGTGCGGCGATTTTGGTCAGCGCTTCGTCCACGCCGCTCATTTCCGTCAGTACGTTAGAGTAGAAGCAGCCGCGGTTACGGGCGTCGACGTCTTTATTGCGCGCCACGCCGTAAAAAATCTCTTCGATAGCGGCGAGGGGATGGCGGTGTTTGCCGAAAACGGCGCTGATGTCTTGCACGATACGCGCGGCCACGAACCCGAACACTTTCAGGAACAGCTCCCGCTTGTTGCCGAAGGCGTTGTACATGCTGCCTTTGTTGAGCGCCATGGCCTGGAGGAGGTCTTCCGTAGACGCACCTTCGTAGCCTTTCATCCAGAAAACGCCTGCGGCGCTCTCGAGGGCTTTGTCTTCATCAAATTCGCGGTTTCTTCCGGCCATGTTGATTCATTTGATGAGGCAAAGCTAGTAATTTATACCAAACGGTCAAAATTATTTTTTGCCGCCTGCTTTTTAACTGCGGGCGATGGCATGCAGGAAACGGGGGCGCAGCACATTTTGATGGGTGGGCAGTGCCTGCCGGATACAGGGTTACATCTTCCTAAATCTCCACCCGCTGCCCTGTTTCCATGGCTTTATAAATTGCCTGGAGGATTTTCACATCCTGCCGTCCCATTTCGCCGGGCACGGGCGTAGGGCGGTCGGAGCGGACGGCAATGGCGAAGTCGTCCATCTGGCGGGCCTGCTGGTTCACCCGGGGCAGTTTCATCGGGCCGTCGGAGGTTTTGCCGCGGATGCCGGAGTAAGGAAAAGCAGGAGATAATTCGAACCAGCCTTTTTCGGCGTCTGCACGCAGCAGGTTCATTTCTTCGGCATAGGAGGTGCGGCATTCGGCCGTCATGCCGTCGGCAAATTCCATTTGCCAGGAAAGGGATTGTTCCACGCTTGCGAATTTCACCGGGTCTGTTTTCGGGCCTTCCTGGGCGGTTACGGCGATGGGCTCGCGGCCGCTGGTGTAGCGCACACCCTGTACGCAGTAAATGCCCACATCCATCAGCGGGCCGCCGCCGGCGAGCTTTTTATCGAGGCGCCAGCCGTGTGCGTCGCCCATGCCATTGTCGGCTTTTATCTTTTTGATTTCACCATATACCTTGTGCTGGCCCAGCTGTTTCATTTGCAGGTTATGCGGCTCGAAATGGAGGCGGTAACCAATGGAAAGCATCGTGCCGGCTTCCTTGCAGGCCGCAATCATGCGGTCGCATTCTTCTACGGTAATTGCCATCGGTTTTTCGCAGATCACGTGCTTCCCGGCTTTTGCTGCGCGTATCACGTATTCGGCGTGCATCGCGTTGGGCAGCACCACGTATACGATGTCGATGTCCGGGTTGTCTTTGATGGAATCGAAGTTGTCGTAATTGTAAATATTGCCGTTGGGGATCTTGTATTGCTGTTTCCACTGCCGCGCCTTCGCCGGGGTACCGGTAACGATGCCGGCCAGGTAGCAGGCTTCCGTTTCTTTCAGTGCCGGCGCCAGTTGACCGCCAGCATACTGCCCGAGGCCCACCAGGGCGATGCCGAGTTTGCGCGGCACTTCGGCTGCAAGTGCTTGTGGTGCGGGCTCAATAGTGCCAATGGGCTCGGCGGGCCCGGCCATCTCGAGGGTGGAAAACATCGATATTCCCTCCATGCCGATGAGCGCGATACCTGCGTTTACAGACAGCTGTTGCAGAAATTGCCTTCTTGAAAAAAATCCGGGTTCCATCCTAAACAGTTTGGGTGTAGATATAGCGGGAAAGAATCATGCCAGCCGGAACAGCAATGGGAGACCGGGAACGCTGGGGAATTTATTACCCGGCGGGCAAAAAAAACTCCCCGGTGGCCCGGGGAGTATCTGAAAAATCAGGGCTCAAGCTTTGCAGCAGCTTCGGCCAGCCGTCCCCGCATTTTGCTGAGCCGACGCCCCCTGAAAAAGAGGTACAGGTTAAAAAACAACATTACGCCCAGGTACACGCAAAAACCGCCGATCTTGGTGCTGAGCTTTTCCAGCATCGTTTGCGTTTGCACGATATCGTCACTGATCTGCATGATGTACAGGGCGCAGCCGAGGTTCAGTAAATAAAATCCTGTCTCGAACAATTTATTCGTGGCAAGGGCGATCTCTGCCTTCCCGGAAAATATGTCCATCATGAACACTTTGCTGTTTTTGAACAGCGTGTGCGCCACAAACCAGGTCAGCACAATGACGGCAGGCAGATAGATCAGATAGGCGAGAAAGTTGTAAGTGGGTTGCATGTGATATCAATTTATAAGTGAGTAACCGATTGTTTTTTACTGATGAACCGGATGGCCAGCATGTTGCAGTAATGTATCACCGCCAGCGTCAGGATGATGCGCGCCGTCATGCCCGTGATGCTCACCAGCAGGCCGGTCCAGTTGGTAACCGTGTCCCAGGTGCTGATCATCAGCGCCGCGTATCCCAGGTTCAGCAGGTAATAGCCGGTGAGCAGAATGCGGTTGATGGCGTTGGTGAGGCTTTCATTATTGTTTAACAACCCCAGAATGAACACCCGCCCGTTGCGGTAGAAGAGAAAACCCACCCGTACGGTGATGAGGTAAGTGAGGCAGAGATAGATGATGTAGGCCAGCGTATTCATATTATTTCGCTTTGCTCGCACAAAGATATCTGTAATTTCGGAAGTTTCAAATAAAAATGAAAGTTATTTTCCTGCTGGCTTTCCGATGGGGTGATAGCCAGGCTTTTGGCGGATGCTGTCTATCCCTGCGCGGCGTCAGGCTGCATAACAAATACGCGGAAGGGACATACTGCCGCCGCTACCTATGTAAGCCGGTAAACACTATCTTTGGTGATATGCAATCATACACCATTCAACGCCGGCCCGGAGGGGAGCCGCTGGCGGAGTGCAGGGCAATCGGCAACCAAACGTCCTGGGAGCGCCGGCCGATGTACACGCTGATCTACGTGCCGGAGGGCGTTTACGAGTGCCAGACAGACCTTTCATTATATACCTTTAACGGGCCCGCCTTCCTCTTTTTCACGCCTTTCCAGCAATACGCACTGCAATCGGAATCACCTTTTGAGGGCCGGCAGTTATATTTCCACGGCGATTTCTATTGTATCGAAAAACACCGGCACGAAGTGGCCTGTAACGGCGTGCTGTTCAACAACGTGTATGCGCCCCCGTTCGTGCCGCTTGACCCGGAGAGCGCGGTGGCGGCAGACAACTACCTGCGCCTGTTGCGCGAAGATATGCAACGGGAGCAGGACGTGGCGCGGGACGATATGGTCATTGCCCACCTGAAAATCCTGCTGATCATCGCCACACGGCTTAAGCACAAGCAAATGGACGAAGCAGGCGAGGGGCTGCCGGGCAAAGCCGCGCCCCAATTGCAGCAGCTGCACCATCTGATCGAGTCCAACTTCTCCCGGTGGCATAAACCGGCGGATTATGCGGAGGCTCTCCATCTTTCCGTCAAGGCCCTTTCCCGTCTTACGGGCAAATACCTCCACAAAACGCCATCGGCCCTTATCGCGGAACGCATTGTGCAGGAGGCAAAGCGGGCGCTGCATTTTTCACATCTCAGTGTGAAGGAGATCGCCGTGAATACCGGTTTTTCGGATCCTTTTTACTTCAGCCGCCTCTTTAAAAAATACACGGGCGTATCGCCCAGGGAGTTCAGGGAGCAGGTGGGCGTGATTATCCTGGCATAATGACATTTGTCCGGGTATTGGCGATGTTTATCCATTCCCCCGCAGCAACGGGCCGGGTAATTTTGTTCCATGAAAATGTTACAAGCCATCAGCCGGATGAATAATGCCGGCGTTAAATTTCTCCGTATAGCGATTGCCGTTATCCTCATCTGGATTGGTGCCCTGAAGGCGGCGCCTTATGAAGCGGAAGGGATCGCGCAGTTCGTATCCAACAGTCCGTTTATGCGCTTCTTTTACTATCATCCGGACGGGTACAAGCAACACAAAAACAAAGAGGGCGAACTGGTGCCCGAAAACCGTGCCTGGCACAAAACGAACAATACTTATGGCTACGCTTGCGGGTTGGGCGCGCTGCTGGTGGGCATGGGCCTGCTGTTGCTGCTCAATGGCGTCAATCCCTTACTGGGCGTAGCCGGCGGCGTGCTGACGTTTATCATGGCCATCGGCACCTTGTCGTTCCTCATCACCACGCCGGAAACATGGGTGCCGGCCCTTGGCGATGCGCAGCACGGGTTCCCGTATCTTTCCGCCGCGGGGCGCCTCGTGCTCAAAGACCTCATTATGATGGGCGGCGCCGTAGTGGTGGCGGCGGACTCGGCAAGGGAATACCTGCAAAGAAAATAACTGCACATACATCGTCAGAAAGGGTTCCGGGAACGGGCCCTTTTTTGTTTTTAATTCGTTATGAACAGGCCATCATTTTGGCCAATACAAAAAAAAATTCTAGCTTTTGCCCATCATCTTCGCTACTATCGGTTTGAAACTAACCCTGTTAACCAAATTTTTTAACGAGCAGTATCACCTGTTTATCCCGCAAGCACGACGTAGCCTGTTTTACAGTAAACGGGCCCGCCGGGCAACAGGATTAAATTAACATTCCAGTAACGAAACGTACAACCGTATGAATGAGCAGCATGTCAGGGAAGTGCTTGATCAGGCTCCGATGGGAGCTTTTCTGGCCGATATGAACGGCAATTGTATTTATGTGAACAAAGAATGGGAGCGGATGTCGGGCGCCAGCTACGACGACTCGGTGGGATGGGGCTGGTTTAACATGCTCGTGGAAGACGATCAGGCCGCCGTAAAAGGCATCATGGAAAAGTACCTGCAGCCTCCTTACATTGTGCCGGACCACCGTTTCCGGATCAGGCACCCGAAGCTGGGTATCCGCTACATGCTGGTGAAAGGCCGGGTAACGATGAGCGATGGCGGGCAACCGGAACATATTATCGGATACATACAGGACATCACCGAAGAACGCCAGAATACCATGCAGCTGCAGGCGTTGGCGCTGAATCTTGAACGCCTGAACCACCTGCTCGACGAAAGCCAGGGTATCAGCAAAACCGGTGGCTGGGAATATGATGTAGAGAAACGGGAAGTATACTGGACGGCGCAAACCTACCTGATTATGGTCGATGAGACCCCCGCCGGGTTCGAGCCCACCTACGACCATCTTGTTACCTTCTGTGAGCCGGTGTATGCCGCCACACTGGCCGCTTGCGCCGAAAAAGCCATCACCCTGGCGGAGCCTTACGACTGTGAAGTACGGCATTTGCAGGGAAAGTGGCTCCGCGTAATCGGTGTACCGGTGATGAAAGACAACAAGGTGGTGAAGCTCCGCGGCGCCGTGATGGATATCACCGACCGGAAGGAGTACGAACTCATGCTGAAGCAAACGGAAGAAGCGTTCACGCTGAACAAACAGCTGCTCGATATCAGCCAGGAACTGAACAAAACCGGCGGTTGGGAATTCAATCCCAACACGGGGGAAGTATTCTGGACCAAACAAACCTATGCCATCTTCGGCGTGCCGGAAGATCAGACGCCTACGTTCGACCTCAGCATGCTGATGCTCAGCGAAGCCGATCAGGTGCGGGTGACGGCCATTTTGGAGCAATCGGCGAGAGAAAAGAAAGAGTTCGTGGTGGAACTGTTCACCACCACCGTGCAAAAGGAACATAAATGGGTACAGGTGATCGGTGTGCCGTTTATGAAGGAAAACGGCGACGTGGTGCTCCGGGGCGCCATTATGGATATTACGGAGAAGAAAGAGAATGAGCTGACGCTGATCAGGGCGAAGGAAAAGGCGGAGGAAGCGGCGCATGCCAAATCCGAATTCTTGTCTGTCATGAGCCACGAAATCCGGACGCCGCTCAACGGCATCATCGGCACCACATCGCTGCTCCAGCTCAACCAGACGCCGCAGCAGGAAGAATACGTCCGCAACCTTGCCTTCTCTGCCAACCACCTGCTGGAGCTCATCAATAATATTCTCGATCTGCACAAGGCCGAAAGCGGCAACATGAAACTGGAAACCACTACGGTGTTTTTATCCAAACTGGCGCGCGACATCGTTAATCAGTTCCGGCCGGTGGCCGTGTCGAAGAACATCCGGCTGGTCAGCGAAATCGATCCGGGCGTTCCCCTGATGGTGCTGGGCGACCCGTTACGCCTGAGCCAGGTGTTGAACAACCTCGTCAGCAACGCCATCACCTACACCACCGAAGGAGAAGTCGTTATTTCACTGCGGCCGGCAGTGGTCGGCAAAGAGAAAGCCACCATTCATTTTTCCGTAAAAGACACCGGTATCGGTATTCCCGCAGCGTTGCACGAAACGGTGTTCGAAAGCTTCAAGCAGGTGCAGCCGGCATCCACACGGAAGCATTCCGGTACCGGTCTCGGCCTGGCGATTACTAAACGGTTGGTGATGCTGCATAACAGTGAGATCATCCTGAAAAGCAAGCCCGGGGAAGGCGCCGAGTTTTCCTTCGACATCACTTTCGACCTGCCGGTGCAAAAGCGTCCGTCGGGCCCCGGAAAGGACGCAACGCTGGCGGCGTATGAAAAGAAATTCGAAGGATTGAAAATGCTCTTCGTGGAAGACAACCACATCAACGTGGTGGTGGCGAAAGGGCAGCTGGAATATTTCGGCATCCGCCCCGACTGCGCGCAGAATGCGGAGGAAGCGATGGCGCTGCTCCGGCAAAACCACTACGACGTTGCGCTGCTCGACCTGCACATGCCGGAGATTGACGGGTATATGCTGGCCGAGATGATCATGGCGGAATACCCGGATACCCATATCGTCATTTTTACGGCCGACATCATGAGCGACGTACGGGTGCGGCTGGCCAGGATGAACATCTACGACGTGCTGAACAAACCTTTCATGCCAAGGGAAATGCTGAACATCCTGCTGAAAGTGACCCGGCAGGGGGCTTTCAAACCGGCCGGTTAGGCCGGAAATATTTTCCGGGGGAATAACGGTTGAAGGAGGGCAGTTGCTCTTATTATATACAAAACCGTTATCATCAACCAAAATCCCCGGAAAATGCCTAAACTTCTACGTATCCTGCTGCTCTGCAGTCTTATACCGATTGTTTCCTTCGCCCAGAAAGCCCCCAAAAGGGAATTGCGCGGTGCATGGGTGGCGTCGTACTTCGGCATCGACTGGCCGAATAAAACGCAGACGCCGGCCCAGCAAAGGGCGGCCTTCATTACCCTGGCCGATCATCATAAAGCAACCGGCATCAACGTGTTATATGTGCAGATGCGGAGCCAGTGCGACGCCCTGTACCCCAGCACCATCGAGCCCTGGAGTAACGACCTTACCGGCACACAGGGCGTTCCACCTTCCACTCCCTGGGATCCCATGGCTTTCGCCATCGAGGAATGCCATAAACGGGGCATGGAATTTCACGCATGGCTCAACCCTTACCGCGCCGTGGGTAACACCAACAACCTGCCCAACTTCGCCGCCAGTCACGTTGCCAAACAGCACCCGGAATGGTTGCTGACGCAGGGCACCCTCCAGGTGCTCGACCCGGGGCTTCCCCAGGTGCGCGACCATATCATGAGCGTGGTGGAAGACATTGTGAAGCGGTACGACGTGGACGGCATTCACTTTGACGACTATTTCTATCCGCCCGCCGCACCGGCCGGCACTACACCGTATAACGACGATGCCACTTTCGCCGCGTATCCCCGCGGGTTCATTGTGAAAGCCGACTGGCGCAGGGATAATGTCAACCTGCTCATCAAAAGGGTGTACGACAGTGTGCGCACCATCAAACCATGGGTGAAATTCGGGGTATCGCCCTCCGGCATTTACCGCAACAGTACCGATCCTAACATCGGCACGCCCACCACGGGCCTCCAGCACTACAGTGTGCTGTTTGCCGACACGCGCCGCTGGCTGCAGGAAGGCTGGGTGGATTACATCATGCCCCAGGTATACTGGTGGATAGGCCAGCCTGGCGCCAATTACGCCGCCATCGTGCCCTGGTGGAACAACCAGGCCGCCGGCCGGCACATCTACATCGGCATGGCGGGGTATAAGGTGTTCGACGATGCGAACGACAACTGGAAAAAAGATTCCACCCAGATACCGCGGCAGGTAAGGATGAACCGCGACAGCCTCTACCCGAACATTTACGGCCAGTCGATTTACAACACCACTAGCCTTCGCAATAACAAGAACCGGTTCCGCGATTCCCTGCGCCTCGTGTTTTATAATAAACCGGCCCTGCAGCCCGCCATGCCCTGGCGCGATAACCTGGCGCCGTCTACCCCCGTGGGGCTGAATGCCGCACAGGGAACGGATTCTGTGCTCCTGAGCTGGACGAACACCGCCGGCGCCGACGAAATGAACCGCGCCCGCCAGTTCGTGATTTACCGCTCTACCTCACCGTATATCGACACCACTACGGCGGATAATATCCTGGCCATCACCAACGGCGGCGAAACGGCTTTTACCGATAAAGCCATCGTTGCCAATACGACCTACTACTATGCTGTAGCGGCCCTCGACCGTTACCACAACGAAAGCGGCCTCACCAACCTGAGCGCCAACCTGGCGCCGGACATCATCTGTCCGGGTACGCAGGAACTGAACGGCCAGGCGGATTGTACGGCCAGCCTGCCGGATTACCGTCACCTTGCCCTCCTGAGCGATACCACGGGCGTTACCATTACCCAATGGCCCGCTCCGGGCGCCATGGTAGCGCATAACGACGTGGTGCGCCTTATCGCCACCAACCTGGGCGGCCGGTCAGACACCTGCACTTTCGCCATCCGCCTGCGCGACACGGTGCCGCCGGAGATCGCCGGCCTGGGCACAAGCCCGTCGCTTATCGCCATCCCGAACAACAAAATGGTGCCGGTAACGGTGAACTACACGGTGACCGATTGCAGCCCCGTTACGAGCGTGGTGACTGTTACCAGCAACGAACCCGTGTACGGCGCGCCTGATTGGGAAGTGGTAGACGGCCATACCGTGAAACTGAGAGCGCAGCGCCTGCCGCTGGGCAACGGCCGCGTATATACGATTACGGTAACGAGCACAGACAGCGCCGGCCATGTGAGCACCGCCAGCACCAATGTACTGGTACCCGGCAGCAAGCCGTGGACGCACAGCGACGGCCTGACCGTGACGGCCCTGCCCAACCCGACGTTTACACAATTCGCCCTGCTGATGAGAAGCACAGACGCGCTGCCGATCAGCATCAACGTGTACAGCAGCAACGGCCAGCTGGTAGAAAGCCGCAGCGGCATTACGCCGAACAGCACCCTGTACATCGGCAACGAATACGAGGGCGGCATCTACTACATCGAGATCATTCAGGGCACCAAACGCCAGATACTCAGAGTGATCAAAATCAAACATTGATCCTTCATCCGCTCACACATAGAACAGGCCGTCTGCTTTTGCGGGCGGCCTTGTTTTTATTACCGGATTAACCATGTATCTTCCGTAACATATGGCAGCAGTCCGTTTTACCAGGCGCGAAATATGGGTGGCCATCCTGGCCGCCATTACCGGGTTTTCCGCGTACACCGCAATATTCGCCTATCGAAAAGCCTTTAACGTAGCGCCTTTCAGCGGTCATACGCTGTTGGGTGCAGATTACAAAGTGGTGCTGGTAGTTACGCAGATATTGGGTTATATGGCGAGCAAATTCTACGGCATCCGCTTTATTGCCGCCCTGCCGCGTGTGCGGCGGCACTGGCTGATTTTTATGCTGGTAGGCATTGCCTGGCTGGCCTGGCTGCTGTTTGCGTTGCTGCCGCCGCCGTATAATTTCTGGTGCCTGCTGGTGAACGGTTTCCCGCTGGGATTGATCTGGGGCATCGTGTTTTCGTATGTGGAAGGGCGGCGCACGACCGACCTGATCAGCGCCGCGCTGGCCGTCAGTTTTATTTTCGCTTCCGGCCTCGCTAAAACAACGGCGCAATGGGTCATGAACGCCTGGCATGTGAGCGAATACTGGATGCCCTTCACCGTGGGCTCCATTTTTGCCCCGGCACTAATACTGTTTGTGCTGCTGCTCGAAAAAATCCCGCCACCGGACGCTGAAGACAAACGCCAGCGGATGGACCGGCAACCGATGTCGAAAGAAGACCGGAAAAGCTTGTTGCGCGGGTTTCTGCCCGGCATTGTGCTGCTCACCGTCATTTATATTCTCGTTACCATTCTGCGCGAAGTGCGCGACAGCTTCATGGCCGACATGTGGCGCGCATCCGGCGAAACCTTTATGCCCGGCGTGTTTGCCAAAACGGAAACGTCCATTTCACTCATCATACTGGTGCTCATTGCCGTCATGATCTGGCTGCGGGACAATTTCAAAGCGTTTATGCTGGCGCACTGGATGATGCTCGCCGGTTTCTGCATGGCCCTGCTGGCCACTATCGTGTTCCGCCAGCACCAGTTGCCCATGTACAGCTGGATGCTGCTGGTTGGGCTGGGATTGTATATGGTGTACATCCCGTTCAATAGCATCCTGTTCGACCGGTTCATCGCCGCTTTCCGTTTTTCCGGCAACGCCGGCTTCCTGATTTACATCGCCGATGCGTATGGCTATCTCGGCAGCATCGCGGTAATGGTGGGAGCGGGCGTGATGGCGGAAAAGGTAAACTGGCTGGAGTTTTATACGCAGCTGGTGATGATTGCCGGTGTGGTGGGCATTACCGGCACTGTGGCCGCGATGGTGTATTTCAGGAGAAAGAAATTACGCGCAGGCTGACGGAAAGGCTGCTACAACAAGGCGATCAGCGCCAGGGTAAGCAGGGCCGGCAAAGCCTGTATGAAGAATATTCTCCGGCTGGCGGTAGCGGCGCCATAGATGCCCGCGACGGCTACGCAGGCGAGGAAAAAGACCGCCACTTTCTCCGCCCATTCCGGCTGGGAAATGAACAGGCTCCAGATGAGGCCTGCGGCAAGAAAACCATTGTATAGCCCCTGGTTGCCCGCCAGCACTTTGGTGGGCCCGAACAATTCCTTCGGTATCTGCGTGAAGATTTTCGGCGCGCGGGTGGTCCACGCAAACATTTCGAGCCAAAAAATGTAACAATGCAGCAGGGCGATGAGGCCAACGAGGATCATGGTGATGGTTGCCATGGGGTGTTTTTCCGAATATAAAACTTTTTCCCACCCCGGACGGAAGAAATTTGCCGCGCCGGGCGGCGGTCTGCGCTGAAAACGGATGGATAAAAAAGAAAGCCTCCATCGGGGAGGCTTTCGCATGACGATATGACAATTACAGGTATAGGCGTTACTTTTTCGCCAGCTTAAAGAATCTGGCCTTTACGCTGTTTTTCGGCAGCAGCGGTTTGATGGCCTCCGCCGCTTCGATGGAACGGTCGGCTTCGATGAGGCTGGCGCCTTTTTCAATAATAGACTGGTAAGCTTTTGTACGCTCCGCCGCATCCGGCAGTTTGTCGTAAGTGGGCGCGGTGGAAATCATGCACATCACGCCCCGTTTATTCAGATTGTCGTAGAGCGGTTGCAGCTCGGGCTTGTTATCCGGCCCCACGTAAGCCATGATGTGGCTCCAGGGGATTTTCTCGGCTTCGTATTCTTCCAGCGCCTTTTGTGTTTTGACGAACGCTTCGAACACGATTTCCTTGTTCTGTTCGTGGTACCATTTGGCTTCCTTGGCCGAATGCACCGTCACCATAACATGCCCTTCGGCATTGTTGCGCCGGATAATGTCGGCCGTCATCTGGAAAGGCACGTCCTTTTTATCGAGGATGAGCACGGTTTTGCCCTTCGCCCAGCGGATCATTTCTTCCAGCGTGGGAATGCGGTACCCGGTAACGTTGCCGTCGATGTCTTTCAGCTTCAGTTGCTTCAGTTCCGCCAGGGTATAGTCGCCCACCTTGCCTTTACCGGTGGTGGTACGGTCGAGGGTGGCATCGTGCATGAGCACGATCACGCTGTCTTTCGTGAGGCGCGGGTCGATCTCGAAAGTGGCGTGGGTATGGCGGAGGGTGTTTTCGAGCGCTTCGATGCTGTTTTCGGGGAACCCTTTGTTGATGCCGCCGCGGTGGCCGCTGATGAAGGGAATGTCTTTACCGGTATATTGAAAGAATGCCCGGAGCTCCTTTGCATTTTTGATGTTGAGCACGTGCAGGGGGGACGACTGCGCGCCGGCGGTCAGAAAGCTGCAAATGGCCAGGGTGGCGGTCAGAATCTTTTTATGCATCGTCAGAATTTTGAGTTCAGGTGTTCTAATGTAAATGCGCCGTCGGCCGCAAGGGTGAACATGGTGATGGAGGCATTGTCCTGCACCAGCATGCGGTAGTTGCGAAGCGGCATGCCTAGCTTGTAGGCGAGGTACAGCCGGTTCACGCCGTTGTGCGCGGCCACGAGGATGTTGCCGGACGTGTATTTGCGGCGGAGCTCGTGGAAGAAATCGTCTACGCGGGTTACGATTTCCATACCGGTTTCGCCGGTGCCGCCTGCGCGGTTTGCAGCGGGGTCGGCCATCCAGTTGTGCCAGAGCACCGGGTTCTCGGCGATGAATTCTTCTTTCGTTTTTTGTTCCCAGCCCCCGAAATCCGCCTCGATGAGCCGGTTGTCTTTTTTTACATGTACGCCGGTGGCGATATTGGCTGTCATAAACGCGCGTTCTAACGGAGACGAGTATACGCCATCGAAGGTGACGTGCCGCAGCTGTGCCTTGACGGCTTCGGCCTGCTGGATGCCCCTGGCGGTCAGCGAAATGTCCGAACGCCCGCAGTAGCGGTTGTTGTCTGCATTCCAGGCCGTCTGGCCGTGGCGGAGTAAAAATATATTAAGCATATGTCTGTTCCGGAATGTATCCTTTTTCTGTCAGTTTCTTTTTGAACCGGTTGTATGTGGCGGCGTACAGGTCGGTAATACCGGCCTGCGGCTGCACGATTTTTTCAGTATGAGCCATGGCTGCCGCGGCTTCCATGATGGAGCGGTAGCGGGTTTTCGAGGCCGCGAGTATGGCGGCTCCGGCTGCGCCACTCACCTGCTGCATTTTGTACAAAGGCAGGTTGAGCACATTGCTGCGGATGTGCAGCCAAACGTTGCTATTGCTGGCCCCGCCGGCGGTGTACACGGCGTTTACTTTTTCGCCCGACAGCTTTTCGATCATCTCATACGCGAGTTTTTCAATATAGGCCACGCCTTCCATGGCGGCGGCAAAATGTTCTTCGTCGCTGAGGCCGGGAGTGGCAAATCCTTCTGCCTGCGGGGCAATGAACGGGAACCGCTCGCCGCGTTGCAGGAGGGGATATACCAGGTGCGGGGTAGGACAAAGCTCTGAGGCGGCTTCGTTCAGCGCATCAATGCGGCCGGCAAACAGTTTCGCAACCCAGTCTGCACCGGTATTGCTGGCCCCGCCGGGCATCCAGAACCCTTCCGGGTGCCGGTGGCTGTACAGCCGGTCTTCCGGGTCTTTCACGGCAGCCAGGGTAACGCCCTTCACAACGAGGGTGGTGCCGATGGTGGTATTCCAGTCGCCCGGGTTCACCGCGCCGGAAGCTACCTGCGAAGCGCAGCCGTCCGTCATGCCGGCCACCACCATCACCTGGTCGGGCAAACCTTTGATACGGGCGGTAACGGGGCCCAGCGGCGTGCCGGAGGGCACCACGTCCTGCAGCCATTCCTTGCGGAGCGGCAATTTTTCCCAAATATATTCCGGCCAGCATTGTTCTTCAACATCGTAACCGGATTTTAACACATTGGTAAAATCACTGCGGTCGAATCGCCCGCAAAGTTTGCCGGCGATGTAGTCGGCCGCATGTATGAACTTGTAGAGCTGATCCAGTTTGTGCGGGTACTGTTCAACAAACCAGAGCATTTTGGGCAGGCCGCTGCTGGTGTTGAAACCCGTATAGCCGCCGGGGTGATGGTCCATGGCCAGTTGCCGGCAGCGGGCGCCCTGTTCCGCCTGCCGCCCGTCGCTATACATGATGGCATTGTGCAGCGGTTGCCCGTTGCGGCCCAGCGGAATAATGGTGCCCGAGGTGGAGGTGACGGCGATGGCTTTGACGTTAAAGCCCGCCGGCAGCTGCTCGAGACAGCGGAGGCAGGCCGCCCACCAGTGCTCCGGGTCTTGTTCCTCGCGGTGCAGCGGGAACTGTTCCTCGAACGCCGCCACCGGCTGGCCCGTTTCGTCGGCCAGCAGCACGCGCGCGCCCTGTGTGCCTACATCTATGCCTATAAAATATTCCATGTCAATTCATATTCCGGAAATGGTTCCTTGTTTTTTCCCATTCCGCGTACAAGGTTGCATAATGTGCTTCGTCTTGCGGGTATACCGTTTCCGTGGGCCCTTCCATTTCCACTTCCAGCTGCAACGCTTCATTACAGATGAGCGCGCCGCCTACGGCCGAAGATTGCTGGAACTCATGCCGCATCTGCACTTTTTTGCCGGTGAGGTTGGCGATGAGCTGGCGCAGCACCTTGCTTTGCAAGCCGCCGCCGCAACCCCAGATATAGTCCGGCTCGTGACCGGCCACTTCCGCGAGAATACGGTAGTTGCGGACAATGGAACACGCGATATCGAGAATGGTGGCCCATACAAAGGAACCGCGGGTGAGCAGGTGGCTGACGGGCGTGGGGAAGGTGAAGCCGCCGCGGGTGAGCGACACTTCCTCGTCCGCCAGCAATGAACCGAGCGACGCCATGCAAAAGGTGTGGGTGTTGGCCGCCAGTTCCTGTTCTATGATATCGTACCCTTCATTCGGGTAAAAAATTTCTTTCAGCCGCTGGTAGTTCAGGCCCGTTACGCCGGCGTTGGCTTCGAACACGAAGCGCCCGTCTACGATGTCGCGGCTCGTCCAGGTTCTTTCGTCCTCGTCGAGTGTATACGTGCCGGTTAGTTTGACGATGGGCGTGGTGGTGCCGGATACGATCACCATATCGTCCACAGCCGGGCGGGTGCTTTTGATCGCCAGCTGCGTGTCGCCGCCGCCCACAATAACCTGTACATCCTTGGCGAGCCGCAGCGCGTCCGCCACTTCGGGCAGGACGGGCCCTAAAATAGAGGCCGATGCGGCGATGGGCGGGAGCAGCGATTCGCTCAGCCCGAAAACCCGGCAGAGCTCGGGGCTCCATTGCTGGCGGGCTACGTCGTACAACAGTGTTTCGGATGCCTGCGAGTGCTCGTACCGGCTGATACCGCTGAGCTGATATTCTATCCAGTTGCTGATGCTGAGGAAAGCGGCGGTTTGCGCCCAGATATCGGGCCGGCGCTCCCGGATGCCCACCAGTTTCATGGCGGAAAACAGCGAGGTGGGGTAGCGCCCGGTAAGCTGGTATACCCGGCTTTTGTCGGGCATGATATGCTCCCATTCCCGGCCGCGGTGGTCGATGTTGGGGAGGCCGATCAGCGGCTGTCCGGAGCCCGTAAGCAGCACGATGCCTTCGCGCTGGCTGGTGGCCGTGACGGCTTTGACTTTCTTACCAGATGGGAGCACCGTTGTGGCGAGGCGCAATACCTGTTGCCAGAGTTGCTGCGGATCGAAGTACAGCGCGTCCGGATAGAGATCGTCCTTGACATAAACGATGTCTTCCCGCGCCACGCCGAGCACTTCGCCTTTCTGGGTGGCGGCGGCCACGCGCACGTTGCCTGTGCCGATGTCTACAATAATATATGCGTGATCGTTAGCCATTGACGTGAATTGATCGAATTTCTTTATTGGCAAGTTCCGCGATGGATTTGTTGCCGTTGGCGAACCATTGTTGCAGCGCCCTGTTGAGGATTTCCACGTGATGGTCTTCCACCTCGAAAGTAGCGCCCGCAATGTGCGGGGTGGCAATCACGTGCGGCATGTCGATGATGCGGTAGTCGAGCGCGTCGGGCGGTTCGTTGTCGAATACATCGAGTATGGCGCCGCGGATGGCATTTTTTTCCAGCACATCCAGCAGGGCTTCGCGTTGCACAACGGCAGCCCTGGCGGTATTTACAAAAATGGCGTCTTTTTTCATCTTTGTCAACAGTCCTGCGTTGATCATGCCTTTCGTTTCCGCCGTTACCGGCAGGTGAACGGACACGATGTTGCTGGTGGCGAACAGTTCCTCGATGCCCATTTTCCGGTAAGCCGGGTCGTGTTCCTTCACGTAGGGGTCGAAGAACTGGATGTTGCAGGGATAATCGCGCACCATGCGGGCGATGAGCTGGCCGATAGCGCCGAAGCCCACCATGCCGACGGTTTTGCCCGCCAGTTCGTTGCCTTTGAAGTGGAGATATGAATCATGCGCACCTTCCTGCCACTGGCGGCCTTTCAGCCAGTTGATGCCGGGAATGGTGTTGCGCAGCAGCATGATGACATTGGATATGAACATTTCCGCCACGGCCTGTGCGTTGCGGGCCGGCGTGAAAAATACGGGAATACCCATTTCGGTTGCTTTGGGCACCGCTACGTTGGACGGGGTGCCGCGGCATACGCCGATGAACTGCAGCTGCGGGTTGGCGGTAATCACCCGGGCGGTCACATGGTCATGTTCCGTGATGAGCGCGTCCGCGTTCGTTTCCGCCAGCAGCGCCAGCAGCTCTTCTTCGTTCCAGGCACGGCCGTTCGGCTTCCACGAATGGTACGCCACTTCTCCGAATTGCTGTGCTACCTCGTTCAGGCCCTCTTCGTGATACGGGGCTGTGATCAAAATTCTCATGCGTATTGTTCTGTTTTTGACGTATGGTGATGAAGCGTTTTTGCATTGTCGGGCAGGGTGATGAACCGGGCCAGGATGGCGCTGATCACATAGAGCACCGCCAGTATCCAGATCACGCCTTCTTCGCCGGCCACGCCGATGAAAAGCCCTACGATGGCGGGCCCCACAAACACCGGCAAGCCGGCGCCCAGGTTGAGAATGGCCATGGCGGCGCCTTTATCTTTTTGTACGAGCGACGGTACGAGCGCCGTTAACGGTACGTATCCGGCCAGGAAGGCGCCCCAGAGCACGCCGGCGGTCATCACCATCCAGAAGCTGCCTTCCCAGATCTGCGGGGCGTAGTAGAACAGCAGGGTGGTGGCCGCGCAGCCCACGCCGCCGAACCACATGATGGTGTTGCGCCAGCCGAGGCGGTCGCCCACGAAACCGAAAATCAGGTTAAAAATGATGTTGGCCGTGAAGATGGTGCCCCAGATCTGGAGCCACTGCGTGGTGTCGAAGCCATGGCGCGCCATGTACATCGGGAGGAACACGGGGAAGGCGAACTGCGCCGTGGTGTTGATCACCCGTACAATACCGCCCAGCAATACCTTCGGTTCTTCCCTGACGATGGTGAGGCCTTTGATCAATTCCTGGGCGCGGCTGCCGGGTGCCGCCGCCGTTTTCTGCGCGCCGTTTTTACTGAGCACAAGGGCGAAAAATGCGCCGAGCAATGCCCAGAATAAGGAGGTCCATAAAGTATTGAGATGCCCGAAGCGGGTGATGGCCCAGCTGGAATAATAAGCCCCCAGTACGTTGAGGCCGCCGGTAAACACGAACCAGAACCAGCCCACTGCGCGGCCCAGCTGCTTCTGCGGGCTGCTGTAAGCAATCCACACCAGGAACGAATAGGCGAACAACGGGTAGCCGAAACCACGGAGCGCATAAGTCAGCAGCATCACGGGGAAGTTCAGTTCCGGCATGCCGAATCCCACAAAGCCAACCGTACCCAGGCAATAAAGTAACAACCCGGCCGTCATGGTGCGCTTGACACCGAAGCCTTCGGCCAGTACGCCCGAAAACCAGGCGGAAATGGCGATGGTGATGCCATAAACGGTAAACAGCGTGGCGCTTTGCTGCACGCTCATGCCGTGATCGACCAGGTACGGGCTCAGCCATCCCTGCTCAATGCCGTCGCCCATCATGAAGATCATGATGCCGATGTATCCCCATAATAATTGTTTCGGAATTCCTGTTTTTTCATAAAACGTTGACATGTGGTATCAGTTGTTGTGGTGAAAATGGATCGTGGAAATGTTGTTCCTGCAAAGTAAAAATTAAACTTAATTTAACAAAATTTAAATAAAATAAAGTGAGTGAAAGGAAAGCAAACGGCTATTCGAACGGCTTCGTAAGCAAGCGGATGCGCATTAACAACGGGTTAAGCCGGGCAGGTCCGCCGGGTTTTTAGGGAGAAAAGTGTAAATTTGGCGAAAGGAATTTAAACATAAAGAAGATCGTCCGCATATGAATATTACCGACAGGCACCAGCTGATCCTTCAGAAACTACAGGAAAACGGCCGGGTGGATATCCAGGAATTAAGCGAATCACTGCAGGTTTCGGGGGTGACCATCCGGAAAGACCTGAAGCTGCTGGAAGAAAAGAAACTGTTATACCGCACCAAGGGCGGCGGCTCTACGCAGAACCCCTATACTATTGAGCGCCCCATCAACGAAAAGGAATTTATCAAGTCGGAGGAAAAGAAAAAGATCGCCAAGGCAGCTTTAAGCCTCATCGGCCAGAACGATTCCATCATTATCGGCTCGGGCACCACGGTGTTTGAGCTGGCCCGCGCGCTGCACCCCGCCAAGCACCTCACCGTAATCACGCCGGCGCTGAAAGTGGCGCTGGAATTGTGCAACCGTCCGCATGTAGACGTACTACAGATCGGGGGGCTCATCCATCAGAGCTCTTCCGCCGCCGCAGGGTCGTTCGCGGAGCGCCTGCTCGACGACATTTCGTGCGGGGTGTTATTTGTAGGAGTGGACGGGATAGACCCGGAATTCGGGCTGTCCATTACGAACCTCTCCGAAGCCAGCCTCAATATGAAAATGATCGGCCTGTCGCAAACGGTGGTGGTAATGGCAGACAGCTCCAAGTTCGACCGCCGCGGCATTGGCCGCATCTGCAGCCTCGAACAGGTGGATTACATCATTACAGACAACCTGGTGCCGCATGAAACGGTGCGGATGCTGACGGAGCGCGGGGTGAAGGTGATCATCGCGGAGTAAAGCAAAGCATTCTCTGTACATAACAACGGGCCGCATGTCATCATGCGGCCTGTTTTGTATTTTGGCCTGGGGCGGCACCGGCCGGTTCGCGTCATCGGCGGCATAAGTCGTATATTTAAACCGGTATTCAACACCTGTCTGCAAATTTTGCGTGAAATCATAACCCATACACCATGAAAAGACCCGGCAGAAAACCCGGAGAGCCCGACGTCAGTTTCCGGGAAAGGATGGCGGCGCTGCGCAACCTGCCCGCTTTTTTCAAGCTGGTATGGCAAACGAGCCCGGCGCTCACCATCAGCAATATCGTGCTGCGGGGCGTGCAATCGGCCATCCCGCTGGCCTTGCTGTACGTGGGCAAGCTGATTCTCGATGAGGTGGTGCGGATGACGCAAACGAAAGGAGACCTGAGTTACCAGTATCTCTGGGAACTGGTGGGGCTCGAATTCGCGCTGGTAATTGCCAGTGGAGCGCTGGGCCGCGCCATTTCGCTGCTCGACGGGATGCTGGGAGAACAGGTGGCCAATTATACGTCCGTGCGCATCATGCAGCACGCCGCCACGCTCGACCTCGACCAGTTCGAGGACTCGACCTTTTACGACAAACTGGAACGCGCCCGCCAGCAAACGATGGGCCGCACCATCCTGTTGTCGCAGGTGCTTTCGCAGGTGCAGGATGTAGTCACAATGGTGTTTCTCGCCGCAGGGCTGGTCAGTTTCAGTCCCTGGCTGATATTGCTGCTGCTGATTTCCGTGCTGCCGGCGTTCCTGGCCGAAACGCACTTCAACGACCGCTTCTACGCCCTGGCCTGGGGCCAAACGTCCGACCGGCGCGAGCTTGATTATATCCGCTTTCTCGGCGCGAGCGACGAATCGGTGAAAGAAGTGAAAATATTCAACCTGTCCGATTACCTCGTGCAGCGTTTCCGCGCGCTGTCCGATAAATTCTACAACGATAAAAAGCAGCTGTCGATCCGCTACAACATCTGGGCGGTGCTGTTCGCGATCATCGGCAGCGCGGGATATTATACGGCATATGTCATCATCATCCTGCAAACCGTCAAAGGCCAGCTCACCATCGGCGACCTGGCGTTCCTCGGCGGTTCGTTCCGCCAGCTGCGCGGCTTGCTGGAAGGGGTGCTGATGCGTTTTACCAGCGTTACGCAGGGCGCCATTTACCTGCGTGACCTGTTCGAGTTTTTCGAGATCGCGCCCCGCATCACCGAGCAGCCCAACGCCCGGCCGTTTCCCCATCCCATCCGGGAAGGTTTCGTGTTCGAAAACGTCGGCTTCCGGTATTTGCATTCGGAGCGATGGGCCAACCGCCACCTGAATTTTACGCTGCACGCCGGCGAAAAGCTGGCGCTGGTGGGAGAGAACGGGGCCGGCAAAACCACACTGGTGAAACTGCTGGCGCGGCTGTACGACCCTACGGAAGGCCGCATTTTGCTCGACGGCCACGACCTGCGCGAATATAATTTAAAGGAACTGCGGAAGCAGGTGGGTGTTATTTTCCAGGATTTTCAGCGTTACCAGATGACGCTGCAGCAGAACATCGCCGTGGGTAATATCGAAGAGCTGAACAACCAGGCGATGATTGAAAACGCTGCCTACAAGAGCATGGCCAACGAGCTCACGGAGCGCCTGCCCGGTCGGTACGGCCAGATGCTCGGCCGTCGGTTCAACAACGGGGTGGAACTGTCCGGTGGCGAATGGCAGAAAATCGCCCTCGCCCGGGCGTACATGAAAAACGCCCAGCTGCTCATCCTCGACGAGCCCACCGCCGCGCTGGATGCCCGCGCGGAATATGAAGTGTTCCTCCGTTTTGCCGACCTCACCAAGGGCAAATCCGCCGTTCTCATTTCGCACCGGTTCTCCACCGTGCGGATGGCAGACCGCATCCTGGTGCTGGAGCAGGGCCAGCTGATCGAGATCGGCAGCCACGACGAATTGCTGGCGAAGGGCGGCCGGTATGCCGAATTGTTCCAGCTGCAGGCGCAGGGCTATCGCTGAACCGGGCGCCCGGGCCGAACCCGGCTCCAGGAGGTCGGACAGAGAAAACGGGCGGATGGCGGTGGGATTCCTGACGAGGATCATTGTCCGTTTCTGTTTTGCGGCGTAGTATTGCCGCATGGATGCAACTAAAAGATTACGGATCATCGCCTGGCTGGAAGGCATTTCATTCCTCGTGCTGTTATTCATCGCCATGCCGATGAAGTACTTCGCAGACGAGCCCTGGCTGAACAAGCAGGTGGGCATGGCGCATGGGATGCTGTTTGTACTGTATGTCATTCTGGTGATCGAAGTGAAAATCGCTCTCAACTGGAGCCTGAAAAAGACGGCCATCGCCCTGGGGGCGTCCATTTTACCGTTCGGCACCTTCTTCATCAACAACAAGTGGATTCACCGTCCGGAATAAATTTCCGTAACCTGTAACTTCTACCCACGCAGCCCGTTTTAATATTACAGTACCCCGTAATATTTTCCTTATGCTGCGTGTCATTCCCTGTTTACTCATCTTGCTGCCGGTGCTTTCCGGCTGCTGGTACCTCAACAACAAGTCCGAAGGCCACACACCTGCCTACGTTCCGGTTTACGGGCCCGTAGATGAAACTTCAAACAAAATCAGTATCGGCCCTGCGCGGGAGGTGACGAAGGCCGGCAAAATTTTCGTGATCGGCGAGAAGCTCTTCCAGGTGGAGGATGGCGCGGGTATTCACATCATTGATTATTCGGACAGGACAAAACCGCGGAGGCTGGCTTTCCTGACCGTACCCGGCTGCCGGGAAGTGGCTTCGAAGGGCGGCGCTATTTTCACCAATCACTTCGAAGACATGGTGGTGCTCGATCTCAGCGCGTATCCTGAAGTGAAGGAAGCATCGCGGATCAAGGACGTATTCCCCGGGAACAAACGATACCTGCCGCCCGAGCATGGTTATTTCTATGAATGCCCCGATCCAGCCAAAGGCAGCGTGGTGCGCTGGGAGAAAAAAAGTATCAAACAGCCTAATTGTTATCACCCATGAAAACGTTCGTTCTTTTCTTTTGCGGCCTGTTTTTCCTGGCCATGGCGGCCTGTACCAAAACCGATTCGGCGGCGCAGGGCGGAGGCGGGAAAGCGGGTTCCCTGGCGCGTTTTGCCGTCGTGGGGGATTATCTCTACATTGTCGACCGTTATGCCCTGAAAACCTACAATATCTCCGATATACAGGCGCCTTTGTTCAAAAGCGAGGTGCAGCTGGGGGTCGGTATCGAAACTATTTTCCCGTACGACAATAAGCTCTACATCGGCTCCGAATCGGCCATGTATATCTGCAGCCTTGGTGAGCCGGAGCACCCCAAAGTGGAAAGCCGGGTGCAGCACCTGCGCAGCTGTGATCCCGTTGTGGTGCAGGGTACCACTGCTTATGTGACGCTACGGGCGGGTGTGATCTGCGGCGGCAATTTCAACCTCCTGATCGTGTATGACGTGACTGATATGGCCAATCCGAAAGCGGTGAAACAACTTCCGCTGACAACGCCGTACGGGCTGGGCGTGGCAGGCGACGCGCTGTATGTGTGCGACGCCGTCCAGGGGCTGCTGGTATATGATATCAGGTCGCCCCGCGATCCGAAGTTGCAACACCGCATCAGCATCAACAATGCTTCTTTCCGCGACGTGATCCCTTACCGGGGCACGCTGGTTGCACAGCTGACCAATGGCGTGTCTTTTTACGACATCGGCCAGCCGTTGCAACCGCAGCATTTATCTACCCTGAATAATCCTTAGTTCCCCATTTCGTCCGCGCTCGGGCCGTAGCTGCCGGGGATGGGGATGTTCAGCAGGCGGAGATAAACGCCCAGCTGTGCGCGGTGGTGCACGATCTGGCAGAAACACATCCGCAGCACTTCAGACTTGGGCTGGTCGCTGTAAATCTCATCTCCCGAACGCATCACCCAATGGTCGGCCATGATGGCCTCGTCCGCTTTTTCAAGTTCCGTACGGCCTTCTTCGTATGATTTTTCGAACAGCGCCATCAGGTCGTCCGTAGTGTTGAGCACCGGGGCCTTGTAAGGTTCCTTGGCAAAATCCAGTTCGGCGGTATTGCATACAAGGCTTACCCACGACGGGATTTCAGCGATATGCCCCGTGAGCGCGCGCAGCGTCATGCTTTTGGGATGCGGCTGCCAGTCGAACTGTTCGGCCGGAACGATCGACAGCATCTTGCGGGTGGTTTGCGCTTCTTGCGCCATTTCTTTGAGCAGGGTGGGAATGATAG
>CBFGZV010000027.1:0-65852 GCA_965653365.1 uncultured Chitinophaga sp. | reverse complement strand
CAATCTCCGGAAGATGATGACGGAGAAGCAGATTTGTTTGTGAGTACCCTTTTTTGCTTGCCATAAACGGGCGGTAAGATGTCATATCTACCGCTCGTTTTTTTTTGCCTGAAGCCGTCTGCCGGTACCCTTTTTTGCTTGCCATAAACGGGCGGTAAGATGGCATATCTACCGCTCGTTTTTTTTGCCTGAAGCCGTTCGCCGGTACCCTTTTTTGCTTGCCATATACGGGCGGTAAGATGGCATATCTACCGCTCGTTTTTTTTGCCTGAAGCCGTCTGCCGGCAACTTTCCGTGGCGGTTATAGCCCGTTTCCCGGCTATTTCAGGCGCCCTTTTCACGCGGTTGACTTACGCTTTCGCTGCTAAAACGACCGCCCGGGGTGGGGTATTTCCTGGCTATTTGGTTGGTGGCGGGTTTGCCGGCCCCGTTTTGCCCTTCTTCCCGATCAGCAGGATACCCGCCAATACCAGCGCCGTACCCAGCAGCTGCTTCCAGGTAATGGGCTCACCCAGGAAGATGTACGCCTGCACGATGGTAGCCACCGGGCCCACACTGGTAATGATGGCCGTATTGCCGGAACCGATCTTGCGGATGCCCTCGCTGGTGAGGAAGGTGGGAATAACGGTGGAAATGATGGCCATCTGGAAACAAAGCCAGTAGGTGTGCCCGGAAAACTGCTGCGGCTGCACCCCGTGCTTCACCAGGTATTGGGTAAACACCCCGATGGACGAGAATCCCAGAGCATACGCGGTAAATTTCATGGAGCCCACCCGGGGGATGATTTCCCCGCCGCCCACGATGTAAAAGGCGTAGGTCAGCGCGCAGCCGAGCACCAGCAGGCTGCCGGTCACTACCGATGCGCCCCATTCCTGCTGTATGTCGCCAAGGAAAGCCACCAGCATGCCCGCGTAGGCGATGGCCAAAGCCAGTTGTTGCGTACGGGTGATCTTGCGTTTGAATGCCACTGCCCCGATCAGCAGCGCGAAGGTGGGGTACAGGAAGAGAATGAGCCGTTCAAGGCCCGCGGAAATGTAGGCGAGGCCCATGAAGTCGAGGAGGCTGCTCATGTAATAACCCAGCAGGCCCAGTACGGCGATGGCGCCCCACTGGCGGGCTGTCAGCTTCACATTGCCCGGCCGGCGGGCCAGAATCCAGGCGGTAACGAGGTAAAAAGGCAGGGAAAACAGCATCCGTAATGCCAGCATGGAAATGGCGTCGATGGATTCCGAACGGTATATGAGTTTGACGTAGATGGCCTTGGCAGAAAACATCATAGCCCCTGTCAGGGCCATGGCGAAGCCAAGTGCAAAGCTGGATTTTTTCATGGCAGTGCCGCAAAGATCGGGCATCTTCCGGCAATATCAGCTGTGATATTGATGAAAAGTATTGCTCCGTGACGAGGGCCGTTTACCAATGGACCGCTCTTCCCCGGATGACGGAGCCGGCAACCGGACCGCGGTATTCCGCTACATTTTCTCAAACACGATGGCCGCACCCTGGCCCACGCCCACGCACATGGTGGCCAGCCCGTAGCGGGCGCCGGCGCGGCGTTTCATTTCATGCATCAGGGTGGTGGTGATACGGGCGCCGCTGCAGCCCAGCGGGTGGCCGATGGCGATGGAGCCGCCATTGAAGTTGATCTTTGCCGGGTCGAGGCCCAGCTCACGGATACAGGCGAGCGACTGGGAGGCGAACGCTTCGTTGAGCTCGGTCACGTCCAGGTCCGCCGCCCGCAGGCCTGCCCGTTTCAGGGCTTTGGCCGTAGCCGGCACCGGGCCCATGCCCATGATGGCGGGATCTACCCCGGCAACGGCCATGGCGCTTATCCGTGCGATGGGCCGCAGGTTGAAGCGCTTCAGCGCGCTTTCAGACACCACCAGCACGGCGGAGGCCCCGTCGTTGATGCCGGAGGAATTGCCGGCGGTAACCGTGCCGTTTTTAGCGAAGGCAGGTTTGAGGCCGGCCAGTTTTTCCAGGCTGGTTTCCCGGGGGTGCTCGTCTTTGGCGAATACCACCTTTTCCTCCTTGTTGGGGGTGATCTCCACCGGAATGATCTCATCCTCCCAGATACCCGCCTCCAGCGCCTGTTTGTATTTTCGCTGGCTGTCGAAGGCGAACCGGTCCTGGTCTTCCCGCCCGATCTTCCACTCCCGGGCCACGTTTTCGGCCGTTTCGCCCATGGAAAACGGATGGTAGAGGGCGGCCAGCTTTTCGTTGGTGAAACGCCAGCCTATGGTAGAGTCGTAAATTTCGGTTTTCCGGCTGAAGGCGCCGTCGGCCTTGGGCATCACCAGGGGGGCACGGGTCATGCTTTCCACGCCGCCCGCCATGTACACATCCCCCTCCCCGCACATCACGGCGCGGGCGGCGTCCATAATAGCCTGGAGGCCGGAGGCGCAGAGGCGGTTCACGGTGTTACCCGCCACCGACACGGGCAGGCCGGCCAGCAGTACGGCCATGCGGGCTACGTCACGGTTATCTTCCCCCGCCTGGTTGGTAGCCCCGGCAATCACATCCTCCACGGCCGAAGGGTCGAGGGAAGGGTTGCGTTTTAACAGCGTGCGGAGCATCAGGGCCAGCAGATCGTCAGGGCGGATGGTTCGCAATGCGCCACCATAGCGGCCAATAGGACTTCTTACGGCATCGGTAATGTAAGCTGCTTGCATGTGGTGTTTTGTTAAAGTTGCGAATTTATTGCAACTATTCGGCATTACCTCCGCCCGCCCCCTGCCAAATCCGAAATATGGACGTACCTTTGCGGGATGATGAAGAAGCAGAACATACGGCATTTGAGCCTTTCCCAGGTACAGGAAGTATTTGCGGAGATGGGCGAAAAGCCGTTCCGGGCCAAGCAGGTGTATGAATGGCTGTGGCTGAAGCAGGCCCCGGATTTCGAATCAATGACCAACCTGAGCAAGCCCCTGCGCGCTGCCCTGGAGGAACGATTCACCCTGCCCTCCATCAAAATAGACACCACCCAGCACAGCACCGACGGCACCATCAAAAGCCGGTTCCGCCTGCACGACGGGCACCTGGTGGAAGGAGTGCTGATTCCCACGGCCACCCGCCAAACGGCCTGCGTATCTTCCCAGGTAGGCTGCAGCCTCAGCTGTAAGTTCTGCGCCACCGGGTACATGGACCGCAAGCGCAACCTCGATTTCGATGAAATTTTCGACGAAGTGGCCCTCATCAACAAGCAAGCCCTGGAACAATCCGGTAAAAAACTCACGAACATCGTGTACATGGGCATGGGCGAACCCCTGCTCAACTATAAGAACGTGCTCCAGTCGATCGAGCGCATCACCTCCCCCGAAGGCCTGGGCATGAGCCCCAAACGCATCACCGTGTCTACCGCCGGGGTCGCCAAAATGATCAAACAGCTGGGCGACGACCAGGTGCGGTTCAACCTGGCGCTGAGCCTTCATGCGGCCAACGACAGGAAAAGAAGTGAAATCATGCCCATCAACGAAACCAACAACCTGAAGGTACTGGTGGAGGCGCTGAACTACTTCTACAAAGCCACGCAAAACGAAATTTCGTTCGAATATATCCTTTTCAAAGACTTCAATGATTCTGTGCAGGATGCGGACGAACTGATCAAAATATACCGCCAGGTGCCGGTAGACCTGATCAACATCATTGAGTACAACCCGATCGACAATGCCCGGTTCCAGAAACCCTCGCCGGAGGCCACCGACGAGTTCATGGAATACCTCGGCAAACACCGGGTTAACGCGCGCCTTCGCCGCAGCCGCGGGAAAGACATCGATGCCGCGTGCGGACAACTGGCCAATAAAGCATAAAGGAATTACTGCAGGAATGCAGCAACTATAAACATACAGCATGAAAAAAGACAAGCCCGCCAAAAAAGGGTTTACACCTTTCAAAGAAAATAAATCAGCTAGCAAAAAAGACGGAGACGGCTCATTCCGGAAATTCCGGGATAGCGGCGACGCGCCTAAAAAACGTTTCGGCGCCGATAGCGACAAGCCGCGCAAAAGCTTCAGCGACGGGGAAGACCGCCCGAAAAAACGCTTCGGCAGCGACGAAGACAGACCCAAAAGAAGTTTCGGTGACAAAGAAGACCGTCCTAAAAAGCGCTTTGGCGCCGATAGCGACAGGCCCCGCAAAAGCTTTGGCGACGGAGAAGACCGCCCGAAGAAACGCTTCGGCAGCGACGATGACAGGCCCAAAAGAAGTTTCGGCGACAAAGAAGACCGTCCTAAAAAGCGCTTTGGCGCCGATAGCGACAGGCCCCGCAAAAGCTTCGGTAACGGGGAAGACCGCCCGAAGAAACGTTTCGGCAGCGATGATGACAGGCCCAAAAGAAGTTTCGGCGACGGGGAAGACCGTCCCAAAAAGCGCTTTGGCGCCGATAGCGACAGGCCCCGCAAAAGCTTCGGTGACGGGGAAGACCGCCCGAAGAAACGTTTCGGCGGCGATGAAGAAGACCGTCCGAAGAAATCTTTCAAAAAAGAAGAAAAGCGCATCCGCAAAAGCGAGCGTAAAGCGGCCGTGCACGGCACCAAATCCAACAAACCGAAAAGCACCCGCAAGCGCATTGCCATAGAAACACCCACGGAGGCCGACCTCCAGGAGATGCCGCTGAACAAGTTCATCGCGCACTGCGGCATCTGCAGCCGCCGGAAAGCGGTGGATTACATCAAGGAAGGCAAGGTGACGGTGAACGGCGAAAAGATCGTCGAGCCGGCCTTCAAGGTGTCCGGCAAAGACCAGGTGAAACTCGACGACAAGCGCATCCACCTGCAAAAGAACCTCGTGTATGTACTGCTGAACAAACCCAAAGGCTACATCACCACCACCGACGATCCGGAAGGGCGCCAGACGGTGATGGAGCTGGTGGAAGATGCGGCGGAAGAAAGGCTGTACCCGGTAGGGCGCCTCGACCGGAACACGTCGGGCCTGCTACTGCTCACCAACGACGGCGAGCTGGCGCAGAAACTGGCTCACCCCAAACACAACATCAAGAAAATCTACCACGTAGAGCTCGACAAACCGCTGACCAAAGCGGACTTCGAAAAAATCCTCGCCGGCGTTACGCTCGAAGACGGGCTGGCGCTGGTAGACGCGCTCGGCTATGTAGACACGAAAGATAAAAAGCAGATCGGCATCGAGATACACAGCGGTAAAAACCGTATCGTACGCCGTATTTTCGAGCACCTGGAATACCAGGTGGAAAAGCTGGATCGTGTGATGTACGCCGGGCTCACCAAAAAGAACCTGAACCGCGGCAAATGGCGCTTTCTCACCGACAAGGAAGTGATCCTGCTCAAACATTTCAAATAATTTCCAACCGGGCCGCCGTACAGCGGCCCGTTTTTACCATATGCGCATAGAACAGCTGATCATATTCGAGAACGACGACTTTGTGGCCGTCAATAAACCATCCGGTTTGCTGACCATTCCCGACCGCCACGACAATGCGCTCGAAGCCCTTTCCACCCTGCTGAAAAAACATTACGGCAGCATCTTCACCGTGCACCGCCTCGACCGGGACACGAGCGGCACCGTGCTGTTCGCCAAACATGAAGCCGCCCACAAATACCTGTCGCAGCTCTTCGAGTCGCGCGATGTGGAGAAATATTACCTCGGCATCGTGAACGGCGAGCTGCCCGTTCCGTCCGGCAGCATCAACGCCCCCATCATGGAGCATCCCGTGCAGCGGGGCAAGATGGTGACCAACGCCAAGGGCCGCCCTTCCCTCACCGATTACGAGGTGCAGGAATCCTTCGGGTTGTTCAGCCTGGTGAAGCTGCGCATCCACACCGGCCGCACCCACCAGATCAGGGTGCATATGAAGCACCTGGGGCATCCTATTGCGGTAGACGAGTTGTATGGCAGCAAGGAGCCCGTCAGGCTGTCGGCCATCAAGAAGAAGTTCAAACTGGGGAAATTCACCGAAGAAGAGAAACCCCTGCTGGCGCGGCTGGCCCTCCATGCCTTCCAGCTCCGGTTTACAGACGAAAAGGGGGTACGGCACGAACTGGAGGCGCCCCTCCCGAAAGACATGGCGGCGGTGCTGCAACAGCTGCGGAAACATAAAAAAGCATAGGAAAGAGAGGCCCCGGGCCTCTTTTTTTGTGCCCTCCGGGCAACTAATGCACCCGGATCGCCGTTTATATGAACAGGCGGCAAAACAGCCCATTCACCGTGAAATTTTTATGACTGGCCGGTTGAGGCCACAAAATCTGATCGAATAATAGTAAATTTCAAAGTAAATCACTCCCTTGTATGAGAAGAACATGGATGGCCGCTATCGGCCTGCTGATGGTGGCCGCAGCCCCCGCCTGTAAGAAAAATCCGAAACAGGACCCGGGGCCGGGTAACCCGCCGCCCGGCGGCACCCGCACCCAGCTCAGCCTCGACTCGCTATATCTCTATGCCAAAGAAACCTATTTGTGGTACGATGCCCTGCCCGACTATACCACCTTCAATCCCCGCTCCTTTGCCGGCTCCGACGATTTTTCCAGCCTGCAGAACGAATTGTTCAAGATCACCCAGTACAAAATCAATCCCGCAACCGGCAAGCCTTATGAATACACCGGGGGCAGCTCTCCCAAGTTTTCATTCATGGAGAAAGGCAACGCCGCACAGGGCATACAGGGCGCGGTAGACCTTGAAGGCAAGGGGAACGACCTCGGCATTGGCATCTTCATCGTTGGCGGCACGAGAGTATTTATCCGGCTGGTGGAAAAGGGCTCGCCCGCGTACCTTGCCGGCCTTACCCGCGGCTGCGAGATCACGAAGTTCAACGGCGCACCCGTTACGCCCACGCCGGCCGCTGTGAATACCGCGCTCAACAGCAGCAGCCTTACCATCACCTATAAAACGGTGGGCGGGCTCGAGGAAAAATCCGTACAGCTCACCAAAACCGCCTATACGAACGACCCGGTGTACATCTGGAAAACGTTCACCAGCGGTTCCAACATTACCGGCTACATCAACCTCGGCCGCTTTTCGCGCAAAAGCGTGGCGCAACCCAGCCTGCAGCAGGCTTTCGGGGAGTTCGCGGCCGCGGGCGTCAACAACCTCGTGATAGACCTTCGCTATAACGGCGGCGGTTACGTGGAAACATTCGAATACCTCGCCAACCTCATTGGCCCGGCCAGCCTCACCGGCCAGGTAATGTACAAGGAGGTTTTCAATAACCTGCTCCGCGAAGGCAGGGCGCCCATTCTCAAAAGCATCCCGCTGATGGGGGCCGACGGTAAACAGCGCACAGACGGCAGCGGCAACCCGCTGACGTATGCCAATGTGAACTTCTCCATTGCCGGTAACACGAAAAAATTTCAGAAAGAAGGTTCGCTGGGAACGATCAATAACGTGGTGTTCATCGTGACCGGCGCCTCCGCTTCGGCCAGCGAGCTCACCATCAACAGCCTCAAGCCGTACATGACCGTCAAGCTCATCGGCGATACGACGTATGGTAAACCCGTTGGTTTCTTCGGCATCGGCATCGACAAGTACACCGCGTACATGAGCCAGTTCAATTCCGTTAACTCGCTGGACCAGGGCGATTATTACGCAGGCTTCAAACCGGACTACCTGGCGGCGGACGATTACCGCTACGACTTTGGGGACAAGCGTGAAGTATGCCTGGGTAAAGCCCTGGCATTCATCAACACGGGCGTCGTGAGCCCCGATCCGCAGGTGAATTTCCGCCTGAGCGAGGAAGTATCGCGCGCCATCAGCGTTGGCGGCGAAGGGTTTAACGGGATGGTGGAAGACCGCAGGGTATTGAAGTAATGTACTAAAAACGACTGCTCACATGTCCCATTGGGGCGGGCAGCAACACAAAATATTTCCATGAAGCCGCAAACCGCTGGTTTGCGGCTTTTTCGTTGGATGCTGTGAAATGCCCCGCATCCGTCTCAAGCAGACCTCCCGTTCCATGGAATTAGCCCGGCAAACCGGCTGTTCCGGAACAATCTGCAAGCGCAACCGGCTTTCGCGGAATGGCGCCCAACCCATGCAAAACAGCGCCACTGCCGGGTTATGGGCATAAAAAAACGGGGAAAAATCCCCGTTTCGTAAAATCAAAAACCAACCATTAAAAAAAACGATGGGGAGGGGTTGGCCTCCCTTAATATGTTTACCCTTCCGGGATTATTTGTTCGGCTGCGGCGTGGTTCTCAGGTAAGGTTTGATCTCCTTGTGCCCTTTCGGGAACTTCGCCGGAATATCTTCCGTTTTAATGGCCGGCACCACGATCACGTCTTCACCGTCTTTCCAGTCAGCCGGGGTAGCCACGCTGTAGTTGGCCGTCAGCTGGAGGGAATCGATCACGCGGAGCACTTCGTGGAAGTTTCTGCCGGTAGACGCGGGATAAGTGATGGTGAGCTTGATCTTCTTGTCGGGCCCGATCACGAACAGCGACCGTACCGTGAAGGTTTCGGACGCATTCGGGTGGATCATGCCGTAGAGATTGGCCACGGTTTTATCTTCGTCAGCAATGATCGGGAAATTCACGTCGCATTGCTGTGTTTCGTTAATATCGTTAATCCAGCTCTTGTGTTTATCCAGGGGGTCCACACTGAGCGCCAGCACTTTTACGTTGCGTTTGGCAAATTCGCCGTTCAGCAGAGCGGTTTTACCCAGCTCTGTGGTACAAACGGGCGTGAAATCCGCCGGGTGAGAAAACAAAATGCCCCAGCTGTCGCCAAGGTATTCGTAAAAGTCTATTTCTCCCACGGTTGTTTTTGCCTTGAAGTTGGGAGCCGCATCGCCTAATCTTAAACTCATAGTTCACCTGTTTATAGACATCAAAAATAGTAATTTCCTACAAATTTTATAGACTTTAAGGATTTTTTTTCGGGTTTTTGAGGAAAAAGACGGGGTAAAGGGGCCTGCGGGCCCGGGAAGGCGGAAACAGCATTGAAGCGAAAAGCGGGCGGCGATGGAGCGCCGGCAGCGTGAACGGGGATGTTGCCATACGGGCAACCATTGCTCCGGGCGAACGCTGATTAAGCCGGGAAGGGAGGCCGGGCAGCTGCCATGGGATTTTCTTTGCTCCGGAAAAGCACCCCCCGCCAAAAAGCGGGGGCAGTGGCGTTTTGGGGGATTGTTGAGCGGCACCACTGCCCCCTAAGGGAAACCTGGGGTTAACGGGTATAGGGACTAGCGGCCGGTAGCCTGTTTCCAGGCGTAATAGGCCAGCGTATATTTCATGTCGTCGTCGAGATTCGCTTCCTTACGGGCATCCTGCTCCTCAAATTCCAGTTCCAGGTAGCCCAGGTACAGTTCGTACGTTTTGCTGAGGTTCAGCATGCACTGGTCTATCCGGCGGGCATACAGCTCCTGCGGCGTACAGTGCTCAGCCTTGCGGATGTAATAACAGCTGTCGCCGGCATACTCCATATAGTCGGTCCCCGGCTGGAACTGCGGCTTCGACAGGTAAAAGCGCAGGTTATCGAACATCACCGCCTCACCCAGCTGGGCTTCGAAATCAATCATTTCAGGAATCTGCTCCATGTTCTCCAGCTTCTGCACAATGGCCATCTGCACGGCCTCACTCTTGTCCTCAATAGCCCGCAGCATGGTGTTGAGCACCTCGTAATTCGTCACAAAATCGCACTTGCGCCAGCCATCTTCCGTTTGCAGGTAACCCCAGATAGTCAGGTAATGGGAATCGTCCAGGATGATCTGGCCTACGCTGATGGCTGTTGCTTCCTCTGTTTGTGCGATGTTTACGGATACCTTTTTCATAGTAGCTGATTTGATAACGATACAAAAATATCCATGCACTGCGCAGGGGAACTGCGTAGCAAAATTGTTTTACTTTTATGCCGAAAAAAAACCGGTTACATGCCCAAAAACAAAGATGCCCTTTCCCGGTACCGCTGGATTGACGAACGCCTGCGCAACAAACGCCTGCCGAAGCCCACGCTCGACGACCTGGTGGAATTCGTTTCCAACAAACTCGACAAATCCATCGCCGTGCGCACTATCCAGAAAGACCTGGAAGACATGCGCAACGACCCCGAACTGAATTATTTCGCCCCCATCAAATATAACCGGAGCTCCAAAGCCTACCACTATGAAGATGAAGGGTATTCGATCAGCAACAACCCGATCGACGAAGCGGACCTGCAGGGCCTCGAGGTGGCTATCGGCATCCTGGAGCAATTCCGCAGCCTCCCGGTTATCCAGCGTTTTGAAGACGCCATCCTGAAAATTGCGGCCAGCCTTAAAATGAACCGGCAGCAGCTCGAAAACCGCGGCCTCATCAAATTCAGCCGTGGCAGCCAGTATAAAGGAGCGGAGCTGATCCCCGACATCGTAGACGCCATCAAGGACCGCGAGGTAATCCGCATCGCCTACCAGAGCTTCGACCGCAAGGAACCCAAGGAGCACTGGGTGGAACCTTACCACCTCCGCGAATACAACCACCGCTTTTACCTCATCGGCAAAAGCCAGAAAGCGAAAGGCGGTACCGTGCTGACGTTCGCGCTCGACCGCATCGTCAATACCTGGCCTACCAATAAACACTTCGATGAAAAAAACTTCGACGACGCGAGCTATTTCCAGCATGCCATCGGCATCACCGTTTCGTCCGAAACGCCGGAAGACATTGTGCTGTCGTACACCCCGCTGCAGGGCAAATACGTAAAAACGCAACCGCTGCACCCCTCGCAGGTTATCCTGAAAGATGATGAGGAAGAATGCCGTGTGGGCTTAAAAATCGTGGTCAACCACGAGCTGATCATGCTCCTGCTGAGTTCGGGAGGAAGGGTGAAAGTTTTGCAGCCGCAACACCTGGCTGATAAAATCGAGGAAGAAGGAAAAGCGATCGTTCAACGGTATCAATAAAAAAAGCCGGGCAAAACGCCCGGCTTTTACAATTATGGCTGCTTGGGTTTTTCGAATATTGTCTCGTCTACCGGCGGGTTGATCTGCACTTTGGCAAAGTTCATCTTCATACCGATCGGCAGCTGTTCCACCGTTTCGGCATATACGAAGCCGTCTGCTGTTTTCTTGTAGTTGGTCAGCAATTCGGTCACTTCTACCTCCTGCCCCTGCAGGCTTTTCTTCGTGATTTTTTTCGCGATGTGGTAGGTGCCTGCATCGAGGAAATAATCCGTAGCGGAACCGTCTGCACGGGTCAGTTTGATTTTGTAGAGCTCCTGGCCTTCGAGGGTTTCCTTTCCCGCCAGTTCCACTTTATTGCCCTTCGCTTTGTAGTCGTACAGCTCACCGGTCAGGTCCAGGTCCACGGCCGCTTCCTTCACGGTGGCGGCATCCGCGTCTACCGGTGCGGTTTGCTGGTTGATGGGCATGAACATCCATCCGGAAGTGGGCGTCATCACCGTAACGTTATTGGTGCCCATTACGTCGAACTCCACGCGGATGCCTTTTTTATGGATAGTGATCACTTTCAGCGGAATGTCGAGGCCCTGCATGGTCATGGTGCCTTCTGCCTGCTGCGCCTTCACTGCTTTTATTTTATCGGCGCCGCCGAGTGCCTCCACGTATTTGTTCACCACTTCGTCCACCGTTTGCGCCTGTGCGCAGAGCGCCGCGCCGGCAAAGAGGATAGACAGGGTTAACGTGCGTATTGTTTTCATACAATATTTTTTGGTAAATGTGTCTTTGTTACCGTACAAATGTATCCTTTTCCGGAAAATGGCAAAATCAATTTAGTTTTACGCCTATGAATCAGTTCCAGGTAGCCGGCCATGTGGTAGACATTCCCGGCAAACGCAGTTATCCCGCCGTGGTATCCGTATCCAACGGCCGCATTGAGGCCATTACGCCCGCCCCGGCGGAAACGGTGCCGCAGCGCTACATCCTGCCGGGCTTCATCGACGCGCATGTGCATGTGGAAAGCGCGATGCTGGTGCCGTCCGAATTTGCGCGCCTGGCTGTGGTGCATGGTACGGTAGGCACTATTTCCGACCCGCACGAGATCGCCAATGTGCTGGGCGTGCCCGGCGTGGAATACATGCTGGAGAACGCGGCCGGCGTGCCGTTCAAATACTGCTTCGGCGCACCTTCCTGCGTACCCGCCACGGTATTCGAAACGGCAGGCGCGGCCATCGGGGCGGCGGAGGTGAAACAGCTGCTGCAACGGCCAGACATCTACTACCTCTCTGAAATGATGAACTTCCCCGGTGTGCTGCATAAAGATGAAGAGGTACTGGCAAAAATTGCCGCCGCCAGGCAGGCCGGCAAACCGGTAGACGGGCATGCGCCCGGCCTGCGGGGCGACGATGCGGCCGCTTACATTGCCGCCGGCATCAGCACCGACCACGAATGTTTCACGCTGGAAGAGGCGCTCGACAAACTGCAATACGGCATGCACATTCTCATCCGCGAGGGCAGCGCCGCCCGCAATTTCGAAGCGCTGGCGCCGTTGCTGCAAAGCCATCCGCAAATGGTGATGTTCTGCAGCGACGACAAGCACCCGGACAACCTCGTGGAAGGCCACATCGACCAGCTGGTACGCCGGGCCCTGGCAAAAGGATACGATCTCTATAACGTTCTCCAGGCCGCCTGCATCAACCCCGTACAGCATTACAACATGCCCGTGGGCCTGCTGCAACCGGGCGATGCGGCGGACTTCATCGTGGTGTCCGACCTGCAGCAGTTCAACATCCTGGAAACCTATATCGATGGCCGGCTCGTTGCCGCCAACGGCATCACGCACATCGCTTCCGTTCCCATCCGGGCGGTGAACATGTTTCATTGCGAGGCGAAAACACCGCAACAGTTCAGGGTGCCCGCCAGTGGCACGGCCGCTACCGTGCAGGTGATCGAAGCGATGGACGGGCAGCTGATCACCAACCACGTTACGGCCACCGTGCCGGTGAAAGACGGCAGCCTCGTGGGCGATGCCGGCAACGACATCCTGAAGATCGTGGTGGTAAACCGTTACCGCGATGCGGCGCCGGCAGTGGGCTTCATCAAAAATTTCGGGCTGAAGGAAGGCGCCATCGCTTCTACGGTGGCGCACGACAGTCATAATATCATTGCAGTGGGTGTGGACGATGAGCGTATATGCGAGGCCGTTAATGAGCTGATCCGTTGCCATGGCGGCGTTTGCGTAACCGGGAGCAAGGGCAGCGATGTGTTGCCTTTACCGGTAGCGGGGCTGATGAGCGCGGAAGATGGCTATGCAACGGCACAGCGGTATAGCGAGCTCGACAAGGCGGCCAAAGCGCTGGGAAGCCGCCTCGGCGCGCCTTTCATGACCCTTAGTTTCATGGCGCTGCTGGTGATCCCTCACCTGAAGCTCAGCGACCGGGGATTATTCAACGGCGATTCCTTTACGTTTGAAGATTTAACCCTCGCCTAGCCACAGGGTACCGTTCACACTGTCGCGCGCGGCGCCGGTTACCGAAGCCAGCACGTTCACCTGCTGGCGCCAGCGCAGCGCGCCGATGAGCGCCATCACCAGCGCTTCCTTGTAGGCGGCCGTTTGCCCATCCGGCACGAGCACTTCGATGCCCAGCGGGGCGAGCTGTTCGGTGATGCTTTTCACCAGAAAGGCATTGAACGCCCCACCTCCCGTTACTAACAGTTTTTTCGGGCCCTCCTTGGCCACCGGCAGGCTCTGCACCGCGGCGGCCGTTTGTGCGGCGATGTGCTCCACATAGGTGCGGAGTTTTCCCTGAACAGACAGGGTATGACGGGCGATCAACGGCAACAGCACGTCTGTGCCGAAATCGTTGGCGAGTGATTTGGGAAATGGCTGGCTGTAATAGGGCTGGCTGTTCAGCTCGTTCAGCAGCTTCGCATCCGTAACCCCGCCTGCCGCCAGTGCGCCGTTTTCGTCGTACGCTTTGCCGAGGGCGGCAGCCAGTGCGTCGAGCACGCGGTTGGCGGGACAAATATCAAAAGCGCGGAACATATCGCCGTTCTGCGCGGAAATATTGGCGATGCCGCCGAGGTTCAACCAGTAGTCGTACCCGCCGAACAACAGTTTTTCTCCGATGGGCACAATGGGCGCACCCTGGCCACCCAACGCCACGTCCATCGCGCGCAGGTCGCTGATCACGGGCAGGCCGGTAATAGCCGCGATGGCGGCGCCGCAGCCAAGCTGCGAGGTGGTGTGCGCTTCCGGTATATGAAAGGTGGTATGACCATGGGAGGCGATAAAATGTACTTTATGATCGAGGCCGTGGCGGGCGATGAATGCTTTCACCTCCGAGCCGATGTGGCGGCCATAGCGGCTGTGCAGTAACTGGTATTCCCGCGCGGGCAGGTGGATGGCCCCTTTCAATGCCTCCGTCCATTCAGGGGTATAGTCCCGGCACTCTGCGTGGCGGATAACGTACGCCCAGTTTCCGCCTACCTCGCTCAGTTCCACGAAGGCAATATCCAAACCGTCCAGCGAGCTGCCGGACATCAAGCCTATAACATTGTAAACCATGCGGCAAATATAAATAATGCGGGCAACGACGGCTGTATTTAATTCGTACCCTTTATTCGGGGTTCCTATTTGAAAAAGTGCTATTTTGGCAGCACTAAACGCAACAGGGCTATGATAATCAACTTAAGTGACACCAATTCGCTGGTAGGCGACTGGATGAGCGAAATCCGCGATGCTGAAATTCAGACGGACCGGATGCGCTTCCGCCGTAACCTCGAAAGGCTGGGTGAAGTGGCCGCATATGAAATCAGCAAAACCCTCACTTACGTTGATCATGAAGTACAGACGCCCCTGGGCACGGCCAGTTGCATGGTAGTGCGGCAGCAACCCGTACTCGGCACCATCCTCCGCGCGGGGCTGGCGCTGCATCAGGGACTGGTGAACTACTTCGACAAGGCGGACCACGCTTACATTTCAGCGTACCGCAAACATAACCGCGACGGGAGTTTCGAGATCAGTCTCGAATATGTGAGCTGCCCCCCGCTCGAAGAGCAGGTGCTCATACTTTCGGATCCAATGCTGGCCACCGGCGCTTCGCTGGTGAAAACCATCGACCACCTGATGGAGTTCGGCAAACCCGCCCACATCCATATCGTAACGGCCATTGCCTGCACCATCGGCATCGAGTATGTGCAGCGCAACGCAGACGCCAACATCAGCATCTGGGCCGGCGACATCGACGACGAGCTGACCGCCAAGGGATATATCGTACCCGGCCTGGGCGACGCCGGCGACCTTGCCTTCGGCACAAAAATGCAACAGTAACAAATCACGTTTTTTTGCGTTCTAGTATATAGAATGTTCGTATCGGCTCTATCCGGCAAGTGAGGAAACCAGGGAGGTGACAGTTCAAAATGAATCAGTTATATTGATCGGCCATCATTATATAGATTTAATTTGAAATATGATATCAATTTTGTACCTTCACATTATATAGTGTCCCTATATGCTTTAACCGTTGAAAGTGATGAAAAAAAAACTACTCCTATTAACCATATTGGCATTGACGTATGCTTTTAATCCAGTAAAAGCGCAGGACCCGCATTTTACCCAATTCTTCGCATCACCGCTGACACTGAATCCTGCATTTACCGGTTATTTTTCCGGCGATCTCCGCCTGGCCGGCAATTATCGTTCCCAATGGCGCAGCATTGCTTCTCCTTATATCACCGGCACCGTATCGGCCGACTTCGGGATCATGAAGAACGTGATATCCTATACGGATACCTGGGGGGTGGGCATTCTGGGGCTGTACGACAAAACCGGCGCCGGGGCGCTGAACTCCTCATTCGTGGGGATTAGCACCGCGTATCACAAGGGCCTCGATGTGGAAGGCAATCATACCCTGGGCCTGGGCTTGCAGGCGGCGTTCGTGCAGAAGCGCGTAGACCCGAGCAAGCTGCAGTTCGAATCGCAGTTCGGCGAAAGCGGCTACGACCCGGCCTTACCGAGCGGCGAAACGCTCACCAACGTGAAGATCTCTTACATGGACTATAACGTGGGCCTGCTCTACAGCGGCCTCATCGGCGAATCGTCCAACCTGTACCTCGGCGTTTCCTATTACCACTTCACCCAGCCCACTGAAACGTTCATGACGCAGGACAATAACCGCCTGAGCTACCGTTACACGATTCATGGCGGCGGCTCGTTCCCGGTAAACGGCAGCAACCGCATCCACATCAGCGCTCACTACATGCGCCAGAACCAGGCGGTGGAAACCACTTTTGGCGGTGCGTACGGGTTTATGCTGAACGACATGCAGGACTCCCCGACCATTTTTTACGTAGGCTCGTGGTACAGGCTCAAAGACGCCATCAACCCGTACATCGGGCTTGAATTCAAAAGCTTCAAAGCCGGCCTGAGCTACGACCTGAACACCTCTACCCTGAAACCGGCTTCCAATTACCGCGGCGGTACTGAATTATCGCTGATCTACATCATGACCAAAGGAGACAATAAAAAGAACGGCACCCTCTGCCCGAAATTCTGATTTTCTCTATCTACCTATCTTATTGAAAAACGGTTGGCCGCATCTGGCCGGCCGTTGTTGTTTTAGCGCGTAAGCCCTTTACCCTTGCTCACCCAAGGGTTGTCTTTGATCCAGAACCGGTACGGCAGGTATGCATCGTCCATCGCGTACGCCACGCCCACGCGGGTGCCGGCCGCAATGTCCCGCGGGCGTAGCGCCGGGGCGTCTTCTATCCACACCGTGTTGCCCAGCAGGCTCTGACCGCTGAGGCGCGTGGTGATGCCCAGCGCTTTGGTGAGGCTGCCCGGCCCTGCGGTAAGCGTCGTATCCACCCGCGTTTTGCCCGTGCGCGCCAGCATCACATCGATGCCTTCCACCGGTTCCAGCCCGCGCACCAGTACGGCATGCGGCACATCCTGCCCCATCACCACCACGTTGAACAGGTGGTGGATGCCGTAACAGAGGTACACATAAGCCACGCCACCCGGGGCGTACATGATTTCGGTACGGTTGGTGCGCCGGTTGTTCCATGCATGCGAGGCCCGGTCGCCCGCGCCGGCGTAAGCCTCCGTTTCCACGATGCGGCCCGATGTGCGCATACCGTTTATTTCAGTCACCAAAAGCTTCCCCAATAAGGCTTTCGATATCTTCAGCACATCCCCCCGCTCATAAAATCCCAGTTCTATTTTAGCCATGCTGCAAAATATTATTAATTTAGTTTCGTTACATTCGTTGTTCCAGGTTTACTCCCGCATACCTTATTTCTGTCATACGTAAAAGATATAACCTTTGTTTTCATTAAGAGAAGTATTGGGAGCAGTGCAATCTTACGGCAGGGCTCACCAGTTTATTTCACACCATCGCCTCTGGAAATGGATCATCATCCCGGGCATCATTTATTGCCTGCTGTTCGTGACGGGCATCTATTTCGTATGGGATTATTCCGGCGTTTTTATCGACTACGTGCTGAACCTGCTCACCCTGAAAACCTGGATTGAAGAGCTGCAGAACAGCTGGGTCAATTTCCTTTTCCTGCTGGTGGGGCTGGCTGTGCGCATGGTGTTCCTCCTCATGTATTTTTCGTTTTTCAAATACCTCTTCCTCATTATCGGCTCCCCGCTCTTTGCTTATCTGTCGGAGAAAACGGAAGCCATCATGCAAAACAAGGACTTTCCCTTCAGTTTCCGCCAGTTGTTGCAGGACGTGGTGCGCGGCATCCGGCTTTCGTTCCGTAACCTGCTTTACCAAACGGTGTTCATGCTGATCATCGCCATCCTCGCTTTCATTCCCATACTGGGATGGCTCACGCCGCTCATCGCGCTGTTCGTGGAATGTTATTATTTCGGATTTTCGATGATGGACTACAGCTTCGAGCGCCGGCGGTGGACAATGCAGCAGAGCATCACCTACATCGGCCAGCACAAAGGGATGGCTATCGGCAACGGGCTGGTGTTCTACCTGGGCATGTTCATTCCCGTGATAGGCTGGATACTGGCGCCCTGTTATGCCGTGATTGCGGCCACCATTCATTTACAACAACAAAAGCTGCCCGATGTCCGGTAAAGTGTACCTGATTCCCACCGTACTCAGCGCCGACGCGCTGTTTTCCCTACCGCCCTACATTACGGACACCGTTCGCAGCCTGCACATTTTTTACGTGGAAAACGAGCGCACCGCCCGCCGCTTTCTCAAAGCGCTCGATAAAAGCATCGATATCGATTCGCTGCAGCTGCTGCCGATGAACGAGCACGAGCCGCCGGACCTCGCCAAAGCAAAACAGCTCCTGAAAGAGGGGCATTCCATCGGCTTGATCAGCGAAGCAGGATGCCCTGCCGTGGCCGACCCCGGCCAACTGGTGGTAAAAGCGGCGCACAGCATAGGCGCCACCGTTATACCGATGGTCGGGCCCAATTCCATGCTGCTGGCCCTGATGGCCTCCGGCATGAACGGGCAGAATTTCCAGTTTGTAGGATACCTGCCGGTGAAACCCGCCGAGCGCGCCAAAGCCATCCGCGAACTGGAAGCGGCATCCGCCCGCAAGGGCCAGACCCAGCTGTTCATCGAAGCGCCGTACCGGAACAACCAGTTACTGAAGGATGTGTTGGCGAACTGCAAACCGTCCACACAGGTATGCGTGGCGGTAGACCTCACCGCACCTGCGGAATATATCCGCACACAATCCGTGGCGCAATGGGGGAAAGAAGCGTTTGACTTTCATAAAAGGCCGGCGATATTTTTGTTATTTGCGGAGTGAGGCGCTTCACCGGAAGAATAAAGGCGGCGCTTTATTGATTGAAGAAAGGACGGCCGCTCGTTCGCGAAGCAGCGAACGATTCGCATTGGCGAATCCCCCGACGGCAGGACCATTTTATGCATCAAGGCGCCGTTTAACCGAATTGCCAGATGATCATCCCCAGCAACAGACCCGCCTTCACGATCAGCCCCGTCACCCCGTGCCGGAATTCATGGGCTTCATTGGCGTACATATCCCTGAAGCGCGGCTTGCAACCGGCCAGCAGCCACCAGACGGCGGCTCCGATGCCTCTTGACAGGCCGCGGAACAACGTCCCGAATATTTCCTGTAAGATGGATTCCAGCATAAAAAAACCGATCTGACGGCAAGTTACACCTCCAGACCGGTTCCGGTAATTACACAAAAGTATCAGAATGGCACCCGCTTCCCGGTTGCGGGATCGGTCACCGAAATAATGCTGTCCACAATATAAACGCTGTACCCGCGCCACGGGAGTGCGCCCAGGTATTCCTTGTAATGCAGCTCCAGCACTTTCCCGCTGCTGCCCATCAGCTGCTGCGCAATCCTTTCATTGGTGACGGAAAACTGGAACTCGTTGCTCTGCACGCCGCCCAGGTTCTGCGGCTTGAAGCCGGTCTGGATAAGCCGGCCTTCATAGGTTTTCCAGATGTAGCCCTTCTGCACGAAGAAGTTCAGCTCCCCTGCTTTTGTGCCGCGCCCGAATACGAAGTAGTAGCGATAAAAGAAGAAGATGGCGAAGGCCAGGAGCAGTATGCTCACGATGATTAAAATAAATCTTTTCATGTGGTATTGGTCTTTATTTGCTCAGCGGCATCCCGTGGATGGCTATAAACCGTATTTGTCTACAAGATACACCAATGCGCCCATTCCCACAGCACCCAGCTCCAGTTCTCTTTTGTTGACGGCTTCGAAGGTATCGGAAACGGCGTGGTGATAATCAAAATAACGCTGGGAGTCGGGGGAAAGTTCTGCCATGGGGGTGCCGAGCAGGTTATGCAGGGGCGTAATGTCTACCCCGCCGCCGGTTTCATCGAAGTCGTACAGCCCGTATGGCAGGAACAGGGGCAGCCAGCTTTTGATTTTGGCGCGTTGCTCCGGCTTCATTTCCATGATGAACCCGCGCGGCGTGAAGCCGCCCGCGTCGCTTTCCAGGGCGAAGAGGTGTTTTTCGTTATTCGCTTTCGCCAGTTCGGCGTATTTATTGCCGCCGCGCGTGCCGTTTTCTTCGTTGGCGAACAATACCACGCGCAGGGTGCGTTTGGGACGGATGCCGGCGGCTTTGAATGCGCGGAGGATCTCGATCGATTGTACGCAACCGGCGCCATCATCGTGCGCGCCTTCGCAAACGTCCCATGAATCGAGGTGGCCGCCCACGGTGATGTATTCATCCGGGAACTCGCTGCCTTTCAGTTCGCCGATCACGTTGTGACCGGTGGTATCGGGCAGCATCTGGCAGGTGGTGCGGAGAAACACTTTTGCGCTGGGATCGCTGGCGATTCTTTTACTGAGCCGGTCGGCATCCTGCAAACCGATGGCCACCGCCGCAATTTTCGGGAAAGAATCGTTGTAGCGGGTGGAACCGGTATGCGGATGATTGTCTGTGCTGTGGCTCATGGATCGTACGATCACCGCCACCGCGCCATATCTGGACGCCCGGCTGGGGCCCGCGCCGCGGAAGCGCACGGCATCGCCGTAGGAATAAAAGGTTTTGACGAATTTTTTATTGAAGGGGTAATTGTAGAACACGATTTTACCTTTCAACTGGTCTTTCTTCTGCTCCAGTTCTTCGAACGATTGTATTTCGATCACCGGTGCGGTGACGCCTTTGGGGCCCGTGCCCACGGAATTGCCGAGGGCCAGGATGTTCAGCGGCGGCACAAAATCGCGCCGGTTGCTGATGATGCGGGCCTGTTCCTTTTCGCCGCGCATCCAGTGGGGCACCTTGCATTCCTGTGTGTACACTTTATCGGCCCCGGCCGCTTTCAGCGCAGCTTCGCCCCATTTCTCCGCTTTCACCATCTGCGGAGAGCCGGCCAGGCGGCCACCGATGGTTTTGGTCAGCACCCTCAGGTTTTCGTAAGCGGTGCTGTGGTCGAGTACTTCATTGCTGAAACGCCGGATGGTGAGGGAATCGTCGTGCTGGGCCATGGCGAATTGTGCCATACAACAGGCTGCCAGCATAAGAAATGGTGTTCTCATAAATCGGTTTAAAGGTCAGTTAACGTAAAATTAAAACTACTAAATCCACCGTTCAACCCCAAATGAAGCTGTCATGACAGAGCCGCCCGGCCCGTGTTTTTAAATTACTTACCTTAGCAATTCATAAAATCCACAATAAGGATGCGCATAGGAATCGTATGCTATCCCACTTACGGGGGTAGCGGTGTGTTGGCGACGGAACTGGGAAAAGCACTGGCAGACAAGGGGCACATGGTGCATTTTATCACTTACCAGCAACCCGTGCGCCTCAATGCCTTTCACGCCAATATATATTATCACGAAGTACAGGTACCCACCTACCCGCTGTTTGATTTCCCGCCATACGAAAGCGCATTGAGCAGCACGATGGTGGATGTTATCCTGAATCAGAAACTGGACCTCCTGCATGTGCATTACGCCATCCCCCACGCCTCCACCGCATACATGGCGCAGCAGATCGTAGCCAAGCAGGGCCGGTACATACCGTTCATCACTACATTGCACGGCACGGACATTACCCTCGTGGGCAAAGACAAAACTTACGCTCCCGTGGTGACGTTTTCCATCAATGAGTCGGACGCGATTACCGCCGTTTCCGAAAACCTGCGGGAAGAGACCTTCAAATACTTCCCCATTGAAAAAGACATTTCAGTGATCTACAACTTCGTAGACACGGCGCGTTTCGCGCGCCGCGACATGCCGCATTTCCGCCGCGCCATCGCACCCAACAACGAAAAAATACTGCTGCACGTGTCGAACTTCAGGAAAGTGAAGCGCGTGCCCGACGTGGTGAAAGTATTCAAGCAGGTGCGCGACGCCATGCCCGCGAAGCTGCTGCTGGTGGGCGACGGACCGGACAGGCCCACGATCGAATGCATGTGCCGCGAACTGGGCATTTGCGAAGACGTGCGGTTCGTGGGCAAGCAGGAGCAGCTGGAAGACGTGATGTCGATCAGCGACCTGTTCGTACTCCCGTCCGAATATGAAAGTTTCGGCCTGGCGGCGCTTGAAGCCATGGCTTCGCAGGTGCCGGTCATCTCGTCCAACGCGGGCGGCCTTCCCGAAATCAACATCGACGGTGTTACCGGTTTCAGCAGCCCCGTGGGCGATGTGGATCACATGGCCGCACATGCCATCCGCGTGCTGGAAGATGAAAACCTGCTGGCCCGCCTTCGCAAAGGCGCGCTGGAACAGGCGGCCCGCTTCCACATCGACAACATCATTCCCCAGTACGAAGCGCTGTACGATGCCGTACTTCAGCAGGCGCTGGTGAAGTCATAAAAAAAGAGGGCCGCTTTCACAAGCGGCCCTCTTTTTTTATATGCGTTTGCGGGTTAGCGCAGTTTGATCCAGCTGTTGGCGTTCTGCAGGGCGCCGCCTTTGTACACCTGTACTTCCACCACACCCATCGACTCGTCTTCGTTAGACCGTGCCGAACCGATTACCTGGCCGGTCCTCACTTTATCGCCGGGCCTTACGCTGGGGCTCTGGATGCCCACGTAGTTGGTAAAATACTGACCGTGTTTCACCATCACTACGAAGCCTGCGCCCGGAATGGAAAACACCCTGGACACGGAGCCTTCAAAGATGGCTTTCACCGCTCCACCCTTGCGGGTGCCGAAGATGATGCCGTCGTTTTCTTCCGTGATCCGTTCCATATCTGCATTTTTCTGCTTGCCGAAGTATCCCACGATCATGCCGGATTCAACGGGCCAGGGGAGCCGGCCTCTGTTTGCTTCGAAATTGTCTGACAGCGCTGCGGCTTCCGGTGATGCTTCCAGTACGTTCAGCACACGCGGCGGTTTTTCGGCGGCTACCGGCTCGGGCTCTTTCACCGGGGGCGGTGCAGGAGGCGGCGTTACAGCGGCCGTCGGGTTATTTTTGGCAGCTTCCGCGGCGGCGGCTAAAGCTCGTTTTCTTTCTTCTTCACGGCGCTTGCGCTCTGCTTCCGCGGCCCGCTTCTTGGCGAGCGCTTCGGCCTCGGCTTTCTTCCGCGCATCTTCTATTTCCTTGCGAATGGCCAGGCGGATGGCATCCTGTACTTTCTTCTGGGCTTTTTTCTTCTGATCAATGTCTTGCAACAATTCCTTTTCACGGCCTTTCAGCTTCGACACCACTTCGTCTTTCTCTTTCCGGTCTTTTTCCAGCGTAGCCCTTTCGTCCTGCTCGGATTTCAATGCCGTAGACCGTTTCCCGCGCTGGTCTTCCAGGTTCTTCACCTTGGCTTTCAGCTGACCCTGCGTTTCGATGATATTGTCGGCCTGCCGTTTGCGGAATTCGCGGTATTGTTTGAGATACTGGTAACGGCGGATGGCTTCGTTAAAGCTGTCGGCCGAAAAAACGAAGTTGAGCATCGCGTAGGAGCTCCTGTTTTTATAGGCGGCCACGATCAGCTGTGCATATTGCTGCTTGAGCGTATCGAGGTCCCGCTCCAGGGTTTTAACATCCCGCAGGGCGGCATTGATATCGCCGTTGATGAAATTGATTTCTTCATTGATATTGCGGATCATGCGGCTGCGCACATCGATCTTGTTACGCAGGGCGCGTAACTGGCCCAGGCTCTCCTTGCTGGTTTTCTTCGTTTCACGGAGCAGCGATTGCGCTTCCTCCATTTCCCTTTGCAGCTCCCGCTTCCTCCGTTCCAGTTCTTCCCGCGACGGCTGGTTCTGCGCCTGCAACAGTGCGGGCAGCAGCATGAATGCCATCAGTAAAACAGGGATAAACTTTTTCAATTGCACCATTTTTATGTGAGTGATGATTTATAACGTTAAATATACAACGAAATTGCTACCGCGGCCAATTACTCCCGCGTATACTTATCAGGTATGGGGAAGGGGAACGACTGGGGCTTGTTGAATTCCATCCGTTTGAAGTCGAGCGCCACCTTCACCACGCTTTTGTCTTCCACGTAAATCTTGCGCTGGAAGGCGATTTTGCGGCCATCCACCACTTTGTGGTCACCATAGGTCAGTTCCATTACGCGGCTGTTGGCGGCTGTACTGTCTTTATCGGTCACCTTGCACTGCTGTATCACGTAGTCGTCTGCAAATACGTTGAACAGGCTCACCAGGGTGGGCTGCAGGGAGGCGAAGGAGATGACCGACTGGGTGGTGACGATATTGGAAATAGAGTCGGAGAGAAACACGGCATTGCCTACGATCAGATCCTGCAGGGTGCGCAGGTCCATATCCAGCTTCAGTTTTTCCTGGCCTTCCTTCACGTTGCGCAGCATCACCGTGCCTTCGAGACGGTTCACCATCTTGATGCTGTCTTTCGTGACCAGTATGCGCGCGCCTTCGATGTTGGCGGGCCCGGCCACGCGTATCCAGATGGCGCTGTCGTATTCCATACGGATGTTGACGCCGAGGTTGTTCATCCGTTTACCTTTATCGTCGTCATAGTCCATTTTCAGCTCTGCGGAAAAAGTCTTGAATTCGATGCGGTTGGCGCGCACCTTTTCCAGGATGCTGCGTGCCAGGGCATGCTCTTTTTCCCGGCTCATGGAATCAGTGTGGCGGGCAGTAGTATCTGATGGGAATGTGGCCCGGGTGATTTTAGTAGCCCGGCACGAAAACAATACGAGGCTGAATAAACATGCAACAATCTGTAGTACTGCTTTTTGCTTCATTGTTAGAATAGTATTTTCAGGTACCGCAAGGCCGTTACCGGTCAGCGGTCCAGGCTTTTGATGTAACGCTTCTCTGCTATCTTCCTCGCCAGCCCGTGCGAATTGGCTCCCTTGGCTTTGGCCAGCTGCCAGAACTCAACGGCTTTGTCCTTTTCGTTGAGGTTGAAGAGGATGTCGCCGTAATGCTCGAGCACATCAGGGTCCTGCCGCGCTTCGGGATACTGCAGGGCTTTCTCTATCCAGGTTTTCGCCAGCTGGTATTTGCCCAACCTGAACAGAATCCAGGCGTAGGTGTCCATATACGTGGGGCTTTCGGGCTTCAGTTCCAGCGAGCGGCGGCTGAGCTGCTCGGCTTTCTCCAGCTTATCGCCCCGAACGGACAGGTAATAGCTGTAATTATTCATCACGATATGGTCTTTCGGGCGCAGGTTCAGCACCATGTCGTAACTGCTGTCGCTGCGCGCGTGCAGGCCGCTGGCATGATAGGCGTCACCGAGCAGCGCATATACATCCGCCACAAAACGCGTTTCGCCGCCGATGGCAAGGGCGGTGTTGAGCGACTGGATGGTGGCATCATATTTTTGTTTGAAGTAGTTCGCGAGGCCATTGAAATAGAAGCCCATGAATTCTTTCGGGAACTGCTGTATCACATGCGTGCTCACGCGGAGCAGGGAGTCCGTTTGTTCCGTGCGCGAGTACATCCACATCAGCTGGTACCATACGCTGAAACGGGTGGAGTCGAGCGAGATGGCTTTGCGGTAGTTCACCAGTGCGCTGTCCGGCATATTCCCCTGCGAGAACATGTCTGCGCGCAGGGCGTAGGCTTTCGCGTCGTTGGGATGGGATTCCACGATGAGGCCCGTGAGCAGCAGCCCTTCGTCGCGCTTGGTGGAGTCCGTTTCCAGCATTTGCAGGTAAGGATATACGAATGATATCTTCTCGTCGATGTTGTACTCCTTGTTCTGGAATGCCTTGATCAGGTAAGCCCTGTATTGCGGTTCGTTCCCGTTGCGCTTCTCGAAATTCGCCTTGGCGATGAGGGCGCGGGGATGGTACGGATCGATCTGCAGGATGGTATCGTAGGCCGCTTTGGCTTCGGGGATACGGTCTACCGATTCGAATATTTCGGCCAGCAGCCCCCAGTAGCGTAATTCTCCGGGCTCCTGGCGGATGAGCTTGCGGATTTCATCCGTCGCCTTGTCTACCATTTCCAGCCGCATGAAGATGCGCTGTTTCTGGAACACGAGATCTTCCACAACGCCTACGCGGGTTTCGAGCGTATCGAATACTTCGAGCGCTTCCGAGTAGTGGCGGCCTTTGGAAAGCGACATGCCTTTATTGAACAGCAGGTCATCGTCCTGCGGGTTCTGCCGGTGCAACTGGCCGTACACGATGGCCGCGCTGTCGAACAGTTCGTTCATCGTATAGGCATCTGCCAGGGCCATGCGGAACCATTTATTGGAGGAGTCCATCTGTACGGCGCGGCGCGCGAAGCCGAGGGAATAAGACGGGTTGCGCACTTCCATAAAGAGCCTGCTCAGTTCGTAGTAGACGGTCGGGTTGTTGCGGTTGAGGCGGATGTAGTCCGAATACTGGGTAATGGCGGTTTTGTAATCCCCTAACATTTTGGAGCGCTGGGCGGCAAAAAACAGGCTGTCTGCCCGCTGCGCCAGCACCTGTTGCTGTACTTCAGCCGGTACGGAAGCGGGCACGGAGGCTACCTTACGGTTGCTTCCGCAGCCTGCCGCCGCGAGGGCCGCAGCAAATGTTATAACGATTACGGTTAAACGCATATTCAGGATTTTCCGGTATGGCCGAAACCGCCGGTTCCCCGTTCGGTGTCGGTCAGTTCGAGCACTTCCGCCAGCGTAGCCTGTACAAAAGGCGCCACCACCATTTGGGCGATGCGGTCGCCATGCTGGATGGTCTGCGGCTCGTTCGACAAATTGATCAGAATAATTTTGATCTCTCCCCTGTAATCAGCATCTATCGTGCCGGGTGTGTTCAGCAGGGTGAGGCCCTGTTTGATGGCAAGGCCGCTGCGGGGGCGCACCTGCGCTTCAAAACCCGACGGCAGTTCCATAAAAAGGCCAGTGGGCACCAGTGTGCGCTCCAGCGGTTGCAGGGTAAGCGGCGCTGCCAGGTTGGCGCGCAAATCCATGCCGGCGGCATCAGCCGTGGCATAAGACGGTAACGGGTTATCCGAGCGGTTAATGATCTTTACTTGTATATCAGCCATTTGAACAAAGGTAAACAGTTAAAAATAAACCTACTGCTTTTCGAGCAATACGGTCGCATACGCCACTACGCCTTCTTCACGTCCCACAAAGCCCAGCTTTTCGGTTGTAGTGGCCTTGACAGACACTTCCTCCACGGTAACGCCCAACAGGCGCGCGATCGTATCCTGCATTTGCGGTACATAGGGTTTTATTTTCGGGGCCTGCAGGCAGAGCGAAGAATCCACGTTCACCACACTGTAGCCCTTCTCTCCGATCAGTTCACGGCACCGGGCCAGGAGGATTTTACTGTCGATATTCTTATACGCGGCGTCGGTATCCGGGAAATGGACGCCGATATCGCCCAAACCCGCCGCGCCCAGCATGGCGTCGCAAATCGCATGCAGCAATACGTCCGCGTCACTGTGGCCCAATGCGCCTTTGTGATGCGGCACCAGCACACCGCCCAGCCAAAAATCCCGCTCCGGTACCAATTGGTGAAAATCCACCCCTAATCCAATCCTGAGTTTGCTCATAGTCGATCAATATATTACGGTCTGTTAAAATAATAAATCCTCCAGTGATACGGAGGATTTATTCATTGCTAGAATTATTATGGCAAAGATACTGTACTATTCTTCATTCCCCGACAAATCGAACGACAGGGTAAACCGCAGGGTATTCGACAGCGGGTTGCGCTGGATGCCAGTTCCCGACGGCACGAGGTAAGAAAAGTTGAGGCCGAAAATATTGTATTTCACACCGAGGCCGGCCGTAAAATAACGGCGGTTGCCTTTTGTTTTGTGTTCGTTGTAATATCCCGCGCGCACGGCAAACTGGTCGTTATACCAGTATTCACCGCCGAAAGAGTACATCAGCTCGTGCAGCTCTTCCTTGAACCCGCCCGGCGCATCGCCGAAAGACGTAAACATGCCTTCGAGCATGCTTTTGTCCGGATAAGTGCTGTCTGCGCGCGGAGTAGGCACGAGCAGTTTATTCACATCGAGCGAGAAGGTCACTTTGTTGTATTCATCAATGCCGATGGTGTAGGAAGTGCCCAGGCCGAGGTTGGTGGGAAGAAAATCTTTCTGCGCGGATTGCGTATAAGAGATACGGTTACCGATGTTGGTAACAGCGAAGCCGAAGCTCCAGTTGTTCATTATCCCGTTATCCTTCTCGAAATCCTTGGTATAAAAGCCTGAAAGATCGGCCGCCACGGCGCGTCCGGGACGAATAGTCTGCTGATCGGGCGTTACGCCGGAGGCGAGGCTGGAATGAATGTAGCGGAGCGCTACGCCCAGCGACCAGTTATCGCTCAGTTTGCGGGCATAACCGGCGTCGATGGCGAACTCGCGCGGCCGGAAAGTACCGTTGGAGGCGCCGCCAATGTCTACGAAGTCGATATCGCCCAGTGAGAAATAGCGGAGTGAACCGCCGATGGCTTGCAGCTCGTCGAGTTGGGTATAACCGGCCAGCTGCGCCAGGAACACATCGTTCACCAGCTCCTTGAGCCAGGGAGTATACGTTACGGCTACGGCCGACTTTTTGGGAGCGAAAGGTAATTTGGAAAGGTTCCAGTAAACGGAATTGGCGTCAGGTGAAATGGCAAGCCCGGCATCGCCCATGGCGCCGCTTCTGGCATCAGGGGAAATGCGGAGAAAAGGTACGGCTGTGTTGATTGTATTGATACGTCCGTCCAGCTCATTGCGCGTTGGTGGGTCTTGTTGGGCAGAAACACGCTGGCTGAGGAATAGGGCAGATACGCAAAAAACAGCTGTCGTAATCCTTGAAAACATGCAAAATTTGTTTAATAGCTAACTGTAAAAATAAAGTCTAAATTATGAATTACAAGTGAAGGGGTGCAAAAAACACATCATAATTACATTTCAAATTTACACAATTCTTAATATATAAATTACAATATTATTAATTTACCGCCAAACACTTTTTCCTTTCCTGTACGCTTTACTACAAACTGATAAAAGTAGATGCCAGGGGTCAATCTCGCTCCCGAATCGCTTGTTCCGTTCCACGGAATGCCAGAATAACGGCCGTTTGCTGTGTTTATTGTGCTTCTGATGGTTGTTACCTGTTTCCCGGCGGATGTAAAGATACGTATAAGCACATCAAGATCAGCGTTTTGCTGGTTGTGATCGAACACAAAGCGGGTCTGGTGGCGCATCGGGTTGGGATAATTGTATACATTTTCCACTGCCAGCAAGGATTTGGGCACAACGGTAAACGATATGTTAATGGTCGAAGAATTATTAAAACTATCCCAGGCACGGATGGTGAGCGTGTGTTTTCCCGGGGCGAGGCCGGCGAGGGGGAAAGTAACGCGCCCTTCGCGAAAATTGCCCGGGGTGGTGGTGTAGAATTCGTTCATGTTGTAAAACCGGGCGCTGTCGTCGAGGATGGCCACAATATCGTGCCCGATGCCGTTGCCGGTGGCATTGATGCCGCTTTCATCGTGCAGATGCACCAGCAGCAAAGGGTCTTCCGCCGTTACACCCCCGTTGCGGAAAGATTCATGATTCATCCATGCCTTGATGACCGGGCCCTGGTTGTCTATCGGAACGCCCGTGGCGGTGCCGGTTACCGCGAGATTGGCGAAGGTCCCGCCACCGTCTTCGGTGTCGTTATAGGTGTAGTAACTGATCTTCCCTTTGCCGCCGGTTGCAGCGATATCTTTCGGCACCACGAACGAAAACCGGAACCGGCCGTTCTGCACCACCTGTGTACCGCGGAACAGCGCCCTGTCTTGCTGCTGGTAATCCGCCGCCACACTGCCGGGATCATTCCCTAATGTGCGGCGGGTAACGGGCTTGTCGAACACGGTGATATCCAGCATACCGTTATAGCCAGTCTGAATGCTACCAGTTGCGTCACGCACGGTTCCGGCGATGGTATAATGGCCGAGCGCCTTTAGTGTGTCCGTACCGCCTGCAGCTGCGCCATTAACGGAATCCGTATAGACGCGCCATTTCGGAAACGCGAGCGATAGCGCGGGGTCGCCCAGCAGCTGAAATTTCCGGTTATTCACCACATCTCCCATGCCGGCATACGTTTCATTTTTGGCGAGCATGGCGCCTTCACCCAGCGTAGGCATCTGCCCGCCGGCCCGGGGCTGGAAGGCGAGCCGGAAGTAATTGGCGTTCATCACGAGATTGGAAGAGGCAAATACGGCGCGGGTAGTGGTCATGAGCGCGATGGCGCCGCCCTTCTCGCGGCTGAGGAGTTTTTCCCCGAGGGAATGGAACTGCGGATTATCGAACGGCGCAAAATCGCAGGTGGCCGTTACCAGTAAAGGCAGGCGATTGGCGTTGTTCCAGGCTTCAGCTGAATTTTCGTCGAGCACCGCTTCTTCGGCAAGGCGGGTAAAGCTGCCGTGGCCGTTGTAATTCCATACCAAGGTGCCGTTGAACATTTTCCGGTTGATGGCTTCATTCACGGCTGGGTAGCGGCTCCCGGACGCGCCGGGCACCTGCGGAAAGGCATCCAGGTACAGCTTCGTGACGTTGAAGCCGGGCTGCTCCTGCTCGATGATGCGGCTTACCTTTTCGGCATCGCCGAGGTGTAGGTTGCCGTCTTCATCGTCGGCCGCAAAGGTCATTTCGTTGCGCCATGCGCCGAAACCGGCGGGCGAGTGATATTGTATGATCTTGTTCACCACCGCCGCCGCTTCCGCCACGTTCCGCACCGGCAGGCGGCCGACCGCCACATCCAGCAGCGGGGTTCCGCCAATGTGATCATTATCGCCCAGGAAACCGAAATAATCGTCGGTCATATACGTGTTGATACCATGCAGCGATGCCGGGCTCTGCCAGGTAGGCACCATGTTGGACGCGTCTTTGTACAGGTAGCTGGCCCGCCCGAATAGCAACAGGTAGCGGAGCCCGTTACGGTCGTACTGCATCTTTATAAAATCGCGCAGGGCGGTAGGATCCGGCAACCCGGACGAGAATTCGTTGTAGATGTCTTCCACCGTTACCACCACCGCATCCAGCTGCCGGCCGCGATGCCAACCGGCGAGCTTTTCCGCCTCCGCTTTTAAGGCGGATGGGGCTATCACCAGCATGCCGCTTACTTGAACGCCATGCAGGTTCTGGTTGGCTACGGCGCCGATAAATTGCGGTTTGGGCGCGGCGTCGGGGTTAAAGGCCACGTACTCCCGCAACGTACTGCAATCGCCGTTGAAACGGTGGGTGTTGCCCGTCAGCTGTGTTTGCTGGCGCAGGGGCCGCAGGGGCTCCGTGACGTCCCACACTTGCGTTTGTGCGCCGGCGTTAGCCAGCACAAAAGTGGAAGCGCCGGTGCAGCGGGTGTCGCGAAATAACAGGGAGCCGGTTGCCGGTAAAAGCAAGGGACTGCGCCCCAGTATCTCGAGGTAATCGAGCCAGCCCCGGGCAGCGGCGCCGCCCTGGTAACGCAGCGAAACGGTGCCGCCGCCGGTATAGGGGAAATATCCCTCTACGGCCGTGGCGTACTGGTCGAATATATTGCCGCTCACGGGCTGCGGGGCAAAGCGCTGGCCAGCCAGCTCGAACTGGGAGCCGCCGGTGCTGCGGGCCACGCCGCGGAACCGGATATGCATATCTGTCAGGCCCGCTACGGGCACCGGTAACGTGAAGGAGCGTTCGGGCTGGGAGGCGTTCAGCTCTTCCCCGAACCATTCTTTCCCGCTCGACAATATGTTATAGACGTCTTTTTCATGGAAAGCGCGGTAATCGTACGTTGAAACGGCCGTTCCGGGCGTGCCGGCCGGCGCCTCGCCCACCCGCAGGCTGCCCTGTTTCAACTGCAGGAAATAACAGACGGAATCGGCGTACAAATGCCGGGTGTGACGGAACCCCTCCGGGGTAGCGCGCCAGGTATGGGGGCCTTCGGCATAAAATAAAATACAGTCGTTTCCATTCAGCACCCCGTCGCCCCCATCCAGTACAACCACCGGGTTTTCGGGAAGATCGTCGGGGCGGGCGGCCGCATTGTCTTCCGGCAGCATCCGGCCGCCGGTGCCATAAATGCGCAGCGTATTGGAAGCCAGGTTGTTAGTCGGAACGCCCATGGACTGCAGCAGCGCCAGGTCTATCCGGTACACCCCGGGTTCCCTGACCGCCAGTTTGTACCACGTGCCATCGGCCAGCACCGAGCGCTGTACATAGGTGCGTTGTCCGTAAACCCCGCCCAGCCTGCAAAGCAGGCAAACTGTGGCAAGCAAAAAAAAGCGGGCGGTTCGCATAAGAATGGCCGGATTTGTATATTTGATACAAACCTAATGTATCTAAGGGTATTTCGCAATGCCGGGGAGTTCCGAAATACCACCTGTTTACAAATTAATTATTTTCGCTATAAAATAAAAAAGCATACATTTGCGTTTACCTAATTGAATACCTAAATTGTATCGATCAAAAGCTGTTTTCGCATGCGCAGATTAACCTCCTTATCCTTGATTGTAGGCACCGGTGTGATGTTGTCGATGTCGGCCTGTAAGAATGGTGGCTTGTTTGGAAAGAAGAAAGAATCTTCCTCCGCAACCGGATGGACTTACAACGACCCTAAAATGGGCGGATTTTCCGTTGCCAAGAACAAGGACCAGTTCACCGGTCCCGGTTTGGTGTTTGTTCAGGGCGGTACTTTCGCCATGGGCGCCACCGAGCAGGATGTCATGTCTGACTGGAACAACATACCCCGCCGTATCACGGTATCTTCATTTTATATTGACGAAACGGAAGTTTCCAATGTGAACTACCGCGAATACCTGTACTGGCTCACCCGCATGTACGGCGAATCTTTCCCGGACGTGTACCGCGGCGCGCTGCCCGACACGCTGGTATGGCGTAGCGAACTGGCTTACAACGAGCCGCTGGTGGAATATTACTTCCGTCACCCCGCTTATAACGACTACCCGGTAGTGGGCGTAACCTGGAAACAGGCGACCGACTATTCTAAATGGCGCTCCAATCGTGTGAATGAAAAACTGCTGATGGACGCCGGCCTTCTTTCCAAGGCTGACATCATGAACCAGGCAGACGACAATACGTTCGACAGCAAATCTTACATGGCCGGCCTTTACGAGGGCACGCCCGGCAAGATGTCGAAAAACGCGAAAAAACAGTTCAGCAATCCCGACGGTTCTCCCCGTGGCGCCCAGTTCGAAGACGGCATCATGCTGCCGAACTACCGCCTCCCGACAGAAGCGGAATGGGAATATGCCGCACTCGGTTATATCGGGCAAAACCCCAGCCCTTCCAAAAAAGAAGGCAAGCGCGGGGAAGAGCTCATCCTGAACAAACAGATCTATTCCTGGGGTACCAACAACAGCGGCCTGCGCGACATCCGCCGCGGCAACTGGCAGGGCCAGTTCCTGGCGAACTTCAAGCGCGGCTCCGGCGACAACATGGGTATGGCAGGCGGCCTGAACGACCGTGCGTCCATTCCCGCCCCGGTACAGTCTTACTTCCCGAACACTTTCGGCATCTATAACATGTCTGGCAACGTGAGCGAGTGGGTACAGGACGTATACAGACCGCTGACCACCATCGACGGCGACGACTTCAACTACTTCCGCGGTAACAAATTCCAGACGGTATATCAGAATGCTGAAAAAGAATTTGAAAAAGACAGCCTCGGTGCGCTGAAAATGCGTGATGTGACCGACGAAGAGTCTGCCAGCCGCCTGAACTACCAGAAAGGCGACGTGATCAACTACCTCGACGGTGACACGCTTTCCCTGGTTGAATACGGCTATGGCATCACTTCCCTGATCAACGACAAATCGAGGGTGGTAAAAGGCGGCAGCTGGAACGACCGCGCTTACTGGCTTTCACCCGGCAACCGCCGTCACATGCAGGAGGATATGGCCACCAATACCGTGGGCTTCCGTTGCGCGATGGACCGTGTGGGCAGCCCCGAAGGCAACAAATTCAAAACCGGCCAGGTGTTCAAGAAACAACGCCAGAAAAGATAGCAGCATACAATTTCGAGTATAAAAAAGGGGAAAGAAGTTGATCTTCTTTCCCCTTTTACGTTTAATACGGGTACGCTATTTAGCGCCTGGATGTTGTTTTTGTTTTGGACGTGGCCATTTTAGAAACCGCCTTTTTTGCTACGACTTTTTTAGGAGCCGGTTTGGTGGCAGCTTTTTGGGCTGCAGTCTTTTTAGCCGCAGGTTTAGTCTTTACGGTCGCTTTTGTTGCGGCGGCCTTTTTGGCAACGGGCCTGGTTTTGGCGGCGGATTTCTTAGCCGCGGCTTTCCTGGCGACAGCTTTCCCTTTCGGTGCCGCTTTTTTAGCAGCCGCTTTCTTCGCAGCAGGTTTGGGTTTCACCGCAGCTTTCTTTGATACTGCTTTTTTAGCGACCGGTTTCGCCTTTACAGTGGCCTTTTTAACAGCAGGTTTCGCTTTCACTGCCGCTTTTTTCGTGGCGGCCTTCTTGGCAACGGGTTTGGCTTTCACCGCAGTTTTCTTCGCGGCTGCTTTCTTGGCAACAGGTTTCGCTTTCGCCGCAACTTTTTTAGCGACGGGTTTCACTGCTACTTTTTTCGCAACAGCCTTCTTAGCCACGGGTTTGGCCTTCACTGCAGCTTTTTTAGACGCCGTTTTAACAGCCGGTTTTGCTTTCACAGCGGCTTTTTTGGACGCCGTTTTAACAACCGGTTTTGTTGCTTTCACAGCAGCCTTTTTAGCGGCGGCTTTTTTCGGCGCAGCTTTCTTCGCGAATGGTTTGGCTTTAGCAGCAGCCGGCTTCATCTTGGCGGCAGCCTTCTTAGGAGTTGCTTTTGCAGCCGGCTTGGCTTTTACGGCCACTTTTTCGGGAGCAGCTTTTGTGACAGGTTTGGTTTTTACCGTAGCCTTCCCGCCAACAGGCTGTACTGCTGCAGGCTTAGCCACCGGTTTAGCCTTCTTCGGCGCCGCTTTTTTCTTTCCAGCCGCCTTGACAGCAGCTTCTTCGGCAGCTTCGGCTCTCTCTTCTTCCGCCTTTTCTTCAGACGCAGCATTGGCAATTGCTTTTGCCTTGCTCATCACGTCGTGGATTTCCTCAATTGCCTCCGCACTGGGTTGCTGGCTTTCAGCTTCTTTTTCCGCCCCTGGTGACTCAACAGCGGCATTGTCATCGTCATCATCTTCATCTGCCGGTAAAGCAGCGCTTCTGAATGGTTCCGCCGCTGCTGCTCCTTCCCATATTTCGAGGATCTGCGCGGCATGGTCGCCATTGTCGGGCCGTTCGATGATATGTTCAATCACACCGTTTTCGTTGATGAGGAAAGTGGTGCGGTGCGTACCGTCGTAAGTGCGGCCCATGAATGTCTTTTCACCCCAAACGCCGTAGGCATAGAGGATATCATGACTTTCGTCTACCAGTATCGGGAAAGGAAGATCGTACGTTTCCGCAAACTTCCGGTGGCTGTTTTCATCGTCTTCGCTCACACCGATCACCGCGTAACCCTTTTGCAAAAGGCGGGCGTGATGGTCCCGGAGGTTACAGGCCTGGGTCGTGCAGCCGGGGGTCATGTCGTGCGGATAAAAATAGAGGATCACTTTCTTTCCAGAAAAGTCTGCCAGCGATACATCCTGGCCGTGCTGGTCTTTAGCTGTAAATGCGGGAGCAATGTCCCCGGGTTTAAGATGCTTCACGGTTTCTAGCGTTTAAACGTCAAAGTATATGTGGTTTCGTTATCTGCGATATCGGTAACGGTCAGCTTCAGCGTGTGATTTCCTGCGGGACAGTGCTCATCGAACGCGTACGAAAGCACATTACCTCTCCTGGAAAACCGCAGCCACTGCCCGTCAAGCTCTGCACGGTAAGATTTGATGCCGCTCGCATCACTCATGGCAAACGACATTTTGCCGGCCCGGGACAGATTGATACCTGGTTTGAGGCCGCCCATCGGGGTGATTTTCGGCCGCACGGTATCGGCAGTCAGGTAAAAATCGCCGAGATCGCGGAAGGTGCCTTTAAACCAGCCGTTTTCATAAGTGGCCGCTGAGATGCTTTCTCCAAGCCCTTTCCGGACAATCACCATCTTCTGTTGCAGCTCCGCAGGCAGGGGGCGGGTGGGCTTGATGCGCAACCCAAAATAGGAATGCACGGGCACCAGCGCTGTATGTAACCGGTACGTATTGGAGTATGCCGTTGTGTTCGGAATTTCCAGATACCGGAAACAGATTTCGTCGTACAAAGTTCCTTCTTCTAAATAGAATTCCACCGCATTATTTTCAAAAATATTCCGGGAATCTGCATACATGGTGTTGGCGCAAACCGGCACGGCAGGCGGGTTGCCTCCCTGCTGAAGGGTCAGCTGCACATCCGAGCGGTTGCCGTAAGCGTCCGTTACCCGCAATGTTACGGGGTGCGGCTGTTTGTCGGACAAATCGATGGTGCCATCGCCCGCCACATCCTTGTAAATATCCAGCTGGTTGCCAGGGAGGGCAAACAACAGCTGTACGTAGGGGCCGCCGCCTTTTTTCATCTTATAGTCGATGTGCGCGTTCAGGTATCGCGTTTCATCATACCCGATGTTATCCAGCTGAAAGCCGCAGTCAATTTCACCGTTGCGGATGATCATGGCTTCATAAATGCCGTTGGGGTTCATGGAATTGCTTTGCCGGTCGAGCGCAGACAGGCCCAGCCCAACTTTGTCGGTCGCCACGGTGATCACAGGACGGGTTGCGACGTAACCGGCCGCTGTTTTCTTCACCGGCACCACCAGGGGCGTTTGCTCATACAGGCTGCGGTTGCGGTCGTACACCACCACGCGCTGGATTTCCGGGGCGCGGGTATCGGGAATGCTGAAACCGAACAGCATTGGGTTCAGCGGCTTTTCCGTTTTGGTGTCGCGGATCTCGAAATGAAGATGCGGGCCGGCGGAGCCGCCGGTATTGCCGCTCCAGGCCACAAACTCTCCTTTTTTTACCGGGAACAGGCCCGGCGGCAGCACCAGGTCCGTAGCCCAGCTTTCCTGCTCGTATTGCTTCCGGGTTACATATTCCTCCACCAGCGGGTAAAAGCGGTTCAGGTGCGCGTAAACAGTCGTGTATCCGTTCGGGTGAGTGATGTAGAGCACGTTCCCGAATCCCAGGTGCGAAACGCCGATGCGGCTCACATACCCTTCGGCCGCGGCATGCACCGGCAGGTTTTCACGTTGCTGTGTTTTAAAATCCAGGCCGGAATGGAAGTGGTTGGGGCGCAGTTCCCCGAAGTTCCCGGCCAGTTCAATCGGCACGTTCAGCGGGTTCCTGAAATATCCTTTAGGGTACTGCCTTTCCGGTAAAGCCTGTGCCAGCACGAGTTGGGGCACCAGGAGCAACCAAACAAACGATCTTTTCATCTGCAAATAATAACTGATTTTTGATGGCCGGACATACCTCGGAGCACCTTTCCATTTGCGGGAAGTATTTCTCCTGCCGGTTTCATCCTGTAAATGTAATTGATAAACGCTGAAGGGCTAAAATTACGATGAAAGACAATGATTTAACATATTTTTAAATCACAGGTGATGCCTTTTCCTTAATTTCCGACTACCAAAACAACAATTATGAGCTATCCGATTCACGAAATTCAGGGCATAGGCCTCAACTATGCGAGCAAACTGCTGGGCATCGGCATCGATACCGTGGCCAAACTGCTGGAAGACGGCAATACCCGTACCGGCCGTCAGCGCCTGGCTGAAACGACCGGCATCCCGGAAAGCCTGCTGCTCAAATGGATCAATCATGCCGACCTGATGCGCATCAATGGCGTAGGCGACCAGTTCGCCGAGCTGCTCGAAGCCGCCGGCGTAGATACCGTTAAAGAACTCCGCAACCGCGTTCCCGAAAACCTGCATGCGAAAGTGGTAGAGCTCAACACGCTCAAAAACCTGAGCGGCAGGGCGCCTTCGCTGGCTGAGATCATCGGGATGATCAGCCAGGCCAAAGACCTGGAGCCGGTTGTAACATACTAAATCACTGGCCTCGCCGTAATGTCAACCTACAACTGTTCAATCATTCACGAGCGCCTTCAATGGTCTGTGCCCACCAGCGCAGGCCTTTTTTTTGAATTTTCGAATTGTACCGGGGTAATTACCGCTTTATTTTTTTTCGTCTTACTTTAGTCTCCGCAAAAACTATCCATGTCAATCATCGTATCGCAGATTACCAAGCTGTACGGGCAGCAAAAAGCAGTGGACGGCATCTCGTTCGAGTTGCAGAAGGGCGGTATTGTCGGCTTTTTGGGGCCCAACGGCGCCGGGAAATCCACTACCATGAAGATTATTACCGGCTACCTGCCTCCCAGCGAGGGACAGGCCAGCGTATGCGGGTTCGATGTGGCCAAACAGCCCATGGAAGTGCGCAAGCGGGTGGGATACCTGCCGGAGGCCAATCCGCTGTACCCGGACATGTACGTGAAGGAATTCCTCGGGTTCATGGCCGGCATGCACCAGCTGGGCCGCAGCAGCGACGCCCGTATCCGGGAAATGATCGGCCTCACGGGGCTGGAGCGGGAGCAGCACAAAAAAATCGGCGCCCTGTCCAAAGGCTACAAACAGCGGGTAGGCCTGGCGCAGGCGCTGCTGCACAACCCCGAAGTGCTTATCCTGGACGAGCCCACTTCCGGCCTGGATCCTAACCAGCTGGCCGAAATCCGGGCCCTGATCAAGCAGCTCGGGCAGGATAAGACCGTCATGCTTTCCACCCATATCATGCAGGAGGTAGAAGCCCTTTGCAGCCGGGTGATCATCATTAACAAAGGCAGGATCATCGCAGACGACGCCATCAGCGCCCTCCAGCAGGGCAATAACGCCTACATCCAGGTCCAGTTCGGCGAGGCGGTTCCCGCCACCGACCTGGAGCAGATCCCCGGCGTGAGCCGCGTGGCCCCCGCCGAAGGGCATGTTTTCCGGCTCTATACCGCTGATCCTGAAACCGTCCGGAAAAACCTGCTTCAATTCTCTTTGAATAATAACCGGAACATCCTTTCTTTGCACAGCAATTCGCAGTCACTCGAAGAGGTGTTCAGGGAGCTGACAAATTAGTGGTAACGCAGCCGGAGAGGCGCCGGCAGGCCGAACAATTCACTTTTTCAAGATTTAACAATAAAACATTTTACCCATGAGTATCATTTCAGAGATCCATGCCAGACAGATTTTAGACAGCCGTGGTAACCCTACGGTAGAAGTAGACGTAACTACGGAAGACGGCCATGTAGGCCGTGCTGCAGTGCCATCCGGCGCCTCCACGGGCAAACACGAGGCCGTTGAGCTGCGCGATGGCGACAAAGGCGCTTACATGGGGAAAGGCGTGATCAAAGCGGTGAAAAATGTGAATGAAGTGATTGCCGACGAACTGATTGGCTGGGACATCAGCGACCAGGCCGGCATCGACAAACTGCTCATCGAACTGGATGGTACTGAAAATAAAGGCAAACTGGGCGCCAACGCTACCCTGGCAGTGAGCATGGCCGTAGCCAAGGCCGCTGCGGAAGCTTTCGGCCTGCCCCTGTTCCGCTACCTCGGCGGCGTAAACGCCACCACCCTCCCCATTCCTTTGATGAACATCGTGAACGGCGGTGCACATGCCGATAATAAAATCGACTTCCAGGAGTTCATGATCGTTCCCGTAGGCGCAGACACCTTCTCCGAAGGCCTCCGCTGGGGCGTGGAAATTTTCCACCACCTGAAAAACGTACTGAAGAAAAAAGGCTATAGCACCAACGTAGGCGACGAAGGCGGTTTCGCTCCCGAAATCCAGAGCAACGAAGAAGCCATCGAAACCGTACTGCAGGCCATCGAAGCAGCGGGCTACAAAGCCGGCTCCCAGATCGGCATCGCACTGGACGCCGCCAGCAGCGAAATGTACAACGATGCGGACAACACCTACAAGTTCTACAAAAGCTCCCAGAAAATCATCAGCAGCGATGAAATGGTAGCTTACTGGGCAGAATGGTGTAAAAAATATCCCATCCTTTCCATCGAAGACGGCATGGCCGAAGACGACTGGAACGGCTGGAAAAAACTGACCGAAACCGTAGGCGGCAGCGTGCAGCTGGTAGGTGACGACCTGTTCGTGACCAACGTAAAACGCCTGAAACAGGGTATCGACCAGCACATCGCCAACAGCATTCTGGTGAAAGTAAACCAGATCGGCACCGTTACCGAAACCATCAACGCCGTGAGCATGGCCCATAAAGCAGGTTACACCTCCATCATGAGCCACCGTTCCGGCGAAACGGAAGACACCACCATCGCCGACCTCGCCGTTGCCCTGAATTGCGGCCAGATCAAAACCGGTTCCGCCAGCCGTACAGACCGTATGGCCAAATACAACCAGTTGCTCCGGATCGAAGAACTGTTGGACAGCAGCGCTTTTTATCCGAAAAATTCTATTAAATTTGGTAAAAAATAACCTCGTTTATTTTTTAGTGGTCAATACAAATTTTTCCGGGTGCCGGTTGTACCGGTACCCGGACTTTTAAAAAACCAGCAGGGCATGGAAACGAAGAAGCGCTTTACTCTCCCCTCTTACCTCCGCAACAAATACATCATTTGCGGAGCGCTTTTTTTGGGCTGGCTCGTTTTTTTAGACCGGCATAATTTCTTCTCCCAATACCAACTTTATTCCGAAGTTAACCAGCTCGAATCGCAAAAAACCTTTTACAAACAGGAAATCGACCGCGCCCGGCAGGATCAGTTCGAACTGCTGTCCAGCCCCGAAAAACTGGAAAAATTCGCCCGGGAACAATACCGTATGAAAAAGGATGACGAAGACCTGTTTATTGTGCCCCTGCCTGCCCCAAAGAAATAATTCCCTGGTTTTCAAGTCGATATAACTCCCAATAGATTGTTAAAAAATTGCATTTTTCAAAAAAATGGCTTAAATTAACAATACTATCCCGTCATTCGTCGTTATTTAAGTGTTGTATTTACCTAAATTCCATTTGAACTAACAAATCAATCGCATGAGCAATTTTACACTCCCCTATTCAACATCTAACTGTGCTGTAACCGACCCGCAAGGGAAAACTATGCAAGAGAAACAGGAAATGACCCGTGAAGAACTGCAAACATTGCAAATACTGAACTCGCTTCAGTATGCGCCCCGTACCAGCACGCTGGTAACGATATTCGAGCATGCGCGCAACGTTCAGGAAGAAGAACAGCGTTAGTTTTACTATTTTGCAGGCATGACGAAAAAAGAACGGTTCGCTTTCGTAATCGATTATTTTGAGCACCATGCCCCCAATGCAGAGACAGAGCTTATCTACGATAATCCGTATCAGCTGCTGGTAGCGGTTATACTGTCTGCACAATGCACAGACAAACGGGTCAATATGACCACCCCCGCCATTTTTGCGCAATACCCCGATGTGGAGGCTTTAAGTCATGCCACCTTCGAAGAGTTGTTTCCACTCATCAGGAGCATCAGTTATCCCAATAACAAAACCAAACACCTGATTGGCATGGCCAGGATGGTGATGGAAGATTTCCAGGGCGACATACCGTCCACCGTTCCCGAACTGGTCAAACTGCCCGGCGTAGGCCGTAAAACCGCCAATGTGATCACCAGCGTGGTGTACCAGCAGCCCAACATGGCGGTAGATACGCACGTGTTCAGGGTATCGGCGCGGCTGGGCCTTACCACCAACGCCAAAACACCCCTGCAAACAGAGCAGCAGCTCCTCCAGCATATTCCCGAAGAAAAAGTGCACATCGCCCATCACTGGCTCATTCTGCATGGCCGCTACATCTGCCTTGCACGCAGCCCCAAATGCGGCGAATGCGGCCTGCGGCCCGTTTGTAAGTATTACAAAGCGCAGGTAAAGGCGGGCATGTAAGCAACTTTCCGAGTTGTTCAGCAGGCACGGGAAGCCCCGCCCGGCCCCTTAAAAAATCGATTGCCCACGGGTGAAAGGATAAATTGTTTTCGCTATCTTGAAAGCAAAACCCTTCGCCGCGTGAATAACAGCATCCGACTTCAGCTATCCTTCATGATGTTCCTTGAGTACTTTATATGGGGGGCATGGTATGTTAGCACGAACAGTTACATGAAAACCAATCTTGGCTCCAGCGGTCAGGAAATCGGTTATGCATATATGGCGCTGGCCGTTGCCACGATGATATCGCCCTTTTTTGTAGGCATGATTGCCGACCGGTATTTTTCTGCGCAGAAAGTGATGGGCGTGCTGCACCTCGCCGGCGCCGCAACCCTGCTACTGGCCTCCTACACCGGCAATACCTGGGTGTTCATCGGCATCGTGCTGGTGTATTCGTTGCTGTATATGCCCACCATCGCACTCAGCAACAGCATCGCCTTCAGCCAGATGGCCGACCCCGGCAAACAATTCCCTGCCGTGCGCACGTTCGGCACCGTTGGCTGGATTATCGCAGGTTTGCTGATCGGGTATCTTTCCATTGAACAGACCAACAACATCTTTTATATCGCCTCAGCCGCCTCCGCAGCGCTGGGCCTTTTCTGCTTCACCCTGCCCGATGTGCCGCCCAAAGGCAAAGGCGACCTGTCCGCTTCGCAGGTGCTGGGCACCGAAGCCTTCGTGCTGTTCAAAAACAGGTCGTACCTCGTATTCTTTATATCCGCGGTGCTTATCTGCATCCCGCTGAGCTTCTATTACGGCTTCGCCAACCTGTATCTCAACGAAAGCGGCATGGAAAACGCCGCCGGCAAAATGATTTACGGGCAGCTGTCGGAAGCGCTTTTCATACTGGCCATCCCGTTACTGCTGGGCCGCATCGGGGTTAAAAAGATGCTGCTGATAGGCATGGTCGCCTGGGTGCTGCGCTACATCTGCTTCGCCTACGGCGACACCGGCGCCAACCTGTGGATGCTCTACGCCGGCATTATCCTGCACGGCATCTGCTACGATTTCTTTTTCGTGACCGGGTACATGTATACGGAAGCGAGAGCGGGCGAAAAAATCAAAAGCGCCGCCCAGGGCCTGTTCACGTTTGCCACGTACGGGCTGGGCATGGTAATCGGCACCTGGTTTTCCGGTATGGTGGCGGATTTCTACATGATCAATGGCGCGCGCCAGTGGCAAAGCATCTGGATGGTGCCGGTGTACATCGCCGCGGCCGTTATGATCTATTTTATGCTGGCTTTCAGAGACAGAGACAAAAAACACGTCTGACCAATAAAAATTTACATCGATTATGGCAAAAATTGCAATGCTGGGTTCCGGGTTCATAGGCCGGTTCTATGCAGATTCTTTACAGGGGCAACGCAGCCGCGACAAAATCGTGAGCATCTACTCCCGCCGCGAAGAAAGCGCCAGGAAGTTTGCGGAAGATTATCAGTGCGCCCACTGGACCACCGATATGGAAGAAGCCATCAACCACCCGGATGTGGACATGGTTTGTATCTCGCTGCCCAACAACCTTCACGAAGCCGCGGTGCTGGCCTGCTGCAAGGCGAAAAAGGCCGTGATGTGCACCAAGCCGCTGGGGCGGAACGCGGAAGAAGCCAAACGCATGCTGGAAGCAGTGGAGAAAGCCGGCATCTTCAACGGTTACCTCGAAGACCTGGTGTATACCCCCAAATTCCTGAAAGCCCTGGCCAGCGTAAAAAGCGGCGCCCTGGGCCGCATCCTCTGGGCTAAATCGCGCGAAACGCACCCCGGCCCGCACAGCGAATGGTTCTGGGATAAAGAACAGGCCGGCGGCGGTTGCATCCTCGACCTCGGCTGCCATTGCGTGGAAATCGCCCGCAGCTTCATCGGCAAAGACATCAAGCCGGTAGAAGTGATGTGCTGGGCCGATACCCAGGTGAAACCCATCGATGCCGAAGACCATGCCATCGGCCTGGTGAAATATGAAAACGGCGCCATCGGGCAGTTTGAAGTAAGCTGGACCTTCCGCGGCGGCCTTGACCTGCGCGATGAAGTAATGGGATCCGAAGGCACCATTTGGCTCAACAGCTTCCTCCGCACGGGTTTTGATATGTTTACCACCGGCAAGGGCGCCGACTATGTGGCGGAAAAAGCGGAAAGCAACACCGGCTGGCTGTTTCCCGTGGGCGACGAGCTGAATGAACTGGGATACAACCATATGTTCGCCGATATGTTCAATGCCGTGGAAGCAGGCAAAGCGCCACAGGAAAGCTTCTACGACGGATACGTGGTGAACGCCATCCTCGACGCCGCCTATAAATCCGCCCAATCGAAACAGTGGGAGCCCGTGAAACTCGATATCTGGCGCGGGAAAGAGGGGGTAGACAAGGAAAAGGCGCTCACCAGCTACAACGAACAGTTCTATCTTATTAAAGACGAGGTGACCCACTTCGGCAGCCGCAAACTTATCCTGAAAGACAAAAAAACAGGGCAGATCGTGGAACAGGTGATATAGACCAACGAAAACGTACGGGTTGTTCCCGCCCCAGGCCGGGCGGATCGGCAAAATGGCTACTGCGGCCGAAACCGGATAGCAGCGGCCATTACCCGGCAACTCACCGGTAAAACATGGATCGCTTCGTAACAAAATACAAAGCGGGAGTTCCAACCGGAGCACCCGCTTTTTTATTTGAACCTCTGGCGAGGCGTCATTTCCTTTCAATGAGGCGGAACGAGGCTTTGCCCAGGGCATGGTTGACTTCCACGAGTGCCAGGCGGCCCCGGCTGTAGGTGTAGAAGTTCTGCTTGCCGTCGTGCATCACCAGGGCGTACCGCCCGTCTTCCAGCCGCTTTATTTTCAGGAAGCGGCCCATCGTTTCGGAATACACTTCTTTGATATCGACAGGCTCTGAAAAGTAGAGGTCGCTCACACAGAAGGTGATCTGCGGCACCGGGAAGGGAGTTTTAACGCCTTTGCGGGTCACATTGTACCCTCTTTCCGCTTTCTCGGTAAGGGTTTCCCGGTTTTCGTCACTGGCCTTCGCCTGCACGCGTGTAACCCTGGCTTTGACAAGCACATTGTGCTGGTACACTGTTTCGATGTCGGTTTCCATTTTGGCAAACAGCTTCGACTGAACGCGGCTGCGGATGTGGATGCGACGGGAAGCGCCGGAGGGGTCCTGCTTCACATCGAGCAAACCAACGGCGTTATTGCCAAAGAGGATCTCGTACGTCTGCGATTGCCCTGCGGCAGCAACTGCCGTGAGCAGGGGAAGCATGAGTATAAGGACGATCCTCCTAAGTTGGTATTGCTTTTGGGTCATGTGCATGTATAAAGCGTCACATATTACGTATAGCAATATACGAAAATCCGTAACGAAACGCGTTTTCGATAGTTTCTATTCAAACGCTTTCCGTTACGGATAAATTGCGGAAGGCTGCAATTACAGCATTTCCTTAATGCGGGCTACCAGCTCTCCTTTGGTGATCGGCACCCCCATAATTTTATTATATCCCTGCGCGGGAATCAGGAACTGGTCGCGGATGATCTTGATCAGTTGACCATTGTTGATTTCCGGGATGAGCACATGCTCGTAGCTGTGCAGGATTTCGGCCAGGTTCTTCGGGAAGGGGCGCAGGTGGCGGATGTGGGCGTGGGCCACGGGATGGCCTTCGGCTACCAGCTCCAGCACGGCGCTTTTAATGGCGCCATAGGTAGAGCCCCAGCCCAGCACCAGTACTTTGCCCTTTTCCGGCCCTACTTCTATTTTCTGCAGGGGAATGTGGTCTGCTATCCTGTCCACTTTTTCCTGGCGGATTTTCACCATCAGCTGGTGATTTTCAGGATCATAGCTCACGTTACCGGTAATGTTCTGTTTTTCGAGGCCGCCGATGCGGTGCTCCAGGCCCGGGGTGCCCGGTACCGCCCAGGGGCGCACCAGGTTCTCGTCGCGCTGGTAAGGCAGGAACTGGTCTTCCCCTTCATCCAGGCCTTTTTTGAACTTCACGGTAATCGGCGCCAGGTCATCGCTTTTCGGGAACCGCCAGGGCTCCGCGCCGTTGGCGATGTAACCGTCGCTCAGGAAAATCACCGGGGTCATATGATTCACCGCAATGCGGAAGGCTTCGTAAATGCCGTCGAAGCAGTCGGAAGGTGTGGAAGCCGATACGATGGGCATCGGGCATTCCCCGTTCCGGCCGTAGTAGGCCTGCAGCAGATCCGACTGTTCCGTTTTGGTGGGCAGGCCGGTAGAAGGGCCGCCACGTTGAATATCGATGATCAGTAAGGGGATTTCGAGCATCACGGCCAGGCCCATGGCTTCGCCTTTGAGGGCCATACCGGGGCCGGAAGTGGTGGTGACCCCCATGTGGCCGCCGTAGGAGGCGCCAATGGCGGAGGTGATGCCGGCAATCTCGTCCTCCGCCTGGAAGGTACGAATGCCGAAATTCTTATACCGGCTCAGCTCGTGCAGGATGTCCGACGCCGGGGTGATGGGATACGTGCCCAGGAATATCGGGAGGTCGGCCTTCTGGGAGGCGGCGATCAATCCGTAAGAGAGGGCCGTGTTGCCGGTGATGCTCCGGTAGGTGCCCGGCTCCATGCGGGCTTTCTCTACCCTGAAACGGGTGGAGAAGGCTTCTACGGTATCCGCGAAGTTATAACCGGCCTGGAGGGCCTTCAGGTTGCTCTCGAGAATTTCGGGCTTTTTGCCGAATTTCTCCGTGAGGAAATTGATGGTGCTGGCCATGTCACGGTCGTACAGCCAGTAAAGGAACCCCAGCACGAACATGTTTTTGGCACGGTCTTTTTCCTTCATGCCGAGGGTGGACTCCTTGAGGGCCTCCCGGGTCATTTTGGTCACGTCCATGGTATGAAGCTGGTAATTCACGAGGGAGCCGTCTTCCAGGGGATTTACGCCGTCCGGGTAGTTGGCCAGGCGGAGGTTTTTTGAATCAAACCCGTCTGTATTGGCGATGATAATGCCGCCTTTTTTGAGCCCTTTGAGATTGGCCTTGAGGGCGGCGGCGTTCATAGCCACCAGTACGTCGCAGGCGTCTCCGGGCGTAAATATGCGATTGGAAGAAAAGTGCAGCTGGAAGCCGCTCACCCCTGGCAATGTGCCTTGCGGGGCGCGGATTTCCGCCGGAAAATCCGGGAATGTGCTGAGGTCGTTCCCAATCAGCGCCGTATTGTTAGAGAACTGGGTGCCCGTCAGCTGCATCCCGTCCCCGCTGTCCCCGGCGAATTTGATCACTACATCCTCTATCTGTTGAATCGTTTTATTGGACATCGATGGATTCTTTATAATGAATATATATATAAATAGATCTGTAAAATTAGGGAATCGGCCGGTAACTTCCCATCCTTCCCCGGGACAAAAGTACACAAAGTTAGTAGACTTTTATGAAAATATCCTGAAATGCCCTCCCCGAGAGGTTTTAGGGCCAATCAAACCCTTACTGCTGTTATGTTTGGCAAAATATTTGTGTTATTACGCCACGCAGAAAAAAGCGCTGCGCGAACGAACCCGAAACGATGCAAGCCGCCACGGCAAAGGATTCCGAAATAATAACTAGGAGGGATATACGAAAATGTTAAAACAGCAAATCCCCTGAAAGCCTGATTGTTAAAGGATTTTTAAAGAAATGTTAAATAGTGTTGAGCGGCTGTTGTGGCATGGTAATTGCAAAAATTTCGCAGAACCTTATTTTTTCATCACACACATCTAAAATTTAAGTATCGAGAAAAACACTACCTGAACCATTTCTTTATTATTAAACCTTTTAAAATTGTATGCTATGAAAAGGACAAAAATGAGCCTGTTAGCAGTGGCGGCCGTAGCTTTCGGCGCCTTCGCCTTCAAAGGATTTGACGGTGGATCTATCGCTGGTAAAGTAGTACCTGCAGACGGTGCAACTGAAGCCTGGGCCGTATCTGGTACCGACACGCTGAAAACAGCAGTAGCAGAGGGCGCATTCTCCTTCACGAATGCAAAAGCCGGTACTTACACCGTAATCGTTGACGCGAAAGAACCATTCAAAGACGCCACTATTACTGACGTGAAAGTTGAAGACGGTAAAGCTACCGATCTCGGCGAAATCAAATTAGCACAATAGTTGGTTTTCATAGGGGTTAATCGAGCCGGTCTCTGATGCAAGTCAGAGGCCGGCTCATTTTTTTTATCCTTATCTAGGGGTAGCCGCTCCTTCTGCCGTTTTCAAAGTATACCAATCACCATTGTGACTGGATGCCCTAAAAACGGTATGCACATGAAAATGACGGCTAAAAAAGAAACCATCGTCACCTACAGCGGACTTAGCGCCTGGCTCCTGCTCTGCCTCGTGGCTATTTTCGGCTTCATCCTCACAGGGTGCGTGAAGGAAAACGTCCATGGCTCGGGCCGGGTGATCACCGAGGAGCGTGCGGTGGAGCGGTTTGAAGATCTCATCCTCGACGGCCCCCTTGAGGTACGCCTGAAACAGGGGCTGCACCGGCCGGTAGTGATAGAAGCGGAAGACAATGTGATGCGTTTTGTCGAAACCATTTCCAGCGGCCCTACCCTGCGGGTTAAAATCCGTAACAATGTGAACCTCAAGCGTTTCAAAACCATCCGGATATACGTTGAAAGCGAAAAATACCGCAAAGTGGTATTCTCCGGCTCCGGCTCCATCACCGGCAACGGCGCCGATACCATCCGGGCCACCTACTTCGGCCTGGAAATTAATGGCAGCGCAAATGCCAGCCTGCGGGTAGACGCCAACGAGGTGCGCACGGGCATCTACGGCTCAGGCGATGTGAGCCTGGCAGGGCGGGGAGATGAATATTCGTCTGAAATCAGCGGCAGCGGCAACATCGACGCCGCCGGGCTGCAAACCGTCAACGCCAATATCCGGATTAGCGGCTCGGGCGACCACCACATCTGGGTCACCCATCGCCTCGACGGCCGCATCAGCGGCAGCGGCGACATCCGGTATAAGGGAACGCCCGCCACCGTCAACAGCTCGGTGACCGGCTCAGGAAAGATATCTAAGTTATAGGAACGGACCCGCACATATGAAAGCTATCGGAATACTGTCACCCACTGCTTTAGGCATGAATGCCCCCGCTGTTAATTACAGTAAAGGTTATTTTTGTACCATGCCCGAAAACGCCCGGTTACAAAAACTATTGCAGGAGGATGAGCGCCAGTTCATGGAGGCGCTTTTCAAAACCTTTTTCCCGCTGGTATGCAAGGCCATTTACCGCCTTATTCCCGATATGGCGACGGCGGAAGACCTGGCCCAGGAAGTGTTTATCAAGATATGGAACCGCCGCGACCAGTTGGGCGAAGTCTACTTCAAAGCCTACCTGCACAGGGCGGCGGTGAATATGGCGCTCGACCATATCGATAAACACAAACGGCGCGGCGGAGCGCCGCAGGAAATCAGCCCGGCCCAGGAAGAACTGGTTGCCACGGCGCCGGTGGTGCACGTAAAGGAAACCAAAGCCCGCATTCAGCAGGCGGTAGACGCCCTGCCGGAAAAATGCCGCGAGATTTTCGTACTCAGCAGGTATGAAGAGATGAGTTATAAAGAAATAGCACAAACACTGCAGATCTCCGTGAAAACGGTAGAGAACCAGATGATCACCGCGCTGAAAAAACTACGCGTTGCTCTCCGGGAATTCCTGGAATGACACGCAGTATGATCAACCAAAAGCAACAAATCATTTAGCAATTCGTAAGAGAAGTTAAGCATGTTCAACAACGATCACATAGACACGCTGATTGCCCGGGAAATCGAAGGGGAGATCACTGCCGCAGAGCGGGTTCAGCTGGAAGACTGGCTGCAGCAGGATGTTGCCAACCGGCAATATTATGAGGCATTGAAAGATACCTGGGACCTCACCGCTGATGGTTACAAAACCGTACCGGAACCGGATGTGGAGGCCAACTGGCAACGTTTCAGCCGCACTACCATGGAGGCCCCGGCTCCCCTGCGCGTGGTAACCCGCCGCAACAGCTGGTGGCGCCTGTCCGCCGCCGCCGTTACCGTTGTGGCCGCCGCCGGCCTCGCTTTTTTCCTGCTGCGCGGCGATGGAACGGTAACCCTCACCGCAGCCGCCGATAAAAAAGAGGTGATACTGCCAGACGGCAGTAAGGTGTTCCTCAACCGCAACAGCCAGGTAAGCTACAATAAAAATTTCTCCAAGGGCAACCGCGACGTGGTACTGGAAGGGGAAGCATTCTTCGACGTGAAACCCGATGCCGGCCAGCCCTTCACCGTAAACGCCGGCGCTTCCAGCACCAAAGTACTGGGCACCTCGTTTGTCATCAAGGCGTATAACGACAATCCCGTCCAACTGAATGTAGTTACGGGTAAAGTAGCGTTCTCAGGGAAAAATACAGCAGGCGAAGAACTGGTGCTGTCTGCCGGGCACTCCGCGATTCTCCAGTCAGACAAGGCCCCGCAGCAAATCCAGAACACCGACCCGAATTTTATGGCCTGGAAAGAGAACCGGCTTTCCTTTAACAAGGTACCGCTGTATAAAACGTTCACGGCCATCGAGGAATACTTCAACGTACGCATTGTGGTGACCGACTCTTCCATTCTCAACCTGGATTATACCGGGAATTACGACAACCCGGAACTGAAGGAATTGCTCGAAGTGATTTCCGTGGCCGCGGAAGTAAAGGTGACAAATGAGGGGAATGGGGTGTATCGCATCAGCCGGTAAAGCTGCATAACTTGCCAACATGCTATATAAAAGGTCCGGGCCGGCTGGCTCGGGCTTTTTTGTTTCCCGGTGAAAGGCTACATGACCCTCCCGGTAGCCTCAGCATAGCTATCGCTGGATGCGTTTGTGTCGCATTTTCGGGCCATGCTTGCAAAAAAAATCCGGGCCCTTAACGGGTCCGGATTTTAATATCACATGGCTGCTTTAAATCAAGCGCCTCCGAGTTTGCATTTCTGCAGCACTTCCCATGATTTGCCGTTGTGGCGCAGGAAGTAGAGGTTGTTTACTTTAAAGGAAGCTTTGTATTCTTTGTTTTCGTATTCCGGCCATGCTTTTTCGAACTGTGCATCTTCCAGGTCTTTGAAGGCCACGGTTACGTGGGGTGTGAAGCCGGTGCGGGCCAGCATGGTGCTGAATCCGAACTCCTTACGCAGGAAGTTGATCAGCTGACGGTGCATGGCGCTCATGGTTTCGCTTTTTTCCACGTTGATGAACAGTACACGGTTCTGTTTGTTCGGGAAGGTACCGAAACCGTTGAGGGAAACCTCGAAAGGCGCCTGGGTTTTGGCAAACTCCGTCAGTTCTTCGCAGAAAGCTCTTTCGAGGCTTGGGTCTGCGGTGAACGGAACCTGCAGGGTGATATGAGGAAGCACTTTCAGTGCGTACATCGGTCCGTATTGTTCGGCGAAGTCCTGTTTGATTTTGATAATTTCTTTACCCACTTCTGCTGTGGGCAGGAGGGCGATAAAATAGATCTTGTTATCTACTTTCGGGGGACGGTTTCCGCCTCTGGGGCCACCCTGGCCACGGCCCTGGCCGCCACCACGGTTAAAGCCGCCGCCACCACCGCCACGGTTGAAGCCTCCGCCTCCGCCGCCACGATTGTAACCGCCGCCGCCACCACCGCGATCGTAGCCGCCGCCACCGCCACGGTTGTAGCCACCGCCACCACCGCCACGGTCGTAACCGCCGCCACCGCCGCGATCGTAACCACCACCGCCGCCGCCGCGATCATATCCGCCGCCGCCACGGTTGTAACCACCACCGCCGCCGCCACGGTCATATCCACCGCCACCGCGGTCATATCCTCCGCCGCCACGGTCGTAACCGCCGCCACCGCCGCGATCATAACCACCGCCGCCGCCACGATTGTAGCCACCGCCACGGTCATATCCGCCATCGCGGTTGTAGCCGCCATCGCCACGGTCACGGTTGTAACCACCACCATCACGGTCGCGGTAGCCACCGCCTTCGTTCCGGGGCGTGTATCCGCCGCCTTCGCGGTTGTAAGCGCCTTCGCGATTGAAATTGTTTTCGCGGGGCGTGTAGCCGCCTTCATTGCGCGGACGATACCCGCCTTCGCGTGGAGAGTAGCCACCTTCACTGCGTGGAGTGTACGGACGATCTTCGCCTGGGCCAAACTCGGTTTTCTTGGAATTGCCGCCTTCCTGGTCTTGGTTGGGTTCTTGCTGGTCTCTGCTGTAGCCAGGAGAATACTTTCGGGGGCGTTCGTTTCTCTCAAAATTCATCTTACTTGATTAAAGCGTGTTGAAGGAATTTTCAGTGATTTCATAAAGATGAAATTCACCTACTTTTTTAGGTTTTATAATACTCAGGCGCCGGAGCGATCCTTGCATAACGTCAGGATGTTTCATTTTTCAATAAAAATTATACCGGCTTCCGTTGTCTGATACTAATTGTTTTAAATCTGTTTCTGGAACCGCAAAGATGATTTAGCTAGCTGCATTACAATTTTAACGTCCAGTTTAAAAATATTCATTTTTTCGCCGTCTCGACAGGCATTTAAGGTAGTTTGGTTAACCGGAATCTCATCATCCTAAACCTTTGGCACGCCAGCCACAATTGCGCTTTGGAATGCTTTCAGGGCTACCGTTAGAAGACCTGGGAAATTACATTTGCCTCGGATTCACCTGAATGCTTACATGAGTAAGTTTTTCAATCTTATTCATATTTTTTCATAGCACCGGGGATAAATATTTGTCTTTTCGCCTGCGCCAGTTAATACTGTAGTGGCACCCACACAGTGCCAGCCGCTGTTATCAGACTCTAATATACAAAAAATCCGGTGTATCTGGTTAAGCCTCCGGGCAATATTAATACAATAGTAGCAATCTGTTCGTTAAAAATTTGCAAAAAAAGGATAAACGGAAGATTTTGTGACAATTATAAAGGGCCGGCTCCCCGGAAAGCCCCGCGGAGCCGGCCAATAGCTTACTCACGGCCATCGAGCAGGTTGCCCAACCCGCCCAGGATGCTGCCTTCTTCCTTCCGGGTGCCGGTTCCATAGGCCAGCACCCTGCTGGCCAGGCGGCTGATCGGCAGGCTCTGGAGCCATACTTTGCCCGGCCCGCGCAGCACGGCAAAAAAGAGGCCTTCACCCCCAAACACCATATTTTTTACGCCCCGCACAAATTCCACGTCAAAATCCACCTGCTGGGTATAGGCCACAATACAGCCTGTATCTACCTTCAGCACCTCGCCGGGCTGCAGTTCCTTCTCAATTACGTAACCGCCGGCATGCACGAAAGCCAGGCCGTCGCCTTCCAGCTTCTGCATGATAAACCCTTCCCCGCCGAAGATACCGGTGCCCAGCTTGCGCTGGAACTCGATGCCTACATTCACCCCGCGGGCCGCGCAGAGAAACGCGTCTTTCTGGCAAACCACCTTCCCGCCCAGCAGGCGGAGGTCCATGGGAATTATTTTACCGGGATAAGGCGCCGCGAAGCTCACCCGTTTTTTGCCCTGCCCTACATTCGTAAAGGCGGTGATGAACAGGCTTTCACCGGTGATCAGGCGCTTGCCGGCCGACATCAGCTTGCCGAAAAAGCCCTGCTGCGCCCCGGATCCGTCGCCGAACAAGGTTTCCATCCTGATCTCCTGGTCCATCATCATAAAGCTGCCGCTTTCTGCCACGGCGCTCTCCTGCGGGTCCAGCTCTATCTCTACTATTTGCATCTCCTCACCGTGAATGCGGTAGTCGATTTCATGATTCTTAAGCATAGGTTGTTCTTGCTGTTTAATGGTGGCAAGTTACATAAAATGGCTATCTGCCCGCACCGGATTTTTTCATCAGTTTCTCCAGCAGCGGCTGCACCTCATCGGCCTGCCGCATGAAGCCCAGGTCGGTCAGATGCGACCCGTCGATAGTGCCTTCATGATCATGACCGGTAAGGTTGTCGGCAGGCAGGTAATACAACTGTTTAAAGCCTTCCTGCTTCAGCCGGTTGTACACTTCTTTGATGAGCTTATTTTTTTCCGCCGTTACCGCCCCTATCCGGCTATCGAAATACCCGGTTTCGTGGATGCGGCTCTCGATCAGCAGGATGGGCACTTCGGGCCGTTTGGTGAGCAGGTGTTTGATAAAAGGATAAGCCCGCTCCCTGATTTCCGCCGGGGAAGGGTTGGGAATGCAATCCAGCACAAAACAGGATGCTTTCATGGTAGCCAGCAGCTCCGCAACCGGGAATTCCATCTTGCCGGCGCCGCTGAAACCAAGGTTGATCACATCCCAGCCGGTGCGCCTGCTGATAATACCGGGATAGGTCATGCCGGCGCGACTGGCGGAGGCGCCCTGCAGAATACTGGAACCATAAATCACCACGCGTTTGGCGGTATCGATCGCGGGACTGGCTGGAGCGGTCAGCGTTGCCTCCGGCGCCACGCCGATTTCGAGAGAGGTTAGTTCGTTATACGTAGGCAGGTATAGCATAAACTGTTTGGTGCTGTTGTCCATATTCTCCACCAGCGCCTGACTGTTGATGGTGTCCTTGTCGAGCGGCCGCCCTACGGCCACCCATTGCCACTTTCCGTTGCTGCGGGCATAAAGGTCGAGCCCGCTGTGCACGATCGGCGTCATGTTGGCATAATACTTCTTTCCGCGCAGCCCCCATTTGGCGCGGACGTAAGGGGAGTTGGTCTCGAACAGCACCGCGATGCCCGCGCTGTGTGTGCTGAGATAGCGTACGGATGGCGGGAAAGGTTTGGTCTGCGTGGTGTCGAGCCGCACGTAAACCGGATGGGTGGGCACACCCTTGCCAATGATCATCAGGGAGCGGGCGTCCGTGTAACGGGTGTTGTCATTTTGCTGGCCGAAGGCGCAGGTAAACGGGAATAATAAAAGCAGTAAATATCGCATTATCGGTTTTTTAAGATAGCCCTTGCGGGGCAAATGAGTTACGAAAAATAACCGAAAAAACCGGAAGATACTAGCCGTCCGCCAAACTTCCCGGCAGGACTGCCCCTTGCCGCCCGTTCCCCGCTTACCCTTCATCAGCTGCGTTCAACGGGACGGCGCGTGCAAAAAAAAGCCGTCCTGAGGAATCAGGACGGCAATAGTTAACCTACAACTGTTACACTGTTTGCTTTTATTATTACCAGAAAACAGTACGTTTAATGCATTACTACTCCTTTGGCGGATTTAGCCTGCTCTTTATCTTCTCCGTGGGCCTGGCCGTTGAAGAAGTTATATGGGCGGGGAGAAATATAATTCGGGTCGTGCAGTTTCCGGATCACCTCCTTTTTGGTGAAGAGTTTCAGGATCAGCACGAGGAATGGTACATATTTCAGCGCGCGCGGCCAGCCGTAATAATCCAGCACGTCGATGCAGCGCTTGTTCATATAGTACATCACCGGCACCAGCACCAGGGTGAGGAAGGTGGCGAAGATGAGGCCGAACACCATCGTCCAGGCCAGCGGTCCCCAGAAGGCCACGTTGTCACCACCGAAGAAAAGGTGCGGGTTCAGTTCATCGAACATCTTCCAGAAGTCGATATTGAGGCCCACGGCCAGCGGAATGAGGCCGAGGATGGCGGCGATGGCGGTGAGCAACACGGGCGTCATGCGCGTTCTGCCGGCTTCCACCACGGCTTCGTTCATCGGCACACCCTGCATCACCAGCAGGTCCGTGAATTCCACCAGTACGATACCGTTCCTGGCCACGATACCTGCCAGGGCCATGATGCCCACGCCAGTCATTACGATGGAGATGTCCATACCGAAGATGGCAAAACCGAGGAACACGCCGATGATGCTGAACAGGATTTCGAGGAAGATCACGAATGAGCGGCCAACGGAGTTGAACTGCGTCACCATGATCATGAAGATGAGGCCGATGGCGCCCAGCATCGCCAGGAGCAGGAAGTTCATCGTTTCCATCTGGTCTTCCTGTTCACCGGTCATTTTAACGGTGATGCCGTCCGGCGGTGAGAATTCGAGCACAGCCGCATTGATGGCCATCACCACTTCGTTGGCGTTGAAGCCGGTCAGTACGTTGGAGTACAGCGTTACCACGCGTTTTTCGTCAATGTGTTTGATGCCTGCGTAAGTGTTGGAATAATGGATGTCCGCCACCGCGCTCAGGGGTACCTGGCGAATCTGGCCGCCCATGTTCATGTCACGGTAGGTCAGGTTCAGGTTCATCAGGGTGTTGATGTTATTTTTCTGATCTTCCTTGAGGCGGATCATGATCGGGTAGTCGTCGTCCGGATCCCGGAACTTGGATACCTCGAGGCCAAAGAGCGCCGCGCGGAGCGAGTTGGAAATTTGCGTAGTGGAAATTCCTTCGCGATTAGCCCGTTCCCTGTCGATGTTCAGCACAATCTCCGGTTTATTCGCCTGGAAGTCGCTTTTCAGCTCTTCCACACCACCGATCTGCAGGCTGTCCAGGTATCGCTTCAGACGGTCTGATGTACCGGCCAGCAGTTCAAAGTCGTCGCCGGAAATCTCGATGTTGATGGGCTTGCCCGTAGGGGGGCCGCCCTGTTCTTGTTCCACCACAATATCTGCGCCGGGAACGCCTTTCACGGCCTCACGGATTTTGTCGAGATACTCTACAGTCGACTGCCCGTCACGCTTGGCGAACTCCACGAAGGCCACGGTCACCTTACCCTTGTTAGAGGCGGTGCTCAGGTCCATCTGTGACGGGTCGCCCGCGCCCACGGCCACGTTGGAGATAATGGATTTCACCAGCGGGTTTTTGGTGCCGCCCACTACTTTGGTAATCCGCTCTTCCACAATATGGGTAATGGAGTCTGTATATTTCTGATCGGTACCGATCGGTAATTCGATATAGGCGAAAATGAAGTTCGGATCGGAGGTGGGGAAGAACACCACTTTGGGGTTCCGGATGGCGGTGAGCATAATGCTAAACACCAGCAGGCCGAATGTACCGATCAGGATGTATACCGGCCTCCAGCCGAGGATGCACCAGCTCAAAACGCGCTTGTAACTGTTCTGTACACGGGGCCAGAAGTTGGACTGGAATTTCCGCGCCACGCCGCCCAGCCAGAACCTTTCGAGCGCGATCATCAGGTAGATGAACAATACGAGGTTGCCGGTACCCACGCTGCCGCCCATGTAGCCCAGCAGGGCAATGAACACGAACACGCCTGTGAGGATGGCGAATTTCTTGTCGAATTTCGGCTTGGGATGGTTTTCTCCCTCGTGGCGGTCCATGAAATCCACGGCAAACACGGGGTTGATGAGATAAGCCACCACCAGGGAAGCCGTGAGTGTAACGATCAATGTTACGGGCAGGAAGAACATGAAGCTACCGATGATACCCGGCCAGAAGAGCAGCGGGAAAAACGGCGCCAGCACGGTCATGGTACCGGAGAATACCGGCAGAAACACTTCTCCGGCCGCTATCTTGGCGGCCTTCTTGATGCCCAGGTCTTTCCGCTCATAGAATATACGGTGCACGTTCTCGATCACCACGATCGCATCGTCCACCACAATCCCCAACGCCAGCAGGAACGAGAAGAGCACCATCATGTTCAGCGTAAAGCCGAAGGCAGGCAGGATGGTAAAGGCGATGAACATGGAGATGGGAACAGACAGCGCCACGAAGATGGCGTTCACCGCACCCATGAAGAACATGAGCACCACGGTCACCAGAATAAAACCGATGATGATGGTATTGATCAGGTCGTGCAGGGTTACGCGGGTAGACTCCGACTGGTCGGCCGTGATAGTCACGTCGAGTCCTTTCGGCAGGTAGTTCGCCTTCATGTCTTCCACGATCTTGAAGATCTTGTCGGAAGCATTGATAAGGTTTTCACCGCTTTGCTTGATCACGTTCAGGGTGATTACGCTCTTGCCGTTGAGGCGGGCGTAACTCTCCTGTTCCTTGTGGCTGTCCTTTACGTCTGCGATGTCACGGAGGTACACCACGGCGCCGGAGCTGCCGCGGATGATGAGGTCTCTCAGTTTAAGCGGGTCTTTATATTCCCCTTTCACGCTGAGCGATCTTTTCTGGCCGTCTACGGTCACCAAACCTGCGGAGGTCGTTTTATTCTCGCTCGATACCGCCGCCATCACGTCTTCAAAGCTGATGCGGGCGGCATCCATTTTATATTTGTCCAGGTCGATGTGTATTTCCCTGTCCAGCGCGCCCACGATGTCTACACGGGTGATCTCGTTCAGCGCTTCAATCCGGTCCTGCATTTCATCCGCATATTTCTTCAGCGTCTGCAGGTCGAAGTCGCCGCTCATGTTCACGTTCATGATGGGAATCTGCGATACGTCGATCTTGGTGATCTGCGGTTCCTCGGTGAGGTTGTTGGGCAGGTCCTTCTTCGCATCGTCCACTTTTTCGCGAACCTCCATCCGTGCTTCCTCCATATCCTGATCGGGGTTGAACTCGATAATGATCGCGGAGAAGTCCTGAATGGACGTACTTTTTATCTTTTTTACGCCAGGAATGGATTTCAGTTCCTTTTCAAGGGGTTTTGTCACCAGCGTTTCCATATCCTCCGGCGACGTACCGTCGTTGATCGTACTGATATAGAACTGCGGGAACACTACCTCCGGGAACTGCTCCTTCGGCATGGCATTGTATTTCAGTATACCCATCACGCAAATGATAAGCGTGGCCACGTAGATGCTGACCTTGTTATCAATTGCCCAACTGGTGGGTTTAAACTCTTTTTCTAAGTCCTTCATCGGGTAGTTTTTTAAAAGTGGATGCTTACAGTTTCACCGGGTCGTTATCGTTCACGCCCTGGAACCCAGCGGTGATGATCCTGTCTCCTTCCGAGAGGCCGGATTTGATTTCGGCCAGGTCGTTATAAGTGCGGCCCAGTTCCACGTCCCTGCGCACGGCCTGCAGTTTGTTGCCCTCGCCTTTCACCGTGATCACGTAAGGTTTACCCAGCGAGTACTGCACTACTTTTACCGGTACCACAATGGCGTTCGATGCTTTATAATCCACTATTCTCATTTGCGCGGTCATGTTCGGGCGAACGTCTCCGGAGCCTTTCAGCGGCACTTCCACTTTGATGGTTCTGCTCACGGGGTCGATCACTTTGGCGGCGAACCCGATTCTTGTTCTGAGCTGTTTGTTGATATCCGGGAAGGTGATGATCACATCGTCTCCCGTTTTTACTTTACCGGCGAAAGATTCCGCTACGTTAGCCAATACGCGGAGGTTGCTGCTGTTCACCACGCGGAAAGCGGCCATACCCGGGGAGGCTGCGTCGCCCAGTTTGGCGATCACGGCATCCACCGTGCCGTTGATGGGCGAAACGATGCGGGCTTGTGCCAGCTGTTCTTTCATGGTCACCATCTTTCTTTCGAGGCCTTCCACCTGGCTTTTGGCGTTCAGGTATTGTACCTCGGAACCGATTTTCTGGTTCCAGAGGTTGGCCTGTTTGTTGAAGAGGGTTTTGGCGAGGTCGATTTGCGTTTGCAGTTCGGCGATGCCTGCGCGGATCACCACATCATCGAGCTGTGCGAGTACCTGGCCGCGGGATACGGACTGGCCTTCGCGCACGTTGATGCTGCGGATCACACCGGGCACCTGGGGCGACACGTCTACGTTTTCGCGTGCGTCCACGGTTCCCTGGATGTCTATATAATGTTCAAACACCGTGTCTTCGATAGCGGTGATGGTCACCGTTTTCATTTTCTGCACGGTGTCTGTGCCTTTGGTTTTTTTCTCCAGCTCTTTGACTTCCTGCTGCAGTTTGGCAATCTCCTGTTTCTTTCTCTGTATCTGCTCTTCCGGTTTACCTTCACCACCGCCGCCGCAGGCAGCCAGTACAAGTGTCAAGAGAGGGAGTACGAAATATTTTCTGGTCATTGTATGATAGATTTTAGGCGGATGCTGATTTTTAAGATTAGAGTTTGCCATATGCTTTCATGTAGTCTACGCGTGAAACGATGACGTTAAAGAGAGCGGTGAAATAATTATTCTGCGCCTCCAGCAGCTGTGTTTCAGCCGTAATCACCTCCAGGCTCGAACCGACTCCTTCCCTGTACTTAATCATGGTGGTGGCGTGCACTTCCTTTGCCAGTTCCATATTTTCCTGCTGGTTTTCCAGTGTCGTGATGTTATTACGCAGATTTGTGGTAGAATTTACCTGGTCGAGGTCGATTACATTTCTGATGTTCTCTATTTCCAAGTCTGCCTGTTTGAGATTGACCATCGCCTGGTCCACCCTTCTTCTTCGCTGCATGCCGGAAAAGATGGGAACGCTGAGATTCAGCCCCCAGGACACATAGCCATACCACATCTGCGACTTAAAAAAATCGAACGAATTGGATTGGCGGGAAGCGCCGCCCTGGCCAAATGCGGAGAGCGACGGCAATCCTTCCATCCTGTACCTTTTCAGGTTATATTCCTGCGTTTTTTTCTGCGCCTGCATCAGTTGGTATTCGATGCGGTTGTTGTAGTTAAACCCGGCAGTTTCCTGGATGTCCGCCTTAAGCGCTTCATCACTCAGCGTATCCGACAATTCAAGCGGTTGTGCCACGGGCATGCCCATTTGGAATTTCAGGGCGGCCAAGCCTACTTCACGAAGGTTTCGAATCCTCACTACTTCCGACTGTATATTATTGTATTGCACCACCAGGCGGTCTACATCCAGTTTTTCCACGAGGCCGTTTTTGTATATCTCTTTAGTTTCCGCGAGGGTCTTGCGCAGGCGTTCCGTAGTTTCGTCCAGGATGGCCAGCGCTTTGTCTGCCGCCACCACGTTATAGTACGCCTTGTACACTTCCGTTTTCACATCCACCTCGGATTTCTGCACCCCTTTTCTGGCGAGATCTTCCAGGGTCTTCCGGGCCTGCAGTGCAACGAGCACGCTGGGGTCGAACAGTACCTGGTTGAGATTGACGGTGCCGGCCGCATTGAATTTCAGGCCGAAGGCAAAGGGCACCAGTGTCCCTTTAGGCACGTTGGGATCGAAGTTAGAGGCGTCAATCAGCTGTTTCTGGATAATCGGGTTATCCTGAAATGTTCCGCTGGCGGAAAGTTGAGGCAGCGCCAGGCCGCTCACTTCCTTATTACGGGCAATCGTGTACAACTCCTCCAACTTTGCATTCCGTACGGCGTACTGATGACTGAGTGCGTACGTAACGGCGTCCTGCACCGAAAACCGGGCGGTTTCCGAGGAAGGTGGCTGATGCTGGGCATTAGCGTAGGTTAAAAATTGCACCATCGTGCCTGTTAGCGCAATGAGCTTCCATTTAAACTGCATAGTTCGTGTGTTTATTTCGAATAATCTTTCGTCTTGTATTTTTCAATTTCCCGGTACCCTTTCGGAGTGGCCACGCCGTAAACGAAGTGTTCCAGCAGTACCCGCTGCACGCGGCTCATATCGTAGCCGTTCATCGGGAACAGTTCGGGCTGGAAACAGAACATGGCCGACGCCGCACGGAAGTGGCTGAGAATCTCCAGGTCCAGGTCGTCGCGGTACAGCCCTTCCCGGATGCCGCGTTCCAGGTTTTCCCGGATGGTTTGCAGCATGAACACGGTACGATGGTTTTCGAACAGCTGAAAAGCCTTGGCATGGAACTTCTGAAGGTCCATCATGGCCACCGGGTTCATATTCCGCAGCTTGTTCTCCAGCATTTTCATCACCATGAACAATTCCTCGATCGCATCTTTACTGGTGATGCGGCTTTCGTTGCACTCATCCTGCATCAATTTCAGATGCCGGCTCATTACGTTCACTACCAGGTCGCTTTTATCGGCAAAGTGGGCATACAGGGTCTTTTTGGAAATCCCCATTTTGAGGGCGATATCGTCCATCGTAATGGAGCGTGTGCCGTATTGCCGGAACAGGTTGAACGCCGTATCCAATATTCGTTCTTGTACTTCCATCAGTTTTGAAACAGGGGTGTTGCTTGATTATGGAACAAAACTATGGAAACTATTTAAACCGCCAAAGTTTCCAGTATGATTTTTTTAGATTTTATGACGAACGGGATTTGTCCGGTGAAACAGCCTTCCATGAATGGGATTTGTCATTTTCCGGTGGGAGGAATGGCCCTGAAAGCAGTAACTTTGCGCTTTCAACACTGCAAACATGTCTCCAAAACTGAGGTTCCGGGTATTGCTATCGCGCCTGCTGCGCTATTTTTTCCAGGGGTTGCTGATTCTGGCGCCGATTGGTATTACCGCCTTCACGTTGTACTGGGGGTTTATCACGATCGATAATCTGCTTCCCCGGGATTTGCTGCCGGTGGATCACCCGATGAATTTCCTGAAATACAAGGGGGTCGGTTTCGCTATCGTATTGATACTCATCGTATTTGTAGGTTACCTGAGCTCTTCGTTCATCGTGGGGCGGCTGATCGACATGTTTGATCACATCCTGGAGCGCACGCCTTTTATCAAATACATTTATTCTTCCGTTAAAGACGTATTTGATGCTTTTGTGGGGGAAAAGAAGAAGTTCGATCATCCGGTGCTGGTGAATGTGTACGGGGAAGATGTGTGGGAGATGGGCTTCATTACGCAGGAGAATGTGCGCAGCCTGGGGCTGGAAGGGTATATGGCGGTGTATGTGCCGCATGCCTACGCCATTACCGGGAAGGTATTTATCGTGCGGCAGGAGAAGGTGCGGCCGCTGGACAATATATCCGCCGGAGAAGCGATGAAGTTCGCGGTGAGCGGCGGGGTGACCCACATCACCGAAAGCCATGCGCCGCATCCGGCGAAATAAATTTCTCCCAGCTGTGGGTTACCAGGGAAATTGAATCCGGCATAATCCCGACATTCGGTTTTCTTCAACCTCACCGCTCATGCATCCATTGTTTCGCCCGGCAGTTACGCTGCTACTGATATTGTTACCTTATTCCGGGGCAAAGGCCTGGGGCTTTTTCGCGCACGAACGCATCAACCGCCTGGCGGTGTTTGCCTTACCGCCGGACATGTTGCTCTTATATAAGCCGAATATTGAATATATCGTCCAGCAATCCACGGCGCCGGATAAACGGCGATATATGATAGCCGGGGAAGGTGCGCGCCATTTCCTGGACGCGGATCATTACGGCCCGCGGGCGTTCGACAGCCTGCCGCGCGGGTGGCAGGAAGCCGTACAACGATACAGCGCCGATACCCTGGAGCGCTACGGGGTATTGCCCTGGCACCTGGAGCGGGTGATGCGGTGGCTGACAGCGGCATTCGAAACCGGGAACGTATCCCGCATCCTGCGCCTGTCTGCCGAATTGGGCCACTACCTGAGCGACGCGCATGTTCCCCTGCACGCCTGCTCCAACCATAACGGGCAGCAGACGGGGCAGGAAGGGATCCACGGCTTGTGGGAGTCGCGCATCCCCGAACTGGTGGCCGACGCCAGTTTCGACTACTGGGTAGGCGGCACCGGTTACGTCAAAGATGTACGCCGCCTTTTCTGGCAGACCATCTCGGAGAGCGCCGCGGCGGCAGACACGGTGCTTCGGCTCGAAAAGCAGCTCAGCCGGCAGTTTCCGGCCGACCAGCGGTTTGCCTACGAACTGCGGAAAGGACGGCTGGTACGCAACTACTCCGCGGCATACACGAAAGCCTACCAGCGGGCATTGGGCGACATGGTGGAACGGCGGATGCGCGCATCCATCCAGGCCGTAGCGGCCTGCTGGTACACAGCCTGGGTGAACGCCGGTCAACCGTCCCTGGGAAAGCTAAGGGCAACGGGCATTTCAGACGAAGAACACGCGGCGGCAAGGCGGCTGGACAGCCTGTGGCGGACGGGTAAAATATTTGGAAGGGACCACTGATTATTAACAAAAGAAAACTTATCTTTGGCCTTCTATCATTTTTAACCTGTCCTCACTGACCAATCCTTCCGGTTTTTAATTTCGACCGCGATTTTTTACCAATTCCTTCGAAAAACCATAGAACGTGGAACAAGAAAACGTATTCAATTTAGATCGCAACATGAAGGTGCACAATTTTAATGCAGGTCCTTCTGTATTACCAAACGAAGTACTGTACAAAGCCAGTAAAGCCCTTATTGACTTTGACGGAACGGGTATGTCTATACTGGAAATAGGACACCGCACGGAACCGTTTATCGCCGTAATGGAGGAAGCACGCAGGCTTGCCAAAGAGCTGATGCAGCTGGAGGACGACTACGAAATCCTGTACCTGCAGGGCGGGGCCACCATGCAGTTCATGCAGGTGCCCATGAACCTGCTCGACAGTGGTGAAACCGCGGCATATGTCGATACCGGCGTATGGTCCAACAAAGCCATTAAAGAAGCCAAATTGTTTGGTTATGTAGATGTGGTCGCCAGCTCCAAAGAAACGAACTACAATCACATCCCCAGGCAGTTTACGGTACCCCAGCAAGCCAAATACCTGCACATTACCACCAACAATACCATTTACGGTACACAGTGGCAATCCACACCCGAAACGGATGTACCCCTGATAGCGGACATGAGCAGCGACATCCTCAGCCGCCAGATGGATTTCAATAAATACGCCCTGATCTATGCCGGCGCACAGAAAAACATGGGCGCCGCAGGCACCACCATGGTAGCCGTGCGTAAAAGCATCCTCGGCAACATCACCCGCAAAATACCCAGCATACTCGATTACAGGCTGCATATTGAAAATGCCTCCATGCTCAATACCCCGCCCGTATTCGCCGTATACATTTCCATGCTGACCTTGCGCTGGCTCAAAGGCCAGGGAGGCCTCGCCGCTATTGAGAAACTCAATAACAAAAAAGCAGCCCTCCTGTACGATGAAATCGATCACAACCCCCTGTTCCGCGGCAACGTCGTGAAAGAAGACCGCAGCAAAATGAACGTGACCTTCACCATCGACAAACCCGAACTGGAAGAAGAATTCCTGAAATTCTGCAAAAAAGAAGACATCGTAGGCATCAAAGGCCACCGCTTGTCTGGCGGATTCCGCGCATCCCTGTACAATGCACTGCCCCTCGAAAGTGTGGAAGTCATGGTGGAAGCCATGAAATTCTTCTCGCTGAAAAAGGCTTAGTAGTAAAATATTTCTATATATGTAGACTGCCACCTCACCGTGGCAGTCTTTTTTATACCTGCTTTTCTTATTTTTACCCCTTCTAACTGAAAAACCCAGGAATTATGGCAATAATCAAACCTTTCCGGGCGCTGCGTCCACAACCGGCGCTGGCCAAAGAAGTAGCCGCACGGCCATATGATGTCTTGAATTCCGCCGAAGCCGCCGCAGAGGCCGCCGGTAACCCGAACTCGTTTTACCACGTGTCCAAATCGGAAATCGACCTCCCCCCCGGCACAGACGTGCACAGCGAAGCCGTGTACCTCAAAGCCGCGGAAAACCTGCAGGCGCTCCGGGAGGCCGGCACGCTCCTCCACGAAGAACAACCCTGCTATTACATCTACAAACTGGTGATGGACGGCCGCTCCCAGACAGGCCTGGTGTGCGTTTCCTCCATCGACGATTATAACAACGGCATCATCAAAAAACACGAATTCACCCGGCCCGACAAGGAGCTGGACCGCATCAACCATATCACCTACACCCGCGCCCAGACCGGCAACGTATTTCTTGCCTACAACGATGTCCCCGAACTGAACAGCCTCATCGACCACTGGCAGCAACAGCATGCGCCGGTGTACGATTTCATCGCCGGCGACGGCATCGCCCACACCATCTGGGTGGTGGATGAAGCCGCCACCGGTGAACAGATCACCAGCCTGTTCGCTACCAAAGTGCCCGCTACCTATATCGCAGACGGGCATCACCGCGCCGCTTCGGCCTCGCTGGTGCAAAAAGCCACCAACGAAAACATCCACAGCAGCGCCAACCTCAATTATTTCCTCACCACCATATTCCCCGCCAGCCAGCTGGCGATACTGGACTACAACCGCCTCGCCAAAGATCTGAACGGTCACAGCAAAGCCGATTTCCTCTCCCAGCTCGAATACGATTTCATCGTGGAGCCCATCGGGCATCACGAACAGAAACCCAGCATGCTGCACGAATTCAGCATGTACCTCGACGGTACCTGGTACCGCCTCGTGGCCCGGGAAGGCACCTACACAGCAGACCCGATCGGCATCCTGGATGTGACCATCCTGCAAAACAACGTACTCGGCAAACTGTTGGGTATCAAAGATCCCCGCACCGACAAACGCATCGATTTCGTGGGCGGCATCCGCGGGCTGGGCGAACTGGTGAAAAGGGTCGACAGCGGCGAAATGCAGGTCGCATTCGCCCTCTACCCCGTTACCATCGGGCAGCTTTTCGACATCGCGGACAGCGGCAACGTAATGCCCCCGAAATCAACCTGGTTCGAGCCCAAGCTGCGCGACGGGCTGCTGACACATTTGATCTGATTATCATCTGAAACGTTGGCCCCGCCTTGATCCGGGGTCG
>CBFGZV010000026.1:0-69798 GCA_965653365.1 uncultured Chitinophaga sp. | reverse complement strand
ACCTGGTTCCAGTTATGGGAAGCGCGGAGCCAGCCGTTGTTGCGGCCCAGCAGCGAAGGCTGTAAACCTTTCTCAATAATCGCGGTGCGGATGGTTTCCCTGGAGGCTTCAGGCAGGCCATCGAACAGCCAGTCGTACCCGATTGCCACGCCCATCGTCATTTCCGCCACGTCGAGAAAATGGGAGGGATTCCAGTCGCTGAAACTACAGATGGCCAGCATTTCCTGCTCGGCGCGTTGCAGGTACTTTTTCTGGCCCGTCATCCGCCAGGCATAGGACAGGAAGAAAATCCTGCGCAGGCCCTCGCGCGACACGCCCAGCAACCGCCGTCCTTCCAGCGCTCTTTTCAGTTCGGGCGCATGCGCCAGTGCGTCGCATTCTGCCAGGATCGATTCGTGCACTTTGCGCCAGGTAGCGTCTGTGCGGATGGTTTGCTGAATGTTTTTTTCTTCGCCTTTCAGCCATAAAATGCGGGGATGGGCCGACAGCTGCGCCGAAGCGCTCACGGAGTCGTGCTGCGCGGAAGCAAAAAGACAAAACAGCAGGCATACGAGCATGCTGCAGCATATTTTCCGGTTCATAGCGGGGAATTTATTCAGATGAACAAGATATAGTTTTTTGCCGCAAATCGCCCCTTTAATTGTCGTATCCGGCAACGGCCCGCCAGCAATGCTTTTGGTAGTTTTGCCTAAAACACTTTCAAATGTCACAAATTGTTGCCTACCTCACTTTCAACGGCAAATGCCAGGAAGCGATGACGTACTACCAGGATATTCTCGGCGGGGAACTGACGCTGCAATCGGTACAGGGGTTTCCCGTGGAAGCCCGCTGCCCCACTGGCGAAGAGCACCAGATCATGCATTCCTCCCTGATCAAGGGCAATATGGTGCTGATGGCGTCGGATATGGTAAGCCCGGCGGGCTTTCATCCCGGCAACACCATTGCGCTGGCGCTGCAATGCGATACCGTCGAAGAAATCAACACCTGTTTTGCCAAACTCTCCGAAGGCGGCCAGGTGCTGCACCCCCTGGGAAAACAGCCGTGGGGAGCATTGTTTGGCGTACTGGCAGACAAATACGGCGTGGCATGGATGCTGAACCATGAGTTGAAAGGCGGTTCGTAAAACGAAGGGGCGGGCGGCCATGGAAACCAGCCATAGCAGCAAACGGCATCACCCTTCGCGGCAGGAAGCCATGCGGGTAAAAATGAAACGTCGGGGAAAACGGACGCGCCTGGTCATGCCGCCATGGCATGAATGTTGAGCCGGAAAGCGGAAGCAACTTCGCACATCATGCAACAAATACTGTTCGGGAATGACAGCAAACAGGTGGGATACTTCTTCGTTATATCCCCTCCTCCTGTTGTCGTAAAAGCGGTGAAAGGGTTTAAGGAGCACCTGCATGCAACCATCGGGCTCGATGTCATCAACATGCGGTCGAGGGCGCATATTACCCTCTGCAAATTCGTGGAAAATGAAAACGACGGCCTCATCATTGCGAGGGCCGCCGCAGCGTTGAAAAACAAATCGGTGTTCGATATACGGCTGAGCGAGGCGGCTACATTTCCGCAGAAAAACAGCGGAACATTATACATAAAAATCGCTCAGCCGGAACCGGTGAACATTATCATCAGGCTACTTGCCACCGCCTTCCCGCATGCATACCATCCTTCCGTGCCGCACCTTACCATTGCACGGAATGTTCCGATGCCGCTGTTTGAGAAAATAGATCCCGCCACATTTGACTACCATTACAACTTTATCTGCCGGCACGTTACCCTCCTGAAATGGACTGGCGAGAGATACGATATTATCCATGAAGCGCCCTTAAGTGGTACTGTGATTGCATAAGCGGCGCCGCCGGATAGTCGTCCGGCAGCATCTGCGCCACGCATCCCTGCTTCTCGAGGAATTCGATCAACGGCAGGGGATGGATGTCGCCCGACGTACATTTCACCCGCAGTATCCGGTCACAGTCTTCCAGGTCAAAATTCACCGTGTAATGGGTAAAAACCTGCTGTATGCGGTAAACCAGCATATTGGCATGGCACGGGCTGTCTACATTGGTTTTGAAAATCTCTACCATAGAACATCAGAATTTACACTGTAAACTTACAGCGGACGGGGATTTTTTCACATGGCCGAACACGACAATACATGGGCCGAATGCGACATTCTTGCTAACTTTAACCAAAATCCACCGCCATGAAAACCAACAAGGAATGGCACCAGGCGCACCGGATGCCGGCCAATGCCACGCTCGACCAGCGGGTGGCATGGCACCTGGAACATGCCCGCCACTGTGCCTGCCGCGAAATGCCGGAGAACATCAAAGCCGAAATCCGCAAACGGAAACTGAAAGTTTAAACTCATATTTTCACCAGCAGCTTGTAAGCGTGCGAGCGCATCGCCGCCATGGTCACGATCAGTCCCACGATGCCGGTCACCGTGAACAGCAGTGCAATTCCTCGTTCGTTGCCCGTCCCGAACCAGTGCCCCAGCAACTCCACACCCGCGCCCGTGGTCATAAACGGGATGAAGATGAACTGTGCGATGGGGCCGATCATAAAAGCCGTCAACGGTGAAGCCGCCTGTTCGATGCTTTGCGCAAAGCCGAACACCCTGCCCTGTCGCTCAGGCGGTATCACCCGCTGGATGATCGACTGTTCGGCCGCTTCCACCACCGGGATAAGGCACAGGTAAATGAACAGCCCCATCGCCAGCAAAACGATCGAAGATTGTATGGTGAAGAAGATGCACACCGTCCACATCACCACGTTGGCGATAAACAATGTGCGGATGGGATGTTTGCCCAGTCCTTTCCGTGCCACCACTAATCCGCCTACGATGAACCCGAGGCTCAGCACGCCCCAGATAATACCCCATGCCTGTACGGACACGAGCGACAAGCCGTAGGCGTCCATCAGCGACATGAACACGCCGCCCAGGAAGTTATTGAAGGTGTTGAAAAAAATCAGCGCAAACAGGCCCGGGATGAGGCGGATGGCCTTGATGGTGCCCCGTACGTCTACCTTGCCGCCGCCGCTTTCTTCCGTATGCACGATCTCCTTTTCCGGAACCGAGATGGTCATGAGGTGAAGGATGGTAAGGATGGTGAGCGCAACCGTGGCGGCCAGCGTCCAATGCATGCCCAGGAACCCGACGGCCATCCCGCTCAGTATCGAGGCTACGAGAAATGCCGTGCCATTGGCGCTGCCAATGAGGCCGTTCGCTTTGTCGCGCTCCGGTTCCGGCAGCAGGATGGTCACCATCGTAGGCAGCGCGATGTTGCGGATGTTGCCAGCCAGCGCGCCGAACAACGTCATAACGATCAGCGCCCACAAAACGGGACTCCCCGCGTCTTTGAATTCATCCGCCGGCGCCAGCCAGTATACCACGGCCGCGCCGCTGTACAATGCGAGCGAGAGCAAGCTCGATATCAGCATGGCTTTCTTTTTACGGTAACGATCCACCAACGAGCCGAGGAAGAAGCCGGACAGCGCCACCGTACCGATATAAATGCCCGCCATAAAGGAAGTGGCCATCACGGATTTTGTTTGCAGGTACACCCAGAAGGTGACCGCGAACCATATGAAAGTATTGGTAACTGCTGCTACTATCGAATTGATCAGTACAAAATGAAAGGGTCGCATGGCGTCAGGTTATTGGTCAATAAATTTACTGATAATTACCTGCAATCTTACAACCCGAACCGCGAAATCCACATGGGCAATCCTGACAATATGCGGGGTGATTGCGACAGCCGGCGGACCGCTGAAACAAATGCGTCTGATGCAATCAAAAAACCGCCCGCGTCATTTATCCGCAATAAGAAAGATAAATGACGCGGACGGCAAGCGCCGTATGAACATTCCTACCGCAGCACCTTAACCAGGGCCGCCAGTTCCTGTTCCATGAGGCCCGCCGCCTTCGCTTTTTTAAACAGCGGGTTGGCGTAGTCCGGGAACGCCGTGTTGATGCCGGCCGCATACGCATGCTGATGAATGCGTTCCACTGCTTCCACCGAAATCCGCATCGGGCTTTCCGTGATCGCATAATCGCCGGAGTTGATCACGTTCGCTTCGTGCCGGATGAAGTCGCCGAAGGTGGGCATGATACCGCCGACGATGTTCCCGAACGTATGAACGGACACCTGTTCAGACTCCATGATGCGCACGCCGTGGAAAAAGCCCAGCATGGTTCCGTATATGCTGGAGAGGGTGGCCAGATCCATCGCAGAAGCAGCGGATATCCGTTCGCCGAGATAGGAAATATTTCCACCGAAAACCTCCAGCACCGGCGCTGCATGCGCGTAAGCCGTTTCTCGCCCCGATACGAGAATGGGCGTATCCGGGCGGCCCATCTGCGACGGCGCGGCTTGAATGCCGCCGTCAATGTATCCCGCGCCGATCCCATGCGCCCATTGCTCACTGTCGCGCGCTTCCTGCGGGGTGCCGGTGGTGAGCTGAACGATCACGCGGTCCCTGAGCGCAGTTTCCGTGGCAGGTGTGCGCAGAACCTCATTCGCCGCCGCATAGTCGTACACGCAGACCACCACAATAGCACTCGCGCCAACGGCCGTCGCCGCATCAGGCGCAAGCACCGCGCCTTCTTTCACCAGTTCCGCCGCTTTTTCCGGCGTACGGTTCCACACCGTGACCCTGTACCCGCTTTGCAGCAACAGGCGCGCCAGTGTTACCCCCATCATACCCAGACCTATTACTGTAGCTGATTTTGAATTGCTTGTGTTCATATCTGATTCGTTTTAACGATGCAAACATCCGAACATTCAACACTCCGGTCAATAAGGGAAAAAAGATTCAGCAGGGATAAATTTATCCCTGCACCGTGGCCTTGCTTGCAGGTGATGGCGTATCTTTAACATAAATACCGGGGCTTATGTACGAGAAGAAAATTCCTGAAAACCTTGACTGCGGCGTGAGCGTGGCCATTAAAGTACTGGGCGGCAAATGGAAAGCCTGTATCATCGAAAGCATCCACCGCGGTGTGCAGCGCCCCAGCGAACTGCACCGCGAAATCACCACCGCCGCGCCCCGCGTGATCAACATGCAGCTGAACGAACTGGAAGCCCTCGGCGTGCTCGGCAAAAAAGTATACCCCGGCCTTCCGCTGAAAGTGGAATACTACCTCACGCCACTGGGACTGAGCATTATGCCGGTGATCGAGGCGATGGACCGGTGGGGCAATGAAAACCGCGAATACGTAGTAAAAATGAGCGACGCCATGCTGTCGGAACAGGAATGATACGTATCACAGCGCCAGCCCGCATTTAAAAGCCGTATTCTCCCGGTATACGCCGGCGCCTCCCTTCCACATAAATAACTTCCTTTTATCGCTTCTTTTTAGTTACTTGTAGTGCAAACGATTGCATTAAAGATTCCACATATGAAAAACGAACACATTTCCCGCCGCAGCTGGCTGGGGGTCATTACCACCGCGAGCGTTGGCGCAGGCCTCACTGCCACCGGCAAAGCCTTCGGCGCCGGGCATTCTGGCCAACCGGCCAACGAAGCGAAAATTTACAACATCAATGATTTCGGCGCGAAGGGCGACGGCAAATCGCTCAATACGAAAGCCATCCAGTCGGCCATCGATGCATGCAGCCTGGCGAAAGGCGGCACTGTCGTGATACCGGCCGGCGATTTCCTGTCGGGTACGCTCGAGCTCAAACCGCACGTAACGCTGCACCTCTCTGCCGGCGGCAAACTGCTGGGAAGCCCCCGGCGCGAGGATTACACGGCCGGTAAAGGCGTACCTTCCGGGAACGGCAACATCGTTTTCCTGTACGCGGTGAAGGCCGATAATCTGACCATCGAAGGCAACGGCACCATCGACGGCAACGGGCTGGCTTTTTACAACGGCAAAGGCGACAACACCGGGCCGGGACAAAACGGTGTGGGCGGCAACTTCGACCGGCCGCACCTGATGATCTTTTACCAATGCAATAACCTGCACCTGCGCAATACTTTTCTGACCGCCAGCGCTTACCACTGCGTACGCATCCTGCACTGCAACCAGGTGCATATCAACGATGTCCGGATTTATAACCGTGTCAATAAAAACAACGACGGTTTTCATTTCAACGACTGCAAATACGTACACATCGCGAACTGCGATGTACAGTGCCAGGATGATGCCTGTGCATTGTTCGGCAGCAACCAGTTCGTGACCGTCACCAACTGCAGCTTCAGCACCCGCTGGTCGATTTTCCGGTTCGGGGGCGGCGCCTCGCAGAACATTGCCGTGTCCAATTGCCTGATTTACGACACATATGGCTGCCCCATCAAAATCAGCGCGGGCAGGGCTTCTATCGAAAACTTCACCTTCTCCAACATCGTCATGCGGAATGTGACGGGGCCCATCGGCATCGGTTTCAGCGGCGTGAGCAACAACAACGGCGCCAGCGCGTCCATTACCAAACCCTTCATCCGCAACCTCGTATTCAACGGCATCAGGGCAACCGTGCTGAAATTGCCCGTACCTCATCCGGACATCCATTTCGATCTCCATACCTGGGAGGGTGAAAAAAACTCCTGCATCACGCTGAACGCCATGGGAGAATACTATCTCGAAAACATCAGCTTTACGGACGTGCACGTGCAATATGCCGGCGGCGGCACGAAAGAACAGGCGGCGAAGGAGGTGCCGCGGGTTGCAGCGGAATACTTCGGCGTATGGGACAAGCTGCCGGGCGGCCCTCCGGCTTACGGCATGTATGCCAGGAATGTGAAAGGCCTCACCCTCCAGAATGTCCGCTTTGAATACGGGGAACCCGACGAGCGCCCGGCCATCGTGCTCGATAATGTGCAAGACGTGGCTATCAACGGCCTGAGCGCCAACGGTACGCCGGGCACGCCCCTGCTGCGCTTCATCGGTTCGAAAGACGTGCTGCTCAGCGCCTGCCGCGTACTGACGCCGGCCGGCCCGTTCCTTCAGGTAGAAGGCGCCGCCAGCGCGGGTATCCTGATCGACGGCGGCGATACCAGGAAAGCCGCGCAACCGGTGGCATTGCTGGCGGGAGCGTCAACTTCTTCGGTAACAGTGCGGTCATGAAAATGCTTTAACGGGTACGGATCGACAAAAAAAGGTGCGCCGTTGCCAGCGCACCTTTTTACGCGGCAATAACCGCGGGTGTTATCGTTTCACCGCGCTTCCCGTAGCTTCCAGCAATGCCTGCACCTGTTCCCTGATGTAATCGTTCTGCAGGAACCTGTACAGGTTTTTACCGGGGCAGCTGGTTTGGCTGGAATGATCCCGGTGCGACGCGATGGTTTCGTACGGAATACCGTATTTGCGGCATGCGTAGGCCACGGTATTGATCAGGGCATCGAGCTGCCGCGGGTCTACCTGCTGCTCCTCGAAATTGCCGAGGCAGGTGATCAGCAGGTGACCTTCGGGATTGTATTCCGTGGCGGTTTCCCCAACCGTAAACGCATCGCGCCCCTCGAACACTGTGCCGTCCGGCGCAATCAAAAAATGATAGGGAATATCGGCCCAGTTCCGGTCTTTCCCCATGCCCCACACCTGTACGTTTTTGATGTGCTGTGCAGCCACCTTCGTGGAATCAAACCGCGTGCCCTCGTGATGTATCGTTATCCTCACCGGCCGGTGCTGTTTAAATGTCCTGGCAGGATTGGCGTTCCAGCCGGCACGCGGCACAATGGGCACGTCCACCGCTTTACCCAGCCAGGCGCTTTCGTTTCCGGTGCGGCCCACCGCCGTTACACCGGCCACCGCGAGGCGTTGTTTACCGCTTACAAGCGGTACCGTTACAGACCGTTCGCTGCTCACCGGCATTTTATACGACCATTGTGCGCCATACCGTAAATACACCACCCAGCGAAATACATCTCCCGCCTGCGGGTGTTCCCAACGAATGCGCATGCTATCGCCCGCCGCTTCCATCACAAATGAAGGCTGCGCCGGCGCTTCGGTATTCAGCCAGGGGCTCGCCGGCACCAGCGCGGGCGATTTGTAAGGCCCGTCCAGCAAAGCTTTCGCCATGTTGGGATTATCGGCAACGGAGCCGATGTGCCAATGTACCACGCCCATATCGTCCGGCATCATACCGCGCGTGATCATGATTTTGCTGACGGCTTCGTGCACGTTCAGCCGGGAAGAGTCTTTCCCCACGCTGATACCCGGCCACAGGTGCCGCTGCATTTTATTTTCCGATTTCCACCAACCCAGGAGCACGGGAAAGCTGAGCGCAACCCTGTCTATCGGCCAGTACAGCTGCGGCGAGTAATAGTCTATCCAGCCCTTGTTCAGCCACAGGCGGGCATCGGCGTATAATTCGTTGTGCTGGTCGAAGCCCGCGCTGATGGCGGGCGGAAATCCGGGCCGGTAAATCCCGAAGGGGCTGAGGCCGAACTTCACATGTTTTTTGGTGGCCTTGATTTCGCGATACACGCGCTGCACAAACTGGTTCACGGCATCACGGCGCCAGTCGGCCCGCGACAATGTTCCGCCCGATTTTTTATACGCGGCCCAGCTCTCGTTATCCGGGAAATCCGCATCTCCGTTGTAAGAAGGATAGGGATAGAAATAATCGTCGAAATGCACGCCGTCGATGTCGTATCGTTTCACGATATCGTTGACCACTGCCGCGCCATGGTCCTGCGTTGCTTTTTTCGCGGGGTCGAACCACCAGTAACCTTCCTTGAGGTGCACCACGTCGGCCGGCATTTTTCTGACCACCGAGCTGTCGGACACTTCCCCGCCGGCCACATGATGGGCGCGGTAGGGATTGAGCCACACGTGCAGCTCCAGTCCGCGGCGGTGCGCTTCTTCCACCCAGAACGTGAGCGGATCGTAATACGGCGAGGGCGCCTGTCCCTGTTTGCCGGTGAGATAATACGACCAGGGCTCGAGGCTGCTTTGGTACAGGGCGTCTGCCTGTGGCCTTACCTGGAAAATAACGGCATTGAAATTGTGCTCCCGGAGAAAGTCGAGCAGGCGAATGGCTTCCTGCTGCTGCTGCGCTGTAGTGAGGCCGGGGCGCGAAGGCCAGTTGATGTTGGCGACGGTGGCCACCCAGGCGGCTCTGAATTCCGCGGGGGCGTGGGGACGTGGAGGGGTGCTGACGGTTTGGCGGGCTGGCGTGCAGGCGGCCAGCAATATCGCCGCAGCGAAGAACAACTTTTGCATGTTTAAAAATACACAACAATTGGCAGGATTTAAACAATGCACAGCATCGCTTGTTATCTGAACTTTGTAAATCTGCTGCATGAAAAAATACGATGCCATTATTATCGGTTCCGGGCAGGCGGCCAATCCGCTGGCGAAAAAACTCGCCCGCGCGGGCCGGCGCACCTTGCTGCTGGAAGGCCACGAAATCGGCGGCACGTGCATCAACACCGGCTGCACGCCCACCAAAACGATGATTGCTTCGGGGCGGACGCATTACATGGTTTCACGCGCACAGGAGTACGGCATTCGCGCACAGGCGGGCGATGTGGATTTCGCAGCAGTGATAAAACGAAAAAACGGGGTGGTGGCCTCCTTCCGCAACAGCCTCGCCAACAGTCTCGAAAAAAACCACAACCTCGACGTGGTGAAGGAGCCCGGTGTTTTTACCGGGCATAAAACGGTCAACAACGCCTACACGGCGGAACTTGTTTTTATCAATACCGGCGCACAGCCCGTGGTACCGCCCATTCCCGGCATCGGCGAAACGCCTTACCTCACTGCCGCCGGCATGCTCGAATTGCAGGAAATACCGCAGCACCTGGCCATACTGGGCACGGGATACATTGCCATGGAGCTGGGCCAGCTCTTCCGCCGGCTCGGCAGCCGGGTAACGATGATCGAAAGAGGCGGCGGTATCCTGAACAAGGAAGATGATGATGTGGCGGCGGCCGTGCATGCCATACTGGAAGAAGACGGCATCCGCATCCTGACCAACACCACCGTGAAATATGCCGCGCCGGATGCGAACGGGGTGCGGCTCCGGCTGTCGGACGGGAGTGAATTACCCGCGTCTCACTGGCTGATCGCCACCGGCCGCGAGCCCGCCACAGCCGCGCTGCAGCTCCCCCAAACCGGCATCACGCCGGACGAACGGGGGTTCATTCCCGTCAACGAATACCTCGAAACCACCGTGCCCGGCATCTACGCGCTCGGCGACGTAAAAAAGGGGCCGGCTTTCACGCATATTTCCTATAATGACTATCTTGTAGTGTCGGAAAATATTCTGAACAACGCACAGCTTTCCATCAACAACCGGCCCGTGCCCTATTGTATGTTTACGGACCCCGAACTTGGCCGCATCGGCATCACGGAAAAAGAAGCCAGGGCAAAAGGCCTGGCCGTAAAAGTGGCCACCCTGCCACTCAGCAAGGTGGCCCGCGCCATCGAAACCGGCGAAACGAGAGGGCTGATGAAAGCAGTGGTAGACGCGGCAAGCGGGCAAATACTGGGCGCATCCATTCTATCCGTCAGCGGCGGCGAAATCATGGCCGTGCTGCAAATGGCGATGATGGGGAAGATCACGTACAAACAGCTACGCCATACCATTTTTGCGCACCCGACATTTACGGAATCACTGAATAATCTTTTTATGACACTGGACGATGATTGAAGCGCGCCACCTCCATAAATCATTCGGCAACACCCGCGCGGTGCAGGACGTTTCGTTTTCCGTGCAGGAAGGCGAGAACTTCATTTTGCTCGGCACCAGCGGCTGCGGCAAAACCACCACGCTCAAAATGCTCAACCGCCTGCTGGAGCCGGATGAGGGGCAGGTGCTCCTTAACGGCGCCGACACTGCGCACATTCCCGGCCCGCAGCTGAGAAGGGGCATGGGGTATGTATTGCAGCACATGGGATTATTCCCGCACTACACCGTAGCCGAAAACATCGCGGTGGTGCCCAGGCTGCTGCATTGGCAGCAAGACGCCATCCAGGAACGCACCGCCACGCTCATGCAAAAGCTCGGGCTCTCGTACAGCGAGCATGCCCACGTGTACCCGCATCAGCTCAGCGGCGGGCAGCAGCAGCGCGTAGGCCTCGCCAGGGCGCTGGCCGCAGATCCGCCCGTGCTGTTGATGGACGAGCCTTTCGGCGCTCTCGACCCCATCACGCGCGACCGCATCCGAAGCGAGTTCAGCGAGCTGGATGAATTCAAAAAGAAAACCATCGTCATGGTCACCCACGACGTACACGAGGCGTTTACCCTCGCCACGCGCGTGTGCCTGATGGACAAAGGCCGCATCGTGCAGATGGGCACGCCGGGCCAGTTGCGGGAACAACCAGCCAACGACTTTGTGCGCACATTCTTGAAACTATGAACGAATTCCTGGAATTTCTCCGGTCGCAGTCCGGCAAGCTATTACAACAAACGCTCACCCACATCAACCTTACGCTGGTGTCGGTCGCCATTGCCATCGCCATTGGCGTGCCGCTCGGCATCCTCATTGCGCGGCGCCGGAAACTGGCCGGCGTGGTGCTCGGCTTCGCCGGTGTGATGCAGACCATTCCCAGCATCGCCCTGCTCGGCTTTATGATACCCTTGCTGGGCATAGGCCCCAAACCGGCCATCGTGGCGCTGTTCCTGTACGCATTGCTGCCCATCATCCGCAACACCTATACCGGCATCGCCGGTGTAGACGCAAATGTCAGGGAAGCGGCGCGCGGCATGGGCATGACGCACCGGCAGGTATTGTTCCGGGTAGAGCTCCCGCTGGCCATGCCGGTGGTGATTGCCGGCATCAGGACCGCCACCGTCATCAACGTAGGCGTGGCTACGCTTGCCGCCTATATTGCGGCCGGCGGGCTGGGGGAATTCATTTTTGGCGGCATCGCCCTCAACAATACTTACATGATCCTCGCCGGTGCCATTCCCGCCGCGCTGCTGGCCCTGCTGTTCGATTTCCTGCTGGGGCGGCTCCAGAAAAAATTAAAATGGAAACTGGGGCTGGCGGCCCTGCTCGGGTTTGCCCTCCTCTTTTTCGCCATGCTGCCCGTTACCTCGTCCGGCAAACTGCTGGCAGGTTTTACACCGGAATTCATGGGCCGGATAGATGGCTACCTCGGGCTGAAAAAAGTGTACGGCCTCCGCATGCGCAACGTGGTCATCAACGACGCGGTGATGTACCAGGCGATGCACGAAAACAAACTTGACGTGATCAGCGGGTACAGCACCGACGGCCGCATCAAGGCGTTCGACCTGGTGACGCTCACGGACGACAAAACCATCTTCCCCCCTTACTACGCCGCCCCGCTGGTGCGCAACGGGCTGCTGGAGCAATATCCAGAGCTGGAAGCCACCTTCAACCAGCTCAGCGGCCGCATCAACGACTCCGTTATGACGCTGCTGAATTACCAGGCCGATTTCCTGAAAAAGAGCCCGGAAGCAGTGGCCAAAACATTCCTGCAACAGCAGGGTTTATATAAAGCGCCCCGCTATGGCAACAAAGGCGTGGTGCGCATCGGCTCGAAAATTTTCACGGAACAGTACATTCTCGTGGAAATGTACCGCATGCTGATTGAAGGGAACACCGACCTGGCCGTGTCGTCCAAAACCGGCCTGGGCGGCACCAAAATCTGCTTCGACGCGCTCACCAATAACCAGATCGATTGCTACCCGGAATATACCGGCACGGGACTGCTGGTGATATTGCAGCCGCCCGCGGAAAAAGTGGCGGCGCTGGTGCAGCACAAAGACAGCGTGTACCAATACGTACAGGCACAATTTATGCAGCAGTATCGGCTCCGCTGGCTCCGGCCCATCGGGTTCAATAATGCATATGCCCTCATGATGCAGCGCCGGAAAGCGGAAGAACTGCACATCGGAACAATTTCTGACCTGGTTAAAATTACAACGCCATGAGCCTGATCCAACAGTACAGGAAAGTGAGACAACTGACGGAAAAAATCTGCAGCCCACTGCACACGGAAGACTATGTGGTACAGCCCATCGCGGACGTAAGCCCGCCCAAATGGCACCTGGGCCATACCACCTGGTTTTTTGAAACACTGGTATTAAAGCCTTACCTGAAAGATTACACAGAGTTCGACGCGAACTTCAATTTTGTATTCAACAGTTATTACGAAAGCCTCGGCGCCCGCGTTATCCGCACCCAGCGCGGGAATCTGAGTAGACCCACCGTCAACGAGATCTACCGGTACCGGGTATACGTAGATGAGGCGATGGAAATACTGCTCTCCAACCCGGTAAACGACACCGTGCATACCCTGGTCACGCTGGGCTGCAACCACGAAGAGCAACACCAAGAGCTGCTGTGGACGGACATCAAGTACATCCTCGGCCACAACCCGCTTTTCCCCGCGTACGACGCGGCGCTTCCGGCGCAGCAGGTGCCGGCAAAAGAAGGATGGATACCGGTGAAGGGCGGCCTGCATCATATCGGTTATGAAGGCGACGGCTTTTGCTACGACAACGAGCTCGGCCGCCACCAGGTGTATATACAGCCCTGTCAAATCGCCGCCTCGCTGGTCACCAACTGCGCCTATCTCGAGTTTATGCAGCAGGGCGGCTACCGGCAGTTCGAACACTGGTATGCGGAAGGATGGGACTGGGTGCGCAACAACCAGGTAGAAGCCCCGATGTACTGGTACAACATCGAAGGCAGCTGGTTCCATTATACGTTGCAGGGCTTGCAGCCCCTGGCCCTCCACGAGCCGGTAACCCATGTCAGCTTTTACGAGGCCGCCGCCTATGCCGCCTGGAAAGGCTGCCGGCTGCCCACGGAATTCGAGTGGGAGGCTGCCGCCGCGGAGCTCGACTGGGGCCATCGCTGGGAATGGACGGAAAGCGCCTACCTCCCTTACCCGGGTTTTGCGCGCGTGCCCGGTCCGGTCGGCGAATACAACGGCAAATTCATGGTGAACCAGAAAGTGCTGCGCGGCGCTTCCGGATTTACCTCACCAGGGCACAGCCGCCCCACATACAGAAATTTTTTTCACCCCCACCTCCGCTGGCAGTTAACCGGTATCAGGCTTGCGGTATAAGATCAAAGGAACATCATGAAAACAGCTTCCATATTACAAAGAACAGCCGTAGACAATTTTTATAGCGATGTATTGAAAGGCCTTACCGCCACACCGAAATACCTCCAGTCGAAATACTTTTACGATGCCACGGGCGACGCCCTGTTCCAGCAAATCATGCATCTGCCGGAGTATTATCTTACCCGCAGCGAACTGGAAATTTTGGCGGGCCAGACCCGCGACATGGCCGATGCACTGGGCGCCACGCCGTTCAATCTCGTTGAGCTCGGCGCGGGCGATGCCTCCAAATCGTTTTACCTCCTCAGGGAATTGCACCGGCGCAACCCGGCGCAAGCGTATTTCCCCATCGACATTTCCGAAAACATCATCGGCCACCTGCAGCGCACCCTGCCGGCAAAGCTGCCGGGCCTGCAGGTGCAAGGGCTCCGCGGAGAATACATGGATATGCTGAAGGCGATGGACTACCTCTCCGCCCGCCGCAAGGTGGTGATGTTCATGGGCTCCAGCATCGGCAACTTCACGCCAGACGAAGCGGTGAAGTTTTGCCGCAGGCTGCGGGAACAGTTGCAGCCCGGCGATTTACTGCTGATCGGTTTCGATCTGCGCAAACACCCCCGGGTGATTCTCGACGCTTACAACGACGGCCGCGGCATCACCCGCGATTTCAACCTCAACCTCCTCACCCGCATCAACCGCGAGCTCAAGGCCGATTTTGACATCAACCAGTTCGATCACTTCCCCGTGTACGATCCCCTCAGCGGAGCCTGTAAAAGCTATCTTGTCAGCCGAACCGACCAGGCGGTGCAGCTCGGTGAACATATTATCCGTTTCAAAAAAGACGAGCCCCTTTTTATGGAAATCTCGCAGAAGTACAGCCTCGACGAAATCCGGCAGCTGGCTGCAGCGGCCGGCTTCCGGCCGGTGCAATATTTCTTCGACGAAAAAAGATGGTTTACCGACGTGCTTTGGGAATTTTCTCAAACGCATAATTGCCTTTGATATGCAGGTTCAGGAAACGGCCTTTTGAACCGGAAGCCTTCATGGCTTCGAACACTTCTTCCGGCACCTCGTGATAATCATACACCATGCCCGACACATAGCGGATCCGCAATGTATGGGTATCGTGATCGTACTGCATGCTCTGTACTACGGTAGACGGCATACCCATTCCCGTTAAAAAATAGTGCCAGTTGCTTCTGGCACAGATTTTATCTTTCAAAGGGTATGTTCGACGAAACCGTGCTTCATCAAATCAAAGATCAGCTGATCCGGAAAAACCAGACGATTGCGGTAGCAGAAAGCGTGACCGCAGGATTATTGCAGCTGGCGCTGGCCAGTGCGGAAGAAGCCGTCCGTTTTTTCCAGGGCGGTATTACCGCTTATAACCTCGGGCAGAAATACAAACACCTCAACGTGGAACCGGTTCATGCGGAACTATGCAATTGCGTAGACAGAGTAGTGGCTGTGGAAATGGCGCGCAATGTGACCGATCTTTTCCGCAGCGATTGGGGAATTGCCATCACCGGCTACGCCACGCCCGTTCCGGAAAGCGGTCACCAGCTGTTTGCATTTTAGGCCATTGCTTTCAGGAAGGAAATACTGCTGGAGGGAAAACTGGAATCAGGCGAAGCGCCTGCGCTGCATGTGCAGCAATACTACACAGACTACCTGCTCACCGCGTTCAATAACCTGTTAGAGCATCGGCTCTTCGATGAAAGTTAACATATGCCGGGCCGTGGAAATATAAGTGGCCATATCGCCCGGTTTGACGATATAATCCCTGGCGCCCAACGTTTTGCAGATGGTGTGGTACACCGGGGAGGCCGACGTGCTCCAGATGATTTTCGGGATATGCGCGTAACGCGGGTCTTCTTTCATCAGGTGCAGGATGTCTGCGCCATTTATTTCCGGCAGATTATAATCCAGGATGATCAGTGAAGGCAATTCCTCTTCCCGCAGGCTTTCCAGGTAAGACATGCATTTTCTGCCATTCGGCACACAGCTAACCACAACGTAAGGATCAATTTCCCGGAATGCATACACGAGCATTTCCTGATCGTCACGGTCATCTTCCGCCAGCAAAACAGACCTTGGGGCATGGCCTAAAAATTGCATATAATCAAGGTTAATATGATTGCGATACAAAATTAATGTTTGGTTTTGATAGCGGCGTTAACAAGAATATGCATACCGAATCCGATAATATATTGCCTGTACTGAAATTCCTTTACAATGACGACCCGGAAAAAAACCGTGGAATCAGCCAAATCTGCCGCCCGAAGTGTGGAAGTTTTTCCACACCCGTCTACAAATGGCCAGGATGAACTGGATGCCCGCCAGCTTTTGCATGTACTCACAGAAGTAAAAAACGGGAACTTCAGCGCCCGTATGCCGGTAGACAACACCGGCCTGACCGGTAAGATCTGCGACACCCTGAACGATATCATTTCCCTCAATGAAACGCTGGTAGAAGAACTGAACCTTGCCCGCAACACCATCGGCAAGCAGGGCAAGCTCAACCACCGCGTCATCATGCCGCGTACAGCCCGCGGCTCCTGGGAAACAGCCGTAGGCTCCATCAACACCCTCATTTCCGACCTGGTTCACCCCACGATAGAGATTGCCCATGTGATCGGCTCGGTCGCAAAGGGCAACCTATCCACCGAGATGACCTTGCAGATCGGCGAGCATGAGCTGCAGGGAGAATTTGCCCGCATCGCCACCGAGGTGAACGGGATGGTGAAACAGCTCAACGCCTTTTCCATGGAAGTGACCCGCGTGGCGCGTGAAGTGGGCTCCGAAGGCAAACTTGGCGGACAGGCCAAAGTGAAAGACGTGGCGGGCGTATGGAAAGACCTCACCGATTCCGTGAACCTCATGGCCGGCAACCTCACCGCGCAGGTGCGCAACATCGCCGACGTTACAACGGCCGTGGCCAAGGGCGACCTGTCCAAAAAAATTACGGTAGACGTGCAGGGAGAAATCCTGGAACTGAAAGACACCATCAACACCATGGTGGATCAGCTCAACTCCTTTTCCTCCGAAGTAACCCGCGTGGCCCGCGAAGTGGGCACAGACGGCAAGCTCGGCGGCCAGGCCCAGGTAAAAGGCGTGGCCGGTACCTGGAAAGACCTGACCGACTCCGTGAACCAGATGGCCTCCAACCTCACCGGCCAGGTACGCAACATCGCCGAAGTGACCACGGCTGTGGCGCGCGGCGACCTTTCCCGGAAAATCACCGTAGACGTAAAAGGCGAAATCCTCGAGCTCAAAAACACCATCAATACCATGGTGGACCAGCTCAACTCGTTCTCCGCCGAAGTAACGCGCGTGGCGCGTGAAGTAGGCTCCGAGGGCAAGCTGGGCGGCCAGGCCACCGTAAAGGGCGTAGGCGGGGTATGGAAAGACCTCACCGAATCCGTGAACCAGATGGCCGGCAACCTCACCGCGCAGGTGCGCAACATCGCCGACGTAACAACGGCTGTGGCGAAAGGCGACCTGTCGCGCAAAATCACCGTAGACGTAAAAGGCGAAATCCTCGAGCTGAAGAACACCATCAACACGATGGTGGACCAGCTCAACTCCTTCGCCTCCGAAGTAACCCGCGTGGCGCTCGAAGTGGGCACCGAAGGCAAGCTCGGCGGCCAGGCCAAAGTACAAGGCGTGGGCGGTACCTGGAAAGACCTCACCGACTCCGTGAACCAGATGGGGTCCAACCTCACCGCGCAGGTGCGCAACATCGCAGAAGTGACCACCGCCGTGGCCAACGGCGACCTGTCCAAAAAAATCACCGTGGACGTGGCGGGCGAAATCGCCGAGCTGAAAAAAACCATCAACACGATGGTGGACCAGCTCAACTCATTCGCCTCCGAAGTAACCCGTGTGGCGCTCGAAGTGGGCACCGAAGGCAAGCTCGGCGGACAGGCCAAAGTACAGGGCGTGGGCGGCACCTGGAAAGACCTCACAGAGTCCGTAAACCAGATGGGCTCCAACCTCACCGCCCAGGTGCGCAACATTGCCGAAGTAACCACCGCCGTGGCGAAAGGCGACCTGTCGCGCAAAATCACCGTAGACGTAAAAGGCGAAATCCTCGAACTGAAAAATACCATCAACACCATGGTGGACCAGCTGAACGCCTTCGGTTCCGAAGTGTTCCGCGTGGCCCGCGAAGTAGGCTCCGAAGGCAAGCTCGGCGGCCAGGCCAGCGTACCCGGCGTGGAAGGGCTCTGGAAAGACCTCACCGACTCCGTGAACATCATGGCCTCCAACCTCACCTCACAGGTGCGAAACATCGCCGAGGTAACCACCGCGGTGGCCAACGGTGACCTGTCGCGCAAGATCGAAGTGGACGTGAAGGGCGAGATCCTCGAGCTGAAAAACACCATCAACACCATGGTGGAGCAGCTCCGCGCGTTCGCGTCCGAAGTAACGCGCGTGGCCCGTGAAGTGGGCACCGAAGGGAAACTGGGCGGGCAGGCCAACGTGCCCGGTGTAGCCGGTACCTGGAAAGACCTGACAGACTCCGTGAACATGATGGCCGGCAACCTCACCGCGCAGGTGCGCAACATCGCCGACGTGGCCATTGCCGTAGCTAACGGCGACATGAGCCGGAAAATCACGGTAGACGTGCGCGGTGAAATCCTTCAGCTGAAAGAAACCCTCAATACGATGGTGGACCAGCTCCGCGCGTTCGCTTCCGAAGTAACGCGCGTAGCCCGTGAAGTGGGCACAGACGGTAAACTGGGCGGCCAGGCGTTTGTGCCGGGCGTAGCCGGTACGTGGAAAGACCTGACCGACTCCGTGAACAACATGACCGGCAACCTCACCGCGCAGGTGCGCAACATCGCCGAGGTAACGAAAGCCGTGGCCTCCGGCGACTTGTCCAAAAAGGTGACCATCGACGTAAAAGGCGAAATCCTCGACCTGAAAAATACCATCAACACCATGGTGGACCAGCTGAACTCCTTTGCATTCGAAGTAACCCGCGTGGCCCGCGAAGTGGGCACCGAAGGGAAGCTCGGCGGACAGGCCGAAGTGCAGGGCGTGGGCGGCACCTGGAAAGACCTCACGGATTCCGTGAACATGATGGCCTCCAACCTCACGAACCAGGTTCGGGGGATTGCGAAAGTGGTAACCGCCGTGGCCACCGGTAATTTGAAACAAAAGTTATCGGTGGTGTCACGCGGGGAGGTGGCCCAGCTCACCGAAACCATCAACGAAATGATCGACACCCTGGCCGTGTTTGCGGACCAGGTAACCACCGTAGCCAGGGAAGTGGGCGTGGAAGGGCGGCTGGGCGGACAGTCGAGCGTACCCGGCGCCTCCGGCATCTGGAAAAACCTCACCGAAAACGTGAACCAGCTCGCCGAAAACCTCACCACACAGGTGCGCGCCATCTCGGCCGTGGCCTCCGCCGTAACGAAAGGCGACCTTACACAGATGATTCGCGTGGAAGCAAAAGGGGAAGTGGAGCAGTTGAAAGACACGATCAACCAGATGATCACCAATCTCAAGCAGACCACGCTCCGCAACCAGGAACAGGACTGGCTCAAGTCCAACCTCGCCACCTTCACGCAGATGCTGCAGGGCCAGAAAGACCTGCACACGGTAACCAACCGCATCCTCTCCGAACTGGCACGGGTGGTGAATGCGCAGAAAGGTATGTTCTACATCCTGAAGCAGGATGAAAACATGACCGACCCCAAGCTGAAGCTGCTGGCCTCCTATGCCTACGGCGAAGAGGCGCACGTGGCCCGCGAATTCGCGCTGGGACAGGGCCTCGTGGGGCAGTGCGCGGTAGACAAGGAGCGCATCCTGCTTACCAACGTACCAGGCGACTACATTAAAATAACCTCCGGCCTCGGCTCCGCCGCGCCGCTCAACCTCATAGTTCTGCCGGTGCTTTTCGAAACCGAGATCAAGGCCGTGATAGAGCTCGCCGCCTTCGACACCTTCAACCAGACGCACCTCGATTTCCTCAGCCAGCTGACCGAAAGTATCGGCATCGTGCTGAACACCATCGAAGCCAACTCCAGAACGGAAGATCTGCTGGCGCAATCCCAGTCGCTGGCCGACGAGCTCCGCAAAGCGAACGAGGAGCTGCAGGACAAAGCCCACCTGCTCGTGAAGCAGAAAAACGAGGTGGAAGAGAAAAACCGCGAAGTAGAGGAAGCCCGCCGCTCGCTCGAAGAAAAAGCCGAGCAGCTGCAGCTCACCTCCAAATACAAATCCGAGTTCCTGGCCAACATGAGCCATGAATTGCGGACGCCCCTCAATTCCCTGCTCATCCTGGCGCAGCAGCTCTACGAAAACCACGACGGCAACCTCGACGAAAAGCAGGTGCGCTATGCCAAAACCATCCACAGCTGCGGCGACGACCTTATCCAGCTGATCAACGACATCCTCGACCTGTCGAAGATCGAGTCCGGGTACATTTCCACCGACTTTATCAAAGTCCGCTTCCACGAAGTGATCGCGTTCGTGGAAACCACATTCAAACACATCTCCGAAAACAAGAACCTCCGGTTCAGCGTGGAAATCGATGAGAAGCTGCCGCAAACGCTGGAAACGGATGTGCAGCGCCTCAACCAGATTCTGAAAAACCTGCTGTCGAACGCATTCAAATTCACGGAAAAAGGCGAAGTGAAATTGCGGGTATACGAGGCCGGCCGCAACTGGAAAGTGCCCAACAGCAACCTCGACAACGCTGTGCAGGTAGTGGCGTTCGAAATCCGCGACACCGGCATCGGCATTTCGAAAGATAAGCAGAACATCATCTTCGAAGCCTTCCAGCAAGCCGAAGGCTCTACCAGCCGCAAATACGGCGGCACCGGCCTGGGGCTGTCCATCAGCCGCGGCCTGGCCGACCTCCTGGGCGGGTCTATCGAGCTGGAAAGCGAGGCCGGCATGGGCAGTACGTTTACGCTCTACTTGCCACTGCAGTACACGCCCGAAACAGAGCTGGAAAATAAACCGAGAGTCGCCGCCCATCCTTTCGAAGCGCCGAAAGCGCCCGAAACGAAGGATCTGGACAGCCTCAACGAAATCATCAACGACATCGGCGACGACCGCAATAACATCGCTGAAAACGACAAGGTGGTGCTCATCATCGAAGACGACGTACGCTTTGCCCGCATCATGCAGGAAAAGGCCCATGAAATGGGGCTGAAAGTAGTAGTGGCGATCAGCTTCGGGGAAGTATTCGACCTCACCAACAAATATCATCCCATCGCCGTTACGCTCGATGTGAAACTGCCCGATGCCAGCGGCTGGCGCATACTCGACCTGTTCAAGAACGATGTGAATCTCCGCCACATCCCCATCCACCTCATATCCGGCGAAGAAAACAGGCTGCTGGCCATGCAGCGCGGAGCCAGGAGCTTCAACCTGAAGCCGCTCAAGGCCGAAGACCTCACCGTGCTGTTCCAGACCATCAGCCGGCAAAACGACCGCAAGCAAAAGAAGGTACTGGTGGTGGAAGACAACCAGCCCGATGCCACCCAGATCGCCCGCATACTCGAAAACGGCGAACTTATTCAGCTCGACTTCGTAACCGATGGCCGCCATGCGTTGGAGCAGCTCGAAGCCACCACTTACGACTGCATCATCGCCGACTACATGCTGCCCGACATGGAAGGCACCGATCTGCTGGCCAACATCCAGTCCGGCCAGCGCCAGCCCGCCACGCCGCTGATCGTGTACTCGGCGAAAGATTTCTCCAAAACCGAAAAAGCAAAACTGAAGCAATACGCCAATAAAATTCTGCTCAAAGACGTTAACTCGCTCGACCTGCTGCTTGAAGAAACCATTCTCCAGCTGCATATCAACCACAACAACCTGCCGCCGGAAAAAAGAAAGATGATCGAAGACGTGCGCTCGCAAAAAGACGTACTGAGCAACAAGACCGTGCTGGTGGTAGACGACGATGTGCGCAACCTCTTCGCCCTCACCACTGCGTTTGAGCGGTTCCACATCAACACCGTCACCGCTGAAAGCGGCAAGGAAGCGATGAGTATCCTCGGCGAAAACAACCATATAGACATTGTGCTGATGGACATCATGATGCCTGAAATGGACGGTTACGAAACGATGCAGAAAATACGCCGGGAGCACAAAAACAACGCCCTGCCGATCATTGCGGTAACAGCCAAAGCCATGAAAGGCGACCGTGAAAAATGCCTGGAAGCCGGTGCATCGGACTATATCACAAAGCCTTTGAAAATTGACCAGCTACTGTCACTCATGCGCATCTGGCTATACAGATAACAGCTTAAAGCAAACATACCGTGAACAAGAGCCCTGTAAAAATATTAGTGGTAGACGACCGGCAGGATAACCTCCTTTCCATTGAAACCATCCTGGAAAGGGAGCAATACACCATCGTAAAAGCCAATTCAGGCCGCGCCGCGCTGAAAGCGCTGTTGCAGGACACTGATTTTTCCCTGATCATGATGGACGTGCAGATGCCGGACATGAACGGCTTTGAAACCGCCGCCCTGATTTACCAGCGCGAAAAACTGAAGCACATTCCCATCATCTTCATCACCGCCCACAGCCATGAGGAAGAAGCCATCTACAAAGGGTACAACGTGGGCGCGGTGGATTTCATCTACAAGCCCATCAACCCGCAGCTGCTCCGCATCAAGGTAGGCCTGTTCGTGGAGCTGTATCATAAAACCCACTCGCTGCTGGAGCAGGAAAAAAGCCTGCTGCTGGCCAACGCGCAGCTGCAGCGGGAAATAGAAGAGAAAGAAGCGTCCGAACAGAAAGTGCGGGAACTGAACCGGCAACTGAACCGCAGCAACGTGCACCTGAAAAAGGTCAATGAAGAGCTCGACCGGTTTGCCTATGTGGCCTCGCACGACTTACAGGAGCCGCTCCGGAAAATCAGGATATTCACGGACATGATCCGCTCCAAAGCCAGCGAGGATGCCGAGCTCGACAAATACACCTCCAAAATCAGCGAGGGCGCCCGCCGGATGCAGCAGCTGGTAGACGACCTACTGCGCTTTTCGCGGCACTCCGCCCAGGGCTGGGACTTTGTGGAGGCCGACCTCACCGAGATCGTCAAAGAGGCCGTATCCGAGCTCGAAATCAACATCCAGCAAACGCAGGCCAGCATCCAGGTGGACCCGCTGCCCTGCATCCCCGTAATTCCCACCATGATGCGGCAGGTGTTCAACAACCTCCTCAGCAACGCCATCAAATTCCGGAAAAAACAGGTGCCCCCGATCGTGCACATCTACGCGCGGAAGCTTGTCGCGGAAGATGTCAATACGCCCCTTTACCAGATTTTCGTGACCGACAACGGCATCGGCATCGACAACCGCTATCTCGAAGACATCTTCGCCGTTTTCAAGCGGCTGCACAGCTACCACGAAATTGAAGGCACCGGCATCGGGCTCTCCATCTGCAAAAAAATCATGGAACACCACAATGGGTCCATTACCGCCACCAGCGAAGTGGACAACGGCACCACCTTTATCATCGGCATCCCCGAGAAACAGCTGCTGCGGGAGCTACAGTCGTTCTAAGCCCAATTGTTAATATCAGGCCGAAGTGGGTAAAAAGTGCTACATTACTCTTCCATTTCTTATTTAAAAACCTGACTTCATGGAATCGAGGCTCATATTTACCACTCCGGAAGGCCCGATGTGTTTTGTGGATTACAACACTGTGCAGAGAGGTGAGTCGATCCTGGAAGAATTGCGGCAAACAGCCCGCTACTTTAAAAGCAACCGCGCATACGAATTCAGCCTGTTCAGCAAGGTGAAAAACAGGTTTGTAAAAACAGACTGGTTCTACCTTCCTTCTTTCGATATTCAATGCGTGAATATTTTTCTCAACAGTGCAATTTGCTGATCTGACCGGGACGCCAGTCCTCACATTCCGGTTCTGACCTGTCCATCCACCTTCGCTTGTTTCCAATGCACCTCAAACCTCATTGATTGCTGACTAAGTTCACCGTTACATCGCGTGCGACGCCGCTACAGGGCGGCACCTTTATATCGCTTTGCTTTTCTTGACCGCTTCAATCGCCAGTCTTTCCAGGTCCCGATCTGCCGGGCCCGTCAATACATATCCATCCGCATCGAAACGGGATCCGTGGCAGGGGCAGTCCCACGACTGTTCAGACGCGTTCCATTTCACGTCGCACTGAAGATGTGTACAGTTGGGGCTCACGGCGTGGATTTGCCCGGCAACGTCTTTATACACAGCCAGTTTCTTACCTTCAAACTGCACGATCTTCGCTTCATCCGGCGCCAGCTCCGCCAGCTGCGACAGTTTTTCGGACGGGAATAATTTCCCGGCAAACTGCCGCACCACATCCGCATTGTGCTTGATAAAATTGGTGAATCCCGCAACCGGTTTGATGCGGTTCGGATCGAACAGCCCTGCGTAGAGGCTGACTTCTTTCATAATGAGTTTGGTGATAAGGGTGGCCGCCACACTGCTGTAAATCATGCCGTTGCCGCCATATCCGCAAGCCACGTAGATGTTTTCCGGCTGGCCGGGCAAGTGACCAATGTAAGGCAGCCCATCCGCCGGCTCGAAGAATTGCGAAGACCATTTGAATGCGATGTCCGCCACGTCGAAATACTTCCTGACATGCGCTTCCAGCTGTGAGAACCGCGCTTCGGTATTGGGCTCCTCGCCAGTTTTATGGTCCTTTCCCCCGGCGATGAGGTATTGCTTTCCGTCCACTTCCTGCGTGCGGTAATAGTGATAGGGGTCCTGCATATCGTACGACAGATCTTCCGGATATTGCTCATTGGCGAGGGTCACCGCCAAAGCATAGCTGCGGTAAGGCACGCAGCGGAGATGGAGGATATTTACACCCGGCGGGATGTGCGTGGCGTATATAAGATCTCTCGCGGCGAACTTTCCGCCGGTGGTGTCCACTTCCACGAGATCGTTGTTCTCCACGCCTGTTACCCTGCAACGCTGGATGATGGCGCCGCCGATATGTTCAAATGCTTTCGCGATACCGAACACATATTGCATGGGATTAAATTTTGCCTGCCCTTCCACGCGAATGGCGTGGGTAAAGGGAACAGGCACCGGAATTTCGGGAGAGGTGGTCACATGCAGGCCGGCATCCAGCGTGGCGGCGGCAATGTCGCGCAACGACTTATCCTGATCCTCATCTTGTGCAAATAAATACGCATCTGCATCCGAAAAACCACAACGGATAGCATAGTGATCGATGTTGCGTTTGATGTGCAGCAGGCCGTCTTTGACCGCTTGCGCGGTGCGTAAGGCGTTATCCTGACCGAAGTTTTTCGCGATGGTGGTATACGGCGTATCCAGCAAAGTATTGATATGCGCAGTGGTGCCGCCCGTGGTGCCGAAGCCGAGGTGGTTCGCCTCGAGCAGCAGGCATCTCTTCCCGGCTTCCTGCAGCTGCAAAGCCGTGCTCACACCTGTAATGCCGCCGCCGACAATGATCACATCATAGAAGCTATTGTCTCCCGTTACGGGCCTTGACTGGTAAATGCTGGAGCTGTCCTGCCAAAGGCTGACGCAGCGTCCGTCTCTTGTATTCATAATCATGCGTTTCGTTACCCAGGAAAAAGTCCAAATCATATGCCATGGAAAACAGCCGTAGGCCGTGTGGCATCATTTTTTAGGGCGTAACGCTGAAAGTAAACGTTGAATATGACAGGTATTTCGACCTGATGCCGCTGGGGAAAACGGGGTTTGCCGCCGGAAAGGTACATATACAGCAGAAAGGATGGCGGGCCGGTCTGATCTATTGCACTTTTACCCGCCCGAAGCCGGCTCCCCTGCTGTATTTTCAAAATACTAGGTCCACGGCAACCAACCACCAGCTGCTGATCAAAACGCCTTTCGGCGGCGTGACGGAACGGCTGTGCAGAAAATAAACTATCGCTCATCATCCACCGGGTCCAACGCACAAATCGCTAAAAACCTTTGATCATGGAAAATATGCAGAAAAACATTTTGATAACCGGCGGCACTACCGGCATCGGTCGTGCTACGGCCCTGCTGCTGGCGGGCAGGGGCGCGAAGGTCTTCATTTTCGGCAGGCATGAAAATGAACTGAACGACACCCTGGGCGATGCCCGTAAAGCCGGCGTTGAAAAAAACATCACCGGCATCACTGCCGATGTGTCGCGCGAAAGCGACATTGCCTACATATTTGAAAAGGCCGACGAAGCCCTCGGTGAGCTCGATGTGCTGATCAACAACGCCGCCCTGGGGTATTCCAGTATCACAGAGGGCAGTTATGCCGACTGGCAGTACATCATCAACACCAACCTGCTCGGTTACGTGGCCTGCGCCGCCGAGGCCATCAAGCGCATGCGCCGCAACAGCAGCGGGCACATCATCAACATCGGGTCCATGAGCGCGGAAACGAGGGAAAAGGGCAGTTCGTTGTATGTGGCCACCAAGAGCGCCACCAAAGGGCTGTCGGAATCGCTGCGCAAGGAAGTGAACCCGCTGGGCATCAAAGTGACCCTCATCGAGCCCGGCGCGGTGGGCACGGACATGCAGCCGCAGCCCCCTGAAGAGCAGCGCGAAAAAGTCAATAAACTTGAAATGCTGAAGGCAGAAGATATTGCCGCCTGTGTGCTGTACGTATTGACGCAACCGCAACGGTGCGACCTCGTAGAGATACATATCCGGCCACATTTACAAATGATATGAAAAAGCAACACTCGTTTCTTCAGCATTCTGCTGATATGCTGGATGGCGCAGGCCTACACCGGTTGGCTGCAGTTTAGCAAAGAGCTGGAAGAAAAGGGCATGGCGCTGCTCGGTTTCGGCGCCAACCTTGGTAGTCCCCACTTTTATCGAAGCCACCTTCGAAAACGGGGAAAACGAATTCCTCCAGATGGGCATGTACGTGATATTGACGGTCATATTGCGGCGGAAAGGTTCCGCCGGGTCGAAGAAACTCAGCGAAAAAGAGCCGGTGGACCGGGTTCCGAAGCCGGGAAAAGATGCCCCCTGGCCGGTGAACAAGGGTGACTGGTGGCTGAAGCTGTACAGGCACTCGCTGTCGCCCGCCTTTTTCATCCTGTTCCTGTTTTCGTTCGTACTGCATTTCATTGGCGGCAGGGGTACTTACAACCTCGGACAGGTGGCCCAGCACGAGCCGCCGGCATCGGTATCCGCATACCCGCTCAATTCGAAATTCTGGTTCGAATCGTTCCAGAACTGGCAGCGTGAATTCCTGGCCGTGGGATCGATCATCGTTTTATTCGTTTTCCTCCGGCAGTGGGGTTCTCCCGAATCAAAACCGGTGGATGCGCCGCATAGTGAAACCGGCAGGTGATCAAAAGACGGGAAAAAGTGTTACATTAAAGCAACTAAAGCATCGCGCATATGAACAAATTCTGGAGAGCCGTGATTGCCGGTTATGGCGCTAAAAAACTGGGTGGCGGCTGCCTAGGCACCGTGCTCGTTTTTGTGATCATTTATTTCGCGCTTGGCCAGTGTAATTGAGGCTTACAGCAGACCCACAGTATTTGCAGAAACGGGCGCCGTGAATCGTGACCTTCCCGGCCGCGCGACGGGCAAGCCTGGTTCGAATGCGACCTGTTTTGGGCCGTAGTGGCCATTTCGGTCGTCGCTATACCGGTTGGCACCGCAACGATGCCATACCCCGGTAGCAATATAAAACCGGCGATCATTTTTCCAGCAGTGGTGACAGGCACCACATCGCCATATCCCTCTGTGGTAATGATCTTGATAGCCGGGTAAACAATTTTGCGGAATGCTGGTGAATCCGCTGCTTTCATCTTCCACCAGGTAAATCACCAACCCAAGCATCATCACCACTGTCAGCACGAACAAAATAGAGATGCTGATCTTTCACATTCCGGCGTATAAAAAATCCGCCGAAGCGGTTATGCAGCGAGGCAACACTGTCGAGCATCCGCCTGCACTACCGGGTACCGTTGCACGAACCCGGCTGAAGATCGGATCATCGGGTGCGGGAACACACTACCGGTGAAGCAAGTCTCACTCTTCGTCGTCGTCTTCGTCTTCTTCCAGCCATTCCATATAGGAATAGTACCAGTCTTCCAGTTCATCCAGCAACGCCTGCTTTTTCTCCGGCTCGCCGTGGAAATACTCTTCCACGTTGTCGATTTCCTCTACAATATCGATGTAGGCTACTTCCTCATCTTCCTCCACCCGCTTGGCGAAAAACCGCGGCTTCTCCGTGTGGAAGATGTATTCATTATCCGGATCCGTTACCGGGTCATCTGCAATCATGAATTTAGGTAATGCCATTGGATAACAATTTTTATTTGACTACAAAGGACTACAAATTTAATGCTTTATGACGGTTTTTGAAGCAGCTTTTCATCACCTGTTCTTCTAAAAAGAATGATTTTATTTTTCGATGAAGTTTATGTTATCTTTGCAAACATCAGATGATATGATGAGAAGCATTCAACCGTTACAACGAAAGAACCTTGCGGACGAAGTGGCTGCGCAATTGCGGCAGCTGATCGGCGCCGGCACCTATGCCGTAGGGCAAAAACTGCCGACAGAGCCCGAACTGATGCAACAGTTCGGCGTGGGCCGTTCCACCATCCGCGAGGCGGTGAGGTTGATCGTGAATGCGGGGCTGGTGCGGGTACAGCAGGGCCTGGGCACTTTCGTGATTTCCCAGCAGGCACTGGGCGAGCCACTGGCACAGCGGTTCAACCGGGCTCACTATCAGGACCTCAATGAAGTGAGGCTGCTGCTCGAAGTGAAGATCGCGGAAAAAGCCGCCATCCACCGCACCAAAGAAGATATCGTGAAAATGAAGGCGTTCCTCAAAAAGCGGCACGAAGCTGCCAAAGCGAACGACGTGGAAGCCTGCCGCCGCGCCGATGTGGATTTTCACACGGCCGTGGCCGTAGCCTCCGGCAATGAAATCATGGTGGACCTCTATAAAACCATCGCCACCCATCTGATACAATCGTTTAAAGACAGATATACAGACACGGTATCGTTCCTGGAATCGCAGCATTTGCACAAGGCACTGCTGGACAGCATTATAGACAAAGACTCCGCGCAGGCGCTCATATGGGCCTCCCGTATCAGCAGCGGCGTGAAATAATTTTTTTTAACCTAAACATCAGATGATCTGACAAAATGGAAACTGTATTGGAAGCCGAAGACAAAGCCGCCTCGGCCCGCAATGTGGCAGAAAAAACGGTCTTCTCCGTACTGCTCGCGCTTAGCTTTACCCACCTGCTGAACGACACCATCCAGTCGCTCATACCGGCCATCTACCCGCTGGTGAAAGATTCGCTCCACCTGAGCTTTTCACAGGTGGGCCTGATTACCCTGACCTTTCAGCTTTCTGCGTCCATTCTGCAGCCGCTGGTTGGCCTGTACACCGACAAACGGCCGCAGCCCTACTCGCTGGCCATCGGCATGGGATTTACCCTGCTGGGGCTGGTATGCCTTTCTTTGTCGCACAGCTTCGCCATGGTGCTGTTGTCTGTAGCGCTGGTAGGTGTTGGCTCAGCTATTTTTCACCCCGAGGCTTCGCGCCTGGCCTATATGGCATCGGGCGGTAAACACGGCATGGCGCAGTCGCTGTTCCAGGTGGGCGGCAACACGGGCAGCTCGCTGGGGCCCCTGCTGGCCGCCGCGATCATTGTGCCGTTCGGACAGCTGCACATTGCCTGGTTTTCGCTCGTGGCGCTGCTGGCCATTGTGGTAATGCTTCGCATCAGCCGATGGTATCTCAACAACCCCCACCGCATCAAGCCGAAGAAAAAAACGGTGCAGACGGAAACGCTAAAGCTGTCCAAAGGCCGCGTGGCATTCGCATTGTTCATCCTGCTGGTGCTCATTTTTTCCAAGTATTTCTACATGGCCAGTCTCACCAGTTACTACACGTTTTACCTGATGGACAAATTCCATGTATCCGTACAGGACTCGCAGGTGTACCTGTTCGTGTTCCTGTTCGCCATCGCCGCGGGCACTTTTATCGGCGGGCCAATTGGCGACCGTATCGGCCGGAAGTATGTGATCTGGATCTCCATCCTCGGCGTGGCGCCGTTTGCCCTGCTGATGCCGCATGTAAACCTGTTATGGACGGTAGTGATGAGCGTGTTCATCGGCGTGATTCTCTCGTCTGCCTTTTCCGCCATCCTCGTATACGCACAGGAGCTGGTGCCGGGCAAGGTGGGGATGATCGCGGGCCTGTTTTTCGGCTTCGCCTTTGGTATGGCAGGCGTAGGCTCCGCCCTGCTGGGAGAGCTGGCAGACCGGACCAGTATCAACTACGTGTACCAGGTATGCGCCTACCTGCCGCTGATTGGCCTGCTCACGGGCTTTTTACCGAATATTGAAGGGAAGAAAAAATCCTGATAAGGAAATGGCTACATAAAAAAAGAGGATATCATTTCGTGATATCCTCTTTTTTTATGGTCACAACCGCACATACGTGGCGATCTGCGCTACGTGATAGGTAATCCGCGCACTGCCCGGGCCCGAGATGAACTGGTTGAGATACCCGCCTTCCACATCGAACTTCGGGCTGATGCGGTAGCCCACGGCCAGGTAAGCGCGGTTCTGGTCGAACACTTTGCCATTGGTGCGGGTAGGGTCGCCGTAGTTGAGGAACAATTCGTTCTGTGCGGCAACGAATATGCCTTTCCCGAACGTTTTGGAACCGTCTACCGGCACAATCCCCCGCACGAAATAACGGAACCGGTGCGCAAGGTCGTAGCCGTCGTTCTTCAGGTCATTTTCCTCCACGACGCTCTTCGGCAAAAAGCGCTGCTCGAGCCGGAAGCGGTGCTGGATCGGAATGAAGGCCACCTGGTGGTTCACGATGAACTGCTCCCAGATACGGTGCTCCGACAAATAATCGTATTCAATCTGGTTGGCTGCATTGTTGTACATCGAGCGCAGCCGGATCCAGGCGTACCCCACCGTGGCCACCATGTTCTTCCGCACATGATAATTTAAGCCTGGCCGGAAAATGAACGTCTGCAAGGCTTCGAACTTGTCGGTGGATCGCACCTGCGCATCGAAATACACGCTGAACCTGCTGTCTGGAATGCGGAAAGTGTTGAACGCCGCGAACCAGCCCGCCGTTTGGCGCTGCTGCGCCGCCGCACCCAGCGAAATGGAGCAGAGCATCACCATCATCAAAAAATATCGTTTCATTGGCACCAATCGTTTTGTCATGTCCCAAAAATATGATGGAGGCGCCATTATTCAAACAGGCATCCACAGCCGGTTATCGGAGCGGATGAAAGCGCCGGCAGGCAGCTTCCGGGAGCGCGGGTGGCCGAACCCGGCGGAGTGGATATTCTCCTTCGTTCCGGCGCCCTGATTCGCGCCGGATACGGCACGCCGCTCCAAATTGATTAACTTAGCGGAAAAATGCCGGTTCTCGATCATACCGATTTTAAAGCACCCTTCCTGCTGCGGAACCGCCATCTGCTGACGATTTTCCCTTCGCTGTTCCGGAAAGTAAAAGCGGCGCAATACACCCGCCGGCGCATCCGCACGGCCGACAACGACTTCATCGATCTCGACATCAGCAGCGTTGGCAGCAGCCGGCTGGTGATCATCCTTCACGGGCTCGAAGGCAATTCGCGGCGCCAGTACGTGACCGGTATGGTGAACATTTTCAACGAAGGCCATTACGACACCGCCGCCATGAACTTCCGTGGCTGCAGCGGTGAAAGCAATGAGGCGCTCCGCTTCTACCACAGCGGAGAAACGGGCGACCTGCAAACCGTGATCGATTATATCACCGCCTCCGGGCAATACCGGCAAATCCATCTCATCGGATTTTCACTGGGCGGCAACGTTACGCTGAAATACGTGGGCGAGCAGGGCGCCGGCATTCCGGCCATCGTCCGCTCCGCCGTGGGCATATCCGTTCCCTGCGACCTGAAAGACAGTTCGCTTGAGCTGGAGAAACGCCACAACGCCATTTACATGAAGCGGTTCATCCGTTCACTGGGCGCCAAGCTTGAAGCAAAGGCGCTGCGGTACCCGGAGAAAATTTCGCTGGAGCGGTTCGGCGAAATCCGCAACTTCAAACAATTCGACGACCGTTATACCGCGCCTATGCATGGTTTCAGAGATGCGGAGGAATACTGGGCGAAAAACAGTTCCCGGCAATTCCTGCCAGGCATCCGCATTCCCACACTGCTGATCAATGCCCTCGACGATCCGTTCCTGGGTAAGGGCAGCTTTCCGTATGAGGAAGCAGAACAGAACCCTTTCTTCCATCTCGAAACGCCGGCCACCGGCGGCCACGTGGGCTTTGTGACGTTTTCCGGCAAACATTACTGGTCGGAAAGAAGGGCGTTCCAGTTCATCCACGATCATCCCTGAACCGGCACTCCGCTGCCCACCACGGGCGGTTGCAGAATGGCCACCAGGTCGTTCACATCGCCCAGCACTTCATCCACGAATCCGTATTCCTTGGCCTCGAGGGCATTCATGAACTTGTCGCGGCGGAACATTTCCTCGATCTCTTCCCTTTCATGATTGGAATTGCGGCCCAGCAGCCGGAAAATCTGGTTTTGCAGCCTTTCCTGTTCCTGGTAAGCAATCCGCACGTCTTCCGTATATCCCCGCGCCCCGCCGCCGGTGGGGTGCATATGCACGGTGGCGTGCGAGAGGGCGTACCGTTGCCCGCGCGTGCCGCAGGTCAGCAGCACGGTGCTCATACTGCCCGTAAAACCAACGGATACGGTTGAAATCGGCGATTTGCAGATGCGCATCGTGTCGTATATCGCCAGGCCCGCGTACACGCTGCCGCCCGGGCTGTTGATGTAAAGGCGTATCGGGTAATGGTTTTCACTGTCGAGGTACAACAGCTGCGCCACAATGAGATTAGCCACGTTTTCATCGATGGCCGTACCGAGGAAGATGATGCGCTCCTTGAGCAAAAGACTGTATATGTCGAAAGCTCCCCGCGAGGAACTGTCGATCACGGTAGGAATGATAGACATACCAATACGTATTTGAACGGATGCCGCCGGCATCCGCGATGAGCATAATCACCAGCCAATGTTACCGGAAAATTTCGTTGATGGTTTGCCGGAAGGCCGGCTCGGCCATCAGCTGTTCGTGCAGCAGGCGCAATTTTTCCCGCCGGGTATCGCGGGCAAACCAGCGTACCAGGCGGTGCGCCTCCAGCTGGTGGGCTACCTGGCGCTGCAAGGCCGGCTGTGCCGCACATTGCGCCTCAAACTGCCGGCTTTCCGAATCGGACATTGCATGCAGCAGGTAGCGGTCTATTTCAGCGATATCATGCAACGGTTTCCTCATATACTTCGTTTTTTTGCACCTGTTCCCGAACCTTCTCGAGGCACTTGTGCTTCTGCACCGTGGCGGAATGAGGGCTGCTGTAATGAAACTGTTCCGCAATCTCCGTCATGTTCAACCGGTCGTAGTAAAACGCCTGCAGCAGCTGCATGCACTTTGCGCCGGCGGCCTTGAGCCGCGCCAGCAGCGACTGCTGTTTTTCCGGTGTGTAAAAATCGGCGGGGATGGAGAGGTTGTGCTCCGCCATGCTGAGCGGAACGTGCCTGTGGCGGTGCTGTTTTAACCACAATATCTTGGTAATGCCCAGCAGGTATGCTTTGGGCGAGACTTCCACCCGCAGGGTGCCATTCCTGCTTTTTTCCAGGTAAATAATCATTGCGTCGTGAAACAGGTCCCGGGCCGTTTCCGCGTCGCCTCCCAGCTGGCGGACGATGCGGGCAGCATGTGGAAAAGCGTCCCTGTATAAAGCTGTTATCCAATCCATATTGAAAGGGTTTTACTATAGTACCGGAAACACTGCAAATATCACCTCCTTTTCAAAAAAATGTCCAAAAACATTTCTTCGTAGCTTTGATATATGGAAAAGACCCAGACCCTGGAAGAATTTTACCGTGCCAAGCAAATCCAGGTACCGGACGGACTGGAGAAGGAGATCGGTCATTTTAACGTATTCAAGGCGGATGAATTTGTCGGGCGGGCGGCGAAACCGCTGCCCTACAGCCGCAGGGAATTTTATAAAGTGGCCCTCATCAACGGCAAAAACCGCTATTCGTATGCAGACAAGGTGATTGAAGTGGAAGAGCACGCCATCCTGTTCGCCAACCCGCAGGTGCCCTACCAATGCGAGCACTTGTCCGACGACCAGGCGGGGTATTTCTGCATTTTCACCGACGCGTTTTTCCGCCAGTTCACCTCCATACGGCTCCTCGATTTTCCCGTATTCAAGCCCGGGGGCCAGCCCGTGGTGCATCTGCCCAAGGAGCAGGTGCCGGCCGTGAGCGGGCTGTTCCAGAAAATGCTGGCGGAAATACAATCGGATTACACTTACAAGTACGACCTGCTGCGCAACTACGCGCTGGAACTGATTCACACGGGGCTCAAGCTGCAGCCCATCGCCGAAGCCACGTCGCACTCCAATGCCGCCGGCCGCATTTCAACGATGTTTTCCGATCTCCTGGAGCGGCAATTCCCCATCGAGTCGCCCGTGCAGCAGGTGAACTTCCGCACCGCCATCGACTTTGCCAACCAGTTGTCCGTTCATGTTAACCATCTGAATAAAGCCCTGAAAGACATTACCGGCAAATCCACCTCCGAGCTGATTGCCGAACGGATTGTGCAGGAAGCCAAAATGCTGCTGCGGCATACCGACTGGAATGTATCTGAAATCGGCTACTGTCTTGGTTTCCAGGAACCCGCCCACTTTAACAATTTTTTCAAGAAGAAAACACAGGTAACGCCCCGTTCCTTCCGGGCAGTTTGATTTTTGCAATTTTTCGTTTGAATTCGTTAACAGCCGTACCGCACCTCCGCGATAGCTTTGTGTTATCAAAAAATACACACATGGCACAACAACAAAAAGTATGGTATGTTACAGGCGCCTCCCAGGGGTTCGGCCTGATACTCGTCAAAAAACTGCTGCAACAGGGATATAAAGTAGCCGCCACTTCCCGTAAAGCGGCCTCACTCACCGAAGCCATCGGCGAGCATCCGAACTTCCTGCCCCTGCAGGCGGATGTGGCCGACGAACAGAGCGTGCAGCAATCCATCCGCGAAACCGTCAATGCCTTCGGCACCATCGATGCGGTGGTGAACAATGCCGGATATGGCCTGCTGGGTACACTCGAAGAATTGTCCGACGAAGAAGTGCGCGGCAATTTCAACGTCAACGTATTCGGTCCCCTGAACGTTATCCGCCACGCCATGCCCGTGCTTCGCGCACAGCGCAGCGGCATCATCTTCAACATTTCGTCGATTGCCGGTTTTACCGGTTCGTTCCCCGGTTTCGGCAGCTATTGCGCTACCAAGTTTGCGCTGGAAGGCCTGTCCGAATCCCTCGCGGCAGAAGCGGCGCCCTTCGGCATCAAGGTGGTGATTGTAAGTCCCGGCTATTTCCGCACGAACTTCCTCGCATCCAGTTCCCTGGCCGTTCCCGCCAACCCGATTGCCGAGTACACCAGCACCCGCGAATCGCAGGAGCTGCACACCAAACAGATCAACGGCGCGCAGCCCGGCGACCCGGAAAAGGCGATCGATGTGATCCTGGCCGCCGCCAACGCTGAAAATCCACCGCTGCACCTGTTCCTCGGCCCCGATGCGTACGACCTCGCCCGGCAGAAGATGGTAGCCGTGGAAAGCGACCTCTCCGGTTGGCAGCATCTGGGCGCAGCCACCAATTTCAACTAATTCCTGCTTCCATACAGGACACCGAAAACCCGCAATCCCTGCGGGTTTTCTTATTTGCATTAAATTCCGTACCTTTGCGTATATTTTTTATATCCCCTCTCCGCAAATCTGCAGTTAGGTTCATTAAAATGATGTGTGGATATACAATCTAGCCATCCTTCTCTTTTTATCAAGCTCAGGATTGTTAGCATCATTTTAGCATAAAACGAAACATATTGTCATTCGAGAAATTAAGTCTCATCGCGCCGATACTGCGTGCGCTTGAAACACAAGGCTATCATACGCCTACGCCTATCCAGCAGCAAGCCATCCCGGTGGTGCTGCAAAAGAAAGACCTCCTGGCCTGTGCGCAGACCGGCACCGGTAAAACCGCCGCGTTTTCCATTCCCATCCTGCAATTATTGTATCAGGAGAAACAGACTGCGCAGACGCCCGACAGGCATATCAAAACCCTGATTCTGACGCCTACCCGTGAGCTGGCCATTCAGATCGCAGACAACATCCGCGATTACGGCGCGCACACCGGCCTCAAACATCTCGTGATCTTCGGCGGCGTATCCGCGCAAACGCAGATACAGGCGCTGAGGAACGGCACAGACATACTGATTGCCACGCCCGGCCGCCTGCTCGACCTCTGGCAGCAGGGGCATATCAACCTCCGCAACATCCGCCAGTTTGTGCTGGATGAAGCAGACCGGATGCTCGACATGGGCTTTATTCATGATGTGAAAAGGGTGATCACCAAACTCCCCGAGAAAAGGCAAACGCTGTTTTTCTCCGCAACCATGCCCGCCGAAATTGCCGGCCTGGCCAATTCCATTCTTACCAACCCCGTGAAGGTGGCCGTAACGCCGGTTTCCTCCACCGCGGAGAAAGTGGAGCAACGCCTCTATCATGTGGATAAAAGCGCCAAGCGCTCCCTGCTGGTACACGTATTGAAAGACGCGTCTATCACCAGCGCGCTCGTGTTTACGAGAACAAAACACGGGGCAGACCGTGTGGCCAAAGAGCTGAACAAATCACAGATCTCCGCCAGCGCCATCCATGGCGATAAATCACAGAACTCCCGCCAGCGCGCGCTCACCGATTTCAAATCCGGCCGCATCCGCGTGCTGGTAGCGACGGATATCGCCGCACGCGGTATCGACGTTGACAACCTGGAATATGTGATCAACTACGAAATACCCAACGTGCCGGAAACATACGTGCACCGCATCGGCAGAACCGGCCGCGCCGGCGCCAGCGGCATCGCGCTTTCGTTCTGCGAAGCGGAAGAAGTGCCGTATGTAAAGGACATCACCAAACTGATTGCGCAGGAAATTCCGGTGGTGAAAGACCATCCGTTCCCGGCGAGCCAGGCGGTGGTAGCCATCAAGCCCGCACCGGCGGCACCGATGCGGCAATCTTCTTCGCAGCAGATTTCCGCGAAGAAAAGGAATAACAAACCGAAGTGGCGTGGCCGGTCAGGAAACAGACCGCAACAAACCAACAACTAATAAAAAAGGGACTGCCAGGCAGTCCCTTTTTTTATGATTTCATTTTCCTGTACACCATCGTATCCGAAGCCAGCGCCGGCAGGTGATAACCGCCGGTATCGATGCGGGCGTGCGGCATGCTCTTTTGTAATGCCGCGGCTTCCGCCGGCGTCACCGCGCTTTTGTACACGTACACTTCCCGCAGCGTTTTATTCTTTTGCAGGCCCTGCAGCCCCTTGCCGGTCACTTTGGTGCCCACGAGGTTCAGGTACATCAGCGTTTTGACGCCTGCCAGGTTTTGTATTCCACCATCGGTCACCGCCGTGTTTTCCAGTTGCAGGCGGGTCAGCCGCGGCAGCTGGGCGATGGCTTTCAGGGCGGTATCGCTGATTTGGGTGTTGGATAGTTTCAGCCAGGCGATCTGCGATTTCAGGGGCAGCAGTAATTCCGCTTCCTTGTCGCCGAACCGCGTGGCATTGATGGCATTGATCATCACGTAACCACTCTGCGCCGCAACGGGCATCACCTTCACGCCGATCGCCTCCAGGGCCGCTACGGCTTTGTCTGACGGCGGGCTGGTTTCTTCTTCCGGTATGAATGGATTGCTTTCACCGCCGTGCGAAGGCTGCAGCGATTCGAGCACCAGCTGTATGCGCGGGGATTTGCGCAGGTCTTTTACCGTGGCGGTGGCCGATGCGCCTTCCGCTATCCACCAGTAAATGATCTCGAGCTGCTGCGGGTTCAGTTGCGGCTTGCCTTTGGGCGGCATGCGCTTGTCGTCGTCTTCCGACAGCACCAGGCGCTTGTACAGCTCGCTCATTTCGGGGAGGCTGTCTTTCACCACGGGCCCGTTCTCTCCGCCGGCGCCGATGTGTTTCATCCCATCCAGCCGCAGGCCGCCTTTGAGTTTTTGTTCGTTGTGGCAGCCGTAACATTTCTGTTCGAGGATGGGCTGCACGAGGTGCTCGTACACTTTCATGTCTTCCGGCTTCCCGTTGAAAGCAGCCGCGGCGGCTTTCTTTTTACCGATGGGCAGGGCGGCGGTCAGATAGTCGTCGCCATGCGTCAGCGAACCGCCATAGTGGCCGGCAGCGGAGAGCAGCACGATCATCAGCGCGGATACCGGCAACCATGCTTTCTTCAACAGCGAGTATTTTCTCAGTATGCACAACAGCACCGATATAACGGCCACGCCTATACCCATCCACATGTGCAGATCGAGCGCTTTTTCGTCGTAACCGCCCGATGCGGAGAGCAACCATCCCGCCACGCAGGCCGCAACGGCGGAGAGCGCGCCGAATATCAGCACCGGCAGTACCGCTGCGCCAAGCACAGCCAGCCGCCTGTTTTTGCTGAGTATTTCCAGTATGAATGCCACCATCAGCATGCCGATGGGCAGGTGTACCAGCAGGGGATGAAAACGGCCCACAAACAGTCCCCAGCCTGCCTGTGAAGCTTCCAGTAAACTCATCATTTCCCGTACCGCGCTTTTAAGAGTTTCATCATATGTACATTAATGTCCCATTGGTTGGCTACCGGCTGGCGGGTATACGGCAGGGCGGGCATATAATCCGCCGGCCCGAATTCCGTGAGCACGGTCATCACTTCGCCTTTGGCTTTCTTTTGCCGGGCGATCTCGTCCCACCAGGCGAAATGTGCCTTGACGGCGCCTTCCCATTCCGGTGCGCGCGGGTCGTTCACCTGCGGGCCTTCCGGATGGCCGATGCGGGCGTGGATGTGCCCGGCGCGGGCGAGGGCCATGGCAACGGTTTCCTGCTGGTCCTGCAGCAGCGATTCGTGTACGTTGCACCAATGCGAAATATCCAGCGTCAGCCGAAGATCGGGCTGCGTTTCGATGAAGCGGCGCGTGATATGCGCCGCGAACATCATGCGGGAGCGGTGCGTTTCGTGGCACACCATCACACCGCTTTGCCGCGAAATTCGCGTGCCGGTTTCGATCAGTTTCGTATTCTGCTCGAACGTAAAATAGTCTTTCCCGGAGTGGCAATTGATGTACAGCGGGCGCTGCCGTTTTTGCGTGGCTGCGGCCGTCACGGCGGCTTCGAACTGTTCCGCGTGTTTGGTAAAATCACTGCTGCCGCTGCCGCAAAGGAAGCCTACTTCCATTTTATGCTTGGCCAGCGCGTTAAACAGCGCGTCCTGGCCGGCGGCATCGCCGGGCCACCAAACTTCCATGCCGTCATAACCGGCGTCTTTGGCGCGTTTGAGAAATTCGTCGTGCGTGCCGGAGAAGCCCCAATTGGTGGCCAGTACCACCAGCCGGAAACCATCTGCCGCGGCGGGTGCCGTGGCAGTATCTGGACTGTTGCTGAAGGCAGGCAGGGAAGGCAGGAATGCGGTGGCGCTCAAGGTGGCGGATTGTTTGAGAAAATTTCTTCTGTTCAGTTGCATAGATTAGCTGATGATATCTTTAATGACATGACCGCCCACGTCTGTGAGCCTGAATGGCCTGCCCTGGAATTGATAGGTAAGTTTTTCGTGATCGAATCCGAGCTGTTGCAGAATGGTGGCGTGGATGTCGTGTACGGCCACCTGGCCTTTCACGGCGCTGAAGCCGATTTCGTCGGTTTCGCCGTAGGTGTAGCCTTTGCGGATGCCACCGCCGGCCATCCACATGGTGAAGGCCTCCGCATGGTGGTCGCGGCCCATGAAAGGCATTTCTTTGCCCTCCCGGTTTTCCTGCATGGGCGTACGGCCGAATTCGCCGCCCCATACCACGAGCGTTTCATCCAGCAGGCCGCGCTGCTGCAGGTCGAGCAGCAGGGCCGTGATGGGTTTGTCGATTTCACGGCACTTGTTGCGCATGCCGATGTCGACCGCCGTATTTTCGTCGGTGCCGTGCGCATCCCAGCCCCAGTCGAACAGCTGCACGAAGCGCACGCCTTTTTCCACGAGCTTGCGGGCAAGCAGGCAGTTGTTGGCAAAGGATTCCTTGCCCGGCTGTGTGCCGTACAATTCGTGGATATAAGTGGGCTCGTCGCTGATGTCCATCACGCCGGGCACCGATATCTGCATTTTGTACGCCAGTTCGTATTGCGATATGCGGGAAAGGGTTTCCGGATCGGAGAACGCTTCGTATTCGAGCTTGTTTACTTCATTGATGGCCTGAATGGACTGGTAGCGCAGGTCGCGGTCCATACCTTCGGGGTCGGTGATGTAAAGCACCGGGTCGCCTTTTGAGCGGCATTGCACGCCCTGGTAAACGGATGGGAGGAACCCGCTGCCCCACACGCTTTTACCGGCATCGGGCGTTTTGCCGCCGGAAGTCAGCACCACGAAACCGGGCAGGTTGCTGTTTTCGGAACCGAGGCCATAGGTTACCCACGCGCCGATGCTCGGCCGCCCGAGGCGGGCGCTGCCGGTATGCATAAACAGCTGCGCGGGGCCGTGGTTGAACTGGTCTGTCTGCACCGCTTTCAGGAAGCTCACTTCGTCTACCATCCCTGAAAAGTGGGGCATATAATCGGATACCCAGGCGCCTGATTCGCCGTACTGTTTAAAATTCGCCTGCGGCCCGAGCATTTTCGGAACACCGCGGATGAAGGCGAATTTCTTTCCTTCCAGTATTGACTGGGGACAGAGCTGGTTATGCAGCTTCTGCAGTTCCGGTTTGTAATCGAACATTTCGAGTTGCGACGGCGCTCCTGCCATGTGCAGGTAAATCACGCTGCGTGCGCGCGCCGCGAAATGGGGAGCGCGCGGGTCGAGCGGGTTGAGGCTTTGCGGCATGCCCGCGCTTTTTGAAGAAAACAGGTTGCAGCTTCCCAGCAGGGAAGTGAGCGCTGTGGCGCCAAGGCCCGTTACACAGTTCTGCAGGAAATGCCGGCGGGAAAAATACCGGGCGGCCTGTTCGTTTGCTTCTTTTATCAGTTTCTCTGCCATGATACTTAGGATTTGGACAAGAACTCATCCAGGTTGAGAATTGCGTTGGCAACAACGGTCAAAGCGGCCAGGTGCGCGTCCGCATCTGCCTGCACCAAAGCGGCGGCCGCCTTGGTGTCTTTCCGGTATTTAGCCGCAGCCTGTGTATATAATTTTTCGAGGATCGCCAGTTTAGCGGTGTCGATGTCTTTCAGCATCACCGATTTATATCCTTCACGGATACACGCTTTTGAGTCGCTGCCGGCTTTTGTCTTCATATTCTTCGCAAGGTTGCGGGCTGCCTCCACGTACACGGGATCGTTGAGGGTGACGAGCGCCTGCAAAGGTGTATTGGTGCGTATCCTCCGCTGCAGGCACACTTCGCGGCTCGACCCGTCGAAGGTGACGATAGACGGGTACGGGCTGGTACGACGAATGTACGTATACACGGCGCGGCGGTACTGGTTGCCGTTTTCGCTGGTTTTCCAGCTTTCGCCGCTGTACACGGCCTGCCAGATGCCTTCCGGCTGGTAGGGCATTACGCTTGCGCCGTACATCCGGTCACTGAGCAGGCCACTTACAGCCAGCGCCTGGTCGCGCACCTGTTCTGCCGTGAGGCGGAAACGCGGGCCCCGCGCCAGCAAACGGTTGGCGGGATCTTTTTCCTGCAGCTCCGGCGAGCTGCGCGAGTCGCGGCGGTAGGCGGCAGACATCACGATTTCTTTCAGCAACGCCTTCATGCTCCACTGATGCGTATTCATAAAACGGTAAGCGAGATAATCGAGCAGGGCGGGGTGCGAGGGCAGAAAACCCTGCGTGCCGAAGTCTTCCTGCGTTTCCACTATCCCTGTACCGAACAGCTGCTCCCAGAAGCGGTTCACCATTACCCGGGCGGTGAGCGGGTTTTCTTTGCTGGCCATCCATTGTGCAAGCCCCAGCCTGTTACGCGGCGCTTTGGCCGGGAACGGATTGAGCGATGCGGGCACATCGGGTTTCACCAGTTGGCCTTTCACCAGCCAGTTGCCCCTTTCGAAGGTGTGTGTGGGCCGGAACATCTCTTCAGGGTTTTCCACCATCACCGGCACGCCTTCGGGCGACGCGTTCACCAGTTTCATGAACGCCGCTTCCACCGGCTTGTAGCCTGCCGCGCCCTTCCCGGGCAAATCACCGCGGAAGGCCATCCATTCTACGCCACAGACAGATTGCATCGGCTCCAGGCTGCTGTTGCGGAAAATGAAAAAGAGATGGTGGCGGCCCGGCAGCGGCTGAATGGGGATATTCAACACGCGGTTGCCTTTCGGCAACGGCTGCCGTGCAATAACGGGGCCGGATAAACTATCGGCCCGTATTTCCAGCGAACCGCCTTCGTTGCCGGTCCAGTAGTGCATGAGCAGGTTGCCGCGACCGTTGACCGGCGCGTTTTTGAGCCGGCAGCTGCCGCCGCTGCGGATGCTGAGATATTTGGTATCGGCCAGTTCGCCGTTGATGAATGCATCGTGGTCGTGTGCATGAATTTTCGGCTCGAGCGTGCGCAGAAATTCCCGCAGCGCCTTCTCTTCCCGGTTGCCCGCGTGCTGCCGCACCCAGTTGGCCACCGTGTCTACCTGCCGGCGCCCGATGCTGTCGTACAGCCTGATTTTCGGGTATTCGCCGGGCGTGTCTTCATCGCGGGTATTGTTGAGGAAGGCCATCAGTTTATAATAGTCCTCGAACCGGAAGGGATCGTAGGGATGACTGTGGCATTGTACACAGGCGATGGTCGTGCCCTGGAATACTTCCATGGTGGTGTTCACCCGGTCAATCACCGCGGCGGTCCTGAACTCTTCGTCCTGCGTGCCGCCTTCGTCGTTGTTCATCGTGTTGCGATGGAAGGCGGTGGCTACTAGCTGGTCGTCCGTAGGCTCGGGCAACAGGTCGCCGGCGAGCTGTTCAACGGTGAAGCGGTCGTAGGGCATATCGTTGTTGAAGGCGTTGATCACCCAGTCGCGGTACCGCCAGAATTCCCGCTTCGAATCTTTTTCATACCCTTTGGAGTCGGCGAAGCGGGCAAGGTCGAGCCACATGGAAGCCCAGCGCTCGCCGTAGTGCGGCGATGCGAGGAGGGTGTCCACCATTTTCTCGTAGGCGCCCGGTGTATTGTCTGCCAGGAAACCGGCCATCATTTTGTCGGTGGGGGGCAGCCCGGTGATGTCGAGGCTGAGCCGGCGGAGGAGCGTGCTTTTATCCGCTTCCGGCGCGGCTTCGAGGTTTTCCTCGTCGAGTTTTTCGTTGATGTAATGATCGATGCCGGCGTCTTTTTCCGCGGGAGTTGCGGGCGCTACATAGGCCCAGTGTTCGCCCCATTCGGCGCCCTGTTCCACCCAGCGGGTGAGGATGCCGATTTCTTCCTTGCTGAGCGGTGCGCTTTTGTAGGGCATGCGCTCTTTCGGATCCTTGCTGTGGAGGCGGCGGATGAATTCGCTGCGGCCGGCGTCGCCCGGGATAATGGCAGGATGGCCGCTTTTGGTGGGCCCGAGTGCTTCTTCGCGGAATAACACGCTAAAGCCGCCGCTCTGCTTAACGCCGCCGTGGCAACTGATACAATGTTTGTTGAGAATAGGTTTTACTTCGGTGCTGTAGTCGACGCGCCTGCCGTTGCCGCAGCCCGACAAAAAGGCGGCACCAAACGCGACGGCACATACGCCCAGCGCTGCACGGTACGTGGAGAATTGATACATTTGCTTATCTTAATAAATGAGTTTCGCATCGCCGCCCTTCCATCGTCTGTGTCTTTCGCTACTGTAGTTTTTCCGGCGGAATTTCAATAAATGTACAAAAAACCCGTATAGTTCCAAAAGTAAATAGACGGGCGGTTTTCCGCCCACCGGCAACAGCCGTATTTTCAGGCCGCGGTGGGCCGTAGGGCGGCAAAAAAAAGCCCCCTGGGGGAAACAGGGGGCCATACGGAGTTTACACAGGGCACGGCGGCCCCGAAGCAAATCCCGTTTCATAATGTTAGAAGGGTGAAAGAATTCACCCCCCGGTATATGCATACATTAGACATGAGACTATCTTAAAAAAATAAAAATGCTGCCTCAAAAGGCTGCACACGTTGGCCATAGTCCGGTATTGGGGTATGGAACGATGAAAGGCCGGGCCGGCAAAAACAGCTCCTCCACCCCTAACGGGCAGCACCGTCTGAAAATGCCAATTCAGTGACGCTTGACCGGACTAGCCTTTTACGGCTTTTATTCCGCAAATCGGAGCATCCCTCGTTTCCGGCCGGTTATCCACCGTCCGGTGCGATCCTTTGAGCGCTGAGGTGCCCCCATATATACTATAGAGTGATTTTGGGGGTGGGTGGGGTGAATGTGGAAAGAAAAAATATTTTTTTTGCCCGCGGGCTTCACCCTCTTTTGGCATTTTCCCACTCTTGAAAGAAAGATCTGTTTTTATTATGGAACCGATTGCTAAAAGACTGAGCTGTTTTTTACAGCATAAAAACATGACGGCTTCGGCGTTCAGCCGCCGTCTGAACTACAACAGCTGCGAGAAAGTAGCGCGGCTTTTCAGGATTCAGGGGGCCAAACCCAGCGTAGACATCATCAAAGACATTGCGCAGCAGTTCGAGGAACTGAATATCCGCTGGCTCCTGACTGGCGACGGGGAAATGCTGGACCCGGACAAAATGCCTCAGGAGGAAGCCGGCTGGGCCATTGCACAGCCCGCAACGTAATTCAAAAACCAAATAATGTGTCCGATGTTCCCCTCATTAAAAAGGGCTGCCTGGACAGGCGGCCCTTTTACCTAACATCTACTTTAATATATCGCTTTTATCAAAAACTTTAATTATACCCTTCGTTCTGCTTGAGGTTGCCTACCCGTACATCTTCATTGGGAATGGGCAGCAGCTCGTGCTTTTTCGTTTTGAAGCCCAACGGCCCCAATTCCTGCGCGGCCAGTCCCCAACGCACCAGGTCGAGGTAACGGAATCCCTCGAAAGCCAGTTCCAGGAAACGCTCGTTCACGATGGCCGTAAACAGGGCGCCGCCGCCTGCGGTGATTTCCGGCAGCCCTGCCCGCAGCCGCACCTTTTTCAGCTCGGTACGGGCCCGGCCTTCATTCCCGGCGCGGTAATAGGCCTCGGCGGCCATCAGGAGCACGTCCGCATACCGAATCAGCTTGTAATTAGTGCCATAGTTCAGTTCCGCCACCGCCCCTTTATCGTCGCGGGTATAGGTGGAAAAAGAACCGTATTTCCGCTGCAGGTACCCTTCATAGTCCCAGGCAGTAGGCGCCGTCCACTTTCCCCCGCCGGCCACCAGTTCGGCTTCCGACATTACCGTTTGCTTCCTGCGCACCACGTCGCCGGCCGCCGCGTAGGCATTGTATAATTTGGGCTTGGGCATATTGAACCCCCACCCTGATTTGAGGGAATCTGCGGTCGCTTTAGTGTAGTAGTCCTCACGCGGGCCCATCAGCTGGATGTGAATATTGCTTTCGATCTGGCGGAAGGGGCCCCAGGGGAAATTGTCCCAGTTATAGGCCTTTTCCTCCGAGAAAGGCACTTCAAATACACTTTCCACACCAAACTCCGATTCCTTCGCGAAAGCGTCTTTAAACTGCGCTTCCAGGTCGTACTGGCCCGACGTGATCACTTCGTTGAACTGCGCGGCGGCCAGCGCCCACTTTTCCTGGTACAGGTATATTTTGCCCAGCAGCGCCTGTGCGGCCCCTTTGGAGATTCGGAACCGGTCGGCCCGCGGCTGCACGCTTTTCAGCGGCAGCAGGGGAATAGCCTCCAGCAGGTCTTTTTCGAGCTGTGCGTATACTTCGGCGCGCTTGGTGCGAGGGGTGGCATTGTATTCCTCTGTTTTCAGCTCACGCAGTATCAGCGGTACATCGCCCCAAAGCGACGCCAGCTCGAAATAGAAGTGTGCCCGGAGCGCTTTGCATTCGGCAATCAGCCGCTTCTGCAGGTCTGTTTCGCCCTTCACCCGGTTAATCACCATGTTGGCGCGGTAAATACCGAAATAATTCACCCGCCAAACCCACAGCACGCCCTGGTTCTGCGATTCGAACGTGAATTTGTCGAGCGCCTGGTAATGAGGCTGGTCGGCCGGTCCGTTGCCGCCGGCATTGCTTTCGTCGGACGGCAGCGTTTTGACCATCAGCGGGCTGCCCCAGCCCCAGTTGTACTCCGCCTGCAGGAAATCGTAGGCGGCGTACGTAGCGGTAAGCGCATCGTTGTCCGTCTGGTAGTACCCATCCAGCGGCGCCCGGCCGGGAATCCCCTGGTCGAGGAAGCTCTTGGAGCACCCGGTGGCTACCAGCAGCGCGGTGAGGCTCAGTATTGAATATTGTATGATGGAACGTTTCATAGTTTACGTGAATTGCAGGTTAAAAACTAAAGGAAAGGCCGACTACCGCTGACCGGGGAATGGGATACACGCCCCTGTCAATACCAAGACTGTTATTGTCGTTGCTACCCGCTTCAGGGTCCATGCCCTTGTATTTGGTGAACGTAAAGAAGTTGTCGAGCGAGCCGTAAATCCTTGCATTACGGAAATGGATCCGCTTCAGCAACTGCTGCGGGAAAGTGTAACCCAGCTGCAACATGCGGATGCGCGTGTAGGAGCCGTTGGCCAGCATCATGTCGCTGTTGTACACGAACTCGCTGCCGGTGTTGGGTGCAAACCATTTGTTGGTGCTGCCTTCGCCGGTCCAGCGGTCGGTGAAGAAAAACTCCGGGCGGTTGCCGGTGGGGCGGTCTACCCGATTGAAGCCCATCAGCACATCGTTCCCTACCTGGCCCTGCACCACGGCAATGATGTCGAACCCTTTATACGCCATGCGCAGGCTGCCGCCGTACACCACGTCCGGGTGCGGGCTGCCGATGAAGGTATGGTCGCTGTTGGAAATGGTGCCGTCTCCGTCGATGTCTACGATGATGGGGTCGCCGGGTTTGGGCGCCACCGTCATGGTGATGCGACTGGTGTATTCATCCACCTGGCGCTGGTTCTGGAAAATGCCGTCGGTTTTGTACCCGCGGAAATACCAGATGGGATATCCCTTTTCAAACCACGTAGCGCCCCAGCCCGTGCCCACGGTGGATCCCGGCAGGCGGTCAACGAATTCGTTGAGGCGAATCACTTCGTTATTGATGGTGGTCATATTCACGCCTACTTCGAACGTGAAGGCATGGGTGTTGGCGTTGCGGTACGACAGTTCGAATTCCCATCCTTTGTTTCGCACATCGCCGCCATTCACGATCGGGAGGATGTTGCCCACAAAACTCGGCACTGTGCCGGGTGTGAGCAGGCCTTTCGTTGTTTTGTTGTAATAGTCGACGGTAAAACTCAGGCGGTTATCGAGGAAACCCATGTCGGCCCCGAAATCGAGCTGCTCGCTGGCTTCCCATTTCAGATACGGGTTTTCCAGCCCGGCCGGTTCGGCGCCCACGTGAAAGTTGCCGGTGCCGTCGGGGAACGAGATCCCCTGTGTGGTGATGAGCGATTTCCAGTCGCCGATATTGATATTGGAAATGCTGCCGTTCTGTCCCCAGCTGGCGCGCACTTTCAGGTAATTGAGCACGCTTTGCGGGAAAAACGATTCATTGGTTACAATCCACCCGGCGGAAACGGAAGGAAAGGTGCCCCAGGTATTCTGCGGCGGCAGCAGCGAAGAGCCGTCACGGCGCAAGGTCGCGTTCAGGAGATATTTTCCTTTGTAGTCGTACTGGATGCGGCCGTAATAAGAAACCATCGACGTGCTGCTGGCCACACCGGCAATGCGGTCCTGGTCGTCGGGCAGGTAATCCGGATAGCCGAACGCCTCTTCTTCCCGGAACATCCCTGAAGCGGTACCGTTCAAACGGTTGTAGTTCCGCCGCAGGGCGCTCATGCCGGCCATGAAGGTAATGTCGTGCTGGTTGAATTTGCGGTTGTAGGTGGCGAAGTTTTCCCACTGCCAGGTGCTCCAGTTTTCGTTGTTGTCTGCCGTGCTGGGCACCGTGTTGAGGCGGTTGGCGTTGTAGAAGAAAGTGGGCAGCCAGGCATGCTGGCGGAGGAACATCGCGTCGAGGCCGAAGCGCGACGTTATCTTCAGCCCGGCCAGCGGCCTGATTTCCGCGTATACGTTGCCGACTACTTTATTCTGCGTGGTGGTATTATGGGTGATGTCCATCTGCGCCAGCGGGTTTCCCCCTTCGCCGAACACATAATCGGAGATGCCGTAGTAGCGGCCGTGCTTGTCTTTAATCAGCGTGTACCCATCGTCGAGCGCTTTTTGCGCGCGGGGCGAAAGCCCGTTGGTGTACACCACCGGCATGGTGGGGTCCATCATGATGGCGTTGTTGATGACGGCGCCGAACTCAGAATCTTCCACTACGCCGTTTCTTTTGAAATAAGCATAGGAAAGCCGGTTGCCGACGGAGAGCCAGGGTTTGATTTCATGATCGGAGTTGAGGCGCACGGTGTAGCGGTCGAAGCGTGCTTTGTCGCCGCCGATCACACCATCCTGCCGGAATACGGAACCGCCGAGCAGGTAGGTGGATTTTTCCGTACCGCCGCTGAAGTTGAGGGAGTGGCGCATCATGGGGGCCGTTTGTGTGATTTCATCCATCCATATCGTGCCGGTTTTGCCTTTCCATTCGGCGGGATTGGGAATATCGCCGGAGGTTTTCGCGTCGGTGAGATATTGTGTGTATTGTTCGGCGTTCATCATTTTCATGGCGTTTTTGATGGACTGCCGGGCGTATTGCATATTGTATTCCACGCGGGGCGTAGCATCGCGGTGCCCCGACTTGGTGGTGATGATCACGACCCCGTTGGCGCCTTCCGCGCCGTAAATAGCCGCCGATGCGGCATCTTTGAGCACTTCCACGGAAGCGATCTCGGAAGGGTCGAGGTATTCCATGTTGCCGGCGCGCATACCGTCGATGATATACAGCGGGTCTGACGAGCCATTGGAGCCCGTGCCGCGGATGCGCACCCGCATACCGCTGCCGGGAGAACCGGAAACCGGCAGCACGGTAACGCCGGCGGTGCGGCCCTGCAGCGCCTGTTCAACGCGGCTGGACGATACGGTGGCAATGTCGGCCCCTTTCACGGACGAGATGGCGCCCGTTACGAGACTCTTGCGCTGGCTGCCGTAACCCACCACCACCACTTCGTTGAGGGCGCGGTTGCTCACCGCCAGGGTGACGTCGATGCTGCGCTGCGACGCAATCGTTACTTCTTTGGACTCATACCCCAACAGGTTGAACACGAGCGTTTTACCCGAAGCGGCTTCCAGCACATAACGGCCTTCACCGTCTGTTTGCGCGCCGCGCAGCTCGCCCTTCACCAGTACCGCCACACCAGGCAGCGGCGTACCGTTTTCACCATCGGTGATGCGGCCGGTGATCTTTACTTTCTTAACGGTGTCGGCCATGGCGCCCTGCATAACGCCGCCCGCAGCGCCATTGAGCTTCAGCAGGGAAGGATTGGCGGGCTCTTCTTCACCCGCCTGCTGGCGGGACGGTGCGGCGGGTTTGTTCCTGCCGGCGGGCTCGTCTTTCAGCGGAACGATGGCCCAGGTGTTGGGCTGAACGGCCTGCGCCTGCAAACCATGCGGCATGAGCAGCGCCCGGAGCATCACTTCTACGTTTTCATACGCAGACGGGGTGAAATTGACTTTTACTTTGGGCAGATTCTTTGCTTCATACAGCAGGTCGATTTTGTATTCTTTGTGGATTTCTTTCAGAAGCTGGACAAGGGTTTTCTGCTGAAGGGAATTGGCGGAAGCTTGCTGCCAGGCAGCCGGCCGGCGGCTCACGGCCACTTCCTGCAGGGGGCTGGCAAGCGACCCCACGGAAGTGGCTGTTGAAACCGCGAAGAGCAAGGCGCCGCGCAGCAATAATGATGAATTCATAATATGGAATTGTAAAGGTTAAACAATTGGTCCTGGTTGACATGCCTCAGGCAATCAGTCTTCGCTGTGGAATCTGTCAGTTAAAAACCCCGTCTGATTTTGGTTGTGCCGTTTGCTAGTCTTTCACCGAAAACAGCAGCTGTTCATCTTTTGTTTCAATCTGAATGTTCATTGTTATAGACAATGCGCGGGACAACTGTGTGATGTCTTCTGCATAAAGATCCCCGCTGATCTTGCGTTGTTCGATTTCTGGCGTCAGTATCACCACTTCGTATCCGAATTTAGATCGTATCATGGCGGAAATGTCGGCCATGGAAGTGTTCTCGAAATGATACCGGTGATTGCGCCAGTCTGCTATCAGGTCTGTATTGATGGCTTCCTTCAGCCGCGAATAATTTTTTTCCACCAGCACCTCGTCACCGGGTTTCATGGTGATCACGTTTTTGCCTTCGGCGATGGGCGCTTTGGCCGTGAGCTGCACCTTGCCTTCCTTGAGCGAAACGGTGGTGCGCGCGCCCAGCATGTTCACATTGAACTTGGTGCCTAACACGGCCACATCGATGTCGGTCGTATGCACCACGAACTGGGCATTGCCGGCGCCGGGCTTTTTGGTGATCTCAAAATAGGCCTCCCCGTCGAGCCACACCCCGCGGCTTTCCGAAGGGTTCCATTCCTCCGCGATGCGCAGGGTGGAATTGGCGTTGAGAAATACGATGGAACTGTCCGGCAGCACCACTTGCCTGATTTCACCGTACGCGGTGCGGTACTCTTTCATACCGTCGCCTACGATATGGCAATAGATGTTGTAAGAGGCGTAGGCGATCAGGGGCAGCAGCACTACGGCAGACAATGCCATCCACACGCGGCGTTTCCCCGCGCCGGATTTTTTTCCGCCAATGCGCGATGCTACCTGCTGCCAGCTGGCGGCTGTTTTTTCTTCCGGCACCGGCTTTCGCCTGAACCGGAAGGGCGGGTGGCCCGGGTCCTGCGTCGTGAATTGATCGTCCATAACATCCGCGGTTTAATAGAAAGACACCGTATCCGTTCCTGGATACTCCTTTTCCGGCATCTTTTTTAAAAAAAATATTGAGAAACGTATAGAAACAGCCACCAGAGCGGCATTTTGCCCATCAGGGCGCGCAGCTGCGTGATGGCTTTATGGGCCAGGTTGATGACCGACTGGTAATTGACCTTCATGATGACGGCCACCTCGCTGTATGGAAGCTCTTCATAAAAACGGAGGAATATCACTTCTTTCTGCCGCTTCGGCAGCTGGTTGAGGTACTGGCTCATGCGCACGCGCAGGGCGGATTGCTCTTCTTCGCCGATGATGAGGTCTTCCGGCGAAAATTCGATGTCGGGCTCACCGGGTGCGAGTATCTGCAGGGAACGCAGCCCGCGCAACTGGTTGAGCGCGCTGCGGCGGAGCGAAGTGAAAAAGAAGGCGCGCACGTTGCGCAGCGCTCCGATCGTATCTTTTTTGAACCAAATCCTGACGAACAAGTCCTGCACCACGTCTTCCGCCAGCGCGTCGTCGCCCAGCATGGCGAAGGCGTACCGGTATAAAACCGGATGCAATTGGCTGTGGATGTGCGCATACGCCCTTGTATCACCAGCTCTCACCGCAGTCCAATAGTCCGTAAGATCACCCGCCTGATCATAGGTATCCGGCATGTGCGAAAATAGATTTGGTCTGCTGTAAAATAAGCAATAACGACGAAAAGAATAGTTTTTATGCCGCCATTTCCACGGGCTCGCGTTTCTCTCTGTTATTCCGTGCTTTAGCTTTTTTCTTCAGCCGCTGCAGCCACATGATGATGCCCGTTACCGGGAAGGTGACGCCCAGCAGGCAAACGATGAAGCCGATGATTTTGGAAGGGATGCCGTAGATGGAACTGACATGTATGGGTTTAAACGAGCTTCTGACGCGCTGCCCCAGGTTTCTTTCACTGAAAGGCTGCACCTTGAGCACCTGCCCGGCATACTGGTCGATGAATACGCTGGTGGTGGCCGATTCATGCGCAGCGTTCGCCGGCAGCAGGCTTACCACAAAAGCGGCAGCGGAATCTTTCGGGGCAGACAGGTTGTAATAATACGCGCCGGGCGCAGCGGCGGCTGCCAGCTGGTAAGCGGTATCGAAGCTGATGGGGGGTGTATTTTCGATATACTGCGAGGCGGGCGGTGGTGTGCCTTTCGGGTCGGAACCGGTCACTTTATAAATGCCGTTGTTGAACCATTCGAAAGACCAGGCCAGGCCCGTGAAGGCAAAAATAAACAGGAAGATGGCCGTATAAAAGCCCAGCACGATGTGCAGGTCGTGATTGAGCCGCTTCCAGCCCGCCGTCCATTTCACCTTGACGCGCTGGATGAGGATGTTTTTAGTTTTGGGCCACCAGAGAATGATCCCGGTGAGCAGGATGAACAGGAACACGAGGGTGGAAACGCCCACGATGACTTTGCCGGCGGCGCCGCCCAGCATCCAGCGGTGCAGGGCGAACATGGTATAGAAAAATGTATCCTTGTAAACATATACTTCGATGAGCTCGCCGGTGTAGGGATTCATGAAGGCTTTTTTGCCGCCGCCTTTACCCGCGGGGGCTTTGCCGCCTTTCTCTCCGGCCGGTTTTTCCGCTTTCTTATTTTCCTGCGGAGCTATTGGCGCTGCATTCACCGTTGCGGTATCTCCCCGCGAAGGTTGGGCTACCGCATCACCGGCTTTCTCCCGGCCTGCGCCGCCTTCTTTTTTCCGGTCCCCGCCACCTTTCTTACCGGGCGTAAACGTCAGCTCCACGGAACGCTCCGGGTCGCTATTGAGGCGGATGCCGGATACTTTCGCGCCGGGTTGCTTTGCTTCGAGCCGGGCAATGAGGGTGGAGACGGGCAGTTTTTCGCCGGCCGGTTTCACGTAATAACGGTCGTGGTGGAAGGCATGGTTCAGTTCCTCTTCAAAAACCAGCACGGCGCCGGTGAAACAGGTGACCATGATTACCAGGCCGGCTGCCAGGCTGAGGTACAGGTGAATACTGCGGAAAAATACTTTCATTGTTTGCTTCTTTATCATACCGGGCAGACCAGGCCCGGCCTGCAAAGTAACAGATTTGCGCCCCGGAGGACTTACGCAATCGGGAAATTTTTTAAGCCAATCGGGAAAAACCGGCCGGACCCGGCCCCTCCCGGTTTTAGCAGCTGAGCAGGGAAGCACCGTAGCCGGCGAAACAGTACGCGGCGTCAAAAAAGAAAAGGCACAAGCAGAAGCCTGCGCCCGTTTTATTAGCAGCATATTCCTATAAGGCGTTTTTATTCCCTCCAAACGGATGCCGCAACAGCGTACCAGCGCGATACGCTGCCTTGGCATCCGCAAACGGGTGTGCCGTCACGGGAGGTTATTCAAATTCATCTCAGATTTTATATGTAAACTTTTATGTATATCCGCAGCGTCTCCTGCCATCGGGGCTGATACATGGGGTTGTTTACAGGCAATGTTTCCTGTTTACAAAGGTAGGCAGCCGGTTTTTGCCGCCAACCACATAAACATGTGAATTAGCCGAAACGGCCGCCGGGTTGTTAATTTAATGCGCTAAAGCGATTACTTTTGAGGGATTCGATTCACTATGCATGCATCCCTCAAGACCTGGCCCCTCTTCCTGATCATCATACTGGCGCTCCGCATCCCGGCGGCAGCCACGCCCCCGTTGTCCGGTCCGGCCCGGCTTGCCGTGGAAAACGGGTGGAACCGCGGCGATGCCGGCAGCCGGATGATTCACTTGTGCACCGTCACGGAAAACGTTGCCGGCACGGCCACGGGCATCGGCAAACCGCTATGGCAGAAAGGATGGTTTTATGCCGTTGTTGCGCTGCTGGTCGCCGCGGCGGCGTTCCTTTTACAGAGCCTGCGCGTCAACAAGATGATGACTGCCGAACAGGTCAGGCGGCGCATTGCGCGCGACCTGCACGACGATATGGGATCCGCGCTTACATCCATCAACATCATGAGCTCCATGGCCCGGCTCAGCGCGGAAAAGAGCGACCTCGCCAAAACGCAGGAGTTCCTCGTCAAGATCGGCGAAAGCACCACCCGCATGATGGAAAGCATGGACGACATCGTTTGGAGCATCAACCCGCTCAACGATAGCACCCAGCACATCATCGCCCGCATGCGGGAGTTCACCACCGGCATGCTGGAAGCGCGGCAGATCGGGTTTTCGTTCCTCGTGGATGAAAAGATCTTCACCCGCAAGCTGCACCTCGAAAACCGCCACGACTTCTTCATGATCTACAAGGAAGCCGTCACCAATATCGCCAAATATGCACAGTGCACCTTTGCCGACATCCGCGTGCAGCTCCGCAAGGGGCAGCTGGTATTGCGGGTGCAGGACAACGGCGTGGGCTTCAACATCGGCGAAGCCGGCGAGGGAGACGGGCTGATGAACATGCAACGGCGGGCCTACCGCATGAACGGGCAACTCAGCATCCAATCGCAGCTGGGCAAGGGCACGGTGGTCATCCTCATGTTTTCCACCACATAAGCATGTGGTTGCCGGATTGCGCGGCGGGCACTACCTTTACAAAAGAGCAATATTCAGGCTATGATCCGGATCGTTTTATACGAGGATAATACCAAACTGCGGGAGAATCTGACACTATTGATAGACGGCGCGCCCGATTACGTGGTGTGCGGCGCATTCAGGAACTGCGACCATATTCTGGAGCAGACTGCGGAGCTGCTTCCCGACGTGATACTGATGGACATCGACATGCCCGGCACCAACGGCATAGAGGGCCTGCGCATCGTGCGCAGCCGGTATCCCGGTTTATCCATTCTCATGCTGACCGTGTTCGACGACAACCAGCACGTGTTTGAGGCCATCAGGGCCGGGGCAGACGGATACCTTCTCAAAAAAACACCCCCCGAAAAACTGCTCGGGTACATCCGCGACGTGTACGAAGGCGGCGCGCCCATGACCTCTTCCATTGCCCGGCAGGTGCTGCAGCTATTCGCCCGCCAGGCTCCCGATAAAAACGATGAGTACAAATTATCCGGGCGGGAAAGGGAGGTATTACAACTGCTGGTGAACGGCTACAGTTACAAGATGATTGCCGCGGAAATTTTTATTTCCATCGATACGGTGCGTTCCCACATCAAAAAAATTTATGAAAAGCTGCATGTGAACTCCAAGTCCGAAGCCGTGGCCAAGGCTTTCCGCGACAAACTGCTCTGATTCCCATCCAGTTGCCGCCGCTCACCCGTTTTCCATACCGGTTGTCCCGGTTGGCGCGGATGCAAACCACATCCATATGTGATTGCGCCGGCCGGCGGGTTGTCGCACCTTTGCATGGTGAATGAGAACAAAACGGAAATCATACTTAATCATTGATCATGTTTGCTTTTAAGCCCCATACTATTGTGCTGTGCGCATGCAGTTTGCTTTTGCTGGCCGCAGGCTGCCGCAAAAAGAAAGAAGATAAGCCAGAACACCCCGCCGGCGAGCGGCTGCTGGCGAAAGTCTCGGACGGAGACATGCACCACGAGCGGTTTGAATATGCCGGCGACCAGGTGGTGAAATACATCTATTATCCCGGCTTTGGCCCGGATACGGCCTGGCAGCTGATCGAATACCGCAGCGGCCGCCAGCAGAAGGTCACCCTGTGGAACGGCCGGTACATGACCATGGAATACAGCGGAGATACCCTGGTGCGGATGAATGAGTTCAGCAAAGACCACGCCGCTACCGGTTACCGTACCTATCGTTACAGCGGCGGCCGGCTGGCGGAAGAACGGGCGTACAGGAGCGGTGCGCTGCACAACAGGAACGAATATACGTACGATGCCCTGGGCAACCGGCTGACGAAAACATATTATGTGGATGAGGACGGCAGCGGCGTCAGGAAGCGGTCAGTCACCGAATACCTGGACTACACCGATCACCCCGACCCGCTGACGGCATTGTTCGAAAAGAAGTTTGCGTTAGGCCGGCAATTCAGTCCACGCCTCTGGCAGAAAGAAATTCACCGCGACGAAAACGGCTTTGAAGAATGGACCACTGAATTCAGTTATAGTTTCGACAACCGCGGTTACCCTGCCGGCAGGAAAGCGACGTCATATAATCCGGACCGGCAGGTGCTGCGCCGTTCGGATGTAAAGTTTTCATACCAGCATTAACCCCAGCATGTATTGCCATACGGACATTCCATTGTTCCCCAAAAGGGCGCGCCAACGGTGCGCCCGTTCTTTTTGGAGGGGGCTCAACACTTTTGGCCGGAAATTTGTTATCCATCCATTAAAAACATCCAAACAATGACAAAGCAATTGATCCGCCTGTTTACTGTTTTCGGCGCAGCAGCCATGCTGCTGAGCGCGTGTGCATCCCAGCAGGGAGCCAGTGCCCCCACCGCCAACAGCACCCACAGGGCTGCCAAAGGCAAATGGACGTTGAATAGTGTGAGCTATGAAGGCATACCCTCCACTTCCAGGATCAGCACCGTATTTTCCAACATTCCGCCCAAGTGCCTGGAAGGCAGCCAGTGGAACCTCCCCGAGAACGGATATGGCTCCTATTCCATCACGTCCACCGGTGAAGGCTGCGCCGCCACCTCCCAGAGCATCATGTGGTCTACCCGCAACGAAGGCGGCGTGATCATGTTCAAGTTCAAGGAATTGCTGCAGGGCGTGAAAGCCAAAAACACCACCGACGGGTACGGCGTACAGCTGTCGTCTGTAGACAATACCTCCATGGTATGGCGGGCGCCGGTAACCGTTGAAGGAAAAATGGCGTACATCGTTTACACTTTCAACCGGAATTAAGGGTAAAACCTCATTTTATTGTTAAAAAGGAAAAAACCGGCCAAATTTGGCCGGTTTTTTCCTTTTTAGTTATTGTATCTTTGCCCTTCGTTTCAAATAATTATGAAAGCATTTAACTTATTTATCAAATACCGCCTGGCGATAGGCATCGTACTGCTGGCTGCCGGTATTGCCCTCGGTATCGCGTTCGGATGGTGGGAAGCCGCCATTGTGCTCATTTTAGCCGTTATATGTATCGTTACCCACTTCCTTTTCGGCCCCATGCGGTTGGTACAGGAGGCCGTGGAAGCCGGCGACGTGGAAAATGCCATGCGCATCATGAACCAGATCAAATTCCCGAAACTGCTTTATAAGCCCATCCGCTCCGTATACTATTTCATGCAAAGCAACCTGGCCATGTACAACCAGGACCTCGACAAAGCGGAGGCCGCTGTAAAGCAAAGCATCAAATCCGGCAGCCCGATGAAGGAATACGAGGGCATGCAGTTTTTCCAGCTGGGCACGATCGCCTACCAGAAAAACGACATCAAAACGGCGGATACCAACCTGAAAAAGGCCGTGCGCCTGGGCCTGCCCGATAAGGAAAATACCGCCGCCGCCCTGCTCACGCTCTGCTCCATTGCCATGAGCCGCCGGGATTTCAAAACCGCGAAAGACTATTTCCGCCGCGCCAAAGCGCAGAAGCCCACCACGCAACAGATCGTAGGGCAGATCAAGGAAATGGAAAAATATATCAGCCGCATGCCTGGTTGATAAAATAGTATGATACTTAAAAAAATCCCGGTCACGTCCATGACCGGGATTTTTTTAGGGCCAGCTATATACATGCCCATGGCCAGTTTCACTATATCGACCCACACTACCTTGCTTCCAAACGAATTTGCAGGTGAGGGGTAGCTATGCTTCATCTATGCTGGGCAAGGCCACCGGGCGACCATGGAGCAGCCTACCTCATTGTAATAGTATATTACCCTGTTGCCCCCATCTTTTCCAGCGCCTGCTCCAAATCGGCCATCAGGTAATCCGCATCTTCCAGCCCGATGTAAAGGCGCACCATCCGGTGTTTCGGTTCGTTTACGTCGAAGTCTTCGGCTTTGAGGGATGCGCAGGCCGGGAAAGCCAGCGATTCGTGCCCGCCCCAGGAAACCGCCATGAGGAAGTGCCTGAGGGAGTTGCAGAATAGTTCCACCTGGTTGCGGCCGGCCGCTTTCAGCTGGATGGTGAGCAGCCCGGCCGCTCCTTTCATCTGGCGGGTGGCCAGTTCGTATTGCGGGAAATCCGGGTCGAGGGGGAAGTATATTTTTTCGATGCGGGGGTGTTGTTTTAACCGCTCCACTACCCGGGCGGTGCTGGCGGCACTGCGTTGCAGGCGGATTTCGAGGGTACGGAGTCCACGCAGCAGCAGCCAGGCGTTGAATGGCGCGATGCCGCTGCCGATGTTCAGGAATTCGGACGCGAAAATGCGGCGGATCTTTTCACGGGTGCCGGTAACCACGCCCGCCATCGTGTCGCTGTGCCCGCTGATGAATTTGGTGGCGGATTGCAGGCAGAGGTCGATGCCCATCACGTGCGGCTGTTGGTATAACGGGGTGCAGTAACTGTTATCAATCATCGTGGTGATGTTGCGGCTGCGGGCCAGCTGGGCGACGGCGGCCACGTCTTGCAACTCGAAGGTGAAGGAGTTGGGCGATTCGAGATAAATCAGCGTGGTATTGGGTTGCAGGGCAGCTTCGAAATGCGCCGTGGCGGTGCCGTCTACAAACGTCGTATCGACGCCGAAGCGGGGCAGGATGTTTTCAAACAGGCGCCTGGCCCAGCTGTAGGGGTCGCGCACGCATACCACGTGATCGCCTTTCTTCAGCTGCGACAGCACCGTAGTGAAAATGGCCGCCGCCCCGCTGCCGAACACCAGCGCGTCTTCCGCGCCGTCGAGCGCGGCCAGCTTCTGACGGAGGATGTCTATGGTGGGGTTGTTGCCCCGGGAATAAAGGAAACCATTGTACTCGTCTAGCAGCAGCTCCCGGAGCGCCGCCACCGTGTCGAAAGCAAAGTTGCTGCTTTGCACGATCGGGGGCGCAATCGCATTGAAATAGAGGTCCCGCTCTTCGCCCAGCTCATTGATTATATAAGATAAATCCATATGCATTAAAACTCCCCGCAAAGTACGCAACAATCACGGTAACGGCAGCACCGGGCCGCCAAACTAGGTTTTTGAGCCCGCCCCCGGCCTCACCGCGCGTTTCATGAAAAAGTAAATGGGAAGGCCCGCCACGAACCAGAACATGCCGCTGAACGCCTGCCCGGGGTCTTTGATGAAAATGTTCACCGTTACAAAGAGGTACACAGTGATGAAGAATACGGGCACAAGGGGATACAGCTTTAGTTTGTAAATGCCCGTACCGTCGAGGTGCTTTGTTTTTCTACGGAGGATGAAGATGGTAGCGGCCGCCGAAGCAAGACCAATGGAATCGAACAGCATCACATACCGGATGATGTTGTCGAAGTTGCTCAGGAAATACAGCATGCCTACGATCAGCACCACGAATACGGTAAGCGCGGTTTCCTGCACCTGCGTTTTACCGTTCACCCGCTTGAACACCGCCGGCAGCACACCGTCTTCCGCCATCGCGTAATACATGCGCGGGTTGCTCATCAGGTTCACGTTGGCGTAGCCCAGCACAGACAGGAAGAGGAGCACCGAGGTGATCTTAAACCCGTACTCGCCGAAAAAAACACCGGCCATGCGGGCCGCCAGCGCGTCGGTTTGCTTCAGCTGCTCGAAACCCATCACTTTGACGTAGGAATAATTCACGGTGATGTACAGCAGCAGGATAATGGAAATTCCAAGAAAGATGGCCCTGGGCATGTTCTTCGAAGGTTCGCGCACGTCGCTGCCGAAATTGATGGTTTGCTGGTAGCCGCCGTACGTGAAAAACACCGGCACGAGCGCCGCACCGAAGATGTACGCCCAGCCGTGCTCTACGGGGGCCGCCACCTGCAACGGCGCCGGTGCAACATGACTCGTGAAGGCGGCCAGGCACAACATCAGCACGAGCGTGATCTTGAACACGGTGAGCACGTTTTGCCAGCTGGCGCTCATGCGGATGCCGAGCATGTTGATGATGTACAGCAGCACAATGGCGCCGATGGCGATGCCCTTTCGCCCGCCTTCGTGCTGCATGGTTTCCGGCAGCAGCACCGGGCCGATGTATTCCGCGCCCACCAGGCATACCGCTGCCACGGACGCCGCATTCGAAATCACAAGCGTCCAGTTGATCATGAAAGAATATGCGGGATGGAAACCGTACGACAATACTTTATAAAACCCGCCGGCTACGGGGTACCTCGAGCCGATCTCCGCGTAGGTAAGCGCCCCGCAAAGCGTTACCAATCCACCGAGTATCCACACCGTATAAAATAAAACGGGCGTTCCCGTTTCGCGGGCAACGCTGATGGGGGTTCTGAAAATACCCATGCCAATCACCAGTCCAACCACTATCATGGTAAGGTCGAATGGACCCAGCTTTGGTTTAATGCTCATACGTCCAAGATAACCGATTATTTACATAAAATATCCGTAGGTTTGCCCCCGGTAAACGGTTGCCCGTGGCGATGCCATCGCCCACAGGGCATTAATAGGGAATCCGGTGAAAATCCGGAGCTATCCCCGTAGCTGTAATCCCGCTCCCTGCCATGACAGGGACGTTTTCCGGTATCTGCAACCACTGTCCGGCCGCAAGCTGAATGGGAAGGTACCACCGGAAAGCGGGAGAGCCAGAAGACCTGCCGCATGCCATTTATTCAATCCGCGCTTTCGGGTGAAAAGCGGAGGGTGCCATACACAGTCGTGTATGTGATACTTTTCAATTTCCCCCGCGAGCATCAATCCGTCAACCTTTCGTTTACATGAAAACAACCAACTTCCCGTTGCTGGCCATCGCGCTGATGACCGCCGCCGCACCGGCTTCCGCCCAGGAGCTCGACTCCACGGGCGTATCCCAGCTCAATACCGTTGTAGTCACCGCCACCAAGTTCGCCAAAAAACAAAGCGAAACAGGTAAAGTACTCACGGTGATCACCCGTGAACAGATCGAAAGGAATGTGGGCCGCACCGTGACCGATGTACTCAACGAACAGGCCGGCATCCTGATCAACGGCGCCGGTTCCAATCCCGGTAAAAACAAGGAACTCTATTTCCGGGGCGCCACTTCGCAGTACACGCCCATCCTGCTCGACGGCATCCCGGTAGCCGATGCCACGGGCCTTACCGGCGGCGCCATCGACCTCCGGCTGCTGCCCATCGACGTGGTGGAACGCATCGAAATACTGCGGGGCACTCAATCCACCCTGTACGGGGCGGACGCCATTGCCGGCATCATCAACATCATTACCAGAAAAGGCGGCAACAAAACCATCGGCGGCTTCGGCAACCTCTCCTGGGGCAGCAACCGCAGCCTTAAAGGCACCGCCGGGTTGCAGGGGAAACACGAAAACGTGGATTACAACGTTGCCTTCACTCATTTTGAAACAGACGGCATTTCAGAAGCCGCGCCGTTCGACACGGTGGCCAACCCGAAGTTCGACCGCGACGGGTACAAACAAAACAGCTTCATGGCCAACGTAGGCATCCAGGCCACCGAACAGCTCCGCTTTTCACCGTTCATTCTTTTCTCCGATTATAAAAGCAGCTATGATGGCGGTTCTTTCCAGGACAACCTGACCAACAACAACAAGTCGAACATGGTGCACACCGGCCTCCGCGGCCAGTACGACCTCGGCAAAGGCAAACTGTACGCGAACTTTGGCTACCAGAAAGTAACGCGGCACGATGAATCATCCTGGGGCACCACCGACCTCGACGGCCGCGCTTACTTCGGCGACCTGTATGGTCACTACGACATCAACAGCTGGCTACAGGCCCTCGTTGGGGTAGAATACCGCAAAACGGAACTGATGGACACCACCCTCACGGGTACCCGTACGTTCGGCATCGGCGGCCAGTACAACACCAGCCCGTACGCCGCCCTGTTCATCAAGCACCTCCACGGCTTCAGTTTCGAGGCCGGCGGGCGCTACACGCTGCATTCGCAGTTCGGCAATCACTTCACCTACACCCTCAACCCCTCGTACCTCATCGCGGAAAAAGTGAAGATCTTCGCCAGCGTCGCTTCAGGGTTTAAGGCGCCTACCCTCACCTCCCTGTACAGCCGGTGGGGCAACCCGCTCCTGAAGCCCGAAAAAGCGACCAGCTACGAAGCCGGCGCGCAAACGTCGCTGCTCGGCAACAAGCTCGACCTGCGCGTAACAGGTTTCAAGCGGGACATCAAGGATGTGATCTCCTACATCAACTACAGGTATGTGAACTATAACAAGCAGAACGATAAAGGCGTGGAAGTGGAAGCAATCGTCCGCCCTGTGAAAGGCCTGGAGATCAAGGCTTTCTATACGTATGTAGACGGCGCGGTGACTACCCAGGCATCCGTTCCCGGCAAAGACACCTCATACAACAACCTCGCGCGCCGGCCCGCGCACACCGGCAGCCTGAACGTGGGCTACCGCTTCTCGAAGTTTTATGTGGGCACCAACATCCGCCACACCGGCGACCGCGATGATATTTACTATGCGCCCGGCTCCTTCTCCGGTGTGCCGCAGCCGCTCGAGGCATACACCATCTGGGACATGTATGCCGAATTCCGGTTCAACAACGCCGGCCGCGTGTTCGTGAATGCCAATAACATCACCAACAACCGGAAGTACTGGGAAATTTACGGCTACTCGGTGCAGGGTTTCACCATGCAAGCCGGTATTGCCTTTCAATTGTAATGTCTAAAATCTTTGATATGTCTGTAAAAAACTTACACCCCCGCTTTTTTGTGCTGCTGCTTTTCATCATAGTGGCTGGCGTATTGCGCGTAACGGCAGCCGGGCACCTGACGCCTTTTTCCAACTTCTCTCCCCTGGGCGCCATGGCGCTGTTTGGCGGCGCGTATTTCGCGGATAAGTGGAAGAGCTATGTATTTCCGCTCGCCGCGCTGTTCGTCAGCGACGTTATCCTGATGCAGACGGTGTACAAACAATACGCCGCCGGTTTCATGTTCGACGGGTGGTACTGGAACTACATCGGGTTCGCGGCCGTGGTGCTCATCGGCCAGCTGCTGATCAAAAAAGTGCGTGTCGCCAACGTTATCGCCGCCGCCGTGGCGGGCGCCATCGTATACTGGCTGATCGCGGATTTCGGCACCTGGATGAACCCGTCCAATATCGACCTCACTACCGGGTTGCCATATACGAAAAACTGGCAGGGCCTGATGAAGTGTTACGCCATGGGCGCGCCCTACATCAAAAACACCCTGATCAGCAACCTCGTTTACAGCGGCATATTCTTCGGGCTGTTCGAGTTTATGCAACATAAAATACCGGCGCTGGCCGCTTCAAAATAACCGGCAAAGCGGCGCATCACAACCGATGCGCCGTTTTCATGCACAAAAACATTTCACCATGATCGCATCTTCGTTTATTCCCGCCGCCACGCAAATGATTTATGATATGGGCCTGCAGCACCTGCTCGACGGCATTACCTTCGAATGCCCGCCCGCAGCGCTGGCCGAAAAACAAAAGGTGGTGCGCTGCGTGCTGGAAGGGAAACAATACAGCAGCGAGGAAATAGACCGGATTTTTTCCGCCTCCAAGGCGCAGGGCAAAAGCCTGTATTATACGGACGATGAAGTGCTGGCCGCTATTGCGCCGGATGTAATCTTCACGCAGGACGTGTGCGAAGTGTGCCAGATCGATACGCACTGTACGCAGCAGGCGGTTTACAAGCTACCCAAACGGCCAGAGCTGATCAGCCTCAGCCCCAACAACCTCGAAGACGTGTTCAATTGCGCCATCACCATCGGCAAGGCGCTGGGCGAAGAAGCCGCCGCATACCGCTACCTGGCCGGGCTGCAGCACCGTCTCGACGCGGTAACCGACAAACTGCGTGCGCACCGCGCTCCCCTGCGCCGCGTAATGATCATGGAATGGATGGCGCCCGTATACAACTGCGGCCACTGGATCCCATACCAGGTGGCTTATGCCGGTGGCGTAGACATGCTGTCCAATCCTGCCGGGGATTCCATCGTCACCGCCTGGGAAAAAATCCTCCGGTACGATCCCGAAGTGCTGGTGATCGCGCCCTGCGGTTTCCTGACCGGCCGCTCGGCGGAAGAACTGCATTTGCTCACCCGCGTGCCCGGTTGGGACCAGTTACAGGCGGTGCGTAACAACGAGGTGCACCTGGCCGATTACGACCTGTTCACCCAACCGAGCGCCAGCACGCTGGTGGACGGTGTGGAAGTGCTCGCCCACTTGTTTCACCCCCGGGTATTCGGCGCACCCGAAGCGCTGGCCCACAAGTTCAGGCCGGTGGAAGCGGTGACGGCCAGGTAAACCGGCAGAATGCCCGGAAAGCCGCGGCACGGGATAAGGAAGGGCCGGTAACCGCGTATTTGACGGGACAACGCGTGTGAAAAGCCCCCACATGCCGCTCCCGGGGGAAAGTGTCGTATATTTGCGCCCTGATATGGACATATTTCTGATCAGGCATACCACGCCTGCTGTGACTTACGGAACCTGCTACGGATTTGCCGACCTGGACCTTGCACCGACTTTCGCCGAAGAAGCCGGCCGCGTGCAGGGGATTCTACCCGATAAAGCGTTTACCGTGTACGCCAGCCCGCTGCAGCGATGCAGTAAACTGGCCACCTTCCTTTTCGGCCAAACCTTCCGGACAGACGAGCGCTTGAAAGAAGTGAATTTCGGGGACTGGGAAATGAAAACGTGGGACGACATCGCCGTGGCTACGGCCAAAACCTGGATGGCAGACTACCTGCACGAACCCGTGCCCAACGGGGAAAGCTACACCCAACTGTATAACCGCAGCATTGCGGCGTTTAAAGAACTGACCGCTTCCGGGAAAGACACGGCCATCGTCACCCATGGCGGCGTTATCCGCTCCGTGCTGGCGTATGCCTCCGGCACGCCCATCGAGCAGTCGTACGACCTGCGCGTGGAGTACGGGCGGGTGGTGCACCTGCATCTCAATGGCAACGGTCTGGAGGTAAAGGGCGTCAACTTATAACATTCGCGCGCTGTATCGAACATCAGCGTATTGCTCGTATGCTCAACTGCCTCACCAGCTAAGTGAAAAAAATGGGCGTCAACTTATAACAATGGCGCTGTATTGCGCTGAAAAAAAGGGCTGTATCATTCGTTGATACAGCCCTTTCTTCTTATTTGATCAGCCACATTTCACCGTTGATATCGTCTGTTCCGCCGAACTGCCGTTGCAGGGCGGCTTTCACCTGCTCGTTGTTGGTCTGGTATTCCCGTTGGGGATACAGCCAGCGCTTCGGAATGCGGTCGCCATTCGCGTTGCTGGGACCGATATCGAAAACAGGGTGCCCCGTGCGGCGGTATTGGTAATAGGCCTGCCGCCCCGAGTTCATGAAGAAGGCCAGGTATTTCTGCAGCAGGATCTGTTTGAGCCCGTCCGCGTTATTGCCTTTGTATTGCGCTTTCGGAGTGGCTGCCAGCCAGCTGTTAAACACATCGTCCGCAATGCCGTAGAAATTCATCGATGCCTTGATGCCTTTTTTATACCAGGCGTCCGCATCGCCCGCTATCCAACCACGGTTGATGGCTTCCGCGATGGTGAAACACACTTCAGGATACCCCAGCTGTATGCAGGGCTCGCCGTTGCCGGTGACCCAGTACCGCTTTTCGTTGCCGTAAGACAAATAACCTTTGGCATTCTGCGAGGAAAGGTTACTCAATACGTCGCCGGTACGGCCGCCTTTGTAAGAGGAAAAGCGCTTTTCGAAACCGGGAACGTTATTGGTTTTGGCCGTATCTACCGGTTCCGCCACTTCAAAGGTGCGTGGATCCTGGTAGGCGGTCAGCGAGTCGAGATAGGTGGCGCCCATGTTGTTGCGCGCCCTGTCGAAGCCGCGATTGTACGGACCGGTAGGATAACGGTTCTCCTGTACATTTCCGTTGAACACTACGCTGTAGTTGTCTCCATTGCTTTCCGGCAGCGGGTAAGTGGCCGGCGCGCCCACGATGGTAGCGAACTGTTCTTTCACTTTCAGGTCCGCTTCTCCCGTCTTTTTGCTCAGGTTGATCAGTACGCGGAGCCGGAATGCATTGATCAGCTTGCGCCATTTGTTCAGGTCGCCCTCGAACATGAAGTCGCCGTTGATTTTACTCCGCACTGCCGCGCCCAGGAAGGTATTCATGTTGAGCGCCGTGGTATCGAGCTGTTTGAGGCAGGCCACGAAGATGTCTTTCTGCGCATCGTACTTCGGCGTGAAATTGCTGCCGCCGGCGTTCATCGCCTCCTGTAACGGCACATCGCCAAACTTCATCGTCATATCCACATAACACCAGGCTTTCAGGAAGCGGGCAAGGATCAGGTACGGTTCGTTCTCATCGCCACCCAGCCTCCTGGCTTCTTCCTCCATTTTCTGGATGTTGCGCAGCACGCCGTAGCGCATCCCGGTCGACGACCAGTTGTAGCCCTGCGAGGCATAATAATCGAAGTTCGATACCCAGAACTGGTTTTCGCGTTGCGCCTGGTCCCAGGGATTCTCTTTCAGATCGATCAGGATGCCCGTGAGCAGCAGCGCCGGGGGCGACGCAGTTGGCTTGTTGGGATTGCCCTGCAGGTCGCTGTATTTTTTACAGGCCGGCGCCATGCACATGATGCCCGCACATATGATAAACAAGGAAATGAATTTCATGATAATGGTTTTAAATGGATCAGAATACGATGTTTACGTTGAGGCCAAAGCTCTTCACGGAAGGCGTTTGCAATGCGCTGGCCCCGTCTACGAACTGATCCAGGTCGATGTTTTTATGTTTGGAAAAATACAGCAGGTTGCGGCCCACCAGCGATACATTGGCGGATTTGAACGGCGTGCGCTCGAGTGAACGGGCCGGGATGTTGTAGGTGATGGACAGGTCGCGCAGCTTCATGAAAGTCTGGTCCACGATGTTGGATATTTCGGCTCCCATCACGTTGTTCGCCCAGTCCTGGAAGGTGGTTTTGTTCGTGTTTTTGGCAAACTCCCTCGTATCCGAAATCACGTTGCCGTCGCCATCGCGCTTCAGCTCACCCTTTGTGATCACTACGCCCTCGCCAATCCAGTGAGGAACGGTTTTGCCGTCGGTTCCCCTGATAGCGTCCTTTTCCCTTTCTGCAGGCGCAGCATCCGGATGGCGACCGCCCTGCCAGAGTTTCTGGTTCACATAATTGAGCGTTTTGCCGCCATAGCGCCCGTCGAACATCACAGACAACCTGAAATTGCCGTAGCTGAACATGTTGGTGATGCCCCCGAACCAATCGGGTGTGAAATACCCCACACGCTTGGGCAGCGGGTCTTTCGGCGGCACGCCGTTTTTACCGTACACGATCTGGCCATCGGGCGCGCGCTGGAAGTCGGTGGTATAATACGCGTCCGACCGCTCACCGATTTTGATATTGCCGAGCTTTTGCTGGTTGCCGTAGATCTCTTTCAGGATGGGCTTATACGTTGACCAGTTAGCCTGCACATCCCATTTGAACCGCTGTGTTTTTACCGGTGTGGCAGACAGCGTTACTTCAAAACCTTTTCTCTCGTACTTGAGGCCGTTGAGTTTTTTGGCGTTGTAACCCGATGTTTCCGACACGGGATTGTCGAACACCAGCGGCCCGTCGAGGCTGCGGAACCAGGCCGCGTCGATGCCCAGCCGGTTGTTGAGCAGGCGGATGTCCGTACCGATTTCGGTGGAACTGCTGAAAGCCGGTTTGATGTCTTCATTGAAGATCTTGTCTGTATAAGTTGCCGAAGGCATGCCGCTCCAGCGTGTGCCCAGCGTATAATTCGCCACGTTGCTGTACACATCCAGGTCGCCGCCCACGCGGGCATAAGAGCCCCGCACTTTCCAGAAGGTAATGGCTTTCGGCAGGCTGACCATTTCGGAAATGATGGCGCTCAGCGAAACGGAGGGGTAGAAATAGGCGTTGTTTTTCAGGGGCAGGGTGGATGACTTGTCCATACGGCCCGTCAGCCCTAAGAAGAGATACTGGCGGAAAGCGAGGTCCACCGCACCGTACACGCTACCCACCTGGCGGGTAGCCGTAAAGTTGGTCGGCTTTTTCGGCTCGCTGGTGTTTTCGAAGTTATACCACATGGGAATCAGCAGGTCGCCCGTTTCGCCGTACATGTTGCGGTAGTTCAGCGAGCGGAGGTTGGCGCCCGCGTTGACAGAAAGCTCCAGGTCGCGCCCGAGATCCTTATCGTACGTCACCAGCAGGTCCGTATTGTTCTCGAAATTATAGTAGTACCATTCGCGGTATTTGCCTTTCAGGCTGGCTTCGTAGGCGCCCGCGGAATAGGGCAGCTTATTGTTCTGGAACAGGTTGCTGGTATTGATATGTGTGCGGAGCATCACATTCACGTTATTCACAGGCTTGTAGTTCAGGGAGGCGTAACCATACACATCGTCTTTATAATATCCCCGCAGCCATTCGTTCGCCACAAACCAGGGGTTATTATAGCGGAAGTATTCGAAGTTATATTGCTGGATGCCTTCCTTCCCTTTCTGCCAGTAGTTTTTGAGGTCCCTGACGTCGAAGTCCGCGCCGCCCCAGATGGTGAGATAGTAGATGAAACTGTTCGGGCCGTACTCAACGTTCGGATAGTTGGGCGTGTATTGTTTGTTATAGTTCACGTTGGCTTCGAGCCGGAGTTTGTCGGTAAAGTTGATGCCGCCCGTCACGTTGAAGTTGGTGATGTTGACGTGCGTATTCGGCACCTGACCGCGCTGATAGGTATGCGATGCGGATAAACGGATATCCGTTTTTTCGTTGCGGGATGAAACAGCCACGTTAGTGGTTGACAAGAATCCATTGCGCAGGAAGTTCTTGAGGTTGTCGGGCCCGCGGCGCAGCCATGGCGTAGGGATAGGTTTACCGGTGGTGGGGTCTACCGGGCTGTCGAACTGCGGGAGCTCTTTCCAGCCGCTTTTCGTGGTGGGGTCTTTCACGTTGAATTTCGGCCCCCACTGGTTGTAATCCACATCGTTCACCCCGCCGCCTTTACCGTCGAGGAACGCATAGGTACCATAGTCACCGGGACCGTAATCGTTCTGTGTTTCAGGAATGGCGTTATAGCCCGTTTGCAGCTGATTGCTGGCGTTGAATTCGATGCGGGTACCGGTGGTGCCGCGTTTGGTGGAAATCTGGATGGCGCCGTTTTTACCCCTCGAACCATATAATGCCGAAGCGGTGGGGCCTTTCAGCACGCTGTACGATTCGATATCGTCCGGGCTGAGGTTCCATGAATCCGAGCTGATGGGCACCCCATCCACAACGATCAGGGGCTCCACGCCGCGCAGGCGGACTACCGGGTTGCCGAAGAGGTTCGGCGAACTGGCCACGAGCAGGCCAGAAACCTTGCCGGAAAGGGAATTGATGGCGTTCGGCTCCCTGGCTTTCACCAGTTCCGAGCCTTTCACTTCCTGCACGGAAAAGCCTACGGCTTTCTTTTCTTTCTTGATGCCGAGTGCCGTTACCACTACCTCGTTGAGCGCTTTTTTATCCTGCGCCAGGATGATGATGAAGTCCTGGCGGCCGTCTGTAGCCAATTCCTGCGAAACAAACCCAAGCGAGGAGATCTGCAACACCGCGCCGGACGGTACCGTCAGGGAGAAGAGCCCTTTGCCGTCGCTGGCCGTACCGGTGGCCGCCCCCTTCACCTTGATGGTGGCGCCGGGTACCGGCTGCTGATCTTCCGTTAAAACTTTGCCTGAAAGCTGCCGCTGGGCCAGGGCATGCAGGCATGGGAACAGGAAAGCCAGCAGCAACAGGGCGACCTTCCTGGGTGGTTGTAAAATGTGTTGCATAAAGGAACGTTGTAAGGTTGATGTATTTTGACAGATTAGTAGCCAAATGCGGTGCAAACATATTATCCCAATACGACCAAAATGTTAAGTTTTACTAAATTAACAGTATATAAATATTAAAATAATAATTCCTTAACATTGCCAGA
>CBFGZV010000025.1:0-71110 GCA_965653365.1 uncultured Chitinophaga sp. | reverse complement strand
CAATTCGTCGATGTGTCAAGCGATCTGTTTGTTGTTGCGGTTTCGGCGTTGTGAAATTGCAGTGAGTAACCTTCTGGTTTTATCAATAGTCATCGGGCATTTGCCTGGTTCATCGTTGTTCGTTAATCTTACGTGTGCGCTTTAACAGCGTAACACTTTTCATCGTTGTCCCCCTATCCGTTGTTTCTCCCCAAGTTAGCCATTAAGCAGTGCCGGAATTAGTTCCGGCACTTTTTATATGCATGGTATTTGCATCAGCGTTGATGTTGAATTATTTGGTAACAACGGTGACGTGATAGTTGCCGGCCGCCAGTTGACGGCCGGGGAAAGCCCCTACACCCGCAATACCTTTCTTTCCGCAATTACAAACACTTCCGCTGCCGGCTCCCTTTCCATAGTGTAAGTTCCCGTAAACTCGCTGAACGCAGGCAGCACCGCTACCTCCGCACCGAAATAAAAACACGGCAGGCGCAAACTCTGCCGCCCGTAACCCACCATCCGCACGCCGGGGTGAATGTGGCCCGACAGCACGTAGCTACTCAATACAGCAGGTTTATCTTCCGCATCATGAACGAAATAAATATCCTGTACCTCCAGGAAATCATGGAGGCGGATATGGAGGGAATCGTACACAGCCGGATCCATAATATCGTGGTTGCCGGTTACAAGATCGAATGTAATATGCGGGAACTGCTGCCGCCAGAGCTTGAAATACTGCACTTCATTGTTGGCCGTGCTGTGGAACATATCGCCCACGACTATAATGCGACAGGGTTGGTATTGCGTGATGAGCCGTTGCAGGCGATATAAATCCTCCTGTACAATGTTGGCCGGAACGGCAATGCCGGCTTTCCTGAAATGGGCCGATTTCCCCACATGGAGGTCGGCCACAATCAGCGCGTTCTCCGCTTCCCAATAAACGGCCCTTCCGGCTGAAAGCCGCCAGCTGTGGCCCCTGAAATCAAATGTAATATCCTCCACAATTTATCCTTTACCCGCGTTTGGAACGCATGGCTTTTACATGTTCAACACTGTTGTCTTTCGCCAGTTTTTTGTACTCCGGCGACCCGAGCGGATACAGCGCAATTTTCCCGCTGGCGTTGCTGTGAACGCCCCAGCCGTACCGCTTGGTGAGCGGGGAGGCACGCATGCAAGGCTGCCCTTTGGAGAAGAATTTCTCTCTTTCCGCGGCCAGCGCGGCGGCGCCGTTGATGTTGTTTTTAACGGCGTACACCTTGAACAGCACATCGTCCGACGTGAATTTGTACGGATGGTCGATCACCGTTTCAAACTGAATGCTGGCGGCGGTTTTAGCGTCGCCGCGCGGGGTGGGCACTTCGGCCTCCGTAACGGGACAATCGTCCGCCACCTCGATGAAGGTGTTGATATAATTGGTCGTTTTCATATCCGTCTCAAATTTATTGAAATCTCACCACACGATCATTTTTTTGATACGGTCTTCCAGCTTTTCGCTGGTCAGCTGTTCGCGGAGACTGTCTACTTTGATCGGGAAGCAGAAAGGGGTGAGCCGCTGGGGGAAGGTGATCACGATTTTCTGGCGGGCAATGCGCTCGAGCGTATCGCGGAGGCGGGCTTCTTCCATCTGGTAAAAGAACGCCTCATTGAATGCCTGCCGCAACAGGAGGTTTTGCGGGTCGTAATCGTGGAAAACGTTGAACAGCAGTGACGCGGACGATTGCAGGTGCCGGTTGGCCTTGTGCTTGCCGGGAAATCCCTGGAAAATGAGCCCGGCAATCACGGCAATGTCCCTGAACTTGCGGCGGGCCATTTCAGTGGCGTTGACGCTGCTTTGGAGGTCGGATGTCAGGTTTTCGGGTGAAAAAAGTTCCTGCGCGTTGCTGTCGTCTACGGGGATGGGCTGGTCAGACAGCAGTTCGAAGCCGTAGTCGTTCATCGCGATCGAAAACGAAATAGGGTGCTGCTGGCTGATGCGCCAGGCCAGCAACGCAGCCATCACTTCGTGCACCAGCCTGCCCTCAAAGGGAAATACAAAAAGGTGGTAGCCGTCTTTGGTTTCGATTTGTTCGAGCAGCAATTCGTTTTCCTGGGGAATGTGGGAGAGCATCTGCTGCAGGTCGAACAGCGGCCGCAGGATGGTGATCTCTTCTTCCTGCGCAATGCCGTTCATGGCTTCGTGGAACTTACGGCGCAACATCATGCCGAGGTTGGCGGACAGGGGCATGCGCCCGCCGTTCCAACTGGGAACGATGCTCTTTTTGGATTTGGATTTGCGCACCAGCACCGTCATATCCTTAATCATCACAAACTCCAGGTTGTTGCCACTGAGGCTGAAGCTGTCGCCGGGTGAGAGGCGGGAGATGAAATATTCTTCGATGAGGCCGATGAACCCGCCGGTCATAAACCGTACTTTGAGCATGGCGTCGCTCACGATGGTGCCAATGTGCAGCCGGTGGCGCATAGCCAGCTGGCGGCTTACGCAATAGTAGCGGTCGCCCACCAGGTGCAGTTTGCGGAATTCGTCGTAACTGTTGAGGGCTTCTCCGCCGGTGGTCATGAACGCGAGCATCCACTGCCATTCTTCGGGCTCCAGCTCGCGGAAGCAGAAGGTGGATGTTACTTCGGCCCATATTTCGGCGGCGTTGAAGCCGTCGGAAACGGCAAGCGTCATCAGGTATTGCAGCAGTACATCGTACGCCAATACAACGGGCATGCGGCTCTCGATGAGGTTTTCCTTCATGGCGTCTTTCAGCGCGGCGGCCTCCACCAGCTCCAGTGAGTGGGTGGGCAGGAACCAGATGTGGCTCACCGCGTCCGGCTGGTGACCGCTGCGGCCGGCGCGCTGCAGGAAGCGGGCCACGCCTTTGGGGCTGCCCACCTGGATGACGGTATCGACGGGCCGGAAGTCCACGCCCAGATCAAGGCTGGAAGTACACACCACGAGTTTGAGGGTGCCGGTGTGCAACGCTTCTTCCACCCAGATGCGCAGTTCTGCGTCGATGGAGCCGTGGTGCAGGGCCATCACGCCGGCCATTTCAGGGTAGGCCTTTAGTATTTGCTGGTACCATATCTCGGATTGCCCGCGGGTGTTTGTGAATAACAGGGTGGTGCGGCTCTTTTCGATCACGGGCATGATCTTGTGCAGCAGCCGGATGCCGAGATGTCCGGCCCAGGGATATTTTTCGATTTCATCGGGTAGAATGCAATGCACTCCGATAGCCTTGCTCACCGTGGCGCGCACAATGGCCCGCTCCACCGGGGTGGTGCCCATCAGTACATCAAGCGCCTCGTCGAGATTGCCGATGGTGGCGGAAATGCCCCAGGTCTGCAGCGCCGGTTGCAGCCCGCGTAGGCGGCTGAGGCCCAGTTCTACCAACACGCCGCGCTTGCTGCCCAGCAGTTCGTGCCATTCGTCGACTACCACGGTATGCAATCCTTCGAAGCGTTTGTAGTATTCTTTCTGCGCCAGCAGGATGTGGATGGATTCGGGCGTGATGATCAGTATTTCGGGCATGCGGCGTTTCTGCTGTTCGCGCTCGCTGGTGGCGGTGTCGCCGCTGCGGATGCCTACCTTCCAGGGGATGCGCAGCTCGTGGAGCGCTTCTTCCATGGCGCGGCCGATGTCTTTGGCCAGCGCCCGGAGCGGCGTTACCCACAGCATCTGCAGGCCGTTGGTTTTCGGGCTGCCGTCGTTGAGCCAACGGATAACCACGCCGAGGAACAATGAAAAAGTTTTACCAAAGCCAGTGGGGGCGTTCACCAGGCCGGAGCGGCCATGGAGATAGTGCTCCCACGCTTCTTCCTGGAATGCGAACGGCTTCTGCTCTTTCTCTGCCAGCCACTGCGTAATCTTCTGCCATCCGGGTGTGTTTTTCATGCAGATTGAAATTAGGAAAAAATTACTCAAAGCCTACCTTTGCTGCATGCGTGATTTTTTTCGTTTGCAGGAGAACGGTACCACCGTCCGGAAGGAATTACTGGCGGGGCTCACCACCTTTTCCACCATGGCCTACATCCTGGCCGTCAATCCCATGATATTATCGAAAACCGGCATGGATGCCAATGCCCTGATCACTGCCACTGCGCTGGCGGCGGCCATCGGTACGCTGGTGATGGGACTGTACGCGCGGCTGCCCATCGGCCTGGCGCCGGGCATGGGGTTGAATGCTTTCTTCGCCTATACCATCGTACTGGGCATGGGATACAGCTGGCAGTTTGCGCTGACGGCCGTTTTCCTGGAAGGCATCATTTTTATTTTTCTCTCGCTGTTCCATATCCGTGAAGCGATTATCAACAGCATCCCCGAAAACCTCAAACACGCCATTTCGGTCGGCATCGGCCTGCTGATCGCGCTGATCGGCATGGCCAACGCGGGTATCATCGAAACGGGGATGCGGCATGTGGGAGAGGGGCGGCTGGACGGGGTGATCCTCAAAATCGGCAACATCACCAGCGCCGGCCCGCTCATCGCGCTCACGGGCCTGATCGTTTCCGCGGTGCTGATGTACAAAAAAATCAATGCCGCCCTGCTGCTGGGCATCCTGGCGGCTACAGTGGCGGGCATTCCGCTGGGCATCACCAGTTGGCCGGCATCGGGCTCCATCGTGAGCCTGCCGCCTTCGTTGTCGCCTATCGCCTTCCAGCTGGAGTTCGATAAAATATTCACGATGGACATGGTGGTGATCCTTTTCACGCTTCTCATGGTCAATCTGTTCGATACCGTGGGCACCCTCATCGGGCTTTGCAGCAAAGCGGGCCTGCTCGATGCGCAGGGCCGTATTCCCCGGGCGAAGCAGGCGCTCTTTGCCGATGCCGTGGGCACCACCGCCGGCGCGCTGCTGGGCACCAGCGTGGTCACGGCATACGTGGAAAGCGCGAGCGGCATTGCCACCGGGGGCAGAACGGGCCTTACCGCCGTTACGGTGGCGGGCATGTTTTTGCTGGCGCTGTTTTTCGCGCCGCTCTTCGCCATGATACCTGCCGCGGCCACGGCGCCTGCCTTGATTGTGGTGGGCATGCTGATGATGGGAGCGGTGGTGAAGATCGATTTCAACGACACAACGGAGGCGATCCCGGCTTTCCTGGCCATCGTGATGATGCCCTATACCTACAGCATCGCGGAGGGTATTGTATTCGGCATGCTGTCGTACGTGCTGCTGAAAGTATTTACCGGCCAGTTCAGGAAGATCAGCCCGGTGATGTATGTGTTATCCGTATTGTTTGTTTTGAGTTTCCTGTTACACTGACGTTTCTCGGCGCTTGCCGCGGATTAGCCAATCGGGCCGTGTTGCGGCGACAGGTATGTTCGAAGGAGTGGAAGGTTCAATCAGGCAAAAATCAGCCGTATGCCTACCAGGAACAGTGCTCCGGCCAGCGCGAGAATAATGCCTTTGGGTTTTACTTTGCTGCTGAGCCCCGCGCCCAGCTGCGCGCCGGCCACAACGCCGATGCCGATGCTGAGTGCGATCTGCCAGCCGTCCCAGAAAGAGCCCTGCACCATGTGCACCACGGTGCCGGAAGCGGACATAATAGCCAGGATGAGGTGGGAAGTAGCAGTAGCGATATGAATGGGGAAATTGAGCAAGCTGATGAGTGCCGGTACATGGATGATGCCGCCGCCGATGCCCAGCAGGCTGCTGAGGAAACCGACCACGAAACTGATGCCGATGCCGTACCAGATGTTAAAAGAGAAACGGTATTCTTCCCCGCTGCGTTCCATGATGTAACGGTCGGTCAGCCGGCCCCTGTTCACCCTCCCGGAATAGCCGCCCTGCTTGGGTTTCAGCATCAAAAAAATCGCAATCGCCATCAGCAGGCCGCCCAGAATCATGTTGAACGTATGGCGGGAAATAGCCGTGGTGGCCATTGCCCCAAGCACGGAGCCGGGCAGCGTGGCCACGGAAAAGATCAGGGCCGATTTGTAATCGATCCGCTTCTTGCGGGCATAGGCGATGGAACCGGAGGTGGCATTCAAACACACCACTGCAAGCGAAATACTGGTGAGCACATCGGGCGGCATGTCCGGGTACATCAGCAGCAGCAGGGGCATCAGTATAAAGCCGCCGCCCGCGCCGATAAGGGTACCGAAAGTGCCGATGAAGAATCCTAATCCTACCAATAATAATACAGACAGCAGGTCCATGTCCGAACGATAATTTTCCGTGAATAGTTAACAAAGCATCCGAAGCTGCAAAGGGGAAAAAGAAACAAGTATCATAGCAATGGTTGGTGGTCGCCTGCGTGCGAACAATTGCGTTTTTTCTTAATGTTGGTTTGCGTATGAATTGGTTCCTTTTCCTTAATGTTCCTCCACATTAAGGATGTTTTGGCGGCCGGTTTTACTCCCGGCGCACTAAAGGTAAATCAGTTTTCCGACACTAGTTCTGTAGACTAAAGGGGGATTCCGTTGAGCAGCTGTTTGAGGTCGTCGAGGGTGTTGATTTCCTCCACAGGCTTGTCTTTCCGCCAACGGTGAATGCGCGGGAAACGCAGGGCGATGCCGGATTTGTGGCGGTTGGAAGCGGCGATGCCCTCGAAGGCGATTTCAAAAACAAGTTCGGGTTTTACGGTGCGGACAGGACCGAACTTTTCGAGGGAGTTCCGCTTCACCCAATTATCCACTTCCGCGATCTCCTTATCGGTCAAGCCGGAATAGGCTTTGGCAAAAGGCACCAGCTGTTCGCCGTTTTTTACCGCGAAAGTATAGTCGGTGTACAGGTTCGAGCGCCGTCCATGGCCTTTCTGCGCGTATATCATCACGGCGTCTACCGTGTAGGGATCGATCTTCCATTTCCACCAGTCGCCGCGCCGCCTTCCTACCTGGTAACCGGCGCTTTTTCTTTTGAGCATGATGCCTTCGCTGCCGTTGTGGCGCGCCTGCTCGCGCAATGCGGCGAGCTCATCCCATTGCCCGAACGGGATAACGGGTGATATTTTCAGCGCCGGCTGCCGCACGTTCGCCACCAGTTGCTCCAGCAGCGCGCGCCGCTCCGCCAGCGGTTGCCCGCGCAGGTCGCGCTGTTCCCATTCCAGCAGATCGTAACTGTAGAAAATAACGGGGGCTTCCTGCAGCTGTTTTTTGGTGACGTTTTTCCGGCCGATGCGGGTTTGCAGGAACTGGAACGGCAGGGGATGACCGGCGGCCTCGTCATAGGTGAGTATTTCCCCGTCCACCGCCGTACCGTCCGGCAGAAAATCGAAGAGGGCCGTGAGCTCGGGGAATTTGTCGGTGATCAGTTCTTCTCCTCTCGACCAGATGAACAGCTGCCCGTTGCGACGGATGAGCTGCCCGCGGATGCCGTCCCATTTCCACTCCGCCTGCCATTCCGCAGGCACGCCCAGTTCCTGTGGCGGCGTTTCCAGCGCATAGGCGAGAAAAAACGGGTAAGGCCGCGAATCGTCCGTATTACGGTTTTCTTCGCTGAGCAGCGCCGCCATGGTGGTTTGCTGCGGATCCCAGTTGCCGCTGATGAGGTGCGATACGGTGGCGGGCGGTAACTGGTAGGTTTGCGCCAGCGCGTTCACCATCATGCTTTGCGACACGCCGATGCGGAATCCGCCGGTAATGAGCTTGTTGAATACGAATCGCTCCGAAGCCTCCATCTGGTCCCAGGCGGCGCGGATGAACGCGGCTTTTTCCGCCTCCGGCGCTTTTTCCAGTTGCAACAGGGCGTTGAGCCAGTAGTGCAGCGGTTGTGTGCCGGTGTTCACTGTGGGCGGCGGCAACAGCAGCGCGATGGTTTCAGCGAGGTCGCCAACGGTGTGGTAACATTCCTCGAACAGCCAGGGCGCTAAGCCGGTGGCATCCAGGCACCACTGCCGGAGCTGCGTGGAATTGACGACCCTTTTAGGCCGGCGGCCGCTGAACAGCGCCAGCACCCAGGGTTTGTCCTGCTCGTCGGCCGTGGCGAAATAGCGGCTCACCGCTTCCAGCTTTTCGTTGGTTTTGGTGCGCTGCGCCAGGGTGGATATGAGGGTGGAAAAATGCTGCATGGTTACGCGGTTGTATCTTCTTCGCTGCCGTAGTCGGTTTTGACTTCCGCCGCCCCGATGCCGTTTTCCTGCAGATACCGGGCCAGCACGCTGCTGAAGCCGTGGGTGACGAACACCTTTTCTGCGCCGGTGTGTTTGATCGTCTGTAGCAGTCCCTGCCAGTCGGCATGATCGGAAATCGCAAAGCCGGCGTCGGCATTCTGCCGGCGGGCGTTTCCTCTCACCTGCATCCACCCGCTGCATACGCCCAGCGAATAGGGTGCGAACCGGCGCATCCAGGCGGAGTCGGCGGCGGAGGGCGGGGAAATGATCAGGCTGCCGGCAAAATGCTCTTTCGGGGTGTCGTGCGTGATGAGCTCCACCGGCGGGAGCGGCCAGCCTTGCTGCAGCAGCGTTTCGTGCGCGTTGTAAATGGCGCCGTGCACGAGAAAGCGATCTACCACCCCGCGGAGGTTATAGATCAGCCGTTGCGCCTTACCGAGGCTGTACGCGAGCAGCACGCTGTTTTTACCGGCCTGCCTGTTTTCGTATATCCACGCCTGTATGTCGCTCATGATCTGCTGCTGGGTTTTCCAGTGGTAAATGGGCAGGCCGAACGTGGACTCGGTAATGAACACATGGCATTTCACGGGCTCGAAGGCGCCGGAGATGCCGTCGTTTTCGGTTTTATAATCGCCGCTGGCCACCCACGTTTGCCCGTCTACCGTTACTTTCACCTGCGCCGACCCGATCATATGCCCGGCGGGATGAAACGAAACCTGCACGTTATTGAACCGCAGCGTTTCGCCATAGGAAATACCCTGTACGCTGATATCCTTTCCCAGCCGCAATTGCAGCAGCGGTACGGAATCTTTGGCGCAAAGGTAATGCCGGTTGCCCCAGCGGGCATGGTCGGAATGGGCATGGGTGATCACCGCACGGGGAACGGGCTTCCAGGGATCGATATAGAAATCGCCGGCGGGGCAGTAAATGCCGTTGTCCGTGAAAGTGAGAACGGGCGCCATGGTATTATGAAGATAATGAGAAAAAAAGATATGCCTGCGCGTCTATAAAACAGCCGTAAGGCACTCTTAACATATAAATGAATTGTTAAAAAAAACTATGAAAATGAACGATCAGGAATTATATTTATGGCGCTAGTATGTAAGCACTAAAATTTAAACCGACAGCCATATCACAGCAGTGAGCGCTATCAACAGAACCATGCAGTCATGAGCTGCGGAAACCTATTTGTTCCATCAATGAATTATTGCAGGCGGGCCAAAGACTGACGGGGCGGAGGTATGTCCTTACCGCCCGCCGCGCAGGCAAACAACACATATTCTTTTAATTATCGCGGGCGAACGGTCCACCGGGCGGAGCTATGCCCTGTCGTTCCCGCTTTAAAAAACCTGTTATGACGAGCCACTCGAGAGCACCGTGATCACTGCACGCACATCCACCGTTTTTTCCACTATTCCAGCTATGCATTTATTCTCAACCAATAAAACCATCGAGATGTATTCAACTATTCCAAGCGCAGGAGGCATCGGTTGCTCCGCGCGAGGCCTGGGCAAAGCAGTGCAGTTGCTGCTATTTTGCTGTTGCCTGGCATTGGGCGTGCGGGCGCAAACCGGCCAGCGCGTCACCGGTAAAGTAACAGACGCCACCGGCGCCATTCTGCCGGGCGTTTCCATCGCCATCAAAGGCACGCAGCAGGGTACCGTGACCAATGTCAGCGGCGAGTATGCCATCAGTGTCCCCAACGCCGAAGCGGTGCTGGTGTTCCGTTTTGTAGGATATGAACAACAGGAGGTGCCAGTGGCGGGCAAGCCGCGCATTGACGTAACGATGGCCATGGCGGCCAAAGGGCTCAACGAATTGGTGGTGGTCGGTTACGGCCAGCAGAAAAAAGTAAACCTTACGGGCGCCATCACCGCCGTTAAATCGGCCGATATCCAGAACATCGCGCCCTCCAACCTGTCTAACGCCCTGGCGGGCCGCGCACCGGGCGTCAACGTGACCAACACCTCGGGCCTGGCGGGCGCGAGCTCCGCCGTGCGCATCCGCGGCAGCTTCGGCGACCCGCTGTATGTGATAGACGGGGTAGTGCGGGATAAATCGGACTTCGACGCGCTGGAAGCGGCGGAAGTGGACCAGATGAGCTTTTTGAAAGATGCGGCCACGGCATCCATTTACGGCTCCCGCGCGGGTAACGGCGTGGTGCTGGTTACCACCAAAAAAGGAACGAGCCAGAAGCCGGTGTTCAACTTCCAGACGAACTACACCACCAACCGCCCCACCATGGAGCTGCTGTCCGACAAAACGACGGCTACCGACGAACTGATCTACCAGAACCGTGTGGCGCAGTTCAATGGCACGGCGCCGCCGAACGGCCCGGAAGAATTCGAGTATTTCAAAAACCGGAGCTACAACGTGCACGATTTTATCTGGCAGAATCCGCACAGCCAGCGCCATTCACTGAGCGTGGCGGGCGGAACGGACCGGATTACGTATTATTCCCTCATCAGCTATCGCGGGGAAGAAGGCTCCTATAAAAACCTGTCGCATAACAAATTCAACCTGCGCAGTAACGTGACGGCCAAAGTAAGCGACGCCATCAAGGTAAGCCTCAACATCGCGGGCTCGCAGCAGAACCTCGACCGGTTTTTCTGGCCGTTCACGGGCGACGACGACTTCGATGTGTCCGACCTCTACCGCGTAACCTTCAACTGGCCGAAAACGTATCCCTTCTACACGGAAGCGGACGGCACTCCGGCCGATTACGTTACGGCTTATCCCGTGCAAACGCCCATGGGCAGCTGGCAGGCCTGGAGCGTGATAGACCAGGTGATCGGCAACCGGTACATCCGTACACGGCAGCGGCAAATGAGCAGCATCCTGACGCTCGACATCAGCCTCGACAAATACGTGAAAGGCCTGAGCACGAAAGTAACCGGTAACTACGTGGGAGAAGATTACATGCGCAAGCGCTTCCTCACCTACCAGAAAAACTACGTGTTCAACCAGGCGGACCCGGACGGCAACCGCTTCCTGCCCGCCGCACCTGATCCGAACAAAACCAACACCTTTACGTTCAGCCAGAACCAGCCGTTCATGAACTATGACATCAACACCACCTGGAGCTACCAGTTCAACTGGTTCGTGAACTACACGAGGAATTTCGGCAAGCACGGCATCGATGCGTTGGCGGTGTTCGAACAGGCGGAAATGGGCGGCTACGGCGCCATGGCGCGGGCGGAAAATCCTGTGGCGGCATACGACCAGTTTTTTGCCTACCCAACCGACCGGCAGTTCAGGAACTCCGGGGGATGGGATTCCATCGGCGCGCGCCAGTCGTGGATCGGCCGTTTGAACTATAACTACGACAGCCGCTACATCGCGGAGTTTTCTTTCCGGTACGACGGTAATACCCTCTTCCCGGAAAACAAGCGCTGGGGCTTTTTCCCGTCTGTGTCCGCCGCATGGCGCTTGTCTGAAGAAACATGGTTCCGCAGCCTCACCAAGGCGTTCGACGACCTGAAGCTGCGCGGATCTTTCGGTATCACGGGGAACGACCTGAACGTGAGCGCCGAAAAAATCGGGGCGTTCCAGTATCATCCCGTGTACGTGAACTCCGGCAGTTATATGTTCGGAGACCGCCTCTACCAGGCGATTGCACCGGGAGCTACGCCCAACCCGGACCTGACCTGGACCACTTCCCGGTCGTACAACGCCGGTATTGATTTCGCCACCCTCAGCAACCGCCTGATCGGTAGCGTGGACGTGTTCGTGCGCAAAGAAACCGACATCCTGGGCTCGCGGCTGGTAAGGCTGCCCGATAACTACGGGCAGGCGCTGGCGCCGGAAAATTATGCTGCGCGCTCTTACAGGGGCGGTGAATTGTCGCTCGAGTGGCGCGATAAAGCAGCCGGCAACCAGATCAACTATTCCGTAACGGCCAATGTGGGTTATGCGAAAGACCGCTGGGATATTTATGACGAGTCTGCTGCCTTCGGCCCCGGAGGGTTCCGCAACTTCGAATCCCGCATCGGCCGGCCGCACAACCGTATCATCGGCCTCAAATCACTCGGCATCGTGCGCACGCAGGAACAGCTGGATGAGTTGCTGGCGAAAGGCTTCACCCAGTTCGGCCGCAAACCCTACCTGGGCGGACTGATCTTTGAAGACGTGCGCGGCGACGGTTACAAACCCGGCCCCGACGGCAAAATCGACGGGAACGACAACCAGCTGCTGTCCGAAAATGCCGCACCGCGTGTCAACTTCGGTATCGGGCTGAACATCTCTTACAAGAACTTCGCGCTGCAAACGCTCTTCCAGGGCGTAAGCGGATACGACCGCATCATCAGCAACCAGGAAGGCGAGGGCATGCGCCAGCATGGCGGGGCCGTACGCCCCTATTATCCCATCTGGGCAGACGATGTGTGGACGCCGGAAACGCCGAACGCCAAGTATCCCCGGCCCGTGGGTAACAACTGGTTCGAGTCCGGCACCGGTTCTTCTTCCTTCTGGATCCGCAACGGCGCTTACATGCGCCTGAAAATGCTGAATCTCGCGTATTCACTGCCGAAGTCGTGGGTAGATGCCCTGCGTCTCAGCAGCGCGCAGGTGTACTTCAACGGCACCAACCTGTTCGCATTTTCGGCTATGAAGGAATTCCATGATCCCGAGCAGAAGAACTACGATTCTTATCCTGTCATGAAAGCCTTCACCTTCGGTGCAGATATTAAATTCTAGTGGTAAAGTATGATGATTATGAAAAAGATAACCTTAATAATACTGGTGCTGGCAGGGATGTTCGCGTCCTGCAAAAAAGTGCTCGACATCAAGGACCTGAAAAACTACAACCCCGATGAGGTGTGGAACGACGAGAACCTTGCCAACGCTTACATGGCGGGCCTCTACCCGATGTTCGGCAACTGGAGCCCCAGCCTGGAGCAGAAAAGCGAACAGCTGGCGGGCATTTTCTGGTACGCGGACCGCATCACCATTTCCAACGGCGAGTTCAAGATCTGGCACTACAACCGCATCCGGCTGATCAACCAGGCCATCAAAGACGTGGCGGCCGGCGGGCTGAAGCAGGAACTGAAAGATGTGATCACCGCGCAGGCCAAATTCATGCGCGCCTACACGTATTTTGAAATGGTGACCTATTACGGCGGGGTGCCGTATATCACAGAGCCGCAGGACCGGTATACCGATAGCCTGCATACCCCGCGTAACTCCACGAAGGAGTGCTTCGAACTGATCGTTAAAGATCTCGATGAAGCGATCGCCAAATTGCCGAAGCGCCACCTGGCTTCTTCTCCCGACTACGGGAAGATAGATGCCAACTTTGCGATGGCTTTCAAAGCGAAGGTGCTGCTCTACAAAGCGTCGCCTCAGTTCAATCCATCGAATCCATGGAACAACGCATACTGGAATGATGCGTATACCGCCGCCAAAACCGCGTATGATGAGCTCAAAGCGCAGGGGTACCGGCTGGTGACCAATTACAGCGACATCGCGCTGGTGGAAAAAGGCCCTGAAACGGTGTTTGCCGTGGTGAACGCCTATCCGAACAAAACCACGGAGTGGGACAACGGGGTGCGCCCCGGCTCCGAAAGCCGTGGCCCGGCCAATTCAACGCCTACCTGGGAGTTTGTAAAAGCCTTCCCCATGAAAGACGGCAAGCCGTACAACGACCCCACCGGCCTGTATTATAAAACCGATGCGCAGTTTCTGCAAACTTACTGGGAGAACCGCGACCCGCGTTTCGATAAATCCGTCGTGTGGAACGGCAAGGTGTACGAAGTATCCGGCAAAGCGGGCAAGCGCCAGTACACGTCACTGGGCATCGCCCACGAACTGGATGATTTTGGGGTAAACCCCGCGGCGGGAGTGAACTCCACCAACCTCGACCGTTACACCGGTTTCTTCATCCTCAAAAACAGCCTGCTGCGCCTCAAACAGGCGGAAGTGCAACAGTACGATGTTGACTTTGTGCTGATGCGTTTTGCGGAAGTGATGATGAATTACGCCGAAGCGGCGAACGAAACGGGCAAGATCGCCGAAGCGCTGGCTATCCTGAAAGAAATCCGTCAGCGCGCCGGCATTGAGGCGGGGGCGAGCGGTAATTACGGCATCACGGCTACTACCCGCGAGGCGATGCGCGAAGCTATTCTGGCGGAACGTAACATCGAGTTTTGTTTTGAAGGCCATCGCTTCTGGGACCTGCGCCGCCTGCGCCTGCTGAACCGCCTCGACGGTACCACCAAAACCGGTGTGGAAGCCATTGCCATCCAACCCGGCGGCGCCGATATGCCCATGAGCGAAGCACGCACCAAAGCCACCGCCAACCAGCTGACGGAAGCCAACTTCCGCTACAGCCTGTTGCAGGTGCCGCGCTCCGGTGTGAAAGTGAACGTGGTGCCGGAGAAATATTATTTCTTCCCCATCCAGAGCGATATTCTCGACAGGAACCGGAACCTGGTGCAGAATAACAACTGGGGCGGGGCGTTTAACCCGACGCTGGAGTAGCGCGGAATGTTTTTGTTTGACAGGAGAGGCTGTTTCATCATGAAACAGCCTCTCTTTTTTGATCGGTGGGGCAACCACTCTCTTTGGTGCTGTTTCAAAAAGAAATAGCGGGCCTTTTGGTAGTTGCAGCCATTGGATAGCAATTACGAAATCTGGCAGGTTTTACCTGTGTTTGGATCACTTGGATTGGGACCACAGTAGGCACTGCAGCATTGGACGTGATCATTGCAGGACATGCCAAGCTGCAGGCAATCGTCGGCGCTTCCGCCGGTTACATTTTTCAGATCTTCTCTCGAAAGGATTGTTGTGTCTGTGAGGTGTTGCAAATTGAGTTTTTTCATTACGAATGGATTTAAGGATTAAAAAATGGATTTGAGAAAATATGTATGTTTTCTTAGAGACTTAAAAAGTATTTCAAGTCCTCTGCTGTATACATTTCAGGTAGTTGATGCCCGTTTACAAAAAAGGTGGGCGTGAAACTGATTTCCGTTTTGTCGCACCAGGTTCTCATTTGTTTTACTTTTTCGCTTTGCGCTTGAAGCGATTCGTTCGTTCGGTATTTTTCTGAGAATATTTTATAATCTTTTTTGGGAGCGGCATACCAGTCATGAAGCGCCGCTTTCGTTACAGTTTCATCTCCTTTTTCGGCCACTGCGAGCAGATGCCTCACGGGTGGCGTCAGGATGTCTTTTTCCTCTCCTGTTGCGGAAAAGATAATCTGCAATTGAATATCGGGGTTATTTTGAAGTATCTCTTCCATAATGGGATGTGCCTTTGCGCAAGGGCCGCAATAGGGGTTGCATACTTTGATGATCTTATGCTTCGCACCTTCGTTTCCCAATACGATGCCCAGCCCTTCTGATGGATGCATTACTTTCTTCTGCCGTTCCAGCAGGGTTTCAAATATGTTCCTGTTATTTCTGAATCGCTGCAGATCGAGGGATTGCTGACCCCTTTCGCGGGCTGCCAGTTGAATGGGTAAGAGGAAGTTGATCATGGCAAACGGGAGCGCGTAGGCAGTGAAAATTACAATGACCATCGCGACAGGAATTTCCGTGACAGGCAACATCCATCCGCCCAATATATTGACCACAAATTGAATGGCCAGCAAAGCTTGTACGGACAGGCAGTAGGTGCACCATTGTTGTGCGACTTTCCACTGGTAGTAAATGGAGAATAGAATATAAGGAAGAGCAAGTATATTGAGCCAGGATGTGACGAATAATCCTATTGCGCCCGTGATGCCAGCGAATAGCAACGTCAGCATGCCGCCTGAAAAATAAGTGAATCCGATAGTGCTCCAGCTGATACCGGCTATTTTAGCGGCGCGGGACGTTAAGATGGCGTCGCAGTTGACACGCTTTCCGGTGCCGCATGTTTGCCGGGATCCCCCGGGTTGACTCCGTGTTTCATATGTAATCAGGAAGCCCGTAATGATGCTGCCGGCCAGTGAGAGCAGAATTGATGCAACTGGTAGCATTGCAGTCGCTACATCCCGGGAAAGAGAAAGGCCTGCGGCGACCAAGGAAATAAACGGAATGATAAGAAGACTGACCGCCTTTTTTGCTGCCGATCTCACTTCCTCCTTTCTTTTTTTCAGATAGTCTTTTTCTCCCGCTCCTTCGGATGGGCTGGCAAGTAATACGAAGCCTGTGAATATCTTTTCAAATTCTGCGATGGGAGATGAAATGGTCTTGCCTGCCGTTTCATCGTACCAGGATATGTTCTGCTGGCTGATGCGGCTGATGACCGTAAACATTTTCCCCTGGGGCTTATTGATCTGAACGATAAATGGAGGCGGTAGTTGCAAAAGATTTTTTGCGGTTGTTTTTAACGAAAGGTTCTCTATCCCGCAACTGGTAAGGGTATCGCTGATGCTTAGCAGACTGGGGTAGTCGGGATGTTCTTGTAGGGCTTTTTTCAGGGACGTGATGGTAACCTGGACCAGAAGCATGTCGATCATTTTTTTTGTCGCTGAAACTATGTTTTCTTCGGTGTTAAGTCTGAACATTTGAAGCATGGCGCCTGGTTTGCGTGAAGGATTACTCACTATTACAGTATTGGTACAAATATCAGAACGCTCCGTCTGTTATATTCGGATTGACGAACAGGCTTCAATAAGTGCACTGTTTATTTGCATGATCCACTTCAAATACGGACATGTTATCGGCTTGGGAATAAAGTGATTTTAGCATTTGGATTATCGGGATTTCCTGTTTATATTGGAATTAGATAGTTTAAGATGAAACCAGGAAATTGTTATTTAGCCCGTTTGTATAACCATTGAAGATTGGCCTTGGTCCGCTTTTTTGTTGATGTTGCAAATGTTATTTATGCCTAATCATGAAACCGCTTTTGTTGACCATGCATTTTTGATATTAAATAGTCTTTTCCCCCCGGGATAACTGCGTTGAATACATATGATTTTGATTCGAGTGCGCAATGTTCAAAAGCTTTCCACTATGTCTATTATACTTTACTATGAGAGGCTTCGAATGATAGATACGTTCATTCAGAAGAAGCGGACCGGTACGCCAAAACAGTTTGCGAGAAAATTGGGTATCTGCCGCAGTGTGCTGTTTGAGCACATTACGGACATGAAACAGATAGGTTTCCCCATAAAATATTCGCGAAGCAGGGAAACCTATTACTACGAATGGGAAGTGGCATCTGTTCCGGATCTGCATACGCTAACAAGAGGGGAGATGAATGCGATGAAGGGAGGAGCAGCTGAATTGCCGATTCTGGAAATGCATTCTTTTTCAGATTCCCGTAAAACCGGGTAACAACGGGTCCGGAAATACCAGACGGAGATTGCAGACCTTTGATTGCATGGCCGGCTCAATGTAGGGCCGCACCCGAAAAACATTCTTAACCCATAAAGTATAACAATGAAAAGTCTGAAATTTAATCTGCCGGATGCTGTAAAAGCCGCCGTGCTTACCCGCGAAGAATTAAAGCAGGTAACAGGTGGAACTTCCGACTGCCTGGTAATCGGCGCGCCATGTACGGAAAACTATCAATGCTGCAGTAACAACTGTGCATTTTTTTCCACGGGAACCTATTGCGATTATCCGCTGTAAGCGGAAGTCGGGGTGACGCCGGCCGGTCCATTGGCGTACCAGCGCAATCACAACAAAAAAGCCGCATGCCCTTCCGGTACATGCGGCTTTCGCTTTTACGAATGTCGTGTTACAACGCCGTATTCATCCGGAAGTCGGCACTGTCGCCCTTCTGGATGATGTAAATATTTTTGTTCTCGAAATAATCGGGCATATCTGCCGCGCCGTCTTTCAGGTAAACGGGCTGGAAGTTGAAGCTCGTGAACACGCGGTTACCGGGTTTGTTCAGGTCTTTGTTGAAATACACGCCGTCCTGCGTCAGCAGTTTCACGAAATAGTACGTGAGCTCGAAGCCTTTGAACGCCATGTCTGACGGGCGCGATTTATACACCTTCCGGAAATGGTCGGTGATGTAGCGGCTGTACAGGTCCGTTTTCTCGTTATAGTAGGGAGAGGAATAATACATGGTGATGCCTGCGAATTCCGGTTCCTTGAATTTCATACCGTCCCAGGTGGGCATGCCGAATATCTGCATGGGATAGGTGGCTTTATGGGCCGCCAGCTTGCGCAGGATGGATTTGGCGCCGGCTTCTTCGAGGGCGGTGATGATGAGCAGGTTAGGCCGGTCTGCGAGCAGGTATTGCGTCAGCTGCAGATCGGTGGTGGCTTCGTTCCAGATTACCTCGCGCACGCGGCTTTTCTTATCGTAGTTCAGCTTGTCGTAGGCGGCTTTAATGTTACCGGCAATACCGGCTTCGAAGTTGCTCGCCCTTCTTACCACCAGGATGTTTTTATTGGCGAACCCTTTCTGCGCGTAGTCGTGCATGGCTTCCACGTGCGAACGCAGGGTGCTGTTGCTGATGAGGAGGAAGGGGTTGTCGGAGATGCCGGCGTCGTTAGGATAGGTGGCAGACACGAGGTTGATCTCCTTTTGTTTGGCGAAATCGCTGAGCGGCTTCAGCTCCGGGGTGCTCACCGCGCCGATGATCAGGTCGGTATTATCGAGCTGGCGGTTGCGGATGAGGCTGGCCACGTCGTTGCTCCGGGCTTTGTTGTCGTATACGGTCACATTCAGCTTCGCGCCCTGGCTTTGCAGCGAATCGAGCGCCAGTTGCACGCCTTCGTAAAACTCGAGGCCGGGCAGTACATACCGCGGCATGGTACGGCCGGGAATCTCCAGGGAGGTGGCGAATACCGAATCGAGGTAGAGCGGGGCAAATACGGCGATGTTGTAACTGCTGCGTTTTACTTCTTTGGCAAAAGCGGGCACATTGAAGGGCGCTTTTGTCTCGGGTTTCTTTTCTTCGGGTTTCTTTTCCTCGGGCTTTGCGGGCTTCGACAGCTCCGGGGGAGGCCCGTCGGTTTTAGCGGGCGCCGATCGGAAAATGCTACAGGCCTGCAGCGTTACCAGCAGGGTGGCGGTTACGGCAAGACTGGTTAAAGTTTTCATTCGGTTCATACAAGTGCCAAATTTGCAAAAATCATTCCGTAAAAGACGATTACGAATTACGGCCCCGCCTGCATGCCCGGGGGCAGCGGCCTGATCGTAATTCGTAATCAGTACATATAATCGATTATTCCCACTCGATGGTGGCCGGCGGTTTGGAACTGATGTCGTACACCACGCGGTTGATACCTTTTACCTTATTGATAATGTCGTTGGAAACTTTTGCAAGGAATTCGTACGGGAGATGTGCCCAGTCGGCCGTCATACCGTCGGTAGACGTTACGGCGCGGAGGGCCACGGTGAATTCGTAGGTTCTTTCATCGCCCATTACGCCTACGCTCTGCACCGGCAGCAGGATGGTGCCTGCCTGCCAAACCTGGTTGTAGAGGCCCGATTCGCGGAGGTTATCGATGTAAACAGCGTCTGCTTCCTGGAGCATGGCCACTTTTTCGGGGGTGATTTCGCCGAGGATGCGGATGGCGAGGCCCGGTCCGGGGAAGGGGTGGCGGGCCAGGAAGATGTCGCTGATGCCTATTTCCTTGCCCACGCGGCGCACTTCGTCTTTAAAGAGGAAGCGCAGGGGCTCCACGAGGCCCATCTTCATTTTTTCCGGCAGGCCGCCTACGTTGTGGTGCGATTTGATGGTGGCGGAAGGCCCGTTTACGGAAACGGACTCGATCACGTCCGGATAAATGGTGCCCTGGCCCAGGAAGGCGATATCTTTCAGTTCGGCGGATTCCTGCTGGAATACCTCGATGAAGAGGCGGCCGATGATTTTACGTTTGGTTTCGGGGTCGGTTACGCCTTTCAGCTCGCCGTAAAACAGCTCGCGGGCGTCGACGCCTTTTACATTGAGGCCCATGTGCTTATAAGAGTCCAGCACGTTGGAGAACTCGTCTTTCCGCAGCAGGCCATTGTCTACAAACACGCAATACAGGTTCTGGCCGATGGCTTTGTGAATCAGTTCGGCGGCTACGGTGGAATCCACCCCGCCGCTGAGGGCCATTACCACTTTTTTGTCGCCTACTTCCTGCTTGATGCGTGCCACGGTTTCCGCTACAAATGCCGCGGGCGTCCAGTCCTGGTGAATGCCGCAGATATGTACGAGGAAGTTCCGGATGATCTGTTTCCCTTCGAGGGAGTGGGTCACTTCCGGGTGGAACTGGAGGGCGAAGAGGGGATTTTTAGCCAGCGTGAAGCTTTTGAAAGCCGCCACGGGGATATTTTCGGTATGAGCGATGGGGGTAAAAGCCTCGGGCAGGCGCACAATGGTGTCTGCATGGCTCATCCACACCTGGCTCTTGGGTGAAATGTCGTATAATAACGGCTCTTCTTTGTCTGCATGCTCCATAAACGCCCGGCCGTACTCGCGGTGGCTGCTTTTAGCCACTTCGCCGCCGAAAACTTTGGCCATCAGCTGTGCGCCGTAGCAAACGCCCAGCACGGGCACTTTGTCGGCCATGGCCTTGATGTCTACCACCGGGGCCTGCGGGTCGTTCACGGAGAACGGGGAACCGGAGAGAATGATACCTTTAATACTGTCTTCCCAGGTAATGGGCTTCGTACATGGTTGAATTTCACAATAAACATTCAGCTCCCGGATGCTGCGCGCGATCAGCTGTGTGTATTGGGAGCCGAAATCGAGGATCAAGATCTTTTCTGTCATGGTGGTGCAAAGATAGCGTTTGCCCATTAAATACCCTTCGCTTCGGGATTGAAGAATTCTTTGTATTTTTCGGCGTCACCATTTATCTATAAACCTTCGTATATGAAAGCAACGCTCCGTTTGTTTCTCCTTCCTGCGCTATTATTCACCCTGCTGGCCGGCTGCGATTCCGTGGAAGGCAGCGGCCGGGTCACGAAAGAAGACCGGCAGGTGGGGGATTTTTCCGCCGTGTCCGTCAGCGGTTCCATGGATGTGTACATTACCCAGGGCAATACCCGCAGCCTGAGCATTGAAGGGGAAGACAACATTGTACCCCTGATCGAGTCCAATATCGAAGACGGCTCGCTGCACATCCGCTTCCGGCCCAACACCAACGTTCGTACCCATCACGACGTGAAGATATATATTAATACCCCGGTACTGGAAGGGGTGGACCTGGCCGGTTCCGGCGACGTGAAAGTGATGAGCCACTTTGCGTCCGACCGCGGGCTGCGGCTGAGCCTCTCCGGCAGCGGCGACCTGTCTGGCAGCTTTGATGCGCCGGAAGTGAAGGTGAGCGTGGCCGGCTCCGGGAATGTGAAGCTCAAAGGGCAGACCCGCGACCTGAACGTGAATATTGCCGGCAGCGGCAATTGCGAGGCGGAAGAGCTGCTGGCCGAAACGGCCGACATCAATATCGCCGGCAGCGGCAACGCGGACGTGCATGCCAGCCGCGAGCTGAAAGCCAATACGCTGGGCTCCGGCGACGTGCGCTACAAAGGCGACCCCCAGCTGAATATCAGCAAACTCGGCTCCGGAACGGTTAAGAAGCGCTAGCATAACAAATTCCAAATTTGTTGTATGTTTACAACTTTTTTGGAACATCCGACACCTGTCTATGAGTCAACTACCGAGAATATTAGTGGTGTATTACACCCAGACCGGCCAGCTGAGGAGGATCATCGATCATGTGCTGGGCCCCCTGGAGGGGAAGGCCGAAGTGGTATATGAAGAATTGGTGCCGGTAAGCCCCTTTCCCTTTCCCTGGTCCAAACAGGCATTTTTCGATGCCATGCCTGAAACGGTACTGGCGCGGCCAAGGGCCATTCAGCCGCTGAAAGTAAACCCCGATGAGCATTTCGACCTGGTGATCATGGCCTATCAGCCGTGGTTCCTGTCGCCCTCCCAACCCGTGGCCGCGTTCCTCCAGAGCCCGGAGGCGGCGAAGCTGTTGAAAAACCGGCCGGTAGTGACCCTGCTGGGTTGCCGCAATATGTGGATCAATGCCCAGGAAAAAATGAAAAAATACCTGCACAACATCGGCGCCAATCTGGTGGGCAACATTGCGATGGTGGACACGCATCATAACCTGGTGTCGCTGATCACCATCCTGCGGTGGTCTACCAAGGGCAAAAAGGAAGCCTTTTTTGTATTTCCGCCGGCGGGGGTGCAGGAAAAAGATATCGTGGAATCGGCCCGTTTTGCCGCTCCCATTGGCGAGGCGCTGGCGCAAAAGGAGTTCGGCAGCCTGCATGGCAAACTGCTGGCGCTCAAAAGCGTGGAGATGAAACCCGGCCTCATCGTGCTGGAAATGCGCGGGGTAAAGCCGTTCCGCTTTTTCGCCAACTTCATCAGCGCCAAAGGCGGGCCCGGCGACCCCGGCCGCCAGGGACGCGTTACCCTGTACCGGGTGATATTGCTGTTGGCGATACCTTTCCTGTCGCCCTTCACCACAGTAGCCTCGTGGCTGAAACTGCTCCTGCGCCGAAAACAGCTGAACCAGGATGTAACCTATTATAAAGGCGTCACCCTCCGGGAAGGATAATTCTTTCTCCGTAAATTTGCCGTGAAACGAGAATGCCGACAGTTTAGTATTATTTTCGGGTTACTGCGGGGCGCCATGGTCAATTAATGCATGCAAAATTCTATATTTACGGCCGCTTAAACCGAATCAGGGGTAAAATCCGTTGAATAAAAACACGGATGTTGACGTTACATAAACAGGATACGCAGTTCCGGACAAAAATCACGACTGTTTTATTGCTGTAATAACTGAGCAGGTACATGTACAGATGCAACAACGTTCCATCTGACCAAAATAAAAAGACTAATAAGTACAGATGAAACAACGTTCCATCTGACCGCTAAAAAAAGACTAATAACTACAGATGAAACAACGTTCCATCTGACCGCTAAAAAAAGACTAATAACTACAGATGAAACAACGTTCCATCTGACCGATAAAAAAAGACTAATAAGTACAGATGAAAGAAGTATATATCACGAGGCTCTCCAAATTTCTGCCGAATGAGCCAGTAGGGAACGATGATATGGAAAGCATCCTCGGAATGGTTGATGGAAAGCCTTCCCGGGCCCGAAATATGATTCTGGGAAATAACAAGATCAAGACCCGTTATTATGCTTTGGATAAAGAGGGGAACTCCACGCACACCAACGCAGAGATGACTGCCGAGGCCGTGAAGATGTTGTTCGACAACCAATTCCCCATGCAACAGTTACAGCTGCTGGCCTGCGGTACTACTTCGCCCGACCAGTTGCTGCCCAACCATGCGGCCATGGTGCACGGCATCCTGAAATGCCAGCCCGTTGAGCTGATCGCCGCCACCGGCGCCTGTGCCGCGGGGATGCAGGCTTTTAAGTACGCCTACATGTCCATCAAATGCGGAAACACCAGCAACGCCGTAAGCACCGGCTCGGAAAAATTCTCCAGCTGGATGCTGTCGCGCAAATTTGAGCCGGAAACGGAAAACCTCAAATCACTCGCCGAAAATCCCATCATCGCATTCGAAAAAGACTTTTTAAGATGGATGCTCTCCGATGGCGCCAGCGCCGCCCTGTTCCAGGACAAGCCCAATGAATCCGGGCTGTCGCTGCGGGTAGACTGGGTGGAGATCGCATCCTATGCCAATAACCTCGACACCTGCATGTACGCAGGCGCGGTAAAAAATGACGACGGCAGCACCAAAGGCTGGACCGACATGACGCCCGAGGAATGGGCCGCCAACAGCGTGTTCTCCTTCAAACAGGATACCCGCCTGCTAGGCAAAAACATCGTGCCTTCCGGCGCGCAGATGTGGAAAGAACTGGTGGATAAATACAACATCGATATCAGCAAGCTCACTTACTTCCTGCCGCACCTCTCTTCCGAATACTTCCGTTTCCGGATCGACGAAGAGATTGCACGGCTGGGCGTACACATCCCGCAGGAAAAATGGTTCACCAACCTCACCCGCGTGGGCAATGTGGGCACGGCTTCGCCCTACTTCATGCTGGAGGAGCTGCTCAACCAGGACAAGCTGAAGAAAGGAGACACCATCGTGATGATGGTGCCGGAAAGCGCCAGGTTCTCGTATGCATATGCGCACATCACGGTAGTATAAACAAGTCATCAGAATAGTGTAATGCAGCAGTGGCCGTTATGATGTCCGGTTCCTGCTGCATTTCAGTAATAGTACTTTTATGCTTCAAAACTGCACCCATGAAAAAAGATGAAGTTCCGCAGGATGGCGACAACCTGCATCACGGTACATTCAAACAGTTATTCTATGCAGTGGATGCTTCGGGCAACTACACCGCCCCCGTTTCGAGCGTGGGCTGGGAACCGGAAAACGTAGCGCTGGGCCAGGCCTGGGAAGAAGTGGAGCACCGCGTGGCCGCCACCCGCGCCAAAGTGGAAAGCGGAGAACTGAGCCCCGTGGCCTATTATATGGAACGCACCTTGCTCGACCTGCCGCTGCTGGCCAGGAAAGTAGGCAAGTTCCAGTGGCAGGTAAAAAGACACATGAAACCTGCCGTTTTTAAAACGCTGAGTGCCGGCATGCTCGAGAAATACGCCACCGTATTCGCGATACCGGCCAACACGTTGCAAAAGGGAACGCTGCTGCCATTTCAGCGCCCCGAATAAAAAAACAACATGACACAATTCAATCACGTACAGACAGCGCATTGCGAAAGCGGGGTGATCTCCAATATCTTCCGCCACTACGGTTTACACATCAGCGAACCGATGGCGTTCGGTATCGGGGCCGGCATCTTTTTCGGCCATCTCCCCTTTGTGAAAGTGAACGGCGTGCCCGGCAGCACCTACCGCATTTGGCCGGGAGCGATCTTTTCAAGGGTCTGCAAACGCCTGGGCGTCAAGATGCAGTCCCACAAGTTCAGCAACCCCGGCAAAGCCATGCAGGCGCTGGACGATATCATCGAAAAGGGCATCCCGGTGGGCATGCAGTCGAGCGTGTATTACCTGCCATATTTCCCCGCTTCCTACCGTTTTCACTTCAACGCCCACAACCTCGTGGTGTTCGGCAAAGAAGGGGAGAACTACCTGGTGAGCGACCCCATTATGGACACGGTGACGCAGATAGACCCGGAAAGCCTCATCCAGGCCCGTTTCGCCAAAGGCTTCCCGGAACCGAAAGGGAAAATGTACTACCCGGTGAGCGTACCGAAGCAGGTCGATTTTGCACGGCCCATCAAAGAAGGCATTCAGCAGGCATGTTATTACATGCTCAAAATACCCATGCCGCATTTCGGCGTGAAAGGCATCCGCTTCCTCGCCAAACGCGTGAAGGATTATCCCACTAAACACGGCGACCGCAGGGCGGCGCTGTACCTGGGCAACATCATCCGCATGCAGGAAGAGATCGGCACCGGCGGCGCCGGCTTCCGTTTTATGTATGCCGCTTTCCTGCAGGAAGCCGGCACGCTGCTGAACAAGGAAGAACTGAAATCGATCGGCAGAGACCTGACCCTGGTGGGCGACCTCTGGCGCAACTTCGCGTTTGCCGCCGGCCGCGTTTGCAAAGCCCGCTCGGCCGACAATATCTCCTACAAGGAACTGAGCGATATGCTCCTGCATATCGCCGACGAAGAAGAAAAAGTATTCCGCCGCCTAGCCAAAGTGAAATTCTGATGAACAGCATCGAGGTGAAGGAGCTGCACAAAACCTACGCGGGGGCGCTGTCGCCAAGCCTGCAGGGGCTTTCGTTTGCCTTCGAAGCGGGAAAGGTAGCGGGTTTGCTGGGCCCCAACGGCGCCGGTAAAACCACCACCATTTCCATTTTATGCGGCCTCGTGAAAGCGGGCGCCGGGCAGGTGCGGATTTTCGATTGCCAGCAGGACGCGGCCAACCGCGAAGGCATCAAACGCACGATTGGCGTAGTGCCGCAGCAGATCGCGCTCTTCCCCCAGCTCACCGCCAGGGAAAACCTCCGGTATTTCGGGAACCTCTACGGGTTCAAAGGAAAGGCACTGCAAGACAAAATTTCGCATTACCTCGAACTGTTCGGCCTGGAAAAGGCGGCCGATAAGGAAGTAGGCAAATATTCCGGCGGAATGAAACGCCGCACCAATATCATCGCCGCCATATTGCACGACCCGAAGCTGCTGGTGCTCGATGAGCCCACGGCGGGTGTGGACGTGCAGTCGCGCGCCATGATACTGGAGTTTCTGCGCGACTATAACCGGCAGGGGCACAGCGTGCTCTATACTTCGCACCTGCTCGAGGAAGCGCAGCAGATCTGCGAAAACGTGGTGATCATCGACGAAGGAAAAATGGTGGTGCAGGGCAGCCCTGCCGCACTGATACAACAACATCCGCAATGCCGCAACCTGGAAGACGTGTTTCTGCACTACACCGGGCACGCGGTAAGGGACTAAACTGGAAAATGCTCAGGCTCATTGCTACCATACGGAAAGAATGGCTGCTGTTGTTGAGGGACAAGGCAGGACTGGCGTTGCTTTTTGCCATGCCCGTTATCCTGATCACCGTGATGGCCCTCATCCAGGATGCGCCTTTCAGGGACTACCAGGAGGTGACGTTCGACATTCTTACGGTGGATAACGACCAGGCGCGCCTGGGCCGCTACATCCGTGAAGGGCTGGGCGCCAGCGGGCAGTTCAACGTGATCGACTCGCTGAACGGCCGGCCGCTGAGTGAGGCGCAGGCCCGGCAGCTGGTGGCCGAAGGTGATTACAAGATCAGCATCACCATCCCGAAAGGCGCCACCGGAGAGATCGTCAGCAATGCCAACAAGATCGTCAACGACATTTCCAAACGCATGGGCATTCCCGCGCAGCTGCCCGTCAGGGCCATCGCCAACGACTCGCTGGCCGTGCAGCTGTACTTCGACCCTGCCGCCAAAAAAGCGTTCAAAAGCGCCATTCAGCAGGCGCTCGACAATTTCCTCACCCAGGTGCAAACAGACCTGCTGCTGGAAAGGATACAAATGCAGCTGAAAAGCAAAGACAGCGCCGCGACGGACACTTTTCCCACCATCCGCCTGAAAGCGGTGGGGCTGCGGGAAACCAGCATCGGGGAAGGAAAGCAGATCGACGTGATTTCCAATTCCGTACAGCACAACGTGCCCGCCTGGAGCATCTTCGCCATGTTTTTCATCGTGATACCCATCGCCGGTAATATGATCCGTGAGCGGGAAGACGGGAGCCTGGTGCGGATGAAGCTCATCCCCGGCAACTATGCCACGATCCTGGGCGGCAAACTGCTGTTTTTCGTGGGCGTTTGCCTGGTGCAGTTTTACCTGATGATACTGGTAGGGCTATACGGGATGCCGCTGCTGGGCCTGCCGAAGCTGCAGCTCGGGGTAGACCACTTCGCCGGTTTCCTCACCGCGTTCAGCATCGGGATAACGGCCACGGCCTACGGTATCCTGATCGGCACGCTGTTCAAAACGCCCAACCAGGCGCTGAACTTCGGGGCCATTTCGATTGTGATTCTGAGCGCCATCGGCGGCATCTGGATACCATTGGAAATAATGCCGGAAGGCATTCAGACCATCGGCCGGCTGTCGCCCCTCAGCTGGGGGCTCGACGCCATTAACGACATTTACCTCCGCAACGGCAATACGCGCTACGTGCTGCCGGATATTGCACGGTTATTGGGCTGTGGAGGGGTGATGCTGGGCATTGCCGCCCGGGTGGAGCAAAGGCGGATCAGCTGAGGAACAAACATTTTCGTAACAACCGTAAAACATTTATTTTTACTCCCTTGGAATGCGCCGTGGGCCGCGGCCCGAAGCGCAGAAACCTACAACATTATGGAAGCTTTAAAACTGAAACTGAAACAGCAAATCATTGAGGCATTGAATTTGCAGGATACACGCCCCGAAGACATCGACGACAACGCGCCGCTGTTCGGGGAAGGGCTGGGGCTCGACAGTATTGATTCGCTGGAGCTGATGGTGCTGCTCGAAAGGCAATACCAGATCAAAGTGGAAGATCCCCGCGAAGGCCGTAAGATCCTGCAGAGCGTACAGACGATGGCTGAATTCATCAAAAGCAAACAAGCGGCATAACACCTGAACGAGATATGGCGGAAAGGGTTTTTATTACCGGTATGGGCATGATATCCGCCATTGGCAGCAATGTGGTGGAGAACCTGCGCAGCCTGCGGCTGCAACAGAGCGGGCTGGGATATACCCGGTACATTGAGACCATTCACAGGGAAACGTTGCCCGTTGCCGAAGTGAAATACAGTACGGAAGAACTGGCCCGCATGGCCGGTGTGGAGCAGCCCGGCGGTTTTACCCGCACCACGCTGCTCGGCCTCATCGCCATCCGCGAAGCGCTCGAATCCGCCGGCATCGCCAACGCCGCCGAACTGCCGGCCGCGCTCATCAATGCCTCTACCGTAGGCGGCATGTGCGATACGGAAAAAGTATATTTCGATATCCTCGATCCCCAAAAGGAAGGCACGTTTCTCCAATACATCGACGTGCTCGATTGCGCCGACTGCACACAGCGAATGGCCGACGCCACCGGCATCCGCGAGTATGTAACCACCATCAGCACCGCCTGTTCCTCCTCCGCCAACGCATTGATGTACGGCGCGCGGCTGATTCAGCAGGGGCTGGTAGACAGGGCGGTGTGCGGCGGTACGGAAGCGCTCACGCGCTTTACCATCAACGGTTTCAACTCCCTCAAAAATATCGACAAACAATTCTGCCGCCCGTTCGATCAGCAGCGCAACGGCCTCAACCTCGGTGAGGGCGCGGCCTACCTCGTGCTCGAAAGCGAATCGCTGGCGAAACGCCGCGGTGCGAGAGTGCTGGCGGAACTGAGCGGCTGGTGCAATACCAACGAAGCGTTTCACCCCACCGCCCCCTCGCCGGAAGGAGATGGCGCGTACGAGGCGATGAAAAACGCGCTCGCCATGAGCGGCAGAACGGTGAACGACGTGCAGTATATAAATGTGCACGGCACCGCCACTTTAAATAACGACGTATCGGAAGGGAAAGCCCTGGAAAGGCTGTTCGGCGGCAACGTGCCGCGCTTCAGCTCCACCAAACCATTTACCGGTCATACCCTGGCCGCCGCCGGCGCCATAGAAGCGATCTATGCCGTGCTGTCGATCGGCCAGCAGGTGGTATTTCCCAACCTGCATTTTTCGGAAAAAATGGAAGAACTGGCCATTGTGCCCGAAACGCAACTGATCGAAGAATATCCCGTGCAAAACGTGATTTCCAACTCGTTCGGTTTCGGTGGCAACAATGCATCGCTGGTGTTCAGTAAATATGAAGGCTAAGGTTTACATAAGGGGTTGTGCCGCTATCTCCGCGCAGGAGAGCTTCAGCGGCGGTTTTGTTCCGCAGCCGGTAACGCTGGCGGAGCATAATATGATGCGCGCCAAAGAGCCGGACTATAAAGGATTCATTGCGCCCAACAACCTGCGCCGCATGAGCCGTATACTGAAGATGGGCCTCACCGCCGCCCTGCAATGCCTGCGCAACAGCGGCCTGGAGGTGCCCGATGCTATTATCACCGGCACCGGTAAAGGCAGCCTGCAGGATACGGAGCGTTTCCTGCACGACATCCGGCAGTACGCCGAAGCCGCGCTCAATCCCACGCCCTTCATACAATCCACCTACAACTCCGTCAACGGCCTCATTGCCCTGCAGCAGCAATGCACCCGTTACAACAATACTTTCGTGCACCGCGGTTTTTCTTTCGAGCACGCCGTGCTCGACGGCCTGCTGCTGCTGAACGAAGGCAACGCCGCAAACGTGCTGGCCGGCGGATTTGATGAAATCACGGCCGAGCACTTCTACATCAAAAGCCGCATCGGTTACTGGAAAGAACAACTCACCCAGCCCGCAGACCTTTATACGGCCAACACGCCGGGCTCCATCGCCGGTGAGGGCGCCGTGTTTTTCGTGCTCGGCACGGAACCGGCCACCGTACGGCTGAACGGCGTGAAAATGATATACAAGCCTTCGCCGCAAGCCCTGTTTCAATCGCTGGAAGCCTTCCTGGCACAGCATCAGATCGCTGCAGCAGAGATAGACCTGCTCATCACCGGGCAGAGCGGCGATACGAATTACGATCACTTCTACCACGATCTGCAATCGCGGTATTTCCCGCACACTACGGCAACTCCTTTCAAACACCTGTGCGGCGAATACGATACGGCATCGGCATTCGCCCTCTGGATGGCCGTGCAGCGCATGGAGGCGGAACCTACGTTAAAACGTGTGCTGATTTATAACCACTTCTTCGGGGAGCAGCATGCTTTCTTTTTGTTGAGCCGGTAGTCCGGTACGCATTGCAAAAGCAGGTTGACAGCCAACGGAACGAGAGCAACGCATCCCACTCCATTCAATTCACTCACTTTATTGCAACAACATCAGCTCCAGCTCCAGCATGTTGATTTGTGCTTTATTTCACCACGCGGAACACCGGGTACCGCATGAATCCCGGTTCGTTCCAGGGAGAAAGGCGGTACACGAAATTCAGCTGCGCCGGGGCGCTTTTCGCAAAGGCGGTATCGGTGGCGCGTTTTTCTTCGAGCGCTTTTTTGGCGGCGGGGTGTGTTTTCAAAAACTCCGCGGCCGTGTCTTCAAACACATACGTCGAATATCCTTCCTTCTGGCCCAGGATGGCGTCGAAAAAGTTCCAGGCGAAGAATGAGTCGCCGCCACGGGGTTCCAGCGTTTCCACCAGGTAGCGGTTGGCCGCCTGGTTCATGGGGATGTAATAATCGCCTTTCAGGAATTTGAGCATTTGCCGGCTGCTGCTCACGGTGGTGCCGGTATGGAGGTAATGCTTCTCATACGGGCGCTGGCCGGTGTTGTAGTTTTCGATTTTATACGCTTCCACGGTCACGGTGGTGTCTTGCGCGAACCGGCGCATCTGCACGCCGTTGCCCTGCAGCCGTTCTATCACGGCCCACCATCCCTGCGGCACAATATAGGCTTCCGGCCGCGTTACGAAATCGCCGGGCACGAAGGTGTTGAACACCCTGATCTGTTTTTCGAACGGCTGCTGCCGGTCGTAGTACAGGCGCGGTAGCCCCGATATTTCGCTGGTTTTGGTGCCGGCCCTGTAACCCTTGAAGGTGTAGAGATCGTATTGCGTCATATCCGGCGCCCAGCTGAGGGGGAATTTTTCCTGTGTCTTCACCGCCGTTTTCGTTTGCTCGCGGAGATGTTTGATCTGTTCGCTGTGTTGGGCGGTGAACGCGATGAAACATTCCATGAGGGCATACGTGGCGTTGACCCGCTGGGCGTATGGTTTCAGCATGTGGGTTTCGGGCACGAAGCCGAAGGTATGGAACAGGGTGGTGTAGCCGCTGGAATACCGGGGGCCGTCTGCATACGCCACCCAGCCGCTGTCTGGCGTGCTGCCGAAGTGGTTGACGTAGGGAAGGAGGTCGTACCCCTTGTTTTTCATCATTTTATACAATTCCGGCTCGAAGGTGCGGTGGAGGAATTCGCCCATTGGCCCGCCGAGTTTACCGTGCTGCGTGCTGAGCAGGGTCATCACGTGCTGGTAGTCGGCTCCGTTGCTCACGTGGTTATCGATGAACACATCCGGGTCGATGAGGTGGTAAATCTTGTGGAACGCCAGGGCGTTGCGGGAGTCGGCCTTGATGAAATCGCGGTTCAGGTCGAGGTTCTGGGCGTTGCCCCGGGAGCCGAATTCGGCGGGGCCGTTCTGGTCAACCCGGTAAAAGGCGCTCCGGTTGAGGGAGCCGCCGATGTTGTAGAGGGGGATGACGGCCAGCACCACGTTGCCCGGCAGCTGCTTTTTGCCCTGGAGGATATCTCTCACCAGCATCATGCTGGCGTCGATACCGTCCGGCTCGCCCGGGTGGATGCCGTTATTGACGAGAATAATGCGTTTATTCTTCTTTTTCAGGCTGGGGAAGGAGAAATCCCTGTCGGGCGACAATACGGCCAAATGAAGGGGATATCCGGCGTCCGTTTGCCCTATTTCGAGCAGTTGAAGCGCCGGGAAGCGGGCGGCCAGCATTTTGTAATAGGCGATGCATTCGAAATAAGTGGCGGTTTCTTTGCCCTGGCTGCGTTCGTAGCGGGTGGCAAGGTCTTGGGCCGTGAGCCGGCCGGCGAGGGCCAGGAGCAGCAGGAAACAGGATAGATGCCTCATAAGTTAATGAAAATCAGGTGGTTTAGATTTGGTGCCGGCGCTGGTGCGGCCGATTATGGGGTTAAATGTACGATGCCGGGAGCAGAAATGGAAGGAGTGGGCGAAGGAAGGAAAAGCCGGAAAGTGTAAGTTCGTCGAGCGCGGTGGACATGCAGCGCTGAGGGCGGTTTTTCTGCTTGCCAGGCCAGTGGCGGGTTTGCGGGCGTTATTCCTGTATAGGCTCCCCCGCCGGTATCATTTTCTGCGCTTAGTGCGTTAAAATAAGGGTCATTTTCGAAAAAATCGCTCGTAAATGATTGATATTGTGTAAGTTGTTCTTCTCCCTAAAATGCGTTTTTGCCGAAAACACGCACTCCCTACGCACTATCCCCTAAGTAACCCTTAAGTATCCCTTAAGTAACATGGGAGGAAGGTGGGAGTAAACCTTAAGGGTCTTGCCCTGTCTTGTCCTGAATAAACTTTACAGTCAGATAGCTTGATACTGATTTTACTTTACAGGCAGGGTTATTAATCCTGAAGCAGCTTTACAGCTGGGCAAGAGCCATGTCTTACCCTTGACCAAGACGGGAAGTTAGATGATAATCAATCCGTTAGATGGAGCAAATAAAAAAAGCCCTTCCCGTTTGCAGGGAAGAGCCTGAATTATGTTAAAGCAGTTGCAATTAAGCCAGAACGTTCACCTTTTTGGCGAGCTTGCTTTTCAGGTTAGCAGCTTTGTTCTTGTGGATGATATTGCGTTTTGCCAGTTTGTCGATCATAGAAATTACTTCAGGTAAATTCTCGGAAGCGGCTGCTTTATCGGTCAGCTTTTTCAGATCCCGTATGGCATTACGGGTAGTTTTACCGTAGTAACGGTTACGCTCATTACGCTTTCTGCTCTGACGTACGTCTTTTTTCGTTGCTTTATGGTTTGCCATTGTATAAATTTCAAGTTTCGGACGGCAAAGGTAAGTTTTATCTTTTTATAAACAAAAATAAAAAGCAGGTATTTCCGGAAGGATGCCGGAATTACCGCGTTCAAAAATAATAAATTATATACATATCTGCTTGTTTTAAATCATAAAACAGCCTTCGGAAATACCAGAAAATCCCAAATCTTTAGCGATATTTGCAATCCCGTTGGCCGTTTTTTGTATTTATAGAACGGATCATGGAAAATGTGAATAAAAGACCAAGCTTAAATTCGTTGTAAATGAAGGACTTTTCGTTTGTCACCAACTCGCACCCGGCGTATATAGAGTCGTTGTACCAGGAGTACCGCAGAGATCCGGCCGCAGTGGACCCGGAATGGATCAAATTTTTTGAAGGATTCGACTTTGCGGTGAGCAATACTAACGGGAAAGCGGCCACATCCACAGGCGCCGCTTCTTTGCCGGTGAGCAGCGAACAGCTTGTAAAAGAACTCGGGGCCTACCGCCTCATACAGGCATACCGCAAAAAAGGGCACCTCATTGCCAAAACCAACCCCATCCGCGAAAGGAAAGACCGCCAGGCGAACCTCGACCTGCAATACTTCGGCCTCACCGACGCCGATCTGAAAACCGAATTTTTTGCCGGCCAGGTGATCGGCCTCGGTAAAGTTTCGCTCGAAAAAATCATCCAGCATCTTAAAGAAGTATACGCATCGGCCGTAGGCATCGAGTTTACCTACATCAACGATGCGGCTAAAATAGAATGGCTGCAGAAAGAACTGGAAACATCTTTCCGCAAGCCCCTCACGCCCGAACAGAAGAAGCGCATCCTGATGAAACTCAACCAGGGCGTGATGTTCGAGAAATTCCTCCACACCAAGTACATCGGCCAGAAACGCTTTTCGCTCGAAGGCGGTGAAACCACCATTCCTGCGCTCGACGCCATGATCAGCACCGCCGCCGAATACGGCGTGCAGGAAGCCGTGATCGGCATGGCCCACCGCGGCCGCCTCAACGTGCTGGCCAACATCCTCGGTAAAACGTACGAACAGATCTTCTCCGAATTCGAAGGCACCGCCACCCCGGATACCACCATGGGCAGCGGCGACGTGAAATACCATCTCGGTTTCCGCGCCAGCATCCAAACGCCGGCCGGCAAGGAAGTGAACGTACAGCTCACGCCCAACCCTTCGCACCTCGAAGTGGTAGACCCCGTTGTGGTAGGCTTCGCGCGCAGCAAGGCGGACGTGATTTATGACAGCGACTACGACAAGATACTGCCCATCCTCATCCACGGCGACGCGGCCATCGCGGGCCAGGGCGTAGTATACGAAGTGGCGCAGATGAGCAAGCTGAGAGGGTATTACACCGGCGGCACCATGCACTTCGTGATCAATAACCAGATCGGTTTCACCACCGACTTCGAAGACGCGCGTTCCTCCGATTATTGCACCAGCGTAGCCTCCATCGTGCAGGCGCCGGTGTTCCATGTGAACGGCGACGAAGTAGAGGCCGTGATCAAGATCGCGGAAATCGCCACCCGTTACCGCCAGGAATTCAATTCGGATATTTATATAGATATGGTGTGCTACCGCAAGCACGGCCACAACGAAGGCGACGATCCGAAATTCACCCAGCCGAAGCTGTACGCCGCCATCGACAAGCACCCCAATCCGCGCGAAGTATATTCCCAGCAACTGATCGCCAAAGGCGATGTGGACGCAGCTATCGCGCAGGAAATGGAAAAAGCGTTCTGGGCGGACCTCCAGGAGCGCCTCGACGAAGTGAAACAGCATCCGCTTCCATACACCTACCAGAAACCGGAAAAATGGTGGCAGGAACTGCGGAAGTCTACTCCCGAAGATTTTGTGAAATCTCCGGATACGGCCATCACCAAAGCACAGCTGGATGAGCTGTTCAAGGTGATCATGACCATCCCGCAGGGCTTCAAACCGCTGCGCAAGGTGGAAAAACTGCTCCAGGAAAAACAGAAACTGTTCGACGAACAGGGGCTGCTCGACTGGGCATCCGGTGAACTGCTGGCCTACGGCAGCATCCTGTCCGAAGGCCGCGATGTGCGCCTGAGCGGACAGGACGTGAAGCGCGGTACTTTCTCGCACCGCCACGCCGTACTCCGCAGCGAAGAAACAGACGAAGAGTACAGCCGCCTCAGCAATATCAGCGACAAGCAGGGCAAGTTCCGCATTTACAACTCTCTGCTCAGCGAATTCGCCGTGCTCGGCTTCGAATACGGTTATTCCATCGCCAACCCGTACGCGCTCACCATCTGGGAAGCGCAGTTCGGCGACTTCATGAACGGCGCGCAAACGCTGATCGACCAGTTCATCACATCCGCCGAAACCAAGTGGCAGAAACAAAGCGGCCTCGTGATGCTGCTGCCGCACGGGTACGAAGGGCAGGGGCCGGAGCATTCCAGCGCCCGCCTCGAGCGCTTCCTGCAGCAGTGCGCCGAGTACAACATCATGGTGACCAACTGTACCACCGCATCCAGCTTCTTCCACGCGCTGCGCCGCCAGCTGGCACAGCCGTTCCGCAAACCGATGATCAACTTCTCGCCGAAGGCCAACCTGCGCCACGTGCGCAGCTACAGCCCGGTTACGGAGTTCACGCAGGGCGGGTTCAAAGAAGTGCTCGACGACCCGTTCATCACCGATCCTTCCCGCGTGAAGAAAGTACTGCTGTGCAGCGGCAAGATGTACTTCGACCTGAGCGAGAAGCAAATGAAAGAAGACCGGAAAGACGTGGCCATTGTGCGGCTCGAGCAGCTCTACCCGCTGCCCGTTGCCCAGCTCGAAGGCATTCAGCAGCAATATAAAGGCGCTACCTGGTTCTGGGTACAGGAGGAGCCGCTGAACATGGGCGCCGCCAGCTTCCTGCAAATGAATCTGAAGCAGTTCAACTACGGTGTGATCAGCCGTAACCCCAGCGCGGCCACTGCTACAGGCTATGCCAAAGTGCATGCGCAGGAGCAGCAGGAAATAATCGATACCGCTTTTAATATCTAATTTTTTACTTTATCTCTGGAGGGTATAACACATGATAATCGAAATTAAAGTTCCTACGGTAGGAGAATCAATCAGCGAAGTAACCATTGCGAAATGGTTGAAAAAAGACGGCGATTTTGTGCAGCAGGATGAAGTATTGTGCGAAATGGAATCAGAGAAAGCCACTTTTGAGCTGAATGCTGAAAAGCCCGGCGTTTTAAAAATAATGGCAGCAGAAGGCGCCACCCTGAAAATCGGGGATGTGGCCTGCACCATCGATACGGACGCGCAGGGCGCGGCCCCGCAACCCGCGGCGGCTCCCGGCAAAGCGCCCGAAGCGCCGGCAACAGTGGAAGCGGCCCCTGCAGCCACCCCGCCCGCAGCTCCCGCGGCTCCTGCCGTGAACAAAGGCACGATCGACATCAAAGTACCCACCATCGGAGAATCCATCAGCGAAGTAACGCTCGTGAAGTGGCTCAAACAAACAGGCGACTACGTGGAGCGCGATGAGATACTCTGTGAAATGGAATCGGAAAAAGCCACGTTCGAACTGAACGCGGAGGAAGCCGGCGTGCTCAAAACGCTCGCCAAGGAAGGAGATACCCTCACCATCGGCGACGTGGCCTGCCAGATCGATACCGCCGCCGCCCGCCCCGCCGGGAAAGCGCAACCCGCTCCCCAGCCGCAGGCCGCCCCGCAGGCGCAACAACAGGCGCAGCAGGCACCGGTTACATCCATCCCGAACGACATCAAGGCAACGCCGGTAGCGGCCGCCGTGATCGCCGATAAAAAAGTAGACCCGGCCTCCATCAAAGGCACCGGCGCACAAGGCAAAATCATGAAAGACGATGTGTTCGCCGCCCTGCAGAACCCGGGCGTGGCCATCGGGCAGGAGCTCTTCTCCCGCGCAGACCGCCGCGAGAAAATGAGCAACCTCCGCAAAGTGGTATCCCGCAGGCTCGTGGAAGCGAAAAACACCACGGCCATGCTCACCACCTTCAATGAGGTAGACATGACCAACATCATGGCCATCCGCGCCAAATACAAAGAAACCTTTAAAACGGCGCACGGCGTGAACCTCGGCTTCATGAGCTTCTTCGCCAAAGCATGCTGCTTCGCCCTCCAGGAATTCCCGGCCGTGAACGCCTACATCGACGGGGAAGAACTGGTGTACCACGACTACTGCGACATTTCCATCGCCGTATCCGCCCCCAAAGGCCTCGTAGTGCCGGTTATCCGCAACGCGGAAAGCCTCGGCATGGCAGACATCGAGAAGAAAGTAGTGGAACTGGCTACCAAAGCAAGGGACAATAAATTGTCGATGGAAGAAATGACCGGCGGCACCTTCACCATCACCAACGGTGGTGTATTCGGCTCGCTGATGAGCACTCCCATCATCAACATCCCGCAGTCGGCCATCCTCGGCATGCACAAAATACAGGAACGCCCCATGGCCGTGAACGGCCAGGTGGTGATTCGCCCCATGATGTACGTGGCCCTCAGCTACGATCACCGCATCATCGACGGCCGCGAATCCGTGAGCTTCCTGGTGCGCGTGAAAGAAATGCTGGAAAGCCCCGAGCAGCTGCTGTTCGGTAAAGATCCGGTGAAAGCGCTGCTGAAAGTTTAGTACCGTGTGTAATGTATATCGACATAACAACCGTCTCAGGAACCACCCGGGGACGGTTTTTTTATACCGGGAAAATATTTTCGCGGCGTGTAAGGGTAGGTGGCAGGATGCGTGTTATACGGTAAATTGAGTCATACCAACAACGATCGTCAGTTTGGGTAACAGGGAACAGGAACAGCAGGAGTTTGAACAGGCCTTCAGGGAACTTTTCGTGCACCATTACGAAAGGTTGCATCGCTATGCCCATACCCTGCTGCGTGACCAACACGCGGCGAACGACATGGTGCAGGCCGTATTTACCCGCCTCTGGGAGAAAAAAGACGCGGTTGTGCACGACAAAGGCATCAAAAGCTATCTTTACAGGAGCATCCACAACATCAGCCTGAACGAACTGCGCCGGGAAAAGAGCAAAAGCAGGTACCTGCAATACCGCACCGGCGATCCGGACAACCAAAGTAAACCGGCGGATACGCTGCAGGAACAGGAGCTGGGCGCGCGGATAGAAGCGGCTGTTGCAGGGCTGCCGGAACAATGCCGGGCCGTATTCCTGAAGAGCCGGCGCGAAGGCCGCAAATACGCGGAAATAGCGGAGGATATGAATATATCGGTGAAAACGGTGGAAGCCCAGATGAGCAAAGCGCTGCGGGTGCTCCGGGAGAAACTGCAGGACTACCTGGTATTTATCATCGTCACCTGGCTGATTTGAAACTGTCAATTTGAGTAATAAAGAACACATACCGGTTGATGAAACACTGCTGATCAGGTACCTGGCGGGCGACGCTGGTCCGGGTGAAGCCATGGCCATAGACGAATGGCTGGAGGCCGATGCCGCGCACCGCGAAACCTTCCGGCAATTGCAGCAGGCATGGGAACTGGGTGCGCCCGCCTACCAGCCTCCAAACGCACAGGCCGAATGGGAGCGATTCGCCGCGCAACGGCAGCGCCCCGTACGGCGGATGCCTTTCAAATGGTGGATGGCCGCGGCTGCCGCCGTGCTCTGCATGGCGCTGGTGTACGTGCTTTGGGCGCCGCAAGGCAACAACCAGGCGCAGCTGCTTTCACAACAGGCGATTTTGCGCGATACCCTGCCGGACCAGTCCGTAGTAGTGCTGCCGCCCCGCAGCGAGCTCCGGTTCGATAAACGTTTCAACACCCGCACCGTACAACTCAAAGGCGAAGGCTACTTCGACATACGGCCGGACGAAAACCGGCCCTTTGTGCTGGAGGTGGAAGAACTGCGTATCCGTGTGCTCGGCACCGCCTTCAACGTGCGCGCCATGCCGGACGCCATCCTGGTGCAGGTGAACAGCGGCGCGGTGCAGGTGAGTGATGGCAACAGCGATTCCGTGATCAGGGCAGAGCAACAGTTCCGCTACGACCGTGCTCAGAAAACCGCCACCGTAGCTGATGTAACGGCGCCGGATAAAAACGGGTTCGCCTATGCCACACGGCAACTGCATTTCCAGAGCACCCCGCTGCGCGATGTAGTGCGCGAGGTGGCCAAAGCATATAACGTCAGCATCGCGCTATCCAACGAGGAAACCGGCAACTGCCGGCTCAGTACGGATTTCGACGGGCAGTCGCTGACGTATGTGCTGGAAGTGATCACCGCCTCGCTGGGGCTTCAATACACCATCAACGGGAATAACATAAATATCAGCGGGAATGAGTGCCGGTAAACGACTGATCATATTGTTAACCTTTTTATTGCTGGCCGCCGGTTTGCAGGCGCAGCAAAATACCCTGCTCAGGAAAATAAAAGTCCCGGCGGCTTCACTGTCGATGGAAGATATCACCCGCCTCGTGTATACGCAGGCCGGTTTTCATTTTTCATTCAACGCGGGCACATTGGGCGCGCAACGGCCCGTGTCATTCACCAAAAAAGAATACGCGCTCGGAGAATTGCTGGAACTGATCAAAACGAACACCGGCGCGGGTTACACCGTATACAAGGAGCATATTATTTTCAGGAAAGCGGCTGTGGTGAAGGGAGATAACGCGGTAGACAAGAAAGCTGCTATCCCGGATAAAAAGCCGGAAGCGCCGTTCAATGGAAAGACGGCTGCCGGCAAACATGCACCGGCTGCTTCAGCTAAAGGCGTGCCACCGGTAATCTCATCATACGACAAAACGGGCAAGCATAAAGAGAAGCAGCTTGTAATTGGTAACAGCGCGTTGCCGGGAGCTTTGAAAAAAGACGGCGCTGCTGCAAATAAAGGCGACTATCCGGCAATCACCGCTAACCCCGGCTCCGCATCAAACGCGAAAGCTGCCCCGGACAAAGGAGAGCCGGCTGCTCAGGGCAACAGTGCACTGCAGGTTTCCGGCGGCAGCGCGAAAAATGCGCCCCTATCCAACAATAAAACCGTTGCCGGTGATGGCAGCAAGCGCGGTACATCACTGCATAATCAAACTGCTCCCGGCAAAGGCGCGGCGCCCGCTCAGGATAAAAGTACAGGAGATAGCCATGCACCGTTCAGCGGCGGCACGGCTGGCCTGCAGTTGCAAAGCCTTCCCGTTACGGGGCGAAGCGAACCGTTCCCGCAACCGGCCAGGTTGGCGGAGGGCATCGCCCGCTTCATTGCCCCGCGTAACGCATCGGAAACGGATAACAGTGATTCCCGCTGGCTTTTGCAGGCCGGTTTGCAGGCAGACGATGTTGTTGATTTGCAGCTCACCGTGATGGGGGGATGGCAGTACGTATACCTGGTGGCGGGCTGGGGAACTAATTTTCGTACCAGCGGTTTCCGGTTCGGCCTCGGCGGCGCGCTTCCGCTGCGAAACGAATGGCGGCTCAACGCGCAGGCCACTACGGGGAAGTTTACCAGTCCGGGTATCGCCATCGACTCCATCCGCACCTTCGAAGCCAGGAGCAGCCTGCACCGCTTGAGCCTGCAGCTGGAAAAGCGGCTGAACAGGCGCTGGACGGTAGCCGGCGGGCCCGTGTTCAACTACCTGGCCACTACTTATTATGCAGACGGAAAGCCGGCTAATTTCGCAGATCACGGCACAGCCGCGGCACGCCTCAGCGACAAAACGCTCTACACCCTCAAGCCCCTCTATACTATTACCGATTCATACGATCGGGCCCGGTCGTCCAATGTCAAAACCTGGCTGGGGTTACAGGTCAGCTTTTTTTACCGGATAAATTTTTGACGCGCGTAAGGGTCAGCGGCAGATTGTGTGTTGTATATCACAACATGTAACCTAACTATGTATGTCAACATCCGGAGAAATCTGAAACAATGGTTTTATCATACACCCGTGGTGTGGAAGATGATTGAAACCATGCAGGGACTGGCTTATGCGGCCGACTATTATTACTACTACAGGTTGCCCGGCCATCGTAACCGGCTGAGCCTGCGCGAAATCAATATCGAGTTCGCCAGCCAGTGCAACCTGCGCTGCAAGTTCTGTTCGCTCGACCATTTCAAGCCCAAAGAAACCATCAGCAAAGAAACGCTGGAACGCTTTTTTGACCAGCTGCTCAGCGACGACCGCTTCCGGAAAACGGAAGTCATCAACCTCCACAATGGCGGTGAAATTCTGCTGCATCCCAAACGGGTGGAGATGCTGGAAGTGATCAAAAAATATAAAGCGGAAGCAGCCAGGCTGGGGAAACGTTTCCCCGAAGTGCGCATGCTCACCAATGCCATGCTGCTGCGCGAAAGCCTCGCACAACAGATCATCGGCCTCGACGTAATTGATGTGGTGGGCGTCAGCTTCGACGGCGGCACGCCCGAACTGTTCGAGGAAATGCGCACCAATGCGGTATGGAACAAGTTTTATGAAAACGTGCGCGCCTTTCACCGGATCGTTAAAGCCACCGGCAGCAAAACGAAGATCTACGCCATTTCATGCATCCCGCACGACAAGCCTCTTCACGTCCGATGGATGCACCCGGAGTTCCGGGAATTATACGGGCTGCTCGACTGGTACGAACTGCGCCGCCTGCACAACTGGGCCGGTGAAGTGGATGTGAGCGCGCGTGAAAAGAAACATAAAATCGGCTGCAGCATGCTGATGAAGCAACTGGTGCTGCTCCCCAACGGCGACATCACCGTTTGTTGCAGCGACCTGAATTCGAAAGGCGTGATCGGCAACATCTGGCAGAAAGATGTGGTAGACATCTACCAGGGCCGCGAAAGAACGCAGTACCTTCATCTGCTGCTGAAAGGCCGCAAGCGGGAACTGGCGCTGTGTGCGGGATGCGAGACATTTTGAGCGGGTGGCGGTTTCACCGGAAGAAGGGCGCAAAAAAAACGCAACGTTTGCCTTTAAACGGAAAACGTTGCGCTGCCGTCCGCCGGACAGTATGCCGGGCGTTGCGGGCTTCCGCTATTTAACGGCGGCAAACCGCTGCTCCCATCCGCCTTGCTTTACCATGACATCATACCCCGCCGCAGTTTTATTGAAGCGGAGATCGCCGGGAACTTCCGTTAAAACAAACTCCGCGGGACCGGTGAAATACAGTTGCATGGGATTGCTGCCGTTCACGGACAAATAAAGGTGCCCGCTTTGTGCGGTGATCGCCAGCACATCGTTGCCCGCACTGTATTTTCCGGTGAAGCGTTGCAGGCTGTCGGCCGCGGGCTGCTGTGCCAGTTTTTTAACGGTGGGCGGCAGGATGAGGTCCGTCCATCCATAAGCCGAAGCGATGCTCCGGGAGATTTCCTGGATGAGGCCGCTGACGTTGCCGTTCGTCATGATCACAAAACCGTTGCCCCCTTCGAGGCTGCCGATGTAGACGCAGCTGAACCCTTCGTTGCCGCCGTTGTGGCTGAAATATTTTTTCCTGACGATGAACGCGCCCAATGCAGACTCCGCATTCATGAACGGCGTGAGCCTGGTTTTGGTCATCGCCGGCGAGAGTACTTTCGACGATTTGCCCTCGTAGGAAAGCTGCGTTTCGATGACGTACCGCGCCAGGTCGGTGGGGCTGGTCCACAGTCCGGCCGCCGCCATTTCGGGATACACATGGTATTTGCCTTTCACCGGCTGGCCGCTTTCGTGGTAGGCCGTGGCGAGCAGCTGCGTTTTATGGGCGGGAGCGGGTTGTGTAAAAAAGCTGCCCTTCATGCCCATGGGATCCAGTACTTCCTGTTGGAGGAATTGATCGTATTGCGCACCCGTGGCGCCCGTGAGAATGAGTTGGGTGACGGTGGTGCCGCCGCCGGAATATTGCATTTTTTTGCCCGGTGCAAAAGCAGGTTTCACTTCTTTGGTGTTGGCCGGTCGTTGGCCGCTGAGTATTTGCTCAACCGTCGGCAGCGTATCCGTCACTTTATATCCCGGGAACCCGTGGATGGTGAGCCCGGCCGTGTGGCTCAGCAGGTGCGCCAGCGTGATTTTGCCGGAGTCGGCAGACGGGCGCCAGGTTTTGAGGTATTGGCGGATGTCTTCGTCCAGTTTCAGCTTGCCTTGTTCTACCAGTTTGAGAATGGCCACGCCATTGATCGATTTGCTGATGGAAGCCGCCTGGAAGAGCGTTTGCGGTGTAACGGGCCTTTTTTCTTCCACATCTGCAAATCCATAGCCGCGGGCCCAGTCGATTTTGTAATCGCGGATCACGGCGATGCTGACGCCTTGTGCGGTATGGTCTTTCATCCGTTGCAGGATGTTGCCGCGGATAGGGGGAGCATTGTCGAACGTTACCCAGGCCACCAGCCCGTTCTCCACCTGGCGTATTTTGTCTTCCGTATCCTGTGCCTGGGCCAGGAAAGGTATTAACAGCAGGCATGCAATTTTGAATGGGGGCATAATCAACAGGGTTGTAGCATTAAGTTACGGAGAAATTCGCAATGGCCACGGCAGTTGGGGCAAAACGATGCGGAGGCGGGATGAATGATTGCCGGCCTTGATAACTTTGGTAATGTGCGCGTGGAAACGCAATTGCTGCGGGGTGCTCCGGAAAAATATGTCCGCATCGCGTACAGGATAATTTATGACGGGAAGGAAGAAAGAACCGGCGCATCGCGGTATGACATGTTGAACTCAGCCGGTGAACATGCAGCCCTGCCGGAAGATGCCTATCTTTGCGCGCATGACGCGCTGGGAAAACTATATTAACACGGCTGAGAAGATTATCAACGGGTACAACGGCGCCCTGCCGCTGCATCATTCCCTGAAGGCATTTTTTAAAGCGAACCCTCACATGGGCAGCCGCGACCGGAAAAAGATACAACAGCTGGTGTACCAGTACTTGCGGCTGGGCTGCTGGCAGGCGGCGCTGCCCGTGAAAGAGCGTATCCTGCTGGGCGTTTTCCTTTGCGAGCAGTCGGAAGACGAGCTCCTGGGCTTTTTCCGGCCCGATTGGAACGAACATGCAGCCGCTTCGCTGGATGAGAAGTTGTCAATGGCCGGTTTTGCCTGGGACGAGCAGGCTGCCTTCCCCTTCGCCGCACACCTGTCTGACGGCATCAGCGCCGTAACGTTCACCCGCTCCCATTTACTGCAGCCGCATCTGTTTATCAGAACGCGGCCGGGGAAAAAGCAGGGCATTGTGCGGTTGCTGGATGCAGCCGGCATCCCGTTTGAAACGGTGGGTGAATCCGCGCTCGCATTGCCCAACGGCACCAAAACCGAAGTCGTCATCCCCGATAAAAGCTGGTACGAAATCCAGGACCTGTCTTCGCAGGAAACCGGGCAACGCTTTCAACCGGAGGCCGGCGAGCATTGGTGGGACTGCTGCGCCGCCAGCGGGGGAAAGTCCATCCTGCTGCACGACCTGCAACCCAACATACACCTGCTCGTAAGCGATGTGCGCGCCAGCATTCTCGACAACCTCAAAAAGCGCTTTGCCGAAGCGGGCCTGAAAAACTATTCCTCCAAAGTGCTGGATCTCACTTCCCCCTCGCTGCGCTCCCAAATGCCGCGCACCCGTTTTTCGGGGATTATCCTCGATGCGCCCTGCAGCGGTTCCGGCACCTGGGGGCGTACGCCGGAAAGCATCCGTTTCTTCAAAGAAAGCCAGATCGCCGAATACGCCGCGCTGCAAAAGCGTATTGCAGGAAACGTTACGCCTTTCCTCGAACCCGGCGGAAGACTGGTGTACATCACCTGTTCCGTATTCCGCGAGGAGAACGAAGATGCCGTGGCGTTCCTGCAGCGTGAGTGCGGTGTGGAAATTGAGGAGAGCGGTGTGATCAGCGGTTACGGGCGCGGCGCGGATACGATGTTTGTGGCGGTGGGGAAGAAGGTATCGTGAATGACCGGTGCCGCGCCGGTTGCATGTTTGCAACGACGGGAAGAAGGCTTCGTGAGCTGCGCCGATTCCAGGTTTGCAATGACGGAGAAAAGCATTCATGGTCGACGGGCGTTGCCGCGGTTCGGTTTTCGGTGAAAGAAAGCTTTTTGATCTGTGAGGGTGTGCCGCTTTCACATTTGCAATGACGGGAAGAAGCTTTCGTGAACTACAGGCATCTACGAGCGCTGCGGCGCTTCCGGTTTGCAACGGGAAAATAGATACCCGGCTAACGTACCACCGGCTATATATGCGGCAAACCATGTCGCGCCGCTGTAGCCGCCTAATAAAATATCTACATATCTGCAGGTCTTCACTTTTTTGACGGACTTTTTTTTCTGAACCCCACCCAACCTTTTCTGTTGCCTGTACCGTCTATCCAGACAGCCGCAGGATGATCTTTCCTGCAATGATTCGAACTGAAAAATCCGAAGCATGAATCACTGCTTTCTGCTCATGACGCACTTTTCCGCCGAGAGTGTGTACGACCAGCTATTGCCGTTACTGAACGAAAAACATTTTTTCGTCATCCACTTCGACCGGAAAACGGACATCCCGCCGCACGATCCTTTCCTGCTGCAATTGCAAAGCCTCCCGCAGGTGAGGCTGGTAAAAGACCGGATGAACGTACAATGGGGTTCATTCGCTACCGTGGAGGCCACGTTCCGCCTCATCCGCGAAGGGCTCCACTTCAGCGATATCGCCTACTTCCACCTCATCAGCGGGCAATGCCGGCATGTGAAACCCGTTGATTACATCCATGACTACTTTCATACGCACGCGGGAAAAGAGTTCATTCAATCCGTGGATATGGCCGCCATGCCTACCTTTTCATCTAGGTTCACCATTTTTCACTGGCACGACTATTACAACCTGCGTTCCGTAAAATGGAAAGATGTAACCCTCCGGCGACTGAGCAAAATAGCCCGCGCCATACAAAAAGCAATGCTGCCCTTCGGACTGCGCCGGCGTACCCCGGAAGGTTTTCCCCCGCTATACGTCGGCTCCGCCTGGTGGAGCCTGACGGCAGAATGCTGCCGCTACATGCTGGCATTCGCAGCAGAAAACCCTTCATTCTTGAAGCGCTTTAAATACACCCAGCTGGCAGACGAGATGTTTTTTCAGACGCTGATCATGCAAAGCCGTTTCCGGGAAAGTGTCGCCCACCGCAATCTCCGGTTTATCGCGTTTAAAACCCGGCATGCCGAAGAGCTGACGATGGAGCATGCACTGGCGGTCTCCGGCGCCGACATCCTGTTCGCGAGGAAGATAACGGGCAAGAGTGAGGCGTTGATGGCGTTTGTGAAGGAGAGTGGGGTGCGGGAGGTGGTGGGATAGGGGGCCATGTGCTACCTTGTTTTATATCGACAATCTGCTACATTTACAAGCGGTTCTCGGCCGCCGCAAATGGGAAGATGGTGCCGTGGAGTCGAGTTGATTGGACTACGCATGGAAGGCCTGGAGTTCATCCCAATCCGCATCAACATATTTTTAACTTTAATTGGGAACAAAATAAGAGGGAGTCCGGAATTCCATTTCCTTTTCCATGAATGAAGCCACCAGATACCGTTTTTATGAAATCCTGAATGTGGGTGTCTGGCAACCTGGTGATGGTTTGTTATTGTCAGGCAAAAGGCACAGGCGATGAATGGCCCAACCTCAACGGGGAATTCTTTGAGGTTTCAATAACATTCTCAGGTGTAAGAAACCTGAAACTGGAACTGCACGGCCCCGGATTACACCCAATGTCCGGCTTTGATATCATCGATGTGTCTGACATCGGACTGGAAGGAATAAATTTTGAGGTGGAAGATTACGAGGGCGGCAGTATTGAGTTTTGTTGCGAAGGCATAGTAGTAAACGACGTGTCGAAACCTGCCTTGTTGGCAATAGATTGAAATTATCTTCGTACACCGATCGATGTTTGCTTTTGAGGGTCAACCTCGATCGATTAGTTCCCCCGAAGGCTATTTATTATTCAATATCGATTCATAGATACGTAAATTCTCCACGTCAAAGCAAACGAACATCACTTTCTCTATCGTATCATTCGTGGCCAGGAAAGTATTGACTGCCTCGATGGCAATATGAGCAGCTGTCTGTTTGGGAAAGCGATAGATACCGGTGCTGATATTGGGAAACGCAATTGTCCGCACCTGATGAGCCGCTGCCAGTTTGAGGCTATTCACATATGCGCATGAGAGCAGTTCTTCTTCATTACTGTTGCCGTCATTCCAAACAGGCCCTACAGCATGTATAACGAATTTCGCAGGGAGCTTTCCTGCTGCTGTAATGACGGCTTCGCCCACTTTGCAACCTGCTTGCCGGCTTCTTATTTTCTGGCATTCTTCAAGCAGGGAACTTCCCGCGGCGCGGTGAATGGCGCCATCCACCCCTCCACCGCCGAGCAAGGACGTGTTCGCGGCATTCACAATTGCGTCAGCTTGTACTTTCGTTATATCTCCGTGTATGATTTCGATCGAAGCCATAAATTTGGTTTTACATTAAAAGAGAATGGCCTTTAAGCCAAAAATAATCTTGTTGACCTGGAAACATGAACCTCGATTCCATTTTTTATTTCATCAGCGCCTGGATCAAAGCCTGCTGTTTCTCCAGTTTCTTATTCAACTCGATAATATACAACGTCAGTTCTTCGATTTTTTTCATCTGTTGCTGCTGCATTTCCGCAACGTCAACGCCCCGCTGCATCACTTCGCCAGCCGCCGGGATCCCTGGTAAACGTTTATTGGCAGTGATGTAACGTTCTACGGATTGCAGGGAGGGCAACTGATAAGTGGAGTCGAACACATAATCCGGCCAGTTGTTGTAGTTTTTAACGAGCACTCTTGTGAAGATGGCGGAGCCGTTGACGGCGAGGGTATGCCCTTTCGTATCGTTGGTGCCGATGCCCACTTTCCCGGCGCTGTTCCAGATGCCGCCGCCTGGCATATATACATTCCCGGCGAAACTGTTTTCGTAAGGAACCGGCGTGACGGCAGTGGCGCCCGCGGCAATCGATTCATCCACTACGGTCCAGCCGCTGAAGTTGGCTGGGGTTTCACCCACGCCGTTGCCGGCAAACACCCTGATCGAAAAACGCTGGAAGTAGCCGCGGTCGTCAAGCACGATCACCACCTTACCACCTTCGTTCGCCAGGAAAATGGGTGGGGTGTAGGCGCCGAATGAGGAGGCCTTGTGTGCATAAAACCCGTCGAACCAGGTATGATAAGTCAGCATGATACCGATGGGCTGGGCGGTGGAATAATTGAAGCCCTCGATGATAATGGTGGGCTGCTGGTTGCCGTTCACCACGGGCAGATTGGTTTTGATCTTCACGGCATTGGCGGGTGTAACGTTGCTGTAGTAATTGTACACTTCATTGTAAAACTGCTGGGCGGTTGCGTCGGAGAACAAAAAACAAACGGGCAACAGGCATAACAAAACATATTTCATGGGTATAACGGGTTTTAATACCTAAATGTAAAACAAAAGACCGGCTGTCAAAAGCCGGTCTTTATAAATCTCTTTCATATATCTACCGCCGGATAATCCCCCCTGCCAACACATCATCCCCATCATAAAATACCGCCGACTGGCCAGGCGCAATGCCTTTCACCTGCTCGTAGAAATGCACTTTCACGGTGCCGTCGCCGCCGTTGTACACATTGGCGAGGGCGCCTTTGTCTTTGTACCGGATTTTCACCGTCGATTCGAGGCCTTCCGGGAGATGGTCGTATTTCACGTAATTGAGGCCGCCCACCTTCATTTCGCTGCGGTTCAATTCGTGCTCGTCGCCCAGCACCACGGTGTTGGTTTCCGGGATGATCTCGGTTACGAAAATGGGCCTGCCCAGGGCGATGTCCAGCCCTTTCCGCTGCCCGATGGTATAGAAGGGGTAGCCTTTGTGTTTACCCACGATGGTACCGTCGGCCAGCACGAAATTGCCGCCGTTCACTCTTTCTTCCAGCCCTTCCACTTTCCTTTTCAGGAAGCCGCGGTAATCGTTGTCCGGCACGAAGCAGATTTCATAGCTTTCCGCTTTCTTGGCCAGTTCCGGGTACCCGAAATCCATCGCCATCTGGCGGATCTCGGTTTTGCGGTAGGTACCCAGGGGCAGGAGGGTGCGTTTCACCACGTCCTGATCCAACCCCCACAGCACGTAGCTCTGGTCTTTCGTTTCGTCCAGCCCCTTGCTGATCACCCCCCGGCCGTTTTCCATGCGCAGGCGGGCGTAGTGGCCCGTGGCGATGAACTCACAGTCCATCGCATCGGCCCGTTTCATCAGCGCGCGCCACTTGATATGCGTATTGCAAAGCACGCAGGGGTTGGGCGTACGGCCGGCTATGTATTCGTCTACAAAGTTGTTGATCACAAAATCCCCGAACTCGTCGCGTATATCCAGAATAAAATGCGGAAAGCCATGGTGCACGGCAGCCGCCCGGGCATCGTTGAAGGAGTCCAGGTTACAGCAGCCGGTTTCCTTCTTCGAAGGGCCCGCGCTCGCGTAATCCCAGGTCTTCATGGTGATGCCCACCACTTCATATCCCTGCTCATGCAGCATCAGGGCCGTGACCGTACTGTCAATGCCCCCGCTCATGGCTACCAGCACTTTTCCATGCTTGCTCATTTGTCGTTGAATTAAGGATGCAAAATTACTGAAATCCCGGCAAAAGGGGGGATTTCTCCTATAGATAACAGCAATAGCGTCATAGATACGCTTCTTCCCCAAAACGATTTACATCGATTGATTCCCGTAAATGTTTAGTAAATTGTCAAAAATTTGGAATGCTAATTATATATTTATCCGTGATTAGCTATGTTATTTAATAAATTGTCTATGCATGCTTCCTAGATTGAATAAGCCACACGTTATGAACAACCCCGCTTGGGGCATTACACCTGACTACTTTAATTATCCGGAAAAAATTCTTCAGTTCGGTACCGGCGTGCTCCTGCGCGGCCTGGTAGATTACCTGGTCGACAAAGCCAATAAAAACGGCGTTTTCCAAGGCAGAATTGTAGTCGTGAAGTCGACCGACGGCGATGCCGGCGCATTCGGCTCTCAAGACGGGCTCTTCACCACCCACATCAAGGGCGTGGCGCAAGGCCAGCCGGTTAATCAATACCTGGTCAACGCTTCTATTAGCCGTGTTTTGCAATCGAATGCAGAGTGGGAGGCGATTTTAGCCGCCGCTACCCAGCCGTCGCTGAATGTCATTATTTCGAACACCACGGAAGTGGGCATTCAGTACGTGGCAGAAAACATCGCCGCAGGCGTGCCGGCTTCCTACCCCGGTAAACTGCTCGCTATCCTGTACGAGCGCTTCCGCAAAGGCATGGGCGGGTTCGTGATCATCCCCACGGAACTGGTGGTGGACAATGGTAAACTGCTGAAAGAAATCGTGCTGCAGCTGGCGGCTTACAACAAGCTGCCGGACGCCTTCGTGCAATGGATCTCGTCAGCCAACCGCTTCTGCAGTTCGCTGGTAGACCGGATTGTGCCCGGGAAACCGAAAAACCTCCCGGAATGCTGGGAGCAGGCGGGGTATGAAGACGAGCTCTGGATCGACGCGGAGCCATTCCTGCTCTGGGCCATCGAAGGCGATGCCGCCGTGGCGCAACAGCTGTCGTTCCACCAGACGGACGACCGCATGCTCATCGCCCCCAGCATCACGCCCTACCGCGAGCAGAAGCTGCGCATCCTCAACGGCAGCCACACCGCGGCCGTTTGCGTGGGCTACCTCTCCGGCCTCAACACCGTATACGAATGCATGCAGGACGCATACATGCGCCGCTTTTTCGAGACGGTGGTGATGGACGAAATCCTGCCCACCCTCAGCAGCCTCGGCCCGCAAACGGCCGTGTTCGCCAGGGATGTGCTCGACCGTTTCGCCAATCCCTACATCGAACATAAACTCATCAGCATCACTTTCCAGCAAAGCTCCAAGATGAACGCCCGTAACGTGCAAACGTTGCTGCGGTACCGCGAGGCAAAAGGCATTTTGCCGGAAATGATGCCGCTCGGCTTCGCCGCCACTTTGTTGTTCCTCAAACCGGCGAGGGAAGTCAACGGTAAATACCAGGGCCTGCGGGGGAAAGATGCGTACTACGATATCACCGACGATAATATCGCCGTTTTCGCAGAACACTGGAAATCGGTGGAGAAAAACGGCTACCCGGAAGTGTCTGCCATGGTGCGCGCCATCTGCAAAGACGCCCGCCTCTGGGAAACGGATCTGAACAACATCCCGGGCTTTGCGGACACGGTGGCCGACCACCTGCTGGGCATGCTGCAGAACGGCGTGCAGCCCTACATCACACAACACTCTAAGGTTTTATAAGATAAGCAGTGTCATGAAAACTTTTCTATCTGAGAATTTCCTGCTCCAGACCGAGACAGCCAAACGGCTATATTTCGATTTTGCGAAAGACATGCCGGTGATTGACTACCACAATCACCTGCCGCCGGACGAAATAGCCGCCAATAAACAATTTTCGACCATCACGGAAGCCTGGCTGAAGGGCGACCACTATAAATGGCGCGCCATGCGGGCGAACGGGGTGAATGAAGACCTGATCACCGGCGGCGCCGACGATTTCACCAAGTTCAAAATGTGGGCGGAAACGGTGCCCTACACCATGCGTAACCCCCTCTACCACTGGACGCACATGGAGCTGAAGAACCCCTTCGGCATTACCGAAACGTTGAACGGCGGCAACGCGGCGAAAATCTACGAAGCCTGTAATGCGCAGCTGCCGAAGCTCAGTACCCAAACCCTGCTGCAGCAATTCAATGTGGATGCGCTGTGCACCACCGACGACCCGGCCGACCCGCTCGACTATCATATCGCCATCCGCCAGCAGGGCTTCAAAGTGAAGGTGCTGCCCACTTTCCGGCCCGATAAGGCCATGGCGGTGGAAGATCCCGCCGCGTTCAACGCCTACATGCAAAAACTGGGCGCCGCCGCGGGTATCGAGATCAAAAGTTACCAGACCCTGCTGGATGCGTTGAAGAAACGGCACGACTACTTCCACGAAAACGGCGGCCGCCTGTCTGACCACGGGCTCAACTATTTCATATATGCGGACTTTACGGAAGCCAAACTGGAAGAAATATTCCGGTACGTGGCGGCAGGCAAGAAAGTGACGGATGAAGCAGCCGTGATTTTTAAATCCGCTACCCTCCATCATATCTGCTGCTGGAACCATGAAAAAGGTTGGGCGCAGCAGTTCCATGCAGGCGCCATCCGCAACAACAACTCCCGCCTCCTCAAACGGCTGGGAGCCGATGCAGGCGTGGATTCCATCGGCGACTGGCCCATGGCCGAAGCAATGAGCCGCTTCTTCGACCGGCTCGATCAAAACGATCAGCTGGCCAAAACCATCGTGTATAACCTGAATCCTTCCCATAATGAAGTGTATGCCACCATGGTGGGCAACTTCCAGGACGGCAGCGTGGCCGGCAAAATGCAGTTCGGCTCCGGCTGGTGGTTCCTGGATCAGAAAGACGGGATGGAAAAACAGATGAACGCGCTCAGCAATATGGGCCTCCTGAGCCGCTTCGTGGGCATGCTCACCGACTCGCGCAGCTTTCTCTCCTTCCCCAGGCATGAGTATTTCAGGAGAATATTGTGTAATTTGATCGGCAACGATGTGGAGAACGGTGAACTGCCGGGCGATATTCCCTGGTTAGGAAAGATGGTACAGGATATTTGTTATAACAACGCCAAAGCCTATTTTAATTTTTGATGCTACCTGTTTCAGTTATCACGTTTGGAGAAATACTATTAAGACTGAGCCCCGAGTGGGCCCAGCAGCGCGCCGCCCTTTTCGTTGGCGGCGCGGAAGCGAATGTGGCCGCGGCCCTGGCTACCTGGGGCGATAAAGTGGCCTACATCAGCAAAACACCGGAAAACGGCCTGTCGAAGCAGGTGCTGGCACAACTGGAGGCGGTAGGCGTGCATACCGACCGCATGCTCTGGGGCGGCGACCGCATCGGCGCCTATTACCTTGCCCAGGGCTCGGACCTGAAACATGCCGAAGTGGTGTACGACCGTAAATATTCCAGCTTCTCGGAGATCAAACCCGGTACGGTGGATTGGGACGCATTGCTGGGCGATGCCGGCTGGTTCCACTGGAGCGCCATTTCGCCCGCGCTCAACAAAGACGCGGTGGCCATTTGCAAAGAAGTGCTGGAAGCGGCCACCCGCAGGGGCATGACCATTTCCACCGACCTCAATTACCGGAGCAAGCTCTGGCAATACGGTCAATCGCCGCTGGAGGTGATGCCGGAACTGGCGAAGTACTGCCACGTGATCATGGGCAATATCTGGGCGGCCAACATGATGCTGGGCATTCCCCTCCACGAAGAAGGCATCCGCGCGGATACGAAAGAGCAATACCTCGAAGCGGCGAAGTCCGCCGCACAGGCCATTGTACAGCAATTTCCGAAATGCGACCGCGTGGCCTTCACCTTCCGTTTTTCTTCCGCGCTCACGCATAACCTGTATTATGCCGTGTACTGGAAAGACGGGGAACTGTACGTGTCCAGGCAATATGAAACGAATGAAGTGGTAGACCGTGTTGGGAGCGGAGACAGCTTTATGGCCGGCCTCATACATGCTAACCTGAACGGATACACGAACCAGCAGACCATTTCGTTCGCCGCCGCGGCAGCCTATTCCAAGCTGTTCCGCACCGGCGATTTTAACCTGACCGCAAAGGAATCGATCACGCAACTGATGTAGCATATGACACCACAACCTGAAACTGTATTGAGCGCATTTGAATCTACCAAGGTGGTACCGGTATTTTACCACGACGATCCGGAAGTATGCGCGGCCGTGATGAAAGCCTGTTACGAGGGCGGCATCCGTGTGTTTGAATTCACCAACCGCGGCGAGCACGCCCGGCAGAACTTTTCGCACCTCCGCGACCTGAAAACCGCTTCCATGCCCGATATGTACCTGGGCATCGGCACCATTAAAAACGCGGCGGACGCGAAAACCTTCACCGACCTGGGCGCCGACTTCATCGTGAGCCCCGTCATCGACGAGGCAACGGCGGCCTATTGCCGGTCGCAGCACATCTTTTGGGTGCCCGGCTGCATGACGCCGTCTGAAATTGCCGTAGCGGAAAAGAACGGCGCACTGCTGGTGAAACTCTTTCCCGGCAGCACCCTGGGCCCGGGCTTCGTGAAAGCCATCAAACCCCTGTTCCCCGGTCTCCGGTTCATGCCCACCGGTGGCGTGGAACCCGAGCAAGCTAACCTGCAGGCCTGGTTCGATGCCGGCGTGGTGTGCGTGGGGCTGGGCTCCAATCTTTTGCCGAAAGCGGCCATTGATAAAAAGGACTGGGCGGGGCTTACCGGAAAAGTAACGCAAACGTTTGCATATATAAAGGCATTGCAGTAATTTGTTGCCAACATGTATTTATCCTAAACAATCAACGAAATGAATTCCACCGTAGTAGGCCGGTATCGCTGGCGCATAGTTGCTTTATTGTTTTTTGCCACCACGATCAATTATATCGACCGGCAGGTGATCGGGCTGCTGAAGCCTATCCTGGAGAAGGAATTCAGCTGGACCGAAACGCAATACGGGGAAATCGTGATGATATTTTCCGCCTGCTACGCGCTTGGCCTGCTCGTGTTTGGCCGGTTTGTAGACAAGGTAGGCACCAAACTAGGGTACACTGTTTCCATCGTGGTTTGGAGCATTGCCGCCATGGCGCATGCGCTGGCCAAATCGACCTTCGGTTTCGGCGCGGCCCGTGCGTTGCTCGGGTTGGGCGAAGCGGGTAACTTCCCCGTGGCGGTTAAATCCGTTGCGGAATGGTTCCCGAAAAAGGAAAGGGCGTTTGCCACCGGCCTTTTTAACTCCGGCGCCAACATCGGCGCGGTGGCCGCTCCGGCCGTAGTGCCCTGGCTGGCTTCGGCATACGGCTGGCAGGAGGCTTTCATCTGGACCGGCGTGATCGGTTTCGTATGGCTCATTTTCTGGCTGGTGATGTATGAACTGCCCGCCCGTCATAAAAAGGTAGGAAAGGCCGAACTGGCACACATTCAAAGCGACGGCGAAGAGGATCCCGCGGCCGGTCAGAAAAAGGTATCCTGGGTCAAGCTCTTCGGCATCCGCCAAACCTGGGCGTTCGTATTCGGCAAGCTGCTCACGGATCCCATCTGGTGGTTCTTCCTGTTCTGGCTGCCCTCATACTTTTCCACTACGTTTAACCTGAATATGAAAAGCCTGGGCCTGCCGCTGATCATCGTGTACACTGCCACCACCATCGGCAGCATTGGCGGCGGTTACCTGCCCGGCTGGCTCATCAGCAAAGGATGGCCGGTGTTCAAGGCGCGTAAAACTTCCATGCTCATATTCGCCATCCTCGTTATTCCGATCATGACTGCCCGTTACGCGGAAAACATGTGGGTGGCCGTTGCCCTGATCAGTCTTGCCGCCGCGGCGCACCAGGCCTGGTCTGCCAACATCTTCACCACCGCGTCCGACATGTTCCCGAAATACACGCTCAGCTCCGTTGTAGGCATCGGCGGTATGGCGGGCTCTATCGGCGGCATGCTGTTCCCGCTCGTGGTGGGCGCGCTGCTCGACCATTACAAGGCGCTGGGCAATATCAACGCGGGATACAACATCCTGTTCCTGATCTGCGGGTCGATGTACCTGCTGGCATGGGTAACCATGCACTTCTTCGCGCCGCGCATGGAAAAGGTGGAAGTGAAGGTATAATGCGTTTTATCAACCGGAAATAGAAAAAGGCCTCCCGTTTGCGGAGGCCTTTTTTCATGCAGGAAATTGAAAGTGCCGCTAATCCGGCAAGGGCATAAAAAAACGGCACGGAACAGGTCCACGCCGCTTTTCGCATATAGATCAGTCATACGTTATTACAGGCTGACGCCGCGCTTCCATGGAATGAAATCATCCTGGTGGAGCAGTTCGGCTTTCGTGAAAACCTCACCACTGGCCACTTTCACCACGAAATCGAGAATATCTTCTCCCATTTCCGCAATGCTTTTCTGGCCGCTGATGATGCTGCCGGTATCGATGTCGATAATATCGGGCATGCGCTGGGCCAGGCGGGTGTTGGTAGACAGTTTGACCACCGGGGCGATGGGGTTGCCGGTGGGCGTGCCGAGGCCGGTGGTAAACAGCACGACAGACGCGCCGGAGCCAACTTCCGCCGAGGTGGACTCCACATCGTTCCCCGGCGTGCACAACAGGTTCAGGCCGGGTTTGGTAGCGTATTCCGTATAATCGAGCACATCCTTCACCGGGGAAGTACCCCCTTTCTTGGCGGCGCCGGCCGACTTGATGGCATCTGTGATCAGCCCGTCCTTGATATTGCCGGGCGAAGGGTTCATATAAAAGCCGGAGCCGACTGATTGGGCCTGGCTTTCATACGCGCGCATAATGCTGATGAATTTATCGGCTGTTTGGTCTTTTTCGCAACGGTTGATCAGCTCCTGTTCCACACCGCACAATTCGGGGAACTCGGAGAGAATGGTGGTGCCGCCCAATGCCACCAGCAGATCGGACGTATGGCCGATAGCCGGGTTGGCGGAAATGCCGGAAAACCCGTCGGAGCCGCCGCATTCGAGCCCCACCACAATTTTGGAGAGGGGAGCGGGCCGGCGCTCCAGTTTATTGGCTTCCACCAGGGCAAGGAACGTGTCCCTGATGGCGGTAGAGAGCATGTTGAATTCGGAGCCGCTCGTTTGCTGTTCGTACACGAGTACCGGTTTGTTAAAGTCCGGGTTGAGCTTTTTGAGCGCCTCCTGGAGAATGGATACCTGCGCGTGCTGGCATCCCAGGCTCAGTACGGTAGCGCCGGCCACGTTGGGATGATGGATGTAGCCGGCCAGCAGGGCGCAAAGGGCGTCGGAATCCTGGCGGGTACCGCCGCAGCCGCCTTCGTGGATGAGGAACTTGATGCCGTCTATATTCTGGAAAACGGCGTTTTTCCTCGGTTCGGCACTCGTTTCCGGGGCCTTGTATGATTTGATGGCTTCGAGGTTACCGCTCTTGTAGAGGCTCACCAGGTCGTTCACCTGCTCGTTGTACACCTCCGCGGGGGCAAACCCGAGGCCTTTTTCAAAAGCCGTTTTGATCACGCCCACGTTCCTGTTTTCACAGAACACCATGGGAATCACCAGCCAGTAGTTGCGGGTGCCCACCTGCCCGTCTGCCCGGTGAAACCCCCGGAAAGTCTGGTTGGCCCAGCGGCTCACGTCCGGGGCCTGCCACTGGAAGCTCTCGTCTTTCTCGTGAAAGGCGTTGGCGTCGTGTTGCAGGTTTTTAACGGTAATGGCTTCCCCCTCCTGGATCGGTTGCACGGCTTTTCCCACAAGCACGCCGTACATCAGTACGGGATCGCCCGGCTGGAGGGGTTTCAGGGGAAATTTATGTTTAGCGGGAACGTTCTGCTTCAATTGAATCGTTGAACCATTGAACTCTATTTGCTGTCCAGCCGGTAGGTCTTGTAAAGCCACCAGCACATTGTCTTTCGGGTGAATCTGAAGATACGTGTTCATGATATGCTAAAATAGCGCATTTGGCGACGTGCTGTTAATACTAAAATCTGAATTCTTGATTGGATCTTAACCAACCGCAAAGTTAACGAAAGCCGGTAGTATTTTAGTGCCGGAGCCCCTGTGATAGGGATATTTGACGGTTTAATAGCAAATTAATGCAAACGTTTGCATTTCTCGGGAATTCATATTACCTTTCCATGGATATTCTCAAACTTTGATATACCTTTTATCGTAAGGAATTTTTTAAATCTACAAGATGAGCACGTCTATAGAAACCAGATATGCCAGCAGTCCGGCGGAAGCCAAAGCCTGGGACACCGCGCAGGCCAGGGAAGCGCTTTTGATCACACCGCTTTTTGAAGCAGGCAACGTACGGCTGGTGTACAGCCACTACGACCGTTTTATCACCGGCGGCGTAATGCCCGTTGACCAGCCGGTGAAGCTCGAAACGGTGGATCCCCTGAAAGCGGAATACTTCCTCGAGCGCCGCGAGCTCGGCATCATCAACACAGGCGGAGACGGTACCGTAACGGTAGACGGTGAGGTGTACGAGGTGGCCTTCAAGGAAGCGCTCTATATCGGGAAGGGCAAGCGGGAAGTGGTGTTTGCCAGCAACAACAGCGCAACGCCGGCCCGGTTTTACCTGAATTCCACGCCGGCGCATACCAACTATCCCACCCGCCGCATCACGCGCGCGGAAGCGGACGTGGTAACGCTGGGGGCGCAGGAAACTTCCAACCACCGCACCATCAACAAACTGCTCGTTAATTCCGTACTGCCCACCTGTCAGTTGCAAATGGGAATGACGGAGCTGAAACCGGGCAACACCTGGAACACCATGCCGGCCCATACGCACGACCGCCGCATGGAAGTGTACTTCTACTTCGAAGTGCCGCAGGGCCAGTCTGTTTGCCACTTCTGGGGCCAGCCCCAGGAAACGCGCCATATCTGGATGCAGAACAACGAAGCGGTGATTTCACCGCCCTGGTCCATCCACTCCGGCGCAGGCACCAGCAATTACACCTTCATATGGGGAATGGCCGGTGAAAACCTCGACTATGGCGATATGGACCATTGTGCAATTCATGATTTACGGTAACGGTTATACGATAATCCATGAAACGACTTATCATACAGGCGGTATGCGCCGGCATATTCACGGCCGCTACACTCACCGCCGCCGCCCAGCAGGTGGCGCTCCACAACCCGGCCGCTGTGGCCGGCGGCCTTGTGGAAGTGGACTACGCGGCCCTGGCGGCCCAATGGCAGCCGTTGACCAAAGGCAGCTTTAAAGTGATCAATACGGCGAGCGGCCAGGAAGTGGCCTACCAGGTGCTGACGGAAGGCACCGGCGCGCCTGTTAAAATCCTGCTCGACGTGGCCCTGCCCGCGGGCGCCAAAGCCACGGTGAAATTCGTAGAGGGCACACCGGCGCCGGTTGCAGCAAAAACGTACGGGCGGTATGTGCCGGAACGGAAAGAAGACTTCGCGTGGGAAAACGACCGGGTGGCTTTCCGCATGTACGGCAGGGCGCTCGAAGCCACGCCGAAAGAAATGGCCTATGGCGTGGATTTCTGGAACAAACGCACCGGGCAGCTGGTGATCAACAAATGGTACAAGCGCAGCAATTATCATAAAGACGAAGGCGAGGGGCTCGACTATTATCACGTGGGCCTGACGCTCGGAGCGGGCGGCATTGCGCCGTACCTGGAAGACAGCATCTGGTTTTCGCGCAATTACACGGGCCACCGCATGCTCGACAGCGGGCCCTTGCGCACCACCTTCGAATTGAGCTATGACGCCTGGCAGGTGGGCCGCAAATCTGTGACCGTCACCAAGCGCGTATCGCTCGACGCCCATGCACAGCTCAGCAAAATGGACATCCGGTACAGCGAAAGCCTGCCGGTGGCCATCGGCATCAGCAAAAGGAAAGAGCCCGGGGCGATGCTGCTGGAAGAAACCGGCGGTGTGATGGGGTACTGGGAGCCGCAACATGGAGCAGACGGCACTACCGGCATCGGCTGTATTGTGCTGGCGCCCGTCAAAGAGATGAAGGTGGAAAAAGGGCACCTGCTGGCCGTGGCAGCCACCGGAGAGGGGAATGCCATCACCTATTACACCGGCGGCGCCTGGGATAAAGCGGGGAAAATCAAAAACGCCGGGGAGTGGTTCCGTTACCTCCAGGAGCAGGCCATCCGCCTCCGCCAGCCGGTTGTGGTCAAAATTATAGAAAAAAGCAAAAAATAATCAGCGAATATGAGTGTTCTGAACTTATTCAGCCTGACAGGCAAAACGGCGTTGGTGACCGGCTGCAAACGCGGCATCGGAAAGGCCATGGCAGTGGCTTTGGCGGAAGCGGGCGCCGATATCATCGGGGTATCCGCATCGCTGGAGCCGACGGGCAGCGACGTGGAAAAAGAGGTAACCGCCACCGGCCGGAAGTTTACGGCCTACCAATGCGATTTTGGGAAGCGGGAAGCATTACATAATTTTATCGGGACGGTACAAAAGGATTTTCCGGTAATCGATATCCTCGTGAACAATGCAGGCACCATTATGCGCAAACCGGCTGCGGAGCATCCGGACGAGTACTGGGACGAAGTAATTGCCATCAACCAGACCGCGCAGTTCATTCTCACCCGCGAGATCGGGAAGGCGATGATCGGGCGCGGCAGCGGCAAGGTGATATTCACCGCTTCGTTGCTCACCTTCCAGGGCGGCATCAATGTTCCGGGATATGCGGCCAGCAAAGGCGCCGTAGGACAGCTTACGAAGGCATTCGCCAACGAATGGGCGTCCAGGGGCGTGAATGTGAACGCCATCGCACCGGGTTACATCTCCACGGATAATACAGCAGCCCTGCGCGCAGACGAAAAGCGCAGCCAAAGCATCCTGGAACGTATCCCTGCCTCCCGATGGGGAGAGCCGGAAGATTTTATGGGACCGGTCGTATTTCTGGCTTCTGCCGCATCCAACTATATGCACGGCACCGTGATGACGGTAGACGGCGGCTGGATGGGCAGGTAACATCCCCTAAATTTCAAATCATATGTCGTCGTCCCCTCGTTCTGAAAAAACAATTGTAGACATTGCCGAAGAGCTGGAGCTTTCCGTGTCCACCGTATCGCGCGCGCTGAACGATCATCCCAACATCAGCGCCAAAACCAAGGAGCGCGTGAGAAAGATGGCGCGGAAGCTGGGCTACCGCCCGAATGCGATGGCCGCCGGCTTGCGCAACAACAAAAGCAAGACCATAGGCCTCATCGTACCGCGCATCTCCATGTTCTTCCCCGCGGCCATCAGCACGATCATCCAGAATAAACTGCAGGAGTACGGCTACAACCTGATCATCTGCCAGAGCAACGACTCACTGGAACAGGAAATCGAACTGGCCAATACGCTGTATTCGGCCAGGGTAGACGGGCTGGCCGTTTCCGCCACCCTCTACACCACCGATTTCTCCCACTTCGATATCTTCCGGCAACAGCATACGCCCATCGTGTTCTTCGACCGCACGCCGAAAGACTTCAACGTAAAAGTGATCAAAGGAGACGACTTCCTCGGCGGCTTCAAAGCCACGGAACACCTCGTGGAGAAGGGCTGCACGGATATTGTGCATATCTCGGGCCCGCTTACGTGTAATCTATATACGGAGCGGCTCGCGGGCTACAAGGAGGCGCTCCAGCGCCACAAGCTGCCCTTCAAAAAGCACCGCGTGTTTTTTCACGAGCTCACGCGGGAGAACGCCTGGCAGACCGCAGAGAAAATATTCGCGCAAAAGCCTTACCCGGACGGGATTTTTGCCACCAACGACACCACCGCCATCACCATCCTGCAATATTGCCGGAAGCACGGCATCAAAGTGCCGGAAGAATGCAAGATCGTAGGATACTCCAACGACCCGCGCACCGAGATCATCACGCCCTCCATCACGTCGGTAGACCAATACCCGGCCACCATGGGAGAAAGGATCGTGGCGGCGCTGATGGACCTCATCCAGGCCCGCCACCCGGCCGCATACCGCCACTCCCAGGAAATCGTGCCGATTCAGCTGGTGGAAAGGGAATCGAGCGGAGGCACGGCCTGGGAAATACCCGACCCGGTGAGCAATGGCAAAGTCGCTGCATCTGCAGGAGCCACAGCGAAGGCCGTCAAGAAGAAAAAATAGTCACCCGCCCGGCGGAAGGCCCGCCCGGCATCCAATAAAATTCACACGGAATGAAAAGCAAGATTGTTCTTTTGTTACTCGTTTGCTGGGGCGCTACCGCCCAGGCACAAACGAAACTATCCACCAAAAAGATGAAGGCGCTGGTGGACGAAAGCCTCCGGTTTTCGGCGCGGCAGTACAAACACATGATGAAAACGCTGCCGGACTCCCTGTTCCCCCGCTCCACCAACAAAGACGGCAGCCTCATGACCGCGAAATTCAACTGGTGGACGGCCGGCTTTTATCCCGGCTCCTGCTGGTACCTCTACGAATACACGAAAGACGACGCGTTTAAAAAGGAAGCTGAGAAGCGCCAGGTTTTCCTGCTGCCCGACCAGTACCGTACCAACACGCACGACCTCGGGTTCCTCATGTATTGCAGCTTCGGCAACGGCCTGCGGATCACCGGCAATCCCGCTTACAAAGATGTGCTGATGACCAGCTCCCGCTCGCTCATCACCCGCTTCAAGCCCACCATCGGCGCCATCCGCTCATGGGATCACCCCGGCTGGAAGTGCCCCGTGATCATCGATAATATGATGAACCTGGAGATGCTGGCCTGGGCCACCCGCAACAGCGGCGACCCCGTTTTCGTCGACGTGGCGGTGAAACACGCCAATACGACAATCAAGCATCATTTCCGCGACGATTACAGTTCGTATCACGTGATCGACTACGACACCACTACGGGCCAGGTGCTCGCCAAAAAGACCCACCAGGGCCATTCCGACGCCTCCGCCTGGAGCCGCGGCCAGGCCTGGGGCCTCTACGGCTATACGATGATGTACCGCGAAATGAAAGACCAGCGGTATCTCGATCAGGCTAAACATATTGCGGACTACATGCTCAACCATCCCCGCATGCCGAAAGACCTGATCCCGTACTACGACTACGACGCGCCGGAAATCCCCAATGCCATCCGCGACGCCTCCGCCGGCGCCGTGATGAGCTCCGCGCTGCTCGAGCTCAGCAAGTACGTGGGCAAGGAAGACGCCAAACGGTACTGGAATGCGGGCGCAGATGCGCTGGCTAGTCTCGCCGGCCCCGCCTACCGCGCCAAAGAAGGAGAGAACAACAACTTCATACTCATGCACAGCACCGGGTCTATGCCCGGCAAATCCGAAATAGACGTACCGCTCTCTTACGCCGACTACTATTTTCTCGAAGCCCTGCTTCGTTATAAGAACTGGGCGCCGAAGTGATTTTAATATAATTTTAATACGCTATTGACAAGGAACGCGGCCGTTTGGCGCGTTCCTTGTCTTTTGTTGGCCCTGCCTCCCGCCTTTTTTTGTTATTTTGCCGCCGTACTAAAAGAACGGACGGGCGGATGATTCATTTACCAAACCTTATTACGGACCTCGCTTTGCTGCTGGGCGCAGCGGCCATCACCACACTGATTTTTAAGAAACTGAAACAACCGCTGGTGCTCGGTTATCTCATTGCCGGGTTTCTCGTGGGCCCTTACTTCGATTTATTCCCCACCGTCCGGGAAGAAGGCAACATCCGTGTGTGGTCCGAAATAGGCGTCATCTTTTTATTGTTCAGCCTGGGGCTTGAATTCAGCTTCAAAAAACTGATGAAGGTAGGCGGCGCGGCTTCCGTCACTGCGTTGGTGGAAGTGGCTGTGATGCTGGGTTTGGGATATGCCACGGGGCAACTGCTGGGCTGGGGCATGATGGACAGTATTTTCCTCGGGGGCGTGCTGTCCGTTTCATCCACCACCATTATTATCCGCGCTTTTGAAGAGCTGGGCGTGAAGGGGCAAAAGTTCGCGGGCCTGGTGTTCGGCATTCTTGTAGTGGAAGACCTGATTGCCATCGTATTGCTCGTCTTGCTGTCCACGCTCGCCGTGAGCCAGCAGTTTGCCGGAACGGACATGCTCGTGTCGGTGGTGAAGCTGGTATTCTTCCTGATTCTTTGGTTCGTAGGCGGCATCTTTTTCATCCCCACCCTGCTAAAGAAAACAAAGGCGCTGATGAGCGAGGAAATTATGCTGGTAACGGCGATAGCGCTGTGCCTGGGCATGGTGGTACTCGCTACGCAGGTGGGGTTTTCGCCCGCCCTCGGCGCGTTCATCATGGGCTCCATTCTGGCCGAAACCACGCAGGCGGAGAAAATAGAACACCTCGTTAAATCCGTGAAAGACCTTTTCGGCGCAATATTCTTCGTATCGGTAGGCATGCTGATCGACCCCAATATGTTGCAGTTATACCTGGGCCCCGTGTTGTTGCTCACCGTCATCACCCTGGTGGGCAAAACGCTGAGCACCACATTGGGCGCGGTGATCGCCGGGCAGCCGTTGAAAACGTCCGTGCAGGCCGGCATGAGCCTGGCGCAAATCGGGGAGTTCTCGTTCATCATCGCCACGCTGGGGCTTACGCTGAAGGTGACGAGCGATTTTTTGTATCCCATCGCCGTGGCCGTTTCCGCCGTTACCACCTTTACCACGCCTTACCTCATCAAAATGGCGGAACCGTTTTACGGTTGGCTCGATAAAAGGATACCGGCAGGCTGGAAAGCCGCACTGGCCCGCTACAGCACCGGCGCGCAGACGATTTCGCAGGCCAGCGACTGGCAGGTGGTGCTGAAAGGCTACGTGATCAACACTGCGGTGAGCGCCGTGATCATCATCGCTATCGGGCTGCTCTCGTCGTTGTACGTGCTGCCGGAAGTGGAAGAACTGGCCGGGGCGCGGTGGGGCAAGGCCATTACCGCCGCGGGCACCTTCCTGGTAATGATGCCGTTCCTGTGGGCGCTGGCCGTGCGGCGGGTAGAAACCACCGCGTTCTCCAACCTCTACGCGCAAAACAAATACAAAGGCCCGTTGTGGCTGCTTCGTATAGCCAGGATAGTGCTGGCCGTATTCCTCATCGGCATGATGCTCGACCGGTTCTATTCCTTTACGGTGGCTTTTTCCGTGACCGTGTTGTTCCTGACCTTGCTGATCATTTTTTCGCGCCGCCTGCAGGTGTTCTACGACCGGCTGGAGGCCCGCTTCTTCACTAATTTCAACGCCCGCGAAGCCGCGGCAGCCGCCGCCGAAAAACGCCGTAACCCGGTACTGGCGCCGTGGGACGCTCACCTGGCGTCTTTTAATGTGCGCCCAGATTGGGAAGGTGTCGGTCAAACGCTCGAAGAGCTTGGCCTGCGCGAAAAATATGGCGTTAATATAGCCGTGATCGAGAGAGGGGAGCGGCTGCTGCCCATTCCGCCCAAATCCGAGCGGCTGTATCCCGGCGACCGGTTGCAGGTGATCGGTACAGACGATCAGATCGCCCTGTTCCGCCAGTACATCGAGCGGCATTTGCCCGACATCCGCCCCGTGAAAACGGAAGTGGAACTGCGCCGTTACGAAGTGCAGCCCGGTTCACAGGTGTATGGTAAAACCATCCGCCAGTCGGGCATCCGCGAGCAGGCGCACAGCCTGGTGGTGGGCATCGAGCGGGGGGAAGACCGTATCCTCAATCCCATATCGGATATGCTGCTGGAAGAAGGAGATGTAGTATGGGTGGTAGGCAATCCCAAGCGCACCGCAGCGCTGTTCCGCACAAAGGGGGATGCGCAGAAACCGGCTCTATAGTATTTTGTATCAGCCATGATGGGGCGGCGATAACTTCGTACCTTTGTAACAGTAAACAGGAAAGGTATGAAAGTGATCTATCGCAAACTCGGACGCGAAAAAGCGTACGGAATGTCTGATTACGGTTGTAATACCATTGTGATTGACAGCCGCCTGCAGGGCCGTAAACATCTGGAAGTCAGTCTTCACGAATCGTTGCACATCTACTTCCCCGAAAAGAGCGAAACTTTCGTTAAAGACACGGCCAGGAAGCTGGCGAACGTGTTATGGAAAATGAGTTATCGCCGGGTCGATAACTCGTTGGGAATCTAGTGTATATGTGCCCGTTGGAGACTACCGGCCATGCCGGTACGGTATTGTCATGAGCCGTTCACTGCGGAAAAACAGCCCCTTAATCCCGATTTTTCAGCGTAATTTCCGTGCCTGTTACGCAAAATTGTCGATCAACCTCGCGCCGAAGTCCGGCCATTAAAAGCATAAAAAGCAGTTTAGCAGTACCATGAAAGATATGAAAGGGCAGGGAATGAAGCGTTTATCTCTGAAAGATGTAGCCCGGATGGCCGGCGTGGCCCCATCCACCGTTTCCTTTGTATTGAACGGGAAAGCCCGCCAGATGCGCATCAGCGATGAGCTGGCGGAAAGAGTGCAGGCCGTTGTTAAAAAAACAGGCTATCAGCCGCATTCCGTAGCCGTGAACCTGCGCACCGGCCAGTCCAAAACGTTGGGACTGATGGTGGAAAGCATTTCAGGCAGTTTTTTTGCCGCCCTGGCCAGGGTGATAGAATCCGAAGCCGACCGCTTCGGGTATAATATTGTGTATTGCAGTACCGAGAATAACGCGCAAAAGGGCAGCGACCTCATCCGCATGCTCAACCGCCAGCAGGTAGACGGCTTCCTGATCACACCCGCCGCCGGCATGGAAAAAGACATCGAGCAGCTGCTGGCGCATAAACGGCCGGTGGTGTTGATGGACAGTTACTTCCCCGGCATCCAGGTGCCCTACGTACTCATCGATAACTACGGCGGAGTGCGGCAGGGCATGAAGCATCTGTTGGGAAAAGGATTCAGGAAGATCGGTTTTATTACGGTGGATATGGACCTCGTACAAATCCAGCAGCGCCTGCAGGGATACAAGGATGCGCTGAAAGACGAGGGTATTTCCTTTCGCAACAAGCAGGTGCTGAAGATGCCGTATAACGCTCCACGTGAAGATGCCGTGCGCCTCATCCAGGAATTCATTCATGCCAACAAGGGGCTGGACGCCATTTTCTTCGCCACCAACTACCTGGGCATCCTGGGCCTGGAAAGCATTGCGGGTTTGGGGTTACGGATGCCCGAAGACATTGCCATGATCTGTTTCGACGACCATGATATTTTCAGGCTGTACCCGCCTGGCATTACGGTGGTGCAGCAGCCGGTGGAGGAGATCGCTAAAACGGCGATCAACCTGCTAATGCACCAACTCGACAAAACACCCCGCTCTACCCGCAAAAACCAGGTGCAGGTGCCGGGTAAGTTCATCAAGCGCGGCTCCGCCTGAGCCGGTGCTACATAATTCCTGGCATTATCAGCAAAGATGGCATGCCGCCATTCGTTGCCGCATTATATGAACCGGTTGTGTGAACCCCGCCGATAGGGTCTTTCCCAGTCTTATCAATGATCGCATGCACTCATTTGGTACGGCATGGTAAGCACCGGTTACCTGAGCCGGTGCCAGGCAGCAAGCGCGTACAACCATCCGGAACAGCCTGGCATGACCCGATCGCCCCGGGCATGTTAAACGTTTAGTTTCCTGCTGCCTTATTTCACATCCGGGCTTCGCTATCCATTCCATATCATTTTTCATGAACCGGTTTTGCAAAGTCGGGTAGACAACTCACCTGCTGTCTTAATTCACATCCGGGCTTCGCCATCCATTCCATATCATTTTTCATGAACCGGTTTTGCAAAGTCGGGTAGACAACTCACGTTACTTGTATGTAAAATGCGCCCTCATTAAGTGTAAATTCTACGCCCAGTTTTTTGTAATTACTACCGGAGATGCCGGCGGCGGTTAATTTGTATATCGGCCGCAAACCCTTTACTGTATTGCTCTCACAACAAACTAAAATAACCGTTCAAATAAATTTTCCGGAAAAAATTTTGAATGCCGTAAATTAATTCTACATTTATGGTACGTATTACTTCTCCGGTGATGCCGGTACAGATCCGAACGGGTCTTTTTTTAAGGAACCATGCTAAATCGATTTTGCATTTAGCGATTCCGCGAACGGGGAGAAGAGGCATGGAAATTCCAGGTTATTTAACCTAACTGTATTCTGTAATGCGCTGCCAGAGCGCCCCACAGAAGGAATTTTTAGAAGTGAACTTTGAAAAACCAGTCCGTAATCTACATCGGGATGCCGGCACTGAACAGGAGTGAACAGAAAAAGTGGTGCGGGTCCGCTAACCCACCACCTGTCTTAAAATATACGCTAACAAAACCTGAAGGTAAACTGAGAAAATCCATTGGGATTGTTGTGACGATTCCACAACTGGCAATCAATTTTTAATCATTCAACAAAAATTTTTTCGTAACAATGAAAGGATAGCAACACGGCAGATCGTTTGCTGCCGAAAAGCTCCAGCCACTAATCTTAAAGCTAAATCGATTTTGCCAGCATAGCCAGCTATGCATGCAGGGAGTGTTTTGTGATTCCTGACGGCTTCCCCCGGAAGCTGAAAGGCCATGCTTTGCCCGGATTTTCCTGCTGCATGCGCAACTGCCGCTGTGTACAGGGACTGTTTTGCCAACTCCCCGCGGCCCCTCCGGAAGCCGGCAGGAATCGCCATGCCTTAGATGTTGCGCTGGCTGCGTTACCAACTTATTTCCAAATTATTAACCAAATCAATTCCAATTGCAATGAAGAAAAGATCCACGTTTTTCATGCACGTGAGCTGGCTCGGCGCTTTGCTGCTGCTGTCGGCCTCCCTGGCCTATTCCCAATCCAGAACCGTCAAAGGCACGGTGAAGGATGCCAAAGACCAGTCTCCGCTCCCCGGCGTAACCGTTAGGGTAGTGGGCACCAGCACCGGCACACAAACCGGTGGTGACGGTTCCTACAGCCTCAACATTACATCCGGCACACAGCTGGAGTTTTCGTACATCGGCTACGAAACTATCACGCTGCCCATCGGCGGCAACAACACCGTGAACGCATCGCTCACCCTTTCTTCCAAAACGCTGGAAGATGTAGTGGTAGTGGGTTACGGCACGCTGAAGAAAAAAGAAGTGACCTCGGCGGTAACCACCATCAAGGCGGAAAACTTCAACCCCGGCGTGGCCCGCTCCCCGATGGACCTGGTGCAGGGTAAAGTACCGGGCCTCAGCATCACCCGCGTGAACGGCAACAACCCCAATGCGGGCGCTTCCGTACAGATGCGCGGCATCACCAGCCTTAGCGGCACCATCGGCCCGCTCATCGTGATCGACGGCGTGCCGGGCGGCAACCTCGATCTGCTGCAGCAGGAAGACATCGCTTCCATCGACGTACTGCGCGATGGTTCCGCGGCCGCGATTTATGGCACGCGTGCGAATGGCGGCGTTATTCTCGTTACCACCAAAAAAGGTAAGTCCGGCGAACCGCAGTTCAACTTCGGCTCCTTTATCCAGCGGGATGCGATTGCCAAGAAACCGCGCTTCCTCAATGCGGAAGAATTCAAGGCCAACGCCCCCACCGGCAACGACCGCGGCAGCAGCACCGACATTTACGACATGCTGATCGATAAAAAGAACCTGTCGCAGTACTACACCCTCTCCGCCACCGCCGGCACGGAAAAATTCAACTACCGCGCCGCCGGCTACTACAACGGTGGAGAAGGCATTGCCAAGCGCAACAACCGCAAACAGTACGGCGGCCGCCTCAACGTCAACCAGACCGGCTTACAGGGCAAAATGACCCTGCAGGCGAACCTGGCCGCCAACTTCAATAAAGCGGACCTCCTGGGCGGCAGCAACGGCGATTTTGAACAGGCGGTACAGAGAAACCCTACCGCGCCGGTAAAGAACCCGGACGGTACGTTCCTCGAAACCACCGCCTTCAACAACTTCAACCCGGTGGCCCGCCTCGAACAGGAGCTGTCTGAGCGCGATCAGCAAACCATCCAGGCAGACGGTAAGGTAACGGTGGAAGTGTACAAAGGCCTCCGCGTGTCCGCATTCGGCGCCATCGTACGCAACAACTGGAACGACCGCCAGTACAGGCTGCGTGCGTCCCGCTCTTCGCAGGTAGACTACCAGGGCGGCGGCTACGCTTCCAAAGCGAACCGTGTGGAGTTCGACAAAACTTTCGAGTCGGTGATCGACTACAACACCACTTTCGGGGAGCATTCGCTGACGGCGCTGGCCGGTTACAGCTACCAGTATAGCACCATCGAAACCTATAACGCCAATAACGCGGGCTTTTTGACAGACGCTTTCCAGGACTGGAACCTGGGCAACGGCCTTTACCGTACCCTTGGCCGTTCCGGCATGGGCAGCAATAAGGTGGACAATACGCTCGTGGCATTTTTCGGCCGGGTGAACTACACCTTCCGCCAGAAATATTTCGCACAGGCCATCCTCCGCCACGAAGGTTCTTCCCGCTTCGGCGCGAACCACAAGTGGGCCGACTTCCCGGCATTTTCCGTGGGTTGGACGCTGAGTGAGGAAGACTTCCTGAAAGGCAACCGCACCATCAACCAGTTGAAACTCCGCGCCGGCTACGGCGTTACCGGTAACCAGGGTTTCGCCAACTATCAGTCGCTGATCCTGCTCGGCACCGGTGGCGCTTACCTGCAGAACGGTTCCTGGTTCGAAACATACGGCCCTTCCCGCAACCCCAACCCGGATTTGCGCTGGGAAAAGAAAAAGGAATGGAACATCGGGGTAGACTTCAGCCTGCTGAACAACAGGCTGAGCGGTTCGTTCGATGTGTACCAGCGTAAAACGGAAGACCTGCTGAGCAATTATGACACGCAGCTGCCGCCGTTTGTGACCAGCCAGATCTTCACCAATGTGGGCACCATCTCCAACAAAGGCTTTGAAATCGTGCTGAGCGGTACGCCCGTGCAAACGAAGAATTTCACCTACAATATCGATGTGACGTTCAACCGCCAGCAGAATGAAATGACGAGCATCCACAACGACCAGTACCGCCTGGAGAAACTGGAGTTCGGCAGCCTGCCATCGCCCGGTGCGCTTGGTAACGCCATCCGCGTGGTGGAAGGCGGCGCGCTCGGCAACTTCTACGGCAAGCGCTTCGCTGGCTTCGACCAGAACGGTAAATGGCTGTTCTACAAAAAAGACGGTTCTAAAGTGGTGGCCGGCCAGATCACGCAAAACGATCTGGGCGTGATCGGCAACGGCGTGCCCAAGATGATGTTCTCCTGGAACAATGTGTTCCGCTACAAAAACTGGGACCTGAGCCTGTTTTTCCGCGGAAAGCTGGGATACGACATTCTCAACCTGCAGGAACTGTATTTTGGTAACAAAGCCTGGTTCCCGAACAACGTGCTGTTAAGCGCCATCACCAAACACAAGGGCCTCAACGATGTGCCCCAGTACTCCGACTATTACCTCGAGAAAGGTGATTTCATGAAACTGGACAACATCGCCCTCGGCTATAGCTTCAAACTGAAGTCCGATTACATCCGCAGCATCCGTATTTATGCCGCCGGCCGCAACGTGGCCACGTTTACCAAATACAGCGGCCTGGATCCCGAGCTGGAAGATAACGGCCTCACTACCGGCATCGATGCCCGCGGCTTCTATCCCAGAACGAGGTCTTACACCATTGGTTTGAACATCGGATTTTAGAATTTTTTAAAACTGAAGAACATGCAAAAGAAATATATCCTGCCGGGCCTGGTTTCCCTGATGTTGGGAGCAGGCGCCTG
>CBFGZV010000024.1:0-72429 GCA_965653365.1 uncultured Chitinophaga sp. | reverse complement strand
CAACGACCCTCTGATTAACAGTCAGATGCTCTAACCAACTGAGCTAAGGAGGAATGTCCCCGTTGAATTGGGATTGCAAAAATAGGAAAATTTTGATTCCCGCAAAATCTAATTCAACTTTTTTTCTAAACAGCCCTATTTCTGATATCTTTACCACAGCCAGAGATTTATGAAAGGGATTCTGTTCAGCCTTATTTTCTTCCTTGCTTCCACGGGAGTGCAGGCGCATAGCCGCACGGATAGCCTCCTCCAGGAGCTCGACCGCACCATCGCCCAAACCGCCGGCTTCGACGCGGAAAAAGAGAACGCCCTCCGCCAGCTGAAACAGACTTACCACAACGCCGCACTACCGGAACAGAAATACCAGGCCTGCCTCGCCCTCAGCGAAGCATACAAAGCCTATAACTACGACTCGGCTTTTTCCTACGCGCAACAACTGCAAAAAATTGCGGAAAAACTGCAGGATCCGCAGCGGGAACTGTACGCGAAAATAAAACTGGGGTTCATCCTGCTCTCTTCGGGCATGTTCCGCGAAACGGGGGAGATCATGGATACCCTCCGCACCGCGCAGCTGCCGGACTCGATGCGGGCGGAATTCTTCGTGCTCATGCGCCGCTACTATTACGACCTGGCGGATTATGTGAACGACCGGCACTACTCCAATATCTACCTCCGCGAAGCGGCCCGCTTCACCGACTCGGCCGTGGCCCTCTACCCGGAAAACCACTTCCAGCGGCTCAGCTGCCTGGGGTACAAGTTCTTCAAACAGGGCAACCTCGACAGCGCCCTCCATTACCTCAACCGCACCATCGCCCTCCCCAACCTCTCGTTCCACGAACAGGCGATGATCAACGCGAACCTGGGGAACATATATGTTATCAAAAAAGAATACGACAAGGCCATAGAACTACTGGCCTCCTCTGCCATGGCAGACATCAAAGGCTCGGTGAAAGAAACCACCGCCGCCTTCAACCTGGCCTCGCTGCTGTTCCAGACGGGCGACATCAAGAACGCCTCCCGGTATATCGAACGCGCCGTGGCGGATGCCACCTTCTACGGGGCCCGCCAGCGCAAAGTGCAGGTGAGCGCCATCCTCCCCATCATCGAAGGGGAACGCTTCAACGCGGTGGAAGGCCAGAAAAACAGGCTGTTCATCTACTCGGCCATCGCCACCTTCCTGCTGCTGGCCTCCATCGTACTGTCGTATATCATTTTCAAACAGGTCAAAAAACTCAAAACGGCCCAGAACATCATTACCGAAGCGCACCACCGCCAGCAGGAAATAAACGATAAACTGCTGGAATCCAACAAGATAAAGGAAGAATACATCGGCTACTGCTTCCACATCGCCTCGGCCTACATCGACAAGATCGAAAAACTGAAAAACCAGGTAGATCAAAAGCTGAACGACCACAAGTCGGCCGAGATCCGCTTCATCGTCAATAATATTAATATTAAACAGGAACGGGAAGAGCTCTTCCGTAACTTCGACCGCATCTTCCTGAAAATATTCCCGAACTTCGTAAGCGAGTTCAACTCCTTCTTTAAGGAAGAAGACCAGGTGAAACTGAAAGACAACGAACTCCTGAATACCGACCTCCGGATCTACGCCCTCTTCCGCATCGGCATCAGCGAAAACGAAAAAATAGCCCGCATCCTCGAATATTCCGTGAACACCATATACGCCTATAAAACCAAAATCAGGAACAAATCCATCGTCCCCAACGACGAATTCGAAGACAAAATCATGCAGATAAAGATCTGAAAATAGCTATATTAAGGAAATTTATATTTGTTTTTAACTATCTGATTGTCAGATCATTAACTCAGTGAAAACCCTTTAAAACCCGTTTAATTTCTATAATCCGCTGATAATAGTTGGCCGCCCTGTTTAGACCCGCTTACTTTGGAATACACGACCAGAAACTAAATCGATTCCACTTACAGGCACTCGTTTAACCAAAAACTAAATCACTACGTTATGACCAAAATGCGACTACTCAAAGCGCTGCTGTTCTGCCCGCTGCTTTTCCTGCTCGCTTCAACAGTTTTAGCCCAGACAAAATCCGTGACGGGGAAAATCACGGACGAAAAAGGCGGTCCTATCCCGGGCGCTACCATCGCCATCAAAGGCACCAGCTCGGGCACCGTGACCGACGCCAACGGCGCCTTCAAACTGAACGTGCCGGCCGGGGCCACCACCCTGGTGATTACCTCCATCGGCTACGCCCAGCAGGAAGTCAACATCACTTCCACCTCGGAGGTCACCTTGAGCCTGGTACCGGAAAACACCACGTTGACGGACGTAGTGGTGGTGGGTTATGGCATTGCCCGGAAAAAGGACCTCACCGGCTCGGTGGCTTCCCTGAAGGCAAAAGACTTCAACCGCGGCATCACCAACGCGCCAGACCAGCTCATACAGGGTAAAGTGGCGGGCCTCATGGTGGTGAACAACAACGGCGCGCCGGGAGCGGCGGCTACGGTGCGCATCCGCGGCAACTCCTCCGTTCGCTCAGGCAACCAGCCCCTCTATGTAATAGACGGGGTGCCGCTCGACGGCCGCGTGGCCCGGCCCAACATCAACGCCAACAACCTGGGCCAGATGCCGGACGCCAACCCGCTCAACTTCGTGAACGCGGCAGACATCGCCTCCATGGAAGTGCTGAAAGACGCCTCCGCCACCGCCATCTATGGCTCCCGCGGTTCCAACGGGGTGATCATCATCTCCACCAAAAAGGGGCAGGTGGGGCCCACCAAGCTCGACTTCGGTTACTCCATCGGGGCCAGCAACATCATGAAACAGCTGAAAGTGCTCAACGCGGCGGAATACCGCGCGGCGCTCAAACAATATAACTCGTCCGGCGGCGACGACGGCGGCAATAGCGACGGGATGAAGGAAATCCTCCGCACGGGCATCACCCACAACTACAGCCTGGCCATCAGCGGCGGCAACGAAAACGGCCGCTACCGCGCCTCTTTCGGACTCATGGACCAGGAAGGCATTGTCCGCAAATCGGGCATGAAAAAATATACGGGCAACCTCTCCGGGCAATTCAAATTCCTGGAAAGCAAACGCCTCGGGGTGGATTTCAACGTGATGGCGGCGCAGACAGTGGAACAACTGGCGCCCATCACCAACAACGCGGGCTTCACGGGCAGTCTCATCGCCCAGGCACTGCAATGGAACCCCACCACGCCCATCCGCAACGCAGACGGCTCTTTCCTGCTGCTGGCGAAAAACTCGCCGGTGAACCCGCTGGCCATGTCGGAAGCGTGGGACGACCAGTCGAGCATCTCCTATATCCTCGGCAATATTTCGCCCTACTTCAAAATCACCGACGACCTGGAATACCGCTTCCTCTTTTCGATCAACCGCCAAACGGGCATCCGCAAAGCGCAGATCAAATCGTTCATCAACCTGGAAGGGGTGCAGGACCTCGGGCAAGCCTACTACGGCAACGCGGAGCTGACCACCAAACTCTTCACCCACACCCTCAGCTATAACAAACAACTGACCTCGGCCTTCAACCTGAATGCGGTAGTGGGGTACGAATACCAGGACTTTAACTTCCAGGGCATGGACCTCGGCGCACTGGGCTTCTCTACAGACGCGCTGCCTTACACCAGCATTCTCCAGAACGCCAGCCAGGCCAACACCTTCATGAGCTCTTACGTAAACCCGAAATCCGAACTGCAGTCCATTTTCGGCAGGGTAACGGCCAACCTGCACGACCGGTACCTGCTCACGGCTACCCTTCGGGCAGACGGGTCGAGCAAATTCGGGTCTAACAACAAATACGGCTACTTCCCGTCTTTCGCGGCGAAGTGGAACATCCATAACGAAGCCTTCCTGAAAGGCAACTCGCTCTTCCAGCAACTGGCCTTGCGTGTGGGCTGGGGCATCACGGGCAACCAGGAATTCCCCGCAGGCGCGGCGCAGGAGCAATATGCGCTCGGCGCCAGCGGCAGCGCGAGCCTCTCCAACGTGGCCAACCCCGATCTGAAATGGGAAAAATCAAACCAGCTGAACGCGGGGGTGGACTTCTCTATGCTCGACAACCGCATTTCGGGTAACGTAGACTATTTCCATAAAAAAACCTCCGACCTGCTGTTCAACTTCCCCACCATTCTGCCGGCGCCGGCGTCTTCCTACTGGATCAACCTGCCGGGCGAAGTGATCAACAAAGGGGTGGAACTGGCGGTGAAGGGAGAAATCATCCGCGGCCGCAAGTTCTCCTGGATGCTGGGCGTGAACGCCACTTTCATCAGGAACGAACTGCAGAACTACACCGGGCCCAACGTGCTCACGGGCGCCATCAGCGGCCAGGGCGTGTCTGACGCCTCCGTGCAGCGCTTCGCCAACGGCCACCCGCTCAACGTGTTTTACGTGAGAAGGTTCCAGGGCTTCGATAAAGACGGGCAGGGCATCTACGAAAACGGCGGCAACACCATGTACTACGCCGGCGACCCGAACCCAAAACAGATGCTGGGCCTCACCACGGAATTGGGCTTCAAAAAATGGTGGCTCACCATCAACATGAACGGGGCTTTCGGGCACTACGTGTACAACAACACGGCCAACACCGTGCTGCCCATCAACAACCTGGGCTCCCGCAACATGGCCAAAGCGATCATCGGCAACGGGGAAAATCCTTCCAACCCCATCACCACCTCCGACCGCTACCTCGAAAAAGCGAATTTCATGAAGATGAGCAACGTATCGCTCAACTACAGCGTGGGCAATATCGGCAGGGTATTCAAAAACGTGAACCTCTCGCTCACCGGCCAGAACCTTTTCGTGATCACCAAATACAGCGGCTTCGACCCGGAAGTGAATACAGACAAAAGCATCAACGGCGTAACGTCTTTCGGCATCGAGTATGCGCCCTACCCAACGGCACGGAACATCATTCTCGGCGTAACGCTTTCCCTGTAAACACTAAAAAACTACCATCATGACTCTATATAAAAAATTAGCTTGTTTGCTGCTGGCGGGATGCGGATTCGCTTCCTGCACCAAGCTCGACGAAAAACTGGCGTCTACCATCACCAAAGAACAGGCAGACTCCGTGATCAAAGTGCCCTCGCTCCTGAAATCGGCGTACGACGCGCTGCAGCTGCCTTACCAGGACCAGTCGAACTTCTGGTCGCTGCAAACCATGCCCTCTGACGAAGCTGTAGCGCCCACGCGCGGCGGCGACTGGGACGACAACGGCGCATGGCGCGCGATGAAAACGCACGACTGGACGCCGGAGCACATCCAGATCGCCAACAGCTTCCGCAACCTGCTGCTGCTCCAGTTCAATTCCACCAACGTGCTCAACTTCAATCCCAGCGTACGCCAGGCGGCGGAAGCGCGATTCCTCCGCGCCATGTCCATCTTCTCCGTGGTAGACGGATGGGGCCAGGTGCCCTTCCGCAAACCGGAAGACAACCTGCTGCTGCCGCCCTCCGTACTGGGCCCCGCGGAAGCCATGGAACTGCTGATCAAGGAGCTCACCGAGATCATCCCCAACCTGCCGGACCGTAGCGCCGTAGCGGCTTTCGTGGCGAATAAAGACGCTGCGAAAGTGCTGCTGATGAAATGCTACCTGAACAAAGGCGCCTTCATCAAGCGCGACGCGCCCACCTTCGACGCGGCAGACATGCAGAAGGTGATTTCCCTGGCGAACGAGCTCATCGCCGGTGGCCAGTATGCACTTGCAGACAATTACTTCGACAACTTCGCCTATAACAACGACGCCATTTCCCGCGAACTGATCTTCACCCAGGAAAACGGTCCGGGTGCGAGCACCGTGCGCGGCGGCAACGCGGCATATTGCCACTGGGCGCCCACCTTGCACTACGCGCAAACGCCGGGTGGCTGGAACGGCTTCACCACCGTCTCCGATTTCTACGACAAGTTTGAAGCGGTAGACACCCGCCGCGGCGGCTCCTACAACGGCGTTACCAACGTATCCGGCCTGAAAGTGGGCTTCCTGCTGGGGCAGCAATACAACAAAGACGGCGTGGCCCTCAAAGACCGTAAAGGCAACCTGCTCATCTTCACCCGCGAAATCAAGCTCCAGGAAACGGGCAACGACCTCGAAGTGAAAGGCATCCGCGTGGTGAAATACCCGCCGGACATGGTGACCCTCAACGGATCCAACACCAACAACGCGAGCAACGACTGGGTATTCTTCCGTTACGCGGATGTGCTGCTGATGAAAGCCGAAGCCCTGCTGCGCAGCGGAGGAGCGGGCGCCCTGGCCATCGTGAACGAACTTCGCCTCAAACGCAAAGCCACACCACTGGCAACGGTCAACCTCGATGTGCTGCTCGACGAACGCGGCCGCGAGTTTTACTGGGAAGGCTTCCGCCGGCAGGACCTTATCCGCTTCGGTAAATTCCTCCAGCCCTGGCAGCTGAAAACGAAAACAGATCCGACATACCTGCTGTTTCCGATACCTGTAAACGATCTGGCTGTTAACCCCAATCTCAAACAGAATCCTGGTTATTAAGACCTGCTTATCCAGGCAGTCGTCCATCGGGGAGCATCTCATCCATGCTCCCTGATGGATACCTTTTGTCAGCAAAAAGCGCAATCTTATGGTTTTCAGATTTTTCGCCCTGCTGCTGGCGTGCAGTGTTGCCGCCACAGCCCAACCCGTGCGCACACCCGGCAACGTCACCGCGGTGACCATCGGCCAGCAAAGCGTACAATTGACCACGCAGCACGGGTATGCATACATTACCGCTTACAGTCCAACGGTCATCCGGGTGCGGATCGACAAAGAGGCGCCCGCGAAGGACTTCTCGTACGCTGTGATCGCCCGGCCTTCCGCATTCCAACCGCTCATGACGCAAAGCGATGATGCGGTAATGATGGAAACGGATTCCCTCACCGTTCGCATCACGAAAAAACCCTTCTCCGTGAGCTTCCTCACGCCCGGCGGAACGGTCATCAATGCAGACGAACCCGGCCTGGGCACTTCCTGGATCGGGGAAGAAGTGACCACTTACAAAGCCATGCAGGAAGGGGAACGCTTCATCGGCCTCGGCGAAAAAACCGGCAACCTCGACCGTAAAGGGAACGCCTACACGAACTGGAACACCGATGCCTACGGCTACACCACGGAGCAAGACCCGATTTACGCCACCATCCCGTTTTACATCGGCGTGCATCACGGCATGGCCTACGGGATATTCTTCGACAACACCTGGCGCAGTAACTTCAATTTCGGCGCGAGCAACAACCGCTTCTCCTCCTTTGGCGCGGCGGGCGGGGAGATGAATTATTACTTCATCTACCACAACGACGTGGCCGGCATTATCCGTTCTTACACCGGCCTCACCGGCCGCATTACCCTGCCACCGCTCTGGAGCCTGGGGTACCAGCAAAACCGGTACAGCTACTACCCCGATACGGAAGTGTACCGCATTGCACAAACCCTCCGCGAAAAACAAATCCCGGCAGACGGCATTACGCTCGACATCCATTACATGGACGCCTATAAATTATTTACCTGGAATAAAGCCCGGTTCCCGGACCCTGCCGGCATGAATGCCCGCTTGGGGAAGATGGGCTTCAAAACCACGGTGATCGTGGATCCGGGGATTAAAGTCGAAAAGGGATACCATGCTTATGAGAACGGTCTCCAGTCCGACATTTTCATCAAATACAGCGACGGGCAGCCCTACACGGGGCAGGTATGGCCCGGCTGGTGCCACTTCCCCGATTTTACGGGCGCGCGGGGGCGTGCGTGGTGGAAACAGCAGATCACGGCATACCACCGCGCGGGCGTGGCCGGCCTCTGGAACGACATGAACGAGATCGCCACCTGGGGGCAAACCATGCCGAACAACGTACTGTTCAACTTCGAGGGCAACCCCGTGGCCCACAGCCAGGCGCACAACGTATACGGCTTGCAGATGATACGCGCCAGCTATGAAGGTTCGCGGGAAATTGCGCCCGACAAACGCCCCTTCATCCTCACCCGCGCCGGTTACGCGGGGTTGCAGCGTTACGCCGCCATCTGGACGGGCGACAACCGCGCCGAGGAAGACCACATGCTCCTCGGCGTGCGGCTGCTGAACAGCCTGGGGTTGAGCGGCGTGCCCTTCTCCGGTATGGACATCGGCGGCTTCACCGGCAACCCCACGCCAAGCCTCTATGCCCGCTGGATGCAGATCGGGGCGTTCATCCCGTACTGCCGCAGCCACACCGGTATCAACACCAAATCCGCCGAGCCGTGGGCGTTCGGGGAAGAAGTGCTCGAAATCTGCCGCAATTACATCAACCTGCGCTATCGCCTGCTGCCGTACCTCTACGCAAACTTCTACGAAGCCTCGCAGTCCGGCCTGCCCATCATGCGCACGCTCGCGCTCACCCACACGCACGACCCGAAGGTGTACGACCCGCGCTTCCAGAACCAGTTCTGCTTCGGCCCTTCCATCCTGATTGCGCCGTTTGAAAGCAAAGAGAATTACGCACCCATGTATTTTCCGGAAGGCACCTGGTACAACCTGTACGACGACACGCGTGAGCAAGGCGGGAAAGAAAAAATGCTCAATCTCACCTTTCACCAGTTACCCGTGTACGTGAAAGAAAGCGCCATCATCCCGATGCAATCGCTCGTCCAGCATACCGCCGAAAAACCGTCGGACACGCTGTTCCTCCATGTGTATAAAGGCCCGGTGAAGAATGAGTTCGTGTATTATGAAGACGATGGGGAAACGTACGGCTACGAGAAAGGGGATTTCTACAAACGCGCCATCCGCTACGAGCCGGGTGCAATTACATTGGATAAACCCTCCGGGAAACGCGCTTCCAGGTTCCGGCATATCCAGCTCGTATTGCACGGGTTCGGTCAGCAGGAAAAGATGACGGTGAACGGCAGGGAAATGAGCCTGCGGCAAAGCACCACGGCTTTCATTCAGCCCATCTCCCGTTTCGACCCGCAGGGCGAAGCCAACCCGGAAATCAATTGTAAAGTGCTGAAAGCGACGGTGGCGAATGGGAATGAAACGGTGGAGATAAAGTTTTAGCTGGGCAGCCCCATTCAGCAAACGGGGATTGCACAATACAGGAGATCACTTTCAAGGCATTGACGGAAACATGCCGCAGATATTACAGGCATTCCATTGAGAAACCCGGGGCCGGTTGAGGCAGTTGCTTTAGCCGGCTTCTTGATGCCGATCGCGCCTCGCCACTTGATGGCTGGCACCTGCGGCAGGCGGTTATTTTACCAGCTGAGCCAGCTCTTGTCGAGCCCCACGAACACGCCGTCTTCCCGCAGTTCTACGGGATAGGTTTTGAGGTAAAAGCCCTCACCGCTGCTGTTGTAGCCGTTCTTTACGTTAAACCGGTAGCGGTGCAGGGGGCAGGTCACGTTTCCTTTATCATCCACGTGCCCGTCGGCCATGATGCCGCCGGCGTGCGGGCATTTATAGGCGAAGGCATACAGCTGGCCCTCGTGGCGGGTGAAACAGATCTTCTTGCCGTTCACCTCGTGCACGGTAATGGTTTTTTCAGTCGCCACGGGCTCGTCGTGAACGCGGTACCAGTTGTATTCCTTGGCCATCTTTAAAAGAAATATTCGGATTTGTAGGGATAGCGCTCCCTGTACAGCTGCATCACTTTATCGAGGATGGTTTTGCGCAGTTCGTCGATGTTGCGGCGCTCCGTGGCGGAAATGAACACGCAGTTGCCGTTGGAGCGGTGCTGCCAGCCGTCTTTGAGCTGCTGCAGGATGTCCTGCTTCACATCGTCCGTCAGCCATTCGTCGAAGGTCTGTTTTTCGTACAGGTCCATCTTGTTAAAGATGAGAATGGTGGGCTTGTCGATCGCCTTCAGTTCCGTCAGTGTGCGGTTCACCACTTCAATCTGGTCTTCGTACTTCGGGTGCGAAATATCCACCACGTGCATGAGGATGTCGCTTTCGCGTACTTCGTCGAGCGTGGATTTGAAGCTCTCCACCAGGTGGTGGGGCAGCTTGCGGATGAACCCTACCGTATCGCTCAGCAGGAACGGCGTTTGTTCGAACACCACTTTGCGGGTGGTGGTATCGAGGGTGGCGAACAGTTTGTTTTCGGCGAACACCTCGCTTTTCGACAGCAGGTTCATGATGGTGCTTTTGCCCACGTTGGTGTAACCCACCAGGGCCACGCGGATGTACTCGCCGCGGTCTTTCCGCTGGGTAAGGGCCTGTTTGTCGATTTCCCCGAGGCGTTTGCGGAGCAGGGCGATTTTGTCCTTCACGATACGGCGGTCCGTTTCGATTTCCGTTTCACCGGGGCCTCTCATCCCGATACCGCCTTTTTGCCTTTCCAGGTGCGTCCACATACCACGGAGGCGGGGGAGGATGTACTGGTATTGCGCCAGCTCTACCTGCACCTTGGCCTGCGCCGTGCGGGCGCGGCGGGCGAATATGTCGAGGATCAGGTCGCTCCGGTCGATGACCTTCACCTTCAGTTCCTTCTGTATATTGGATATCTGTGAACCGCTCAGTTCATCGTCGAATATGACGAGGCTCACGTCTTTGCCTGCCACGTACTGCCGGATTTCTTCCAGCTTCCCTTTGCCGACGAAAGTGGCCCTGTCCGGGTGCGGCAGCCGCTGGGTGAAGCGCTTCACCGCTTCCGCGCCCGCCGTTTCCGCCAGTAAAGCCAGCTCGTCGAGGTATTCATGCACCTGCGCCTCCGTTTGCTCCTTGTGAATGAGCCCTACCAGCACCGCCCGTTCGTCACGGTCTACTACTTGTTGTTTTTCTATCAATGTATCTTCAGAATTTGTGCAAAGTTAATGAATTCGGGCCGGGTCCGGCGGAAGGTTAAATTTTCCTACATTTATGGCATCACAACAAAATCTACACCAATGCGTAAAACACTCCTGGTAGCAGGTATTTTATTCATTCAACAAAGCATGGCACAACAGAAAATGAGCCCGGAGCTGCTGTGGCAGCTGGGCCGCGTGGGCGGCGAAACCGTACTGACCGATGGCACCGTTATCTATGGCGTTTCCCGCTATACGCTGGCGGACAATAAAAGCGAGCGCAACCTTTTTGCCGTTCCCATCAAAGGCGGGGCCGCCAAACAGCTCACCAGCGGCGCTGGCGCCGAATCGGGCGCACAGGTAATGCCCAATGGCCGCATCGCCTATAGTTTCAAAGGGCAGCTCTGGGAAATGGATAAAGACGGCGGCAATGCCGTACAGAAAACCCATGTGGAAGGCGGCATGCAGAACATCCGTATTTCGCCCAAAGGCACGCACATCCTCTTTTCCAACGAAGTGAAGCTGGAAAAGATCTCCGGGGCCGACCTGCACAAAGACCTGCCCAAATCCAACGCCCAAGTGTACACGAACCTCAACTACCGCCACTGGGACACCTGGGAAGACGGTAAATACAACCACGTGTTTTACGCCTCCTATGACCCTGCAACGGGCAAAGTGGGCGAGGCGACCGACATCATGAAGGGCGAGCTGTTCGACTGTCCGCAGATGCCATTCGGCGGCGCGGAGGACTTTACCTGGAGCCCCGACGGCACACAGATCGTGTACATCTGCAAGAAAAAGCACGGGAAGGAATACGCCATCAGCACCAATACGGACGTATACAGCTACAACATCGCCACCGGTAAAACGGAGAACTTGTCCGAAGGCATGATGGGCTACGACATTGCCCCCGCCTTCGATCACACCGGCAAACAGCTGTTGTGGCTGAGCATGGCCAGGGACGGGTTTGAAGCCGACAAGAACGACATCATCCTCCACCAGGCCGGCAGCCAAAAAACCGTCAACCTCACCAAAGACTGGGACGGCACCGTTTCCGCCGCCCGCTTCAGCGCCGACGGGAAAAAGATCTTTTTCCTCGCCGTGGTGAAGGGCACCGAGCAGCTGTTCGAAATCCCGCTCGACAAACCCGCCATCCGCCAGATCACCAAAGGCCGGTTCGACATCAACGCGTTCGTGGGCCAGCAGGGCAATACGCTGGTTGTGGCCCGGGCAGACATGAACCATGCCGCCGAGCTCTACACGGTAGACCTGAAAACCGGCGCACTGCAACAGCTCACCACCGTGAACAATAACATTTACGACAACCTGCAGCAAAGCAAGGTGGAAGAACGCTGGACGAAAACCTCCGACGGAAAAGACCTCCTGTCGTGGGTGATTTATCCCCCCGGCTTCGACCCCTCCAAAAAATACCCCACGCTGCTCTACTGCCAGGGTGGCCCGCAATCGCCGCTGAGCCAGTATTACAGCTTCCGCTGGAACTTCCAGCTGATGGCAGCGCAGGGCTATATTGTGGTGGCGCCCAACCGGCGCGGCATGCCCGGTCACGGCGTGAAATGGAATGCCGATATCAGTAACGACTGGGGCGGGCAGCCTATCCGCGATTACCTCGCCGCCATCGACGATATCAGCAAGGAAGCCTATGTGGATAAAAGCCGCCTCGGCGCCGTGGGCGCCAGCTATGGCGGGTATTCCGTGTTCATGCTCGCGGGCGTGCACGAAAACCGTTTCAAAAGCTTCATCGCGCACGACGGGCTCTTCGACCTGCGCAGCTGGTACGGCACCACCGAAGAACTGTGGTTCGCCAACTGGGACATCGGCGCTTACTGGGACGAATCCAAGGCCAACACCTACGAAAAATTCAATCCCATCAATTTCGTCAACAAATGGAACACGCCCATCATGATCGTACAGGGCGGCATCGATTTCCGCGTGGGCATCGAGCAGGGGCTGCAGGCCTTCCAGGCGGCGCAGCTGAAAGGCATCAAGAGCAAATTGGTATATTTCCCCGAAGAAAACCACTGGGTGCTGAGCGCGCAGAACGCCATCGTATGGCAGCGCGAGTTCTTCGGCTGGCTGAAAGAAACCTTATAAATCATGTATCATGTTCACCTCGCTTCTTTTCACCGTTAAAGACAACATTGCCACCATCACCCTCAACCGGCCCGATGTGTACAATGCCTTCAACGACGCCCTCAGTTACGAGCTGCAGGACGCGCTGAAACAGGCGGAAAAAAATGCGGCCGTACGGGCGGTAGTGATCACCGGAGCGGGCAAGGCTTTCAGCAGCGGACAAGACCTGAAAGCCGCGCAGGAAGGCAAACGCAACCTGGGCGACTCGCTGCACAAGCGGTATAACCCCATCATCCGGGCCATCCGCAACATGCCTAAACCCGTGATCTGCAAACTCAACGGCGTGGCCGCCGGCGCGGGCTGCTCGCTCGCCCTGGCCTGCGATGTGATCATTGCGGCAGATAACGCCACCATGATCGAGATATTCATCAACATCGCACTGGTGCTCGATTCCGGCTCGTCTTACTTCCTGCCCCGCACCATCGGCTACCACCGCGCCTTCGAGCTGGCCACCAAGGCCACCAAGCTCACCGCGGCAGACGCCCTGCAAATGGGGCTGGTGAACAAAGTAGTGAAAGCCGGGGAGCTGGACGCCGCAGTAGCCGCCGAAGCCGCGTTTTACGCGCAGGCGCCCACCAAAGCCATCGCCCTCATGAAAAAAATGCTCACCAAAGGCATGACCGACGACCTGGATACCGTGCTCGACTATGAAGCCTGGTGCCAGGAGATTGCCGGTAACACGGAAGATAACAGGGAAGGCATCAACGCCTTCCTCGAAAAAAGGAAGCCCGCCTTCAAAGGCAACTGAACAAACTTGCTTGCATAAAAAAAGCCGGCCCCATACGGGAGCCGGCTTTTTTGTAATGATGTTATTCCGTTACAGGCCGCTGATGGCGAGACCGATGGAGTACGGCCGGATGTCTGACTGGCCGGTGTTGTCTTTGAACAGCGGGTTCAGGTTCACCGTACCGAACAGGGCAAAGTTGCCATAACCGATGCGGGCGGTGCCGGCAAAACGCCAGGGATTGAAGAAACGTTTGTTTTGTTCCTTGATGATATTCTTTTCGCCGCCCAGGGTGTTTTTGCCCTTGGTGTGCGCGTTCACGAGCATGCCCACTTTAGCGCCGATGGAGGCTTTGAAGCCCTTGTTCGCATTATCTGCCACCTGGCGGAAACGCAGCTCGATGGGAATTTCGAGGTAGTTTGTGGCTACCTTATACTTTTTATACAGGTCGGACGAAACGAACTTCACATCGTTGGAGTTCGCATTGTTCATCGGGATCACCTGTTTGTTCAGGAATATATTGCTGGAGCTGAAACCCAAACCGGCAGCAACGCTGAAGTTCGATTTGGAAATGGGAATATCGTACATGAGAGCCACGTTGAAACCGCGGGATAATCCTTTCGTCTTAACGCTGTCCGGCGCGGAAGCCCAGCCGTCGTAAGAAAACCCGATCACCAGGAAGTCCCTGGAAAAAGAGGCCTTCTCTTTGGCCTTACCAATAGCCGCACCAGTCATGTCCTGTGCATAAACACCTGCAGAAACCGCGATAAAACCCAGTGTAAAAAGTAATTTTTTCATAATATGTTTAAATGCTTGGCAAAAAGAATATCAGGCAAATTTAATGGAATGCAAATAAATCAAAGGGTTAAAATATTGCAAAAATAATACATGGTAATTACCCGGATAAGGTTACGGTATTTTCCGTAACTTGGATAACAGGTAAAATGCCACTCCAAAATCAATCCCGTCGTACGGAAGCTGTAACCCCTATTCGAACCGAAAGCCATACGTATGGCGTGATTGACAACAATTAACCTGCATGAAAAATATCAGCAGCCCCATTATCATTGTTTTTGTTGCTGCCATCGTTTCGGTCACCTGGTTTGCCTGGCAAGCCTGGAGGGCCGACGCCGACGTTATAAGGATAAATGAGCGCGTGCGCCTGGCCAACGACAAAATCCGCCAACTGGAGCAGGTGGCCTATATGGCCAAAACCATCGAATCTGCCGTACGGGGTTATGTGATTACCGGGGATACGGGGTTCCTGGTGGGGGAAGACCAGCTGGAAACGCAGCTTCGCGCGCCGGCGCGGAACCTCGTCATCATGGCCAAAAACGATCCTGCCGCCGAGATGCGGATGGACTCCCTTCATGCCGCCGTGCTGAAGCGGATTGTGCTGTACAACTACCTCATCGATGCTGCCCGGGAAAATCCCATCATGGCCGCCGCCATGATCCATACGAAAAGAACGCCGGCCCCGGCCGACGGGTTGACGCAGCTCATCGGGCGGAACCTGCAGCAGGAGCATGCCGCGCTCAACCACCTGGTGGCCACGCAATGGTTCAACCGCCGCCCTTTCCTGCTCTCCATCATCGGCAGCATCGTGGCCGCCTGCATACTGTTGGCGGGCCTCTGGCGCATCGCTACCAACCTCCGCAGGGTACAGGCCTCTGAAAAGCAACTGCGCGCCAGCGAAGAAAAATACCGGCAGCTCATCGACGATGCGGGCGCTACGCTCTTTACCACCAACCGCGGCGGCTTCTTCACCTACGTCAACAAGAAAGCCTTCGAGCTCACCGGCTACACCGTGCAGGAGCTCATCGGCAAACAATACGGCATGCTCGTAGACCCGCCCGTACAACGGGAGCTGCGGAAGTTTTATGAAAACCAGTCGTTTTCCGGGCCCACCGAAACCACCATGGAATTTCCCATCCGCATGAAAAACGGTCAAAAGAAATGGGTGGAGCAACACGTGGCCCTCGTGGAAAAAAACGGGCTGTTCATGGGCTTTCAATGCGTGGTGAAAGACATTCATCACAAGCGCGAAGCCGACGAAAGGCTCACGGAAACCAAAAATGAAATGGACATCCTGCACCGCCGGCTCGAATCCATTCTCGACAACACGACTTCCATTATTTTCATCAAAGACGTGCACGGCAAGTACCTGCTGGTGAACCGGCGGTTCGAGGAGGTGTTCGGCATCACCCAGAAAGAGATCGTGGGCCGGTCAGACAAAGACTTTCCCAACATCCTGCATCCCGGCAACCATGCGGTGACCGACCGCACGGTGATCCTGTACGAGAAGCCCCAGGAAATCGAAGACACCATCCAGATCAACAACGAAACAAGATATTTCTTCATCAACAAATTCCCCCTCCGCGACCATCAGCTGCGGGTGTACGGGCTTTGCGGCATTGCAACCGACATCACCCAGCGCATAGAAGTGGAAAACAAACTGGTGGAATCGCGGCGGAAAACGGACAACGCCCGGCGTGCGCAGGAAGTGTTCATGGCCAACATGAGCCACGAGCTCCGTACCCCGCTCAACGGCATCATCGGCGTTACCAACCTGCTACAACAGGTGGAAGGCAACCCGGAGCTCAAGGAGTACGTGGCCGACATCCGCGAGTCTGCCAACAACCTGTTGGTATTGGTAGACGACCTGCTCGACTTTTCGCGCATCCGCACCGGGCAGCTCCACCTGGCCAAAGTGGATTTCGATCCCCGCCATGTGATACTCCGCGTAGTAGGCAAGCACCGCCAGGTGGCCGAAGCCAAAGGGCTCACGCTGCATTGCGACCTCGCCGACGGCGTCAAGAACCACGTGATGGGCGACCCGTCGCGGTTGAGCCAGATACTCGACAACCTGCTCGACAACGCCGTTAAATTCACTGACGAAGGAGAAATACACCTGTCTGTTCGCGTGGCCGCCGCCAACGAAAAAAACACCATGTTGTATTTCGAAGTGCAGGACACCGGTGTGGGTATTCCCGAAGACCTGCTGCACGACCTCGGTGAAGGGTTTTCCCAGCTGCAGGGCGGGAACGACCGCAAACACAGCGGCACGGGGCTCGGCCTCGCGCTCACCCGCCAGCTGATACTGCTGCAGCACGGAAAAATCGACATTCATCACAACCCCGGCGGCGGCACCATTGTTCGGTTCGCCGTGCCATTCAGCCGCAGCTTCCATGTGCCTGAGCAACCTTCTCCTACACCACCGCGCCCGCCGCTCGAAGGCCGGAACATTTTGCTGGCGGAAGACAATCTCATCAACCAGAAAGTCGCCATCCGCACCCTGCAACAGGCCGGGGCCAACGTCACCCTTGCCGAAAACGGACTGGAGGCCCTGCGCAAGCTCGCCGAAACCAATTTCGATTGTGTGCTGATGGACATCCAGATGCCGGAAATGGACGGCCTCAGCGCCACCCGTAAAATCCGCAGCATGGGCTCCGGCATTCCCATTATCGCCATGACGGCCTCCGCGCTTCGCGGTGACCGGGAGCGATGCCTCCTTTGCGGGATGAACGAATACATTTCCAAACCATTCCGGCCAGACGATCTGTTCATCAAAATACAGGAAGTGCTCGGAGAACGGGAGCCCTCGCTCTCCGGCTTCATCAACGCCTCCCACCCGGACCCGTCCGGCCGGCCCCGGATCGACCTGGTGTATCTCCGCAACATCGTGGAAGACGATAAGGATTACCTGCTCGATGTACTGGGTATTTTCGTGGAATGCACGGAAGGAATGTTCAAGCACCTGCTCAACAGCGCGCGGCACGGCGAATGGGAAGAAACCTGCCGTCATGCGAGCCTGCTGCGCAACAGCCTGATGATCGTAAAAATCCACCCGCTCTCTGAAATGATTCAGCATATCGAGCAGCATGCGCGCAGCCGCAGTAACCTCGACAGCATTGTGCCCAATATTGACCTCGCCGTTAAAATCTACAATGATGCGCAGGTGGGCCTGCGCCGGGAGATGGAAGAAATCCGGAACAACTAACGGAACCGCGGCATCGCTTTCCGCGCTACCACCGGCCCATGGAATACGCCGGGGCAGGGAAGATTTGATGTCCGTTGCTATCAGGCGGTATGCAGCGGCAATTCGAACCAGAAGCGGCTGCCTTTGCCCGGTGTGCTGTTCACGCCGATGGTGCCGCCCTGGGCCTCGATGAATTCTTTCGCGATAGCCAGTCCCAGCCCGCTGCCCTTGGCGTCTCCCGAGCCCGGCACCTGGAAAAAACGCTCGAATATCTTGTTGCGGAAAGCAGGGTCGATGCCTTTACCGGCGTCTTTAACGCTGAAGGCGAGCTTGTTGGTGCCGGTGGGCTGCACAGCCAGTTCCACCTCGGCGCCGGGCGGTGAATAGCGGATGGCGTTGGTGAGCAGGTTCACCAGCACCCAGGCGCTCTTTTCCGCATCTGCCGCTACTTGCGGGGCGTCGGGCGGCAGGTCTGTGCGGATGTGGATGTTTCGCGCAGCCGCTTCCTTCCCCACGGTATCCAGCGCGTACTGCACTATCTCCGCTGCGTTCACAGGCTGTATCTGCAGCTGGATGTTACCGTTCTCGGCGCGGGAAAAATCCAGCAGCTCGCTGACCATGCGTATCATGCGGCGGTTATCCTGCCGGATGCTATCGATCAGCTCTTTCTGGTCCGTGGTAAGGGCGCCGGAGCGCTCATCGTCGAGCAGGGTAAGGCTGAGGTCCGTGGCCGCCAGCGGCGTTTTGAGCTCGTGGGAAATGGTGGCGATGAATTGTGTTTTCGCCAGGTCTATCTCCCGGTAGGTGGTGATATTTTTGAGGATGATGATGTGCCCGATCTTCTCGTGCTCGTAGTGAATGTTAGCCGTTTCGCGGGTGAAAAAGCTCTCCCTTCCGTTCACCACTATTTTCACATGCCCGTTTTCCTGGCTGCCCAGCAGGTACTGCATCAGGTCGTTCTGACGGGCGATCTCCGCCGCGGGGCGGCCCGCCACGCTGCTCTCATCCATATTCAGCAGCTGCAACGCTTCCGCATTGGCGAACAGCACGATGCCTTTGTTGTCTATCCCGATGGTGGCGTCTTTGAGACTTCCGATCACCGCTTCCGCCCGTTTCTTTTCGAACATGATGCGGGCGAGGTTGCTGTGCTCGTATTCATCGAGTTTTTGCGCCATGGTGTTGAACGCGGAGGCCAGTTCGCCAAATTCGTCGCCCGACTTGAAGTACAACCGCTGGCTGTAATTCTTGCCGGCTACGGCTTTGATCCCTTCCGTCAATTCGCGGATGGGATTGGCCACGTAACCTGGAAAGTTATACACGAAGGTGATGCCTAGTAAAAAGCAACAGCCGCTGATGATCGAAATGTACAGTCCCGCTTTGTCGGCAATCGCCTTGGTGCGCTCGTGCTTCCGTACAATGGCCGTCATATTCAGCTCCATTACGGCGTACAGATCTGCGCGAAGCTCCGGCAGCTGCATCAAGCCGGTGGAATGCTTCCGCAGGTTAGCGGTGACGGCGGCTTCCCCCGGCTCCGTCACGTTATTTTCCTGCAGTTGCAGGTTTTGCAGGAAGGTGCCGGTGTCTATTGGCTCGCCGTCGAGCGCCTGCAGCATGTTTTTGGCATATTCCACCGATTCGTAGTTATCCTGCAAAATGGAGCGTGCCTCGCTGTTGACACGGCTGATGTAATAATAACCCAGCACGCTCACCAGCAGGAGCATGCAAAAGAGGAATAATACCCCGATCGTGATTTTCGTTTTGAGCCGGAGCCTTGTCATGACAGTATGATCAGGTCAATTTCATGAGAAGATAAGGTTTTCAGCAACTGCGAAAAAGTATTTGTTCGCAAGACAATACCAAACAGGCTGATGTGGGGCTTGCCGATACAAACGGTGGTGACGTCTTTTTCGCGGGCGGTTTGCATGATGGCTTCCGCAATATTGGACGCCTGCACCCGGATAACTTCCGCGCCCAGTTCCGTAGCCAGTTTCAGGTTGTTGATGAGGTGCCGCTGGTTGGCCAGGGTAATGCGCCCGACGCTTTCCCGCGGGGTTTGCACGTACAATACGTACCAGTCGCCATGATAATACGCCGCCAGCCTCGCCGTTTTGCGGATGACCTTGCGGCTGATTTCCTCATTGCTCGAAATACAGGCCAGGAAACGCTCGTGGCGCATCTGCTGGCTGCGGGGGATTTCCGTTTCCACTTTCCGTTCCACCTGCGAAGCCACTTCTTTCAGGGCCAGCTCCCGCAGCTGCAATATCTTTTCCGCCTGGAAGAAGTGCTGCAAGGCGGTTTCTACCTTGCTTTCGTCGTAAATCTTGCCTTCTTTCAGGCGGGTAATCAGTTCGTCGGCCGTCAGGTCGATGTTCACCACTTCGTCCGCCAGCTGCAGCATACTGTCCGGCACCCGTTCCTGCACCTCGATGCCCGTGATGGCTTTCACTTGCTGGTTGATGCTTTCCATGTGCTGGATGTTCACCGCCGAAATTACGTTGATACCGGCTTGCAGCAGCTCCACCACATCCTGCCAGCGTTTTTCGTTTTTAGAGCCGGGGATGTTGGTATGCGCCAGCTCGTCTACCACCACCCATTCCGGCGCCAGCAGCAAAATGGCGTTGAGGTCCATCTCTTCGAGCATTTTGCCTTTGTAAAACGCCTGCCTGCGCGGCACAATGGGGAGGCCGTCTATCAGCGCCGCTGTTTCCTTACGGCCATGCGTTTCGATATACCCGATAAGCACATGCTTGCCCTTGCGCAGCAGCGAATGGGCTTCCTGCAGCATACGGTAGCTCTTGCCCACGCCGGCGCTCATCCCGATGTAAATCTTGAATGCGCCCATACCGGCTTTGCCGGAAGAATGTGAAAAACCCTGCACCATGTACAAGCAGTTGAACCGCCAGGGGGCCGTCCGGATTGAAAACCGGAACAGCCCCGCTGGTGGTTGCGTATGAAATTTAAAATGAAACTGCCAGTGATGCGGTAACGGCCGCATTCCCGTTCTTCAGTTTCCCGGTTTTAGTAAATATCTCGTCTTTGCTATTGTAGAGTTTACCTTCTATTCTGAATAGCACATTGCTGACCGGCGCTACGTCCAGGTTCAGGGAGTAACCACTTGTTTTGAAACCATTGGGCGTACCTGTAGCGATGATCACCCCTTTTTCATCATTGTAATACTCATAGCGGCCTGCAAGCGCTATTTTATCGGTAACGGCATACCTGGCTATCACGATGGGGCTGTACCAGCTGTTCATATCACTTTCACCTTTTGCCTTTTGCTCCAGGCCGTAGTCGCAGCCCGCAATCAGGCTGAATTTGTCCGTGATATTGAAAATGCCGTACACGTCGTTGAAATAACGCATCTGCCTAACGGAGTCCGGTTTGTCGTTGCCGATGAAGGTGCTCCAGTTGAGGGTCACCTTACTGCTCGGTTTAAAGGTCAGCTGTGTGCCGAAAGCGGGTGTCTGGTTAGCGTCCGGCCGCTTGATGCGCTGCCAGCCGTTGAGATACATGGCGGCCACGGTCCACTTTTCATTCGACCAGGTGATCTTTGCACCGGCTTCATAATAGGGCGTATTCTCCGCCATCAGGCTACGGGTGAGCGTAAAGCAGTCCTTCGAAATGGCGCTTTCAAACCCGATATGCGATGGCATGATGCCCGCATCCACCCACAGATTTTTACCGATGCGTACGCCCACGTTGGCTTCATAGATATGCCGGATCAGCTCCTGTTCGGCGGCCAGGTTGTACTGCGCGTAAGTACCCGCCATCAGGGCGAGGTTGGCGCGCACGCGGTCGCTGGTGTAATTGCCTTTCAGGAAGGCCAGGTTGACGTTCAGTTCGTTATGGCGCGTATGGTTGTATAAGAACCCCGGGCGGTTGTGGTTTGCAGGCTCATCAAAATCAAATCCATAATAGGCTTCCACATACCCGGAAAAGTTGAATTTCGGTGCGGGAGTTTCTTCCTGCGCCATGGTGTTCATGCACAGCAAAGTGCCGGCGGCAAACAAAAGTGCTTTTTTCATTGTATCGGTCATATAGTTATTCTCGTTATGTAAAGGTACTGCGCGCGCCCTTTCCGTGGAGGCTTTCACACCGGAATCGGGCGCCGCTGGTACTAAATTTTCAGGGCTTTCCAGGATAGATCAGGTTAAATGGTATAGGGGGCTGTGACTATTTCAGCTCGTCCAGCGCGATATTCAGCGCCAATACGTTCACGGTGGCCGGCCCGAACATACCCAGCAGCGGGCCTTTGGTGTTGTCTTTCACCAGTTCCTGCAGCCGTTGTTCCGGAATGCCGCGCAGTTTCGCGATACGGCTTACCTGCACCAGCGCGCCTGCAGGCGAAAGGTGCGGGTCGAGGCCGCTGCCGGAAGCTGTTACCAACTCGGCCGGGATGTCTGCTTTCTCCACGCCGGGGTTATGTGCCAGGAAGGTGTCGATCCGTTCCTGCACCACCTTCAGGTAATCTTCGTTGGAAGGCGCTTTATTGGAGCCGCCGGAACCGGCCGCGTTGTAATCCACGGCGGAAGGGCGCCCCTGGAAATACCGGTCGTCCGAAAACTGCTGCCCGATATTGGCGTAGCCCACCACTTTGCCATTGCGTTCCACCTTCACACCATCTCCCTTGCCTGGGGCGAGTTTGGCTACACCGGCCACCAGCAGCGGATATACGCCCGCGGTAATCAGTACGAGCACCAGGGTAAGCTTCAGGGCCGGGAAAAAATATTGTTTCATCGTCGTTTATTTTTCGGGTTCTGTTGTGATAATTAAAAGAAAACGGACACCAGCATGTCGATCAGCTTGATGCCGATAAAGGGAATGATCACCCCGCCCACGCCGTACACCAGCAGGTTGCGGCGCAATAGGGCACTGGCGCCGATGGGCCGGTAAGCCACCCCTTTCAGGGCCAGCGGGATGAGCAGCGGAATGATGATGGCGTTGAAGATCACCGCGCTGAGAATGGCCGTTTCCGGGCTGTGGAGGTGCATGATGTTGATGCCCTGCAGCGCGGGGATGGATGCCACGAACAACGCCGGCACGATAGCGAAATACTTGGCCACGTCGTTGGCGATGGAAAAGGTGGTGAGCGTGCCACGCGTCATGAGCAGCTGTTTACCAATTTCCACGATCTCGATCAGTTTGGTGGGGTCGTTATCCAGGTCCACCATGTTGCCGGCCTCTTTAGCCGCCTGTGTGCCGCTGTTCATGGCCACGCCGACGTCGGCCTGCGCCAGTGCGGGCGCATCGTTCGTGCCGTCGCCCATCATGGCTACCAGCCGGCCGCTTTGCTGCTCTTTGCGGATGTAGCTCATCTTGTCTTCCGGCCTCGCTTCCGCGATAAAATCGTCCACGCCGGCCTTGGTGGCAATGTATTTGGCCGTGAGTGGGTTGTCGCCTGTCACCATCACCGTTTTGACGCCCATTTTGCGGAGGCGCTCAAACCGTTCCTGGATGCCGGGCTTGATGATGTCCTGCAGCTCGATCACACCGGTGATCTGGTTATTCACCGCCACCACCAGCGGGGTGCCGCCGTTACCGGATATCTGCTGCACGGTGGCCAGCGTTTCTTCCGGGAAACTGTTGCCGGCTTTGGCGGCCAGGTCGCGGATAGCGTCGTATGCACCCTTGCGGATACGGGTGCCGTCGGGCAGGTCGATGCCGCTACTGCGGGTTTCAGCGGTGAACTTTACGAGGTGCGCACCGGCTACGGATAAGCCTTTCACCCTTTCCTTGCCCGCCAGCTCCACGATGGACTTGCCTTCCGGGGTATCGTCGGCCAAAGAGCTCAGCACGCTGAAGCGGATGAATTCTTCCTGCGAATGCCCGTTGGTGGCGTAAAAATTCGTGGCCTTGCGGTTACCGATGGTGATGGTGCCCGTTTTATCGAGCAGCAGCACGTCTACGTCGCCGGCTGTTTCCACCGCCTTGCCCGATTTCGTGATCACGTTGGCGCGCAGCGCCCTGTCCATCCCCGCAATACCGATGGCCGACAGCAGCCCACCGATGGTGGTGGGGATGAGGCATACGAACAGGGAAATGAAAGCGGCAATGGTGATGGGTGTTTGCGCGTAATCGGCAAACGGTTTCAGGGTAACGCAAACAATGATGAACACGAGGGTGAAGCTGGCCAGCAAAATGGTCAGCGCAATTTCGTTGGGTGTTTTCTGGCGGGAAGCGCCTTCCACCAGCGCGATCATTTTATCGAGAAAGGATTCGCCCGCGCCGGAGGTCACTTTCACCACGATGCGGTCGCTCAGCACTTTGGTGCCGCCTACCACGCTACTTTTGTCGCCGCCTGCTTCACGGATGACCGGGGCGCTTTCACCGGTGATGGCCGATTCGTCGATGCTGGCGAGGCCCTTTACGATTTCGCCGTCGGCGGGAATGATATCGCCCGGCTCGCACAAAAAGAGGTCACCTTTTTTGAGTTGTGAAGACGACACTACTTTCACTTCGTCCGTAAATATTTCGCCGACGGCCAGTATCTTTTTAGCCGGCGTTTCTTCGCGGGTTTTGCGCAGGCTCTCGGCCTGCGCTTTTCCCCGCGCTTCCGCGATGGCTTCGGCAAAGTTGCCGAACAGCACGGTGAGCAGCAGGATGATGAAGATGGTGAGGTTATAGCCGAAGCTGCCCTGCGAGGTGTTGCCGGTGAACAGGGTGTAGAGGGTCACCACCAGCATCACCAGCGTGCCCACTTCCACCGTGAACATCACGGGATTTTTGATGAGCAGCCGCGGGTTGAGCTTCACAAAGGATTGTGCGAGGCTTTCCTTTACCAGGGCTGCGGGAAAAAGTTTGTTATCGTTAGATTTCATCACTTACTATTTGTCTTGTTACGCGGGATGGCTGCATCCCGCAGAAACCGTTAATACAGGGAAAAATATTCTGCAATGGGTCCCAGCGCCAATGCAGGGAAAAAGGCCAGCGCCGCAATGATCATGATCACGGCAAAGGTCATCACCCCGAAGGTGGCCGTGTCTGTTTTCAGCGTACCGGCGGATTCGGGAATGTATTTTTTCTGCGCCAGGATGCCGGCAATGGCCACGGGCCCGATGATGGGCAGGAACCGCGACAGGATCAGCACGAACCCCGTGGTCACGTTCCAGAAAATGTTGTTGTCGCCGAGCCCTTCAAAGCCGGAACCGTTATTGGCGGCGGAAGAAGTGTATTCGTACAGCATCTCCGAAAAGCCGTGATAGCCGGGGTTGTTGAGCCAGTTCGCCGGCTGTACGCTCCAGGCGGCTTGCGGATGGTGCGCGATCATGTAAGACGACAGCGCGGTGCCCGCCAGTATCAGGAACGGATGCAGCAGGGCCACCAGCGCCGCGATCTTTATTTCGCGGGCTTCCACCTTGTGGCCCATGAATTCCGGCGTACGCCCCACCATCAGGCCGGAAATAAACACGGCGATGATGATGAAGATGAAGTAGTTCAATATACCCACGCCGCAGCCGCCGTAGAAACAGTTCGTCATCATGGCTACCAGTTCCATCATGCCCGTCAGCGGCATGGTACTGTCGTGAAAGCCATTCACGGAGCCAGTGGAAATAATGGTGGTGATAGTGCTCCAGTAGCCCGTGGCGGCAGGTCCGAAGCGGACTTCCTTCCCTTCCATGGCGCCCGTGAGCTGCGAAACACCCATTTTTGCGATGGCGGGGTTACCACCCATTTCCGACACCATCGACGGGATCAGCAGCATGAGCATGCCCGCCGTCATCACTCCGAAAATGATATAGGAGAATTTGCGCCGGTTGATGAAGAAGCCCAATGCAAACACCATCGCGATGGGGATGATCACCTGCGCGATCGCTTCCGTCATGTTGGTGAGGTAGCTCGGGTTTTCCAGCGGATGGATGGAATTGGCTCCGAACCAGCCGCCGCCGTTGGTGCCCAGGTGCTTGATGGCGATCATGCCGGCCGCGGGCCCCCGCGACACGCCAACCGTATCGCCCTGCATAGTCACTACCGTGTCTTTACCGGCATAACTGGCCGGCGTACCGTTGAACGCCAGGATGATGGCAATCACCACACAGAGCGGCAACAGCAGGCGGGTATTGGTTTTAACCAGAATGTCCCAGAAGTTGCCCAGTTTGGTGGTGGTTTTATCTTTCAGCGCTTTGAACACCACGATCAGGGCCGCAATACCGGTGGCCGCGCTCACGAACTGGAGGAACGTGATCACGAAAAGCTGTGTAAAATACGTGAGGCCCGATTCACCGGAATAGTGCTGCAGGTTGCAGTTCACCAGGAAGCTGATGGCCGTATTGAAGGCGAGGTCGGGCGTTTGCCCGCCGTTTCCGTCCGGGTTCAGTGGCAGCTTATCCTGGAAAATGAGCAGGAAGAAAGCATACACGAACCAGATCATATTGATGGACAGCAGCGCTTTGAGGTGTTGCTTCCAGTTCATTTCCTCTTTCGGGTTGATGCCGCAGAGGCGGTAGATAAAGCGCTCCACCGGGCTCAGAAAGTCGAGCCCCGTTTTCTCGCCCTTAAACACGCGGGCAATGTATTTACCCAGCGGAATGGCGATGAGCAGTGTGAGCAGATAGGTGGCAATAACGCCGATTAGTTCCGTATTCATGGATTAATGCTTAGGGATTCAGAATTTTTCAGGTTTCAGCAATACATAGATCATGTAAATGAAAACCAGTATGGCCAGTACGAATAACAAGTTCATCATGACAGTCAGATTTTTTCGAAAAAGTCGATGGATTTAAAAAACAGCCAGAAGCAAACAAGCCCGGCGAGTAAAAGCAGTGCGATCATCATATGCGGTAGTTTTAAGAAATTGTATGTAAGTGCCGGTTGCGGACCTGCCGCAACGAAACGGGAAGCAGATCCTTGATCTGCTGCATATCGAGAAAAGGAGACACGGCAAAAATGAACACGCTCTCGATGGCGCATTGCAATGCTTTGCTGCCGTTTTTATAAAGCACGCCGGCCATGGCGAAGCACTGCTTCACTTCCCGCAAATGCCCCAGCCTGATAAGCTGGCGGGTGTGTGCGGAAAAAACGCCAATGGTGCTGTTAACAGCGCCGGATTCGGGCATTTCCTGCGTTAAAGCGGGAATCTGACAGGCAATCAAAAGCGGGATTTTAGCATCCGGTAACATATCTGTGATTTTGGCCGGTATACGCCATTGGGATGCCAAAGGGTTAACTTATTGATTTACAGGGTATGCAAAATCTTGAGGAGTCAAAGCACCATGCAGAAATTGCATGGTGCTTTGCAAAAACGGGATAGTTATTAAACGGGGATATTATACTCCCTGATCTTGTTATACAGGGTCGTCAAGCCGATTTGCAGTACTTCGGCGGCTTTTGTTTTATTGCCTTTCACGTGTTGCAGCACGCGGGTAATGTGGTGTTTTTCCACTTCCGCCAGCGACAGGGAGGAGGGTTCGCCGGCGGGCGCGCTCCACAGGAAATCTGCCGGTAGCGCGGCGGCATCGAGCTCGTTGGTGCTGGTCAGGATGATGGCCCTTTCGAGCACATTGCGGAGCTCGCGGATGTTGCCGCGCCAGCTGTGCTCCTGCAGCGCCTTCGCAAATGCCGGCGTCATGCCGCTGATCTTCCGGCCATTTTTGGGCGCCAGCTGGCGGATGAAATATTCGGCGAGGAGCGGTATGTCTTTCCGGCGTTCGTTCAGCGAAGAGAGTTTGATCTGGAATGCGGAGAGGCGGTAATAGAGGTCCGCGCGGAAGTGGCCGCTTTCGATCTCTTTATCCAGCACGCGGTTGGTGGCCGCAATGATGCGGATATTGACCTTGATGGGTTTGGAATCGCCCACCTTATAAAACTCCTGTGTTTCCAGCACGCGCAATAATTTGGCCTGCAGCTCCATGGCCATTTCGCCGATCTCGTCAAGGAAAAGGGTGCCGTTATGCGCTTCTTCGAGGAAGCCTTTTTTATCTTTGATGGCCCCCGTGAAGGCGCCGGCTTTATGCCCGAACAGTTCGCTTTCGAGTATTTCCTTGCCAAAGGCGCTGCAATTCACCGCTACGAAAGGTTGCGGCTTTCGCGAACTGGCGCGGTGGATGGCCTGCGCGAACACTTCCTTCCCCGAACCCGTTTCACCCAGCAACAGCACCGTTACGTCTGTGCCGGCTACTTTCTGCGCAAGCTCAATGGCGGCTCTGATTTCCGGCGACTGCCCGATGATGTTATCGAAATCCCGGCCACCGCCGATCTTGTTTTCGAGGGAGCGGATGCGGAACTGGAGCACGGCCTTATCTATCGCCTTGCTGGTAAGCGGGAGAATGCGGTTGTTATCGTCGCCTTTGGTGATGTAATCGAAGGCCCCGTTTTTAATTGCCTGTACGCCGTCGGCAATGTTCCCGTAAGCCGTCAGAACGATGATTTCCGTTTCGGGATACTTGGCCTTGATGGCCTGCGTGAGCGCTACGCCATTCGCATCGGGCAGCTTCACGTCGGACAGCACAACATGGATTTCCTCTTTCTCCAGCAGCTTCCAGGCTGCCTTGGCGTCTTTTGCTTCCAGCACGGTGTATCCCTCCCTGCCGAGCAGGCGGCCCAGGAGTTTCCGGAGCTGGTCTTCGTCGTCGATAATCAATATTTGACCTGTGGACATAACAGCAAAGGTAGGAGGAAACCACCTATCTTGCGTCTGGTGTTTTCTGATTTCGTTTAACCGTCACCGCGCCAATCAATGCGGCGAGCCCGCCTAGCACGGCATTGGTGACGAATATATTGCCCAGCAGGAAAATCCAGAACCCTTCCCGCTTGTAGGTGCTGTATTCGCTCATCCGGCCACCGTCAGACGGCAGGTTGCCCCTGGTACCGACCGGCGGTTCTGTAGCGAGGTGGAAAATAATGGTGGCCGACGCCACGATGATAATCGCGATGGCCGCAGCGATCAATCCCATGGTGAACAGGCTGGCCAGTGAGGCTTTGCCGCCCATGGCCTTATTAACGTGAATGATAAAAATCAGGATGCCCACAAACAGCACGCCATTGGAGATGTAACCCGTCCACAGGTCGGAAGACCACTGCGTCATATAAAACACCATGGTAAGGGCGACGCTGACCAGGGAAATTAACACCCCGTAAATTACAGCCAGCCTGAATGGTGAGTGAAGTGATGCCTGTTGCATATGCTGCCGGTTTAAGTGAACAATTAACATTCATATCTTTTCACCTTTTGCCGCCTTCCTGAGCATCTCCTTCCATTTGCATTCCAGCCGCTTTGCCCATTCGTGGCGGTGTGGCGATGTTAATACAAAGCCAATAAACGTGCCTATCATCAGTCCTTTTACAAAATATTTATTCATTTTTTGCATTTTTTACCACGGATGAAAGATCATTTTTAACATTAATGATATCGCTCCACAGTTCTCCCTCGGCTTTCAGCCGGCTCACGGTATTGCCTATATGAAATTTTCTTACGTCCAGTTTTTCATTGACTTCATTCCAATGCAGCGGGGTGGATACCGTAGCACCGGGTTTGGGCCGCACGGAGTAAGCCGAGGCGATCGTCTGCCCTTTACTGTTCTGCAGGAAATCGACATAAATTTTATTTTTCCGTGCCGATTTGGCGCGGGTAACGCTCGTAATATCGGGCAACTGCGCATGCACCTGGCCGGCGATGAACTCCGCAAAAAGGCGGCAGGTTTCGTAAGGATGCCGCCCGCCGGTGGGTATGTAGATATGCAGCCCCGTGGCGCCGGAGGTTTTACAGAAAGAATGGATACCATACGCTTCAAGCACGGCATGCACCATGTTGGCTGTGGTCACCACGTGTTTGAAACCGATCTCGCCGGGGTCGAGGTCTATCACGATATAGTCAGGATAATCGGGTTTGGTGGTGCGCGACAGCCAGGGATTCACTTCGATGCAGCCGAGGTTGATCATGTAGGCCAGCGTTGCTTCGTTATTGCACACCAGGTAGTCGACCATTTTGTTGGACGACGGCGAATGCACGGGGAACGTTTTCAGCCAGGAAGGAATCGTTTCCACGTCCAGGTCTTTCTGGTAAAAGCTCATCCCGTCAATGCCATTCGGGAAGCGGTGCAGCGACAGCGGCCGGTCTTTCAGGTGCGGCAGCAGGTACTCCGCCACTTCGAGATAATAGTCGATCAGCTGGCCCTTGGTGATTTTGTCCTTCGGCCAGTATATTTTCTGCTGGTTGGTGAGCGTCACTTTCTGGCGGTTGAGTACCAGCTCGCGGTTGTTCTCGCCGCCGGTCTTCTGTGGAGCGGCCATCTTCTTTACGCTGCCGGAGGCGGCGGCTTTTTTTGCCGCGGTTTTCGTTTTAGCAGCTGATGAACCTGCCGCCTTTTTTGCCGCGGCTTTTCCTGTGGTGGATGATCGACCGGCTTTGGTTGCAGCAGTGCTGGACGCGGACGCTTTTTTTGCCGCGGTTTTCGTTTTAGCGGCTGATGAGCCTGCCGCCTTTTTTGCCGCGGCTTTTCCTTTGGTGGATGATCGGCCGGCTTTGGTTGCAGCAGTGCTGGATGCGGACGCCTTTTTTGCCGCGGCTTTCGTTTTAGCGGCTGATGCACCTGCCGGTTTGGACGCGGCGGCCTTTTCTGTTGCGGCTTTCCCTTTGCCCACGGTCGTTTTTGCCGAAGGTATTTTCCCGCTTGCGCTACCGGCCGGTTTTCCGGCTGCTTTGCTGGCCGCCGGTTTCGCCTTCACGGTTGTTCCGTTAACGCTCACTTCACCGCTGGATGCTTTTTTTCCTGCCATGGCAATATGTTTGGGTAATTCTCTTTTTACTTCTCTGGCGGGTTTATCTTCCCGTAAGGCAATAAAAACCGGCTGCCGGAGATTGCCGCCGCCCGTCCATTCCGAAAACTTCACTTCGCAGACCAGTACCGGTTTTACCCAGGTTACGGGCATATTGGACGGCACTTTCCGGTCGAAAGGCGACTTCGTTTGCACCAGGGGCCGCAACCGGTCGTGCACATCATTCAACAGCTTTTCGTTGAACCCGCCGCCGCAATGGCCAATGTACTCGAGGCGGCCGTTTTCGTACACGCCGAGCAACAGTGCTCCCATCTTTTTACGGCTGCCGCGCGGCTCGGTGAATCCGCAGATAACGGCCTCCTGCCGGTTCAGGATTTTAATTTTCAGCCAGTTGAGGCTTCGGTTGCCTTCCGTATAGTTGCTGCTGCCGTTCTTGGCGATGATGCCCTCCCAACCCGCTTTTGCGGCCTTTTTAAAGAGGCTCGTACCCCTTGTGGCCATATGGCCGGAATACTGCACTTTCGGGTCGTTTAGCTGGTGAATAATCTCTTCCAGGAGGGTTTTTCTTTCCAGCAGCGTCAGATCTTCCAGGTCGTGGCCGTTCAGGTGCAGCAGATCGAACACTTCGTACACCAGGTTGCCCTTCCGGGTAGTTTTGTAATTCTGTAAAGCCTGAAAATCGGAACGGTTGTTTTTGCCCAATACCACCACCTCGCCATCGAGCACCACATTGTGGGGAATATTCTCTACGGCTGTTTTGATATCGGCGTATTGCGCGTTAAAAGAAATCTGGTGGCGGGAATATAATTCGGCTTCTCCCTCCCGAACGTTGGCAATGGCCCGGTACCCATCCCATTTGGTTTCGAATATCCAGCCTTCGCGGTCAAACGGTTCATCTACCAACGTGGTGAGCATGGGCTTGTAAAATTCCTTCATCGGGCGGAGCTGCGCTGCTTTATCGGGCGCGGCTTTTTTTTTACCGGCAGCAGCCTTCCCCCTGCCTTTCGGACCGGCCGCTTTCTTTGCCGGTGCGGCTGTAGCAGCTTTCTTCGCCGTTGTTTTTTTGGCGGCAGCCGATTTCTTCGAGGTCGCTTTCTTTGCTACAGGCTTCCTGGCGGCGCCGGCCGTTTTCTTTTCGCCCGCGCTGCCCCGTTGCTTATCGATCACCCGCTGCGGGGTGAAATCTTCGCTGTTGTATTTCCCGGTAACGGCAAATTTGTCTTTATGCTTGATCAGCAGCCAGGCATTTTCTTCCCGGCCGCCTTTCATTTTCACGAGCGCGAATTCTCCTTTCAATTTTTTGCCATGCAGCACCACTTTGATGTTGCCTTCGTGCCATTCCCGCAGCGCCGCCTTGTCAAAGGGCTTACCGTCGCTTTCGAGCAGTTCGTAGGAGCCTTTGTCCCACAGGTACACGTACCCCGCGCCGTAATTGCCGGCGGGAATTTCTCCCTGGAAGTCTTTATAGTCGTATGGATGATCTTCCACTTCCATGGCCAGGCGCTTGTCTTCCGGGTTGAGGGAAGGGCCTTTGGGAACGGCCCAGCTCTTCAGCACACCGTCCATTTCGAGCCGGAAGTCGTAATGCAGCCGGGTGGCGTGGTGCCGCTGCACGACGAAAATGTGTTTGCCGTTACCGTCCGCCTTACCGGCTTCGGGCTCGGCCGTTTGTTTGAAATCCCGTTTCTTTTTATAGGTGGTCAGGCTCATGATACGCGTTTTTTGTTACCGCCCAGGCTGGCCTTGAGCTGATCGAACAGATCAGTGCCCTTGGTATGCACCACCCGCAGCTTTTTCACGGCCGGCTTCTTGCCGGAAGCTTTCGCCTTGATGATCTTCAGCAGTTCCTTCCGGTATTCATCCTTATACTGCGTGATATCGAACGGTTCGGTGTATTGTTCCACCAGCTTGATAGCCATGTCCAGCTCTTTTTTGGCAATCTTGACGTTGGAGGGCAGCGACAGGTCTTTCGCGTCGCGTATCTCTTCCGCGAACCGGAGGCGGTGCAGCACGAGGTAATCTTCCTTCGGCCGCACGATGGACAGATGTTCCTGTGAGCGCAATACGAACAGGCTGATGCCTACTTTCTGCGTTTTGTTGAGTGTTTGCAACAACAGTTCGTATGCTTTGGTGCCGCTTTTATCGGGCTCGATGAAATAGGGCGTTTCGAAGTACATATCGTCGATCTCCGATGCGTCTACAAAGGAGGATATTTCTATGATCTTACTCTTTTTGGGGCTGGCAGCGGCGAAGTCCTCGTCGTCGAGCACAACGTATTCGTCGTTGTAATTGTAGGCCTTCACGATGTTTCCCCAGGCCACTTCTTTGCCTGTTTTTTCATTGATCCGCTGGAACCTGATATGGGAATGGTCTTTCTTGTCCAGCATATCGAGGTCGAGCCGGCTTTCCTGTGTGGCGCTGTATAGTTTAACGGGGATGTTCACCAGGCCGAAGCCGATGCTCCCGCTCCATATTGCTCTCATAGTGCAAGATTTAGGTGGTATACAACAATGATTATACCATCACAAAAGAAAAACCGCCCCGGGAGCGGGACGGTAAGTCATTCTATAAATATGCATAACTATGGGGGAATACATTCTTCTGAATGGGGTCATTCCTCCAGGCAAGAGCCAATAATCAGGCCATTTTGTGTGGCATACCTTTTGAATTTTCAACAGCAGAACAAAATCCATTTTATGACTGAACACATTCCTGATAAACCCGGCCAAATGAACACCCTGTCGCAGGTATTGGCAAAACTGCATTCCAAGGGCTACGACAACGAATTAAAGATGAGCGACCACGGCAGAATGCAGCCCGTGGAAGGCGATCAGATATATGATCCGGAAGATTTGAAAGTCATCAAAACCTACCGCTTCGAGGGCGAATCAGACCCGTCAGACAGTTCGGTGCTGTACCTGCTTGAAGACAGGGAGGGCCGCAAGGGCTACATCCTTGACGCATACGGCATGTACTCATCGCACGATGAAAGCGGGTTCGATGAATTCCTCAAGAAGATTCCCGTGGAAGACCGGGAAGAGCAGATCATTTTCGGAGGTTTGTGATGAAAAGAGCAGGAACGTGCGGTATTACCGGCGTTCCTGTTTCCTTTCGCGGGCGGCGAGGATTTTCATCAGGACTTTTTCATCCGCCCCGCCGCTGGTAAAATTCCCCAATTCGCCACTTTCATACAGGCTGAACAACTTTGGATGTATGTAGTATTTTTTACACACCGCGCGGGTATTCCCCAGTTTTTTCGCCACGGTATCGATCACTTCTACCACATTCTTTTTGCATTGGGCCTGCGTTTCGAACGCGCCGCAATTCGCCAGCAGGTGTAGCGCCTGCACGGTACCGGCCCAGGTACGAAAATCCTTGCAGGTAAATTCTTCGTTGGTACAGGCTTTCAGGTAATCGTTTACTTCGCCGGAATCGAGGCTTTTCACTTCGCCGTTTTCATAGTATTGGAACAGTTCCTGGCCGGGAATGTCCCGTACTTTTTTCAGCAGGCGGGCCAGTGAGGCGTGGCGGAGCCTGATCTGATGCTCCACGCCTTTTTTGCCTTTGAAGCGGAAGAAGGCCTCGTTGCCGTTGATTTTAACGTGATTATTGTGCAGGGTGGTAAGGCCGTGGGATTGATACTTTTTTTCATACTCGGCGTTGCCGATGCGCATGAGCGTTTCTTCCATCACCCGCAGGGCGATGGCGATCACGCGGGGCTTGTCGAGCTGCCGGCGCCGCAGGTCTTTGGCGATCTGGCGGCGGATACGGGGCAGCATTTTCCCGAAGCGCAGCAGGCGGAAGTATTTGGTTTCGTTGCGCGCGGTGGCCCAGCGCGTATGATACCGGTATTGCCGGCGGCCGAGGGCGTCCACACCGGTGGCCTGCAGGTGGCCGTTGGCGTAAGGGCATATCCACACGTCTTTCCAGGCGGGCGGCAGTACCAGCCCGCGAATGCGCGCCAGCACCTGCTCGTCGTCGATCTTTTTCCCCGCCGCATCCATGTAATACACACCGTGCCCATTAGCCATGCGCGTATAGCCCGGCATCGAAGGCGACACATAGCGGAGCTTCACGGCCTGGGCCATGGCGGCGGGATCGGTCAGTGCCGTTTTATCCGTTAACAATTTCTCCTCCATTGGGGTGCAGTATTTGACCGGTCATATAACTCGCATCGTCCGATGCCAGGAACACATAGCAGGGCGCCACTTCCGCTGGCTGCCCGGCACGTTTGAGGGGCACGTCGGATCCGAACTCGGCCACGTGGCTGGCAGGAAAGGTAGCAGGTATCAGGGGCGTCCAGATGGGGCCGGGCGCCACGCCGTTGACCCGGATGCCTTTGTCTGCCAGGATCGACGACAGGGAGCGGGTAAACGCCACGATGGCGCCTTTGGTGGCGGCATAGTCCACCAGGTGGCCGCTCCCGCGGTAGGCGGTGACAGACGTGGTGTTGATGATGCTGCTGCCTTTACGCATATGCGGCAGGGCGTTGCGCACCATGTAAAAATGCGCGAAGATGTTGACCGAAAAAGTTTTCAGAAGCTGGTCGGCCGTGATGTCTTCAAATTTCTTTTGCGGGTACTGCACGGCAGCGTTATTGACCAGGATGTCTACCCGCCCGAATTTCTTTACCGTTTGCCGGATGATTTTTTCGCAATGTTTCTCCCGCGCCAGGTCGCCGGCCACCAGTAACACCTCACGGCCATATGCCTTCACCTGTTCCGCGGTTTCTGCGGCATCGCCGTGCTCATCGAGGTAGGCGATCACGATGTGCGCGCCTTCCGCGGCGAAGGCCAGCGCTACGGCGCGGCCGATGCCGCTGTCGCCGCCGGTGATGACGGCAATTTTTTCCTGGAGGCGACCGCCTGCATGCGCCGTTGCTTTCTGCGCCACAGGAAGCGGCTGCATGCGTGATTCTATACCCGGCTGGCGGTTCTGATGCTGCGCCGGGCGGAGGTCTTTTTTGGGTTGTGATTTTTGCATGGCGTTCGTTTACAGAAACAAAGAACCGGCAGTAACGCCTCTTTCAGGCATTCCCAACCGGTCCTTTGTGTTGATATGGATCTATTCTGCTAAGGCTTCTTCGTTCACGGAAGATTCTGCAATCTGCGTCAATAGCACGTCCGTTTCCTTTTCTTCGTCGAGCGTCTGTTCCAGCAGGTTGGCCGCGTTTGTATGGCCCATACGGGCGGCCAGTGTACGCAGGCTGCCATAGGCGGCAATTTCATAGTGCTCTACTTTCTGCGCGGCGATGATAAGGCCGGCATCCAGTACGGCGGATTCTTCTTCTTCCTCGATGAGTTCCTGCGCTTCGGAAACGAGGCCTTCCATGGCTTCACATTTCTTAGCGACAGGGCGGGCGCCCATCATTTCGAAAATTTCTTCCACGCGGCTCACATGTTGCTTCGTGGCGGCCAGGTGATCGGCAAAGGCATTCACAAGCTCCATCGTGGTAGCGGCTTTCTGCATTTTGGGCAAAGCTTTTACCAGGTGTTTTTCTGCCCAGTAAATGTCCTTCAGTTCATCCATGAACAACTGGTGGAATTTGGAGTTTTCCATTTCACCGCCATTACTTTTGCTGCGGGAAGTGGAAGAACCGGTGGAACGGCTGCGGCCGGATGTTGCCGCGGTGGTAGATTTACGGCCGGTAGTACCGTTTTTGCCATTGCTTTTTGTGGCTGTTTTGCGCGTTGCCATAATGCATATATTTTTCAGGTTAAGTAATTATTTGTTCGGAAAGGGGAAACGGTCGCGTTTGTCGACGAGGCTTTCCGTATCCCGGTCGTCTTCCACCATCAGGTCGGGCGACCGCTCCTGCACGTCGTTGTTCTCTTCACTGCCGGCAGGGTCGGGAATGTCTTGTTTGGGTGCCTTATCCGGTTCTTTATCGGGCACCGATTGCGGATCGCTCGGTTTGCGGTCTATTTCGCGTTTAGGCAATTCTTCGGGAATGTCCGGTGTTTCGTAGTCCCGGTCGTTCCCTGGCTTGGGTTGCCCTCCACCCTGTCCCCGGTCCGGTTGCGGTTCTTCCTGCCTTCCGGGCGGTTGTGGGGACTGCATCTTCTTCTGATCGGCTTGGCTTTTCATGACTCTCGGTTTTAAGGGTAAAAAAATGTACTGCCTGGCGAAAACAATACTAATAAGGTCATTCAAACAACATTCCACAAGCCCGGTATTACTTTTGCTGCAATGGAAGCAACAGCAATATCAACGGCTATGGGTCGCCGTTCCAATAGCTGTTAAAATGCATTTTAGTATTTTCATGGAACCGGGGGAATGGCCCATGCGTGGAATAGCCCGCCATGCGGGGGATTTTTCCTGTAGAAATAGGTTTTCACACTGTAGAAAATCTTGCCCAGCAAGGGCTGGCGGGGTTTCAGTATCTGTTCAACAATAATCGAAACGATGCACATCAGCGTACACAAGAAGATCAGGATTGGATTTTTCATTGCATTCACCGTCATCGTAGGCGCATCCGTTCTCTCATACCTGATTGCAAAAAACCTCATGCTCAACGCGGCCCGCCTCAACCATGCCGTAGAGGTCTCCAAACGCCTTGAGCAGATTACCAAACAGCTTAAAGACGCGGAGGCGGCCATCCGGGGATATAATATCACCAAAGAAAAAAAGTTCCTGCAACCGAGTATGAGCGCCCGCAGCATCGACATCGAAAAGGAATACCGCGCCCTGCGGCGGATCACCGACGAGCCGGAGCAGCGGCGTAATCTCGATACGCTCAAAGTATTGCTCGACGTTAAATACAAACAGCTGTCCGGCGGCGAGGAAAGCGGCGTAGTGGGCAGCAGCATCTCCGTGGGGGAGGGCGAAGTGTCGATGGACCTAATCGACAAAAAAGTAGCGGCGATGATGGCCATAGAACAGGCCCAGCTCGATGAAAAGTCACGCCTGTTCCAGTTTTTCTCCAGTTTATGGATACCCGTCGTGTTCATCATTTCCCTCATTGCCATTCTTATCGGGGTATATTCCTACGTTACGCTCACCAAAGAGTTCCGGTTGCAGCTGCACATCGAGCACCGGATGAAAAACTACCAGCGCGAGCTGCAGGAGAATATCACCCTGCTCAACAAAACCAACCAGGAACTGGAACAGTTCGCCTACGTGGCGTCGCACGATCTGCAGGAACCGCTCCGGAAAATCTCCACTTTCTCCGACCGCCTGCAGATGAAATACCGGGACGCGCTGCCGGAAGAGGCCGGCCAGCTGATCGAGCGCATGGTGGCCGCCGTATCCCGCATGCGTATACTCATCAACGACCTGCTGATCTTTTCCCGGGCCGGCCGCATCATGCCTGAAACCATCATCCCGGTAGACATGAACGCCCTCGTCCAGGATGTGCTGGGCGACCTCGAAGTGGCCCTGCAGGAAAAGAACGGCACCGTGATCTGCGATCAGCTGCCCGTGATCGAAGGCAGCGACACGGCCCTGCACCAGCTGTTTCAGAACCTGCTCTCCAATTCCATCAAGTTCGCCTCGCCAGACCGCCCGCTCGAAATCCGCCTCATCCGCGAGCTCATGAGCGGCCGCGAAACCGGCGTGGTAAAAGAGAATAAATGGGAAGAAAGCTACTGCCGCATCACCCTCGAAGACAACGGCATCGGCTTCGACCAGGCCTACGCCGAGCGGATTTTCCTCATTTTCCAGCGCCTGCACGGCGTCAGTGAATACAAAGGCACCGGCATTGGGCTGGCCATCTGTAAAAAGATCGTGGACTCCCACCACGGCCACATCAGCGCACAAGGCTTTCCCGGCAAAGGCACCAAATTCATCATCGTGCTGCCGGTCAAACAATTCCGGGAGGAATAACGGCGTTTTTAACAAAGACTGCACAATTCTTGTACATCCCTGCCCAGTAAGGGAAAACATTTCGGATGAAAGACACATATAAGCAAATTTTGATGATTGACGATGACGAAGACGATTTCTTCCTCGTCAACTCACTCTTGCAGGACGTTGCGCCCGGGCAGTACCACATTGAATGGGCTTCCAACTACGATATGGCCATTGAAGCGATCGAGAAGAAACAGCACGAATTGTACCTGGTAGACTACCGGCTGGGGAAGCACACCGGCCTCGATATCCTGCGCCATTTCAAACAGATCGATTATGAAGCGCCCGTGATCATGCTCACGGGAAAGGGCGATTATGCCATAGACAACGAGGCGATGATGGCCGGCGCGTCCGACTATCTCGTGAAAGGCGAGATCAACGGGCCCGAGCTCGAACGCGCCATCCGCTACGGTATTATGGAGTTCGCGCACTTGCGCGCCATCGCCGAGAACCGGAAAAAGTACTTCGGCATTTTCGAAAAAAGCCACGACCTCATCGTGCTCGCCGACTGCGACAAGAATATCATCGACGCCAACCCCATCGCCGTGAAGAAGCTCCGGTATACGCATGCGGAGCTGCTGTCGATGAACCTGAAAGACCTGTTCCTGCACGAAGTGCAGGCCCTCCGCTTTCTACTCGAAATCTGTGAAGACGACGCCATTGTGCAGAAAGAATACGCGTTCAGAAACCAGGACGGCCAGAAAATAGACGTGCTGGTGAATGCCAGCAAGCTCGACGAGCAGCTGGGCACCTTTCTCTGCGTGGCGGAAGACATCACGGAAAAGAAACGGGAGGAACAGGAAAAGCGGCAGCAGGAAAAATTCGTGATCAGCGGGCGCATTGCCCGGGTAATCGCCCATGAGGTGCGCAACCCGCTCACCAACATCCTGCTGGCCGTGGGCCAGTTCCGGACGGAAGACGTGGTGAGGGAAGCTAAAGACAGCCAGGCTTACCTCGACATCATTGAACGGAACTGCACCCGCATCAACATGCTGGTAACCGAGCTGCTACAGTCTACCCGCATGATGGAGCTGCACTTGCAGGAAATACCGGTGAGCACCCTGGTGCAAAAAGCGCTGGCCCTGGCGGACGACCGGCTCCAGCTGGCCGGGGTGCGCCTGGTGACCGAGTTCGGTACGGACGGCGCCGCGGTGCAGGCAGATGAGGAAAAGATGAACATCGCGCTGCTCAATATCATTATCAATGCGGTGGAGGCCATGACACCCGGTTTTGGCGTACTTACCGTCAGAACCGATGAAGATAAGGGGAAGGTCAACATACGCATTACGGATAACGGGACGGGCATCCCCGAAGAAAACAAGGCCCGGCTGTTCGACCCCTTCTTTACCAGCAAAACGAAAGGCACCGGCCTCGGCCTCACCTCCACGCAAAACATCATCATCAACCACCGCGGCACGATAGACGTGGAAAGCACCGTGGGCGTAGGCACCCAGTTTACCGTCACTTTACCGAAGGCATAAAAAAACGGGGAAGGAAACACAAACTTCCCTCCCCGTTCATTATGGATTGAATTTTCACCCCTGTTCGTTCCGAACTAAACTGCGCGTCCACGAATAATATTTACAAGGATGGCAATAATTGCCAGTACCAGTAATGCGTGGATGAGGCCGCCTGCAGAATACACAAAGAACCCCAATAACCACCCGATGATAAGGATCACTGCGATCAGATACAATAGATTACTCATGGCTTAAAGTGTTTGTTCTACTCTCCGTAATCAAAATATTGTGCCAATTCAAAAATGGCTATAGAATAGCACTGTGGCTACTTTGGGGACATTCTTATGTGGAAGCCGTTCCCCCGTTAGTGGCAATTTTGCGCCGTTCGGCAGGCGGAAATATGGTTGTTTGTCATGGCAGTGTTTTTGGACGTTTTCCGGTATTACATCACTTTAAAACTTGCAGTTTATGGAACACCAACACAGAACAGCAGAAGTGCTGGAAGACTTGGTTAAAATTAACAACGACCGTATTGAAGGATACCAGAAAGCTATCAAACAGACAGACGACAGTGATCTGAAGAGTCTTTTTGAAAGAATGCTCGCAGACAGCAAACAATACGCCGCTCAGCTGAATAAACAGCTGCGCGGGCTGGGTGAAGAAAGGGAACGCGATTCAACTTTTGCCGGCAAGATCTACCGCACCTGGATGGACGTGAAAGTGTCGTTCGGCGGTAACGACCGGCATTCCATACTGGCGTCGTGCGAATTTGGCGAAGACGCCGCCCAGCGTTCGTACCGCGAGGCCCTGCAGCAGAACCTTCCGGAAGACGTACGGCAGGTGATCGCCGAGCAGCAGGTGGCCCTAAAAGCCGCCCACGACGAGATCAGGCACCTGCGGGACGTCGAAACAGTGAACAGGTAAAGTACGGCCCAAAACATGCGCGTGCTAAAAAGACCGGCCAGGCAACAATGCCCGGCCGGTCTTTTTTATGAGCAGAAAAAAAACTGTCCTGCACAATTGTGCAGGACAGCGCTGGCAAGCTTTCAGATTTTAAATATGTTTTGCTGAACATTGAACATTTTATCTGTTTTGATAAATGTTGTAATGCTGCTTGCATTTTAAAATCCTATAAAGCAGCCAATAACTAAAACAACAGCTATGATAAAAGTATAACCGGTTAAAACGGTTACAAATCGTCGATTAACTTTTTTACTTCGTCTTTTGACTTTCCAAGTTTCTTCTGCAATTTTCCATATAATTCATCTTCCTTGCCTTCCACGTACATCAGATCATCGTCTGTCAGATCTGCGTATTGTTGCTTCAGTTTGCCCTTGATTTCATTCCAGGCTCCTTTTAATTGTAATGAATCCATAAGATCTTGTTTTGGTGTCTCTGGTTAAGTAAAGACAATTTCCGTACCACCGTGCCAGTCCTATGGAGCGGCCTCCATTTCCGTGGGGCCGTTTCGCAGAATGGGGAAGGCGAAGCAAAAAAGTGTAGAAATGCTTCCCCAGAAATGGCTGTTTAAACAGTTAAAAAGCCCGGCAAAGTGTTTGCACTAGTAGGATCAGGAAAAATTTTACTGACGTGGGATAGTTTTTTATGAGTAGCCAATCAAATAAATCCTGGAACAAATTGTTTAACGCGGACAACGAGGCTCATAGAGCCAATAACCCCGGCCCCGGCGAGGGGCAAATGAAGCCAACGGGAGCGTTAATTCTGATCATAGACGATGAACCGGACATCTGTCACCTGTTGCAACTGAGCCTCAGCAAATATGGGTACAAGGTGAAATATGTCCATGCGCTGAAGGAAGGCATGCTGTTTCTGAAACGGCAACAGCCCGATATTCTTTTCCTCGACATTCACCTGCCCGACGGCTCCGGCCTGGAAGCCCTGCCTGTGATAAAATCGCAATACCCTGATTTGCCGGTAATTACGATCAGCGCCTATGACAACGGCATGGAGAAACAAAAAGCCCTAACAGCAGGAGCGGCCCGCTTTTTGCCCAAACCATTTAACGTGGGGGAACTGCAAGATATCATTTATGAGGTGAAAAGCTAACTCCGTCAAGCCGTCAAAAATGCGTAATAAGTTGTAAATTTAGTATCCGTCCAATAGCTTGTTTTACTATGAAGAATATCCTCATTATAGATGATGAAATAAACATATGCACTTTGCTCAGCAAGTTCCTGGGCAAACATGGATTTAAGGTAGACAGTACGATGACAGGGGCGCAAGCCATGAAGATGATGGTTGAGCACCAGTACGACCTTGTATTGTGCGATTACCGCCTTAAAGATACCGATGGCGCAAAATTGCTGGGCGACATCCGCCAGCAGCATCCGCAAACCGTGGTGATCATCATCACGGGATATTCAGACGTACGCATCGCCGTAGACATGGTGAAAAACGGTGCATACGACTATATTTCCAAACCGCTCTACCCGGACGAAATCCTCAGCCTGGTCAACAAGGCCCTTTCCCAGCCGGCCCCCGCGCTGTCGCAGGTAAACGCGGTGGAACCGCATGCGCATGAAGAAAAGCCCATGCCCGTGTCCGAACAGCAAAAAGGCGGCAGCCGTTACGTGTACGGGGAAAGCGAGCCTTCCCGGGAACTGTTCCGGGAACTGACGCTGGTGGCTCCCACCGATTACAGCGTGATCATTTTCGGGGAAACAGGCACTGGCAAGGAATCCGTAGCCCACCTGATCCATGAGCACAGCAGCCGCAAGGGCCAACCCTTCGTGGCGCTCGACTGCGGCAGCCTTTCCCGCGAACTCGCGGCCAGCGAACTGTTCGGCCACGAAAAAGGCGCATTCACCGGCGCTATCGGCACCAAAATAGGGGCATTCGAACAGGCGCACGGCGGCACGCTGTTCCTCGACGAAATCTCGAACCTCTCGTACGACATCCAAGTGGCGCTGCTCCGTGTTATCCAGGAAAAACAAATCCGCCGCGTCGGCAGCATGAAAGAAATTGCGGTAGACGTTCGCCTGATCGTCGCGTCCAACGAAAACCTGTTCGAGTCCGTCCAGAAAGGGAAATTCAGGGAAGACCTCTTCCACCGCTTCAACGAATTCACCATTCATATCCCCCCGCTGCGGGAGCGGTATGAAGACCTGCCGCTTTTCGTAGACGCTTTCCTTTCACAGGTAAGCAAAGAACTGAACAAAGGCGAAGTGATGATGAGCGAGGAAGTATGGGAGTGTTTCCGCCGGTACGACTGGCCGGGCAACATCCGCGAGCTGAAAAACGTTATCCGCCGCGCCAGCCTGCTCACCCCCGCCGGAAAAGAAATCACTATGGCGGCGCTGCCGCTGGAAATGAAGTCCGGCAATACCTTCGCCAAACCCGCTTACGCAAACAGCGATTCCACGGCGGAAGAAATGCCAGACATGCCCCTGCTGGATTCCAACGACCTGAAATCGGTGGCGCTGAAAGCGGAATACAACAAGATCATCAATGTGCTGAAAGCCGTGAAGTATAACAAAACGAAAGCGGCGCAGCTGCTGAACATCGACCGGAAAACCCTTTATAACAAACTACGGCTGCTCAACATCAACTACTAATACCCAAGGCATATGGCCAGTAAAATACCTTTTTTTGAACGGCTCGCCAGCAGTGTAACGTCGGCCACCGGCAGCCCATGGGCTTTTATCATCGCGCTGGCGACCATCCTGGTCTGGGCTGTCACGGGCCCGATCTTCAATTATTCCGACACCTGGCAGCTGGTGATCAATACCGGCACCACCATCGTCACTTTCCTGATGGTGTTCATCATCCAGAAAACCCAGAACAAAGATTCCAAATCCATCCAGCTGAAGCTGAACGAGCTGATTGCGGCCACCAAACCCGCCAGCAACCGGCTGATCGATGTGGAATCGATGTCGGAGGAAGAGCTGAACATCCTCCACGACTTCTACACCAAGCTCGCAGCCTCCACGAAGCAGAACCTCGATCTCAAGCACTCGCACTCCATCGAGGAAGCCATGGAAAACACGGCGGATAAGCTGAAGCTGAGCAAACGGTAATACTTTTTATTTGTCCAGTTCCCGCAGCAGCCCCGCCAGGTCGAGGCGATGGGTATACATGGTCATGTTTCCTTCCGCGTCAACAGGCCACTGTTCCCTGGGGCGGTCCCAGTACAGCTCCACGCCGTTCTGATCGGGATCGTTGAGGTACAGCGCTTCGCTGACGCCGTGATCTGCAAAGCCGGTGAAGGCGACGCCGGCCGCGGTGAGCCGTTTGTAAATGGCAGCCAGGTCTTTCCTTTCAGGATACAGGATGGCGGTATGATAAAGCCCGGCGGCATTTTCCGGCGCGGGTGGCATGCCCTTGCTGTGCCAGGTGTTCAGGCCGAGGTGATGATGGTAGCCGCCGGCGGAAATGAATGCCGCCTGGTCGCCATATTTTACCATCAATTCAAAACCCAGCAGCCCGCAATAAAAATCCAGCGACCGTTGCAGGTCGGATACCTTCAGGTGCACATGGCCAATGCGCGTTTGTGCGGGAACCGTATAATTCATGGGAGTAATTTAACTGCAAAGATAAGCGGATCCCTCCGGTAGCTGCTGTTGTCCGCTGAATTGTGCAGCTGCGTTCGGGATCCGCATTGTGTGTTTTATTACACTACAATATCACGAGGGGGCTGATGATACCGAAGGAAACCCGGAAGTTGCCTGTATCGAGCATCCCCGGTACCTGCCTGGCTTCATCCGTATAGAGGTATATTTTCTGCCTATGAACGCCCCGAATACCTTCAGGTTAAAATTGTCAAAAAGATATACTTCGATGCCCGGTATATATCTCCAGGCGGTCCGAAAATCGATTTTGGCCCCGGTGGTACGTACCGCATGTTCTGCACTGTTTTTACGGCCCAGGTTGCCGGTAAAAACGAGGATACGATTCCTTCCCGGTCGAGCTGCTAAACAGGTATTGGTGGCCTCTCTACCAGAACAGGCGCGCGAACAGGAAACCCGCCGCAACGGAGCCCGACACGCTCACCAGCCCTGGCAACATGAAACTGTGGTTCACCAGGTACTTGCCGATATAGGTGCTGCCCGTACGGTCGAAGTTGATCGCGGCCAGCAGCGTAGGGTAGCCGGGCAATACAAAGTCGCCGTTGGTAGCCGGGAACATGGCCACCAGGTTGTTGGGCGCAATGCCCAGCAGCACGCCCAGTGGCATCAGCGCCTTGGTGGTGGCTGCCTGGCTGAACAGCAGCATGCTAAGGACAAACAGGGCGATAGAGAACGTCCACGGAGCCGCTGTCACCATTTCCCCGAGCGCTCCCTGGATGGCGGCGGAATTGGCTTCCATGAAGGTTGCGCTCATCCAAACCACCCCGAAAATCGACACCACGGCCTGCGCGCCGGCCGTAAACAGGCTGGCTTTGGCCACGTCTGTGGTGGAGGTTTTCGTAAACAGCAGCATCAGCGCCGCGGCCGACAACATCACCAGTTCTATCACGGCCGCCATTTTGATGGAGCCGTTCGCATTCACTGACAGATTGGCCGCACCCGGCTCGAAGCGGGGCAGCATGGCGGGGAATGCGCCTACCAATACTATTAATAACACCGCAACGCCGAAAATGATCACTGAAGTTTTAGCACCGGGTTTCAGCGGCTTCGATTCGTCGGCGCTCGACGCGTCCAGCTCCCTGGCGAAATCAGGATCCTTCATTTTTTCCAGGAATACGGGGTCCTTTTCCAGCTCCTTCCCTTTTTTCCAGACCACGGCCACTCCCGCCAGAATGCCGACGATGCAGGCGGGAATGCACACTTTCAAAATCTGCACGAGTTCGATCTGGCCGGCCAGGATGGTGATCATAGCTGCCGTGGCCGCTGAAATGGGGCTGGCCGTGATGCCCAGATGGGCGGCCACCACGGATATGCTCAGCGGCCTTTCGGGCCGTATCCTTTTTTGTGTGGCCACTTCCGCAATGATGGGCAGCAGCGAATAGGTAATGTGCGCCGTGCCGGCAAACACGGTGAAGAAAAACGTTACCAGCGGCCCCATCAGCGTGATCATCGACGGTTTGCTGCGCAGGATCTTTTCAGCGATGCGCACGAGGTAATCCATACCGCCGGCGGCCTGCATGGTGGCGGCGGTAGATACAACGGCCAGGATGATGAGCATCACATCGATGGGCGGCTCACCGGGCCGCATGCGGAATACGAACAGGTAAATGGCCAGGGCCGCCATGCCCATTACGCCGAGGCCGATGCCTTTCAAACGGGCGCCAATGAGGATAGCGGCAAGAAGGATTGCGAATTGAAGCCAGATCATGAATAGAAATATTTATACAATTTTCACTTGCTGTTCAACGGTGGGTATAGGTTCCCGTTGCCTACGCCAGCTACAACGATGCCTTGCGCCTTGTCTTTCACCAACGCGGCGGGCAACACCGGGTTCATATTGGCGTAGCCGTACAAGATATCCACTTTTGGCAAAGAATTCACCTGGCTGACGTCAAATTCTGTTTGCGCGGTGTGTTTGCGGAGGATGGCATGGCAAAATTCCATCTTCGCCGAACACTGTGTCCATCAGTCCGGCATGCCATCCATCACGCGATTTTTTTTGCTGGTTGCATTTGGCGGTACGCTCTGGAAATGAAACGCCCGGCGTCAATACCGGGCGTTTCACGCAGGCGGCTTAGCTGTTAATGAATTTGGGGCGGATCATATTTTCGAAGGTGAATATCTCGTCCCATTTTTCCTGGGTCACCAGTTTCTTTTCCTTTACGGCGATGTCGTGCACGGATTTGCCGGTTTCCAGGGCTTCACGCGCAATAGCGGCGGATTTTTCATAGCCGATGATGGGGTTTAGCTGGGTCACGATGCCGATGCTTTGCATGACCATGTCCCTAGTGCGGTCCGCATTCGCGGTAATGCCCGTCACGCATTTTTCGCGCAGCGTGTTGCAGGCGTTGGTCATATAGGTGATGGAGGTGAACAGCGAGAATGCGATCACCGGCTCCATCACATTGAGCTGCAGCTGCCCTGCTTCGGCGGCGAGTGTGAGCGTAAGGTCGGCGCCGATTACATAAAAGGCCGTCTGGTTCACCACTTCCGGGATCACGGGATTCACTTTCCCCGGCATGATGGAAGAACCGGGCTGCATGGGCGGGAGATTGATTTCGTTGAGCCCGCACCGTGGGCCGGATGACAGTAGGCGCAGGTCGTTGCAGATCTTGGATATTTTCACGGCGGTGCGCTTCAGCACGCCGGAGAGCTGCACGTAGGCGCCGGTGTCGTTGGTGGCTTCAATCAGGTCGGTGGCTAGCATGAGGTCCAGGCCGGTCACGGTGCGCAGGTGCTTCACCACCAGTTCGGCGTAGCCCTCGGGAGCATTTACGCCGGTCCCGATGGCGGTGGCGCCCATATTCACTTCCGCGATGAGCTTTTTACTTTCTTCCACCCTGGCCAGCTCCTCGCGGATAGTGGTGGCGAAAGCCCTGAACTCGTCGCCCATGCTCATCGGCACGGCGTCCTGCAGTTGGGTGCGGCCCATTTTAAGCACCTGGTTGAATTCGCCGCCTTTCGTTTCAAATGCGTCGCCCAGGGCCCGGAGGCTTTCTTTATACAAGGTGAGCTTGTTGATGAGGGCAATGCGGAATGCGGTGGGATAGGCGTCGTTGGTGGATTGCGAGCAGTTCACGTGGTTATTGGGATGGCAATGCTCGTAATCGCCTTTTTCCTTGCCCATCATTTCCAGCGCCACGTTGGCGATCACTTCATTGGCGTTCATATTCACGGAAGTGCCGGCGCCGCCCTGTATCAGGTCGGTGATGAACTGGTCGTTAAACTCGCCGCTGATCACCCTGTCGCTCGCTTTCACGATGTGATCCGCGATGTCTTTCTTTAATGCCCCGAGGTCTGCATTGGCCATGGCCGCCGCTTTCTTCACGTAGCCGAGGGCCTGTACGAAAAGGGGCTCTACTTTGAGGGGGATGCCGGTAATATGGAAGTTTTCAATGGCACGCAGCGTTTGGATTCCGTAGTACACATCTTTCGGGATTTCCTTTTCGCCCAGGAAATCATGTTCTCGTCTTGGCGTCATAATTGGAATATTGATTGGATTAGCATTGTTGTTTCCCTTGTTCATGTTAAACAGCGGCCGGGCAGACTTTGTTGAAGGCGGCCAGATGAAATAACGTGGGGCATTCCAGGCCGTGTTGGTAAAGCGGCCGAGCGAACAAGATGATGCCTTGCGGGAGATATCAACGTTGCGGAGTATGCTGGCCGTTCTGCTGGAGCTCCTTGCGGACTTTTTCCCTTTCCTGCTGGCGGTCTTCGACCTGCCGGTATTTGAAATAAAAATAAATGGCCAGAAACAGGCAGCATTTAAAAAGCAGGAACGCCGTGAAAAAGATCCACTTCCATATGCGGTGCACAGTGATGTAGTCGTTTTGATTCGGCGCGATATTGATGAAGGTATAATTGGCTTTTTTGCCGCCGGGCGGGTCTTCCGGGTTGGTATCCGCCCAACTATAGGGCTGCATGGTGCGGGCACGTAACTCCACGGGGGGTGGTACGGCTTCTTCCAGCCATAACCGGTGAATGGTTCGCTCCACTGACCGCAGTTCGGTGCGCAGTTCGGGCGATTCCTTCAGCAAGAGCTCTATTTCTTCCTGTTCCTCAGGTGTGGAAATACCAAGCACATAGCTTTCGACCATCCCATTGTCTATATAATCCTGTACGTTCAATTACAAAAAATCTGACTGTGGCAATAACAATAATGAGTGAAGTGCCCCGCTGCCGTTTCAAAGTATACGCATAACTGTTAGGCCTGCCTTCCGGCAGCACCCACTTTGCAAAATTCAAATCATTACCAGTTAATCCAGGTCCGGAAAGCGAAAAGCTGTTATCCGGACAATCTTATCTATAATTACGAAAATAAGGATTATCCCCGGTAAATGAAATCATTTGCCAACAAAATGGCCAGTGTTGCGGCAGATCCGCGAGAAAACAAACTGTTTCAACCTGTTATATATTCGGTGGCGCATGATTGGAACAAAGCAGGTATTAAAAAATGCGCCGGGCGGTGCCCGCGGGAAGGACGAATTGCGCTTTATCGCTTTTTCTTCCGGCGTCCCGGTGATATTATTCCATTCCATGGCATCCAGCTGGCCGTTGGAACGGTTTTGCCGCGAGCCGGGAACTATTAATTCCTTATTTTTATACCCCTCAAAACCGTCCTGATGAAATTGTTCTTCCTCCCGGTCATCATATTTTGCTTTTATCTCGCTCCCGTCAATGCGCAGCAGAAGGCGCTTGTGCTGCAAACGGATTTCGGGCTGAAAGACGGCGCGGTGTCCGCTATGAAAGGCGTAGCCTTTGGCGTATCACCGGCGCTGCAGATATTCGACCTCACCCATGAGATACCCGCCTATAACATCTGGGAGGCGGCATACCGGCTGCAGCAAACAGCGGCTTACTGGCCGGCAGGCACGGTGTTCGTGTCCGTCGTGGATCCGGGCGTGGGCTCTGCGCGCAAGTCGGTAGTGGCGCAAACAAAATCGGGGCACTTCTTCGTAACGCCAGACAACGGCACCTTAACGCTCGTGGCCGAAACCATGGGTATCAGCGCCGTGCGGGAAATCGATGAGCAGCGCAACCGCCTGCCGGGCTCATCGAAATCGTATACCTTCCATGGCCGCGACGTGTACGCTTACACCGGGGCGCGACTGGCCGCTGGTGTCATTCCGTTCGATTCCGTGGGGCCGCTGCTGCCCGACGGGGTGCTGCGGATCCCTTACCAGCCGGCCACAGCGGCAGACGGCGTCATCAAAGGCAACATTCCCATTCTCGATGTGCAGTACGGCAACGTGTGGACGAACATCGACGAAAACACCCTCAAAGCATTGCGCCTCGCGTACGGTGACCGGCTACAGGTGCGCATCCTGCACAATAACAAACCGGTGTACAGTGGCGAAATGCCCTATGTCACAACGTTTGCCGGCGTGAAAGAAGGTCAGCCGCTCGCTTACCAGAACAGCCTCATGAATTTGTCGTTCGCGCTGAACATGGGCAATTTCGCCGCGCGGCATAAAATCGCCAGCGGCCCGGCGTGGACGGTGGAAATCAGTAAAAGATGAATCACGAACAAAGAATAGCAACCTCCGAAACGCGCATTTTCAAAGCCGTTTTCCCGAACACCACCAATCATTACGACACACTGTTCGGCGGCACGGCCATGCAGCTGATGGACGAAGTGGCGTTCATCACGGCTACGCGTTTCGCGCGCAAACGCATGGTCACCGTGTCGTCCGACAAAATAGATTTTACAAAGCCCATTCCCGCAGGCACCATCGTGGAGCTGATCGGGCGGGTGGTACATACGGGCAATACGAGCCTGAAAGTACTGGTGGAGATTTTCGTGGAAGAGATGTATTCCACCGAGCGCTATAAAGCCATCAGCGGCACTTTCACCTTTGTAGCCATCGACGAGTACAAACGCCCGGTGCCGCTGGAGGCATAGTGTTATGGATGTTTCCGTAAAAAGGCTTCCATGGCCTCACGGAACTTGACGGGGATTTCGTTGGGCGCGAAATGCGTCGCGTTTTCGAATATCAGCAGTTCTCCCCGGGGAATCGTGGCGGCGATGAGGCGGGTGTGCGCATCCTGGATCATATCGTTGTCTCCGGCCATCACCAGGGTGGGGCATTGGATCTTTTTCACCTGCCCGAGGGAAATATGCGGCTCTTCCAGGCAGAGTGTCCACAATCGTTTTTCTTTCGTTTTCTCCGGCGGCAGTTGCGCTACATGCTCGGCCAACGCATTGAGTACCTCCGGCTTCACGCTGGCCGTATCCGGCTGCAGATTGGCGCCCATGGTCATGAGGGTTTTGATCCGTTGGGGGTATTTGCTGGCGAGGATGAGGCCCGTGTTGCCGCCGTCGCTCCAGCCGAAGAGGTTCACTTTTTTCAGCCGGAGGTGATCGAGCACGCCTTTTACGTCTTCCGCAAACAATTCATACGTGAGGCGTGCGCCGTCGTCGCCGGACTTGCCCTGCAGCCGCGTATCGATGGCGATCACCTGATACCGTTTGGCCAGTTCCGGGATGAGGTCGGTAAACACGATGATCGCCTGGCTGTTGCCGTGCAGTAGTACGAGGGGCTCCCCTTTCCCGTACACTTCATAATACACTTTGATCCCGTTCACGCTGGCATAGCCACCCGCTTTATCGTTGCTCCCGTAAGTGGAGGTACGGCCCGTTGGCGAGGCAGGAACAGCGAGGGCGCCGGCGTCAATGGCGAGATGGTTGTCTTCAACGGTAAATTGAATGGTTTTCGCTTCTTTCGGGAAGTGCCAGGAGGCGAGGTCTTCCGCAGTGGCGAGCTCCATGCCCGGCAGGCTGGCAGTTTCCCAGTTACCTGGACTGGTTTCCACCTGCAATGCAAATTGATCGAAGGCATACCGGCCGGGGCCGATAAACAGTCCCCCGAAATAAATCAGGCTGTCGTTCTTCTTGAATACACTGTTAATCTCGCAACTGGTCCACTTATCCGTTTTCACGGGGCGCTCGCTCATGTCGTCGAAAAAGCCGGGCTGGTTGGCTGCATCGTGCACACGCACCCAGATGCCCGCCCATGACGCGTCGTGGGAGCCTGTTGCTTTTGCCGCGGCGGTGAGGCGGAAAGGCTTGCCGCGCCACTCTTCCTGTATGGTGGCTACGCGGTTGAAGGCGCCCCAGTCTTTACCACCGGTTTGGGCTGCTGCCAGGAAGGGGAATAAAATGCAAAGGAATAGCATTCGTGTAGTCATACGGGTTAATTTTTCATGAAATGAAAGTAGGTTGGCAACTCTGAAGAAAGTGTTAAAGCCGTGCGGCGGAAATGTTAAAACGCGTGCTAGAAAACTTCGCTTTTGGGATAGTCGAAAAAGAGGAAGCGTTTTTTGGCGCGGTCAAATTCTTCCCAGTGGTCCGTTTCCGCTTCTATGGCGAAGATGCCGGCGGTGGGCACATTATCTATACGGATTTCTTCGGTGAGGTAATTGGCGAAGTCGGTGATGCCGGGGTTATGGGCAAAGATGGCGACGGCGTTAAAGTCATCGTCTATTTTGGTGATGACCTTCAAAAAAGTAGAGGCGTAACAGAGGTACAGCTCTTCTTCGAGCAGGATAGCCTCCTTGGGATACTTCCATTCTTTGGCCATGATACGGGCGGTAGCGCGGGCGCGTTTAGCCGGGCTGGATATGATCAGTTCGGGGACGGTTCCACGGGAAAGCAGCCTGGTGGCCATTTCGGGGGCGTTTTCTTTCCCCCGCTTATTCAACGGGCGGTCGAAATCGTCCATTTCAGGATCGTTCCAGCTGGATTTGGCGTGGCGAATGAGCAACAATGTTTTCATACACATCGTAAACCATTGACTACCCCTAAATTACGGCATTTTACCGTAAGTAAAAACATGGGTGAAAAGCGCACCCGGAATTAAGGAAAAGTTAACAGTGATTAACGGGATTAATATCCTCTTTCGTTCTTGCCTTCCATATAGTTCATGAACGCCTTGTTCACCACGCGGTTACCGCCGGGGGTGGGGTAATTGCCGGTGAAGTACCAGTCGCCGAGGTTATTAGGGCAGCTGGCGTGGAGGCTTTCGATGTTCTGGTAAATCACTTCCACCTTGGCGTTGATCCCTGCCGGTGTGATGATTTCAGCAATCTTGGCGGATATTTCTTCGGGGGTGAAGGGTTTGTAGATGTTCTTCACCACGTTCTGCGCATTGAGCGTATTGGTGCGTTCCAGCTCTTTACAAAGACCGTACGCTTCCTGGAGGATGTAATCCTTGCCCTGCTCGCGGATGAGCGCGATGGCGGCCTGGAAGGCTACGAACTCGCCCATTTTGCTCATATCGATGCCGTAGCAGTCCGGGTACCGGATTTGCGGGGCGGAGCTCATGACGATAATGCGTTTGGGGCCGAGGCGGTCGAGCATCTTGATGATGCTTTCACGCAGGGTGGTGCCGCGCACGATAGAGTCGTCGATCACGACGAGCGTATCGGTTCCGGGTTTCACCGTACCGTAGGTGATATCGTATACGTGCTGCACCATTTCGTTGCGGCTGGCGTCTTCCGTGATGAAGGTGCGCATTTTCACGTCCTTGATCGCGATTTTGTCGATCCGCACGCGGCGGTTCACCATTTCGGTGAGCTTCTCCTCATCGAAGTCTTTCCCCCAGCTCATAATGCGCTCCACCTTGATTTTGTTGAGGTAGTCTTCCAGCCCTTTGATGAGGCCATAGAAGGCCACTTCGGCGGTGTTGGGAATGAAGGAGAAGATGGTATTGCGAAGGTCGTTGTCGATGGCTTTGAGCACGGTTTCGGAGAGATGATATCCGAGCGCGTGGCGTTCTTTATAAATTTTCTCGTCGTTGCCCCGGGAGAAGTAGATGCGTTCGAAGCTGCAGGCGCGGCGTTCTTTGGCCGGGATGATCTGTTCGATGCTGTATTCGCCGTTTTCTTTCACGATCAGGGCGGTGCCGGGCATGAGCTCCATCACCTCGTTTTCCCCTACGTTGAAGGCGGTACGGATGGCGGCCCTTTCGGAAGCGGCCACGATCACGTCGTTGTTGATGTAATAGTAAGATGGACGGATGCCGTGCGGGTCGCGGATAACGAAAGCGTCGCCGGAACCGATAAGGCCGCAAACGTGGTAACCGCCATCGAACATGGAAAACGCCTGCTGGAGGATGGCTTTCACGTCGAGGCCGTTCTGGCGCTGTTCGTCTTCTTTGGCGAGGAAGTGGTGCACCACTTCGAGCATGGCGGCCAGGTCGCTGTTTTTATGGGTTTCCCCGGGCTGCACTTTCACGAAGTTGAACAGCTCGTCCACGTTCACCAGGTTGAAGTTGCCGGCCATGGTGAGGTTGCGGGCGGGGATGGTATTGTAGCGTACGAAAGGATGGCAGAGCTCTACGTTGTTTTTACCCTGCGTGGCGTAACGAAGGTGACCCATCAGCAGTTCGCCCAGGAACCGCAGGTGTCCCTTCATCAAGCCGGGGTATTTGGTGATTTCGGGCTGGTATTTCTCGATTTCGGCGATTTCGTCCCGGATTCTGCCGAACACATCCCCGATGGGCTGGGGCTGGCTGCTCCGGATACGGTGCATGAAGGGCACGCCGGGCTCGGTGTGCAATTTTACAGTGGCCACACCCGCGCCATCCTGGCCGCGGTTATGCTGTTTTTCCATGAGAAGGTACAGCTTGTTAAGCCCGTAGAAAACCGATCCGTATTGTTGTTGATAATAAGAGAATGGTTTTCTTAATCTTATGAATGCCAAACCGCATTCATGCTTTATCGCGTCACTCATGCCGTAAAATTGAAGTCGCAAAGTTACGCCTAAATATTCAAATCACCACGGCTTTAGCATTCCCCTAACAAATGCAGGACGAGCGTGGGTTTGAGGGTTTTGCCAGTCGATTGAACGGTTCATTGCGACGCCCGGCACAGTGCGTCCTTCTGTTTAATCGGGTCGAAGGCGAAGCGGGCATAAAAAAATCCCGGTGCTTAGCAGCGCCGGGATCTTGAATATTGTAACATCCGTTACGGTTACCGGGTGGCGACCGTATTGGCCATCCATTTGGAGATGTTGCCGCATTCGCGGTATTCCGGCTCCACGTGCACGTAAAACGTCGGGATTTTATCTACCAGCCATTTGCTCAGGGCCAGGGCCTGCTTTTCCTGCAGGGTACGGGCCTGGATGCGCGAATAATCGTCCTGGAGGTTTTCGCGGTGCGGCTGGGTGCGGGTTTTAAGGTATACGATGCGCAGCCCTTTGCGGCCCTGCTCGTCGTCGAACTGCATCGGTTTGGAGATGCCGCCGGGCTTGAGGGAGTCCAGCATCATCACGATGTCTTTGGTAGACGGGTCGTCGAGCTGGTCGATCGTGAGGAAGGTGCTCCCGGTTTGCGGGTTTTGCAGCATACCGCCGTTGAATTTCGCCATGGGCTCGTCGCTGTATTTGGCCACGGCCTCGCCGAAGTTCATTTTCCCTGCGAGGATGTTGGTACGGATAGAATCGAGCTTGGCAACGGAGGCGGCAATATCCGAGCTTACCACGTTGGGTTTGATGAGGATGTGCTGCACCACTACGTTATCGCCCGCGCGCTTGTTCATTTTGATCAGGTGGTACCCGAACTGGGACTTCACGGGACTCGACATTTCGCCTTCTTTCAGGCGGAACGAAGCGGAGAGGAAGTCCGCGTCCCAGTTTTTGTCGTTACGGTTAAGGGTGTAAACGCCCCCGTTTTCCTTCACACCCGGGTCTTCCGAGTAAAGGCTGGCGTAGGTGCCGAAGTCGCCCTCCTTGTTTTCCACTTTCTTCTTCAGGTCGAGCAGGCGGTCGATGGCATATTTGTCCATTTCGCGGCTGGCTTTGGGCAGCAGGATGAGCTGGCCGATTTCCAGTTCGGACTCATAAAAGGGGAGGCTGTCTTTCGGCGTTTTTTCGAAGTTGGATTTTACTTCTGTGGGCGTCACTTTTACCGAGTTCACGATTTTGTCGCGCATGGCTTTCGCCAGCATGCTTTCGCGGATAGCGTCGCGGAAGCGCTCACGGAGCTGGTAAATGGTATAGCCGGTCACTTCGGTCATTTTTTCGCGGCTGCCGTAGCGTTGTTCGGCCCAGCGTATCTGGCTTTCGATGCGGCCGTCCACGTCCGATTCGCTGATGGGCAGGGAGTCGCGCTCGGCCTGCAGCACCAGTATTTTCTGGGCGATGATCTGTTCGATGGCGGAGCAGGTAGCATTTGGCGGCAGGGGCTGGCCTTGCAGGGCCTGCTGCTGCATGTCCACCAACGCGGATTCAATGTCCGACTTCAGGACGATCTTATCCCCTACTTTGGCAACGATCTTATCGGCCACCATTTTCTGTCCCTGCTGGGCGGTTGCCGCCTGGAACAGGAGCACGGCGCCAAAAGAGGATATGAGAAATTTTTTCATAGTAACGTTACTGAGAACCCAAAATAACCAATAAAAAATTAGCCGCACAAAGACGGCTAATCTATTTAACAAAAATTTCGGATATCGGGCGGACCCGGGCCTTGGTTGGCAAGGGTTCCGGGCTGCCCTTACGGATTTTAGAGTGTTCTTTTTACTTCCACTTCCTCGAAGCCTTCCACGATATCGCCCACTTTCAGGTCGCTGTAGTTTTTGATGCTCAGACCGCATTCCATGCCGGATACAACTTCTTTCACATCGTCTTTATAGCGCTTGAGCGACTGCAGTTCGCCGGTATGCACTACGATGCCATCGCGAACGAGGTTGATGCGTGTGTTCCGGGTAAGTTTGCCGTCGAGCACGAAACAGCCCGCCACGGTGGCTTTGTCGAACTTGTAGGTTTCGCGGATTTCCACGTTGCACACCACTTTCTTCTCGATTTTCGGCTCCAGCATCCCTTCCATGGCGCTTTTCAGTTCGTCGATGGCGTCGTAGATGATGGAGTAGGTACGAATCTCGATGTTCTCTTTCTCTGCGAGGCGTGCCGCGTTCATGGACGGGCGTACCTGGAAGCCGATTACCAGTGCGTCGGAAGCGGTTGCGAGCAATACGTCCGATTCGGTGATCTGGCCTACACCTTTGAGCACTACGCTCACCACGATCTCTTCGGTAGAGAGTTTCTGCAGGGAGTCGCTGAGCGCTTCCACGGAACCGTCCACGTCGCCCTTGATGATGAGGTTGAGCTGTTTGAAGTTGCCCAGTGCCAGACGGCGGCCGATCTCGTCGAGGGTGATGTGCTTTTTGGTACGGATACCCTGTTCGCGTACGATCTGTGCCCTGCGGTTGGCGATTTCCTTGGCTTCGGACTCGTCTTCATACATCCGGAACTTCTCACCTGCCTGCGGAGCGCCGTTCAGGCCGAGCAGCTGTACGGGGGCGGAAGGACCGGCCTTCTCCACCCGCTGGCCGCGTTCGTTGAACATGGCTTTGATTTTTCCGAAGTGCTGGCCGGATACGATGGTGTCTCCCTGTTCGAGGGTACCGTTCTGTACTAGTACGGTGGTCACGTAACCGCGGCCTTTGTCAAGGGTAGCCTCGATCACGGAGCCGGTAGCTTCGCGGTCCGGGTTGGCTTTGAGCTCGAGCAGTTCAGCTTCGAGCAGTATTTTTTCGAGCAGTACGTCGATGTTCAGGCCGCTTTTGGCGGAGATTTCCTGGCTTTGGTATTTACCGCCCCAGTCTTCCACCAGGAGGTTCATGCCGGCCAGTTGTTCCTTGATCTTCTCGGGGTTGGCGCCGTCTTTATCGATTTTGTTGATGGCGAACACCATGGGAAGGCCCGCTGCCTGGGAGTGGGAGATGGCCTCACGCGTCTGGGGCATGATGGCATCGTCCGCCGCCACTACGATAACGGCAATGTCGGCCACTTTGGCACCACGGGCACGCATCGCGGTAAACGCTTCGTGACCGGGGGTATCGAGGAAGGTCAGTTTTTTGCCGCTGGCGGTGGTTACCTGGTAAGCACCGATGTGCTGGGTGATACCGCCTGCTTCGCCCGCCACTACGTTGGCGCTGCGGATATAGTCGAGCAGGGAGGTTTTACCGTGGTCTACGTGGCCCATGATGGTAACGATGGGGGCGCGGGGAACCAGGTCTGCCGGGTCGTCCACGATTTCTTCCTCGTCGTCTTCCGTGGCGTCGTCGATGCCGATGAATTCCACTTCATAGCCGAATTCGCCGGCTACCAGTTCGATTACTTCTGCGTCGAGGCGCTGGTTGATAGACACCATGATGCCGAGGCCCATACATTTTGAGATCACTTCCGCGAAGCTAACGTCCATCAGGTTGGCCAGCTCGCTTACGGATACGAATTCCGTTACCTGGAGCTTGTTGTCTGATCCTTCGCGCGCTGCTTCGCGTTCAGCTGCTTCGTGGCGTTTATCCCTTCTGCGGCTGGCTTTGGTACTACGGCCACCGCGGGAGTTACCGCCCAGCTTGGCCATCGTTTCCTTGATCTTATTCTGGATCTCGTTTTTGTCGATTTCTTTATCCTCCGGTTTGCGGGGAGCGTTCTGGCCATAACCACCCTGACCAGGCCGCTGGTCGCGGCGTTGGTGGGGACGGCTGGGTCCGCCGGGGGCGCCGCCTGGGCCACGGTTGCCCTGGTGCCCACCGGGACCGCGGTTGCCGCCCTGATGACCGCCGGGGCCGCGGTTGTCGCGGTTGCCGGGGTGTTGACCACCAGGCCTGTTGCCGCCGGGGCCGCGGTTGTCGCGGTTACCGGGGTGTTGGCCCTGGGTGCGGTTGCCGGGGCCGCCCTGTGCGCCTTCTTTGGCGAACTCGCCTGGCTTGATGGGCTCCGGTTTCTTTTCTATAACGATGCGCTTGCGTTTGCGCTTTTCGTCTTTGCTGTTGTTAAACCCTTTGTTGTCGCGGCGGTCCTGGGAAACCGGCAGGTCGATCTTGCCGATTACTTTGGGGCCGGTCAGCTTGGTGGCCTGGATGTTTTCGATCACTGCGTTGCTGTTGTCGTCTCCTGAATCGTCTGATGGTTCGTTGGCCTCCGGAGCAGGGGTTTGAGCGGGGCGGGGTGTTTCCACCTTCGCGGCCGGCTTTTCTTCCTGTACGGGCTCTTTCACTTCCTTAGCGGGTTGAGGAGCGGGCTCGGCAGCTTTTTCCTCTGTTTTGGCAACAGGAGCGGGGGCTGCTTTCTCTTCTTTCTCGGGAGCTTTTTCAGCAACGGGCGTGGGTTCGGCGGGAGCCGGAGCGGGCTCCGGTTTTTCCTCTTCTTTTTTAGGCCCTGCTTTTTTATTGCGGTTGGCAGCGTTGAGCGCATCCAGGTCGATGGTGCCCATGATTTTGGGGCCATTGATGCGGGGCGCGTCCGGCTTCACCACGTCTTCCGCTTTGGGAGCGGGTGCTTCCGTTTTCGGCGCTTCCGGTGCGGGCGTGGGTTTCACTTCCGCTACCGGCTCCGGTTTGGGTGCCGGGGCTGGTTCCGGTTGAGGCTCGGGCTTCGGATCCGGCTTTTCCGCTTTCACTTCCGGCTGGGGCGCGGGTTTGGGCGCCTCCGGTTCCGGTTGCGGCTCGGGTTTCGCAGGAGCGGCTTCCTCTTTCTTTTTGGCGGCAGCTGCATCAGCGTCGTCTTTCTCCTTCTTCTTTGCCGCCGCTTCCGCCTCTTCTTTCTCCTTCTTTTTAGCTGCGTCTAACACCGTTCCTTTGGGCAGGGCAATCTGGTCACTTTTCTTCTTGTTGGCCTTATCCTGTTGGAATTCCTGCTGCAAGGAACTGTACATCTGGGCTGTTAGACGGGCGTTAGGAGAACCGAATTCACCCATGTCGAAGCCCTTATTGGCCAGGAAATCGATGAGCGTTTCCTTTCCAATATTGAATTCCTTGGCCGCAGCCAGCAATCGCGGTGTGTTGTTTGTTACTTCAGGCATATCGTATTCTCGTCCTTCCCGTTTAATCCCCACCAACCGGCGGAGTAATTCTTTTAACATTTTAACAATAACTCAAATATCTCTGCAATCAAAAAAGCCTACCCCATGGGAAGGTGTAGCGGCCGGCTTTATTCTTTTTCAAATTCTTCCTGCAGGATCCTTCTCACGTCCTGTACGGTTTCCTCTTCGAGGTCTGAACGGCGTACAAGCTCTTCTGTGGTCAGATCCAGCACACTGCGGGCGGTATCGCAACCGATGCGTTTCAGCTCGTCAATCACCCATGCTTCGATTTCGTCTGCAAATTCTTCCAGATCGATATCGAATTCGGTCTGTTCCTGTTCTTCGTCGCGGAATACGTCGATTTCGTACCCGGTCAGTTCGCAGGCCAGTTTGATGTTAACGCCTTTTTTACCGATGGCCAGTGATACCTGGTCAGGTTTGAGGTAAACGGAGGCGTATTTGTTGTCGTTATCAACGTCCATACGGCTGATGCGGGCGGGCGTGAGCGCGCGTTGAATCAGCAGCTGAATGTTGGCGGTATAGTTGATAATGTCGATGTTTTCGTTGCGCAGCTCACGAACGATGCCGTGTATGCGGGAACCTTTCATGCCCACACAGGCGCCTACGGGGTCTATCCGGTCGTCGTACGACTCTACGGCCACTTTGGCCCTTTCGCCGGGCTCGCGTACGATCTTTTTGATAACGATCAGCCCGTCGAAGATTTCCGGCACCTCAATCTCAAGGAGTTTCGCCAGGAAGGAGGGATGCGTTCTGGAAAGGATGATCAGCGGGGAGTTGTTTTTCATTTCCACTTTCTTCACAACCGCCCTCACATTTTCACCTTTTTTGAAATAATCCGTCGGAATCTGCTCGGATTTAGGCAATATTAACTCATTCCCTTCATCATCCAATAATAAAACTTCCTTTTTCCACACCTGGTATACTTCGCCCGTTACGATCTCGCCTACACGGTCGCCGTATTTTTTCACCAGAATGTTCTTTTTCAGGTCGCCGATACGGGCGGTAAGGGTCTGTTTAGCTGCGAGGATGGCGCGGCGGCCGAAATCCATGATTTCCACTTCCTCATAGAGGTCTTCCCCCACCTGGTAATCGGGCTCCACCAATATAGCTTCGGAATAGGCGATCTGGGCGTTCTCGTCTTCCACGGTGCCATCTTCCACGATGGTGCGGCGGCGGAGGATCTCCAGGTCACCTTTCTCGGTATTTACAATCACGTCAAAGTTCTCATCTGAGCCATATTTCTTACGCAGCAGCGTCTTGAACACATCTTCCAACACCTTCATCAACGTAGGACGGTCAATATTTTCCGCCTCCTTAAACTCGGTGAATGACTCAATCAGGTTAATACTAGCCATGTTCTGTTATAGTTTTTTAAAACACGATACACACTTTGGTGTGCTTTATTTCGGATAAATTGATAGTTGTCTGTTTTATTTCTTTTTTCTTGCCGATGGTTTCCTCCAGCTGCAGTTCCGTATCCGTGGCGCCGAGCAGCTTGCCTTCGGTGACGGTACCGTCGAGCCGGGTCACTTCCACCTTGCGGCCGATGTTTTTCACAAACTGCCGCGGCGTTTTCAAGGGTTCATCCAGTCCGGGAGAGGAAACTTCCAGGGAGAAATCGTTGTCGGGGAACAGCCCGGCAGCTTCCAGCTGCGGGTACAATTGCCTGTTCAGCGATACCAGCTTGTCGATCGAGGCCCCGTTATCTGCATCCACAAAGATCTTCACATTGTTCGTGGGTTTAATCCTGATATCCACCAAAAAATACTCCGGTTTGTCTGCCAGGAGCGCCTCCAGCATGTCCCGGATGCTTGCTATCACTTGTTCGTTTGCCATACCAAAAAGAAGAAGGGGACTACTCGCGTCCCCTTCATTTGAATCATTTTTCCACTACAAAATTAGTATTTATTTTCATTTTAAAAACAATTTCTTCTAAATATAACACCGCCGAACCCCGCACCTCATCACATTATTTTTATTACTAATGAATCTGGAATGCGCCGATATTAGTTTAACTTAGAGCAGCATGTTTCCCCGTATCAATCTGGAACTGGCCGCCTGGGTGGCGGGCCTGGTGTACCTGGCGGCGATCGACCCGCATGCCGGCTTACCCAGCTTCTGTGTGTTTAAGCTGGCCGGTTTCAGCGGCTGTCCGGGCTGCGGACTGGGCACTTCGGTGAGCCTGCTGCTGCACGGGGAACTGCGCGAAAGCCTTCACCATCACTGGCTGGGACTGCCGGCCCTGGTGATTTTGTGCGCCCGTATCGTTCAACTCGCAAAAATTCAGTTCAGATATGAATGACTTTTATTTCGCCATGTTGCCCGGAATGGACCACGAGGAGTTGGTGTGGCTGGAAGAGCTCACCAAAAAATACGATCCCGAAACCCGGAAGCGTTTCGTGATGCTGTACCAGAACCGGCGGAAAGACCCGCAGACCATCCTGATCACCTGCCTGCTGGGATTTGTGGGCGTCAACGGCATCCACCGCTTCCTGATGGACGAAATCCTCATGGGCATCCTTTTCCTGTTCACCGGCGGCCTTTGCCTGGTGGGCACCATCATCGACGCGATCAATTACCGCAAGCTGGCCTGGGAGTATAACAAGCAGGCGTCGATGGACATTGCGGCCATGCTCGGCAAGTTCTGATCGGCGAAATACCGGTGCTTCACCGCTGTATAGCCACGGAGGCTGATACTTTCCCGAAAGCATTGCCACCATTAGCCCCCGCCTTCGTTAAAGAAAGCCTAAAATGGCCCCGGGAAATAGAGATAGCATTATCTTTGTGCGATTATGTTAAGGTTAATATTCTACATTTTCATAGGATGGATACTGTACAAGCTGGTATTTGACTTTATCATTCCGGTATACAGATCCACCAAACACGTGCGCCGCCAGGTGCGCGATATGCAGCAGCATATGCAGGAACAATTCCGCCAACAGCAGCAACAACAACAGCAGGCGCCGCCCCGCCCAGCTGAGCCCGTGGCGCGCCCGCGCGATAAAGGCGATTACATCGACTTCGAAGAAGTGAAATAATCACTGTTTTCTGAATACATCCAGGATGGTCCGCGGCGGTTGCAGGTGAATGGCCTGAATGCCCAGTACGCTGGCAGCTTCCACATTTGGCAGTGTGTCGTCGATGAAGAGCGTTTCCTCCGGCCGGAGGTTGTTCTCGTCGAGGATAAGCTGATATGCCTCCTTTTCCGGTTTGCGGTATCCCATCAGGTGAGAGTAGTAGCTTTTGTCGAAAAAGGCTGCCAGTGAGGGGATCCCCCGGCTTCGCTCCAGGATTTTATTGACCTCCTGCAGGTGAATGGCGTTCGTATTGCTGAGCAGGTAGAGGTTGTAATATTGCCGCAGCTGCTGCAGCAATTGCAGCCTCGCTACGGGGTAATCGAGCAGCATGGCGTTCCATGCGGCGATGATCTGCTCGTCGGTGACATGGCCGGGGATGTGGGGCCTCAGCTGCGCGATGAAATCTTCCTCGCTCACCCGTCCGGTTTCTAGATCCTCGAACAGGGTGTTGGCGTGGAACTGCGAGTAGAGCTCCGTGAAGTTCCGCACCCCCAGGTCCGTAAACGCTTTATTGGTCAGCTGGTAGTCGATGTTGAGGAGCACACCTCCCAGGTCGAAAATGATGTTTTTGATTCCTTGCATGGCGGCCGTAAATTGAAAAAAAACTGGCAATTTGTGGAAAAAATATTTACTTTTGCCGTCCCCTGAGAAACGGGGCCCATAAAAGTTTGTTATATATTTTTGTCCGAAAGGACCGGTCCTATAGCTCAGTTGGTTAGAGCATCTGACTCATAATCAGAGGGTCCCTGGTTCAAGCCCAGGTGGGACCACGAAGCTTCAGAAGGCAATACTTCTGAAGCTTTTTTATTTTACTTTTATCCCGGATCCACAAAGTCCCTCATCACTATGAAGCAAATCAAGTTAACCTGTGTGCTGCTGTTTACCATCCAGCTGGCCGCAAATGCCCAAACACCATTTAGCCGCGTGCTGATTAACAGTCCTGTCGACGACGGCATTACACCACTGATCGTGAATGGCAATATCATGAACCACGGCAGGATGATTTCGCAAAAGGAAGATGGCAGCACCGCATCTGTTCCTCACTTTTATCTTTACTCCAATAATACTCAAATTGCCGACTTTGAAATTTACGCAAATACCGAAGCCGCATTCGTAGGGCCGTACTGGAACAAACCGTTGGCTTTCGTCAGGGCGCAGGGCACCGAAAGCATGCGTATTGCGGCGAACGGATATGTCGGCATCGGCACCCCCTCTCCGGCACATAAGTTTGTCGTATCAAACAATGGGGGCGAGGGCCTGGAGATTTTTCTGGGTGAATCCGATAAACGCATCGGTATGCAAGCATACGACCGCGCCGCGGCGCTCTATCGCCCATTTGAATTTATTGCCAACAGATACACGTTTACAATGGGCAATGTCGGCATCGGCACGCTGAACCCCATGCAAAAATTTGTAGTGGCAAATGGCAATGCAGAAGGGCTGGAAGTTTACCTGGGTGCTCCCAATGAAACAGTAGGCATACAATCCTACAACCGGAGCGCGAATGGCTACCGCCCCCTGCAATACGACGCCAGCAAACACTCGTTCATGCAGGGCAATGTCGGCATCGGCACCACCAACCCGCAAAGCAAACTGGCAGTAGCCGGTACCATCACGGCCCAAAGGGTGCGGGTGACCGTGAACCCGGCAGAATGGCCGGATTATGTCTTCAGTAGCGGCTACAACCTGCTTTCACTGAAAACGCTGGAGAAATTTGTTGCAACGCACAAACACCTCCCGGGCATCCCCTCCGCGCAAACTGCCGCACAGGAGGGTCAGGACCTCGGCGAAATGAATAGAAAACTGTTGCAAAAATTGGAAGAGCTCACTTTGTATGTGATCGATCTGCAAAAGCAACTGGATACGTTGAAGAAAAAGCAATAAGCACACAAACCGGCGAGGTCCCACATGGCTTCGCCGGCTTTTGTCATCCTTCAAATCTCTTGCTCCCCACGTTCCCCGGCAGGTCCCGGGCTTCAACGCAGGGTATTAAAGAAGCCGCCGGCAGCTGTTAATGTGCAAGAATTCCGGCCGCTTCGTACTTTCGGATAAATAAAACCCTTTAACCCATGAAAAAACACCGCTCCCTTACCTTCCTCATCTCCCTGCTCACCCCCTTCGCGCTCAAAGCCCAGCAGCAATTGAGCGGACCTGTCACCATCAGCAGCGTCAGCAGCGGCAGTACCTGGACGAGCAACCAATGGAACAAAGCTATACGGCTGGGTAACGGCCAGGCTATCCAGCTGAGTGGCGGCGGGCATCAATTCGGCATCGGCGCCACCGAGCCCTACGGCCTCTACTTCTTCAGTACATCCGCTGAAAATATGGAGGCCCCGGCCGAATACCGCATGGTAATCCGTGAAATGGGCAACGTGGGTATCGGCACCATGTACCCCTCCGCCCAGCTCGACGTTAGCGGCACCTTCAAACTCGGCGTCACAGGTGCTGTTGGCGGTGAAGCATATTGTATCGGCTACACCCGCTCGGGTAACGCCCAGGTGTTCGGGCAAACTGCGGAAGGACTGCTGATGGGCGGCGATGCCAACGGCGTCGACATGAGAATTCTCCCGGGTGGCAATGTCGGCATCGGCACCGCAAGCCCCACAGAGAAGTTGTCTGTGAACGGCAACATCCGCGCGCGCAAAATAACCGTTACCCTCACCGGCTGGCCGGACTATGTTTTCCAGCCCGGTTACAGGTTGCCTGCGTTAGGCGATATCGAAGCGTTCATACAGCAAAACGGCCACCTGCCGGACATGCCGCCCGCTGAAAAAGTGGAAAAAGAAGGGCTGGACTTGGGAGAGATGAATAAAAAATTACTGCAGAAAATCGAAGAGCTCACCTTGTACCTCATCGAAATGGACAAAAAGAATAAAGCGCTCGAAGCCGATATGAAACGGCTGAACGAAAAGGTAGTGGCGGCGGGAATGTAACATTCCCGGCCCCCGGCCCGTTCTACAGTCAAATTCCGGAACTTATGAAACACATGCTTTATTTGGCGGCATTCGCTCTCCTGCTCTCGTGCAGCAAAAGCAAAACACAGATCAACGAAACCCTGCTCGGTAAGTGGCAGCTGGCGATCAACGCCTTCTCCATCGGCGGGCCAATCGAAGAACACCAGGCAGACCCCAGCAAGCCGGTGATCGTTGAATTTAAAAAAGACGGCACTTATACAAACAGTACCGGCGGCGCGTACACGCAATATTCCCTCAACGGCAACCGGGTAAAACTGACGGGACCGGGCGCCACGACCGTTACATTGCAGTTCACCATCGCCGGCGATACGCTGACGCTCACGCCCATCGAGCCGATGTGCATCGAAGGATGTTATACGAAATATACCGCGGTCAATTAACAGCGGCTGTATACAACAAAAGGGCCTCAACAGCAAATGCTAATGAGGCCCTTTACCGTCATCCACGGTCATTTTCAGCTACAACACCTCATCCGGATAAGGAACGCTCTTTCCGCGCTGTTTGTCTACCAGCATATTCGATTTGCCGGCTTTCAGCAGCTTTCCCAGTTCTGCGGCCATCGCCTTCACCCGGGCGGGCTCTGCGGCGGCGAGATTGTGCGCCTCCGAAATATCCCGGTCGGTATTGTACAGTTCGAATGCCTGTGATTTATGCAGGTAGATGAGCTTCCACGGACCTTTGCGGATGGCGCTGAAAGGCTGCACGTCCGGCGAGCCTGCCGCGCGCTGGTGCGGGAAGTGCCACGCCAATGTGCGGGCGGGGGATTGCTTGCCACCTTTGAGCAGCGGGGCCATGGAGATACCATCTACCTGCTGTACCAGCCCTTTGCTGCTGCCACCTGCGGCGGTGAGCACCGTGGTGAAAATATCTTCGATAATGAGGTTCTCACCGCACACAGACGCGGGCTTTGTAACGCCGGGCCAATGCACGATCATGGGCACGCGCAGGCCACCTTCGTAACCGGACGTTTTACCACTGCGCAGCGGGGCGTTATGCAGGTTCCGCGGCCGACCGCGGGCCATATCCGTCAGGCCGCCGTTGTCAGACACGAAAATAATGAGGGTATTGTTGTCGAGTTTTTTTCGCTCGAGGTAGTCCATAATGTCGCCGAGGCTCTTGTCCATGCCTTCCACCAGCGCCGCGTATTTGGCTTCCGTGCTGTCGAGGCCGGCATCGTAATATCGCTGCACGAAACGGTTATCCGCTTCCAGTGGCGTATGCACGGCGAAATGCGCCATATACAGGAAAAAAGGTTTGTTGCCCGCGCTGTCGAGTTGCTTGAGCGCCTCCTGCGTAATAGCCTCGGTCACAAAAATATCTTTCCCCCAATAGGCTTCCAGGCCGGGCACCGCGCGGGGATTCGAATTCGATTTGTTGTTGCCGAAATTTTTCAGGCCGAGATAAGAGCCGGGCTGACCGGCGCCGCCGCCGCCGATGTTCACGTCGAAGCCCAGCGCAAGCGGGTTTTCACCGGGCGTGCCGAACGCGCCGAAGTGGGCTTTGCCGGCATGGATGGTTTTATATCCCTGCATTTTTAACAGCTGCGGCAACGGTGACGCATACACGGTGTGGGGGACGCCGGGCGAAGCGCTCAGGCCGTTCATATTCCAGCCGGGGGAATCGAAGTCTTTATCGCCGCCCTCACCGGCTGTTTTATCCTTATAAAAAGTCCAGGAGGAAACGCCATGGTTCAATGGGCTCATGCCCGTCATCAGGCTTACGCGCGACGGGGTGCAGTTCTGATTGGCATACGCATTCCTGAATTTCATGCCTTTCGCCGCCAGTCTTTCCATGTTCGGCGTGCGGAACTGGCGGTTCTGCTGGGTGATGGACCGGTAAAACGGTACCGAACAATCCTGCCAGCCCATATCGTCTACCACAAACAATACGATATTCGGTTTCGTTTGCTGGGCGGGCGACTGCAGCGCCATGCCAGCGAATACAATGAAGAGTAGTTTTTTCATATCTGTCGTGTGAAATTGGCAGCTTAATTTAACCCGTTTGCGCGGATATTTTTTATAAAAAAAGCGGAACAGCGCATGTTCGCGCCGTCCCGCCATATTAAAAACAGAAAGAAGACCTTTTTACCGGCGCATCACCGGGAAGGACGCGGCTCCAAATCTTTCCCCGGGGCCCCCGCCAGCGGAGGATTTGCTGCGGGATCCCCACTGGGGAACAGAGGGTATTCAGAAGAGTAGCCGCTAACGCTTTTGAAACCGGAGCACACGGTGTGTCGCCTCGCCCGTTTACCAGCCTGGGTTCTGCGGGGCCAGTTTCGGGTTCAGCGTCAGTTCGTTGGTGGGCAGCGGCAAAAGGTAATCCCGGTCAACCCGGAATTTATAGCCGGATGCCATGGCCGCGATGTTTTTAAACAACTCGATGTACCCCTGCGCATCTACCGGGTAAAAATTCAGCAGGTTGGCCGCCACAAGCGTTGTCCATTGTGCCTTTTTGGCTCCCAGGGGCTTTTTGCCCGCGATCAATTCGTCGGCAGCGGCCCAACGGAAAATATCATCGCGGCGGAAGCCCTCGCAGGCCAGCTCTACCCTTCTTTCACGGCGCACTTCGTTGATAACGGGGCTGAGCGCGGGAAAGTCCCATTTCGGATCGGCAACGATGCCGGCCATGACCAGGTTGGGCATGTCCACACGGGCCCGCAGCTTGTTCACCGTGATATCAAGATCGCCCTGGGTGAGCGTTCCAAGCTCCGCCTTGGCTTCTGCGTAATTCAGCAGCACTTCCGCGTACCGGAAATAGATCACTGATGTAACGCCAACACTTGCCGCATACTGCTGGAAATAATCCGGCGTATGCCCTTTGTATAGCTGGTAGCCGGTGGACGGTTTGCCTTCATTGGACTGATCAAATGACGGTACGGTAAAAAGGCGGTCTGCCGCCCCTTGCGGCTGGTTGTTGGTAATGATGTGCTGTCCGTCCGGCACGTACATCGTTTGAGAAAGGCGCGGATCGCGGTTGGCTACCACGCGGATGATAGAATCGTCGCCGCGGTACAGCGGGCTTACGGAAATAGGGGTTCCGTCCGTGCAGAGGTAGGCGTCTACCAGCGCTTTGGTGAGGCCGCGGCCGGCCCCGCTGTTGGTATACCGGTGCCAGTTGTGATGAAGGCCCAGCGCCACGTCGAACTTGCGCCAGAACATCACTTCCTTGCTGGACGAATGGTCTGCCTGGTTAAACAAGCGCCAGTAACCGTTCTGGCCGCCCACATTGTCGAGCGAGAAAATCCCGCTGCTGATCAGGGTTTGGGCGGCAGCCGCCGCTTTCTGCAGGTATTTGCTGCCATTCGAGCCGGCTACGCCGAAGGGAGTACTGGCATGGTATTTTTCCCAGGTACCTTCGTAGAGCGCTATTCTCGACTGGAAAGCCAGTGCGATCTCCTTGTTGATGCGGGAAGCCTGCGCGGAAGCTTTAGTGGGCAGGTATTCGATCGCCTTGTCCAGATCATTCAGGATGGAGTCGGCGATCACGTTGCGGGGGAGGCGAGCGCCGAACAGGTTGGTGGTGTCTGTCAATGAAAGCGGCGTACCAATCCAGGGCAATGCCCCGAAGTTCTTCATCAACGTGGCATACATCATGGCACGGAAGAACAAGGCTTCACCCACATAAGGCTTTACGTTATCCCAGCTGTCCTGCACCTTGCCGTAGTTGGCGAGGAAGTAGTTGGCATTCCGGATGATGCCCCAGCTCCAATCTCCACTGGTAGCGGGCACGGTACGCTCTCCATTCAGCATACCATTCACACCCATGTTGATCATATTATCGCTGCCCTGGTCCGCATCGAGCCCGTAAATGCCGATAGTGCCAAATGCGCCGAGGCCATAATGGGGCAGCAGCGTGGTGTTATTATAAAAATTATTGGCGTACAGTTTCAGGTCGTTGGTGCTTTTCCAGAACTCCGCTTCGCTGATGCTGGTTTCGGGCACCCGCTCCAGGAAATCCTTGGTACAGGATGTCAGCGCTGCCAGCGCCACGATCAACACTCCGAATATTTTTTTCAGTTGCATAGTCTACAGTTTTCGTGCATTAAAAAGTAACATTCAGGCCAAGGGAATACGTGCGCTGCAGCGGGTAAATCTTGGCGTCGCCGATAGACAATTCTGGGTCCATCGTTTTCACGAGTTTGGTGAAAGTGGCGAGGTTCTCGAGGCTCACGTACATGCGTACCTTCTGCGCCTTGATACGGCCAATGAGCGAGGCAGGCAGGGTATAACCCACCTGTACGTTCTTGATACGCATGTAGGCTGCATTCTGCAGGTACTTCGTCTGTACCTGCGTATTCTTGCCGTTCTCACCGCTCATATAGAATTTCGGGAAATAGCCGTTCGGGTTGGCGGGCGACCAGCGGTCGCGGTGCACCGTGAAGGGAGAGCTCTGCCACTCGTCGCCGATCACGCCCCAGAAGTAGTTGGAGCCTACCCAGGCTTCCCGCTTGGCAACGCCCTGCAGGAATACGTAAAAATCAAACCCTTTCCAGTTCGCGTCGGCGATAAAGCTGTACGAATAGCGGGGCGTGCTGTTGCCGATCACGCGGCGGTCGCCGGGATTGGCCAGTGTATTGTTCCCCCAGTCGATCATATTGTTCCCGTCTAGATCTGCATACTTGATATCACCCGCCGTCCAGTTGGCGGAGGATATCTTCGTTTGGCGCGGGCCTTTTGCTTCTTCGTCGTTAGCGGTGAAATACCCCAGCGTGGTATATCCCCAAATATCGCCCATGTTTTGGCCGGCGTACCAGGTGGAGTTCAGCCCCGTGGGATTCGGGTACCTGAGTATTTTGCCCCGGTAGTCGCTCAACACACCGCGCACACGGTAGTTGACATCGCCGATTCGATCGGCCCAGTTGAGCATCAGCTCAAAGCCACGGGTCTCGATATCGGTATTGTTGGCCGAAGGAACGCCAATGCCCAGTACTGCCGGGAGCACCTGCGACGGGCCGGCAAAATTGTTGGCTCTGCGCACGTACCAATCGAAAGATGCCGTGAGCCGGTTATTGAAAAACGAAGCATCGGCACCAAGGTTGAGCGTGCTGGTGCTGACCCAGGTGAGTGAGTTGTTCACCAGGAATGGCATTGTAACCATCGCCTGTTGCGTGCCTCCGAAGAGCCAGTTGGTACTGGTTGGGCGGGTGGCGCCCAGGGCGGGATAAAAAGGATAATAGTTCGGGTTGGAGGGATCGGAATCAATGAACGACTGATCGCCCAAAGCGCCATAAGAACCTCTTACCTTGAAGGAGGTCACTACTTTGCTGATTGGCTCCCAGAAGCTCTCGCGGTGCACATTCCAGCCAGCGGACACACCGGGGTAGAATTTCCAGCGCACATCTTTCAGGAAGCGCGAAGTACCATCATAACGCCCGTTGAGCTCCAGCAGGTATTTGTCTTTAAAGGCATAGTTAACTCTGCCAAAGAACCCTTCCACCGCCAGCTTCCTGATAAGATCGGAAATACCGGGGCTGGTGCCGTAAGCAAGGCTCAGGGAGGGCACGTTGTCTGAATACAGCTGGCTGTTGCTGGCGCTGAACGACGTATATGCAGTCAGCTCCTTGATATAGCCGCCCAGCACTTTGAATTCGTGGTTGCCCAATTTGTGCTCGTACGATGTGAAGGCATTGATCACATGGTGCTCGCTGTTGATGTCCGACCGGGAAAACCCGTTCGGGAAAGTGCCGCTGATGTTGGCGGTGGTACCGTCGGGCAGATAATGTACTACTGTTTTGGTGTGGTTGGTCTCACCCTGGCGGAAGCCGTCAAAAGTATAGTTGGTGGTAAAGTTCCAGCCCTTGGCCAGTTTGAACACGAACTCGCCGGTGAGGAAAATACCGTCTTTCACACGGTTGAGGCGCCCGCCGAGGCTGTGCAGCAGCACATCGCTCGTTTCGGAATAATGGCCATCCGGGTTGAAGAGCGGTACCGTGGGGAATTTGCGCGCAATCTGGTGCATGTAGTTGCCCCCGGTGCGGCCGCCGTAAGTGTTGGGAGAGTTGAAGATCTCACGCGTGAGCGAGCTTCTGAGATTGATGGTCATCCAGTTGGTAAGGTCGCTGCTCATATTGGCGCGCACGTTAAACCGTTTGTACTTGTCGTCTCCGAAGTTGTACATCCCCTGCCGGTCGTTGTACCCCAGGCCGATATAATACGTGGAGTTGCTGCCGCCGCCACTAACACCTACGTTATGCTGCTGGCTGAAAGCCACGTCCTTGAAATAAATGTCGAACCAGTCGTTGTTGGCGTTGCCACCGCCCCACGACTGCCAGGAGTTGCCGGTAGGGGCCTTGATGGTTTCGTCTTTCATGGTGCCGGCCTGGTAATCCTTGATGCGCTGTATGGTCGCATCGTCGTACACTTTGGCGCGGGACGCATTGGCGAACGCTTCGTTGTAGAATTCGGCGAACTCCAGGGAGCCCAGCATTTTGGGCATATTGATCGGCGTAGCCCAGCTCAGGTTATTATTGTATGAAATGCTGGGCGCCTTGCCCCTCTTACCTTGCTTGGTGGTAATGAGCAATGCTCCGTAAGGTGCGCTGGAACCGTAAATGGCGGCGGATGCGGCGTCTTTGATGATGGAAATGCTTTCAATGTCGCTGGGGTTGATGGCGTTGAGGTCACCGCCCGGCACACCGTCTACCACAACCAGCGGGGCGCCGGCGGTACCGAGGCCCGTATAACCGCGCACGTTGATATTCTGTGTAGCATTGGGCGCACCCCCTGCGCTGGTGGTAGAGATATTGAGATTGCCCACCATGCCCTGCAAAGCTTGCGAAATGCGGGTAACGGGGCGGTCTTCCATTTCCTGGCCGCTCACCTGGTCTACCGCGCCGGTGAGGTTGGCTTTTTTCTGTGCGCCGTATCCCACCACCACTACTTCATCCAGCTTGCTGTTGTCGATCACCATGGACACCTGCAGGCTGGAGCGGCCTTCCAGGTTGATCTCCCGGGTGGTATAGCCGGTGAAGCGCACCACCAGCACAGCGCTTTTCGGCACATTCCTCAGTTTAAAGGCCCCGTTCAGATCGGCCGCCACACCGGTGGAAGTGCCTTTGATCAGTACGGTAGCCCCGATGAGGGCGGCGCCGGTTTCGTCGAGCACCTTCCCGGTCACTTCGGGCACGATGGTGGTGTCTGCCACGAAGAAACGCGGCAGGGCCAGCGGTTCGCGGCGCAGCACAATATTCTTCTCGACGATTTCGAACTCAAGGCCGCTGCCTTTCAGCACCTGTTCCAGCGCCTGTTTCAGCGGCACATCGTTGAGCTGAATGTCTACATTCCTCAAAGGGCTGATCAGTTTTTCGTCGTACAGGAACAGATGCCCGCTCTGTTTCCGGA
>CBFGZV010000023.1:0-73868 GCA_965653365.1 uncultured Chitinophaga sp. | reverse complement strand
TGACAATTTCTTTCAGTACTGTTAACCCGCCATAGCCCGAATCGAATACGCCTATTGGTCCCTGTTGCCTGTTCATGGCCCGCAAATTACGCAATTTTCAGGCAATGGCCGCCGGGGATTTGGTGGTGGCCACGTTATGCATTTTCCATAAACAGATGAGCGTATACAGGCACGAGAGGATGCAAAGATGGTAGAGCGCGGGCAGCCGGTCTGCAATATGCGCGCCCTGTTGTACGATGCCCTGGTAGAGCTGGAGGAAAGGCGTAATGGGCAGCAGCGCGCCGGCCATCTTCAATCCCTCTGGCAATTGCTGGATGGGCCAGGTATAGCCCGTGATCAGGAAAATGGGATAAGTGCTGAACGCGAGCAGTTGCGTGCACAGCAATTGGGAACGGAACAACAGGCCGGTAAAGATGCCCATCGGGATCAACGAAAACAGGAAGAGGGCCGTTACCAGCGCCAGTTCCCAGGCGTTGCCGAGTAACTGCAGGCCGAGCACGCCGAAATTGACGGTAAGGAAAAAGAAGGCATAGCAACAGAAGAGGATGAAGTAAAAAAGGCCTTTGCCCCAAAGGGCGGCCGATAAATTGTGGCCGGCCATCCGCATCCATTCGCCAACCCGCCGGTGCTGCCGTTCGGCGGCCGTTCCGCCCGCAAGCCCGAGCAGCAGCGTTTGCTGAAGTATCATGGCCAACAGGCCGGGTAAGAGGAAAGTGCCATAGTCTACGCGGTCGTTGAACAGCGGCCGCGCATCGGGTTTTACGGCCATCACTTCGCGCCCGGATATTTCGGTGCTCATACCTTCCGATTTCTGAAGGTACTGCAGCCGCACGCCGGCGCCCACGGTAAGCCCCACCTGTGTGATGGTGCCCAGCACGTCGCTCGACGGCAGGAAGCGCGCCGCATTGAGGGCCAGCACCATGTTGGCCTGCTGCAGCGACAGTACTTTCTTCTCCAGGCCTTTCTGCAGGTAGAGGAAACCCTGTGTATGCCCGTGGTACATCTGCTCTTTGGCGGCTTCAAGCGTGGTAACGGCGGTGACCCGCACCATCTGCGTGTTGTTGATCTGTTCGATGAGCGTGCGCGACAAATTGGTGCGGTCCTCATCCACCACGCATATGGGCACTTCTTCCTCCGTTTTGTAAGAATAGATGCTGCCGTAGAAAAAGGCGTAGAGCAGCGGGGCGATCAGCAGCGTGAGCAGCAGGCTGTGGTCTTTGGCCACCAGCGCCGTTTCCCGCAGCAGCAGGCGGAAGGGTTTATATCCTGGCTGTTGCGGCATACCTGTTGAGTTTAACCTGTAAAAGCAATACGGATACAAAAAAAGTACAGCCAATAAAGAGCAGCAGCTTTGTGATCTCGGGCATGGCGTAGCGCAGCGGCAATTCCATGAAATACACTTTGAAGAATGCGTCGAGGAAGGGCGTATATGGCATCAGGCTGGCGTAATACTGGTCGTACCAGGGCATGGCCCAGCGGGGGAAAGTGAAGCCGCTGAATACGAAGGCCGGCGAGGTATAAAACAGCCCTGCATCGAGCGACAGCATTACATCGGCGGCGATCACGGAAATCATCAGCCCTATGCCGGTGCAGGCGAGTGTGAGCAGGTTGAACAGCAGGAACAGCTGCCAGTTGGTGCCGGGGTGCTGCAGGGAAAAGAACGGGAAAATGATGCCCGCCACCAGCACGAAGTTCACCCAGCCCACACTCAGGTGCGCGAGGGTTTTGCCGGTGATGATCACGCCGGCATGGTTGCCGGCCATGAGCCGCAGCGCATCCATCGTGCCTTCCTTCCATTCCATGTTGATCATCAGCACGGCCACCATGATGATCATCATTTGCAGCGCCACGGTGATGAGGCCGGGCACGAGGTAATGCTGGTAGTTGTAAGTAGGGTTGTACATCGGGTACACCGTCATGTTCACCGGCATGATGAGGCTCATGGCCTTTCCCGCCGGCATGCCGGTTTTCATGAATTTTTGCAGGTTTACGCCCGCAGCGGCGGTGATGAGCACGGTGGTGGCGTCTTTATTGATGAGCTTGCCGGGCACGAGGGAAGCGGCGTTGGTGTAAATGGGCACTTTCACGGGGTGGCGGCTTTTGATGTCGCGTTCCATGCCTTTGGGGAAATGAATAGCACCGATGATCTTGTGTTGCTGCATGAGCGATTCGAGCTCGTCCTGGCTGCTCACGCTTTCGGTGATGTGGATGCTGGGTGTTTGTTCAAGCAGAAACGTGATCTGCCGCGATACGGCGGTGTGGTCTTCATCCCAGATAGCCACGGGCAGGTCTTCCGCCTGTTGCTTATCGTAAATGTAAGCGTAAAAGAAAAAGAGCAGCGGGGGCAATACCAGCAGCACCAGGCAATGGTCCGGGCGGGTGAGAATGCGTTGCCATTCCCTGAGGGCGATCTGGAACACGGCTTTGATCATGGCGTCAGCAGCGCGGCGGTCATGCCCGGCCGTAATCCGTCAATGACGGCTACGTTGGACGGTTTACATTCAATGGTGAAAGTGCGCAGCTCGAATGTTCCTTTTTCCTTTACCGGCACCCAGTTGGCGAATTCGAGGGAAGGAGCCACGGACGAAACATATACTTCGAAGGTTTCCGGTTTGCAGCCGGGCACGCGTACGTTGGCTTTGGCGCCGAGCGGCAGGGCGGCGGCGGCATCCTGCCGGATGTTGAACCGGATGAAATACGATAGCGGCTTTTGCAGCGTCATCATCGGGTAGCCGATGCTCACGATCTCGCCCTGGTGGATCACCAAAGAGGAAATGATGCCGGCGGCAGGGGCGTGGATGCGGGTATTGTCGGTCAGCGCCTTCGTAAGCGCATAGCCTTCTTCGGCCTGTTTCAAAATGGCGGTGGCGGTTTGTAAGATCTCGGGCTGCGTGCCTTTTTCCAGCATCTCCTGGTTAAGCCTGGCGATTTCCATTTCTTTTTTGGCTGCCTGAAACTTGAAATAGATCAGGTCTTTTTCCGTGCCCGAAATCACGCTGTCGTTATACAACCGCTCCATGCGCTGGTAGGTTTTCTGCGCGAGGTTGTACTGTTCCTGTGCGATGTGGTAGAGGTTGCCGGCGTTTTTTATCACTTCGGGCCGGGCGCCTTTTTCCAGCAGCTTTACCTGCGAGGCGGCGGCTTCGATGGCCGCTTCGGCCTGGCGGCGGATGGCGTTGATCTCCGTGGTGCGCAGCACGCCGAGCAGCTGTCCTTCTTTCACCGTATCGCCCTGCGATACCAGGAGGGAATCAAGGCGGCCGGGGAATTCGGCGGCCACATCCACATACTCCGCGTCCACCATGCCAATCACGGCATGGTTTGCCGCGCCGTCGCCACGCAGGAGGAACAGCAGCGCCACCAGCAAAATGATCACGGGGATCAACAGGGCCCAATATTGTGTAAAGAATCTTTTCATTGCAGGAGGGTGGTGATTTGCCGGGGCGTGCCCAGGATGTTATAGTATTCCGCCGCCGCCAGCATGTAACCGAACAGCGCGGCATAATAAGCTTTCCCGATTTCTTCTTCCAGCAGCAGCGATTCGTTCACGTCTTTGACGGACGACAGCTGGTTGGCGAGCCTTTCCTGCACCTGCGCGGTGGTGATCATTGCCTGGTCGCGCGCCTGCGCGAGGGATTGCAGGTCTCTTTCGAGCACCGTTACTTTGTTGCGCACTACGGTAGCGCCGGCTTCGAGCAGGTTACGGGTATTCTCCGATGCCAGCTTCACTTCCTCCACGAGCAGCCTGCTGGCCCGTACGCGCTTCTGGTGGGAGAAGCCGCTGAAGAGCGTCCATTGCATTTCGACGCCCACGAGCCACGGTGGGGTGATCACGGGCAGGTCGCGCTGGTAAAGGTTGAGCGTGGCGATACCGAATATGTTGGGCAGGTTGAGCGAGCGGGTAGCCTTCACCGTAGTTTCGGCGAGCGCCGTTTTGCTGTCTACCGCCTTCCAGGCCGGGTTGCCTTTCCAGAACTCCACAGGCGCAGCCGTATTGGGCAGGGATCGGTACCGCAGGGTGTCGGTGATGGTAAGCAGCGTGTCTTGCGGTAATTGCAGCAGGCGCTTCAGTTCCACGAGGGCGTTCTCTTTTTCGAGCCCCATGTTCTGCTGGCGGCTGCGCGCATACGTGAGCGCCACCGTAGCCCAGTTGCGCTGGTATGGCGGAATGATCTCGTTGGCGACTAGCGAGGCGGCATACCGTTCGTTCCGTTCCATGGCGGTTACGATGCGGCCCTGTGACTGCAGCACGGCGTTGAGGTAAAGGACGCGGATATAGGCGGAGGAAATGGCGAAGTCGGTTTGCTTTTCTACCAGCTCCACGTTCACGATGCCGCTCTGGTATTCCGCGGATGCGATGTTACGGGCCGTGGCGAGCTTGCCGCCGAGGTAAATCGGCTGGCGGAGTCCCAGCGCGGCGGTGAAGTAGCTTTGCTTGCTCAATGGCGGGTTGTAATCGGGATACACCGTACCGATAATGTTTTTCGATGTGTTGTAGATGCCGTCCTGCACAGGCTGCGGCAGGTTGTTGCCGGTAATTTCCTTATACACGGTGTTGGCGCTGGAAACGGCCTGCTGCGAAGAGCCCTCCACGATGCCGGTTTTAACCTGTTGCAGGTTTATTTCCAGCGGTTTGCCGAGATAGTTGTAACCGGCCAGCAGGTCGATTTTCGGGAAGTAGGTGGCTTCTTCGGCTTTGAGGTGCTGCTGCCGCGCGTCAAGCGAACGCTGGGCCTGCTCTACCGCGATGTTTTGCCGGCGGGCCAGCCCGAAACACTCTTCCAGCGTAAGCTCACGCTGGGCGGTTGCCACGCCGGACATCATGCACAGGAAGACGGTAAATGTACTTGCGGATAGGTTCATACGCTGAATATTAACAGCGGGCGTTCTTTTTTGTTCGTGGCGAATCACATATTTATGTGGGTGGAAACGCTACAGGAATGGGATAATTTTGCAAACAACCCCATAGCATATGCAAATAAGATTACCGCTGCTCTTCGTTACCATGCTTTGCATCGCAGCCTGCAAAAAAGACCGTAAAACGGAATGCCCGCCGCCAACCGAACCCTTGTCCGGCGAATGGGTGGGAAAGTATGGCGTCCGCTCCGTCAACGCGCCCGGCGATACGGGCTTCCTCACACCCATGCAGACCTACACGATGATATTTCATCCCAATGGAACGATGGTGGTGTATGACGGCGATGAAAGCTCGCCCTTGCTGGCCAATGGCGTGTACAGTTTGAAAAACGGAACATTCTACGGCCAGTACTCGTACTTCCGGGGCGGAAGCGGGGAGTATTCGTTACAGGCGCGGCTGCTGAAGCCGGATAGCCTGGCCGGGACGTGGCACATCGGCTATGGAGGCCCCACGGGCGGAAGTTTCTGGTTGAAGAAAAAGTAAGCGAAAAAGTTGTGCAAAAAAAATCGCCGGGAAATTGCTTCCCGGCGATTCCGTTATTTTCAAGCGGTGATCACACCAACGCCTCATACAATATCTCCACGGGATGTTTCGCATGCACACCGGTGCCGTCTTTGATCTGGTGCCGGCAACTGGTGCCCGGCGCGGCGATCAGCGTGCCGGCTTCGGCGCTGCGCACGGCGGGGAACAACACCAGCTCGCCGATTTTCTGCGACACGTCGTAGTGCTCTTTTTCATACCCGAATGAGCCGGCCATGCCGCAGCAACCGGAAGGGATCACTTCCACGGAATATCCTTCGGGCAGGCTCAGTATTTTTTTCGAGTGCAGCACGTTGGAGAGGGCTTTCTGCTGGCAGTGCCCGTGCAGCTTGATATGCTGTTTGGCCGGTTTGAAGCTGGCGGCCGTGATGTGGCCGAGGTCAACCTCCAGTGAAATGAATTCATCCACCATGTACACATGCTTCGCGAGTTCTTTCGCGGTATTGCGGAGCGGCTCGCCCACCAGGTCGGGGTATTCGTCGCGGAAACCGAGGATGGCAGACGGTTCCACGCCAATCAGCGGCGTTTTTTCCGTGATGATGCGGCTGAACAGTTCCACATTCTTTTCGGCTATTTTCTGCGCTTTCCGTAAAAAGCCTTTCGAGAGCAGGGCGCGGGCACTTTCGGGGTGATCGACGGGGATCACTTCGTACCCGAGCTTCCGCAGCAGCCGCACGGCTTTGACGCCGATGGAGGTGTCATTATAATTGGTGAACTCGTCGCAGAAGAGATACACCTTCCGTTGCGCGTTGCCGGTGTGCGGATGGGCTTTCAGCCAGCCGCGCAGCGTCTGTCGTTCGAGCGTGGGCATGGAACGGTCGGGCGCAAAACCGGAAAACCGTTTGATCAGTCTGGACGGGCCGGGCGTTTTGACGAGCCAGTTGTAAATGCCGGGCGCAATGGCGGCGAGGCTCGTCAGCATCCGGAAGTTCCCGATCATCCAGGTGCGCAGCGGCACGCCGTTGGCATCGTAATAATGCTGGAGGAACTCCATCTTCAGCTTGGCCACATCTACGTTGCTGGGGCACTCCGATTTGCAGCCTTTGCAGGCCAGGCAGAGGTCGAGCACCTCGTATATTTCCTTGTGATCGAATTTGTTCTCCTTGGTGGAATGCGTCAGGAATTCGCGCAGGATGTTGGCCCGTGCGCGGGTGGTGTCTTTTTCGTTGCGGGTGGCCATGTAGCTGGGGCACATGGTGCCGCCGCTCAGGTGCGTTTTGCGGCAGTCGCCGGACCCGTTGCATTGCTCCGCGTGCTGCAGGATGGTCTGCTCGGGGAAGTGGAACACGGTTTTCAGATCGGGCGCCTTTTTGCCGGGCTCGTAGCGCAGCATGCTGTTCATCGACGGTGTGTCTACGATCTTGTTGGGATTGAAAATGTTTTCAGGGTCCCAGGTGTATTTGACCTGTCGCAGCAGCTCGTAGTTGCGCGGGCCGATCATCTGCGCGATGAATTCGCCGCGCAGGCGGCCGTCGCCGTGTTCGCCGCTGAGGGAGCCGTTGAATTTTTTCACCAGCGTGGCGATCTCTTCTGCAATGGTGCGGAAGAGCTGGTTGCCTTCCACCGTTTTCAGGTTGATGATCGGGCGGAGGTGTATCTCGCCGCTGCCCGCGTGGGCGTAATGCACGGCGAAGAGGTTGTATTTTTTCAGTATCAGGTTGAACTCGGCGATGAAGTCGGGGAGGTCTTCCACGGCCACAGCCGTGTCTTCGATCACGGGCACGGCTTTTTCGTCGCCGGGCAGGTTACTCAGTAACCCGAGGCCTGCTTTGCGGAGCGTCCAGATTTTTTTGGTGTCGTCGCCGAAGAGGAGCGGGAAGTGGTAGCCCAGGCCCGCCGCTTCCAGTTCGCGTTGCAGGCGGCCGGCGATCTCCGTGATTTCTTCGCGGGTGTTGCGGCAGAACTCCACTACGAGAATGGCGCCGGGGTCGCCCTGCACGAAAAAGCGGTTTTTGCGCTGCTCGATATTGTCTTTCGTGCATTCGAGGATGAAGTGGTCGATCAGCTCACTGGCGCTGGGTTTGTAGCGCATGGCGATGATGTTGGCCCGCAGCGACTCGTCCACGTTATTGAAGTGAATGCACAGCAGCCCCGTTTCGCGGGGCGGCAGGGGATCGATATGGAGCTTGATCTCGGTGAGGAAGGCGAGAGTGCCTTCAGAGCCGGCGATCAGTTTGCAAAAGTTGAAGTCTTCCTTGCCGGCGGTAAACGGCGCGGTTTCCAGCAGCAGGTCTACCGCATAGCCCGTATTCCGCCGCATAATGGACGGCTTCGGGAATTCGCGGCGGATTTCTTCCTGGTTGGCCGCGTTGCCCAGGATGGTGCGCATCTGCTTATACACGGCGGTTTCGAGGCTGCCGTCGGCCGCCTCGCATTTGGCGTGGAACTCGTCGGGCGAAAGGGTCTTGAACGTGGCTTCCGAGCCGTCGCTCAACAGGGCTTTCACTTCCAGCAGGTGCTCGCGGGTACTGCCGTACACCACGGAGTTGGAGCCGCAGGAGTTGTTGCCCACCATGCCGCCGATCATCGCGCGGTTGGCGGTGGAGGTTTCGGGACCGAAATAGAAACCGTGCGGTTTGAGGAAAAGGTTCAGCTCGTCGCGGATAACGCCGGGCTGTACGCGCACCCAGTTTTCCGCGGTGTTGATTTCCAGGATGCGGGTGAATTTTCTCGACACATCCACTACAATCCCGCTGCCGACTACCTGCCCGGCCAGCGAAGTACCGGCGGTTCGGGGGATGAGGGAAGTTTTGTGTTCACGGGCAAAGCGGATGAGCGTCTTAATATCGTCTTCGTTCTCCGGTATGGCCACTGCCAGGGGCATTTCGCGGTAGGCGGAAGCATCCGTGGCATAGAGTGTTCGCATTGTATCATCTAAATACAACTCTCCCTGCAATTGCCGGCCGAGTTGCATCAGCATTTCACGCTTGATCATGAGGGCGAAAATAATATATAAACCGGAAGCTTAAAAGAGGGTATTGTGATTTAGAAACGCCGGTTTCCCCAATTGCAGCCCGCAGCGGGCGTTCAGCCGGTCCGCAAAATATACGCCCAGTTCGGGGGTATGGGCCTCGTCGGGCATATGGAGGAAAAAATACAGCTCTTCCAGCCCCCGTTCCAGCCAATAAGTGATGCGGTTCACCCAGTCGTCGATGCGGGTATAGTCGGTAGGATGGAGGCTGTTGCCCACGAACCGGATAAAAGCGCGCGGTACGGGCAGGTGCATATGGGCGCAATCGCGCCGGCCGGCGGTATCGGTGATCACGGCGCCCATGCCGAGGTTACGCAGGGTATGGAACAGGTCGTGGCTATGGCCGGGGTCGCTGAACCAGTCGGGGTGCCGCACCTCGAGGAAAAACGACAGGCCGGCGGGCAGCGTGGCCAGGTAGTTGAACAGGCTGCTTTTCCGCTCCGGGCTGAATTTATCGCTCATCTGCATGAATATGGGGCCCAGTCGCCCTTCCAGCGCCCGTACGCCCTCCAGGAAGGCGGCGGTGGGTGCTGCGGCGTCGGCGCCCAGGTTGCTGTAATGGCTGATCTGCTGGGATACCTTCGGGCAGAATTTGAAAAGCCGGCCGGCCGCTACCGCGCCCCATTTGCGGATGGTATCGGCGCCGTAAATCTGGTAATGGGTGGCGTTCAGCTCCACGGTGCTGAAGTGTTTCACGTATTCTTTGGGAAAATCTTTCTCCCGGGTGCCCTTCGGGTAAATTTTGTCTACCCATTCCTTTTGTCCCCATTTGGGGCAGCCCATGTATACGGCGGGCGCCTGCACGCGTTGCCCGGGCAGCACGGCTCTGTTGAAAAGCGGTTCCGCAGGCAGCTTGAAGTCGATATCGTTTAGCTGGGATATGTCTACTCGTCCGAAATGCATACCGTAAAATTAACAAATGCAGGGAGATTCGGCGGGCCGGGCCGGCAGGCGTAAGGCCGGGCCGTTGCACGGTAGGGGTGTTTTTCAGTATAAGAACCCAGGAAGCCAACTTGTTTACCACGAGGAATCCAGGGCCGTTCAAAGCGGTACACCCGGGCGCGCCTGTTGATTTCACCGGTATTTTAAACCGTATAGCCGTACCGGAGGGTTAACGATGCGAAAAAAGGAGCGGATGAAAGAGGATTTAAAAACATGTAAATTTTTCAGATGTATTTGCCCGTTTTTTCCAGCGGGAAAAAATAACTTTTTCGCATTTTCGTTTCCTTTTCTCAATTTTCCGGGTTAAATTATAATCGAATAGGACAGTATGGAGATTTTACACGTTAGCGCGGAATGCTACCCCGCGGCAAAGGTCGGAGGCTTGGGAGATGTGGCGGGCGCGTTGCCCAAATACCAGCACGAGGCAGGCGCCATCGCCAAAGTAGTGATGCCGGCGTATAGCACCCCGTTCCGGGAAAAACACACCTTCGCCCTGGTGCACCAGGGCGGCCTGTGGGTGGGGCACGAATGGTATCATTTTAATGTCTGGAAAGAAAGCACCAATGCGCTGGGATTCGACCTCTACCAGGTAGATATTCCCGGCCTGCTCGACACCACCGGCGTGTACGGTTACCCCAACGATACGGAACGTTTCCTGGGGTTCCAGATCGCTGTGCTCGACTGGCTCAACGAATGGCAGCACCAGCCCGACGTGATCCACTGCCACGACCATCACACCGGGCTGATACCTTTCCTGGTCAAATACGGTTACAAATACGCACGGCTGCAGCACATCGCCACCGTGCTTACGATTCATAACGCCCAATACCAGGGCCAGTTCGGCTGGGACAAGCTATACCTCATCCCGTCGTTCGACCTCTGGAAAAGCGGCATACTCGACTGGAACGGCGCCATCAACCCGCTGGCCGCGGCCATCAAGAGCGCATGGCGCGTCAACACGGTATCGCCGAGTTATATGGAAGAGCTGTTCGGCAATGCGAACGGCCTGGAAGCCCTGCTGAACATGGAGCGCCACAAGGCCACCGGCATCCTCAACGGCATCGACGACGAAGTGTGGGACCCCGCGGCCGATGAAATGATCGAAGCGCGGTATACCCTCAAAGACGTCACCAAAGGGAAAAAGGCGAACAAGCTTCGTTTATGCGAAACGTTTAGCCTCCAACCCGACCTGCCGCTTTTCGTGTTTATCGGCCGGCTGGTGGGCGACAAAGGGGCCGACCTGTTGCCCGAGGTGATCGGGCGTTCGCTGGCGGAACATCCCGGCGGCCTCAACTTCCTGGTGCTGGGCAGCGGCGATGCCCATACAGAATGGATGCTGCAGCAGGCGAAGCTGTACGCCGGTGCGAACTTCAATGTGTTCATCGGCTATAACGAAACCTTGTCGCATCAGCTGTACGCCGGGGCAGACTTTTTGCTGATGCCTTCCCGGGTAGAGCCCTGCGGCCTGAACCAGATGTACGCCATGCGCTACGGCACCGTGCCCGTGGTGCGTACCACCGGTGGGCTCATCGATACGGTGCGCGACTTCGGCGACGACGGAGGCTTCGGCATCCGCTTTTACCACGCCACCGCCGGCGACATCGTGCACGCCATCGGCAGGGGCCTCGAACTGTACGGCAACAAAACAAAATTCTCTAAAATCAGGAAAACAGTGATGCAACTTGACCACTCCTGGAATAAAGCGGCGCGTGAATACCTGAATATGTACACCAGCCTAAAATAAATAGTTACGTTATGTCTAATGCAGTGATCTCAATCATCCTCGGAGGAGGTGCCGGAACGCGGCTGTATCCCTTAACCCGCAGCCGTTCCAAGCCTGCAGTGCCCGTAGCCGGGAAGTACCGGCTGGTGGATATTCCTATATCCAATTGCCTCAATGCCGACCTGCACCGGATTTTTGTGCTGACGCAGTTCAACTCCGCGTCGCTCAACAAGCACATCAAGAACACCTATCATTTCAGCCACTTCAGTAAGGCATTCGTTGACATACTGGCGGCAGAACAGACGCCCGACAACCCCACCTGGTTCCAAGGCACGGCCGATGCCGTACGGCAGATACTGCGGCACCTGGAAAATTTCGAGTTCGAATACGCCCTCATTTTGTCGGGCGACCAGTTGTACCAGATGGACTTCCGGGAAATGATCCAGAACCACATCGACAAGGGGGCCGATATTTCCATCGCCACCATCCCCGTGCATGCCCGCGAGGCCACGGAATTCGGCATCCTGAAAACGGACGAGCACAGTTTTATCTCCGCTTTCATCGAAAAGCCGAAGAAGGAACTGCTGCCCGACTGGTCGAGCGAGGTGAGCCCTGAAATGCAGCGGGAAGGCCGTATTTACCTGGCCTCCATGGGTATTTACATCTTCAACCGCCAGCTGCTGTTCGACCTGCTGACCGGGCAGCCGGAGTCGACCGACTTCGGCAAGGAGATCATCCCCAATTCCATCACCGAGCGGAAAGTGCTGAGCTTCCAGTACGAAGGGTACTGGACCGATATCGGGAACATATCTTCCTTCTTCGAGGCCAACCTGGGCCTCACGGACGATATCCCGCAGTTCAACCTCTTCGACGATCACCAGACGATCTTTTCCCGTGCGCGCATGCTGCCGCCGGCCAAGATATCAGGCACCACGCTGGAAAAAACGGTGATCGCGGACGGCTGCATCATCAACGCCAGCCGCCTCGAACGCTGCGTGGTGGGCATCCGCACCCGGATAGGGAAGGGCACCACCATCAGCAACAGCTACCTGATGGGCAACGACATTTACCAGACGCTCGACGAGATCAACAATGCCCGCAGCAAGGGCCGGCCACCTATCGGCATCGGCGACCGGTGCTATATCAACAACGCCATTATCGACAAGAACGCCTGCATCGGCAACGATGTGCGCATCAACGGCGGTAAGCATCTGGAAGACGGGGATTTTGAAAAATATACCGTCAAGGATGGCATTGTTGTTGTGAAGAAAGGAGCTATACTCCCTGACGGCTTTCAGTGCCTCGGGTAACAACGCTTACTAAAAACTTGGGATATGCGGTTATCAATTGAAAGGCAAATGATCAAGGTAGTGCCCGACCTGAAACGCGTGGTGGCTAGGTTTTTCTACAACGGCGACGCGCGGGCAAAGGGCATTATTATCAGGGTGATGGAGATGTCGGACGAAGAAGTGAATATCTGTATCACTCCCATCCTGCGCGACTTTTCAAAGCGGCACCGCAATATTACCCGCATCTTCGAGCGCCATGCAGACAAGCTGCTGAATTTGTTCACGGCGCTCAAAATCGACTTCGAGGAGCTTGATTTCAAAAGGAAACTGCTCATCGGTTCGTTTCATACCAACGAATTCTCCATTGAATCCGCGGCCTTCTTCAATCCTTCCATGGTGGAAGATATTGACCAGAGCGGCCTCGAAGAAGGGGAAAAACGGGTGATCATGAGTTTCCGGGCGGTAGGCGAGGGGCATATATCGTCCATCGTTTTCCGCCGGGGAACCATCGACAAGAACAACGAGATCACCATCGTTCCGGCGGGGAATTATGTGGACGAACCGGACATTATCCGCAACACCGTTTACCACAAAAACGTTTTCTTCCAGAATGCCGTTTCGATCAAACTGCCGGACTCCGTTATCCGCGAGGTGAGCAACGGCCTGCCGGACACATTCGAATACACGCAGCTTAAAAAAGTGATCCGCGAAATGCAACAGCGCTACCAGGTGGATCACCTGCTGAAGCGCAACCTGGAGCGCCTGCTCTGGCTGGCGGACTCCTATTACGAGATCAATTTTTCGCTCGATACCGATATTTCAGACCGGGTGATATTCCCGTATTCCGAAGCCGAAAGCCGGGGGATTGAAGACGCCCGTTTCGTGCGCTACACCGGCGACACGAGCGGCGTTACCTATTATGCCACTTACACCGCGTTCGACGGCATCACCATTCAGCCGAAACTGCTGCAGACAAAGGATTTTTATCATTTCAAGATCATGCCGCTGTACGGTGAGGGCGCGCAGAACAAGAACCTGGCGCTGTTCCCCCGGAAGATCAACGGCCGGTATGCCATGATGAGCCGTATAGACGGTATCAACAACTACATCATGTATTCGGACAAGATCAACATCTGGGAAAACCCCGAAATACTACAGACGCCGAAATATCCCTGGGAATTCGTGCAGATCGGCAACTGCGGCTCGCCGATTGAAACGCCGGAGGGCTGGCTGGTGATCACGCACGGTGTAGGCCCCATGCGCACGTACTGCCTGGGCGCCACGTTGCTCGACCTCGACGATCCCAAGATCGAGATCGGCCGCCTGAAAGAACCGCTCGTAATACCCAATAAAGACGAGCGCGAAGGCTATGTGCCCAACGTGCTGTACTCCTGCGGCTCGATGATACACGGCAATGAGCTGATCATCCCTTACGGATTGTCGGACTACGCGTCTACCTTCGCTACCGTGCACCTGGATCAGTTGCTGGAAAAAGTGAAAGAAGGGTAAGGAAGCCGGAGCTGTTACCGGATCGGCCATGAACCGGGACGTCTTTGCGAACTACGGCAGGCTGACCGTTTTCATCAGCACTTTTTCATACACTTGAATGTAATCGTCCACCATTTTCTGCACGCTGAATTGCGCCATGCTCCATTGATGGCAGGCCTTGCGGCTGATTTGCGGCAGGGCGGACACGTACGAGGCCGCTTCGTCCAGTTCGCCGGCCAGGAAGCCCGTTTCCCCGTGCCTGACCAGTTCCGGCATGGAACCCCGTTTGTAGGCGATCACGGGCGTACCGCACATCATGGCTTCCGCCACGCTAAGGCCGAAGGGTTCTTCGAACGAGATGGGATGCAGCAACGCTTTGGCGCGGCCCAGCAGCTGGCTGCGTGCATCGCCCCCTACGGAACCGATGTAGGTAACCTGTTCGCCGTCTATCTGCGGTTTCACCTGTTCGTTGAAGTATGCCTCGTCCTGCACGATGCCCGCCATGATCAGCCGGTGGCCCGTTTTGCGGGCGATGGCGATGGCGTCTGCCGCGCCTTTGTGGGGGTGGATGCGGCCGAAAAACAGGAGATAATCTTCCGGTTGGTCGTTGAAAGTGAAGTTGGCGGGGTGGATGCCGTTGTACACCGTGGCGGCATACCGCAGGCGGCTGCTGCGGTCGGAATGGCTGATGGACACATAATGCCCCACATCGTTGTAGCGCTCGTACACCGGGATGATTTTCGGGGAGGAGAAACCGTGAATGGTGGTGACGATGGGCGTGGGTATCAACCGTGACCAGGCGAGGGGGAGGAAGTCGAAGTGGTTATGGATGAGGGCGAATTCATGCGCCTGTTCCATCAGCAGGCTGATGTGCATGCATTCCATCACTTTCGCGTCGAGCGCCCTGTTTTCTTCGTACCCTTCCGGGCAGATGGCCTGTAATGTACCGGCGGTAAGGGAATTGGCGGTGGCGAACAGCGTTACGTTCCAGCCGCGCTTCACCAGGTCCTCCGCTACATTCGAGGCCATCTGCTCCCAGGGCCCGTAGTGCACCGGCGGCGTGCGCCAGGCTACGGGAGAGAGTATTGCGATCTTCATTATGGTTAACCGATTTTGCTGACTGCCGATGTGGAAATAATGGCCGTTTTAACGGGTTTTTCCACGCGCGGGATGGCCTCGCAGCTTTGCAGCACGGCCAGGTGCGAGATGAAGTACGCCAGCGTGCTTTCCGCGCCCTGGTTGCGGTTCAGACCATGCGGCGATATGCCGTCGCAGCAGCCGTGCGTTTCACTGTCGTACAGCGATACGCGCAGCACGTTCTCGCCCGTGAACCACCGGTAGCAGGTGAACATTTTCTTCAGGTAAGCGGCGTCGCCGGTGACCGCGTGCGCCTGCTGGTAAAGCAGCACCATGGCCATGGTTTCAAGCGCCTGCTGGTCGAACACCGGGCATTCGCCGCCTTCGCAGTGCCACCCTTCATTGCCCACCGGGCAGAAGTAACCCTGCGTCATGGTAGTGCTTTCGAGGAAGCGGAGGGCTTGCAGGCCCAGTGTTTTCAACGATTCAAGCCCTGTGATCTCCGCCGTATGCAGTAACGCCAGCGGCAGGATGCCGTTATCATACGTCATCGTTTTCTCGAACCATTGCCATTCGCCCGTACGGTTATTTTCCCAGGCCGTTACGAGCGGCTGCACCAAGGTGAGCAGGCGGGCCTGTATGCCTTCGTCAGACGGGCAGGCTTTCAGGTAATGGCAAAGGCCGATGGCGGCGTTGGCGCGGCCGCGCAGATGCTCCAGGGCGTCGAGGTGGCACAGCGCGTGGTGGAACAGTTCCAGCGCGAATTCGCGGTAGGAGTTGTTGGGCGCGTAGCGGATGAGGTAACCCAAAGCCCACACCGTGCGGCCGAACGAATCTTCGGACCCCACCTCGTCGAGGTACTGACGGCTGAAGCTCAGGAAGTTCCTGAAGTTACCGTCGGGCGTTTGCATGTAATGGATGAAGCTGAGGTATACCGGCAACAGTTCCGGCGCCGGCGCGTCTTTCGTTTTGCGGTGCTGGTGCACCATCACGGTCATCATCAGCGCACGGGCGTTATCGTCTACGCAATAGCCTTCCTTCAGGTTGGGAATGCCGTATTTGGCGTGCTGTACGATGCCGGTATCGTCGGTCAGCCGGCGTATATGCGACAGGTTGAGCGGCGGCAGGAAAGACGGGTCAGGCAGCGTGCGCGGATGGTTGACCGAAGCCGGCCGCGGCGTGTTGCGCACTTTCCTCGCCAGCTGGTAATAGCGGGCGCCCATCCGGCTCCATTGCAGTTCGCGGCCGTATTCCAGCGAGCGGCTGCGCAGGGCGTGCAGGGCTTCCGGATTGTCGAGCAACTCATTGAGCGTTTCGCCCAGTTCGTCGAATTTCCCGAATCCGAAGAGGCGGCCGCGGCCTTCGCCGAGCAGCTCCTGGGCGTACCAGTAGGGGGTAGACAAAACGGCCGCGCCGGCGCCCATAGCGTAGGTGAGCGTGCCGCTGGTGATCTGCGTTTCGCTCAGGTACGGTGTAATATACACGTCGCTATGGCGGAGGTACGCGAACAGATCATTTTCCGTCAAAAATTTATCGACAAATAAAACATGATCATCGAGGCCGGCAGCTGCGATCATTTCGCGCAAACTGTTGCGATATTCCTCACCGGCGTGGCGTAATACCGCAGGATGTGTTTTTCCCGCCACAACATACAACACGTCCGGATGGCGGCTGATGACCTGCGGCAACGCACGTATCACGGTTTCGATGCCTTTGTTGCGGCTCAGTAAACCGAACGTGAAAATTACCTTGCGGTGCCGCAGGGCTTCGGGCAGCACGTCCGCCTGTATCGATAACTTTTCAAAGTCGGGAACGCCGTGAGGGATGAGCATCACTTTATCTTCCGGCACCCCGTACACCTCATTGAGGAAGCGGGTGGCCAGCCGGCTCATGACCACGATGCGCGCCGCATGGCGCGAGATTTCCTTGACAATCGTTTTCTGCAGAAAGGAGGGGTCTTTCAACACCGTATGGAAGGTAACGATATAGGGTACTTTCAGCTTGCCGAGCAACGACAGGATAAAGATGCCGCTTTCGCCGCCGAAGATGCCGAACTCATGCTGGAGTACTACCAGGTCAGTACCACTGCCGTTGATATGTTCCGCGGCAGCCAAATAATCGTGCATGTACTGCTGCCGGATGGTGAAAGAAACTTCCGGGGGGTACTCATACGTCTGTCCATCGTCGTTCATGGCTATAACGCTCACTTCAGGCGCTTCTTCCACAAGGCCGACAGCTCGTATCAGATGTTCGGTGAAAGTAGCAATGCCGCACTCACGCGGAAAGTAAGATGAAATGTACGCAATCTTCATAAGAGTAACTGTTTTTAAAATTTAGCAATACGGGGCTCAAACAGGGAATTCACATGCACTCACAGGATAAATAACATTTGCAAATTAGCTGCCAATTCAACTGGCACGCTTCGGTCAAAATGCGCTACGAATTGTGATAAATGGTAATATCGGTTTGTTTGAAATATGTAAATTCATTCCTTCATCCTGAATTCGTTTTCCCGATTCGTATTTGATTTATCTTCGTGCATCCAAATTTTGAATCAGTGACCAATAATATGACCGCGCCGCTCAGTTGTTACCATGTGCCGATTGCAGATACGGGCTACTTCAGCCCGCTGATTGCCGACTTCCTGACAGGCCGCGAACCGCTCCGCCAGTTTTACGAGTATCATCCCCTGCAGCCGGACTTCAAAAAAGCCATGCTGCTCAAATCGGGGCAGCCTTTGCGCCGCGACATACTGGCAGACGCCCTCTATCATCAGTACAAAGGCATAGCCATCAGGGAAGAAGTAAGGGCGAATATCGGATTGCTGCAGGCCACCAACACCTTTACCGTTTGCACCGCCCACCAGCCGAATATCTTTACGGGGTACCTTTATTTTGTCTATAAAATCCTTCAGACGATCAAACTGGCGCAGGACCTCCAGCGGCAGTACCCGGACAAACACTTTGTGCCGGTGTATTATATGGGTAGTGAAGACGCGGATCTCGACGAACTGGGGTCAATTTTCCTGGACGGCGCCAAGCTGACCTGGCAAACGGACCAGACCGGGGCCGTGGGCCGGATGGACACGAAAGGACTCGGCGCCCTCATTGAGCAGATCGGCAACAGCATCGGGTATGCCCCGCATGCGCCCGAATTGCTCGATATGCTGAAGAGTGCCTACCTGGGGCATCCGAACATCCAGGAGGCCACTTTGAGCCTCGTAAACGACCTTTTCGGCTGCTATGGGCTGGTAGTGCTCATCCCGGACAACCCGGCCTTCAAGCAACAGCTGATACCGGTGATGGAAGAGGAGCTCTGGCAACAAAGCTCCGCCGCTGTTGTCGGAAAAACCATCACAAACTTGTCTGCGCACTACAAAGTGCAGGCGAACCCGCGGGAAATAAATCTCTTCTACCTCCATAACAACATTCGCGAGCGTATTGTTAAGGATGGGGAAGTGTGGAGAATATTGCACACTTCGTTGTCATTCACCGGGGATGAATTAAAAAAAGAATTATATGAGCATCCGGAGCGCTTCAGCCCGAATGTGATACTCCGGGGCATTCTCCAGGAAACTATTTTGCCCAACATCGCCTTCATTGGCGGTGGCGGCGAGGTGGCGTACTGGCTGGAGCTGAAAGACCTCTTCCGTCATCACAAGGTGCCATACCCGGTTATTTTGCTCCGGAATTCGTTTCTCTGGATCAATAAAGACCAGCATGGCCGCCAGTTGAAGCTGGGCATTAAAACCGAAGGGCTTTTTGAAGACACAGGGCTGCTGATCAACCGCTACGTGCACGAGCATACGAATGCTTCGCTGGTGCTGCGGGAAGAATATGCCGCCATCGAAAAGCTTTTCAGCGTTATAGAGGAAAAAGCGAAATCGATAGACGTGACGCTGGTAGCCACCGTGAATGCGGAGCGCAGCCGCGCGGTGAAGTCGATCGGCAAGCTGGAGCACAAGTTCCTGCGGGCGGAAAAGAAAAAATTTGAATGGCAGGCGGAGCAGATCAGCCAGCTGAAAGCCCGGTTATTCCCCGGTAACTCGCTGCAGGAAAGGAAAGAGAACTTCCTGCCGTATTACGCACAGTACGGGCCGGCGTTTTTCGATCACCTGTTGCGGTTCCTCAACCCGGTAACCGATCAGTTCTGTATCATCGCGGAAGAATAGCGCGCTTTATTTTGAAAGATATCGTGCCGTGTAGTACTACCGGTGGCCGCGCGGAAAGAACTACGCGGATGGCGGGTAGCCGTGCGCCGGAGACGGTTGTCCGCCGCCGGTCATGTAGCTTTCACCGCCGGGGATATGGTACCGCGCACAATCCGCATTACCCTTCCGTAATAGCCGCACCATGCACTGCGGCTTTTTTCATGTCTTTCATTACCGTGTGCAGCGCATGGAACTGGTCGCGCACATGTTTGATCTCCAGCATTTCCTCCCGCTCCCGGGTGTGGCCCTGACCGTTATTGATCTGCTCCTGGCGCACATGCAGCAGGTGCTCCAGGCGTTCTTCCAGCGCGCTGAAAGCCGCGGGCAGCGGTAGCTCGGGCATGAATACGCCCACGCTCACGTACTGCTCGATCTGGTCCATTACCGTGAGCAGGTACAGCAGCACGTCTTTATACTCCGGGCGTTTGTATTTGAGCTGATGCTGCAAGGCGTACCCGGAAAGCTGTGCGATGTGCGAAGAAAGGGAGTGGCTTAGCACCACGAAGTGATAGAGTTCCGATCCGAATTTCTGTTTGCTTTTGGGCTCGGACAACATGCGCTGAAAGGCCGCGGTGAGGTTGGCGGTGGTCACATGTACGTCTTTCCGCGCAAGTTTGTAGGCAAACAGGCTGAAGGGCTTATCGGTATAGAGATTCATCACCTGCGTGAGGTACTGTTTGTTGGCGGAGATGTTTTTCAGGATGTACTCCGGCAAAAAGCGGTATTCCCAACTGGGCCAGAAGATGTAGTTGAACCCGAACGCGATGACGCCGCCCAGCACCGTATCGAGCACCCTTTGTTTCACGTTGTCGAAGTCGGACGGGTGCAGGAAGTGCAGCAGGAAGATGATGAAAGGCGTCATGAAGATCACGCTGGTGACGTAATGGTACGTCTGGAAGCTGTAGGCGCCCAGGATGCAGACGAGCATCACGAAAAAGATGACCGTATCGTCTTTGGTGAGATACAGGATGCCCGCCGCGAAAAACGCCCCGATGACGGTGCCGAGGATGCGTTGGTAGCTCCTCGTTTTGGTGAGGCTGAAGCCCGGTTTCATGATCACTACGATGGTGAGCAGTATCCAGTAGGTTTTGCTCAGGTCGAGGGCATGGCCCAGCAGCAGGCCCGCTACCATGGCCAGGCCGGTGCGCACGGCATGCCGGAAGATGTGGGATTTGAAAGTGAGGTTGTTGCGGAAGGTGGTAATGTCGTACCGCTGGCGGGTAGTGAATTTCGACAGCTCCAGCTGGTGGTCGAACGTGGTATCCTTCACGCGTTCCAGCCGGGTGAGGCGGTGCATGTTGTAAATACGCTGGGCGATGTGTTGCAGGTTGTCGAAAATACTTTCGAAAGGGATGAGGTCTGCCCGTTCCTTCAGCGTGGGCAGCGTGGCCTGGTAATCCTTGAACTCGCGGCGCGCCCGCTCCAGCTCCAGTTTCAGGTTCACTTTGGGCATGGAGCGCTGGCCGGCGGAAACGGCGATGCCAATATGGTCGAGCTCCTCGGCAAACTGCTGGATGCAGTGATGCAGGGTGGAGATCACCCTGGTGCCGGCGAAACGTTGCTGTAGCGAGGTGTAATCGATCTGGGAAGCGGTGATCTGCTCGTACATGTCTACCAGGTCGAGGAAAATCAGCACCATGCTTTTGCTGATGCTGGTGGTGCCCTGCTGGGCGCTGCGCATTTTGAGCAGCAGCTCGCGCACCGCTTCCTGCTTTTCGCTTACCACCACCTGCTGCGCCAGCACGTCGCGGTAACTGTCGGTGATATCGAGCGCCGGGTTGTAAAAATCGGCGCGCTGCCGGAGGTACTTGGCCGTTTGCTGGATGCAGTCGCCCAGCGTTTGCTGCACCGTGAGATAAGGCCGAATCTGCCAGAGCAGCAAGGCCAGCAGGGAGTACCAGATGCTGCCGCTGAGGGTGAGCAGCGCCACCTGCACGGCCATTTGCCACGACACGTAGCTCTCCGCCATGATGCTGACCATCACCAGCAGGCCGCCGATGCCGATATTGCCCCCGCGGTTGCCGTAGATGAGCAGCATACTGTAAAACATGCTGCACAGGGCTACCCATACGGTGAGCAGCGCGGTATGGGGCAACAACAGGCCGGTGCCCAGGGCGGTGAGAAAAATGAGAACGGTGCTGATGAGGAGACCGTTGCGTTTATGCAGGATGGTGCCCGGCACATCGGCCAGGGCGGTGCACAGCGCCCCCATCGAAATGGCGATGCCCGTGGTGAGGTGGCCGATGGCGGCAAATATAACGGAGGGGACAACAACACTCAGGGTGGTACGAAGTCCGTTGCTGAAATGATAACTGAAAATAAAGGCTTTCGCTTCTTTGAACCAACGATCTTGCATTAGGCACAAAATTAAGACATACGCAGGAGGATTCTGATAATCAAGTGATGGTTAAAGTAAAACTTTTTATTTACTGATTATCAGAATTTTATCGTATGAAAGTGAATAAATTATCCCCAAGTGTGTATAAGTAAATACTAAATATTATACGTTCTCTTTTAATTTACCGTAGAATGCAGTGTGTTGCCATATCTGAGAGCCTGTCCACCAGCTTCATGGCGGCGACCCCGGCATACTGATATCAACTTATTTCGTTTATCTTTGGCGGCCGGAAAAAGGAAGCAGTTGCCTGTTTTCTGCCAACCGGGCGTTTAGAATTCAATAAAACCGTAATTCGAAGCTGTGCGTTTAAAAACACTGGAAATTAAAGGGTTCAAAAGTTTCGCGGATAAAACCGTGCTCCACTTCGACGAAGGGGTGACCGGGGTGATCGGGCCCAATGGCTGCGGAAAAAGTAACATCATCGACTCCATCCGCTGGGTGATCGGCGAGCACAAAATCAGCAACCTGCGTTCGGAGAACCAGGCCGGCCTCGTGTTCAACGGCTCCCGTACCCGCTCCGCCAGCGGCATGGCCGAAGTGAGCCTTACATTCGAGAATACCAAAAATGTACTGCCTACCGAGTTTACCACGGTGACGATTACACGCAAGTTCTTCAAAAACGGCGACAGCGAATACCGCCTCAACGATGTGGCCTGCCGCCTCAAGGATATCCACAACCTTTTCATGGACACCGGCGTGAGCACGGACTCCTACGCCATTATCGAGCTGGGGATGGTGGACGACATCATCAAGGACAAGGAAAACAGCCGCCGCCGCATGCTGGAGCAGGCCGCCGGCATCTCCATCTACAAAACCCGTAAGAAGGAAGCCAAGTCCAAACTCGATGCCACCGAGGGCGACCTCAACAGGATAGAAGACCTCCTGTTCGAGATCAATAACAACCTCAAAACCCTCGAAAGCCAGGCCAGGAAGGCGGAACGGTACTACGAAATCAAGAAGGAATACAAAGAGGCCAGCATTGAGCTGGCGAAAGCCGCGCTGGAAGGATTTAACAGCACCTTCCGCGACCTCACCGAACAGCAGCAGCAGGAAACGGACCGGAAAGCCGCCATCGAAGCCGAAATCTCCACAGACGAGGCAGCGGTGGAGCAGGACAAACTGCACTTCGTGGCCAAGGAACGGGAGCTCCAGGTGCTGCAGCGCTCTTTCAACGAGCTCGTGTCTACCATCCGCACCAAGGAAAACGACAAGAACCTCGCCACCCAACAACTGACTTACCTCCGCGAGCGGGAAAAAAGCCTCAGCGATTTCCTCAACAACGCCGAAGGACAGCTCAAAGGGCTGACAGACTCCATCGCCTTCACCGAAACGCAGGTGACAGACGAGCAGGAAGTGTTCGAATCCATGCAGGACGAACTGGAAACCCTGCAGGAGATGACCGACGAAAAGAAAGTACTCTTCAACGATAAAAAGCTGGCCCTCGAAAACCTGCGGAAAGACCAGCAGCAATGTCAGCGCCAGCAGTTCGAGGCGGAGAAAAAAGTGGCCGTGGCCGATACCTCCGTACAGAACCTGCAACGCAGCATCCAGCAGCTCCAGGAAGAAAAGGCCAACCGGCAAACGCAGATCGCGCAGCTGGAAGAAGAAAAAAGCGGCCTGCAAGACACCCTTGAACAAAACAAGGAAGAACTGGCCGGTATGATCCGGTTCCAGGAAGAAACCAAGGGCAAAATCCTCGCCACGCAGGGAGAGATCGAAGGCCTGCGCGACCGGCTGGTGGATGAAAACAGGAAGCTCGATTCGAAAAAGAACGAGTACGACCTGCTGAAATCGCTCGTAGACAGCCTGGAGGGCTATCCCGAGAGCATCAAGTTCCTCAAGAAGAATAACGAATGGAATAACAAGGCGCCCATCCTCAGCGATATCTTTTTCTGCCGCGAGGATTACCGCACCTGTATAGAAAACCTGCTGGAGCCTTACCTGAACTATTATGTGGTGAACAACGCGGAAGAGGCCATCCAGGCCATCCGCCTGCTCGACCTGCATAAGAAGGGCAAGGCCAACTTCTTCATCCTCGACCAGTTCAACCACCAGGCCGGCGCCCTGTTTACGCCCCCCGGTACATTGCCTGCGCTCGATGTGGTGGAGATCGAAGACAAATACAAAGGTCTCGGTAACTACCTGCTGGGTAAAGTGTTTGTGGCAGAAGACCTCACAGCCCTTAACTTTACCGAGCTGCCCGACCAGGATGTGCTGATCACCGAAAAGAGCGGCCGCGTCCACCGTGGTAAATACAGCATGAACGGCGGTTCCGTGGGCCTCTTCGAAGGGAAGAAACTCGGCCGCGCCAAAAACCTCGAAAAGCTCGAAGCCGAAATCCGCGGCCTCGAAAGCGTGTGCAGCGGCCTCAAAGCCCAGCTGCAGGCCAAGCACGACGAGGTGCTGGGATATAACAGCCAGCTCAACGAAAACAACATCAACGCGATGCGCGAAAAGGTGAACCAGCTCAACAACCAGCTGTTCGGCCTGCAGAACCGCATCGAGAACTTTCACCACCTCATCGAAACGGGCAGCAAGCGCCTCGCCGAAATGGAAGCCTCGCTGCAAGCCAACGAGCAAAGCATTTCGAGCGTAAGAGATGAGCTGGATACCCTGAACGACCGCGTACATGCCCTGCACGACAACATCGTGGCCGCCGACCGCGCCGCACAGGAAGCGGAGCAGCAGTTTAACCAGGCCAGCGTGCAGTTCAACAACCAGAACCTCCAGCATACCCGCCAGCAAAGCAAGGTACAGGGGCTGAAACAGGAACTGGACTTCAAACGCAAACAACTGAGCGACCTGCACGTGCAGATCACCAGCAATAAAACGCAGCTGGAAGACACGGCCGGCAACATCGCCGCCGCCGAAGACCGCCTGCTGCAGTCGGAAGACGGGCTCGTGGAACTGTTCCGCCGCCGCGAAGAAGAAGAAAAAGCGGTGAACGAAAAGGACCAGGAGTACTACAACTTCCGCAACCACCTCCAGGAACTCGAAAGCGCCCTGCGCTCCAAGCAGAAAACGCGCGACATGCTGGAGCAGCAACTCAACCAGATCAAAGACAAGGTGAACGAGCTCAAACTGCAGCTCGCTTCCATGAAAGAAAGGTTGAGCGTGGAGTTTAAAGTGAACCTCGACGAGATCCTCGACGAGGAGCGCACCGGCGAGCAGAGCGTGGAAGACCTCCAGGCCAACGCAGAGCGGCTCAAAAAACGCCTCGAGAACATGGGAGAGATCAACCCCACGGCCATTGAGGCGTACACCGAAATGAAGAAAAGGTACGAGTTCATCCTCGAACAGAAGAACGACCTGGTAACCGCCAAGGAGTCGCTGCTGGCCACCATCCAGGAAGTCGAGTCCACCGCCAACCAGAAGTTCCTCGATACGTTCAACCAGGTGAAGGAAAACTTCATCCGGGTGTTCAAGGCGCTGTTTACGGAAGAAGACCAGTGCGACATGATTCTCAATGACCCGTCCAACCTGGCCGATACCGGCATCGAGATCATCGCCAAGCCGAAAGGCAAGCGCCCTGCGGCCATCACGCAGCTGTCCGGCGGGGAAAAAACCCTCACGGCCACCGCGCTGCTGTTCGCCATTTACCTCATCAAGCCCGCGCCGTTCTGTATCCTCGATGAGGTGGACGCGCCGCTGGACGATGCGAACGTGGGCAAATTCACCAATATGATCCGCAAATTCTCCGATAATTCACAGTTCATCATCGTGACCCACAACAAACAGACGATGGCCGCGGTAGACGTGATTTACGGCGTTACCATGCAGGAGCCGGGCGTGAGCAAGCTGGTGCCGGTAGACTTCCGGAGCCTCAACTAGGCAGATGAAATAATTGTAAAAAAGCCTTCCGCCACGGAAGGCTTTTTTTTATGCCCCTACAGCCGCAAGCGCCGCGTATGGCCGGTTTTGCGCCAGTTGCGGCTGCCGCGGACGCCGGGATATTTCATGCCTGTTGCACAAGCTGGTACAAAGATTGCCCCTTCCTACAAAACCCTAAAAAATGAATCTGAAGCCCAGCGAAGTACTGACGGAACAGGATGTGAAAAAAGGGTTGAAGCTGGTGATCGGGGACGGACTGGCCTCCGAAACGATGACAACCCTAACCGGCGGCGCCTTTATTGTGGCCATGGCCCTGCTGCTGGGCGCCAACAACCTCCAGTTGGGGCTCATTGCGGCGTTGCCCACCATGGTCAATATGTTCCAGCTGATATCCATCTGGCTGGTGCGGCGGTTCAACAACCGCAGGGGCATCACTGTGATCTGTTCCTACCTCGCCCGGTTCCCACTGTTGCTGATCGGCCTGCTGCCGTTACTGTTCCCCGGCGTCGTCAGCATCGAGCTCATCATTCCCATCCTGTTTTTTTACTATCTCTCGGGCGCAGTGGCCGGCGCCAGCTGGAACTCGTGGATGAAAGACCTGGTGCCCGAAAAACAGCTGGGCGCGTATTTCGCCAAACGCAGCAGCCTGATGCAAACGCTCAACGTGATTCTCAGCCTGGTGCTGGCGCTTGGCCTCGACTATATCCGAGATTATCATCCCGCCTTCGAGCTGAATGCATACGGCTACATGTTCATCGCTGCCGGCATTGCCGGGCTCATCGGCACCACCATTCTTTCCAAAACGGCGGAGCCGCAGAAGTTCCTGCTGAAGGAAAACATTTTTAAAATGCTGGCCAGGCCGCTGAAAGACGGCAACTTCGTGCGGCTGCTGGTGTTCAATTCCGCCTGGGTGTTCGCCGTCAACATCGCCTCGCCGTTCTTCACCGTGTTCATGATGAAAAGCATGGGGCTGGGGCTTTCCTACATTATCGGCCTCACCATTCTCAGCCAGGTGAGCAGCATTTTTACCATCCGCATCTGGGGGCTGTTCGCGGACCGTTATAGTAACAAGACCATTATCGCCATCGGTGCGCCCATTTATATCCTTTGCCTGGTGGCCTGGTGTTTTGTAGGCATCTACACGCAGCTCTGGCCCAACCTGTTATTGCTTGCGCTCATCCATATCCTGATGGGCATCGCCAATGCGGGCATCAACCTGTCGCTTACCAACATCGGCCTGAAAATGGCGCCCACGGCCGATGCTATCATCTACCTCAGCACCAAGAACATCGTGACCGCCGTGTTTTCCGCACTGGCGCCGCTGGCGGGCGGTATACTGGCAGACTACTTTACCGGCCGCCACCTGAAAATCGACGCGGAGTGGGGAGGGCCCCGCCTCACCAAAACGCTGCACATCATTGAACTGCACGAATGGAATTTTCTGTTCCTCTTCGGCGCGCTGCTCGCTCTCATCGCCGTTGAAATGCTCGGCCGGGTGAAAGAGACCGGCGAAGTGGAAAAAAACACCGTGGTGCGCATCATGCGCAGTACCCTGCGCAATAACCTGAAAGATAATTTCCTCACGGGCAGCCTCATGAATGGTTACACCCAGCTGAAAAGCGTATTCAGAAGGCGTTTTTTGTGACATGCGCGAACGGCGAGATGGGAGCGGGAGGCGTCTCGCGGTTTGAAAACCACCCGGAGGGCTTGCTGCTTTGTCAAATGACGTCTTCCTTTTTGGAGATCCCGCCGGGAGCCGGAGCTCCCCGGAGCGCCGGCCGCTATTAAATGGCAACTTATGGCTTGAAAACCTCCCCGGAGGGCTTGCTGCTTTGTCAAATGACGTCTTCCTGTTGGAAATCCCGCCTGGAGCCAGAGCTCCCCGGAGCGCAGGCCGCGTTATTAAATGGCAACTTGTGGCTTGAAAACCTCCCCGGAGGGCTTGCTGCTTTGTCAAATGACGTCTTCCTGTTGGAAATCCCGCCGGGAGCCAGAGCTTCCCGGAGCGCGCGATATGCGCCTGCGAATAAAACTAAGGGCGCATCGGTCTTTTTTGCATAAGATTTTCACCGCCTGTCATATAACCCGGAAAAATGATGCGGGCCGCTTTATTTTTGGCCGCTCCAAATTTGAAAATTCGCAGGAGGGGTAGTATTTTAATGCGGATACAACAGCTTTTACATAATCGCACGCTACGGGCTATGAATACGGGCAGAATATTGACAGCATGGGCGTTGACAGGCTTTTTGATGAGCGCCTGTAACAACCGGCAGAACAACGGCACAACAGACTCTCTCGCCATCCGGCAGCAGTACACGGAATCGCCCGTGCTCACGGCTGCGCAGTCGCTTGAAAAAATGCAGGTCGAAGACGGCTTTGCCGTACAGCTGGTAGCCGCCGAACCAATGGTGGTGGTGCCCGTAGCCATGACCTTCGACGAACGGGGCCGCCTCTGGGTGGCGGAAATGACCGGCTATATGCCCGACACGGTGGGCACCGGCGAAGACGCCCGCAACGGCCGCATCGTGATACTGGAAGATACCACCGGCGACGGGGCCATGGACAAACGCACCGTATTCGCGGACTCCCTCATACTGCCGAGGGCCCTTTGCATCGTGGGCAACGGCCTGCTGGTGGCGGAACCGCCACGGCTCTGGCATTACAACATCAACGGCGACCAGGCCGGCAAAAAAACACTCGTCGATTCGTCGTACACCACGGGCGGCAACGTGGAGCACCAACCCAACGGCCTGCTGCGCGCCATGGATAACTGGATTTACAACGCAAAATCGGATAAGCGCTACCGTTACGACCGGGGGCGATGGCTGAAGGAAGAAACCCACTTCCGCGGGCAGTGGGGCATTTCGCAGGACAGTTACGGCCGTCTCTTCTACAATAACAACTCCGAAAACCTGCTGGGTGATTACTTCAGTCCGGGCCTCGGCGCCAGCAACGCCAACCAGCGCAAGGTGGACGGCTACGACGAAAACATCGTGCCTGACAACAAAGTATTTCCCCTCCGTCCCAACACAGGCGTGAACCGGGGGTATATGAAGGGCGTGCTCGACGACAGCCTGCGCCTCGTGAACTTCACGGCCGCCTGCGGCCCGCTGGTGTACCGCGGCGGACTGTACGGCGCGGCGTTCGAAGGCAACGCTTTTGTAGCGGAGCCATCGGCTAACCTCATCAAACGGAACATCCTCCACCAAACCGGCTATGCCGTAAAAGGCAGCCAGGCGTATAAAAACAAAGAATTCCTGGCCAGCACCGACGAGCGGTTCCGTCCCGTGAACCTGCACCTGGGGCCGGATGGGGCCATGTATGTGCTCGATATGTACCGCGGCATCATCCAGCACAAAACGTACCTCACACCTTATCTCAAAAGCGAAATAGGCGCGCGCTCGCTGACGCAGCCGCTGAACTGCGGCCGCATTTACCGCGTGGTGCCCGCGAAGGGAAATCCCCGGCCCGTCCACATCACCGGTAACCTCGTTGCCTTCCTCGACGATGCGAACGGCTGGGTGCGCGACAAAGCGCAGCAAATGATCGTAGACGGGCAGGACCCGCAATGGGTACCCGCGTTAAAGGCTCGCCTGCGCGACGTATCGAAGCCCATCGGCGCCATGCATGCCCTTTGGGCGCTGGAAGGCCTGCATGCCCTCACACTGGCAGATGTGCAGCCGCTGCTCGACCAAACGGCCGACGCGCTCCTTCGCAGCCAGGCCGTGGCCGTATTGCCCGCGGTAATAGACGGGAGAAATAAAACGGTTGTGGCCCAAACGCTTGAAAAGCTCCTGGCAGACTCCGTACAGGCGCCAACGGTAGCCCTGGTGCTGCCCGCTCTCCGGAAAGCCGACCCCGCTGCGGCCGCCCGCCTGCTGCAACAAGCCTGGCAAACCTATCCCAACAGCAAAGTGATGGCCGGCGCCGTAATCAGCAACGCCCGGGACCAGGAAGTGCAGCTGCTGGCCGCCGTGGAGGCCTGGAACGCAGACACCACGCTGGTTATCCGCCGTCAGCTGAAAAAGGTGCTGACCGATATCGCTAACCGCCGCAAATCCAAACTGGACGAGGCCCTGCTCAAGGAATACCCCCGCGGCAACCTCATTTTCAAAACCGTTTGCCAAACCTGCCATGGGGCAGACGGAGAGGGGATACAATCGCTCGCCCCGCCACTCAACCACTCCGAGCTGGTGACCGGCAAAAAGGAACGCCTGATCGCCATCGTACTGTACGGGCTGACCGGTCCGGTACAGGTAAACGGGAAGCTGTACAAAGCCCCGGAAATCAACGGCGACATGCCCGGCCTCATCAGCAACGACGAGTTTTCCGATGCGGATATAGCGCAGCTGCTCAGTTTTATCCGGAACGCCTGGGGTAATAAAGCTGATAAAGTTATCGAGAAGGAAATTTTTCAGGTGAAGGAAAAATACAAAGGGCGGGTAAAATCCTTTACCATGGAGGAATTGAAGTGATTTGTCAATTGTCCGCCGGAATAAATAACACGCACGTGTAGGTTGTTATGTTTGTGTTAAATGTATATTAGCGCCCGGAATTAACCATTTAATTACTAACACAAATCTAAATCGTGCGTATGAGAAGACTACTACTCGTAGGAGTATGTCTGCTGCTATGCCTTTCCAACGCGCTCGCCCAGAGCCGGACCATCAAGGGAAAGGTTTCCGACCAGACAGACAACTCACCCCTCCCTGGCGTAACAATCGGCATTAAAGGCACCAACTTAGGCACCATCACGGGCGCCGACGGTTCGTTTTCCCTGAACGTGCCCGACCACGCCAAAATTCTGACCATTTCATTTTTAGGCTATGAAACCAGGGAAGTGGCCGTTCCCGCCGGTAGCCAGCTGCTGGTGAAACTGCAGAGCGACCAGAAAAGCCTGGACGAGTTTGTGGTAACGGGCTATAGCGTAAAGCGCAAGCGCGATGTGAGTGGCGCCGTTACCTCCGTGCAGGCCAAGGAAATCGAAAACCTGCCGGTGCAGAGCTTCGACCGCGCCATGCAAGGTAAAATGTCGGGCGTGCAGGTAATCGCCAATAACGGTATTCCCGGCGGTGCGCTGAGCGTGCGCGTTCGCGGCCTCGGTTCCATCAACGCGGGTAACGATCCGTTGTATATCATCGACGGGGTACAGGTAAACTCCGGCGACAACACCCGTAACTTTCCCTCCGCAAACGCCCTTTCCGCGCTGAACCCGGACGACATTGAGTCCATCGACGTACTGAAAGACCCCGCCAGCGCCTCCATCTACGGTGCACAGGCGGCCAACGGCGTTGTGATCGTCACCACCAAAAAAGGCAGAGCGGGTAAAACCAACCTGACCGTAGGCGCTTACGGCGGCTTCAACCAGCCCATCAAAGAACTCGACCTGCTCACCACGCCGCAGCTGGTGCAACTGGGTTATGAAGCGCAGGTGAACCGCTATGGTAAAGCCACGGCAGACACCTGGCTGCAGAACACCTTCGGCACCTCCAAAATCGACACGCTGCCTACTTACAACTGGCAGGATGTGTTGATGCGCAACGGGCAGATCCAGAACTATGAATTATCGCTCAATGGTGGTAACGACAAAACCACGTTCTATTTGTCCGGTTCCATGCACAAGTTCGAGGGCCAGGTGATCGCATCCGACTTCACCCGCGGTACGATGAAGCTGAACCTCAACCATAAGATCAGCAACAAGCTGGAAGTATCCACCGGTATTCTCGCTGCGGTAAGCAAACAGAACGGCGTGGCCAGTGCGGGCGGTTTCACCAACCCTAACCGCGGCGCCATCCTCCTGTGGCCCGGTACCGGCCCCTATACGCCGGAAGGCGACTTTAATGAGCCCCTGTTCGGCGCATACTACATCAACCCGCTGAAGCAGTTCACGTACGACGATTACAACGCCCGCAGCCTGAAAACGCTGGCCAACGTAAGCCTGATCTACGCGATTTCGCCGAACCTCAGCTATCGTGGTACGTTCAACCTGGAATACGGCGATGTGAAAGAGCACCGCTACCAGGACCCCCGTACCGAAGACGGCAAACCCTCGGGTTTCGTGAGCGACTTCAATACGGAGGTGCTCAACTGGCAAACCAACCACACCCTCAGCTACAACCAGATTTTTAACGGCGTGCATAAAGTGTCTGCATTGATTGGCGGTGAATACCGTTACAACGTACAGCGCGGCCTGAACGCCGGCGGTAGCGGCGTACCGAGCTTTGAATTTGCCACGCTCGGCGCAACGGCGGTACCTGACAACCCGGGTTCCATCTTCACCGACTGGAAACTGCTGAGCGGTTTCGGACAGGCTTCCTATACGTACGACGACAGGTATACCGTTACCGGTACCCTGCGCCGCGATGGTTCTTCCCGTTTCGGTAAAAATAACCGCTATGGCATGTTCCCGTCCGTTTCGCTGATGTGGAGAGCTTCCAAAGAATCTTTCCTCAGCAACGTGCGTGCGATCAACGACCTGAAACTGCGTGCATCTTACGGCGTAACCGGTAACAGTCTCATTGGCAACTACCCCAGCCGCCAGCTGTTCGGCCTCGGCGGTACCTACGAAGGTTTGCCCGGCGCGGCTCCCTCCGCACTGGCTGTGCCTGACCTGACCTGGGAAAGCAACCACTCGTTCAACTTCGGTCTGGACCTCGCGCTGCTGAAAAACCGTATCATTTTCACCACCGAATATTTCATCGCGGACCGCAAAAACCTGCTGCTGACAAAGCCCCTGCCTATCACCAGCGGCTTCACCTCCATCCAGCAAAACGTGGGCAGCCTGCGTAACAAAGGGTACGAGTTCGAATTGAAAACCGTGAACTTTGATGTGAACGACTTCCGCTGGGAAACCCGCTTCAACTTCACGCACGTGAAAAACGAAGTGACCAAACTGTTGCCCGGCCAGAACAACATCGGCACCGCCATCGTGGTGGGCCGCCCCATCAACTCGATCCTGACCCAGCAGTGGGCCGGTATCAACCCCGGCGATGGCCGCCCCATGTGGTACGACACCCTGGGTAACATCACCTACCAGCCTGTTGCCCGCGACCGTAAATACCTCGACGGTACACTGGACCCCACCTGGTTTGGCGGTCTGACCAACGAGTTTTCCTACAAAGGCATCACGCTCCGCGTTTTCCTGCAATACTCCGGCGGCAACTACCTGCTGAACCAGGACGAGCTGTTCTCTTCCCGCGCAGGCAGCACGGTAGACAGGAACCAGTATGCATCCCAGTGGAGAAGGTGGCGTAAACCCGGCGATATCACCGACGTTTTCAAGCCTTACTACGGCGGTACCATTCCCGGCACCACGTCTGCCTACTCCGTGTCCAGCCGCTACTACGAAAAAGGCGATTATCTCCGCGTAAAAGACATCACCCTGTCTTACAGCCTGCCGAAACGCGTGCTGTCCAGGATTCATGCGGCTTCTGCAAGGATTTACGTAACCGCGCAGAACTTCTACACCTGGTCTAACTACGGCGGCTTTGACCCTGAGCTGCTGAACGGCACTACGGGCGACTTTGGTGTGTACCCGCAGAGCAAACAGTACACTGCAGGCCTTTCAGTAACATTTTAATCGGAACCGACATGAAGAAATTATCAGTATATATCTTATCCATTTGCGCGGCGGCGAGCGTGGCATCGTGCAACAAGCTGCTGGAAACCAATCCGCGTGAATCCATCGACCTGGAAAAGGCGAGCAAAAGCAAGGACGCCATCAAGGCATCGATCATTTCGACCTATGCGAACATGCGGGTAGTGGGCTACTACGGCCGCAACTTCATCGCACAGTCCGAAGTGCTGTCCGATAACGGTGAAATCACTTCCTCCAACTCCAACCGCTTCGTGAACGAGTCGAACAACTCTCCCCGTGCGCAGGTAGACATCTGGAATACGTGCTACACCAACATTTTCCGTTGCAATTTCATTATGAAATTCGGGCCGGCGGCCAAGGGCTTCAGTGAAGAAGAATTGGACCAGCTGCTGGGTGAGGCCTTCTTCCTCCGCGCTTTCAACTATTTCGACCTGGTAAGGGCCTATGCGCGCAACCCCCGTTTCCTGAACGGATTCGACTATGGTGTGCCCATCGTGACCGACGCCATACTGGATGTGACCAATCCCGCTTTCCCGGGTTATCCTTCCCGCGCGAAAGTGAACGACGTATATGCGCACATCGTGAAAGATCTCGATTCCGCGATTGCCCGCCTGACCAAGTCAGAAGCCAGCAACGGCATCATCGGTCCCTACCGCGCTTCTTCTTTGTCGGCCATCGCGCTGAGCAGCCGCGTTAAACTGTACCGTGGCGACTGGGCAGGCGCCGAAGCGGCCTCTACCGCCGCCATCAACATCCTGACTACCGGTTTCAACACGCCGAAGCTGAAAGTGGAATTCGTTACCGACAGTGCCACCTATATGTCCAAATGGGGCAACCTGCACCCGGAAATGATTTTCGGGCTGAGCTTCGAAGCGTATGAAGCATTCGGTTCAGACGCCGTTCAGTCTATTTTCTACAAGCATCCCATTTTTGGCGGCTATGGCGACATCACGCCGCGGGCCGGCTTGCTGGCGGATTATTACACCGCCAACGACCCCCGCCGTAAATCGCTGCTGAAAGCCACTACCAAAAGTGGTCAGCAGGTGAACTACAGCCTGAAATGGCCCGGCGCCAAGCCTTTCCAGGGCGGTGACGACATCATGCTCATCCGCGCCAGCGAAATGTACCTCAACCGCGCGGAAGCAAGGGCGATGCAGGGTGGAAAAGACGTGGAAGCGCTGGCGGACCTGAACAAAGTGCATACCCGCACCAATATGGCGCCCCTGGCCGGCCTTACCGGCGACGCGCTGACAGCGGAGATACTGCGTGAAAGAAGGGTGGAGCTGGCATTTGAAGGCCACCGCCTGTACGATCTCATGCGTACCGGCCGCGACATCGTGAAATCTGCCGCCACCACGATTGCGAATACCGATTACAAACTGGTAGCGCCCATTCCGCAAGCGGAAGTGGACGTCAACAAAAACCTGCTGCAGAATCCTAACTATTAATCATCCGGAAAAAGCAAGAATATGAAGTCAAAAATAATTACAGGCGGTGTGATGGTGTTGCTCACCATGGCTTTCGGTTGCAAGAAAGAGGATTACACCTACCAGGGCCCCTCTGTGATAGAGTTTTCCAACCCGCCCGGCAACGTGAATACAAGAACGGTTTATACGGCCAACGTACCGGTTGTGGACAGTGCGCTGATCCAGCTGATTGGCCGGCAGGTCGGCACTGAAACAAAAATCGGCTGGGACACGACCACCACTACGGCGGTATTGCCCACAGACGTACAGCCTGTTGGCACATACGGCCAGGCCAGCATTCCGGCCAATTCCAGCCACGGCAGGATCGCTTTCACCCTGCAGCCCACCGCCGCCGGCAAAAAACTGGTGCTGGTGCTGAAAGACGGTGATGTGAAAGCCAGCGTGAACGCCAAAACGATGACCTTCAACGTAACGGCCGTTCCGGTAGACTGGTTCCTGACCGGCACCACGCTGAGCAAAACGGTGAAACCGACGCCCACTTCCGGCAACGACACTATCCGTGTGCGGATTACCGCTGCCGCGGCGAGGTTCAAACAGGCCATCACTTTCGATTACACCATTAAAGCCGGTTCTACCGCGGTAGAAGGCACCGACTTTACGTTCGTAACGCCGAAAGGCAAAGCCACCATTCCCGCCGGCGGCGGCGATGCGGTGGTAGTGGTTAAATTCAACCCGGTGGCAGCCAACAAGAAGCTCGACTTGCTGCTGTCTTCCGCGCCCGGAATTTCCGTGCCTGCTGCGAGGAATACATTCAGTTTTACGGTGACCCCGTAAGGCATGCGATATCTGTTGAAAGAAAAGGGCCGCCCGGTTGGGTGGCCCTTTTGTTATGCACGGGACTACGAAAGCGGTGGCAGTGTTTGCCGCAGTGTAGCGCAAGTACATCCGGTGTAAATGCAGGCAACGGTGATACACCCGCCGCATCTGTATGGCATAAAAAAGCCGCTCCGTGCAAGGAAGCGGCCCTTTCTATTCGTTGCGGGTTTAATCCTTTTTAAAGGCGATTTTATCCCCGTATTTGATCTTCTTCTTGTCTGTATACCCCGCGTTCACTTCCACCACATATTGCGCTTTTTTGAAGGAAGGCAGGCTTTCTTCGGAAAGCGGCGTGGCATATTTCTGGATCGAAACGATTTCGAAATTGCTGTCTACATACAGGATATCCAGGGAAATATAGGTGTTCTTCATCCAGAAGCTCTGTTCTTCGGCGGCAGGGAAAATGAACAGCATACCTACCGAGTCGGGCATGCTTTTACGGTCCATCAGGCCGCGGGCGCGCTCTTCGTCGGTTTCTGCAATTTCTATGGCGATGGTGCTGATCGTGTCGCCTTTTTCTTTGCCGATAAAGGACAAAACGCCTTCTTTCTTGAATACCGGGCCGCTCTCTGCCGGAGGAGGGGCAGGGGTGGAGCTCACCGTGGCCGCCGTATCGTCCGTGCCCTGGTTGCCGGTGCCGGGTTGCTGCTGGCATGATGCGAAGCAAAGGCCGGTGATGATCAGAAGGGGCGCCATCATTTTACAATTCATCATTTTTTTTGCTTTTGAGCATTGAAGATAGGAAAAACTGAAAAGAGGAAAAGCAGTGCCTTTCCTCTTTTAACAAATATCCTGAACGGCTGTTGTCAGCCTGCCAGTTCTTCTTCAGAAAATACCACGCCGGAATAATCTTTCACTTCGTTATACACGGTATCCCTTTCTACGGGCGTTCTGCCGGCCTGTTTGATGAGCATGGCCAGCTGCGCCGTGTTCATGGAAGGGGACTGTTCTTCGGAACCCGCCATCGAGTAAATCTTGGTCGTATCGTCGATGGTGCCGTCGAGGTCGTTAACGCCGAACGACAGCGTCAGCTGCGCGGTATTGCGGCCCAGCATCGGCCAGTACGCCTTGACGTGGGGGAAGTTGTCCATATACAGGCGGCCAACGGCATACATCTTCAAATCCTCTATGATGGTGGATTCGGGAATGTGCGCCATTTCATTGTCCTTGTTCCTGAATTTGAGCGGGATGAAGGTATTGAAACCATGCGTTTCGTCCTGCAGCTGCCGCAGCCTTTCCATATGATCCACCCGGTGCCAATATTGTTCGATGTGGCCGTACAGCATGGTGGCGTTGGTGACCATGCCCATGCCGTGGGCGGTTTTATGGATGTGCAGCCATCCTTCGGCATCCACCTTGTCGTGGCAGATCTGCGTGCGGATGTCGGGATGGAAAATTTCCGCGCCGCCACCGGGCAGCGACTGCAGGCCGGCTTCGTGCATCATGCGCATGCCTTCTTCCACGCTAACCTTCGCCTTGCGGAACATATAGTCCAGCTCCACCGGTGTAAACCCTTTGATGTGGAGGTCCGGGCGGTGCGCCTTAATCCGGCGCATCAGATCCATAAAGAAATCGAGATTCATTTTGGGGTGCACGCCGCCTACGATGTGCACTTCCGTAACGGGTTGGCCGTCGTATTTCTTCACGATGTCGAGCATCTCGTCGATGCTCAGTTCCCAGCCTTCTTCACGGTTTTTATAGAGCCTGGAGTACGAACAGAATTTGCAGGTAAATACGCAAACGTTGGTAGGCTCGATATGAAAATTGCGGTTGAAGTAAGTTTTATTGCCGTGCCGGCGCTCGCGCACGAGGTTGGCCAAAGCGCCCAGCAGCCCGATATCTCCCTTTTCGAAGAGCGTGATGCCGTCTTCCTGCGTGAGCCTTTCTTCCTGTAATATCTTGTCAGCTATCCTGCGAAGGTTGGTGTCGAGAGAAGGCGCTGCGAGTATTGTCTGAAGCCCGGGCGTTGCGTTAGTCGTCGTCATTTTGCTTTCACTATTTTATAAGTCCTCACCTGTTGGCTGTAAAATAACTTCACAAAGTAAACACCATTTGGGGCATTTACCAAATCAATTGTAGTGCGGTTACCGTTGCGCACAACGGGTTGCACGTTGTAAAACAGCCTGCCGGCGGCGTCGTATACCGAGATGCCTTTCAGGTCCTGCGGCCAGGTTCTGAACTCGATAAAGAACTGCCGGGTGAAAGCGTTCGGCCAGATGAGGATGCCTTTTTCATCAAGAATACGGTTGATATCTTTCTTTACAATATTGATGTCGTCTATGTAAACATTGTTTTCGTAGTTGGAGGTATTCCGGAACACCACCCTGAATTCCTGGCCGCCGGTCACGAAGGGAGTGAGGTCTACCGAATCGGTCCGCCATTCCGCCGCCGCAGGTACGAATTCCTGGCCGATGGGCGTTTGGCGGGTAATGAGGCTGGCGCCCCATTTTTTATAGCCGGTGGGGAGGAAGGTCGCGCCGCAGTCTTTGGTAATCAGCACTTCCAGCGTATCCCAGGGGTTGGACGGGGTGGTGGTGGAAGTGGTGGTGGCCGCCGCCACGTCGAAACGCAAAAACACCGAGTCGGCGCCGGCCGTGCTCACCAACGGCCCGAGCAGGTCGTCTACCTGGTTATTCACGGCGTAGCCCAGGTTGCGCATCATGGCGGAAGTACTGCTGCCTTTGCTGCCGGTGGCGGCTTTTTCCCAGGTGAAGCCACGGTCGGGGTTGCGGATGCTGAACGCCACCGGCGGGAATACGCCGCCTTCGAACGTTTCGCGGAAGGGGATCGTTTTGGGCCGGAAGTAGGTGAATTCCACCATGCTGGTATCATTTCCCGGCTGCGCATCGGCAATGCCGTTGGGCAGATGGGTGTAGGCTTTCAGTACGGAAATCCCTTCCGCCGCTTCCAGACCGGGCAATTCCACGGTGGTTTCGGCGAGGGATGCAAGGTTGCCGGCCCAGTTGTGGCTCATGGGCGCACTGTTGTTGACGGTGTACCGGATGGTCACCTTCGTCAGCACGTCGCTGCCACGGTTTTTAAGGGTCACCACTACCGGTTGCACGGCGGCGCAGAGGTATCCTCCGGGGCGTTGCACCGCGGAAATACCGGCATCGCCGGTTTTGAGGTTCACGGCCTGGCAACCGTCGGAGCTGAGCAGCGAAAGGCGCTGTATCTCCAGCGCGTTGCGCATGCGGTCCGTTTGCCCGGTGGTGAAGAGGTACATGCAGGCGTCGTTCACGTAGTCCATGTAGTTCATGAACATCACGCCGGGGGCGGTGTTCGTGCAGGCGTCCGTGAGCGGGAAGTTGGGGCAACCGTAGTTCTGGTCGCCCTGGCGGGGGGTATCGTCCACGCCGTCGTCCTGGTTACAGGTGCCGCCATCGTCGCCCCAGATATGCCGGAGACCAAAGTAGTGGCCGATTTCGTGGGTGAGCGTACGGCCCAGGTTGAACGGTGTACGGGCAGAGCCGGCGCTGCCGAATGCTGTATGCAGCACTACAACGCCGTCTTCATCGCCGGGATACACACCGCCGGGCGGGGTGGCCACGCCCAGGTAGTTATCAGACAGGGAGCAAACCCAGATGTTGAGATATTTGGAAGGGTCCCATGCATCCGCACCGCCGGTGTTGCTGTGCTTCACGTCGCGGGCCGCCCCTTCGATGGAAAAGGAGGAGCGGGTGGTAGTGGTACGGGTAATGCCGGTGGTGGGGTCGCCCTGCGGCGAACGTACCGCCAGGCAAAACTGTATTTCGGGCTTGCCGATGATGGCCTGCCAGGCGGCCGGTACTTTCGTGATATCGGAATTTTGCGCGAGGTAATCGAGGTTTACGCTGGCCAGCTGGTTCATGATCTGCTGGTCCGTCACCTGCAACGGATCCTGCAGCACGATGTGCACCACCACGGGGATGGTTACCCTGGGATTGACCCGGAGCAGCCGGTTGTCGGGCCGGGCCTTCCGTAGCTGTGTTTCAACGGATTCCACTTTCCGGGCCAGCTTGGGGTGTTTGCCGAGCAGCTGCTGCAACGCCACATCGGTACCGCATTTCCTTTGCGCCGACGCGCCAAGGCAGGCCACCACAAAGAAAACGATCAGGGTATAGCTACGCAAATTCAGGATATTTCAGGTGATAGTGATTTCAAAGCACGGTCCGCACTCATTCCATTGTAAATGTACAGACAGCCGGTGAATTCTGGTAAAAATTTCGATCAGCGGCCTGTTTTTCAGGATAAGTTAACTCAAAGCGCCTGCAATGCACCCGCACATCAAACAGGCGATGGTGCCGCCGATGAGCGCTTTCACGCCCAGCTCCGTCAGGTTCCTGCGCTGGTTAGGCGCCAACTGGCTGATACCGCCGATCTGGATGCCGATGGAGGCGAAGTTGGCGAACCCGCACAAGGCATACGTGGCGATCAGCAGCGATTTCGGATCCTGGATGACGTTGTTGTGCTTCATTTTGCCGAGCGACTGGTAGGCGATAAACTCGTTCAGCACGGTTTTTTCGCCCAGCAGCTGCCCTACGGCCAGCATGTCTTGCTTGGACACGCCGATAAGCCACGCCACGGGGGAGAAGATGTAGCCCAGTATCATTTCGAGCGACAATTCCTTGTACACGCCGCCGCTCATGGCGGCTATCTGCGGGTTGAGGTTGGTCTGGTTGCCGGCCCAGCCCAGCATGGCGTTGGCCACATACATGAGCGCGGTGAATACGATGAGCATGGCGCCCACGTTCACGGCCAGCTTGAGACCGTCGGTGGTGCCGAGGGAAAGGGCGTCGAGGAAGTTGTCGCCGAGCTTTTCCCGCGGCACGTACAGGTCTTTCGAAATGAGGTGGTCCTGCGTTTCCGGGAAGAGGATTTTCGAGCATACGATGGCTGCAGGGGCGCTCATGATGCTCTGGCTCAGCATGTGCAGGGCGAAGTATTCCTTCTGGGTCGGGTCGCTGCCGCCCAGCATGCCCACATAGGCCGCCAGTACGCTGCCCGCCGTATTGGCGAAACCGCCCACCATGATACAAAGAATTTCGGAGCGGGTCATCTTTTCCAGGTAGGGCCTGATCATCAGCGGCGCTTCCGTTTGGCCCAGGAATATGTTGGCGGCGGTAGACACGCTTTCCGCACCGGAAATTTTCAGTTTATTCAGCAGGTAGGCGAATACATACACGATCTTCTGCAGGATGCCCAGGTAATACAGGATCGATGAAAGGGCCGCGAAGAAAATGATGTTGGGCAGCACCTGTACGGCGAAAATGTATCCCCAGCTGAGGCTGCCGTCTGCCAGGCTGCCGAACATGAATTCGGTGCCTTTGTGGCTGATGTTGATCAGTTCCACGAAGGAGCCGGACACGGCGGAGAGGGTATCGCGGAAAACGCTGGGGGAGCACCACCGGAGGTAAACAGACACGGTGAGCAGGATGCAGGCCGCCAGTATTGTCCACTTCAGCAGTTCGAGGTTCCGTTTCTGCAACACTTTGATCATGGCGACAATGGGTATCAGGCCAATCGCGAAAGCGACGGCGGGGAAGGGGAATGTTTTCATCCGGATGATACCGAAAAAGAATCCCGCCAGTCCGGCAAAAGCCAGGGCCCAGCTCAGCGCATCGCCCGGCAGCTGGAACCCTTCCTGCATTTTCCGCCGCAGGCGGTTAACGACGAACACAACGATCACCACACCGAACATGAGCCAGAAGGCCGGTTGCCCGCCCACCTGGGTGTTCAGCACACCCAACGCAAACATCACCTGGGCGCACACCCCGATCAGCACCAGCTTCCAGCTGATAGCACGGCGGTTGTTGCTGAGCAGGTAACAAACCATAATAAGAAAGAACATGCCCAGTGCCCCGCGGACCATATTTTCCCAATGTAACATGAGGTTGATTTGGGGGGCAAAATAAGGGAATATGTTCATATGAAAAGCGGGAGGGGCAAAAAAAGCGTGTGGGGGTGCACGTTGCGGCGGACTAAAGCCGGACGCGGAGAAAATACAGGGCTGTTAAACAAAAGGGCGTATCTGCCGATACGCCCTCCCCAATTTCATATGTAGACTCAAAACCCGGATTAGAGGTTCGCCTGAATTTTCTTGTCAAGCACTGCTTTCGGCACTGCGCCTACCTGCTTGTCAACTACCTGGCCGTTTTTGATGAACAGGATAGCGGGAATGCTCGTAATGCCGTAGTTCATGGAGATCTGCGGGTTGTTGTCCACATTCACTTTGCCGATGTTCACTTTACCATCGTAGTCTTTAGACAGTTCTTCGATTACGGGACCGATCGCACGGCAGGGACCGCACCATTCTGCCCAAAAATCCACCACGGTCAGTTTGTCCGAGTTCAGCACGGTGGTTTGAAAGTTCGCATCTGTGAATTCTAAAGCCATTTTTATAGATTTAAAAGTTTATAATTATTTGTTAAATGATTGGTTTCTAATGAATTTGTTTCGTCTTTGTTGGCGGTTTCGCCCTGCAATATATACAAAAACTAAACCGGTGTAAAACTACTGCTTTTTTGACATGGCTACTTATTGATTGTGTCAATATACACATCGATATCCGGCTGGATGTCGAGGAAGTGCGCCAACTCGTCATTCATTTCGATATGCCGGTTGAAGGTATGCAGCTTTACCTGCAGTTCTTCCTGCTGATCGATCAGCTGCATCGAAATTTCGCATTTGCCGGGGTATTTAGCGGCGTTGTCTACCAGGAAGTCCACAATTTCAGCCGTAATGAACTGGGCCTGCGTAATGAGGAATAATTTCCTCGTATGGGTCCGTTTCACTTCCTGCAGCAGTTGCATGCTTTGCACCTTGAACTCGTATTCGTTCTCGTTGAAGCGTTTGGGCTTGAAGGCCCCGTTTACGTAGAGGCAGATACCCTGTTTGAAGTGGGTGGTAAACCGGAGATAATCCTCGCTCCAGAGGGCAAATTCGAACTTGCCGGTATAATCTTCCAGCGTCATGATGCCGAACTGCTTGTTGTTCCGCGAAATCCTTTCCACGGCGCCGGTCACGTATACCGCCATCCGGAACGCGCGCTCCTTGCCCTTGTTGTTGTCCGAAGGCGTGCTGATCTGGGTCTGGTATTCCAGCACCTCACTGATCGTGGCCATATTGTAGTATTTCAGCTCGAACTTGTAATCGTCGAGCGGGTGGCCGGAAATGTAAATGCCCGTTACGTCCCGTTCGTTGTTGAGCTTGATGCTCAGCGGCCAGGGGTCGCAGTTCGGGATTTTCGGCGCCTGTATCTCGGGCATCAGCTCGTCGCCAAAGAGCCCGCCGGACGATTGACTGCCGGCCTGCGCCTGCTGCCCGAATTTGATGATCTTCTCCAGCCCGTTGCTGTTATCGCCGTCGGGTTTGAAAAAGTACTGGGCACGGTGCAGTTCGGGAAAGCAGTCGAGTGCGCCGGACATCGCCAGCGCCTCCATGGATTTTTTATTCACGGCGCGTTGATTCACGCGTTTAATCATATCGAATACGGTGGTGTATGGGCCGTTCTTTTCCCTTTCCTCGATGATATTCTCGATGGCGGCCTCGCCCACGCCTTTCAGGCCCGCCAGGCCGAAGCGCACCTGGCCTTTCCGGTTCACCGCAAACCCTTTGAAGGATTCATTCACATCGGGCGGCAATACGTCGAGCCCCATCCTTTTACACTCTTCCATAAAGAAGGTGATTTTTTCAAGGTTGCTGGCGTTGTTCAGTACGGCGGCCATGTATTCGGGCGGATAGTGGGCCTTCAGGTAAGCGGTCTGGTAGGCCACGAAGGCGTAACAGGTGGAGTGCGACTTGTTGAACGCGTAGGATGCGAACGCTTCCCAGTCGGTCCACACTTTATCGCACATCTTGAGGTCGTGGCCATTGGCTTTACAGCCTTCCATGAACTGGGCCTTCATTTTGTCGAGCACGGCCTTTTGTTTTTTACCCATCGCCTTACGGAGAATGTCCGCATCTCCTTTGGAGAAGTTGGCCATTTTCTGGCTGAGGAGCATTACCTGTTCCTGGTATACGTTGATGCCGTAGGTTTCCGCCAGGTATTCCTCCATCACCGGTACGTCGTACGTAACGGGCTCGAGCCCGTGCTTACGGCGGATAAACGTGGGGATGTACTCGAGGGGGCCCGGGCGGTACAGGGCGTTCATGGCAATCAGGTCGGCGAATTTGTCGGGCTTCAGCTCGCGGAGGTACTTCTGCATACCCGGACTTTCGAACTGGAACGTGGCGTTGGTTTCCGCTTTCTGGTAGAGCTCGAATGTCTTTTCATCGTCGAGCGGGATGTCGTCGATCACGATGTCCACGCCGTGGTTTTTCCTGATCATTTCGAGCGCGCCTTTGATGATGGTAAGGGTTTTCAGCCCCAGGAAGTCCATTTTGATAACGCCGGCGCTCTCGATCACGTTGCCTTCGAACTGGGTTACCAGCAGGTCGGAGTCTTTGGCGGTGGTAACGGGTATCAGTTCCGAAAGGTCTTTGGGGGCGATGATGATGCCCGCCGCGTGGATGCCGGTATTGCGCACGGAACCTTCCAGTACGCAGGCTTCGCGGAGCACTTCGCCCTGCAGGTCGTTGCCCTTGATTAGTTCGCGCAGTTTCTTGACGTTTTCGATATCCTCGCCGGCGAGGCCCTCTTTGTCGGCGAGGCTTTTTTCGCCGTCGAGCGGGGCGTTGAAGATGCGGCTCAGCTGGATACCGGGCTTGTCTGGCACCAGTTTGGCCAGGCCGTTGGAATCCTGCAGCGGCAGGTCCATTACACGGGCCACGTCCTTGATGCTCATTTTGGCGGCCATGGTACCGTAGGTAATGATCTGCGCTACCTGTTGCTTGCCGTATTTCTGCACAACGTAGTCGATTACTTTCTGGCGGCCCTCGTCGTCGAAGTCCGTGTCGATATCGGGCATGCTCTTACGTTCCGGGTTGAGGAACCTTTCGAACAGGAGGTCGTATTTGATAGGGTCGATGTTGGTGATGCCGATGCAGTAGGCCACGGCGGAGCCTGCTGCGGAACCGCGGCCCGGGCCGATGAACACGCCGAGGTCGCGGCCGGCCTTGATGAAGTCGGACACGATGAGGAAGTAGCCCGCAAATCCCATGTTCTCGATCACATTCAGCTCGAAGTTGAGGCGTTCCTCAATTTCCGGGGTCATTTCCGCGTAGCGCTTGTGCGCTCCCTCCATGGTCAGGTGGCGCAGGTATTGGTCCTGCGTGAAAAACTCCGGCGGGATAGGGAAGTTGGGCAGCAGGATGTCGCGCTTCAGATCGAGCAGCTGCACCTTGTCCACGATCTCGTTCGTATTGTCGATCGACTCCGGCAGGTCGTGGAACAGCTGCGTCATTTCCTGCGTCGTTTTGAAATAGAACTGGTCGTTGTAAAACGCGAAGCGCTTGTTTTTCACGCTCACATCGTCGTCTGAAAACTCTTTATTGGTGGGGGTGCTTTTCTTTTCGCCGGTGTTGATGCAAAGCAGGATATCGTGCGCGTTGGCGTCTTCCTGGTCCACATAATGCGAGTCGTTGGAGGCAATGATTTTCACGTTGTATTTCCGCGCGAATTTCACGAGCGACTCGTTTACTTTGATCTGTTCGGGAATGCCGTGGCGCTGCATTTCCACGTAGAAGTCCTCGCCGAAGATATCGAGCCACCATTTGAATTCCTTTTCACCTTCGTCTTCACCTTTCTTGAGGATGGTTTTGGGCACGGAAGCGCCGAGGCAGCAGGTGGTGGCGATCAGGCCTTTGTGGTACTGGAGGATAAGCTCTTTGTCGATGCGCGGGTACTTGCCGTAAAGGCCTTCCATATACCCGAGCGAGCAGAGTTTGATGAGGTTGCGGTATCCTTCGTCGTCTTTGGCGAGCAGCACCTGGTGGTAGCGGATGTCTTTTTCTTCCCTGGTGAATTGCCTTTTATGCCGGTTTTCCACCAGATAAAATTCGCAACCCACAATAGGCTTCACTTTCAGACGTTTATCTTTTGGATCTTCGGGATTCAGCTTGTGATTGTATGCCTCGGCCACGAACTGGAACGCGCCGAACATGTTGCCATGGTCGGTGATAGCCAGGGCCGGCATGTTGTCGGCCATTGACTTTTTGTAGAGCCCCTTAATGTCGGCAGCCCCGTCCAGCAGCGAAAACTGCGTGTGTACGTGCAGGTGGGAAAATTTCATCTTCGGTTCTTAAAAGCGGTTAAATACATCGTGTAGCAAGCAACAAAAATCGGCATTTTTTTTATATTGCAGGCATTTTAAAAATGTGCAAATGACGGGAAGAACGGGAAAAACATATCTTACCTTACCACTGGCGGCGCTCCTGTTTACCGGCTGCGCTTTGTTGAAGCCCCGGCAGCAAACGGTAGCAAAGGAGGAGAAAGAGGCGGCGCCGGCGGATATCGAGTTTATTGACGGCATTGCCATCGCCCGTGACGGAAAAACCTCCAAACACGAATACAAGGGCCGGAACGCGGCGGTGAAGAATGTTCCGTACGCCGTGGGTGGTATAGAAGAAGCGCGGCCCTGGCAATTCAAATATGCCCAGCTGCTTGATCTGCCGGTGGAGAATGTGGTGAACGAAAAACTCTATTCTTTCATCGAGGAATGGTGGGGCACGCCTTACCGCCTCGGCGGCAGCACCAAAACGGGGATAGACTGTTCCAATTTCGTGAATACCCTGATGAGCGCCGTTTTCCAGATTTCCCTGGCCGGCAATTCCATCCAGTTATACAGCCAGGTACAACGCCTGGGCAAAAGAAACGAGCTCCAGCTCGGCGACCTGGTGTTTTTCGCGATCAACCGCAAGAAACGCATTTCCCACGTGGGCATTTACCTCGAAAACGACCGTTTTGTACATGCTTCCTCCAGCGCGGGCGTGATCATCAGCGATCTCCGCGAGCCTTACTGGGTAAGGTACTACGCCGGGGCGGGGAGGATCAATTAAGGTTTACGGGCTTTAGATACATTGAGCCGGCTGGTACAGTAAGCCACGTTGCCTGCCGCCATTTTGTGCATGATTGTCTCCGTCATGTACATGACATTTTCCATAGATACTTGAATGCACTGCCCGGGGGCGACCGGTACGGTAAACCGTTGCCTGCCGCAATTTTGTGCATGATTGTCTCTGTCATGTACATGACATTTTCCATAGATACATTGAATGCACTTCTGGGGCTGGCCGGTACAGTAAGCCCCGTTGCCCACCGCAATTTTGTGCATGATTGTCTCCGTCATGTGCATGACGCTTTCCATAGATACATTCAATACACCGCCGGGAGCCGTCCGGTACCGTAAGGTCCGTTGCCCACCGCAATTTTATGCATGATTGTCTCCGTCATGTGCATGACGCTTTCCATGGCCCGTTGCGCGGGCAGAAAAGATGTTGCAGCAATCCCAAACATTTCCTGCTAAGACACGATGATGGTTTCCGATGCCGGCTGTTCCGACAGGATGGTGATCACCGTGTTGCGGGCCGTTGCTGTGGCCTGTTGTTCCGGCCGGGGGACGGAGGTTTCCGCCTGCTCATGCCTCACTGCGAAAATATTCAGCTGTTGCTCGAATCCCTCGCGGCGCTCTTTGGCCAGGTAGGGAAAATCCACATTGTCCGCCGCTTCGCGGATGTAGTAGTCGAACCCGTTTTCGCGCAGCAGCTCCAGCATTTCGGTGAGTTCGTTGCTGTGGTTGATCTGCCCGTGATATTCGAGGAAAAGGTGCTTCACGTTCCGCAGCAGGTGGGCGCAGTCTTTGAGCACGGCATATTCCGCGCCCTCGATGTCTATTTTCAGGAAATCCACCGGTTCGCGCAGCAGGTCGGCGAGCCGGGTGCAGCGAACGGCCGTGCCGCCCTCATCTGCTATCTTGCTGCCTTCGCCCCCGCGCGAGTCGAACGAAATGTGCCCGTTGTGCACCCAAACGGCTTTGGGCCGCAGATCGAGCTGCGCTTCGTTGTAAGCGCTGAGGTTTTTTTGCAGCAGGTCGAAGTTGCGGGCGTCCGGCTCGAATGCCGTGATACGGCTCTGGGGATAGAGCTTCAGGAAGTACAGCACGCTCAGGCCGATGTTGGCCCCGCAGTCGATAATGCGCGGGGCGGGATGGGCGGCCTCGAAGCGGTAGATTTCCCGGCCCATGATCTCGTCGAGGGCATGCATCAGTTCCCAGGAGCGGAAGAACCAGAGTTTGTTCCTGTCCCAGCGGATATTGCTGAGCTTTTCCTGCGGTAAATGTTTAAGGTACTTGACGGTCCAGTAAGAAAGCGCGTGCCCCTTGCCGGATGAAGGTTTCAGGTTTTTCAATATTCCTCTCGTCAGGTTACCAATGAAGGAGGATGATAATCGCATATGAATTAAAGAATAATATCTTTGTTGATCATAACGGCACAATGACTACACCCGCAATATCGATCTGCATTCCTGCTTACCGCCAGCCGCGGCTCCTGCAGCGATGCCTGGAAAGCATCCAGCAGCAGCATTTTAAAGATGTTGAAGTCGTAATAACAGACGATTCTCCCGACGATTCGGTGGAGCAGGTGGCAGCCGCTTTCCGTGGCGTATTCCCCCTCATCTATCAACACCATGCCGTGGCACTGGGTTCCCCCGAAAACTGGAATGCCGGGTTAAAACTGGCTACAGGCCGTTATGTTAAAATTATGCACCAGGACGATTGGCTGGCGCATCCCGATTCTCTCAACAAGTATTATGCCGCGTTGGAAAATGCGCCCGGCGCGCAGTTCGTTTTTTCCGCCTGCACCAATGTGGACGAAGAGGGCGCCCGAACGCCGCATGCCGCTACCACGGCCCAATTGGCGCTGCTGGAGCGGGAGCCGGAATGCCTCCTCCTGGGAAATTTCATCGGCGCCCCGAGCACGGGTATGTTCAGACGGGAACCGGTGATGGAATACGATGGGAAGATGAAGTGGCTCGTGGATATCGATCAATATATCCGGTTAATTTATTATAAGCGTAAAGTGGCATATATCCCCGAACCGCTCGTCAACATTGGCATTCACGGCGCACAGGTGACGCAGGCCGTGCAGCACGATGCCACGGTGGTCGTCCGGGAACATTTACTGCTGTTATCGAAGCTGGAAAAACCGGTGCTGCGCCGGTTGCCGTACTTCGATTGGTGCTGGCGCCTCTTGCGCAACCACGGCGTGCGCTCCGTGACAATGCTCGAATCATTGGCCGGCGGCCTCCCTGTACCGAAACCGCTCCGGGTCATGACCAGCTTCCAGGCCCGCATCCCGCCCGGGATGCTGCAAAACGGGCCCGTATCCAAGAGTATGATGCTGCTGGCCTACTGCTGTTCCAGGATAACGGGGTAAAGGACGTTCCGCGTCTTCACTAGCTTTGCGTCGAAAACGGGCGTGAGCCGGCGGCCATCCTAATTCCTGGAAAAATAAATCATTTCCGCGTCAGCCACTCCATGGCTTCAGTGACGTCTTTCGACAAATTGAAGTACAGCATTGCCTCGGAAGAACAGATCATTTCCGCTTCAGCCACTCCGTGCCTTCAGTGATGTCTTTCGACAAATTGAAGTACAGCACAATGCTGGGAAAACAAGTCATTTCCGCTTCAGCCGCTTCATCACCATTTCCGTGGCTTCAGTGACATCTTTGGACAAATTGAAATACAGCACCGTGCCGAGAAACAGCCCGGTAAATACGATGCTTCTCACGATGATGCTGAAATAATCGTTCGGGATGCTGATGTACCGGCAAAGAAAGTATGCCGCCGCGGCCACCAGCAAGATCAGGAAGAGGTTTTTATTGAAAGGGGTGAGTTTGAATTTGTAGTACAGGAAACCGACGCGGATGGAGTTGAACAGGATGATCCCCAGAAAATTGGCGATGGCGGAGCCTTCCAGCCCCCACCATTTCAGAAACAGGATGTTCATCGGGATGGCCACGCAAAACTGCGCCACGCTTGAGAAAAAGTCGACCCGCCAGTAGTTGGAAGTGCCCAGTATCTGTGAATTCACGCCGAAGCTCATTTCCACCACGCGCATCAGCCCGAGTATAATCAGAACCAGGCCGCCTTCGTAGTAAATTGCGGGCAGTTTCAGGATATCGAATGCGGCGTCTACGTTCAGGGTCACCACCGCAAAAATCAGCAGGGCGTAGGTAAACATGGCATTGGCCGACCGGGCATAGATGCTCTGGATGGCGGGAATGTTCTTGTCTTTCCACGATTTGGCCAGCACCGGGATGGATATGGCCACGATGCTTCTTTGCGGGATGATGATAATGGTGCTGATGTATGTGAAGAACTCGAACGCATAGCCGTAATCGAGCCCCTTGACGCTGGAAATAGCGAGGTTGTCGATGTTGCCCGCCACCACCGCGAAAACAGCGCCGGCATAAAGCATGCCGTTGAAGGTGATGATATAGCGGGACAATTTCCGTGTCACCGTACTGATGCGAAAGGAAAAGATCAGTTCCCGGTGCCGGTACAGGTATATGATCAGCACAGCCAGCAAGATGCCGTATGTCATGCTGTATCCCCATACGTAAGACGTCAGGCTCAGCACGCCGGTGATCAGCAGTGTTCCCAGTACCAGGTTCAGCAACCGGAAGGCCACTTCCTTGAGAAAAATCGGGACGATGGATTTATACTGGTTATAGGAGAAGTTTTCGAAGGCGGTGAAGAAAAGGTAGAACAGGCAGAAGGGGATGAGCAGGTAATAGTAATCCACCACGTACACGCTTTTGGTGCCGAACTTCCGCACCACCAGGTCGTGCAGGAAAAACGTACCGGCCGCCGAGAGAAGGAAGCCGATGCTGCAGAGGATGAGTACGAGCCCGAACACGTCGCGCTTCGGCGCGGGCAGCAGGTCGCGGTAATACGGGTAGAACCGGTTCATCATGGTCACGGAGCCGAGGTTGGCCACGGCGTATACGATGGCGGCGATGCTGACGAAAAAGCGGGTGAGCCCGAGGATGTTCGGGTCAATCAGCTTGGTCGCCAGTAACATATAGATGCCTCCTATACCAAAACCAATATATGTGATGAGAGTGGACTTGATGCTTTGATTGCGGATAATGCCCATAGATATACCTGCCGGCTGCTTTATTTGCGCAAGTTTAGTAATTTATGACGGATAAAACGGGATCCGGGTAAATATTCGGGTCGTGATGTGTCCGTAACACTGTCCGCTACTTTTCACGTACGCTACCGTTGCTCAGTTAAAAAGAATATTTTTGCGGCTTAAAATCTGTAGCCATTGATCATTGTTCAACTGAAGGGAGGGCTGGGTAACCAGATGTTCCAATACGCCGCGGGCCGCGCGGTGGCGTTGCGCACGGGCGCCACGCTGCTGCTCGATCATGCCGGCTACGAGCCTAAACAGGCGGGCATGTACGGGCTGGATGGGCTGCAAATACAGGCGGGGCTCGCCACGGCGGGCGACCTGCAACAGTTTGAACAGGGCACGACGGGGAAAGTCCTGAACCGGCTGCTGCCCCTGGGCATGCGGCGGGTGTACAAAGAGCCACATTTTCATTACGACCCCGCGTTTCCGGAAGCCAAACCGCCGTTGTACATGAAGGGCTACTGGCAGAGCTGGAAGTATTTTCAGGATATTGAGCCGCAAATCCGGAGCGACTTCCGGTTTGCCGGCGCCTTTTCCCCGGCCGTGCTGCAAAAAGCGGCACAGCTCGAAAACATGGAGAGCGTGGCCATGCATTTCCGCCGCGGTGATTATACCCACCAGCAAACCGTACAGTATCATGGCATCTGCGGCCCGGAGTATTATGAGCAGGCCGTGCGGCAATTGCCTGCGGGACTGCGATACTATATTTTCACCAACGATCCCGAATGGGTGCGCAACAACCTGCCCAAAGGCATTTCAGCCGAAATCCTGAGTGGCAGCCTCAGCCATACGCAATACGAAGATCTTTTTCTCATGAGCCGGTGCCGCCACCATGTCATCGCCAACAGCAGCTTCAGCTGGTGGGCCGCGTGGCTGAACGCCTATGCCGGCAAGAAAGTGATCGCGCCCAGGCGATGGTTCAACGAAGCGCAGCTCAATACCCGTGATTTGTTTCCCCAAAACTGGCTTACGATCTGATATGGCTGCAACACCCTACATATCCGTGATTCTCCCGGTGTACAACAGCGCCGCCTGGGTAGCCGCCACTATCGACAGCATATTGGGGCAAACGTTCCGTGATTTCGAGCTGATCGTGATCAACGATGGTTCTACCGACAACAGCGAGGCCGTTATCCGGTCGTTTTCAGACGACCGCATCCGTTACCTGTCGCAGCCTAACCGCGGCCTGGTGGCCACCCTCAACCGCGGCATCGCCGAAGCGCGCGGGCAATACCTGGCGCGGATAGATGCGGACGACATCTGCCTTCCCGAACGTTTCGCCAAACAGGCCGCCTGGCTCGATGCCCGCCCGGAAACCGCCGTGGTAGGGTGCTTTGTGACGTTCATCAACGAGCAGGGAACCGAAACGGGCAACTGGGCCGGCGACCGCCGTCACCATACCGCCGCACAAATCCGCCGGGCGTTGCCGTTCCTCAACTGTATGACGCACCCGAGCATCATGGCCCGTACAATGGTGATGCGGGAATACGGCTATAACCCGTTGCAGCAGCATATTGAAGACTACGACCTCTGGCTGCGCATGCAGGCAAACGGGGTGGTGATGGAAAAAATACCCGAAGTGCTGCTGCAATACCGCGTGCACGGCGCTTCCGTAACGAGCCTCAACCTGAAGAATAAAAATGTATTTTACAAAAACTTCCGCTGCAAGCGGCGCTTCCTGCAAGCCCGCCTCGCCGCATGGAAGCTGAACAGTTTTGACAGGGCCGTTTTGGCGGGCATGCTTAAAGACCTGGCTACCGGTATTGTCAAATCCATAAAACCCAGACCGTAAATGTATCCGTGGCTGATATTGAAAAGAAGGCTGGAGGGGATCGCCATCTTCCCCTTTGCGCTGCTGGGCAGGCTGATAGCCCGTTTCAGGCCGCTGCGGGGCGAGTATGATATCTTCTTCTTCTTTCCTTTTTACCACGTGGGCGGCGCCGAAAAGGTGCACAGCGAAATTGCGAAGCTGTTCCCCGAAAAGCGGGTGGTGATCTTTTTTACCAAAAAATCGGTGAACGATGCCATGCTGCCGCAGTTCACCGCCCCGAACATCGCCATCCATCACATCGCCGCCTATACGGACAATAAATGGCTGTACTTTCTGAACCTCGTATGGCGGGGCATCGCCGCCGCTTATATCCACCGCCAGCGCACGGCGCCCGTGGTGTTTAACGGGCAATGCAATTTCGCCTATAAACTGAGCCCGCACCTGCGGGAGCATATACGGCAGGTGGAGCTGATTCACGCGTTCACCAATTTTTCGTATATCCGGTTGCCTTTTCTGCCGTTTTATGAAGCCACGGTGATGATCAGCCGCGAGAGCATCCAGCGGCACCTGGATTTGTACAGGCGGTGGAAAGTGCCCGCGCAATACGACCGGCGCATCCACCTCGTCATGAACGGCATCCCGCTGCCGGAAGCTGGTGATCACACCTTGCCACGGGAATTGTCGTTGCTGTATGTGGGCCGGGGCACGTCCGAAAAGCGCCCGCATTTGGTGGCGGAAATTGCCCGGGCCGCCGGCGTGCCGGCAGGTTTCATGGGGCCGGTGGAAAGCGCCATCCCGGCAGAATTCCGGGCGTCCGTGCATTTTTACGGGGAACAGACGGACGCGGCGGCCATTGACCGGATTTACCGGCAGCACCGTGTGATCGCGATCACCTCGGAGCGGGAAGGTTTCCCGATGGTCATCATGGAAGCCATGGCCCGCGGCCTGGCGGTATTGGCAACGGATGTGGGCGACATTCCCTATCATGTGAAGAACGGGGAAAACGGTTTCCTGCTGAATCACCGGCAGCCCGAAGCAGCCATCGTACAGGAGGCGGCGCAATGCCTCGCTTACTGGCAGCAGCACCCGGAGCAACTGGAGCAGATCGCGGCCGCCAACATCCGCTACGCGCGGGAACATTTCGGCATCGATGCGTTTGCACAGGCGTACCGCTCGCTTTTGCTGAAATGAGGCCAGCCGGCACAGCGGTCTGTCGGACCTTTCAATCAATACCTCCGGGCGGCTTTTAAAAACAATGCAGCATCCGGCGCGATGAAAATCAAATTATGAAACAGTTATCGGTCATCATCATCACTTACAACCGGCCAGACGATCTGCTGGCCCTCGTGCGGAACCTGGCCTCGCAGCAGCAGGCGGCGGATCTGCTGCAGGAGGTGATCATCATCAATAACGCTTCCACGGCGGATTACGGTCCCGTACAGGCTTTCATCGCATCCATGCCCGGCGTTCCGTTCCGGTATCATTATTCCAACGAAAACCTGGGCGTGGCCCGCGGCCGCAACCTGGGCATTTCAATGGCCACGGCGCCCATCCTGGTCACGATCGACGACGACGCCGCTTTTCAAGACAATACCGCCCTGCAGCAGATCGTGGCGGCATTCGAATCACCTTTCCTCCGGAACAACAACACCGGCATCCTGTGCTTTAAAGTGCTGTACGCCAGTACCGGCCAAATGCAGGTGAATGCCTTCCCCCATAAGCAGTTCGAAAAATATCAGCATAAAACATCCTTCCTGGCGCCGTATTTTATCGGCTGCGGCCACGCCATTCTCCAATCCGTATACCACGAAGCCGGCGTGTACCCGGAAGATTTTTTTTACGGCATGGAAGAGTACGACCTGACCTACCGCGCCATAGAGCGGGGGTACAGCATTGCGTACGATGCCGCCATCGTGGTGCTCCACAACGAGTCGCCGCTCGGCCGCACGCCGCACATGACCAAGATGAAGATGCTCTGGATCAACAAAAGCAAAGTGGCTTACCGTTACCTGCCGAAACCGTTTTTCTACAGCACGGCTTTCATGTGGTCGCTGGAGTTCCTGAAAAAAACAGCGTGGAACTGGGCCGAGTGGCGCAGCGGTTGGCGCGAGATACGGCGCATTCCCCGCACCGAGCGCCGTACGCCGTTGGGTGCTGCGGCACAGGCTTACCTGAAGCGGGTGGAGGCCCGGTTATGGTACTAGCGCCGGCACTTGCTGTAAATGAATATGCACCATAAAAAAGCGGGTATCTCCATGACGAGATACCCGCTTTTTTATGGTGTTGAACCGCGCTTACGCCGCAACTTTTCTTTGCTTCCTTACTTCGTTGGCCAGGGCGCCGGCCAGCAGCAGCAGAATCAGTACGGACGACCAGCGGGAAATGGTATTGCCCAACTGGTAGGAGCGGGGCTCGAATTTCATTTCGATCTTATGCTCGCCGGCGGGGATTTTTACACCGCGCAGCAGGTAATTCACCCGGGCAATTTCGCCCTTCTTGCCGTCGATATACACATTCCAGCCGGCGGGATAATACACGTCGGAGAACACGGCCAGCCCTTCTTTCGCGTTGGAGCTGGTGTAGTTCAGCTGGTTGAGCCCGTATTGCGTGAGCTGGATGCGGCTGGAGGAATCTTTCGCGGGCTTGAAATCGCCCAGTACAGTTTTGAAGCGCTCGTCCGCCACCGCCGCATGCGCCGTTGGCAGGCTGTCGAGCGTTTTCATTTCCTGGTCGGCGTTTTTAGCCCACACCAGGCTGTCTACGAACCATGCATTGCCCAGCGCGCCGGGATTTTGCTGGTAGGCGAGCTGCCCCTGCTGGTCTGCGAAAATCACATACTTGGTGTTCAGCATGTTCAGCACGTTGGGGTTGCCTTTTGCGATCTGCCGGTCGATGAGATCCTGATACAGCGCCAGCTTCACCGGGCTGTAACCGCCTACGGCTTTGTGGTGGTAAGAGTTCAGCGCGTCCTGGAAATTAACGGTGTTGAATACACGGTAATACGGGTCTTTGTCCTGCTTAATAGCCAGGTCTACCTGGGTAGGCGCAAAGATGCCGCTGTAATCGCGGGGCGTTACGTAATTGTCTTTGTTCAGGTAGCGGTGCGCCACCGGTATCTGGTCGATGGCAACGAGTGCGGCCATGGCGGCGAAGAACAGGGCCGGTTTTACTTTTTGCTGCAGCAGCGCCCAGATGAGCACGAAGGCTATGGCAATGATCGCCAGGCTGCGCAGCGCGTCTATCCGCAGGAGGGAGGCGCGGTCTTCAATCATCGCTTTCATCAGCGTATCCACCAGTTCCTTGTTGTTGCCGGTCATTTGCTCGTATGTCATCCGGGCGGCGTCCTGCGACGATGTGAATTCAAAGATGCCGAAGGAGCACAGCACGAACAGGAGGCAAAGGCCGCCGGTCACATAGAGGGAAAACTTCAGTTTTTTGAGGAGCTCGGTTTTGTCCACCTTGCCCGTCACCACATCGTTGAGCGCCCAGCAGGCGAGGAAAGGCACCAGTACCTGCGGTATGATCAATGCCTGCGACGGTGCGCGGAACTTGTTGTACATGGGCAGGTAGTCGAACAGGAAGTAGTTGAACATGCTGAAGTTGTCGCCCCACGCGAGGAACACCCCGAGGATGCAGGCGCCGACGATCCACCATTTGTTGAAGTCGCGGACAATGAACAGGGCCAGCACGAATAGGAAAATGATAACCGCACCCCAGTAAATACCACCGTCTACCATCGGCTGGTCGCCCCAGTAGCGAGGCGCGTTGGCGGCAATCTGGTCGGCCTGGTTGGCGGGCACGCCCAGGCTGGTGAGTGCTTTATGCGTGTGGCTGGAACCTGACAACGGGCCGCGGGATGGGCCACCGTACAGGTTGGGCGCCAGTATGGTAAAGGTTTCCGTGATTCCCTGGCTCCAGTTGAAAGCATAGCTTTTGTCGAGGCCGCCGGCTGTTTTATCGCCTTCTTTCCCCGGTTCGGGCGTCAGCTCGGAATGGCCACCGCGCATCGTGTATTTGGAATATTCGGAGGTCGTCCAGATGTTGACGGTAGAAGGCAGTACGGATAACGCCCCGGCAATGATCAGCACCGCCGTGGCGCTCACCACGTTTTTCACCTGTTTGGTTCGAACGGCGTGCACCACGTAAGTAACACCGAGTATCAGGCACACCAGCAGCACGTAATACAATATCTGGTAATGGCCCGAAGTGGTCATCAGCGCCAGGGTGATGCAGGTGATAACGCCGCCAATCCAGTATTTACCGCGATAGGTGAGCAGGATGCCGGCCAGCATCGGCGCGATGTAGGCGATGGTGAACATTTTGGTGTCGTGCCCCGCCGATATGATGATGGGTGTGTACGACGCGAACCCGAATGCGATGGCGCCGATCACATTCACCCAGTGGCGGAAACCCATCACAGACAGCAGGATGTAGAAACCCACCATGGCCAGGAAAAAGAAATTCACCGGTTTGGGCAGCCCCAGCGTCAGTATCTGGTGCAGGAAATACGTATAGTTATCCTGCGCCATAAAGAGCTGGTAAGTGGGCATCCCTCCGAACATGGCATTGGTCCACAGCGGATCGATACCGGTCGCTTCCTTGTATGCGCGGGCCTCCTGCGACATGGCCTGCCATTGTACCGTATCGTTCTGCCTCAGTTCAAGCCCCTCCAGTACCGGGCTGCAGAATAGAAATGCAAGCCCCAGGAAGATGAGGACGGCATACACATGCGGGAGAATGGCTTTTTGCCAGTTTTGCTTCATCGGGTAAAACAGATTTAGTTTTAAAGAATCCAAAATAACTGTATTTTATCCGAAATTTCAATATGAGTTGGCTTCGGTTCCTGATAAAGTTGAGCTTTATCTGTAATGGCTGTTACCTGGTCGGCTTTGTAATCAGGATGCTGGATTATAGCGACAACTGGGAACATGTGGTGAAACACATCATGGTGCTGGGCGGGGTAGTGGCGGCGCCCCTCAATATCATCACCTGCCTGCTCGCCGCCATCCTGCTGCTGGCCCGTAAGGTGCAATGGGCAAACGTGCACCCGTATATATTTATTTTGAATGTTATTATCTTACTCCTTCAACTGGAACTTTTCATATCATGATTGTCAATATCCTGAAAGATAAACCCACTAAACTGTTCATCATCCTGAGCGGTTTTTTTGTGGCCAATGCCCTCATCGCCGAAATCATCGGCGTGAAGATATTCTCGCTGGAAGCCACCCTGGGTTTTGCCCCGGCTAACCTGATGATCCTCGGCGACCCGTACAGTTTCAATATGACGGCCGGCGTATTGCTCTGGCCGGTGGTGTTCATCATGACAGACATCATCAATGAATATTACGGCATGAAGGGCGTCCGCTTTTTGTCGTACCTCACCGTGATACTGATCGTGTTCGCTTTCCTCGTGTTTTATTTCGCCATCCAGCTTTCGCCCGCCAGTTTTTTTGTGACCATGAAGGTCAAATCCGGGGTGCCTGATATGGATGCCGCTTATGGACAGATACTCGGCCAGAGCTCCTATATCATCGTCGCCTCCGTGATCGCCTTCCTGATCGGGCAGCTGGTGGACGTGTTCACTTTCCACCGCATCAAGGAAGTGACCGGCGAGAAGAAGATCTGGCTCCGGGCAACGGGTTCCACCCTCATATCGCAGCTGATCGACAGCTTCGTGGTGCTGTTCGTGGCGTTCCGCCTTGCGCCCAGTATCTACAACCCCGACGGGAACGAGGTGTGGAGCATGGGGCTGGTGCTCAGCGTCTGCATCATCAATTATATCTATAAATTTACGGTGGCTATCGTGTTAACGCCCGTCATCTATTGGGTGCACGGCATGATTGAACGGTACCTGGGGCCCGAAAAAGCCGCGGAAATGCGGCAGGCCGCCATGAAACGATAAACAGCAGCAATTTCTATGTCTCAATTTACAGTAAGGGTTTACGGCATCATGTTCAACGAGCAGAAGCAGGTGCTGGTCAGCGATGAATACATCCGCGGCGGATATTATACCAAGTTTCCAGGCGGCGGGCTGGAGTTCGGCGAAGGCACGCTGGAATGCATGGTGCGGGAATGGAAGGAGGAGCTGAACCAGGACATTGAGGTGGTGGAGCATATTTACACGACCGATTTTTTCCAGATATCCGCGTTTGACGACGTGAACCAGATCATCTCCATTTACTATCTCGTCCGGCCCGTGTCGCCCTTTACCGCTCCCTTGCTGGAAAAGCCGTTTGGCTTTGAGATACCCGAAGGGGCCACGCAGGTGGAAGGCGTACGGTGGGTGGATTGGGATGCTTTTTCGGGCGAGGCCGTCACCCTGCCGATCGACAAAGTACTGGCGGACATCGTGAAAAGGAAATATTAAGGGCGATTACGCGAGACGGCACGCTACAGGCGTGTTCATGCGCTTTTGGTACAGCAATGTTCCAGGGCGATGGCCGGCGATGCAAAACAGGGCCGTCATCCAGGTTATTAAAACCACTTTTTCTTCATAAAATACCAGCTCATCACTACGGCGGTTACGATGGCGATCGTAACGGGGATATAAAATGCGTACCGCGAGTGCGCGTAAGGTATTTCCACGTTCATGCCGTAAATGCTGGCCACGAGTACCGGCAGCGTCAGCACGATGGTGATGGAGGTGAGGCGCTTCATCACGAAGTTGAGGTTATTGGAAATGATGCTGGCAAAAGCATCCATGGTGCTGCTGAGGATGTTGGTATAGATGTTGGCCATTTCGAGGGCCTGTGAAGTATCTACGATCAGGTCGTGCAGGAATTCCTTCTCATCGTCGTTGAGGCCCATGAAGTTGGTACGTTCCAGTTTCATGAGCAGCAGCTCGTTGCTGCGCAGGGCCGTCACGAAGTATACCAGGCTTTTCTGGATGCGCATCAGGTACAGCAGTTCCTCGTTCCGGTTGGAATCGTACAGTTTTTGTTCGAGCAGGTTACGGCGCTGGTTGATTTCCTTGAGGTAGTCGAGGAAGTTCATCACCACTTTTTCGAATACTTTCAGCACCATCATATTCCGTTTTTCGGGGTGACGGTTATGGAAGGTATTGAGGAATTTCTTGATGGCGGCGTTGTCGAAGGAGTTTACGGTAACGATCTGGTTGTGGGTGAGGATGATAACGATGGGGATGGTAATGTAGTAGGCATCGCTTTCGTTGATGGAATTGTTTTCCGTGGGGGTTTTGATAACGATGAGCTTTACATTGTCCTCCAGTTCAAAACGGCTTTTCTCGTCGATGTCGAGGGAGTCGGTGAGGAAGTCCAGGGGAATATCGAGCTCCTCCGCCAGCTGTTCGAACTCTGCCTGTTTGAGAGGCGGGGTAATATTCACCCATGCGCCGTTTTCCGGCTGTTCAATGGCTACCGTGCGGGCATCTATATTTTTGAAGTACTGGATCATCCGGGCGCAAAGGTAGTGGAATTAATGAAAGCAAGTCACAACCAATAGCCGGCGGACTAAATTTTAATATTTCCTTCAAATACGAGGGTGGCGGGGCCGCATAACCAGATATCGGAGAAACTGCGTTCGCCCGTGCGGGTGAAGGTAATTTCCAGGTGGCCGCCGAGGGTTTCGACGGGAATATTGTACGCGCCGGGCTCTGTGGGGGCGGCTGTGAGCGCGGCGGCCGTAACGCCGGTGCCGCAGGAATAGGTTTCGTCTTCCACGCCGCGTTCGTAGGTGCGTACAAAAATGCCGTTGTCTACTTCCTGTACGAAGTTCACATTGGTGCCTTCCGCCGCAAACCGGTCATTATAACGGATTTCGCGGCCCTGTTGGTATACGTCCACTTCCTGCACGTCCGATACGAATTTAACGAAGTGGGGAGAGCCCGTATTGAGATAAAAATACATGTTTCCAACCTCCATGGTGCCAACGTCCTGCATTTTGAGGTTGACCCAGCCGTTGTCGCGGAAGCTGGCCTCATGGGGGCCGTCTACCGCGATGAACCGGAGCTCATTTTTATCGATACCCATCTGCCGGGCAAAAGCGGTGAGGCAGCGGCCGCCGTTGCCGCACATGCTGCCTTCGCGGCCGTCGGCGTTGTAATATTTCATGCGGAAATCGTAAGCGGGGTCGTTTTCCAGCATCATCAGCCCGTCTGCCCCGATGCCGAAGCGGCGGTCGCACAGATGCGCGATCTGGGCGGTGGTCAATGCGCTGTATTCGCCGTTGCGGTTGTCTACGATCACGAAATCGTTGCCGGTGCCCTGGTATTTATAAAAATGAATGTTCATGCTGATGTAAAGTTAAAAATGTTTTTGCAGCGGGCAATGGCTGGGGAAGCAGCCTCGTTACTCCGCTGGCAATTGTGCGGCATACCGGCCGGCGGATAACGGCCCCGGTGCGTATGGAAACATGTACGGCGTAAGCGTGGCAAGGCCTTCAGAATGCCGCCGGCTTGTGCCGGTTGCGGTCATTGATGGCCGAAACATAAGCGGCTATCCCCGTTTACTGCGCAATAATCGCCAATGCCTTCTCGATCAGCGCCATTACCGCGGCGTTCCCGTCTTTGCTGAATTCCTGGCGGATGCGGTTGGCTACGATCGCGCTGATGGACAGGCACTGGTGACCCAGCACGCGCCCCAGGCCATAAATGCCGGCTGTTTCCATCTCGAAATTCGTGATGTGCCTGTTCTCAAAGCTGAAGTGGCTGAGCTGCTCGATCAGTTCGGGATGGGACAGGTTGCCGCGCAGTACGCGGCCCTGGGGGGCGTAAAAGCCCGGGCAGGTCACCGTGATGCCCTGGTGGAAACCTTCGGAGAAGCGTTCCAGCAGGGCAGGAGCGGCCTCGATCAGGTAAGGGCGGGCTGCGCTGGGCTGCAGGCGTATCTGCCCGCGGAATGCCTCCAGCAGTTGCAGTTCTTCCGGGGTGTTATGGTAGGTGTAAAACGGCAGCAGGTTATCGAGCCCCAGGCCGTGAGAGGACACCACGAAGCTGTCGACCGGAATGGATTCCTGCAGGGAGCCGGCCGTGCCGAGGCGGATGATTTGCAGGGAAACGGGTGTTTCTTTCGCCATCCTTGTATCAAAATCGATATTGGCCAGGGCATCGAGCTCGTTGAGCACAATGTCGATATTATCGGTGCCGATGCCGGTGGAGACTACAGAAAGCCGCTGCTGGCCGATATAGCCCGTATGCGTCACGAATTCCCGATGCTGGAAGGCGCCTTCCAGGCGGTCGAAATGGCGGCTGACCGCTTTTACCCGGTCGGGGTCGCCTACGGTGATGATCGTTTCCGCCAGTTCTTCCGGGCGCACGTCCAGGTGGTAGACGGCTCCGCGGGCATTGAGTATCAGTTCGGATTCAGCTATTCTGGTCATATATCTTGCATTTTTTTTAATCCATAAATGAATATCTTGTAATCAGATTTGGCAAATATCGAAAATTTACTACTTTTGCAGTCCAACAAAATTGATGGTTTCGTGGCCGAGTGGCTAGGCAGAGGTCTGCAAAACCTTTTACAGCGGTTCGAATCCGCTCGAAACCTCGGAAAATAAAGCCTTCTCTCCGGAGAGGGCTTTTTTGTTGGTATGCATGCCCCACAGCAAATGGGTGTTGCCGTATAGTTTTACCAGTTGTCAAATCTTTCCTGTTTCTGCCACCCAATTTCTTCAACCCTTCACACCTGCGTGATTTTGTTCGCAAAAAAAAGCCGGCCACACGGGCCGGCTGCTGTTATTTATAATTTCCTGATCCAGATATTGCGGTAGCTCACCAGATCGCCATGATCCTGCAGCATGATCGGCAATGCGCCGTGTTTTTCATAAAACGGTTTGCTGATGTACAGCGTTTTGCCGAGCAGCTCAGTATGGTTCTGTACCAGCACGCCGTTGTGCAGCACCGTAATGCGGGCGGGCGATTTCACGCTGCCGTCGTCATTGAAGCGGGGAGCCGTCCAGATGACGTCATACGCCTGCCATTCGCCGGGCTTTTTGCAGGCATTCACCAGCGGAATGGTCTGCTTGTATAAGCTCGCGGCCTGGCCGTTCGAATACGTCTTGTTGTTATAATTGTCGAGCACCTGCAATTCGTAGTTGCTTTGCAGGAAAATGCCGCTGTTGCCGCGGCCCTGGCCTTCGCCTTTCACTACCGACGGCGCGCGCCATTCGATGTGCAGCTGGAAATCCTCGAAGGAGGCCTTGGTTTTGATGCCGCCTTTTTTGGGAGCCACGGTCATAGCGCCGCCGCTCACCGTCCAGGGGGCTGCGCCGCCTTTTTCGGCTTCCCACTGGCTCAGGTCTTTTCCGTCGAACAGCACAATAGCGTCCGATGGAGCGCTGGTGCCGCTTCCGGGTGTTACGAGAGCGGGTACGGGTTCCCAAACTTCGGTGGCTTTCGGGTCGCCCTGCTGCGCGCTCGCGCTGAGGGCAGGTATCAGCAATGCGGCCGATACGCATAAAAATGAAAAACGGTTCCTGTTCATTATCGAGGCAGTTTGTAATTGTTATGGTAAGCGGGTGTGATGAGGCGGTTGGCGGCAGCATCGGTAAACTGCTGCTTTTCCTTGTTCCAGTACACTTTCTGGCCGGTCTTGAACGCAATGTTGCCCATTTGTGAATTAATGGCCACGTTAGCGCCGGTCTGGATGTCGCAATGCAGGTCCGCGAATTTCCGCGACTTGATGACCTCCAGGAAGTTCTTGGTATGTTTCACCAGCCCGTTGTCGGAGGCCTTTACCCGTGGTACGGCTTCCATTTTGTCTTTCTCGGGAATCACTTCCCAGCCGCCGCGGTCGAGCACCAGGGTGCCGTTGTTGCCGATGAACGCGATGCCGTGGTTGCGGCCATAAGGTCCGCCGTCGATGCCCGTGGCGTGTTCCCACTGCATATTGAAGCCGTCGAACTCATAAATGGCTGTGAGGGTATCGGGCGTTTCGGCTGCATCGTCCGGGTAAGCGAATTTGCCGCCGGCCGCCACAACGGATTTGGGGTTGGAGGCTTTCATACCATAGAGTGCGTAATCGATCAGGTGTACGCCCCAGTCGGTCATCAGGCCGCCTGCATAATCCCAGTACCAGCGGAAATTGAAATGGAAGCGGTTGGGGTCGAAGGGGCGCGTTTGGGCGGGACCCAGCCATGCGGCATAATCCACGCCTGCGGGCGGTGCGGAACTGGGCTGTTTGGGCACGGGTTTCATCCATCCCATATACGCCCAGGCTTTCACAAGCCGAACATTGCCAAGTTTACCGGAGTGCACGAACGCGATGGCGTCGTTGAAATGCTGCATGCTGCGCTGCCACTGGCCCACCTGTACCACGCGGTTGTGGCGCTGCTGGGCGGCTACCATCGCGCGGCATTCGGCAATGGAGTTGCCGATGGGCTTTTCTACGTACACATCTTTACCGGCGGCGCAGGCATCGGTCATCTGCAGGCAATGCCAGTGATCAGGCGTGCCAATGACCACGGCATCGATGTCTTTGTTTTCCAGCAGCTTCCGGTAATCTCCGTAAAGTTTTACGCCGGAGATGTTTTTCTTCACCAGTTCCGCCGCGCGTTTGTCGAGCACGTTTTTATCGACGTCGCACAGGGCGACGCAGCGGGCTTCGGGGTGATTCAGCAACCCGGTAAGATTGCTCCATCCCATTCCGTTGACGCCGATCACGGCGAAATTAACGCGGTCGCTGGGAGCCATAGCGCGCAAAGCGGACGGGAAGAGGGCAGAACCGGCCAGTATTGTGGACGAGTTCAGCAGAAAATTTCTTCTGTTCATAGTTTTCACATTAGACGTGGAGTAATTGAAAGACAAGATATAAAAAAGCAAATTAAATTTCTTCCTCTTCCGGGTCTTCTCCCGTACTGAAATTCATCATGGTGCCCAGCAGGTCGGAAAAGCGGGTTTCGTTCTCCAGTGTTTTTTTGCTGAGCAGGGAGTAGGCGGAAAGCCCGTGCAGCACCATTTCCATCATCAGCAGCTGCTCCTGTTTGTTGGCCTGCGGGAAAAGTTGTTTCACCAGTTCCGGCAACCCGGTCACCTGGGTCAGGGCGGCTTCGTACTGTTTATCGGTGGTATCCTGCAGCAGCTGGAGGGCATTGCCTTTGTCGAACCACTGGATGATGCTGCGGTAGGGATTCACATCCGCCGCGCCGGCCTTGCGTTTCTTGAACGCATCGGGGTTGGGGAAATACTGGGTGAAAGTGGTGCGCACGCTTTTCTCGAGCAGGTTGACGGCCACCTGCAGCGGTCCTTCCTGTTCACCCTCGTATACCAGCTCTATTTTGCCGGTAATGGCGGGAATGATGCCCTGGAGGTCGTTGATCCGCACATGCGTGCTCTTTTCCTTGTTGATGATGGCCCTCCGCTCTGCGGCGCTCACGGCGTTTTCGAAGGCGGCGATGGTAAGGCGCGCGGAAACGCCGCTTTTTTTGTCGACCCACTCGCTGGTGCGTGCTTCAAAGGCCACCTGTTCGATGAGCCTTTTCACCATATCCGGCATATGCACGGTCCCTTGCTGCTCTTCGTGGATACCGGCTTCCTGTTCGGTAATGAGCAGGGAGTTTTCGAGCGTTTTGGGATAGTGCGTGATGATCTGGCTTTCGATACGGTCTTTGAGCGGGGTGACGATGGCGCCGCGGTTCGTATAGTCTTCCGGGTTGGCGGTGAATACAAACAGTATGTCGAGGGGCATGCGCACTTTAAACCCGCGTATCTGGATATCGCCTTCCTGCAGGATGTTGAACAGGGCCACCTGGATGCGGGCCTGCAGGTCGGGCAGTTCGTTGATCACGAAGATGCCGCGGTTGGAGCGGGGGATGATGCCGAAATGTATCACCCTTTCGTCTGCATAACTGAGTTTTTCGTTGGCCGCCTTGATGGGGTCTACGTCGCCGATGAGGTCGGCCACCGACACGTCCGGGGTGGCCAGCTTTTCGCCGTAGCGGGCTTCGCGGGGCAGCCACTCGATGGGTGTTTTATCGCCGAGGGTAGCTACCAGGTCGCGGCCGTGGCGGCTGAGCGGGTTGAACGGGTTGTCGTTCACCTCGGAGCCTGCGATAACCGGGATGAATTCGTCGAGCAGATCGGTCATCTGCCGTGCCATGCGCGTTTTTGCCTGCCCGCGCAGGCCCAGGAACAAAATGTTATGCCGCGAAAGCAGGGCCCTTTCGGTATCGGGAATCACGGTATCGTCGTAACCGATGATGCCGGGGAAGGTGCTTTCTTTTCTTTTCAGTTTCAGGATCAGGTTCTGCCTGATTTCTTCCTTTACCGTCCGGTATTTGTATCCACTTTTTTTAAGCTCGCCGAGCGTTTTGATCTTTTCCATTGCTGTTAGTTGCTTTTTATAGCTTTTTTCTTTTCCCGCTTTCAAAATCATAAAACAGGGACTGGCCCAGTTTGTCGGTGCCTGAGAAGAAAGCTTTGCCGTTATTGGTTTCCGTAAATTCTTTTACAAATTGCTGCAGCCATGGATCGGTGGCTACCATAAACGTGGTGATGGGTATTTTCAGCTTTTTGCATTGGGCTGCCAGGTTCAGCGTACGGTTGAGTATCTTCCTGTCGAGCCCGAAGCTGTTTTTGTAATATTGTTTGCCCTGTTTGAGGCAGGTCGGCTTCCCGTCGGTGATCATGAAGATCTGCTTGTTGGGATTGCGTCGCCGCCGGAGGATGTCCATCGCCAGCTCCAGCCCGGCCACCGTATTGGTGTGGTAAGGGCCCACCTGGAGGTACGGGAGGTCTTTGATCTCGATCTGCCAGGCATCGTTGCCGAACACGATGATGTCGAGCGTGTCTTTCTGGTAACGCGTGGTGATGAGCTCGCTCAATGCCATGGCGACTTTCTTGGCCGGGGTGATGCGGTCTTCCCCGTACAGGATCATGGAATGGGAGATATCGATCATGAGGGCGGTGGAGGTCTGGGTTTTGAAGTCCGTTTCCCTGATCTCCAGGTCGTCCTGTTGCATCGAAAACGCTTCGATGCCGTGGTTGATCTGGGCGTTTCGGATGGAGGCGGTCATGTCGATCTGCTCCAGCGCGTCGCCGAAGGCGTAAGGGCGGGTTTCGGCGTTGAGCTCGTCGCCCATGCCGGATTTGCGGATGTTATGGTCGCCGATATTGGATTTTTTGAGTTTGCCGAATATCTCTTCCAGCGCGCGTTTCCGGATGGTTTGCTCGGTTTTTCCGGTGATGTTCAGGCCGCCGGTTTCCTCGTTTTCGCGGAGGTACCCTTTATCCTTCAGGTCCTGAATGAAATCCCCGATACCATATTCGTTATTGGAAAGCTGGTACTCTTTGTCCAGCTCCGTCAGCCATTGTAATGCCTCCGCCACGTCCCCGCTGGTATATGTGAGCAATTGCGTGAAAATGTCCAGCAACTTCTCGAACGGGGATTGTTTGTTCTCCGACGGGTCGAACCGGGAGAAAATGAATCCTTTCATCCGTTATTAATTTTCATCTGCCGGATGGTACCTCGCAAGAAAGTTTCATCGTCTAATGAAGAAGTTCCTCGCCCGGCTTCATCCGTCAGTAATTTGATATTTATTGGCCGGATGGTACCTCGCAAGAAAGTTTCATCGTTTAGTGAAGAAGTCCCCCGCCCGGTTTCATCCGTCAGTAATTTGACATTTATTGGCCGGATGGTACCTCGCCAGAAAGTTTCATCGTCTAATGAAGAAGTTCCCCGCCCGGCTTCATCCGTCCATAATTAATAAGTGCTAATGTCCAATCGTGTCAATCCGACAATCATCGGCTACGGATGGCCTCGCCGAACGCCCCCCTGGTTAAAAAGAAGGACGCACGCTGCCGGGTTACATCCGCCGAATTAACATGATTGATGCCTGTACCTGTGCCGCCTTCCGGAAAACCCGGGCATGGGGCCGGTATATCACGTCTAATTTACGCAAAAAAGCCCGGGGGGTAAAAAAGTAAAAAAAGCGGCCCCAAAAATTAAGAAAATGGTTATTTATTCACTTATTTTACCACTTCATGTAAAATCTACACGTCTATGATTTCATTACGTAAGGGCCTGCTGAGCTTAGGCATGGCCGCGATGCTGTTTACCACGGCCGTTGCGCAGAAGCAGGAGGCCAAACTGGGCTGGAAATTGGGCGCCCAGGCTTATTCATTCCGGCTTTTCAGCCTCGAACAGGCACTGGATAAACTGGATTCCTGTGGTCTGCAGTACGTGGAGTGCTACCCGGGCCAGACCATCGGCGGCAATATCGAGGGCAAAATGGACTACAAAATGGACGCCGCCAAACAAAAACAAGTGCTCGACCTGCTGAAAAGCAAAAAGAAAACCCTCTATGCCTTTGGCGTGGTATCGCCCAACAACGAGGCCGACTGGAAGCAACTGTTCGAGTTCGCGAAAGCCATGGGCATCCAGATCATCACGTCCGAGCCCCGTGTGCAGGACCTGGATGTGGTGTCGAAGCTGGCCGACGAATACAAGATCAAAGTGGCCATTCACGACCACCCGAAACCGAGCCATTACTGGTCGCCCGACAGCGTGCTGGCCGCCATCAACGGTCGCAGCAAATATATGGGCGCCTGTGCGGACATCGGCCACTGGGTACGTTCCGGCCTCGATCCGGTGGAAAGCCTGCAAAAGCTCAACGGCCGCGTTTTCAGCCTGCACGTCAAGGACCTGCACGAGAAGTCTCCCAAAGGGCATGATGTGATCTGGGGCACCGGCGTTTGTAATGTGGAAGGCGTGCTGAAAGAGCTGAAGAAACAAAAGTTCAAAGGGCTCTTTTCCGCAGAGTATGAGTACAACTGGCAGAACAGCGTGCCGGATGTGACGCAAAGCGTGAAAAATATAAGAGGAATGATCTCCAAATTATAGTAACTTAGAAAACCGGGTAATCCCCGGTTTTTTTCTTTTACATCCATGCTTTTGTTATGAAAAAACTCCTGACCCTGCTGGTGTTGGCAATCTGCACATCCGGCGTTTCCGCCCAGGAATACACTATCCGCGGCAAGGTATCCCCGGCGTTGAACGGCAACACCATTCACCTCGACAAGCGAACTACCGGCGGCAATTTGCGGGTTGCCAGCACAACCATTACCAACGGCGCTTTCACCTTCAAGGGAAAAACTGCGGAGCCATTCGCGGCGGCATTGTCTTTCCGTTCAAAACAAAAGAAGGGCGCGGGGTACCGGATTTTTTTCATCGGCAAAGGAGATCAGATTGTTTTTGAGCAACGGGAAAACAGCGCGTCGAAGGACATGTTCGGCGATGCAGTGATCTCCGGATCGGCCGTCTCCAAACAGTGGGACGAACTGGTAGCGCTCCGGCAGCCGGTGGAAGACTCGCTGAAGATCATAGACAGCCAGTTAATGAAGCTATTCGGTATCAAGAACGATGTTACGGACGAACTCTGGAGGAAACAAGCTGCATTACAACAGAAATTACGAAGTGTGACCGATGCGTTCATCAGCCGGCACCCTGATTATTTCGTTAGCCTGTATGAGTTCCGCGCCGGGCTCAACAAACAGGCAGATCCTGCTGCGGCGCTCGGGTTATTCAGGCGTTTCAGCCCGGAGCTCCAGGCATCGCAGCTCGGGAAAGCCACATTGGACGCTATCAGCAGTGCCACGAAACTGGTAAAAGGAGTGCCCGCACCGGTATTTTCCGCCGTTAACCCCCAAGGCCAGCAGGTAAATCTCAGTTCATTCAAAGGGAAATATGTACTGGTCGATTTCTGGGCCAGCTGGTGTTATCCCTGCCGGAAAGAATTTCCCCACCTCATCAAAGCATACAACCGCTTCAAAGACCGGAATTTCGAGATACTGGGTGTTTCGTTGGATAAAGACCTCGCCGCCTGGAAAGCCGCCATCGCGAAGGATAAGATAGCATGGCCGCAGGTAGTGGATCCGGGTGGCGCAAAAGTGGGCAAACCGATCTACCTGATCACGTCCATTCCGCAGAATTACCTGCTCGACCCGTCGGGAACCATCATCGGTATCAACCTGCGGGGCGAGGCGGTGGAGAAAGCGCTGGAAAAAGTGCTGTAACAAACGCATGCCGGCGCAATGACATGCAGGGATGATTGAATGCACCGGCCAGATTTGCTCAACCTGGATACATAAAAAAACGCCGGAAGTTAGCTCCCGGCGTTTTTTGTGTATCGCTTATTCGTGTTTCCAGGTTTTTTCCCCGTTCTTCATTTTATCCAGCGTAGCCTGGAATCCCTTTTTCTCATTAGGGTTGTTACTGTAAGCCACGGCCTTCTCCTGCCAGCTGATGGCTTCCTCTTTCCGGCCCATCTTGTAAAGGATATTGGCGTACGTGTCAATATGGTTAGGGTTTTCCTTGTCTTTGAACGAGCGGCGGCTCCATTCCAGGGCCTCCGTCACACAAGTCATGTCTTTACAGTTTTCGAACACCGTCCATGCAAACTCGTTCAGGTCAAAGGTGCTGACGTTGGCGCCGAACCTTTTCATATAGTCGCGTATGGCCGATGCAAACCCGTTCCAGTCTTTGATGCTCTGGTAATAATTCACTTTTCCCAGGGCTACCACTTCATCGGCATAGGCGGGATATTTCATTTTCAGCGAGTCGGCGATCGCTTCCCAGTTTACATTGGGATTCCGTTTTCCTTTTATCCACAGGTGGCGGTATACCTCCTCCCGCGAAATGATATTTTTAACGACCTGTTGCGCCCTGCCTTCGCCGTATACGGCATTGACCTTTTCGGGCTGCTCCAGCATGATCTTGAACCCCGGGTCTTTGGACGAGCGGGTGAATTTTGCCGCAAACTCGATGTTTTCTTTGGCGTTCCAGTCGGTAACCGTGGCAACGTAAGCCCTGGACACCGCGTCGGCGGTTTCCTGGTCTGCTGCGTCCTGCGCGCTGAGCGCCACCGCCCGGAGCGTTGCCGGATCGCGGTCGCCGTTCTCATATTTTTTCATGAGAACATAATACTGCTGCCCCGGCTCGAAAACCTTTGCGGTTCGCTTCAGCCAGCTGTCCCCGTCGGGTGAGCTGCCCACCAGGCGGTGTACCGGCCTGCCGTCGGGATCGAGGAACAGGAATGTGGGATAGCCTCGTACCTTGAACTCTTTGGCAAGCTGCTGACCCGTAGCATGCCAGCTTTTTACTTCCTCGCTATCCTGCCTGGTCGTGTCGAGCTGGAGCTTCACACTGAGGAAGCGGCTGTTGAAATAGTCGCCCACTTCTTTCAGGGGGAAGATGCTGCCGCTCATGAACTTGCAGGGGCCGCACCAGGTGGTGAAACAGTCCACGAAAATGTATTTGTTTTCCCGTTTGGCCTTCGCTTTGACCTGTTCCCAGGTAAGGCCATGCTCGAAACGGATGCCTTCGTCCTGGGCAAAAACAATGGCGGGCAGGACGGTCATAAAAAGGATTAGCAACTTTTTCATACGCGTGATGGATTGGGTGAACTAAAAACTTAGGTGATTAAATGTAGGCAATTATTCGAACCTGTGTAGCCCCGGGGAGTTAAAAATTTGCCAAAATGCAGGGGCATAAAAAAAACTCCCGGCGGGTGGCCGGGAGTTGTATGCGATGAAGGGGGATTATTTGCTGCTGTCTTTTTTCGCGCTGTCCGGTACGGTGCTGAACTGTCCGGGTGTCTCGCTGGCGCGGGTGGCGTCTTTCCCGAAATCTATCTTCCATTGCTTCAGCATGAGGATGAAGCGCTCTGCGCGCTGGGCATCGTCCTGCAGGTCGTTGGTAAACAGGCGGGGAGAGAGGCTCCGGTAGTAGCGCATCTGCTGTTCCAGGTCCCTGGTCAGTTCGTCGGAGATCTCGTTCGCGCGTTTGGCGTTGCCGGCGATGTAGTATGCATAGACGATTTCCATGCTCCAGAGGTTGTGCATGTTACCCGGAGAGGTAAGCGCATACGGCATATTGCCGGGCAGGAACACGGAATCCTGGCGGTCGAGCACTTTCAGCGCCTGGTCTTTTTTGCCTTCTTTGGTGAGGGCAACGCTGAGCTTGGTGTACGAATTACGGATGCTTTGCAGCATACGGCGGTTGGGCTCGTCGAAGTACACGCCTTCGATATTCACGCTGCCGTACACGAATTTATCCATCAGGTTGGTGTACATCTTGCGGGTGTTCACCTGGTCGTTGAGGCCGGGCAGCATTTCGTCTGAAACCGGCCTGCGTGTGGGCACCAGGCGATAGGTGAGGCCTTCTACCTGCAGGAACTCGTTAAAGCCGAGATCTACGGGAGACGTAAAGTATATCGGGCGTTTCCAGGCGTTGGTGGCGATGATGTCGTATACCGCCAGGTCGTTTTTGTACACGACCTGTTTCGGGATCACGAAGGGTACCTGCGGTGCGATGCGGCCGCTGTCCTGGATGTCTACCGTACCATTTTCCACTACTTCTTTCACATCAACGGGGATGAACAATTTTGTGGTGGGCAGGTAATTCACTTTTTCGCCGGTGTTCAGGGGCACTTTTGCCTGGTCGCGGTCGTCGCCGATGAAGTTGATCACTTCCTTCAGGTTGAAGTAACGGTCTTGCGGAACCTGGCCATTGTCGTACAGCATCACGTAGTTCCTGTTTTCGCCGCGGTATTTATCGGCGCTCAGGGTCATGGCGATGGCGGGGCTCTGGTTCACGGCTTTGGTTTGCTGCTCGATGTACCAGTCCACGCCCAACAAGCTGAGGTTGATCACCCGGATGTCCGGCCGGATGCCTTCCACTTCCTGCGCATACCAGAGCGGATACGTGTCGTTATCGCCCACGGTAAACAGGATGGCGTTGGGTGCGCAGGATTCGAGGTAGTCGCGCGCTACGTCGCGGGCGAGCACTTTTTCGGAACGGTCGTGATCGTCCCAGCCCTGCTGCGCCATTAAAAAGGGCACTGCCACAAAGCAGAGAACGATCGCCAGCGGCGCGGCCATTTTAGCCACGGCGTTTTTCCGGATAAAGAAGTTATAGATGCTGAGTACTCCCAAGCCAATCCACACGGCGAAGGCGTAGAACGAGCCCACGTAGGCGTAGTCACGCTCACGCGGCTGGTTACCGGCCTGGTTGAGGTACAGCACGACGGCGAAACCGGTGAAGAAGAACAGGAGGCCTACGATCAGCGCATCTCTCTTATGCCGGTTGTAATGGAAAAAGAAGCCGATCAGGCCGAGTATCAGCGGCAGGAAGAAGTAGGTGTTCCTGGCTTTGTTGTTTTTCAGGCTGTCGGGCATTTCGCTTTGGTCGCCATACAGGGCGTTGTCGAGCGGGGAAATGCCGGAAATCCAGTTGCCGTCGCGGGGATTGCCGAAGCCTTGCACATCGTTCTGCTTGCCGGCGAAGTTCCACATGAAGTAACGGATGTACATGAAGTTCAGCTGGTATCCCACGAAGAACTTGATATTGTCGCCGAAGGAGGGGGCTTCGCCGTCTTTCAGGCCGAGGAACGCCTTGTAATAGTCGGCGTGGCCCTGGTCATTGCTGGCGTCCCAAACGCGGGGGAACAGCATTTTATCTTTGCTGGCGTAAACAGGCACCTGCTTTTTGCCGGCGGGAATATATTCTTTGTTGCCACGTGCGTAGATGGTGCCTTTTTCCTCGTAGGTTTCCGGGCGGGCGGTGAACACCTGGCCATACAGCAGCGGGAAATCGCCATACTGTTCACGACCGAGGTAACCTACCAGCGATACCGGGTTGTCTACGTTATACATGTCTACGGACGGGTTGGCAGACGAGCGCACCATCGTGGTCACGTAGGTGGAATAACCCATCAGCAGGAACAGGATACAGGAGTTGGCAAGCTGTACGACGTGTTTGATCTTCGCCGCGTTCAGCTCCACGCCGAACAATTTGATGAAGTAGGGGATGGTCAGCACGGCGGCGGCCAGAATGAAGCGCAGTACGCGGATGCCGGCGCCGTCGCCGTCGGCGAAAGCGGGGATGGCGATCACGGATGCGACGATGATCAGCGGCACGTACAACCCGAATTTCGGTTTGAAGTACCCGTATACCAGCAGCGCGATGATGGCTACGAAGTAGAAGGTAAAGCCGGAGAAGAACGGCATGTGCAGGCTGTTCACGAAAAACACGTCCATCATGCCCGACGCCTTGATGGTGTCCTGGATGATGAATTTCTGCACGAGGCCGGTGAGCACGCAACCGAGCACGAAAGCCCAGAATGCGCCGGCGGTGGTTACTTTATTGCTGCGTTTGAAGTAGTAAATGAGCACCATGGCGGGGATGGTGAGCAGGTTGAGCAGGTGCACCCCGATGGAGAGGCCCATCAGGTAGGCGATCAGCACAATCCAGCGGTCGCCGTACTGCGTGTCTGCTTCGTGTTCCCACTTCAGCATGGCCCAGAAAACGATGGCCGTGAACAGGGAGCTCATGGCGTACACTTCGCCTTCCACGGCGGAGAACCAGAATGAATCGGAAAAAGTATAGGCAAGCGCACCGATGGCGCCGGCGCCCATTACGGCCATCAGTTGCTGGCTGGTAAGGGGTTCCCCGTTTTTGGAGAGGATGCGGCGGGCAAAGTGCGTGATGGTCCAGAATAAAAACAGGATAGTAAAACCGCTGGCCAGGGCGCTCATGATGTTTACGCCGAGGGACGCTTTGGCAGCGTCGAATGGAAGGGTGAAGAGCCGGCCGAGCAACACGAAGAGGGGAGCGCCGGGCGGGTGGGGCACCTGTACTTTGTAGGCGGCGGAAATGAACTCCCCGCAATCCCAAAGGCTGCCTGTGGCTTCCATCGTTGCCAAATACACCGTGCAGGCGATTATACACACTATCCAGCCTACAATGTTATTAATCCGGTTAAAATTCATAAGGTTGTTTTAGATAATTCCGACAAAA
>CBFGZV010000022.1:0-79813 GCA_965653365.1 uncultured Chitinophaga sp. | reverse complement strand
TCCGCCACAGCGAATTACCGGGCGCTCCGGCTCCCTCACAGGGCGATCCGGTAATATAACCAAGCAGCCTGCCTACCATTACTGTATAACCATTGCACATTTTTAACAACTCCACCTGCCAGCAAAAACAACCACTTCCCTACCCTGCTTCCCGCTTCCGATCAGCCGCCACGGCAGCTACCTGGCCTTCCGGCACGGCCACCACAGGACGATCCGGTAATACAACGAATTGGTCTGCCTGCCATTCCACCGTCCACATTCCCGCATAACCATTGCGCACTTTTAACAGCTCCACCTGCCAGCATGGAAATCCCACTCCCGGCATGCCTCCTTCCAGCCGGCTCGGAAGAGGCGCGATTTTCCAGCGCGCTGCACTCGCAAGCGGTTGCAGTTGCCGCGCATTCGTACGCAGGAGAAACGCCGTTACCTTGCTTTGTTCCACCGCCAGCTGCAACCTTCTCGACTGCGCAAAACTCATGTGAGCCGAATCCGCTATCACAGCAGCCAGTCCCTCACATTTCAAACTCTCTTCCGTCGCCCAGAGCACATCTTTCTCACGCTGCAGGTTTACAAAAATGAACCGGTCGGGCTCCACCCCGAACGCTTTCAGCGCCGGAGGAAACAACCTCCCGGTGCTACTTATCCAAATACAAGCCCCGCCCCGCTGCATGAGCGCCGCCAGCAAGCCGGTGATAAAACCGCCGGATGCCGCCGTCTGCTCCGCCGTTTCGGTTAAAAATTCATGAATAGCGCCAGTGGGAAATACCGCGCCGGGAAAAGACCGCATGATCGCTTCCAACCCCACATTCACAGCAGCACCATCCCCTTCAGCCCTGTACCCCTGCAGGGAAAGGATCTCCCGCTGAAGGGCAGCGATGATATCTGCCTTACTGCTCGACATGTCTAATAACGGTTAAGGTGCGACACTCAATTATTTAGCAATAATACTAAATATTTTAGCATTTTGAAGCAATTATTTTCCGGACAAAAAACCGCCGAAATTATATCGATCTGCTCCAAACGCCCGCTACTGCTGTTTTTCGCGGCACAGATGGCACCATTTTTGAATTTCTTCCTTAAAAAATATCCATATGAGCAAGCGCATTTTCATTCCTGCAGCCATCCTGGGGCTCGGCCTCCTTTTCGCCACCACGGACGGCTTCGCCCAGGGCATCGACAGCACGGCCAAAAAAGTAGGCAATAAAGCCGCTTCCACCGCCGTGAAAGGGGTTTCCGCTATAAAAGACAAAGTGTACAAAGGCAAACAGGGCCCGAACGGCGAAGTGGTGTACATCGACAATAAAGACCGCAAATACTATGTAGACAACAAAGGAAAAAAGGTATTCCTGAAACCGTCCCAGATCAAAAACAAACCCGAAGAATAAATCCTGACATATAAAACGACACGCCGGGAACTCATCTGGTATTGAAACGGCTCCCTCCCGGACATCAAGGAGGGCTGCGCCCCGCAGTCCTCCTTAAAATTTATAATATTCCTTCACCCGCGCCAGGAAATGATCCTTCTTCCGGCGCGATACTTCCAGCTCGGCATTATTGCTCAGGATAACGCTGCCGCCCTCTCCTTTCACATATTCCCTGATGTGCAGCATATTTACCAGAAAAGACTTGTGAATCCGGCAGAAAGAAGTGTCCTGCAACAGCATCTCAAAATCGATGATCGACTTCGACGACACAAACGGTTTACCGCTGGTCAGAAAAAAGGTGGTGTACGTATTATTGGCCTCGCAGTAAATAATATCGGCCAGGTGCACCAGCACAAAACCTTTTGCATGCGGGATGCAGATCTTCATTTCCTGCGGGTGCTGGAGGTTTTTCAGGTTGTAGCGCAGCGCTTCCATGGAAGCGGGTGCGGCGGCCATGCTCAACCGCTTCTCCACCCGGCTGACCGCTTTCACCAGCAGCTCCTCGTCTACCGGCTTCAGGATATAGTCGATGGCGCTGAAGCGGAAGGCCTGCGTCATGTATTCGTTGAATGCGGTAATAAAAATAATCTCGAAAGGGGTTTCTCCCAGTTCATGCAGCAAATCGAGCCCGCTTTTGCCGGGCATGGCAATATCAAGAAACAGGAGATCGGGGCGGTGGAGGGCGAGTTGCCGGCGGGTGGATTCGGCGCTGTAACATTCGGCCACCACTTTTACAGCGGGGCAATACATTTCCAGCAACCTGCGCAGGGTCTCCACGCTGCGCACCTCGTCGTCTGTAATAATAGCTCTGATCATATGATTTTCCATGTTAGGGTTACGATAGTGCCACTTTCTCCCGTGCCTTTATCGCCTTTATCCAGGAAGCTGAGGATGCAATCCGTATTATACTTCTGCTGCAGCAGCCCGATCCGTTTCCTGATATTGTCGATGCCGATGGAAAGATGGCGCTGTGTGGCGCTGCTGTCGGCCGATGCGCGCCGGATGCCGATGCCGTTATCTTCAATCTCGCACACCACGTAATCGGTCTGCTTCGAAAAAGATATCCACAGCTGCTTTTTATCCTCCACAGCCTGCAAGCCATGCCAGATGGCGTTTTCGGCGAGGGGTTGTATCAGCATGGGCGCAATCATGATTTCAGCGGTATTGAGGCGGTCGTCTACCTTCATTTCATATTCGAAGTTGGTGAAGCGCAGCTGTTCCATTTTAAGATAATTGTGCAGGTAATCGATATTCTGTTGCAGCGTAATGAAGGAACGCTTGCTGTGATCGAGGTTTTGGCGGATAAGTGCGGCGAAGCGGTTGAGGTAGCGGTAAGCCTCCTCGTTCCGGTGATAGATGATCATGCCCAGAATACTGTTGAGACAATTGAAAATGAAGTGCGGGTTCATCTGCGCGTGCAGCGCTTTCATTTCCATCTCCGTGAGCTGCTGGTTGAGCACCGCCAGTTCGAGTTTTTTCTGTTGCATCCTTTCCCGCCACCGGAGCACCGCGTAACCGGCCGAGCCGGCCAGCAGCGCCAGCAGCACAATAAACCACCATGTTTCCCAGAAAGGCGGGCGGATCAGGATCGTCAGGCGCCGGAGCTGTTCATCGCCATGCTTGCCTACGGCCTTGATCCACAAGTTGTAGGCGCCGGGCGAAAGGCCGTTCATGTTGATGCTCCGCTGGTTCCTGAGCGGTATCCATGCCTTCGCTTCGTTGATGCGGTAAAAAAAGAGATTGTCGGGGTTATGATCATAGCTCACCATCGTAAAACGAACGGCCACATCGTTGCTTTGGTAGGGGAAACGGACGGTATCGCCGGGATAATGGAGCAGGGCGTCGGGGGCGGCCACCTGTTCAATCAGGATGGGGCTCGCATTGGCCGTTGCGGGCTCTTCGTCCGGGGAAAAACGAACCAGGTAATTCGATGTCAGCGCGTAACACCGGCCGGCTTCCTCGTCATAAAAAATGTACCGCGACCCGGGGCGTTCTTCGGGCAACCCGTCGCGCACGCCATACAGGTTGAACTTCCTCGTATCGAGATCGATGTTGCCAACCTGGTTGCTGGGTGTGGAAAACCATATCTTCCCCTTCACCTCCCGGTTACTGAGGTTGACGATGGCATTGGACGAGAAGCCGTCGCTCCAGGTGTGGTTCACGAACCTGTTTTCCCGGATACGGTATTCCTGCAAGCCGTTTTCGAAACTGTGCAGCCATAGGGAACCTCTTGCATCGGCGCAGATGGCCAGGATATTGTCTTCATTCTTGTTGATGCCGTTATAGCGGCTGATGACCGTATCGTCGAATTTCCCCTTCCTGTAGCTCCAGCGGGCCAGGCTATGCCCTGAAATCCATACGTCGCCGTACGCATCGTACGCTACGTGCTTCACCCTGTCGAAAGGCAAGGCGGGATTGGTTTTGCTGGTATAGGAGGTAAACGTCCGCTGCTGGATGTTATACCTCGTCACGATACCTTCCCACTGCGATACCATCCATGCGTCGCCGTTTTTCATGGCCGGTGCAAGATGGATGCGCTTGCCTTTCAAAACGGGCGGCACGGCCATCTGGCCGGTCTTGCCACTGCGCGTGTCGAGCCATATGATGCCGTTGTTGGTGCCTATCCAAAGGGTATCGCCATAGTAACATTGAATGGAGGGAAGCTGCATTTGCCCTTGTACAGCTCCCGGCAGCGGGATGCGCCGTATTACTTTCAAGGTGGCGGTGTCTGCCACGGTGATCACGATCTGCGGGGAAGCGCTGGCAATGTAAAAACGGCTGCCATGCCGCAGCAGGGCGTAAAACTGGGCAAAACTGCCCTTCTCCCCGCCGTTCAATTGCCGGGCGGTAAAAAAAGGCTGGTCTGTCCGTTCGCGCAGCAGACCCAGCGAGGTACCCACCCATAGCCGGTTTTCACGGTCGGTAAATACATAATTGCATTTATATTCCTTCAGGAACGGCGTTGCTTCGAACCGGACGCCGCCATCGCTTTCCAGCTGAAAAACGAAGAGCCCCGACCGGGCGGACGTCAATGCAAAACGATTGCCGGGCAACGGGAAAATGCGGCTTTCGTTCGTGAGCTCCTGCCGCACTGCCGCGGGAATGGCAGATACATGCTTCGTGTTCCCGTCAGCGTTATAGTACGTTATGCTGTCTTTATGCTGATGTACGAGCAGGAAACGTTCCTCATTCAGCTGGTAGCGAACCAGCCAGGGCCGGCTGAATTCGTGCAGGCCGGCGGGCAGCGCGGTGCGGTAGCGAATGAACCTGCGGGTGGAAGCAACGTACAGCGACACGCCCTCCTGCCGGGTAAACAAAAGTACATTCCCGTTTTGCAGCTGGAACATATTCTGCCCATAATTGGCGACCGAAGTACCCTCCCCGCCGGCTTTCAACCGGTTGAAGCTGAAGGCCAGCCCGCTGTCGGCGTTCATCACATAAAAACCCAGTGAAGAACTGACGGCCAGCGCGCCGTTCTGCAACCGCAGCACATCCACCAGCCGGTTCTGGTTGGTCCGGGTCCGTTCCGTTTCAGGTAATAAATAGTTGCGCCCTTCCATCCGGAGCGTATGCAGCGCATGTACACCCTTCTGCGTCAGCACCAGTATTTCGTGCGTGCCGGCGCGTTTCAGGCCGATAATATGATTACCGGGAATGCTGCGGCCGCTGGTGTCGTGGTAGAAACTGGTAAACGCGTTGCCGTCGAAACGGTTGAGCCCGTTTTCGGTGCCCAGCCAGATATACCCCTGCCCGTCCTGCGTAATACAGAATACATTGTTATCAGACAGTCCCTGTTGGATGGTATACCGTTCAAAGGAGGATGCGGCCCACTGGGCTATTGAGGGAACGCCATGCAGCGCTGTCAAACAGGTCAGAAAGATATGCCGTACATATTTCCTCATGGGGGTAGCAAAAACAATTATCTAAAGCTACGAACAAATATGATTCAAGTGGTAAAATAATCCGTGCAAACCCTTTAGCAAACAGACATTCGCCGTTGTCAGCCGAAATCCGCCGTTACCTGTTTCCCATGCTTCCGAATGATTTTTTGCCGATACTTTCGTGTCGAATAGCGTACCCTGCATACGCACGTAGACCTATTCGAAATACAGGCTGCCACCCCAAAAGATATTGGAGACCAGATACAACGACCCAGGCAGCCCGGTATCCAAATGAATGAAAGCCGAGTATTCAACCCCAAAAAATTGCAATATGGACACACCCTTCCTGTTGTTTCCCAATCTCGAGCGGGAAACGGCCCCCGAAAAATTACCGGCGGCACCGGAGCCTTATACGGAAAGCCCCTTCCTTGCCGTGGGCAAACTCAACGGCCGGCAAACCGGCACCGAGGGCAAAGCCGAAAGCTTCGTCAGCGTCATGAACGAACTCCACGACGATGAATTCAACGAACAGCTGGAAGACCTCCTCAACGAGGTTAAAGATTTCCAGGAACGCTACATCTCGCGGGAACGGTATATGAACAACGAACATTATACCCGCCAGCTTACCCAGAATTATTATAAGCCCCTTGTGCGGGAGGTAGACGAATTTCTCGACACGATGGCGCAGCAGGGATATGAAGCAGACAGCTCCGCCAAAGACATCGGGGAAGTTGAATCTTTCCTCGACGAATATGAATTCAACACCGCCGATCTCACCGAAGTACAGGAACAATTCCTGGGCGGACTGAAGAAACTGGCGAAGAAAGCCGTGGGCGCCGTAGGTAAAATCAAGAAAGGCATCGTAAAAGTGGGCAAGCTCGCCGCCAACCTGGCGCTGGGCCCTATTTTCAACCGTATCAGAGGCGTGATAAAAAAATTCCTCGCCGGCATCCTTCAGAAGGGCATGCACCTGCTGCCTGAAAAATACCGCGGCATTGCCCAGACCATTGCCGGTAAAATGCTGCCGCCCGGCCTGCAGCCTGCCGTTAATACGCCCGCTCCTGCACAGGCGCCGGCGGAGCAGGACTCTACCCGCGACGCGGCGGAAGACATACAGGACGGACTGAATGCCGCCACGGCGCAGTTGCTGATGGCCGACAATGAAACCGAATGGAAATCCCTGGAAATGGAACTCGACCGTGCGCTGGAAGCCGGCGACGACCCTGCCTACGAAGCAACGGAAAACGCGAAGGACCATTTCGTGACCGCACTGAACGAATTGGAAGACGGTGAAAGCCCCGCTCCTGCGGTAGAAGAATTCGTGACCGCCGTTACCACGGCGCTCAAATTCGCCGTACCGCTGGTAGGCCGTGAAAGACTGAAAGGCTGGGCCGTTTCGCTGGTAAGCAAACTCATTGCCCCGCTGGCCGGCAAAGAAAATTCGCAGGCCCTTTCGAGACTGCTGGTAGACAAAGGATTTGCCATGCTCAACCTCGAAGCGGCCGACAATACCAGCGCGAACACCGCAGTGGCCGAGGTAGTGGAAAACACCATCCGGCAGATCCCCGAATTTCCGCAGTATGTACTCGAAGACCGGCAGCTTTTCGAACGTTACATCGTGAACGCCTTCGAACAGTCCGCTGCCGCCTACCTGCCCGACCTGCTCCCCGAGCAGGCCTACAATGCAAAACCCGCGCTCCGCGAATCCAACGAAAGATCGGTGATGTGGAAAAATGAAGCAGCGGACGACGATGGCGGCAATAAAGTACTGAGCGAAGTGATCGACACCGAGCTCAATCCATATATCGCCAACGAGATCAGAACTTTCGGCGGCATTCCGCTGGCCGTTTTTCTCCGCGACAGGATGGGCATCCAGGTGAATTCCACCATCCCGGTGCGGGTACACCTGTTTGAATCTTCGCCGCGGCACGACCTTTACCAGATCGCCAAAAAAGCCAAAGGCGTACGCGGGCTTGGTTCCGGCGCAAGAAGCGCGTGGATGCAGCTGCACCCGTTCACCTCTATCGCCGCCGGGCTGCTGATGCGCGAACCGGGACTGGGATGCCGCAAAACCCAGTGCCTGCAAAAACAAAAGAGCGGCCGTGGCCACCGGTATTATTATCTCGAAATAGATGGTGCAAGGCCCCAGTATTTCCAGCCGCTCAACGGCAGGCAGGTGCTCCGCCGCCACACCCATCTGAAGGCGCAGCTCAATTTTCCCGCCGGCCAGGCGGAACTCGTCCTTTACCTCGGCGAGCACGATGCGCAGGCCATTGCGGCATGCCTCCGGAAAAAGAACCAGCCGGAAGCCGCACAGATCATGCTGATGATGGCGTTCCGGGAAGGCGTCAAACATATTTTCAGTTACGGAAAATCCGACTATCTCCGCATCGTGCACCCGAAAGTATTGCCCGGCAATCGTTCCGGCATGGTCATCGACCATGTGCCGCCCGTGATCGTACGTGCATTCGGCGAAGCGCTGACTGCATGGGCTGGCAAGGCTTTCATCAGCTTCCTTCGTGAACAGGCGGAACAGTTCATCAAAGCCGCCGAAGATCATGCAGACGGCGTGAGCCTTCGCATTTCGTTCGCCAACCCGCCGGACATGGCCGTGCTCAACGATGCTTTTGCCGGTAACTTCTCCGGCATCAAAGAAACCCTTTTCGCAGATCAGCCTTCAGAAACGGTGATTCATGCAAGCGCAGGTTATCAATATTGACAGCACGACTTACCGTCCCGCGCTGATACAGGCCAACCATTGGCTCGAAGCGGCGCGGCGGCTCCTCGACCTGGATGCCCTGGCTGGTGCAGCCGCCTGGAAAGGGCTGGAGCGGTACGTACAACCCAATCTCCGCCGGGAGCTGTACCGTTCCGTGGAGTCGCTTGTTCGGAAAGGTGAAGTGATGCTCGGGCAGGTAAAGAACACCTCCACACCTTACCGCGAACGGCTCCTGGCAATAGAAACGTTCAAGCGCGCTTACTGCCAGGTGGAAACGCTGCTGGACTTCTACGCGGATGCGCTGGTAACCAGAACCACCCCGGAAACAACGGCCATCCTGAAGGCCTGCGACTACATCGCCGGGCACAGCATGCGCGCGTTGCTTGAACCGCTTCGCATTCCCACACCCGCCGTGCTGACCTACATCGATAAAGGCATGGGCGCCTCCATTCTCAAAGCCGGCCTGCGGCTGTGGGACGATTCGGAAAATCCCGTGGCGGCCATTAAGATCGTGCGGCACAACCTGTTGCGGCCCACCGCTTTGATTCATGAAGCCGGCCACCAGGTGGCGCACCTCACCGGCTGGAATGATGAACTGGCAACGGCCCTGCGCCTCGGCCTGAAAAAATACGGAGACGGTTTCGCCGGCAGCTGGGCGGCATGGGCGTCGGAAATCGCCGCGGATATATTCGCTTTCGTGCACACCGGTTTTGCATCGGTTGCCGCGCTCCATGATGTAGTAGACGGCTCCCCGCGGGAGGTGTTCCGCTATTCCCCCGGCGATCCGCATCCCATCAGTTTCCTCCGGGTGCTGATTGGCACGGAATGCTGCCGGCAGGCATTCGGCGACGGCGTATGGAACAAGATGCGCAATCATTGGATGCAAAAGCATCCCGTTGCGGCTGCAAGGCCGGCAGCGGAACAACTCATCCGCGCATCGTTGCCCGTACTCCCCAAAATCGTGCACCTGCTGCTGCATTATCCGTTCAGGGGCTTTCGCGGTAAAAGCATCTCGCAATGTATCGATGTAGCGGCTGTTCACCCCGCCCACCTCGAACGTCAGGCCGGCATCTACGGCAGCGCTTTCTACACATCCGCACCGCTCTTGCTGCAGGCGCCGCTGGCAAGGCTGGCCTGGAACGGGTACCAGATAACCACCCTGCCCGCAAGGGCCGCGGCCTACCTGCAGCAGCAACAGGCCTGGATGTCGCTCCTGGGAAATTCGATTCAATAACCCCACAAATACAAAATCATGTCAAAAGAAAAAACAACACCTCCGGAAGTAACCGCGCACACCGATGGCAGAAGCGCCGGCCTCACCACCGTATCTGCCACTGCAGACCCCGCACCGCCAGCTGTACTGCTGTTCCGCCGCTACTTCAAATTACTGAAAGGTGACCCGGAAAAGGTATGGACATTCAGCAACCTTGAACTGATCCGTTGCCAGCCCGGCGGCATTATTCTTTAACCCCCCAAAACGAAAATATCATGTTCAGAAGAATTGCTTATACCAACGCATCCTCATTCACCAATGCACTGATCAGCGATCCCAACAAGGCCACTACAGACCGTGCGGACGCGCTCTTCAATCTGCACCCCGCCGAGCTGCATGCCCTGCTGGAATCTGCCTGGTCTTTCCGCGTGCGGAACAGCAACCTCCCTTCCGGCCACCCCGAAAACAAAACCGGCCTCCGCGGCCTGCCGGACAGCATCATCGCGCTTTTCGACAATTCCTGGTTCAACGCCAGCAAATTCGTGACGCAAAACGATTCCACCGATCCCTGCACCGGCCACTCGCTGTGGGACCATCTGATCTACGCGTACGTAATCGAGTCCACCCAGGTGTACAAAGTGTTCCGCAAGCTCGTGGAGAACTATGCCAAGGGCGATTTCGAGATCAACCTCACCCCGGAAGTGCTGCAATGGCTGCACAATACGGAAACCCTCTGGTTCGCCGATCCGCCGGTGTTGTCGTCTTTCAACATGGTGAGCCACCTGCGCACAGACATGTACCTCACCCGCGCAGGGCTCTACTACCGCTTCTTCGGCTTCCCGCTGCCGGGCGATGAGCAGCTGCCGTATTACAAAGCCAAATCGTCGCACCTCAACTACCGCCGGTCTTTCGAAAGATTCGCGGAAGAAGTGTGGATCGGGATTGAAAACGAGGCGAACATCACCGGCAGAAGGCCGATCGACGATGCGGCCATCGCTTTCAGCGCGTATGAAATGCAGAAAAATTTCCTGTCGCAGCGCAACAACGGCGACATCACCAAACAGGAGTTCTTCTTCGTTTCCATGATGGCCTGGTTCCATCTTTCGCTGGAATACAACAGCCCCATTGTGAAAGCCTTCGGTATTAACGAGCAAAGTCCTGCCCAACGGCTGTTCGCCCTCGCCAACATCGTTGGCGTGCCGGCCAACGGGCTCAGCGAAAATCTCTTCCGCCTGGCGGACAATATGTCGCTGCTGCTCACGCTCGTGGAATCCGGCATCTTCAACGACGAGACCAATGTTCCGCAGCTGTACGCCAACACTTCCCCTATTTCGGCCATCATGAAGCAGATTATTTTCAACTACTCTCATGTGTCTGGCAACAACCTGAAAGCAAGGGCCGTGAAAACCTACGAAAGCATGCCGCTGCAGAAAGGAAACGGGATTGTAGCGGGCAACGGCCACGCGGCGCTGCTGTCGTAACATCCATTTGATCACCGAACAAAATCATTGTTTATGGATAACCATAGGCCAGGGGATGCTATTCTGGACAGCCAGGAAGACTATTCCCCATACAACAAATTCCGCCGGCGCCAGCACCGCAGGGTATGGCTCAGGAGAGAAGACGGCAGCGAGATGGAGCTCGATACGCCGTTCCTTTTCCCCGAGCTGGCAACAGCGGCCGAAGAAGCAGCAGACGTATTTGAACCGGAAACGCCCCCGCCCGTTGCCGCTACATTGCCCGCCATCCCCGAAAGTGTGGTGCGGCAGTGGGGCAGCCGGCAACAAATGGCTGCGCACCTGGAAAAACTGACATATGCGGCGCTGCCGCAGCTCGGTGCCAAACCGCAGCAAAATATGACCAAAGCCGAAAAAAAAGCGTTCACCTCCACCTGGGAGCGCCTTCGCACCAAATTGCTGGAGGCCCGGAAAGCCTTGTTCAGCAAAGGTTTTATTCCTCCACTCAGTGGAAAGGAAGATGTGCCGTTCGGTTTTGTCAAAACCACTTACCGCCCCAAAAAGGGCAGCGCTATTACCGGCGTGGGCAGTAACTCCAGGCTGATGACAGCCGAAAGGGTCGATAAAGCCATCGCCCGGCTGCATGCCACCCGGCAGTTCGCGCTCACACAAGACCAGCTCGACATCATCCAGCGGATGGCTAATGTGGAGTCTGGCGGCCGCATTCAGGTACTGAATTCGTACGACGGGGGCCTCGTGAGCTTCGGGTTTCTCCAGCTCACCCTGCACGTTGGCAAATTGCAAAAGCTGATCAGTATGGCGCCCGCCGCGTTCGCACGATACGGCATCGCGCTCGACCCCTCGAAAACCTACCGCTTTTCCTCCTCGGAAGTACACCCCGCCATCGCGGGTGTCGACAACCAGCAGCGTTCGCAGCTGCGGTGGAATGGCTGGGCGGAGCGGTTCTATTATGCCGGCTTCGACCCGGACATCATCGAAGCCCAGGTGAAATACGCCGTGCAGTACCTCGATAAACAGAAAGCGGGACTGAAAAGCCGGTTGAAAAACAACCACCAGGACACGGGCAACACGCTCTACACGAAATTCATCAACAATTACTACAACCGCCACGTGTATATCCGCGGCCTTTTCCAGGAAAGTTTCAACAACAACCCAAGCATGTCTGCCAGCGCCATCGCGGAAGCGATCCGGAGCTATGCAGACAGTCACCCCGATCCCGCATCATGGCTGGAAAAGTACAAAGCCATTCTCATCAGGAAAGGATGGAGCCGGCTGGTGGAAGAAACCGCCAAAGGGGCGGTTGTGACGCTCAGCACGCCGCAGCCGGTACCTGAACTGGAATCCGGCTACGATTTCGAAACACCCGAAGAATTGTACGACGAGCCTGAAGCCGAAGTATATGAAGCCGGGTACGAAGAAGCAGATGGGGAATACGGGGATGCTTTCAGCCAGGAGGAATATGAGGAAGAGGATGAAGAATACGATGAGCATGCCGAAAACGAATTCGAATCAGATGAAGAGGCGTTTGAAGAAAGTGATGAATATGAAGATGAAGATGAATACACGGAAACGGAGGAAGAGGAAGCATACGGCGAGCTCCTGTCTGAAACGGAAGATGCGGCGTATGAAGAGGAAGAATTTGACGATGAGGCCTTCGGTGACGACGAGGAAGCATTCGGGGATGAGGAAGCATTCGGGGATGAGGAAGCTGCCTTTCCTGAAGAGCAGGAAACCGGTGCTACTGGCGGCACCACGGCTTATCTCAATGTGAGTGTGATCAGAGGACATAAACGAAAAACAGGCGCATTCCTGCCCGGTTCGTTCAGGCCATCGGCTGCCGTGAACATTCTCGTATACCTTCACGGGCTCTATAAGCGCGGAGATGAAACGAACGGCATTTCGTCGTACTGGAAGAGCTACGCCAACATCCGCGAGCTTTTTGCCGGCAGCGGTAAAAACGCCATTCTGCTGGCGCCCACGCTGGGCAGCAATCCTCAGAGCAGCCTGGTATTGCTGAACAGGAAAAACGGCTTCGATAAATTCGTCGATGCCTGCCTGGAAGCGTTGAAAGCACAGCAGCTGTTACCGCAGGAAGCCGTTCCCGGCCGCATCATCATCGCCGCACATTCCGCCGGCGGCAAACCGCTCAGCGGCATTCTCGCCGCCACAAACCGGCTCAGCGGCCACATCGATGAATGCTGGGGATTCGATTGCCTGTATGGCTACCCGTACGACGGATGGCTGCAGAAAGACAGGAAGAAAAACATACTCTACCATTACTGGGCGCATAATTCCGCCGGGCAGAAAAGCAGGCCCGGTGTGAACGGCGACAAGCTGCAAAGCCTGCACCCCAACATGCGCAACATCGCGCCCAAAGCGCGCACGAATCATCAGAACATCATTCCTCACGCATGGAAAAATGAAATCGATCAACGGCCCTGGTTCAACGGCGGCATCACTGGCGGCCTTCAGCAGGAAGCCCCGGCGCCCGCCTCGCTGAAGCTGGTGAAGCTACCGCTGCACCAGGCTCCCATCACCGTTGTAAAAGCGAGCAGAGGCGGGAAAATGGCGGAGATAAAGGAAGCGCCGGCGGTATACCTGAAAGCGATTGTGCGCAACGCGGGCGAAGACCCGGACAAATGGTTCAACAACTTCACCCGCGTGTCTTTCCTGGGCCGGAAGCTCAAAGCGGATCAATACGTGCACGTTGCCCTGGCGAAGCTAATGCAGAAAACCGAGGCGAAGTTCATGGAAAAATATCCCGGTAAAAGCGCTACCGCCATCGGCGATATGCTCGGGCTGACACAGGAAGGAATGGCGGCTTCCCGCGGCACATCGTCCACAGCCACCTATTCATATCATATGTTCGGCCTTGCCCTCGACATCAACTACAACGGCAATCCTTACATACAGCCCGGCGGACATGCGGCCTTCAACCAGTTCATGAAAAAGGTGGGGCTGCTCAATACCGGCGGCCTTATCAGAACGGTCGACTGGGGTGCATGGTCCGGCGCGCTCAGGCCTGCTGATTACATGCGCATGTACGACGAATTTGCCATGCTCGACAAACACCTGGAGCGCTATTTCGGTTACCTCGAAAGTCCCGACGCACTGCAGGCACGCCTCACCGCTGCGCAAACCGGCTACTGGTACGGAAAAACGCTGGCGCAGGCTACCGCCATCATCAAAAAAGACCTCAAAGACATCACCGGCGCATGGAAAGGCACCCGGAAAAACCCTGAGGCCATTTTCCGCAAAGGCGGTTTCCTCAGCCTGTCGAGGGAATTCGTGCAGGGCATGGTGGAAGCGGGCTTTGACTGGGGTGGACGATATGGCGACATGATGCATTTCGACATGCGCACCACCGGTGTGGGCGCTAAAATCGAAAACGCGAAGAATGCATATATCGGTAAGAAGAAAAAAGAGGCGAAGGCAAAATTCCTCACTTTAGTATAATGCTGCTAATCTAACCCCAAACGGCGGTATCCCGGATTCCTCCGGGATACCTTTCCCATTTTCCATGACGAGCGTTTACATCAACTAGCCCCTCCTGTTCCGGGTTCGAAAGCCCCCGTGTTTTTCCTACCCGTCTTCGACCGGAAAGCAGTACCGTCCGGGGCGGACGGTGATTGGTAATGCAATGTTAACACGGGCGTGGTTATGCGCGGAACCCGAATTTTTACAGATCTTCGCAAGATAAGAAGAGCATTCGTCCCCCCCTACCCAAAGCAAGCGCTACCAGGCTGTTGGTTCATTCGCCTGGACAGTTGCTATTCCGGCCACATTCCTTCCAACATGAAAGACCACCGAGAAGACATTTTGTTCATTACTAAATGATATCACATGTCAGTGTCTATTCATGATCTCCGTACTTCGCGCCGCGATTTTCTGAGCAAGGCGGCGTTCGGCGCTACCTCATTGGGCCTCGCCATGCTGGCCGGGCCTATGCAGATGCAGGCCGGCCTCGCTGAACACGCCGGGCTGGCGGAGGAAGCCGATGCCTGGTTCAAAAAAATCACCGGGAAACACCGCCTGGTGGTAGACGCCACCCAACCGCACGGGATATTCCCGTTTGCCTGGCCCAAGGTATTCCTGCTCACCAATGCCGCTACCGGCACGCCCGAAAAAGATTGTTCCGTGGTGGTGGTGCTTCGGCACGATGCGATCCCCTACGCGATGGATCATGCTTTATGGAGCAAATACAAATTCGGCGATGTGTTCAAGGCCGAAGATCCTGCCACGCATGCTGCTTCTCTTCGCAACCCGTTCTGGCAGCCGAAACCCGATGACTTCACCGTACCCGGCGTAGGGCCGGTGGAAATCGGCATCGATCAGCTGCAGAAGAGCGGTGTGATGTTCTGCGTATGCAACATGGCTATCACCGTGTACAGCGCCGCTGTAGCCACTTCCATGGGTCTTGACCCCGCCGCGGTGAAAGCCGAATGGGTTGCCGGCGTACTGCCCGGCATACAGGTGGTACCATCGGGCGTATGGGCAGTTGGCCGCGCCCAGGAAAAAGGCTGCGGGTATTGTTTTGCGGGCTAGCGATGAAACGGTTCCTCATTTTCCATCCGGCAGCACTGCTGCTGGCGGCAGCGTTTTTGTGCCACTGCACCAGGGAGCAAAAAGCAGTGGAGCGGCATTGGTCCGCACCAGACACGGCGTCCATTCCCCATTCTCCCGCCGGTGAACAAATCCGGTACGGGCGGGCGCTGATTGCCAATACCGCTTTTTACCTCGGCCCCAACGGAACGATCGCACGCGCCAGCAATGGCATGAACTGCCAGAACTGCCACCTCGCCGCCGGCACCATCCATCTTGCCAATAACTACTCCGCAGCGTTTTCGACCTATCCCAAATTCAGGGAGCGCAGCGGCACGGTGGAATCGCTCGAGAAAAAAATCAACGACTGCTTTGAGCGCAGTATGAACGGCCGGGCAATCGACAGCGCCGGTCCTGAAATGCGGGCGATGGTGGCCTACATGCGATGGCTGGGGCAGGGTGTGCCCAAAGGAACCAGGCCCGCGGGCACCGGCACGGCACGGCTTCCCTATCCCGTTGCGGCGGCCAGTCCGGCTGCCGGCCAACTGGTATTTCAGCAGAAATGCATGCAATGCCATGGCGCGGATGGCGCGGGCAAAAAAAACGGGAATGCTCCGGGCTACCTGTATCCGCCTTTGTGGGGCAACGGCAGCTTCAACACGGGCGCAGGTATTTACCGGTTGTCTAAAATGGCCGGCTTCATCAAAAACAATATGCCGCCGGGCTCTTCCTACGTACTGCCGCAGCTCAGCGACGCAGAAGCCTGGAACGTGGCCGCCTTCATCGTTTCACAGCAACGGCCGCAAAAAGAATTCGCGGGCGACTGGCCCGACATCCGCACCAAACCGGTCGACCATCCTTTCGGGCCTTTCGCAGACACGTTTTCCGTTGCACAGCATAAATACGGCCCCTTCGGGCCTATACAGCAATCCAGCACCAACTCACAAAAAAATAAACCATGAAAAAGATATCCGCACTCATCTTACTATGTTTCGCCGGCATCGCCGCGCTGGCGCAAAATGCTCCCTACCGTGTCATTTTCGATCTTACCAGCAAAGAGCCCGCCAACCAGCAGGCGGTTATCCGGCAGGTCAAGGCTATCATGGAAATGCGGCCCGACGCTACGCTTGAAGTGGCCATGTACAGCGAAGGCGTTTCCCTGGTGACCAAAGAAAATTCCCCTTACAGAAAAGACATCGAAACACTGATCAAAAACAATAAAGTGGCGTTCAAGGTGTGCGGCTATACGCTGAAAAGAAAAAACATCGAGTCCGCTGCGCTGATCGAAGGCGTATCGGTAGTGCCGGATGCCATTTATGAAATTATCTCGCGCCAGAAAGAAGGGTGGGGCTACATCAAAGTGGCGCAATAACCCGTAACGGCAACGCGGCGGGAGCAGTCCGGGCAATATCCGCACCCTTTTTGCTTTGCATCCACTTTTCCTATCTCCATCCCCCGCACCCGCCGTTTCATCACATTTCCGGCAATACGGCATACGCCCGCCGTATTATTGGCGCATGAAAAAGATATTGGCACTATTGTTCCTCTCCGCCGCCGTTCCAGCATGGGCGCAATTTCAGCTGAATGGTAAAATCCAGCATTACAGCGGGAAAGACAGCCTCGCTATCAACATTCCGCTGGTGTATGGGTTCAACCCGGAAAACACCATCCGGATACCGGTAGCAGGCGACGGAATGTTCAACATCACGTTGCCGGCGCAGTCCGTCCGCTTCGCGACGCTTTTTTATCAGCGCCACTCATACACCCTGCTACTGTCGCCAGGAAAAGAGCTGACGGTGCAATGGAATGAACCGGGCAAACAGCTGCTGTTTTCGGCCGGCACCGCGTTGCCGGAAAATGCCCTGCTCCGGCAAATCGATTTCGACCAAACCCCTTTTTTCCTGCAACAGGAAACTGGTGTGCTGTCGCTCGACGAATTGAACACCACCATCAAACAGCCTTACCTTCTTCAACAGCAGAAAAAAACGGACGCAATTCAGGCATCCGCTCTTGCGGGCCCGGTTAAAAAACTGATCGTGGCGGAGTTGCGATACCTCGCATTCAATCACCTGAACATGCTGGCCCGCAGCAACAAGCAGAACAGGCCGGCGCTCGACAGCTTTATCGTCAGCATATTCGACAGCAGCCGGATTGAGCCGGAAGTTTGGCCGGCAGGGCCCCGGTATTTCGAGTTTGCCGACGACTATGTGCGGTATCTTGAAACGAAAGCATTCCTGCAAATAAAAAAAGACAACATTCCGCCCGGTGAGCCCATCCCGTACTTCGGTATCAGTCTGGACAGTGCGACGGCGCTTGTCAACAAATACGGGAAACCCTACTGGCGCTGGATTGGCAGCTTGCGGCATTTCCCTCCGGAAGTAACGGAACACTATAACTACCAACAGATCGTTGACCTGTACCACTACAAAGATCTGACGCAGGCACAGCAACTGGCCGCCGTTTTCCGGCAACGGTTCCCCAACAGCAGGTTCAACGCCGATATCGGCCGGAAAATAGACGGGCTCCGGCAAATGCTGGCAAACAACGCCTTCAATAAGGAAATTGTTATAATCGACAGTGTACAGTCGGTGTATGATGTGGTAAAAACACTCAAAGGTAAAGTTGTGTACCTCGACGTGTGGGGCACCTGGTGCGGGCCATGCAAGGAACAGCTGAAACACACAGGGCCGCTCAAAGCCGCATTCAAAAACAAGGCGGTGGCCTTTGTGTACCTCGACATGGATGCAGACCACCGGGACGACGCCTGGAAGGAATTCATCAAAGTAAACGGTCTTGCCGGCATCCACTTCCGCAAAAACAGGCAAACCATCGCCCCCATCTGGAAAGAATTATTAGCAGCGCACCCCGACAAGGCAGAATATTACCCGCAGTATTTCATATTCGACAAGACTGGGAAACTGGCGGTAGCAAAGGCTCTTCGGCCGGACGACAAGGAAAAGCTGTACCGGCAGCTCGAAGAAGTGCTGGCGAAGTGACTCAAATTTCCAGCTTCCTCACCTGGGCGATCTTCAACAGGGTAGATAGCATCTCGCGGGGAAAGAAGGGTTTATTCAGAATATCGAAAATACCCCTCCTGGCAAACTTCCTCCTCACTTCCGGCATGATGTCGGCAGTAAAAATAACGATATGTACTTCGGGATATTCTTTCCGGATGAGCTCTGACAGTTCATAACCGTCCATCTCCGGCATATGCAGGTCGATGAACGCAACGTCGTACTTGTTTTCATTCAGCAGCATCACCGCTTCCGTGCCGTTGAGCGCACAGTCTGGCTGCACCCCGAAATACTCCAGCTGCCTTTTTGCGACCATCACGTTGATCTGGTTGTCTTCCACAAACAGCAGCCGCATGCCTTTGAATTTCCTTTCGTAGGCAGACAGCTCCGAGATCTTCGCGCGCTCCGGGGGCCGGTTCTTTTTGGTGGGCAGGTCGAAGAGGATATCGAAATAAAACTCCGTTCCCTTGCCGGGTTTGCTGTCGAGGGATATTTTGCTTTTGTGCAGCTCGATGAGCTTTTGCGTGATGGTGAGGCCCAGCCCCGTGCCGGCATGTTTCCTGCCACCCGGTTGCTCCACCTGCCGGAAACTCTCAAACACAGTACCATGGTACTTTTCCGGGATGCCCACACCGGTGTCTTTGACGGAAAAATGGATATTCACCTTTTCCTTGTGCTTTTTCACCAGCTGCAGGCTGATGGTGACATCGCCTTTTTCAGTATAGTGAATAGCATTGCTGGTAAGATTATTCAGAATCTGGCTGAGCCGGATAACGTCTGCATTTACTTTTTTGGGAATCTGGCCGTCTATTTCGCTGACCAGCCGGATCTTCTTGGCGTCCGCAAGCGATTTGAACTGGTTGTGAATATTCCTCACCAGCTCGTGCAGGTTCACCACCGAATAGGTCATCTCAAACTGGTCCCGTTCGATCTTGTTAAGATCCAGGATGTCGTTGATGAGTTGTAGCAGGTGGTCCGCGGAAAAAATCAGGTTGCTGACGTATTCTTTCTGGTCTTCCGCATGGTTTAGCTGCAACAGGTTGGCGATGCCGATGATGCCGTTGAGCGGTGTGCGGATTTCGTGGCTCATGATGGAGAGGAAGTCGGCCTTCGCCCGTGCCGCGTCTTCCGCGAAGTTTTTCGCCGCGATCAGATCCAGCTCGCCGGCTTTCTTTTGGGTGATGTCCATCAGGGCGCCCCTGATCATTACCACTTCGCCGTCTTTCTCCACCGGAACGCCAATGGCGCGCAGCCACTTCTGTACGTTTTTGGCGGTAACAACGCGCACTTCAAGGTCGTACGGCTTTTTATCCCGGATAGCCTCTCCGGCAAACCTGTTGAGCAGCGCCCGGTCGTCCGGGAGAAAGAACTGCAGCGAATTTTCCAGGTTAGGCTTGAAGCTTTCATCCACGTCGTAGATGAGATAGGTATGTTTTGTCCAGAACACCTCGCCCGTCTGCAGGTTATATTCCCAACCGCCCGTCTGGCTTAGTTGCTGGCTCACATCGAGCAGCTGATTGCTCAGTTCAAGGCTGTATTTGGTTTCCCGCAGCGAGAGCTCTGCAATTTTCTGGGCGGTCACATCGGCGATGCTGATGATCATGATACAGGCAGCCGGATCTGGATTTTTCACCACCGGTTTCGCCCTGGCTTTGAACCACTGGTTGATGGAGCTGTCCCAATGCCGGTACACGATTTCGCGTTCCTCGCCGCTGTCCATTACATCCGCCAGCAGCCGGCTGAACACGAGGGCCTGGGGCCCCAGTACCTCGCCGATGGATTTGCCGAGGAAAGCTTCGCGCGGCATGTACAGCTTGCTTTCGTCGTGCACCCATACGTTGAGGAAAACCTGGTTGCCGTCTATTTCAAACACGATATCTTCCAGTGACGCGATCAGCGACTGGAGGTGGGTGGTGAGCTCGGACTGTTTCCGTTCGGCTTCTTTCTGAAGGGTGACGTCCTGCACATATCCTAAAAAGCAGTTTTCTCCCGATGTACCGGTAAAGTAACGGGCGATTACCTCGCAATACCGCATGCCTTGCTGCGGGTGGATAATCCGGTAAGAGAAGTAGTGCGGCTCCTGGGGCGATGAGTCCGCATTTTTCAGAGTGGCAGCTACTGCAGGGATATCTTCCTTTACAATGATATTCATCCAGCCTTTACCTTGAGATTCCTTTGCAGTGAGGCCCGATATCTTTTCCCACTCCCTGTTAACAAAGAAACAATTTCCCTCCAAGTCCGCCAGAAACGCCCCTATGGGAGCAAGCTGAAGAGCGCTTTGCAGATGCGCTTCCTGCCTGCCTCGTAGTTGGTTCGTCATCGGAATGATTTAAAAATCAAGCAAATATGAACTATTCGCTACGCTAAATATAGGACTTTTCTTAAAATTCCGACCGGCCGGGAGGCATATTAACATATCACATGGAAAGCATTGCTGTGCCTATATTTGCGTATTGTTATCACTATGATCGAAGCAACAGATATCCGTATCGGCAATATGGTATGGTATTATGACTACAACATGATCGAAACGCCGTTCCGGGTGGAAGGTGTGCTGGAGGGGCATGTGTATAATTCAGGGCTACCCAGGAGCAAACTGCCGCTGGAAAAGGTGCATCCCTTCCTGCTGGAAGCCGATCACCTGCTGAGATTCGGGTTCCTGCCGGGCGATCGGGAGTACGGCGAAGACCCCGATGTGTACAGTTACCGGTACAACCGGAAAGACAGCATCTATCTCCGTGAAACAAACGGCACGTTTCAGCCGGTGGCGCAAAGCGCCGCGGGCTGGGCGCCCTACGGACGGCCGTTGCAGCACCTGCACCAGCTGCAAAACCTATTTTACGACCTGACGAGAGATGACGTGTTTACGGCGTAAGCCTCACGCCGTTTCCTTCAATATCGCCAATACCGCCGGCGTCAGCGCGCCGAAGATGGATACCCCCGCTGCGCCGTTCTCCAATGCCAGCTGTACCCCTTTCCTGATTTTCACCGCATCCCCGTCAAAATCCGGGAGGAAAAGGCCGGCATATAACGGGAAGCTGCCGCGCAGGGCTTTTACTCCTTCTGCCACCGCATCGCCGATCCATGGCACCTCTTCTTTGTAAAAGCCGTGATAGATCATCGGACAAACCGCGTCCAGCGGCCAGTTTACCCAATCCTGGCGCACGATCCGTTTGGCGATTTCCGGTGTGGGGAAAACGGCTGCCGTGATGGGCTTTTTATGTTGGCGGGCCACCGCGGCCATGTTGCTTACCACGTGGGTGATGCTGTTGTAACGGAACCGCCGCCAGGAAGGGCTTTGGTCGGAATGCGGCATTTCGAGCGGATCTGCGCCGTACGATTTTTTATATTTTTCGCGGCAATCGCTGCAGTAGCAGAAATCGTACTCCGGCAATTCCTTCGACTGGTCGATACCGTATTTCGCCCAGAGATTCACCGGCAGGATAACGTCCACGAAACGGATATAGTCCAGGTGCAGGCCGTCCACATAATCTTTCGATAGGATTTGTTCCGCCTGTTCGCGCAGGTGAGCCACCACACCCGGTTTGTTGGGACAGAGAAAACGGTAGTAGTCGACGTACGGCGGCTTCGTGGCGCAGGAGTCGCCTTTGCGGTTTTGCGAAAACCATTCCGGATGTTGGGCCAGCAGCGCCTTATCGTTCCGGTTCATCGTCCAGAACCAGCGGTGGGCTTCGATACCGGCTTCTTTGGCGGCTTTAAAATGCAGGGGGCTGTCTTCTTCAAAATAAATCACCCCGATGCCCGCCTGTTTATATCCGGCATAGCGCTGCTTCAATTCCGATGCGGTGTCTTTATGACCGGGGTTTATCCAAACGCGGTGCTGCACTTTGGCGGGTACGGACCGTTTGGGCAATGCAGCCCTGGCGGCCAGCCCGGGCTCCATCAGCGCAAGGCTGCCTATGCCCAGTGATTTTATAAAATGACGTTTATCCATACGTGAAACGATATTGGGTTTCGTAGTTGATCGCGTCCCGCACACAGTTGTAACGGCGCGGGAATTTTCTTTCGCTACCGCGGCTTCCATTTCTCCCGGGATAGTAGCACAATGCCACATCCTTTACAAATATGGCGCAAATTTCCATTCACTGCTTAGGCTCGCGGTATGCAACTATTCTCCCTTCGTGGTTGATCACCGTTACCTGCCCGCCGTCGCGGATGGTGGCGGTAAACTGTGAACTGGTAGCCTCGATCTCCGGTGCGGGCGATGCTGCCGGCATACCCAGCATGGCGGCCTCCGTGGCATAACGCCGGTGCTGCCGCAGGTACTGTTGCTGGCGGTAGTACACCTCCCACAACACTCGTCGAACTGCAGCATCCGCAGGGGCAGTGAACGGTGTGACGCCGCTGCCCGCAGCGCGTGTGGTGAACTGCAGGTAGCCCCACCGTTCGGGAGCGTGCATGTTGATGATCTCCTGCGGTGACCATACCCAGTTGTATTCGGGCACGCCCGGCCGCTTCAGGTACTGTCCGTTGCGGACATCGGTATCCCACTGCACGCGGGAAAAATTGATCCGCCAGGTACTGCCGTCGGCGGGCTGCGCCCGGCCGCGGTAAAAACTCAGCGATTTGAACGGGATAGCCATCTCCACCGTCCACGAACGGTCTTTATCCGCCGGGTTGTTCAGCGTGCCGTTAATGCCCACCGCCGTCCGGAGCCCTTTCGCATCCCAGTTCAGCAACGCCATCCCACCGTTCCGGTAAGGCTTCGGCATATACAGATCCATCACGGTATTGAGCGCATTGATCTCTATCTCATAATACTGATGCGTATCCCCGTCAGGATCAATAAACACCTCGAAGTCGTTGTCGTGGAAAATAATGGTATCCTTTTCCCGTAGCTTTCCCCAGATGTGTTGCTCTTCCATTTCCGCCAGTATGTAAAGATGTGTAGCGTCCCATAGCATTTTTACCCGGGTGCGCTGCGCCGGAACAGGCTTCGCGCTGCCTTCAATGTCTTGAAAATCTTCCGTCCACGCGGCCTGCTGCCACGCGGCTTCGTTGCCAGCACCATCGATGAGCGGCGGCGTGTGGGATTGATAACATACGTAATGCAAGGGTGTTCCTTTAAACGGAGCGAAGCGATCTGAAAAAACCTGGGCACGGAGCGGAAGGCTCCATGCGAAAAGCAATAGCAACATGAGACACCGGGCGGAATTACACATAGGCCGGTAAGATAGCCAATCGGGTGTGTATCGCGGACTGTTTTATGACGGGCGGCGCAGCGAGGCGTATGTTCCCGTCCGGCGCGCTGGCAAAAAACCGCCGTGGGACAGGCATTTCACCCTAGTTTCCCGGAAGCACTTCCGGCCTAAAAAAACGCCGGCCATATGCGGGCCGGCGTTTCATTCAGATACGGCAATCACCGCTTCATTCCTTTCTTCCCGGACATCCGGTCGTTTTCTTCCGCCGCTTCTTCCGCTTTCTTCGACGGCATCCGGCCGAAGCGCCAGGTGAGGCTGAGTTTGGCGATGCGCGATTCCCATGTCCCCTCGAGGTAAAAAGGCGCGGTCTTGTTGGTAGCGTCTACCGTGCGGTAGCGATTGGTCCGGAAAATATCCGAGACGCTGAAACCCACGGTCAGCCGGTCGTTCAATAGCTGCTTGGAAAAACCCGCACTCACCTCCGCCAACGACTTGTACCGCAGCGCGCCATACAGGCCGCCGCCATCGTACCAGGCATTCAGTTCTACGGAAAACTTCGCGGGCAGCTTGAACGAGTTGTTCGTGGAGAAGCCCCACGATACGGCGCGCTCTTTGAAGTCCTTCCCGCCCAGACCACCACTGTACCGCGAAATACTTCCGTACACCGTATTGTAATTCTCCCACCAGGCGGTCAGCGGCAGCGGGAACGCCAACGAGCCGTGCCATATGTGCTGCAGCGAGCCGTTCAGCGTGGTATATTTTACCAGCGGGCTGTTTTCATCCTGCTGGATGGCGTACACCATGGGATTGTTCACCCGGTTATACCCCACCACCAGTTCCGCATATTTGAAAATCGTTTGCGTGAGCTCGAAGTTCTGGGAAAACTGTGGGCGCAAGGTGGGCAGCCCCGTTTCAATGGTAAAAGGATCGAGGTAACGGATGGCAGGGTTCAGCAGCTGGTAGTCCGGCCGCTCGATGCGCCGGGCATACGAAGCGGTGATTTTGTAATGGTCGCTCACGGCGTACGACAATGCGGCATTGGGAAAAAGCGACCAGTAGTCCTGCTTCACCAACACCGCTCCCTGCACGGAATCGCCCTTATTGGCCGTGTGTTCCGCGCGCAGGCCCAGGCGGTAACTCCATTTGCCCTTCGTCAGCTCCGTTTGCGCGTAAAGCGCGCTGATGTTTTCAGAAAAGCGGAACCGGTTGCTGTTCGCCGCGTCTTTCCACCAGCTGTCCGACAGCACTTCGGCCGTACGGGTATTGTCCATTCTCGTGTACCCGTGCCGCGCGCCCGCTTCAACTTTCCCCAGCAGCTTCGTTTCGCGAACATAGTCTATCCGCGCGGTATACGTTGCTATGGAGCCTGGATAAAAGTTTCTCGTTTGCTGACGGAAGTTGGGCGTACGGATATCGAACGCATCACGGCCATACAGTTTCAGTTGTGCCGTGTGCAACGCAGCCGACAGGCGGCTCTTTCCGTCGATCGCCCATTTGTATTGGAGGGTGGAATTGAAATTGCGCTGCCGGTTCAGGTTGTCGTTCCGCTGATGCAGGGTAGAATCCGGGATGAAACGCGTATAGGCATACCCGTTCTGAGGGGCGCTGTTCTGATCAAAACCCAGTTGCAGGCTGAGGCTGCGGGCACTGTCGATCGCGTATTGCACAGACAGTTTGGCGAGATGTGAACTGACTTTCTCGGGATAATGCTGCACCTGCTGCATATGGTGTTCCTTGCCGTTTTCCCGGTAGCTGCGGCTGATGCTGTCGTGCCACCAGCTGCGATCATACGAATAGGTGTAATTCGTGCCGATGCTCCACTTCCCTTTCCCGTAGTTGAGCTGGAAACCGTGGTCAGTTTTCATGTACTTACCCCAACCCAGGCCAGACGTAACGGAGCCGTTGAGGCCCGGCTGAATTTTACCGGTAAAACGGATGTTGATGACACCTGCGTTACCGGCCGCGTCCATGCTGGCGGGCGGCGTGCTGTACACCTCGATGGCTTTGATGCTGGTACCGGCGGTAGCTTTCAGCAGGGTCTTCAGCTGCGCGGCGCTGAGCTGTGTCAGCTCGCCGTCGAGCATAACGGCTACCCCTTTCTTGCCCTTCACCGAAATCTCGCCGTCCTTGCTGACGGTCACGCCGGGGAGGTCTTTCAATAATTCAAAAGCGTTCTGGCTTTGCGACACCACGCTCTTTTCAACGTTCATGACCATTTTTCCCGGCTCCGATACGATGGTGGGCTTCCGGCCGGTGACCTGCACCGTTTCGAGGTTGGTACTGGCGGGCTCCAGTACGATAGTGACAGGCGTTTTCGCGGGTACGCTCACCTCCAGCCACCGGGTCCGGTACGTGATAAAACTGACCTGCAGCAGGTAGCGGCCCTGGGGCACCCCGTTCATGGAAAACCGGCCGTCGTTGCCGGCCATGACGGCTTTTAGCTGCGAGGAATCCTTTACATGCTTCAAAAGCACGGTGGCGCCTGGTAATGGCTGTTGCTGCCGGTCTTTTACAAAACCGGTCACTTCCCCCTGCTGGGCGAAGACGATAGCGGGCAACAGCAAACTCAGGCACAAACAAATAGTTAGGTTAAATTGGCGAATCATTGTGCTGATTTGTTTTGCAAAACTGTTTCATCCGGATCAAACCGGGAAAATCAAATTGACCAACCGCCCCGGGAAATGATGAATTCAATATATCCTGAAAACATTTCCCCTATTCACTTTGAAGTGATCTGCCGGGGCGTTCTATTTCCTAAATTGATGTTAAAATCGCGCATGTCCCGTGGTGCTTGGCCGCTCAGCCGGATGCCGCAACCCGCAGGGCCGGATTATTCCCTGCTACACCTGGAATCTTTTCGACGCCAGGCGTGATGCGCCTGCTTTGCGTACAGCCGGGCGCCGTAACAGTGTACCAACCGGGGTCATCTCCCCGTTCCGCAATTTGCCTCCATAAAAAAATAGCGAAGGTGCCACCGCGTCACCGTAAACATTTATCGGATTGGGAAAACGTTTTTATCCCCAGGCAAACCGGCATTGCCGGCCGACGGTTGTCCATGCCGGAATACAGGTCCATTCTCCCGGCGGGCAAAACACATTTTTCAATTTGTCCAAAACGGAATCCATGTTGCGGAATGCACAAGCATCGATACTTCCAGCACAAGCATTTAAATTTTCCGGCGCGCAATTTTTATTCCCGATCCGATTACACTAAACGTGCGGCCTGTACGAATTTTGCGGTTTCAATCAATTCACCGGCATGACATAAAAAATCCACAGACATATCTCCGGGGCTTTAACAAATAAAAGAGCCGCACAGCGTCAACTGCACGGCTCATCCACCACGGTGGAACTTTCGAACTCGTCAAAATCCAAAAGCAAATGCAATATATAAAAGTATTGTCAGCGGGCTTCCTATGCCTTTGTTTCCTGTCTTCGTTTTCACAGCAAACCGGGCCTGCCGTTGTATCCGGTTATGTGCGTGACGCGGCCGGCGCACCGGTCCCCTTTGCCACGGTAAAGGTGTCCTCATCGCAAACCGGCGCTCTTTCCGATGCCGGGGGCTTTTATACGCTGCCTTCACTGGCGGCCGGCAATTACACTGTTGCGGCCTCGGCGCTGGGGTTTGTGCAGCAGGAAAAGAAAATTACGGTCAAAGCCGGCGTTAACCAGTCGCTTCATTTCAAACTGGTGGCCACCGCCCGGCGCATCAACGAGGTAACAGTCATCGGCCGTACCCTCACACAGGAAGTAAACCGTCAGTCGTACAACGTTACCGCCATCGACGCTACCAAGCTGTACAACTCCACCCTCGACCTTTCCCATGCGCTCGACCGTGTATCCGGCGTAAGGGTGCGCGAAAACGGCGGGCTCGGCTCCCGCATCAACTTTTCCCTCAACGGCTTCTCCGGCAGGCAGGTGCGATTCTTCATCGATGGCATTCCCATGGATAATTTCGGCTCCTCGTTCCAGCTCAACAATATTCCCATCAACCTCGCCGAGCGCGTGGAAGTGTACAAGGGCGTGGTGCCCGTGTGGCTGGGAGCCGACGCCCTGGGCGGCGCCGTCAACATAGTTACCGGCAGCCAGCAGCGAACGTACCTCGACGTATCGTATTCCTACGGCTCGTTCAATACCCACCGCAGCGCGGTGAATGCGGGACTAACGACCGCCAAGGGCTTCACCTTCCAGCTCAACGCCTTCCAGAATTATTCGGACAATAACTATCATGTGCAGGTAGATGTGGCAGACATCCACACCGGCGCTTACTATCCCAACCAGAAAGTGCGCCGCTTTCACGACACCTATCACAACGAAACCATCATCGCCAACGTGGGCGTGGTGAATAAAAAGTATGCAGACAAATTGCTGCTCGGCATCACCCTCGGCCAGAACCGCGCCGATGTACAGACGGGCGCCCGCATGGTCAGCGTGTTCGGGAAGTTTTACACCCGCGGCAACATTGTGATGCCCAGCCTTAAATATGCCAAAAACGACCTGTTCGTGAAAGGCCTGAACGTGCGGGTATCCGGCAACTACAACCTGGGAGAAGAGCAGAACGTGGATACTTTCTATCGCCGGTACAACTGGTTTCAACAGTACAAAACTTACAACGGTCTGGGCGGCGAGCGGGAGCGCACGTTATACAAATACCGCAACAACAACGGCCTGCTAACCACTACGGTCGATTACCGGTTCGGAGAACGGCACGCCTTCATGCTCAACCATGTATTCAACACCTTTGACAGGAAAGGCGCCGACGAGCTGTACCCTGAAAGCGTGAAGTACGAACAGCCGCAAAAACTTACGAAGAACATTATCGGCGCAGGTTACAAATTCGACTATGACCCGCGGTGGAGTACGTCTGTGTTTGTCAAATACTTCCTCCAGCAAACAAAGTATGCACAATCGTACAACCCTACCGGCAACTGGGGCGACATCGCTTACCGCCACCAGGAAAACCGTTTCACCAACACCGGCTACGGCATTTCGTCGTCGTACTTCGTCACGCCACAGCTGCAACTGAAAGGTTCATACGAAAGAAGTTACCGGCTTCCGGATACCTACGAGCTGTTTGGCGACCTGCTGAACCTCGAAGGCAACATCTCATTGCGCCCGGAAAAAAGCGACAACTTCAACCTCGGCGTTCATTATCACTTCGCCATCAACGAAGCCCACCGTTTCAATTTCGACGGAAACCTGATATACCGTCACACGAGCGACTTCATCAGGGCGGCGCTCAACCAGAACCAGACCAAACAGGTGATGGAAAACCGCGACCGGGTCACCAATGCGGGCGTGGACGGGGAAATCAGGTATTCCTTCAAAAATCTCCTCACCGCCGGAGTGAACCTCACCTATCAGAACATCCGCAACAAAACCCGCTTTGAACCCGGTTCAAGCGAGCACAGCATTTTGTATAACGACCGAATCCCGAATATGCCCTTTATGTTCGGCAACGCGGATGCATCCGTCTTCCTGCCGGATGTAGGCTGGAAAGGCAACACCCTCAGCCTCGGATACAATGTGCTCTTCGTACATGCCTATTACCTGTACTGGCCCAGCCTGGGCGACGACAAGCTCGACATCCCCCGCCAGCTGAGCCACGATGTAAACGCCGTGTACGCCATCGCCAACGGCAAATACAACATCGGGCTGGAATGCAAAAACCTGATGGACGCAAAACTGTACGACAATTTCAGCCTGCAGAAACCCGGCAGGGCATTTTACGTCAAGCTCAGATACTTCTTTAAAAAATAAAACCAATGAATAAACACAACATGAAAAAGGCAAACAAATTCCTGCTCCCGCTTTTGTGCATGGGCACTATGTGGACGGCCTGCTCCAAAGACGGCGATAAGCCCGGCAATGGCGGCGAAGGCGGCGGTACCGGTAAAACGAAATATATCATTGCATCCGCGCCCATCGCTTCCACCGGCGTGGCCGATTACCTGCTCACGGCCGATGGACTGGCTTCCGGCACCATCTCCACGCAGGGGAACGGCAAGGAACAGGACGGCACGTACCGGTATTATATCACGCACCGCAACCGTTTCTTCAGCCTGTTGTACGGCCAGGGCAACCCCGGCGCCGTGACCACCTATAACCTGAACGCCACGGGGCAGCTCACGAAAGTCTCCGATTTCCAGAGCGAAACCGTGCAGGTGCATACGATTATGGGCGACGACATCGTGACTATGAAAGTGCCCCGTTCCGGTAACCAGAACGCCCTGATTTTCCGGATCGACGCCGGCAAGTCGCAAATCGTGGGAGAAGCACAGGTAAACATCGTGAACCTGGCCGGTAACGGGGAGCGCGCGCACTTCACCTGGGCCACCCAGGCGGGCAACAAGCTGTTCGCTCCTTACATGAGCATCAAGGGCGCCGCGCCCGATGTATTCGGCACGTCTTTCCCCGACAGCACGTGGGTGGCCGTGTTTTCCTATCCCCAGCTGCAGCTGGAAAGAATCATCCGCGACAACCGCACCAGCTTCCTCGGCGCCTATTTCACCAACGGCCTGGTACAGATTGAAGACGGCGACCTGTATGGTTTTTCCGGCGCATCGGCCACTACGGCCGGCGTTGCTACCAGCACCAAACCTTCGGCCGTGGTGCGCATCAGGAAAGACGCCGTGGAGTTCGACAGGAATTATTTCTTCAACCTGGAGGCCGCTTCGGGCGGGCACCGCTTCGCCTCGCAAACGCACTTCGGCAACGGCAAATTCCTGCTGGAAATGTATGCCGAAAAGGGGAAGACCTCCGGTAAAAGGAAGTTCGCCGTGGTAGACGTGCTCGCCCAGACATTCGCGTGGGTTACCGGCACACCGGCCGACATTACGGCCACCTCCAGCCTCTGCAACCTCGTAGCGGGCGACGGTAAAACCATTTATGCCGGCATCACCGATGCAGCAGGCAGCTACGTATACGCGTTCGACGCCGTTACCGCCAAAGCCACCCGCGGCCTGAAAGTGGAGGGCGGTAAAATCACCGGCATCGCGAAACTGACCTACTAGTCCATTCACGCTGCAACGGTGAGCCGCCGTTGCAGCGTATTCATTCACCCAACCAGCAGAAGCCATGACGAGCAGCATACCTCCTCCCGCGAAACCAAAGAAAAAACACCCGCGCAGTTTGTTTTACCGCATATCCGCCTGGCTGCACCTATGGCTGGGCCTGGTCACCGGCATCATCATGGTGATCGTATGCGTGATGGCCTGCGTATGGGTTTTCAACGACGAAATCACCACCCTGCTGGAGCCCGAAACCCGTGTAGCCCGCCAGGCCGCTCCGGTGTTGCCGCCTTCCCGCCTGAAAGCGATCGCGGATTCCGTTTATCCCGGTAAACGGATGAACTACGTGATGTATCAGCAGGGCAAAGCCGCTTACGTGGTACTGGGAGAAGGCAGGAGCGGCAATACCACCCTGCGGGTGAACCCTTACACCGGCCACGTGATCAGTATCAAAGAACAGCAAAAAGGAGAAGTGGACTTTTTCCGCTGGGCGCTCAACGGCCACCGGTTTTTGTGGCTGCCTTACAAGATCGGCCGGCCCGTGGTGAATTACGGCACGATGATTTTTGTAATCATCCTGATCACCGGCCTGGTGCTGTGGTGGCCAAAAAAATGGAACAAAAGCACCCGCGAAAAGAGCTTTTCCATCAAATGGAAAGCCTCTTTCAAACGGGTGAATTACGACCTGCACAATGTGCTGGGCTTCTACTCCATGCTGGTAGTGCTGGCCATGGCGCTCACGGGTATGGTGTACGGCATTGAATGGTACAGCAAAAGCCTGTATTGGGCTACCACCGGCGGTAAAACCCTGCAGCCCTATGGCGCCGGCGCCGTGTCGGACTCCCTGCAGCTGGGCAGGCACTTTACCCCGGCCCAGGCCATGGATGCGGCCTGGGTGCAGGTGGTGAACAATCATCCCGAAGCACAGGGATTCTACTACAGCTTTGCGGATACGTCCAAACCCAAATCGACGATCAGCATCACCATTTATCCCACCGCCGGAAAATTTTACAACCACCGGAACTATCAGTTCGACCAGCATACGGCGAAAATGTTCCCTTCCAAAACGCCCGCTTACGAAGCGGCCTCGGCCGGGGAAAAGCTCCGGAAAATGAACTACGATATCCATGTAGGCTCCATCCTGGGCTTCCCCGGCAAAGTGCTGGCATTTTTCGGCTCGCTGATCGGCGCCAGTTTGCCCATCACAGGTTTTATCATCTGGTATGGAAAGAAAAAAAAGAAACCTGCCGGCAAAAGACCGCTGAACCGGAAGGCGGCGGATGTGGAAGTGGCCACATGATGCCGCCTGTCGCCCGTGTAGAAGGCCGTTCCGTGCAGGAGCGGCCTTTTTTTAATATCCGCGCCTGTATGCAGGCCACGGCGCTGAAATAGTTGTTTTTCTTCGCCAAATCCGTTAACTTTTCTAAACCATTGCGTGTTAACCATTATATACTTCTTACCGTGAACGCCAAGAAAATTATCAGCCACCTCCTCTCCTCCGCCGGCATCACTGTGAACGGCAACAATCCATGGGATATCCAGGTGCATAATGATCATTTCTATACGCAGGCCCTGGCCGCGGGCTCTTTGGGGCTCGGCGAATCTTATATGGGAAACTGGTGGGACTGCGAGCGACTCGATGAGTTTTTCAGCAGGGTGTTGCGCAGCGAACTGGATAAAAAAGCGCGCAAGAGCCTGGCCGTCAAAAGCGAAGTGCTGCTTGCCCGCCTCTTCAACCCGCAAAGCCCTTCCAAAGCCTATCGTAACGGTGCGGCGCATTACGACCTGGGCAACGACCTGTTCGAGGGCATGCTCGACAAACGGATGGTGTACACCTGCGCCTTCTGGAGCAATGCCCGTACCCTCGACGAGGCGCAGGAACAAAAACTCGACCTCACCTGCCGCAAATTGAAACTGCGGCCCGGCATGCACGTGCTCGACGTGGGCTGCGGCTGGGGCAGCTTTGCCAAATTCGCGGCGGAAAGGTACCAGGTGAAAGTAACCGGCATCACCGTTTCGAAAGAACAGGCGGCGCTCGCCGCCGAGCTGTGCAGGGGGTTGCCGGTAGACATCCAGCTGATGGACTACCGGGCGCTGACCGGCCGGTACGACGCCATTTCCTCCCTCGGCATGTTCGAGCATGTAGGGCTGAAGAACTACGGCATATACATGAAAACAGTGCACAACTGCCTGAAAGACGACGGACTGTTCCTCCTGCATACCATCGGCACCAACACCTCCACCGACTACATCGACCCCTGGATCAACAAATACATCTTCCCGCATTCCCTGCTGCCCTCCATCCGCCAGATCGGCAAGGCCATAGAAGGGCTTTTTGTAATGGAGCACTGGGAAAATTTCAGCGTCGACTACGACAAAACGCTCACCGCCTGGTTCGAGAATTTCTCCGCCAACTGGAACAAACTGAAAGCCCGGTACGACGATACCTTTTACCGCATGTGGAAATACTACCTGCTCTCCTGCGCAGGTTCCTTCCGGGCACGCAAGAACCAGCTCTGGCAGCTGGTGCTGTCGCGGAAGGGGATTGAAGGGGGATACCGGTTCACCTGACCAGGTAAAACCGGAGCAATGCGCTCCCTCCGCAAAGAGCCGGTGGGCGCAACGGGCGATAGCGGCATGCGGGCTGCCTGGTGCTTGTCGTGGAAGAGGATTGAAGGGGGATACCGGTTCACCTGACCAGATTAAACCGGAGCAATGCGCTCCCTCCGCAAAGAGCCGGTGGGCGCAACGGGCGATGGCGGCATGCGGGCAGCCTGGTGGCCAACCATCGGAAAGTATCAGGAATGGATGGAACGCTGCTGCTTCCCAGGGCACCGGTCTTCCGTCAGCACCAAAACAAACAGCTTAAAAATAAAAAAAGGCCGGGTTTTCCGGCCTTTTTGATATCAGTGATGCGGTTAATCTTTCAGTCCAAGGTACTGCTGCACCGCCTTATAGTCGTTCCAGTCAACAGACGCCTTTCTTGCGGTGGTGCCGCCCGGTATCAGGATGTACCGGTACTGGAAACGCTCCTGCCCGCTAACTGTGGCGGAGCTGGCGTTGGCGTTGGAATACAGGCTGATCTTGCCTTCCAGGTAAGTGGCCGATATCAGCAGCCCGCCGAATAAATCGGTGATGGGCAGCGCCTCGATGATGGGCGTGGCGGCGGTGCCGTAGTTAAAATAAACTTTGACTTCCCCCATATTCAGGATGTCTTTGGTGAGCTTGGGCGCCGGAACGTCTGCGTAGTAACCGTACAGGGTATCGCCCGCCTGGTTGCGGTCTTCCTGGAACGTCACCTTCAGCCAGGCCGAATAGATCACATTGGCGGTACCTGCGGGGCCGGCAGGACCGGCGGGGCCTCCGGGGCCGGGAGCGCCCTGATCGCCTTTGGCGCCCGCGGGGCCGGCGGGACCTTCTTTGGAACAGGCGTTAAACAACATGGCTACGGCCACCAGCGAAACATATACAATTCGGGTTGCAATCCTTTTCATAGAGAGAGAATTTTAGTTATAAAATAGTTGAAGTTATTTCGAGTGTTTACCGGTATGGGCTATACTAAAAAACGGATGTCGGCACCTGTGCGCGCATCCGTCAATATTCTTTTACATTCCTGGTTGACTGGGGCAGCAGCTCAAACGTTCCCTACGACGCATGCTCTACCAAACGAGATTTAACAGACAATCTGAGCCGACACAATTAGTGCACCTTAGCAATACTTAAGTTACGCAATTAAACGCAGGTTTTTTCCTTTTGCAGGATGTTTTTTATGAACGGATATACGACTGTAGGGCCAACGAAACATGCATCACTACAATTAATAATACGTTCACCAATAAAAAGGCCCCGGCGAAATTCACCGGGGCGCTGGCTGCCTGCGGGGGCCGCCGTTATCAGTTGTTTTCCGTGTGTTTCTTGAAGCTGTCGAGGATGGCCTGCCAGCCGCCTTGCTGCATTTCAACGGAATGCGTGTCTTCCGCGTCAAAAACTTCCACCACTTTTACGCCGCTGCCCTCGGGACTGAAGGTCACTTTTACCTTCCTGCCGTCGCCCAGCGTATAGGCGATCAGTTTATGCTGCTCCACTTCGGAGTAGATGCCGCCGAAATCAAAACTGAAGCTGCCGTCTTTGGCGGCCATCGTAGTTTTAAATGTGCCGCCCGGCCGCAGGTCGTTTTCCGCATGGGGCGCATGCCAGTCTTCGGATGCCTGGGCCCATTGGGTGATGTGTGCCGGCTCGTTGAAGTATTGCCATACTTTTTCGATAGGGGCCTGTACGGTTGCTGCTACGGTGATCTGTGTTCTGTTGGTAGGTTCCATGGTAGAATGTTTTGTATGTGAATGTTTGTGTTTGTATAGATTGACGATACAAAAATAGGCGCTTGTTTTTAAACCGGCCGTGTCTGAATCCGACAAAGTGCAGGCCTTTTGCGACAGCGGGAAAATTCCGCCCGTAAACCGTATTTTGCAATCGATGGAGCGACTGCAAACCTTTTCAAAAACGAGGATAGCCCCTACTCCCAGCGGTTTCCTGCACCTGGGCAACGTATTCTCGTTTGCACTGACGGCGGGGCTGGCCGCGAAGGCGAATGCCGGCGTGCTGCTGCGCATCGATGACCTGGACCAGGAAAGGGTGAACGAAATGTTTGTGCTGGATATTTTCGACACGCTCCACTTCCTCAACATCCCCTTTTCGGAAGGCCCGCGCAACTACCCGGCATACAAAAGCACGTGGAGCCAGCTGCACCGCCTGCCATTATACCAGCAGGCGCTGGAACAGCTGAAACCGCACGTGTTCGCCTGCGACTGCTCGAGAACGCAGATTGCCCGGGAAGGTAAAGACGGCGTTTACCCCGGTACCTGCCGCGATAAAAATATCCCGCTCGGCACGCCCGGCGTGGCCTGGCGGTTACGCACGAATGCCGGCAAACCGTTGCGGGTGCGCTCGCTCAACGGCCGTACGGTAACAGCAACGTTGCCGGCGCAGATGACGGATTTCGTGGTGCGGAAAAAAGACGGGTTCCCGGCTTACCAACTGGCTTCCGTGGTGGATGATGAACATTTCGGCGTGGATGGCATTGTACGCGGTGAAGACCTGTGGCCCTCCACCCTGGCCCAGGTATATCTGTCCGCCCTGCTCCCGGGTTGCCGCTTCGGAGATAAATTATTTTATCACCACCCGCTGCTGCTCGAAACCGGCGATCAGAAAATGTCGAAATCCTCCGGCTCCACTTCGGTGCAGTTCCTCAGAAAATCCGGGAAAGCACCGCATGAAATATTCGCCGCCATTGGCGCCATGCTGGGACTACCCGCGCCCGTGCGGGATTACCTCGAGTTAACGGATGCCGTGCTGTAAAGCGGTTACAACGCGAAGAAAGGAAGGTCTGCATTGATCGCAATTTGTCGTACTATTGCCGCAACATTTATCCAGTAACCATGTCATTAACAGCTTACCTCTGCACCACCTGCGGCACCCAATATCCACTTTCGCCTGTTGCGCCCGCCCATTGTATGATCTGTGAAGACGAGCGCCAGTACGTTAACCCTAAGGGGCAGGCCTGGACAACCCTCGCGGCGGTCAACAAACAGTATAAAAACATCATCGAAAAAGTGACGGACAACCTGTTCGCCATTTATACCGCGCCTGCTTTCGCCATCAACCAGCGCGCCCACCTGCTGCTCACGCCGCATGGGAATGTGCTGTGGGACTGCATCGCCAATCTCGATGAAAGCACAGCCTCGTTGATCGAACGCCTCGGCGGCATCCATAGCATCGCCATTTCCCATCCGCACTATTATACCACGATGGCCGAATGGAGCGCGCGCTTCGGTAATGTGCCCGTGTACATCCATGCCGGCGACCGGCAATGGGTGGCCCGGCAAGACTTTAATATCGTGTTTTGGGAAGGGGCCGAACATCCGCTGCTGCCCGGCGTGAAACTCGTGCATACGGGCGGGCACTTCGACGGCGCGGCCATTCTGCATGCCGGCGAGGGGAAAGGTTTGCTGCTGGTGGGCGATGCGATACAGGTCTGCCCCGACCTTGCATCCGTATCGTTTATGTACAGCTACCCGAACTATATTCCGTTACCCGAGAAAGGCATCCTGAAAATCAAAGAAGCGCTGCAACCACTGCAATACGACGCCATGTATGGCGCTTTCGGCCACTACCTGCGGGAAAACGCAGCAGAACGCACCGCCTTTTCCATTGAACGGTACCTGAAAATATTCCGGTAGGTGCAGCTGAAGCGGCGCACCTTCCCGGGTGGCATCCCATTCGATCATCAGGCGAGGTGGTCCGGCCGGAAGACCAGCGTAAAAGTCGTTCCCTCGTGCTCCACGGACGATACCTCGATTTGTATATCATGAAACCGGGCAATTGTGCTCACAATGGAAAGCCCGAGCCCGTATCCCTCGCCCTCGGCCCGCTCCACTTTTTTGAAGCGGTTGAAAATTGACGCGATTTCGGCGGCAGGAATGCCCACCCCGGTATCTTCGATCATCAGCCTGTATTCCCCGCCGGGGGCGTACCGGTCGTAAACTGCAATGCTGCCCTGCGGCTTGTTGAAACGGATGGCGTTATTCACCAGGTTGTAGATCATCTGGAACACCAGGTCGCGGTTCAGGCCCTGCATCATGGCCCCTGCCGCTATCTGCTGGCGGAAATGCAGCTGCTTTTCGTCCTGGCGGTGCCCCAGCTCCTCCATTACTTCATTGATCAGTTCCTGCATAGAAAAACGGTCTGATTTGGGGAACTGGTCATTTTCGATACGCGAGATCAGCAATAACGAGCGGACGATTTTCTTCAGCCGGTTCAGTGTTTTCATCATTCCCATCATCTGCTGTTGCTGTTCATCGCTCAGCTCACCGTCCATCATCAGGTTTTCCATTTTATTCTGCAGGATGCCCACGGGTGTCATCAGCTCGTGGGAAGCGTTGGACGTGAATTCCCTTTCTTTTTCGAACGCCTCCCTTACTTTTCCCATCAGGCCGGCCAGTGACTCGTCGAGGTACCTGAAATCAGCCGTGGTGGTACGTATCACCGGGATGTCTTCGCGGAACGGGAAACGGTTATGCAGCAGGCGGGTGCGGATGATGGCGCCCAGCGGGCGGAGCAGCAACCGGGTGTACACGAGGTCGATGACGATGGTGCTGACGATCAGGCCGATGAGGATGTAAAGCGCCATCTTTTGCAGCGGGCGGTTGTACTGGCCGATGCTTGCCGTGGTTTTTCCCACCTCGAGGATGTAGCGGCTGCTGTCGTAATAAAACACATGGCTGAGCACCCGGTAGGTGAGCGTGTCTTCTTCCACCACGCGCCGCAAGGTGGCGATGGTGTCCGGCAAAATGATCTTCCCGGCCGGCTCCAGGGAAATGTATTCCTCTTTGAGCATCGTATAGCTTCCGTAGCTCTCTTCGCCCTGCAGGTAAGCGTCTATGCCGTTCCGGCCAATTACCGCCAGCACTTTTTTCTTCTGTTCGCGCAGGTAATAATCGTTGTACTGCTCTGCAATCCTGTCTACCAGGAAAGGCAGCAGCAAAACGAACAGCACCACTATGGCCAGTTTGGACAGCGTGATAAACAAGGTGAGTTTGGTAAACAGTTTCACGCTCAGGCTTTTATTTTATAACCGACGCTGCGGATCGTCTGGAGCCATTCGACGGAAGAATAAGCAGCCAGTTTTTTCCGGATGTTTTTTATATGTACATCGATGTAATTGGAATCATAATCGTCGTCCGAAAAGTTGCCCCAGATATGCTCGCTCAGCTGCATGCGCGTAAGCGGCCGGTTTTTGTGCAGCAGCAGGTAGCTGAGCAGGTCGAACTCCTTTCTCGACAATTCGATTTCAGCATTGTTGTGATAAACCAGCCGTTTGGTGAGGTCGATGCGGAAATCTCCCAGCGGCACCGTGGAATCCTGCAACCCGAACTTGCGCCGCGAAATGGCCTGCATGCGCGAATGCAGCTCCAGTAGTGAAAACGGTTTGGGCAGGTAATCGTCCGCACCCAGGTCGAGCCCCTTTATGCGGTCTTCCAGCTCCCCGCGGGCCGACAGGATAATATAAGAAGCGTCCGGGCAATTTTTCTTTGCTTCTTCCAGCACCAGCAGGCCGCTTTTGTCCGGCAGGCCCAGGTCGAGCAAGATAAAATCGTACGGGCCTTCCTCCATTTTCTGCAACCCCTGTTTAGCCGTGAAGGCAAGGTCGCACAGGTAAAACGACTTGATCAGAAATGCTTCCATTTCCAATGCCATCGCCCGTTCATCTTCCACGATCAGTACTTTCATGTTATCAAAACTGGTAATAAATGCTGCAGCTGAAAAATGAATTGGCGGTGCCGCCGCCGGTTTGCGCGTTTCGATCGAGCACAGAAAGCTGGTAGGCCGCTTCAATCATATAATGCGCGCGATTGTAAGCCAGGGGCACCCGCAGGTTGTACGACAGCATGCTGAACCGCGTGGCGGAACTGGTGGTGGTAGTCGTTTCCGTTCCGGTGCCCGGCACGTTGAAAATGGGCGGAACGGGGAGGCCGAGGATGCTGTCGCGGTACCGCTTCTCCGTCACATACGTCTGGTAAAACCGCTGGCTGCCGCCGGTGATCTCGATGGCCGGCGTGAGTGTGACGAGATCTTTTCCCTTGGCCAGGCTGCCCAGGCTGATGAGTTTTTCGGTACTGAAGGTCAGGAACGCGTCCTGTTCTTTGCCGAAATTATAATCGAGCTGCAGTCCGCTGGTTAAAAAGTATTCGTATTGCAGCGAGGCGTTGGCGCTGTGCGGGCTGGCCGCTTGCAAAAACGGCGAATTCGAGGGATAGAAGGTGTAATTGTATCCCAGGTCGGCCGTCAGTTTTTTGGACAAATTGAAGGCGATGCCGGCCCCTGCGCTGCTGGCAGACACGACCCTTCCCGAATCGTTCAGGAGCCGGAACGCGGTGCCGGTGAAATAAATGCCGGAGCCAAACCGCAGCGCCGCGCTGGCGGCAACGTAAGGCATCGTTTCTTCGGCCTTCTGGCCATAGTAGCTGGCATTGTTGGTGTACACGGCGCCGATGGTAAACGTTGTTTTTTTACCGGCGGCCGCACTGTCTGCCTGCGCATAGGCATGCTGGCTGCACAACCATATGATGGATAATGTCAGAACATATCTCATGTCGGATATTTTGGTCAGCCGATTAATCCCACTGTACGGATGATTTTCGGCTTGATGATCTTGATTGGCTTCACCGGCAAAGGCGCCGGCACGGCAATAGGTTTAATTTTTCTTCTCGACTTAGGCACCTCCTTGATGATATCAGGCGGCTTTATATCTCCCGGTTTTTCATTTGGCTTCTCGGCAGATCTGGCCGGGGCCGGCAGCGAATCCAGTGCTGCCGGAACAGTGTACAATCCCGGTCCGCGGCCGGCGGCCGAGGCAGAACGGGTGAGCAGCACCGCTCCCCAGCATAAACACAGAAAAATTGCAAATCTCCCCATCGGGTATAAAAATAACAGATTTTTGCCGGCGATTACCAGCAAAAATCCGTCCGTTTTTGAAATCAGAAAATCCCGAGGCCTGCCCCGCCCGCGATACGGGTGTTCACTTTGACGGGCGCCGCCTGTATTCTTAACGCGTTGTTGACAGTGGCATTCACGCCTGTGGTAGTGTTCAGGCCCGTTTTACCGGTATTGATTAACGCGCCCTTAACTTTTCCGGCCTTTGCCCCGGCGGTACCGGCAACCTGACTGGCGGAGGTAATAGCGGCATCGGTCTTCACGGCGGTAGCTGTTTGAACGCCCGCGCCGACAGCGGTACCCACCTCCAGCGCTGCGTTTGCTTGTGTGGCGGCGTTGGTCTGGATATCCTTAGTAATACCAGCGCCTGCTTCCACGGCCGTATTGGTTTGTGTGGCGGCGTTGGCCTGGATATCTTTAGCAATACCAGCGCCTGCTTCCACGGCTGCGTTGGTTTGTGTGGCCGCTTTGCTTTGGATATCTGAGCCGGTTTCTATGGCTGCGTTGGCTTGTGTGGCGGCGTTGGCCTGAATATCTTTAGTAATACCAGCACCTGCTTCCACGGCCACGTTGGTTTGTGTGGCCGCTTTACTTTGGATATCTGAGCCGGCTTCTATGGCTGCGTTGGCTTGCGTGGCGGCGTTGACCTGGATATCTTTAGTAATACCAGCACCTGCTTCCACAGCCGCGTTGGTTTGTATGGCGGCGTTGCCCTGCAAACCGGTTCCTGCTGCAGCTCCTGTTGCCATCACTGCGTTGGCTTGTGCTGCAGTTTTAGCCTGAACATCCGAACCAATGGCGGCAGCTTTTTTCACCACAGCATTTGTCTGCGCGGCAGCTTCGCCTGCTGCGGCGTTCGCTACTGTGCCCGGTGCTACCGCTATCGAGGCTTGCCCGTTATACCCAACGGCCGCGGCCGATGTCCCGTTACCGCTCCCCGCCGCCTGGCCATTCGATGCCACCGTTGTATTCGCGCCGTTGCCGGCACTACCTTCCAGCCGGCTTTCCGCCTTCATTTCCGCTTTTGCGCCCGTCTTTGACGGCCCCGCATTGACCTGACCTGCTGCCTTTACAGATTGTTTCACTTCCGCCTGCTGGCCGAAAGCCGCGCCGGATATCATCAGCGCGAGGAACATACATGCTTTTGTTTTCATACTCCAGATTGATGGTTAAGAATTTTTTGACGATTCAAAACTACCGCCCGAAGATGAAGCGAAGATGAAAAACGCGAAGTGCGCCTATACCGGAGATGATGCAATGAAATGACGATGCAATGCCCCACCTGGAGAAATTTGTGGAACGAAGCTCCGGAAACAGGGGTGAACGTCGGGCGTTTCCGGGATGTATGGTGAAAATGCGCTCCTTCGGCGCCGGCTTCATGTGTCATCCACCTGTGATCTTCCTGGCGTTCTCCTGTCGGCTTCAATATATAAAGGAAAGGTGTTTAACAGGAGGATCAACGGTGAATGGCAGGTTCACGCCTGGTCTACCAGCGAGCCGCAGGTGAGGTTAACGATGGCTCCTGTAATGGCGCCCGCCTGGCTGCTGGCCATAAAGGCGGCCGTATTGCCCACCTCTTCCAGCGAAGGCAGGCGGCGCAGCAGCGGGCCCGTTTTGGCGTGTTCCGCCAGCATCTCCGCCGGTGTTGAGCCCGCGCGTTCCGCCGGACCTTTAAACACGTCGTTGGCATGAGAGCCTTTTTCCAACGCCCCGGGAATCGCATCCGGCCGCAGGCAAATTACACGGATGCCGAAAGGCCCCAGTTCGCCCGCCAGGTGCCGGGTAAACCCTTCCACCATCGCGCAAGCCGCACCAAACCCGAGTATTCCTTCCATAGGCAGACGAGACCCCGGTGTGGAGAGGTTCAGGTACACGCCTCCCCCGTTTTGCTTCATATACCGGGCGGTAGCCCGCGCCGTCAGAAAAAGGGTGCGGGCGCCGAACCGGACGGGATGCTCGAATTCCTCCAGCGTCAGCTCATGCAGCGGTTTACCCTGTATGTGAAATGTACCCGTCGCATTACAGACAATATCGATACTCCCCGCTTCCGCCACGGCGGCCGCATGTTTTTCCACCGCCTCTTCTGCTGTCACATCGAGCGCGGCGATATGTACTTTGCCCTTACCGGCCTCCAGTCCGGCGGCAACGGCTTCCAGCTTTGGAAGATGGCGGGCAACCAGGTACACCGTTGCGCCTTCGCGCAGGAAAGCCTGAGCAATGGCGCTCCCGATGGCGCCGCTGCCGCCGTAAACAATGGCATTCTTATTCTGAAGCAGCATATAAAAAGGTTTTTAGACATTACAAATGTAACCGGCGCAGCGATCCGGAACCGGTAGCGATCATGCCAATTAAAGGGTCAAACGCGACAAGAATGAACGGGTTTTATGGAACCGGGCAAATTTCTGCATCCTTAGGAAAACGAACCTTATGATCAGCGCCTTCCGACTCACCTGCCTGTTTCTTATCACCACGGCCACCGCCATGGCCCAGATGCCGGTCATGAAAATAAAAAGCCCCGATGCGGGCCAGCCTGTCGTCCTGTCGTCTATGAAAGTGGACGTACAGGTAACCGGCAACATCGCCACTACGGTAATGACCATGCAGTTCCGCAACAACAGCAACAGGGTGCTCGAGGGCGAGCTCACCTTCCCGCTGCCGGAAGGCGTCACCGTGAGCCGCTACGCGCTCGATATCAACGGCCGCCTGCGGGAAGCGGTGCCGGTCGAAAAAGCCAAAGCCACCGAAACTTTTGAAAGCATCGAACAGCGAAGAGTAGATCCCGGCCTCCTGGAAAAAACGGAAGGGAACAATTTCCGCACGCGCGTATATCCCCTGCCGCCGAATGGTACCCGCACCATCCTCATCGGCTATGAAGAAGAACTGAAAGGTCAACGTTATCACCTGCCGCTGGATTACAAGGACGCCATTCCGTCGTTCGACCTCAAAGCCACCGTATGGGAAAGCCTCACCAAACCGGAGCTCGAAGAAAAACCCGACGGCAGCTTTGCCTTCCGCAACACCAGCGGCCACACCTACATTGCAGACATTCATAAAACAGATTTCCGGCCGGGCCACGCACTCACCATCCACCTGCCCAAACAGGCGGACATGGTGGAATCGCTGCTGCAAAAGGCGGGAGGCAGTTATTATTTCCTCGTCAATGCGTACCCGAAAGCGCAAAGCCGCCCCCGTAACTGGGGCAGCCGCATCGGGCTGATCTGGGACGTGTCGCTGAGCGGCCTCAAAAGGGATGTGAAAAAGGAAATGGCGCTGCTCAATGACATCATCCGGGAAAAACAACAGCTCACCATTACACTCGGCCTGCTCAACAACCGCTTCACGCCGGCCGGTACATTCACGATCACGAATGGCGACTGGAGCGCATTGAAAAAAGTGCTGGAAAATGTGGTGTACGACGGCGGCACCAACCTTTCCGCCGCACGCCCCTTTGCGGTGGATGAATACCTGTTCTTCAGCGACGGTCTTTCTTCCTTCGGTGCGCCGGACATGAGGCTGTTCAAGCCCGTACATTGCATCACATCCGCATCCCGCGCGGATTACAGCAACCTGAAACTGATTGCGGCCCAGTCAGGAGGTCAATTCATCAACCTGCAGGCGCTCTCCGCCGGTAAAGCGGCGGAACTGCTGAACAGCGAAACACTGCAACTGATCGGCATACGGCAGAACAATTCGCTGCGCGAAGTGTACCCCTCCGTACCGGTGCCGGTCGACGGGCACGTGTCCATCGCCGGTATTACAGACAACGCTGCCACCACCGTTACGCTGCTGTACGGTTACCGCCCCGGTGCGGTCACCGCTGAACAAACCGTGCAATTGAAAACCGGTGAGCCCACGATGGTCAACGTGCACCGCATCTGGGCACAGAAAAAAATCGCCGAAATGGACGTGCGATATGAGCAGCATAAGGATGAGATCGGCCAGCTGTCCAGGCAATTCGGCATCGTTACCCGCAACACCAGCCTGATTGTGCTCGAAACGGTGCACGATTATGTGCTCTACGATATTGCGCCGCCCGCGGAATTACGCGAGGAATACGACCGCCTTGTCAAACAACAGCTGATGGCTAAAGAAGCCAAAGTAAACGACCTGTTACAAAAGGCCGTTACCATGACCCAGGAATTGAGATCCTGGTGGAACGAGGCTTTCAAACCGGTCAAATCGGGGAAACATTTCCCTGTTCCGGATTCCGTGGTGGTGGTAGGCCACGCCAGCCGCAACCGTGCGATGAGACAGGCGGCGGAGGCCCCCCGGCAGCAAAACGCAGCCGTGGAACTTAAAATGGAGGAAGCTCCCGCAGCAGCAGCTCCGGTGGCCGAACGGGAAGCTTCCAACGTCGCGTTGTCCGACCAGGTAGTGGTTCGCGGTGTGGTGTCTGGCTACATCCCGGCGGCAAAAGGGAAAGACCGGGAAAAAGTAGCCATTGAAACCGCTGCCTTCAAAAGCGACCAGGTGTATATGAAAGGGCTTGAAGGAGCCACACCCGATGCGGCTTACCGGCACTACCTTTCACAGCGCGACACCTACATCACCACTCCGCGGTTTTATTTCGATATCGCATCGTGGTTCTACGAGGCGAACCGGAAAGACATGGCCCTCACCATTCTTAGCAGCATCGCCGAGCTCGACCAGGAAAACGCGGAACTGTTCAAGATGATGGCCTATAAGCTCAAAGAACACAAGCAATACGAGGAAGAAATTTTCGTGGCCCGTAAAATACTCGAATGGCGGCCCATGGACCCGCAGAGCTACCGCGACTATGCGCTGGCGCTGGAAGACGGCTGCTATTACCAGCAGGCGCTCGACACCCTGTACAGCACGCTGCTCCAGTCGTACACCCGCGAAGCCTCCCAGCGCGATGCCGGCATCGAGGAAATCATCATCACCGAAATCAATCATCTCATCACCCTGCACAAGCGCCGCCTGAACCTCGCCAGGATTGACAAGCGCCTCATCGCGAACATGCCGGTGGAAGTACGGGTGGTGATCAACTGGAATAAAAAGAACACCGACATCGACCTCTGGATAACCGATCCCAGCGGCGAAAAATGTTTCTACAGCAACCCCCACACCGAAGCCGGAGGCCGCATCAGCAACGACTTTACCGATGGTTACGGCCCGGAGCAGTTCATGCTCAAAAAAGCCTTAAAGGGCCGGTACACAATCGAAACCAACTTCTTTGGTGAAAGCCAGGTAACCATTACCGGGCCCACCACTGTGATGGCGGAAATATACACCCGTTACGCCGGCGGCGAGGAGAACCGGAAAGTGATCACCATGCAGATGCCGGCGGCGGGTAAAGAGGGGGTTTTCATAGGCGCTTTCAGTTTCTGATAACGTGCGGTATGACCTATGCGAACAAAAAGGGCCCCGCTATTGTAGCGGAGCCCTTCCTCTTTTATGAATGGCAGCTAGTTTTTCAGCAGCATGTCGATCTGCAGTTTCAGTTTGGTTTCTACTTCCGGGCCTTCAAAACCGATATTGCTGAACTGGATATTACCGTCTTTCCCGATGAGGTAGGTGGCGGGGATGATGTTGAATTTGAATTTGTCGCCCGCGTCCGGATCAGTATTGTAATACACGGGGAACGTGTATTTTTTGTTGCCGCTCCAGCCCTGCGCGTCGGCCAGGGTGTTGCGGGCCCCGCTGTTAACGACCATGAACACCACGTCTTCACGGTGGCGGTACCGGTCGTACACTTTCTGCAGGTACGGCATCTCCTCCATGCAAGGGATACACCAGGTAGCCCAGAAGTCGATTACCACCACCTTGTTTTTCAGCGAAGCGGGATCAACGGCTTTCCCTTTCAGATCGGTGAATTGCATAACGGGCGCCGGCCTCGGCGCGCGCATCTTCGCCACCTTTTCGAACATGGCTTTTTCGCGCAGCGCCTGTAACTGTTGCAGGCGTGCCGTGTTATTGGTTTTCGTGAAGAAAACAGCCACATTGTCGAGCGTTTCCTTATCCTCCGAAGTTTGCATCGCTTCCGTCATACGCGCATCCGCATCGTGTGTGCGGCCCTGTTGCATGTCGATGAGCCCGAGCATGGACAGCAGGTTGCCTTTCGCTTTGGCGGTAACGGCTTTACGGGTACTGTCGTCCACATGCGGGTAGATGTAACCGGTTTCCGGGAAGAAGCGTATCACTCCCGCCGGGAATTTGTCCGCCATGGCGAGCGCCCGCGCGGCATAAGCGCGGGCGGTGTCGGGCATCAACTGGTTGTCGAGCAGGGTTTGCGCGATGTTCTTGAGTGTATTCGGATAATAGGGGCTTTTATCGTTGCCGGCCACCTTCCGGGCATGCAGCAGGGCTTTCGCGCCGTTTTTCCGGGCGGCATAATAGTCGAACAGCTTTTCGTGCATCGCGGAAAAAGCGCCGGCATTTTCTGCCGTCTCTTTTCTCAGTGCAGCCTGAAACAAGGCAATCTGTTTTGCCGTGTCTTTGCCCCTGGCGATGTGAGCCGTCCACAGGTCGAGGCCCATATCCGAATCCGGGTAGCGCTCGCGAATCACTTTGCGGATGGAATCGAGGCGGGTGTTTTCACCGATGATCAGGTAGCCCATGGTCACCTTGTTGATGTTGCCAGGCACCGTGGGCGCGGCATAAAACCTGTCTGCGATCACTTTGTGCGCCTGCGCCCGCAGCGTTTCTTTTTCGGCGCCTGCCGCGTTATTGATCCGGTGCTGCAGCAAACGGAGCTTCGCTTCGTAATTGTCCGGGTACCGCTGCAACTCGGCCGCGTATTGTTCGGCCTGCCTGGTGGCCAGCAACGGCGACTTGCCCATTTGTGCACTGAGGCTGTAACCCTTGTAGAGGAGCCCGTTTTCCACCGGCACTTTGCCGTTATAAACCGCCACTTCGTAATGTTTCCCCGCGCCGGGCCTGACCACGGAGTCGCCCGCCTGCAGGTAGAAGGTGGCAAAGGTGGCGAAGTCTGCCAGCTTAAAGGAGGCGGTCCATTTGCCGCCAGCCGGTTCCATCCGCATCCGCCAGGGCAGGTCATAGAAATTGGAATAGCTGAACACCAGCGTTACCGGGCCTCCCGGCGGTTTTTCCGGCGCATAGGTCACGGTGACCGTTTGCCCTCTTTCGGGAAATTCAGGCGAAATGGTCACCTGTGCCGTTGCTGCGGTGAAGCCCAATAAAAAGATACAAGCGATGATTATCCGTTTCATAATTAATTGTAGCCGTCGTTCTGGGTGAGGTGAATGTTGGTGCTCCTTGCCGAGGTAGGTATCGGATACAACACATCCGTATCCTGCCATTTGGCGCCCTTGATGGGAGCCAGCACGGCAGATGAGCGGCCGGTCCTCTTCAGGTCGAACCATCGGTGGCCCCATTCCGCAAATAATTCAGCTTTCCGCTCCTTTTCCACTGCCAGCAGCAGCGCTGCTTTATCCAGGGTGGTGGACAATACCGGCAAACCGGCGCGCCGGCGGATGGAATCGAGGTCGCTTCTTCCGTCGGTCAGCTTGTCCTGCTGAATACGTGCTTCTGCGCGAATGAGGTATTGTTCGGCAAAACGCAATACCATTGAGTTCTCCGTAACTGCTCCTGAAGCATTCGTACGTACCTTATACTTGAACGGGAAATAGTGCGTGATGGCGCCGGCGGGATTCTTCCTGTTATCCACCCAGTTTTTCAGGCGAAGGTCATCTGCTTCAAATTTCTTAACCAGGTTATTGGAATCAAGCCGGAACAGTGCATTACCGGTGGGACTCGCAGGCACTGTAGTATTCCCCTCCCAGGTATTGCGGCCGCCTGCCGTATTTACAGACTGCAACTGCCAGAGCGCCTCTTTGCTTTCGGCCAGAAAAACCGTATTCAGGTCTTTTAAAAGTGCGTAGCGGTTGTTCCCCAGCACTTCCGAAGCAGTTGATTCTGCCAGCGCCCATTGCCTTGTATACAAATAGGCCCTTGCCAGCAATGCGGTTGCGGCAGCCTTATTGGGGCGCGTGCGGAACCCTCCGGGATAATCGTCCGCCATCAAATCTTTTGCTTTTTTCAGGTCATTAATCAGTGTATCGTAAACAATGGTTGACTTTTCCCGCGGAAGTACATTGTTTTTCTTGAAGTCGGAAGACGTGATCAACGGAACATCGCCATACATGTTCACCAGGTAAAAATGCATGAACGCGCGCATAAAATACGCCTCACCCAACAATTGCGCGCGAACGGCCGGCGTCAGCTTATCCGCCGTGGTCAAGCCTTCTATACACCTGTTGGCCTGGAAGATAAAACGATACTGGTCCGCCCACATCGTTTCCACGTACTGGCTACCGGGCAGCAGGGAGTTTGTGCTAAACACGTCATAATTGGCGAAGGTGGTGAGATAATACACTTCGTCCGCCAGCATTCCGTTGAGATAACTCATCAAGATATTCGCATACTGGTAGTTAAAAGCGTTCATACTCGTGTACATGCCGGTAATGGACGCTGTGGCCGTTTTATCGTCGGTGAATACCACATCGCTGATGATTTCATTTTTAGGCAAAGGCGTATCAACGAATTTTTTACACGCTGTTGCGCAGAAAATCAACACACCGGCAAGACATATATATACTTTTCTCATCGTAATAATTTTAGGTCGGTTTATAAAACAAGTTTCAGCCCGGCGGTGATTGTTTTCATCGGCGGCATGTACAATCCCTGTGTTTCCGGATCGAACCCGTCATAATTGGTAATCGTTACCAGATTCTGGCCCGACACTACCACGCTGAGATTATTTACTTTATAGCGGCTGAGCAATTTGGACAGGTTATAGCGAAGGGCCAGGTTTTTCAGGCGTATATAAGATGCATCGCCCCATACCGCGGAAGACAACCGGTAGGCATCGTACCCTGAATTACCCGGAATGGTGGTGGCCTTCGGCACGCTTGCCAGATCTCCTTTCTCCTGCCAGCGGCCCAACGCGCTTACGTCTTTGTTATATAAACCGCCATAAGGCTGGGAGAGGTAACCATAGTTCAGCAATGGCCCTTCCTGTTTCACAAACTGGAATAACACATCGAGCTCCAACCCTTTATAGCTCAGGGTATTTTGCAGCCCGCCGAAAAAGTCCGGCATGGTTTTGCCCAGAATGCCGAAATCGATCTTTTCCTGCGGAATCGTTCCTCCGCTGGGAATCGCAACGGTTGCCTTGCCGGTTTCCGGGTCAATGCGGGTGAAACGGTAGCCTTTTACGATGGAAAGCGACTGCCCCACCACATAAACGTCTTTATAAGTCGATTTCTCAATGCCGTCATATTCCATCAGTTCATTTTTGTTGACAGACAGGTTCAGCATCGTTTTCCATTCAAAGTCCTTTTTCCGGATGTTGATGGCCGTTACATCAAATTCCCATCCCGTATTCAACACCTTGGCGGGAAAATTGGCTGTAATGAAAGTAAACCCTGTTTGCGGGGAAAGCTGGTACGATACGAGCTGGTTGCCGGAAACGTTTCTGTAGAAATTGGTATTGAACAGGATTCGGTCTTGCAGAAAGCCAAGTTCCAACGCTGCTTCCAGCTTTCTGTTCTCCTCCCACTTGAAAATGTCGTTGGCAAGGCGGGTAGGCACAATGCCCGGCTGGCCATTGTATGGGTAAGATGCCGCCGTCCAGCTTTCGATGTAACGATAGTCCGGAATGCGATCGTTACCGGTTAAGCCTGCACTGGCGCGCAATTTACCATAGCTCAGCACCTTGTTTCCTTCCAGGAAGCGCTCTTTACTGAACGTCCAGGCAGCGCCCACCGCGCCGAAGTTCCCGAAGCGATATTCCGGTGAAAAGCGGGTGGAGCCGTCTCTGCGGAAGCTGGCGTTGACAAAATATTTTTCCCTCCAGTTGTAGGTGATGCGTCCGAAGCCGGAAGTGTAGCGGTAAAAGCTATAGGTAGACGGTGCTGTTACCGTCAGTTTGCCCGCAGAACGAATATCTTCCAGTAACGCGTCGTTCGGGAAGTTTTCTCCCGTGATTCGGGAACCCTGCCGGGTATCTTCTTGCCAGGTCGCGCCGGCCATCACCTGTAATTCGCCGTCACCGATGGCACGAACATAATCGATCTGGGGCTCAATCAGCCACGACGCACCATCTGCATTCCCGAACAGGCTGAAGCTGCCTGTGTTGATGCTATTAGGGTTGAGTGAGATAAGCGGGTTGGTCTGGATCTGCTTCATATCGGTTTTTGTATACCCGAGGTTCACCTTGGCATTCAACCCTGGAATAATCGTATAGCGCAGGTTCCCGTTAGCGATGAGTGTGTTAGTCCGCACGTCCGAGCTGCGGTGAAGGAGCGCCATCGGGTTTACCAGCGCCGTTCCGAACCAGAAAAATTTTCCATTGGCATCATACACCGGGTAGTTGGGCGCAAGGTTGTAATAACCGGTGATATCAGAAGCAATGGATTTATCGCGTATCGTACTGTAGTTAACGGAGGCCGTTGCCTGAAACTTGCCGTTCAGCCCTGTATGATCAAGGCTAAGATGTGAACCGGCGCGTTTAAACGGCAATTTATTCGGCATCACAGTTGTTTGATAATCGTAAGTTCCACTCAACAGGAAACGGGTTTGCTCGGAACCGCCGGAAACAGCGGCCGAAGCATTCGTAAAATTCGCCGTGTTGCCGATCATTAATTTCTGCCAGTCTGTATAGGCTTTCTGGTCCCAGGTTACCAGGTCAGGCGCGTTATTGGCATTGTACGCCACGCCATCATTCGCAAATGCCTCTTTGCGCATTTTCAGATATTCGTCTGTCTTCAGCATATCCAGCGTGTTCACCACTTTGCTGCCACCACTATTGACATTGAAGCTAAAGCGCGTATTGCCCGCCTTCCCTCTTTTAGTCGTAATCAGCACCACGCCGTTCGCGCCGCGTGAGCCGTAAATGGCCGTTGCGTCGGCGTCTTTGAGGATATCGATACGGTCAATATCGTCGGGGTTGATGCTTGCGAGGGGGCTTTGGTTGCCGTTGGCGGAGGTGAACTGGTTGAGCGGTTCGGACACGAACGGCACGCCGTCCACGATGTACAGCGGGTCGTTTTTCCCGTCGATGGAATTGCGGCCGCGCAGCATCACGTTGTAACTCGAGCCGGGCAGGCCGTTCGAGGAGGTGATCATCAGGCCGGGCACCCGGCCCTGCAGGGCTGCCAGCGGGTCCAGTACAGGCTGGTCGCCAATGTCTTTGCTTTGCACCGTGGAAATGCTACCGGTGTTTTTGCGGCGGATGGTGGAGCCGTACCCGATGATCACCGCCTCGTCGAGGGCGTTGACGGCGGGCTTCAGGAAAATCGTTAGCGGGCCGAAGTTGCCAACAAAGGTTTCCTGCGGCTCAAAGCCAATATAAGTGAATACCAGCACGCTGCCCGGGCCGGCGCCGTTCAGCACGAACCGGCCGTTGGCGTCCGTCACCACCCCTTTATCGGTCCCTTTTATTTTCACGCTTACGCCGATCAGCAGCTGGCCCTCTTTATCTTTTACGATCCCCGTCAGTGGCTGCTGTTGCTGCGGTGTTTCCACCGTAGCCGGCTTGCGCTTCAGGAAAATCGTTTTGTCTTTGATGGTATAGTCCAATGGCTGATTGCTGAATACCTCCGACAGGAATGCCTGCAGCGCGAGGTTCCTGGCCTGGATGGTCACCGGTTTGGTGGCTTTCAGCATATCCCGGTCGTAAAAAAACAGGAAGCCGGTTTGTTGTTTCACCGTGGCGAACACTTCTTCCAGCGGCGCGTTCTTAAGGGATGCCGACACCGATTGCGCATGCGCGGCCGCGGAAACGCGGAGGCAGGCTGCCATCATCAGTAGTACCGTTAGTCTCATCATTCGTACGATTTTGGTTCGCAGAAAAAGTGATTTGGTTGGTTGCAGCCCCGGTATAGCTGGGGCCTGCACATGACGATTCAATTGCATAGATTTGCATTGTTTGGATAGAGAATACACATTTAAAACATCCAGACGTGTGCCGGGGGCGGGTCCAAGCGCCTCCGGTTTTTTATTGGATGATAATCTTCCTTCCTTCGAGGGTAAACTGGATACCCGTTGTTTTAAGGCCTTCCAGCACGTCCTGCAAAGGCAGGTTTCGCTGAATTTCGCCCTGGAAGCGGCGGGCGGGCACATTACCCTGATACACCACCTCCACATCATACCAGCGGCCCAGTTGGCGCATGACCGCTCTGATGTCCGCATCGCGGAAATTGAATATGTCATTTTTCCAGGCTACGGCCTGTTCCGTGTCGGCCGTTACCACTTTGATGCCGCCGGCGCTGACCTGCGCCTGCTGGCCCGGTTGCAGCACCCGCTCCCGGCTGCCGGCATTCACGCGCACGGCCCCTTCGAGCAGGGTGGTATTGATGCTGGCCTCGTCGGTATAGGCGTTGACGTTAAAACGCGTGCCCAGCACAGTGACGGTATTTTCGTTGCCGACCTGCACCTGGAAAGGCTTGCCGGCATTTTTCGCAACTTCGAAGTAGGCTTCGCCGCTCACTTCCACGGTACGGGTGGCGCCGTTGAAAGCGGTGGGATAGCGGAGGGAAGAAGCGGCATTGAGCCATACCCTGGTGCCGTCGCCAAGGGTGATCTTGAACTGACCGCCCCGGGGCGTGCGCAGGGTATTCCACCCAACGGCCGCATTTTCCGCATCCTTATATTCCAATTGACCACCCTGCTGGCGAATGGCGGTGCCAGCCTGCATGATCACCTGATTACCGGTACTGTCGAGCGTTACGGCCGATCCGTCTGCCAGGGTGAGCACTGCTTTGTTGCTACCCGGCAATACCACCGGCGCCTGTGCAACCTGCGGCGCCTGCGGGGCCGGTTGCCACCACCAGGCAGCGGCGGAGGCGAGGAGAATGGCCGCGGCGGCAGCGGCCCACCAGCGGTTACGCCCTTTTACGGCGCGCATTTTTTCAGGGAAGCGCTCTCCCGCAAACTTTTCCCAGGCCGCGTCTTCATCAAACGCACCGTACCGCCGCAGCTTCCGCGACAGCAGGTCATCCTGCGTGTTGGCTTCAAAAAAGCGGCGATTGTCGGGAGAAGCGGCTATCCAGGCCGACAGTTCTTCCTGTTCGGCCGCGGTGAGCTCGTTTCGTAAATGCCGGAGTATGAGAAAAGATATCCGCTGCAATTCTGATATTTTAATATAGAAACACCGGCTGTTCCATTTCGATGAAAGGAAAAGCGAACTTTTTTCCGGGAAAACTTAAAAAACAACAGGGATTCAATGCATTTTAATAAATGTCATGTATAACAACAGTGCGGGCAGCAGGTTTTTCGTCATCAGGGAAGCGCGGATCAGCTTCAGTGCGCGGAGTTTCTGCGTACGCACGGTGTTGTACGAGATGCCGAGCGCCGTGGCGATCTCTTCGTTCTTCCGGCCTTCGAGGTAGCTCATCTTGAAAACGCGCCGGCATTGCGCCGGCAATTGCTCTATTTCATGGTACAGTTCCCGGATGATTTCCGTTTCGGCCAGCACAGGATCGAAGGCGGCGGAGGCCTCATCGTCCTGCAGGTAGGAGAAGTCTTTTTCTTTTTCGGTCTGCCGCTGTTTCTGCCGCACGAAATTGAGGCAGGCGTTTTTGGTGCTGATGTATAGGAAAGCTTTGATTTTGGCCGTGGTGGGGAAGTCCGCCCGTTTGTCCCACAGCTTCGAGAAAGTTTCCTGCACGAGGTCTTCCGCCTCCTGCGCGTCCTGCGTGATGGACGTGCCAAAGAAGCACAACGCTTTATAATGCCTGCGGAATATCACCCGGAATGCGAGTTGATCGCCATTGGCAATACGTTCTGACAGTTCTTCTTCCGTTATGTGCTCGTCTAATCCCAAATATGCGGCCTCCCTTAGTACGCCTAAAAATACAAAAAGGCTGCACAAATTCCGCTCAGCCCTTTACTGCGTGCGGCAATGGCTCGCCTTTCAGGCCGGCGATCAGGTTCTGGGCGGCGATCACAGCCATGCCGTTGCGCGCTTCTACGGTAGCCGAGCCGATATGCGGCAATACGGCCACGTTGGGCATCTGCAGCAGCGGGTTGTCGGGCTCCATGGGCTCGGGGTTGGTTACATCCAGCCCTGCACCCCATATGTGGCCTTCCTGCAGGGCCTTCAGCAGGTGCTGCTCGTTGTGCATGCCGCCGCGGGCGGTATTGATGAAAATGGAAGACGGTTTCATTTGCGAAAAAGCGCGTTCGTCGAACAGGCCTTTCGTTTCCGGTGTGAGGGCGGCGTGCAGCGACAGTACGTCGCTGCGGTGCAACAGCTCGTCGAACGGCACCCATTCCGCACCCAGCTCCCGTTCTGCCGCCTCATTGCGCCCGCGGTTGTGGTAGATCACCGGCATATCAAAAGCGCCCCGGCATTTCCGGGCCAGCGTTGCGCCGATTTTGCCCAGCCCGAATATGCCGAGCGTTTTGCCGCCCAGCTCCACGCCCAGGTTCCTGGTGGGCTCAAAAAAGCCCCACTCCCCGCGGGCAATGGTATTATGCAGGTAAAAAGCCTTGCGTGAAACGGCCAGCATCAGCAGGAACGCTGTATCGGCCGTGGCGTTGCTCAGCACGCCCGGCGTATGGCCGATGGGGATGTTTAGCCGCTTTGCGGCGGCCACATCCACGTTATCGTATCCCACCGCCATCAGCGACACCACCTTCAAATGGCGGCATGCACTTAAAAATTCTTCGTCGATTTTATTCCCGCCGCCAACACTGAGCAGCGCATCGTGCTGCAAACAGGCGGCTGTCAGTTCCTCCCGGCTCAGTTCCCTTTTTTCCGTATGCGCCGTTACCGAAATACCCGCCGCGCGCAATAACTGCAGGCCTACTTCCGGTATCTGCCTCGTGATGAATGCTTTCATGTTTTGAATTTACATAATAAAATCGCGATTTTTGCCGGCATGGAAAAGAGAACCCTTGGCAACTCCGGCCTCACCATTGCTCCGCTGATGTTTGGCGGCAATGTATTCGGCTGGACGGCGGATGAAAAAACTTCCTTCCGGTTGCTCGACGCCTTCACCGGCGCAGGCTTCAACGCGATCGACACGGCAGACACCTATACGGTACGGGTGCCGGGCAATACCGGTGGCGATTCGGAGCGTATCATCGGCAAATGGCTGCATCAAACAGGCAAGCGGGATAAGATCGTGCTGGCCACCAAGGTGGGCGGCGTGTTCAGTGAAACGAAAAAAGGGCTCCGGAAAAAATACATCCTGCAATCCATCGAAGAATCCCTCTCCCGGCTGCAAACGGATTACGTTGACCTGTACCAGACACATTACGACGACCCGGAAACGCCCATCGAAGAAACGATGGAGGCCTACGCAACCATCATACAATCCGGTAAGGTGCGCGCCATCGGCACTTCCAACATGACGGCCGGCCGCATCCGGCAGTCGCTGCAAATCAGCCTCGATAAAGGGTTTCCATCCTACGAATCCCTCCAGCCCGAATATAACCTCTACGACCGCGAGCGGTTTGAAACGGAATATGCGCCCCTCGTGGCAGACACCCGCATCGGTGTTATCCCCTACTTTGCGCTGGCCAGCGGTTTCCTCACCGGCAAATACCGCAGCGCCGCCGACCTCGAAGGCAGCCGCCGCACCAAATACGTATCCAAATACATCAACGAACGCGGCTTCAGCATCCTGGCCGCGCTGGACGCCGTAGCCGCCAGGCACAACGTTCAACCAGCCTCCGTTGCCATTGCCTGGCTGATGCACCGCCCGGGTATTACCGCACCCATTGCCAGCGCCACCTCCATGACGCAGCTGAACAGCCTGTTTGCCGCGGTGCGGTTGCGGCTGGAAGCGGAAGATATCGCCGCGCTGGACCGGGCCAGTGCGTATTGAGTTCCACCGATGAGCGGTACCGTGATGGCGGCCGCGCTCAATCAACCTGGCATCGCACGCGGGAAGCATGAAGTCCAGATGGGCACTCCACCCCGCAAGCCGTAACGTCGCCTGCAGGGCATTCTTCTCCCCGGTTATGGAAATTCATATCCGCCGCATCCTCTTACCACAAACCCAATAACATACCATGAAATCCAACTTCATCAATCGATTCTGGAAAATTGCCAGATGGTTCCTGGCCTTTTTCCTCCTGCTGTTCTGTTTCCGTTTCCTGTATGGATATATGGCCACGGATGCCGGCCGCGCCGGCGCGGTGTCGGACTATTTCTCCGGCGTCGACGGCTTGCGGAAAAATTACGCCTCCGAAAAATCGGAAGAAATCATCGCGTATGCCCAAAATCCCGCCCAAAGCGTGAATACGCAGAAATACGAAAAAACGGCCACCGTCAGGGCCCGCACCAGCCGGTTTGAAACAGACAACCAGCTCATCCGCAGGAAGATACAGGATGCCAAAGCCATTATCCAATACGAAAACGCCTTCGGGCTGAAAGGCGCGCGGGAACTGCACTTGTTTATTGGCGTTACACCGGAGGCCTTCGATTCCTTTTACATGGCCATGCAGCAGATCGGCACCGTGCAGTCGATGTCGGTGATCAAAGAAGATAAAACGAACGAATACCGGCAGTTGAACGCACAGAAGGCGTCGCTGCAAAAAACGCTCGAATCGCTGGTAGAATTGAAATCAAAGGGAGGCGAAATCTCGGATTTCGTCAGCCTGCATGATAAAATCCTGGAAGTCGAATCGCGCCTGCAAGACCTCGGCGTGCAGCTCGGCAACTTCAACACCGAGAACGAATTCTGTACCGTGCGGCTTTCCCTCTACGAGGGCACGCCCAAAAAAGACGTGAGCCTGCTCCACCGTATCAAAGTAGCGCTGGAATGGAGCATCGAATATTTCTGCTACAGCGTGGCGGCATGCTTTATCGTGATATTATCCGTATTAATTTTGATACTGCTCATGGATAAACTGAAAATAATGGGGATCATCAACAGGGATTAAACAAAAAAGAACAGCGCCCCTTCCGGAGCGCTGTTCCACTATGCGTAACGCACGCAATTATTTTTTAATTGCTACTTTCTTGTTTTATTTGCGGCCTTCAGGCGCTCCAGTTCAGCCCCCATGGCTTTGACCTTTTCCGGGAACTGCGCCGCGATATTCTGCCGCTCGCCGATATCCTTTTTCAGGTCATACAGCTGGGGAGCCGGATCGTTCCCCAGTTCAATATCCACTTCTTTGGCCACCTTCGGCCCTTTCGACGGCGTAATGTATTTGAGGTTACCCTGCACCAGCGACAAAGCGCCGCCCTGCAAAATAAGCCACGGGCGGCCTTGCGCGTCTTTTCCGGTGAGTGCGTCGAGCATGTCGAAGCTGTCCGGCGCGTCGTCTGCCGCCAGCGGCTGGCCGGTAAGGCGGGCGAAGGAAGCGAACAGGTCCACCTGGCTGATCAGCGCTCCGGACGTTTGACCGCCCTTTATTTTCGCCGGCCAGCGCACAATCCAGGGTACGCGGGTGCCTCCCTCAAACGCACTATACTTGCCGCCGCGCAGCGGGCCTGCTTGCTGATGACCGTTCAGCTCGGTCACGGCTCCGTCCTGGTATCCATCGTCGAGCACCGGACCGTTGTCACTACTGAAAAGGACGATGGTATTTTTCTCGAGGCCCAGCTGTTGCAGCTTCTGCATGATGCGGCCCACCGTCCAGTCCATTTGCAGGATGGCGTCTCCGCGGTACCCGAGGCCGCTCTGGCCTTTGAAGGCGGTGCCCGGCATGCGGGGCACATGTATGTCGCTCAGCGCGAAATAAAGAAAAAACGGTTTGTTCCGGTTGTCTTCGATGAATTTCTCCGCCCGTTCGGTAAATGCGTACGCCAGCTCTTCATCCGTCCACCGCGCTTTGTGGCCGCCCTTCATAAATCCGATGCGGCCGATGCCGTTCACGATGGTGTTATTGTGGCCCTGGCCGGGAGACGATGCCATTTTCAACAGCTCAGGGTGCTCCTTGCCCGTGGGGTCGTTGCCCACTTTCTCGCGGTAGTTTACTTCGATGGGATCATTTTTGTCGAGGCCCAGCACCGTATGGTTTTCCAGGAAAACGGTGGGCACCCTGTCCGCCGTGGCGGGAAAGCAGAACGAATAATCGAACCCAACATCGTTCGGGCTGGGTTTCACTTCCCCGTTCCAGTTGATTACTTTACCATCGCCCAGGCCCAGGTGCCATTTGCCCACGAGGGCCGTGGCGTAACCGCCCTTTTGCATAAGGGTGGCCAGCGACGGTTTGTTCACGGGCACAATCATGGCCGCATCGCCCGGTAATACGCCGGTGCCGCTTTTGCGCCAGGGGTACTGGCCAGTGAGCATCGCGTAGCGGGAAGGGGTGCAGGTAGCCGAAGTGGTATGCCCGTTGGTGAAACGGATGCCTTCCTTCGCAAGGCGGTCGATGTGCGGAGTTTTCACCTTCACGGCGCCGTAACAGCCCAGGTCGCCATACCCCAGGTCGTCCGCATAAATAATAACAACATTGGGCTTTTGCTGCGCATACGACTGGTGCCCGGCAAAGGCCGCCAGCATTATAAAGAGTAACTTTTTCATACTACTGAAGATCATTTAAATGTCATCGGTAGTACAATGATAGAAAACATACCGCAGACTGTGGAACGGATTGCCCGTTATTTCTTTTTGTTCCGGGGCGTTTTCTGGGCCTTTTTGTTATGGGTGACGTCGTCGCCTTTAAAATCCTGCTCCTCGTTCTTGCGGCTGTCGAGATCGTCGCGGATTTCGGGGCGGGGCGTATGCACCATTCCTTGCTTGGATTGCTTGTTATGCTGACTTCTGGAAGTTTTCATGACTGTATTTTTAAATAAGATCTAAAAAAAGCGTGCCACGGAAAAAATCTCGTTTAAATTGATTAAATTAACAGTATTGAGTTACCCTGAAAATGTAGGCATACAGACACATACAGGTTTTTCATAATAATACATTCAGCCAAAATTTTGTACAGAACATACCGTTTGACGCATGATAACAACTCCTTCGATATTGCTGATTGAAGATGACCTTGATGATCAGGAAATCTTTACATCAGCCCTAGCATTTATAGACAATGGAATAGTGTGTGCTGTTGCCGCCAACGGTTACGAAGCCATCATGCATTTAAACAGCGCAGCCGTGCTGCCCGATCTGATATTCCTGGACCTGAACATGCCAATGATGAACGGCGCCCAGTTTTTACGGGAGGTAAAAGCGGGGCATAAAGCGAAAGACGTGCCGGTGATCGTATTTTCCACCGCATCTGATATGAAAACCATCCAGGAGGCGCGGCAACTGGGTGCGGAGCAATTCATCACCAAACCTGAAAAATTTTCAGAACTGGTGGGCATGCTGCATGGCCTGCTTTTCCCGGCTACCAGATAATTCCAACCTGACTTATGACTGCAGAGCAACCGGTACGCGTGGGTTTCCGTAATCACCCAGGATAGTACAAACACATCTGCATGAAGCGATTGCTGTTGCTTTTTTTTGTGGTGGCATCTTTAACCGCCAGCGCCGATCATATTACCGGCGGGGAAATGTATTATACCTACAGTGGCATCGTGAACGGGCTTCCCACCTACCACGTTACGCTCAAACAATTCAGAAGCTGCTTTACACCTAACCGCCAGTTCGCCAGCCCTACCTACATCGGCATTTTCAATAAAGCCAACGGCCAGCGCATCACCGACCTGCGCATCCCGCTGTCGCGCGAGGAAGAATTGAGCGCCACCAGCACCGACCCCTGCATTACCCGTGCCCCGTTGATCTGTTACAAAGTGGGGTATTGGGAATTTGACGTGTCGCTGCCGGCCTCGCCGGATGGATATGTCCTCACGTCACAGGTGACCAACCGGGTAGACGCCATCAATAATCTCGAACCGGGCTATGGCCGCATCGGCGCTACCTATACCGCCGAAATTCCCGGAACGCCGGTGCAGGCCAATCACAGTGCGCGCTTTACCGGCAGCGATCTCGTGACCATTTGTGCGGACAATGCTTTCTCATACAGTTTCGCGGCGGAAGACAGCGATGGTGACCAGCTGCGCTATTATTTCTGCGAAGCTTACCAGACCGTGGGATACTCCAGCGGCGGAGGTGGCGGAGGTGGCGGAGGCGGCGGAGGTGGCCCCGTTGGCGGCAACAACAGCCAGCCGCCGGTAGCGCCGCCCTACCATACAGTACCATACGGCGCCGATTTCAGTGGAGGAGCGCCGCTGGGCAGCAAGGTGCGCATCAATCCCAATACGGGCCTTATCACCGGCATTGCGCCCGGTACGGGCATTTACGTGGTGACCGTGTGCGTGCAGGAAATCCGGAACGGCGTAGCCATCGCCACCCAGCGAAAAGACCTGCAGATCAATATCACCGGCTGCACCGTAGCCGCTGCCACCCTGCAGCCGGAATACATGCTGTGCCGCAACTCGCAACAACTCACAGTAGCCAACCTGTCCAACAGCCCGCTGATTTCCACCTACTACTGGGAATTCACCAACACCGCGGGCAACATTGTTTATACGTCCAACAACCAGGTGGCGGATCATACCTTCGCGGCGCCAGGCAACTATACCATCAAACTGGCTACCAACAGGGGCCTGCAGTGCCCGGACTCCATCGAGGCGCAGGCGTTTGTATATCCCGGCTTCCTTCCGGCATTCAGCAATGTGGGCGCCTGTATCAACAAACCGGTATTGTTCCGCGATGAAACCACCACCCGTACGGGCGCCGTCAATTTCTGGGATTGGGACTTCGGGGAAAGCACCCTGCAAACGGATTTTTCAGACGAACAGCATCCCACTTTCATTTATCCCTCCATGGGTGCAAAAAATGTGCGGCTGATTGTGCATAATACGGACGGGTGTAAAGACACGCTCACCAAATCGGTGGATATTCTCGACAAACCGCCCATCGGGCTGCGCTTCCGGGATACGTTGATTTGTCCGCCCGACCGCCTCCAGCTGCAAAGCACCGGTACCGGCGTTTTCAGCTGGACGCCCGCGGCGCAGATCACCGGCGCCAACACGCCCGACCCGTTCGTTTCGCCGCTGACGGATACGAAGTATTATGTGGACCTCGACCAGAACGGCTGCCTCAACCGCGATTCGGTCATGGTGCGTGTAGTGGACCGCGTTAGTTTGCGCATGCCGGCCGATACCGTGATCTGTCAGGGCGATCCCATCACGCTGCGGCCCATCACCAACGGCCTGTTGTTTACGTGGACGCCGGCCGCCTCCCTGAATTCCTCCAACGTGCAAAACCCCGTGGCCACCGCCACGCAAACCACTACCTATTCCGTTACCGCCAGCATCAGCCAGTGCCGCGCCACAGACGACGTTACCGTTATCACCGTTCCTTACCCCCGTGCCTTCGCCGGCGCCGATACCGTGATCTGTTTCGACAATATGGCGCAGCTGCATGGCCTCACCGACGGCGACGCATTCACCTGGCAAACCACCGACGCCAACGGCGTGCCCACCGGTACGCTGGATCCGCTTGTGCGGCCGGCCGCCACCGCGGCATATACGCTTACGGTCACCGCCAGCCGGGGTTGTCCCAAACCGGGGAAAGACACGGTGGTAGTGCGCGTATTACCGAAAATACATGCCTTCGCCGGCCGCGACACGGCCATCGTGCTGGGGCAGCCGCTGCAGCTTAACGCCAGCGGCGGTTCGCAATACAACTGGTCGCCTGCGCTGGGGCTCAGCTCCACCACCGTTCACAACCCGGTGGCGCTGTTCAACGCCCCCACCCGCGCCATCCGCTACAAAGTGACGGTGCAGAATGAAGCCGGCTGCGCAGACTCGGCTTTCATGCAGTTGAAGGTGTACAATACGATGCCGCAGGTATTTGTGCCAACGGCCTTTACACCCAATGGAGACGGGCTGAACGACCAGCTGCGGCCCATTGCGGTAGGCATCCGGGAAATCGAGTTCTTCATGGTGTATAACCGCTGGGGACAGCTGGTATATAGCGGAAAACAAAGCGGCACCGGCTGGAACGGGCATATCAACGGAACTCCGCAATCCTCGGGGGTGTATGTGTGGCAGGTGAAAGCGAAGGACTACCTTGGGTATGATTTTTTCATGAGCGGCACCGCAACTTTGTTGAGGTGACAGGGCAACATGCCGGGGCAGCGGCCGTATCAGCCCAACCAGGCGGTTTCAAAAAGTACCGCTATCCGCCGGATATACCCCGTTCGCAGGAAAAGGATGTACATAGCTTTGATGTACACACATAAAACTGCGAACAATGACAATTACCTGGAAAAAACTGGCGCTGGCATTTTTCACTGCCTGCACCATCGCCGCCTGCAACAAAGACGAGGCAACGCCTCCCGCCACGCCGGAAAACGGCAACAGCATCCTTTCTTCCACCCGCTGGACTACCACCGTAGTAAGGGATTCCGCCGGCAACGACGTAACCGCCGCCAACATGGGCTTCGTGGGCCTGGCCGACTACCTGCCGGATGGGAATTACGTTTTCTACAATATGGATGGAACGCCCCGCGGCGACGAAGGGTACTATTTTATCACGCCTAATAACGACAAACGCATCCTCGTATCGCGCACCCGCAACTATACCCGCGTGGTAGACGTGGTGAAACTTACCCGCGAAGTATTTACCTACCGCGTGGTGAATGGCGCCGGCGCCAGGGTAGACGTGGAGCACAAGCCTGTCAAAAAATAACATACCGTATATATGCTCGATATAGCCGCGTCAACAACGCGGCTATTTTCGTATTTTCGTTGCATACCATTCCGTGCGCATGCAGCCGAAAAACAACTTGCCCGTTATCAGCATCAAAGACATCTGCACTCCGTTGAAAGCAGAAGTGTTCAGCATTTTCAGGCACGAGCAGCAGGGCAAGGCCAGCCTTCCCCAGGCGCATAAACACAACTTTTACATGCTGCTCGTGATCAGCAAGGGCGGCGGCGATCATACCATCGACTTTACATCCCACAAAGCCGCGAAGAACCAGGTGCACTTTCTCGCCCCCGGCCAGGCGCACAGCTGGGAACTGCATCCGGACACCAGGGGATTCCAGCTCATGTTCGGGCCCGAATTCCTGGAAGGCACCCCGCAGCAATGGCCTTTTTTCTCGTTCAACAATCATCCCGTACTCCAATTGTCCGACGGCGATTTTTCCGATATTTTATACGAGCTCGAGCAGATTACCAAGGAATACGACCGTGCCGACTGGCTGTCTGTGCGCATCATCAGCCACCGCCTGCGCGTGCTGCTGAGCCTGCTCGAACGGTATTACGACGACGCCCATCCTGCCGGCGGCCAGCAGCCGCTGCGCCGGCTCGTGAAACAGTTTCTCTCCCTGCTGGAGCAGCACTACAAGGAAAACGCCACGGTAGAATTCTACGCTGAATTGCTGCACATCACCCCGCAATACCTCAACATTGTCTGCAAAAAAGAAACCGGCATTACGGCCGGGCAGTGCATCCGCCAGCGGTTGCTCCTGGAAGCCAAACGCCTGCTTACGCTCACCGGGCAGGACGTGAAAGAAATCGCATACGCGCTGGGCTTTTCAGATACTTCCTACTTTTCCCGCTTCTTCCGCCGTTATACCGGCCAAACGCCGCTGGCATTCCGTCACGAAATCCTGAAGGCGCCGTCCTCGCAGTAATGCGGGGTTCCTTAGCTGCGAACGTCCTTCCCGGCTGCGCCCGCAAATGCCGCTGCAACTGCCCCGCAGCGAGATTCAGAAAACACCATCATCGGCACAATAAAGCCCGCAATTCCGCTATGAAGGGATGTACTTTTACATACACCAACAGGAAGGATATGAAGCTGATTTTATTAACAGCCATGCTGGGTTTGGCATTACCGGCATGCGCACAAAAACATAAGGAGGATAAGATGGTGATAGCCAATGCTGATAAGCAACTACTTAGCGCCGCCGCGGAAAACGACGTGCAGGGCATCAAGGAAGCGCTGGCCGCCGGCGCGAAAACGGAAACGCGCGACGCCGACGGCAGAACGCCCCTGATGGCGGCCGTGTACCACAATCATATCAATGCCGCGAAGCTGCTGATTGAAAACGGCGCCAACGTGAATGCGCAGGACAAGATCCTGAACTCGCCGTTCCTCTACGCAGGCGCATCAGGGTTTACCGAAATCGTGAAAATGTGCATGAAAGCTGGCGCGGATTATAAAGTATACAACCGCTACGGCGGCTCCGCGCTCATCCCGGCCTGCGAGCACGCCCACGTGGAAACAGTGGCCGCCCTGCTGTCCGACAAAAACTTCCCGGTAGATCATATCAACCGGCTGGGCTGGACCGGCCTGCTCGAAGCCATCATTCTCGGCAACGGCAGCCCGGAGCATATACAGGTCGTAAAAATGCTCATCGCTGCGGGCGCGAATGTGAATATCGCTGATAAAGACGGCGTTAGCCCGCTGGCCCACGCTAAAAGAAAAGGACAATCCGCCATCGTGACCCTGCTCGAACAGGCAGGCGCGAAATAAGAAACTAGGAAGGACGAATACTGAGGATGGATGGAACAAGGCCGCTCCCCGGAGCGGCCTTTGTATTTGAGCAAACTTGTTTGCAAGCCACGGGTTGATTTTGGCGGGGAAAAAGCGATTCGTTACATTTATAGGGCATAATTGCTTCCTCGAAAATTTGTAAGCCCTGTCCAAGATCGAAACATCATGAAAGTATTCCACCTCCTGGCTGAGACAATTTTCTTTGGCTCTCAAAACCTGGCAGAAGAACAACAGCAGAGAATACGGATCATCAATACCCTGAGCCTTTGTACGGCCGCGCTGATCATAGGTGCGGGCACATTCCTTTATATCGTCACCGGCCGCCTGCAGATTTTCATTCCGGCCATGCTGGATGCCTGCAGTTTCCTCTTTATCATCTGGCTGAATTCCCGCCGCAGGTACGAAACCGCGGGCATTTGCATCATGTGTTTCCAGGCCGTGTGGGCGGTCTATTTTGGGATTCTGCTGGGCACCGCGCTGGAAGTGGTACTGGTGCTGCTTTTTATGATCAGCGCCACGTTTCTGGTATACAATAAAAGGAAATCGATCCTCATTTGTTTGTCCGTCACCGCCGGCGGCCTTATTGTCACGGAAACGTTTTTTTATACCGGCTGGGTGGCGCCCATCGCCCTCGATCACACCACCACGTTCCTGACGCGCTGGTGCTGCATCCTGCTCATCCTCACCCTCAATACGATTTGTATCCTCTACTATAAAAAAATGACCGGCAGCCTGATGCTTGCCTTGCAGGCCCGTTCCGGCGAACTGGAAAAGGCCAACCAGTCCAGGAAGGTATTTTTGCAGGAAACCAGCCACGAGCTGCGCAACCCGTTGAATGCCATTTTCGGGATAGTGCAGCTGATGCAGATGGACCTGAAAAGCGGAAAAATCAGCGCCACCCTGCCCGCACTCGTAGACAGCCTTTATTCCGCGAGCTTCAACATGAAAGAGATCATCAATAACGTATTGGAACTGTCCCGTATTGAGGCAGGACAGCTGGATGAGGTGCGGTATAAAAAAATGGATGTTCGCAAAACGCTCGGCAACATCGCCAACATTTACGATTACGTGGCCACCACCAAGGAAGTGCATATCGAATTATTGTTCGAGCCCGGGCTGCCGGAAAAAGTGCTGACGGACGAAACGAAGTTTTCGCAGATCATCAATAACCTGCTGATGAACGCCATCAAATTCACCCGCAAAAAAAGCGTGATCGCCATCCGCGCAGGCATGCAACAGGGAGACTGGTTCGTCAGCGTAACCGACCAGGGCGGCGGCATAGAGCAGGACAAGCTGGTCCGGATTTTTGAGCCGTTCGTAGGCGACAAAAGCTCTTTTATCGAAGGGACCGGGCTGGGTCTTCATATTTCCAAACATTTCGCGGAACTGTTGGAAGGCAACATCACCGTGGAATGCACCGAAAACACCAGCACCACTTTTACCGCGTATTTCCCGCTTCGCGGTTCTGACGGCGAACAAATATCGCCATCGCCCGCACCGCCGGCTGAAAAAATGTTTGGCAGCAAAACGGTGCTGGTGATTGAAGACGACAGGATGAACCAGGTGATCATGAAAAACTTCCTCGTCAACAGCGGCGTACAGGTGCACACGGCTAACAACGGCGTGGAGGGACTGGCAGCGGCGCGTGAATGTCCGCCGGACCTGATCATCCTCGATTCCCACATGCCGAAAATGAACGGCCGCGAAACCTTGCAGCATCTGAAAAGCGATCCTTCGCTGCGCCGCATACCCGTCATCATCGCCTCCGGCGACGCCTTTACGGAAACGGCCGCAGGGTTTATGCAGGAAGGCGCCAGCGATTACGTGACCAAACCGATCGAGTTCACCGCGCTGCGGCTGGTGCTGGAAAAGCACCTGGCCGGCGCCGAAATGGAATAGGCAGCGCCATTGCGGCGCTGCCTATTCCCGTAAGGGTTTTCAACTCGTATGGTACAGTTGCGGCGTGCGTCTTGCCCGCAATCGCAACGGGTGATCATGGTTTCTTTTCTTCCACCCACCACCTGTTCACGGTGTTGTGTTTCCCTTCCAGCACTACTTTATAAAAATCCGACGGCATGTCTTTCACATCGATATTCAGCCGCTCTTTCGCCGCAGGCACTTCCGCGATCAGCTTGTACACATCTTCACCGCCCTCTTTGTAGCGGTTGGTGGAAGCAAGCCATACTTTGACGGTGCCTTCCGGGTCCAGCGCCTTCCAGGTAACGTCAAGCCGGTCGCGGATTTTCAGTACGCCGGGCTGCGCTACAGACACGGCGCCTGTGAGCGCAATGCCGTCCGATTCCCGTGTGGTGGCCTGCGGTAAGGGGAGTTGCAGGAAACGCGCCACCGTGGGCATAATATCCACGATCGACGGGTAATAATACCGGGCATAATCGTTCAGCACGGGCTGGTTCAGCAAAATCCAGCCGGAACGCTGGCGGGTGGATTGCCCGCCGTGCCCGCGGCCCGTTTTCTCATCGCGGCCGTGGTCGGTGGTGATCACGATCAGCCAGTCTTCCTTGAACCGCTGCTGCCGGTACCGGATGGCTTCCCAGATGCGGCCAACTTTCTCGTCCATCTTCCGGATGGAGGTCGTGAATTCGGGGCTGTCGCCATACATGTGGCCCATATCGTCCGTATACTCCAGGTACACCCACGACAGGTCCGGCGCGTCTTTACGGATGCAGGCGGCGGCATCTTCGGCCACCTGCGCATCGATCCGCTCCATGTAATTCCGTCCTTTGTCGTGCGGAAACTTCACGGTATCCAGCTCATAGCCGTCGAACTTGTAATCCAGCGTAAGGTTGCCCGCGGCGGGAAGCCCCTCACCGATCAGCTTGGTACGGTTGTCTGTCCAGCTGCTGAAAATGGCCGTTTTCTGCTGCGGGTACTTTGCTTTGAAGAGGCGGAAAATGTTGTGATAATTGTAATTGGGCGCTTTGATGTCGTTGTCCCATACGTTGTGCTTGTTCACCCAGGTGCCCGTCAGCACGCTATTGTAGCCCACCGCCGAAATGGTGGGCGTTTGTGAATAACCGCCCTTTTCACCGCCAACGAACGCACGCAGGTATTTTCCGGCGCCGGCGATCTGTTTCAGGTGCGGTGGATCGATCTGTTCGAGCGCATCCGCCGAAATACCGTCCACAATAATAAATACGGCCTTCTTTTTTTGTGCCTGCGCTGCGATGGCAAGCATCATCAACGCACCTGTGAGCCATTTCTTCATACTTGTTTTTATTTCCAGTCAAATAATTGCGGCGCCAGTTTCGGGTTCAGCACCAGTTCGTTGAAGGGCACCGGCCGGTAATAATATTTCGGTTCCTGGAAGTCGCGCGCCCTGGTTTCCGTTACGATGGTACCGCCTGCGTTCCCGTTGCGAAGGTACACCGTCACGTCTTCCCCGAAACTTCCGGCCTTGTAATATACCAGTTTTACGCCAAGGGAATTCGTTTGTTGTGAACCGGACGGCGGAATGGCGGAGCTTTTATCGATGAGGATGATGTCTTCCACGCCATCGCCGGTGAGGTCGTATTTGCCGAGGCCGGGGAAGTACATCCCTTCTGGTATTTTCTCGAGGTTTTTACCGGCGTTCCATCTCATCAGGTCGTCGAAGCGGTAGCCTTCCATGGCGAACTCCACTCTTTTCTCGCGGCGGATTTCGAGAATAACGCCGGTGTTGGCGCCTTTTACGTTCGGGTATTTGGCCGCCTGCACGGGATCGGGCGTGGCGTTGGCAGCCGCCATTACCAGGGCCGGCATACCGGCGCGCTGGCGGATGAGCGTAATGGATTTATCCAGGTCCGCCTGCGTCAGCGAGCCCAGTTCAGCCTTTGCCTCCGCGAAAATCAGCAGCACTTCCGCGTACCGGTGTACGGGAAAGTCCGCGCCGTCTACCACCTTGGAATCGGTGCTGTTCATGTAGCCCTTCAGCTGGTGATAGCCCGTGAAGTTCTTGTTCAGGCGGAGGATGTACGGATTCGCCACAGCGGGAGGATTGACGGCCAGTTTGAAACCGGGATAAAAGAACGTCTGGCTCAGGCGGGGATCACGGTCTGTGAACTCCTGCGTGTACAGCATCGTCTGGTAACCGGCCTTGTCCGTAAAGCGGCTGCCGTCTTTCATCAGGTAAGTCTGCACCAGGTCGCGGGAAGGCGATTGTTCGTAGTTGTTGATGTAGCCGTTATTGCCGCCGTTTTTCTTCAAATCCTGGTCAAAAATATTCACCAGCATCACCTCCTTGTTATTGGCAAAGTTGGCGCTGCTGAACAGGGCGTAATAATCGGCAGCGGGATTGCCGGTGTTATGCAGCTGGAACTTGCCGGCGCTCATGATCTCTTCCGCTACTTTGGCGGCTGTTTGCAGGAGGGCATCGGCGGTGCCTTCGAGCTTCAGTTCGGGATGATACTTCCTGAAAGTGCCTTCATGCAGGGCAATACGCGCGTGCGCCAGCTTCACCGCCCATTTGCCGGGCGTACCGGCCGGAACTGATTCCTTCACTTTGGCGGCTGCAAATTCCAGATCGGCCATCACGCTGTCTATGATCAGCTTCCTGGAGTCGCGCGGTTTGTACAACGATACGCTGTCACCCGGGTCCATGGCGTGCGAATACCAGGGCACATCGGAGTAACGTTTTACCTTATCCATGTAAAAGAGCGCACGGTAGTACCTGGCGAGGCCCGCGTAATGGTCTTTCACCTCCTGCGTAACGCCGGCATTGTGATAGTTATCGAGGAAATAGTTGATGTTGCGCAACCGGCCCCAGCTCCAGCCAGCGGTAATGGTCTGGGAAGAAGGGGTGCCCGTCATCATGCTTTTGATTTCCATGGCGCCGGTGGTAGCCTTGTCGTCCGTATCCTGGTCCGCCAGGTAGCTGCCGCGCCCTGACATGCTCAGCAGGCCGGTCACATACAGGTTCAGGTCTTCTTCCGACTTGAAAAACAGGTCAGGCGGAATGGACGTTTGCGGATAGCGGTTCAGAAAGTCTTTCTGGCACGATGCTGCGGAGAGCCCGATCACGACAGCCAGCGATATATGAAGAAGCGAGAATTTTTTCACTTGAAATACTTTTTATCTTAAAAATCAAGGTTAATACCGAAGGCGTATTTGCGCTGGAAGGGATACGCCCATCCGTAGCCGTCTTCGATTGACTCAGGATCAAAATATTTTTTGATGGAAGAGAACTCGAACAGGTTTTCGCCGGTCACGAATACCCGGAGGCGGCTGATGTGGATTCTCTTGGCGACCTGTGCGGGCAGCGTATACCCCAGCGTAACGTTCTTGAAACGCAGGTAGGCGCCGTTGAGCAGGTATTTGGACTGCGGGATGTCGAGGCCGGATCCGTAGTTGGCATCGGCGAGCCATGATTGCAGCACGGGGAAATAACCGTTGGGGTTCGCGTCTGCCAGGCCTGCGGCAATGTAGGATTTGGAGTGCCTGTCGCGCGCGGCGCCCGTTTCCGAAGCTCCGCGGTAGAAATCGAGGTTCCAGGGATACACGCCGGCGTAGGGCTGCTGGTAAGGGCCCCAGAAAAGATAGTGGCGGGGGTAAAAATCACGTTTGGCAACGCCCTGCAGGAAAACCGACACGTCGATGTTGTTCCACTGCGCTTCCAGCGTGATGCCGTAACGGTAGCGGGTAGCGCTGTTGCCGATGATTTTATAGTCGCCGGGATTGGCGGTGGTGCCGTTGCCTTTGCTGATCTTGTTGTCTTTATTCTGGTCTACGTATTTCGGCCAGCCGGGCACGATGTCGAGTGCGCCCCAGGGTACGATGGCCGTCTGATCGAGCGCCTTGATTTCATCGGCGTTTTTAAAATACCCGTCGTTTTCCAGGCCCCAGATTTCACCCACATACTGACCAACGCGGTAGTCGCTCAGGAGGCCGAGGTTGTTCTTGTCGTATTTCGTGATTTTGGTGCGGGAATCGGAGATGATGAAACGGGAGCTGAATGTAAGCGGCTTGTTGGCCAGCGTGAATTCGTTTTTGTAGCCGACAGACAATTCCCAGCCTCTCGTATCGAGGTCTGCGGAGTTGGTGGGCGGGATGGCGATACCCAATACGCTCGGCACGGCAGAGGCCGCAACGAGCATTCCGAGCGTTTTACGGGAATATATATCGAACCCGATCAGTATCCGGTCCTGGAAGAGGCCCAGGTCGGCGCCCAGGTTCAGCGTATTTACTTTTTCCCAGGTATATGACTTCGGATCAACAGGCAGATTCGCCGCGCCGGTGGCCACCGTTGGGAATGCGCCGTTAACCAGGTAACCGGAAGTGCCGACGGGGATCGTTTGTACGTGGCGGAAATCGCTGGTCATCTGGTTGCCCAATGCGCCATATGAAGCCCTGAACTTGAGGGTGGACAATTGTTTGATATTGCGGACGAAGTCTTCTTCACTGGCGATCCATGCCGCGGAAATAGAGGGGAAAAAGCCCCAGCGGTTGGAAGGCCGGAACCTGGAGGAGCCATCCCAGCGACCGTTCGCTTCGATCACATAACGGTTTTTGTAGGTGTAGTTCAAACGGCCGAAGTAGCCGCGCAGGGCATAGGTGGTATAATTCGCCGCCACGGTGGGCACCCCTGTAGCGAGGGCCAGATAGGGAAGGCTGGAAGTGATCAGCACGTCGCGCCCTGCCTGTTCGTAAGACCATACATATTCTTCCTGGTTAAACCCTGCCAGCGCCTTGATTTCATGATCGGCGCCCAGTTTCTTGGAATAGTTGGCGTACAGGTCATAAACATCATGCTTCACGATGCCATTGCGCACAGACACTGAGCCGCTGCCGCCGTCGGTGCGGACGTCTTTCGGCCCGAAACCGATGCTGTACTTGCGGTAGTCTGTATTGTACTTCCACATTTCGCGCTTGAAGCTGGCATTGCCGGTCACGAGCAGATCGCCTTTCAGGAACGTAGCTACGCCTCTCACCACATCCTGGAAACCGAAACGGGTAGACACATTGCGGCCGCCGTTGGTCAGTTTGGCGCCAAGCCTTCCTGCATCGGTGTTAGCCCAGGTGCCGTCCGGGTTCTTAGCAACCTGCGTGGGCATCAGGTAATACAGATCCGTGATGTTGTAAGTGGGCGCGTCGTATTTGATCTGGTATATATTCAGGTTGTTATCAACTTTCAGCCAGTTCAGCGGCGTGAAATTCACGCGGGCGCGGAGACCATAACGGTTCCAATCGTCTTTGGCGAGTTTATTAAGGCCGTTCTCCTTGGTGTAGTCGGCCGATAAAAAATACCCGAAAGGCTTGCCTTTACCGGTTTCGCCGCCACCGCTGAAAGTCACGCTGTGGTTAGCCGAACTGCTTGCCTTGTTGAAGAAGTATTCGTTCCAGTTGTTGCTGCCCATATAAATCCACTTGTTCGGATCATTGGGATCCGTGCGCACGTCTTCCACGGCGGGATTATCTGAGCGCTCTTTCGCCCATTGGTAGTGATAGTCGGAATAGTTCACATAGTCCCATGGCGTATTATCCGTTGCCGTTTCGAGTACTCTCGAAAAGATGTAGGGGTCGGTCACCTGTTTGGGTAATACGGTGGGCCTGGAACTGGAGATGTAATTGTTGTAGCTCATGCGCTGCTTTCCGCCAGCGCCTTGCTTGGTGGTGATGAGCACTACGCCGAACGAGGCGCGTGCACCATAGATGGCGGCCGAGGCCGCATCTCTCAGCACGGTAACCGTGGCGATATCGTTGGCGTTCAGGCGGAAAAAATCGTCCGTAGCCGCCGTAATGCCGTCTATGATGATGAGCGGGGAGGTTTCCGACCCGGGAACGATGGAGCCCACACCCCGTATGTTCAGATTGGGGGTGGCGCCCGGGCTTCCTCCCCTGTAATTAATATTCAACCCTGGGCTTACCCCTTGCAAACCCTGAAAGATATTAGCGATAGGGCGTTCCGCCAGCTGCTTCCCCGCAATTTGGTCAACCGCCCCGGTGGTGCTGATTTTGCGTTGCACGCCGTACCCCACCACCACTACTTCTTCCATCGAGTTGGAATTGGGCTGGAGAACGATGTTCAACGCAGCGCCGGCGCCCATGGGGAACTCCTGGGTCACGTATCCCACGTAGGAAAATACGAGCACCCCTTCTTCGGGCACCTTCAGTTCGAACTCACCCTTTTCGTTGGTCAGTACGCCGATGGTGGTGTTCTTCAGCCGCACGCTTACCATCTGCAACGGTTCGCCGGCGGGGTTCACAACCTTCCCTTTCGCCACAATGTCTTTCGCCACGGTAGCGCTGGGTGCGATCACGATCAGGTCGCCCGACAGGAAACGGTAGCCGAGGTTGGTATTGGCCAGCATCTGCTCCAGTACCTGCTGGATAGGCTGCTCCTTCGCATCGATGGTTACTTTATGCCACGCGGGCAGCCGGTCATCGTTGTAAACGAAGCGGTATTTCGTTTGCAGCTCGATGAGGGTAAATGCTTTTTCAAGATTAATACGGGACAGTTTTACGGAAACAGTATGCTGGGAGCGAACGCTGGCGCTGACCTGCATACATGCAACAAAAACGAACATCGCGGAGAGCTTCATAAAAATAAACAGTTTTTTGAGGCTTCGCCCTGGTGGAAGCCAACTCACCACTGTACTTTTTTTCATACCTTTGAGTTGTTGGTTAATTGATAATTGATAAATGTTTAACGCATAGCAATGTCACTAGCCGACTTAATGGCGGGAAATGGCGCAATCATTTCCCGTTTTTTTTCCGGCTATACTGCTGAATAATGTATATGTGGCTGAAATTCTTTTACTCGATCCAGATCACCCCATCCTCTCCCTGCCTGAAATGAAAGGAGCCCGTGAGCTCCAGTGCTTTCAGCACTTCGGTGAGACTTTCCTTGTCAAACACACCCGATAAATACACCTGTTTTTTGTTATCGTTTTTAAAGCGAATATCTGCGTCGAACCAATGTTCGAGCAGTACGGCCACCCGTTCGAGCGGCATTTTCTTGAAAGCGAGTTTGTTTTCCACCCAGGCCGTTTCGGCGATCACGCTGTCTTCCACCTCCGTCAGCCTCGACTTCACGGGCTGCGGCACGCCTGCCGGGCGAAGCCCGCTGCTTTCCGGCGTTTCGGCGATGGTAGACATGGTCAGTTTCTCGTTGGGCCTCAGCCGCACCACCCTGTTTTCCGCTTCATCCAGCACCACTTCCACCGCGCCGCGCACGAGGGACGTAACGGCGCTGTCTTCCCGGGGGTAGGCGCGCACATTGAATTCCGTGCCCAGCACGCGGATGGCGAAGGTTTTCGTGCGTACGGTAAACGGGCGGTCGGGGTCTTTTGCCACGTCGAAAAAGGCCTCTCCTTCCAGCGCCACCTCTCTTTTCCCGCCGGTGAACTGCCTGGGATAGTTCAGTTTACTGCCGGCATTGAGCCATACGGAAGTACCGTCGGGCAATTTGATATGGCTGCGGGAGCCGTTTTGCGTCACGAGCTGCTGGGGAACGGTTTCGGCCGGCGCCTGAGCCGCTGGCAGCCATTGCCGCCCCACGAAAAATGCCAACGCCACGGCGGCGGCCACGCCGGTGATCTGCAGCACCATCCTTCTCACTTTGCCTTTCGGCCGTGCCGGAAGCACCGGCTCGTCGTCCACCTCCCCGGCCGCATCCAGGCGAAGCTTGTGCCTTCTCAGCGCCATGTCCGCCTCGTCGGCCCCGAAGGGACGGTCCCGGTCTTTCCAGGGGTGCATGAGCATTTCCTTGATATAAGATGCCTCCGGATGTTGCTGTAACAGGCGCTCCAGCTCCTTCTCCTCTTCAGGGAGCAGCTCGTTGGCCATTTTCCGGGCAAACAGATTCCATATCCTTTCATGCGTCATACCAGAAGGACAGGCATGGCATCAAAAGTTCCCTAAAAGACGCTGAAAAAAAATTTGTATTAACGGAAGAGGAAGGATTTGGCGAGGTCGTGGGGCATATTCAGGCGGATGGCTTCCGCCACTTTTTTCACCGCAATGGTGAGCTGTGCGTCTACGGTTTTGGCGGAAATATCCAGCAATTCGGCCACTTCCCTGTATTTCATCCCGTCCTGTTTCACCAGGCGGAAAATGAGCTGACAGCGGGCAGGCAGGCTCCGGATCGCGGCTTCTATCCGCTGCGCCACCTCGGCGGAAATCATGCCTTCCTCCTGGTCTGGCGCCATGGCCAGCGCATCGGTGTCCAGGCTGTCGAGGTTGGCATGCTGGTACCTGCGTTGCTGTTCGAGGGTATTAAGGGAGCGGTTGCGGGTGCAGATGTAGAGATAAACGCCTGGGTTCTCCACTTCCGCCAGCTGCCGGCGTTTCTGCCAAACCATGATGAACACGTCCGACACGATTTCTTCCGCCACGTGGAAAGAACCGGTGATAGCGGCGGAAAAACGGATCAACCGGCCGCAAAACAGCCTGTATAACTCATCATAAGCCAGCATATCCCCTCCTTCGCAAATGTTCAGGAAAAGGCGTTTGATCAGTTCATTGTCAGCCATGCCTCAAAAGTATGATACTTAATCGCCTGCGTTTATTAAGGTATCGTTATTTCCCTGTTCTGGTTGATTCTCCTTTGTTCACTGTAGCGTTTCTGGAAGTAAAGTACAAATTTTATTAAATTTAGCTCCAAATTCTGATGTTATGAAACTAAAATCTGCTATCCTCTGTCTGCTCTGCGCCGCATCGCCCTTCCTCCGCGCTGCCGCCCAACAGCCTACTCTCGAGAAATTATGGACGTCGGACACCACGCTGCGGGTGCCCGAATCGGTCTATTTCGACGCCAAAAGGAATGTGCTGTACGTGGCCAATATAGACGGCGCTCCCTGGGGGAAAGACGGCAAGGGCTTTATTTCCCGGATGACGCCGGAGGGTAAGATCACGGATCTTAAATGGGTGGAAGGCCTCAACGCGCCGAAAGGCATGGGCGTACACGGGAACAACCTCTACGTAGCCGATCTCGACGCCGTGGTGGTGATCGACATCGCCAAAGGCGCCATCGTTACCCGCCACGCCATCAATGGGGCGATGAACCTCAACGACGTTACCGTAAGCCCGAATGGTACCGTATACGTGTCCGATTCCAAAATGAAAAAAGTGCACACGTTTGAAAACGGTAAATCCGCCGAGCTGCTAGACAGCGCGAAAAGCGGCCTGAGAGGCCCCAACGGCCTGCTGTTCCATCAGGGCCAGCTGCTGGTGCTCGACGGCGGCGCAGCCAACCGTGCTGAAAAAAACAATACCATCACCAAACTGGTAGATATCGCCAAAGGCACCGACGGCATCGAGCATGTGAAAGCCAGCGAATACGTGGTGTCTTGCTGGCAGGGTGAAATGTTTTACATCGACCTGAAAGCCGGCACCGCCATCAAAATGCTCGACACACAGGGCGAAAAGCTGCAAACGGCCGACATCGGGTACGACGCGAAAAAACGCATCGTATATGTGCCGACGTTCTATGGCAACCGGGTATCCGCCTACCAGTTAAAAACAGCGAAATAAACCGCTATGAGGGCTTTCCGGCAGTCCGAATTTCGCACAGCCGGAAAGCCCCATCCTTTTCGCGTGTCACCAGCTCCTTTTGTACCTTTACGCCCATGCGCCTGACCCGGATATTCCTGATACTGGCAGTTTGTTTGCACGGCATCGCTGCCCGGGCACAGCGCGCCGATACCTACACCTTTTCTCATATTTCGATAGAGAACGGGCTGGCGGGCAATCACGTATCCGCCATCCTGCAAGACCGTAAAGGCTTTATCTGGATTGCCGGCACCGCCCTGCAGCGGTACGACGGCGAGCGCTTTCTCACCATCACCAATTTCGACCGGCTGCCGGGCTCGATGTATTATGAAGACATTGCCCTGTTTGAAGACCGCGTAGGACGCATATGGATAGGCACTCCGGACAACATCCGCATGTACGACCCCGTTACCGCCCGGGTAAGGGTTGTGCCCATCGAAGACGGGCTGCTGTTTGCCGGGAATGTAGGCTGCCACGCAATCATACAGGACAGTAAAGGCGTGATCTGGACTACCACCTCCGCAGGGCTGCTGATGCTCGACAGCGCGGCCAACCGCTTCCGGCAGGCGCCGGGAATGCCCGACAGCGTGCGCAGGCAGATGAACAGCGCCATTCTTGAAGACTACACCGGCCGGCTCTGGCTGAGCGGCACCAACGGCCTGTACGTTTACAGCGCCGACCGCCGCAGCGTATACAGCCGGCACCACAATCCCCTGCGCCTGACCGCCCTCGAAATGGGCTACAGCGTAAAAAAACTGTATGAAGATTCGAAACACCGCATCTGGATGGCCAGCCGCGGGAGCAAAGAGCTCTTCGCGTGGAACCCGGCCGGCAACGTGCTGCGCGCCTACCGCTTCGTAAATAAACTAAACGACAGCGACCAGGTGTACGACATCAGCGAAGACCTACAGGGCAACATCTGGACAGCCATGCGCGACAACGGCCTTTACCGCCACAACAACACGCACGACACTTTCGACCTGCGCATCCCCGGCAATAACGCCGATGCGCTGGGCCTCCATTTCGACTATGAGTCCAATTGCCTGCTGCACGACCGCGACGGACACCTGTGGTTGGGCACCGACAAGGGCATCAACATCATGAGCCTGCATAACCAGTCGTTTACCCGCCTCGACTACCGCCGCGGTTTCCCCGATTCGGAAGTGACCGGCATTTACCGCGCCACCAACGGCGACGCCTACATCGGCTATTGGGGTGCGGGGTTCGTACGGGTCAACACTGCGCTCCAGCTGCAGCAGCAATATACTTACAGCGCCGGCGGCAACGGCCTGCCCGAGGAAAGGAGCCTCGTCTGGAGCTTTGCCGAACTGCGCAACGGCCGCATCCTCATCGGGCAGGAAAACGGGTACATCTCCGAATTCGACCCGCAGCAGCGCCGCTTTGTCAACTACCGGCCCAAAGGGCTGTACGATCAAACGGTGCTCACCATTACGCCGGAAAAAGATACGACCGTGTGGCTGGGCATTTACAAGCACGGCCTTGCCCGTTGGAATCCCATGCGGAACACCGTTACCAACTACCCGCAGATACTGTATGCCATACAACGCAATACATCGGTGATGGCCATTGTGCCGCAGGCAGATTCTCTCCTGTGGCTCGCCACCACCAGCGGCGGGCTGCTCCGTTTCCACAAAAGCCGGGGGCTCGTGGAAAAACAGGTAATGTTCCGCCATCACAACGACACTGTGCGCAATATTACGGGCCTGCTGCGGTACAACGACAGCCTGCTGGTGGCCGGCACCGATCATGGCATCTTCTTTTACAACCATGTTCGTAACACCTGGGAAGTACAGGATATCAACGGCGAACATTTCGACGAATGGATCCTGAGCATGCACAAGTCCGCCGAAGACGGCGCCATCTGGTTCACCACCCAGTACGGCTTTTACCGCCTGAACGGCAAAACCCGCACATTCAGCGCCTTTATACAAAACGACGACATCATCGACAACCAGCGCCGCGTGCGCCGCAGCATCGCCCTGCTCGCCAATGGCGACCTGCTGGTGGGCGCGTCCAACCACGTTGTGAGTTTTTCGCCGCAGCACCTGCAGGAAAAAACCGCCCCGCCCGATGTAACCATCGTGGAAATGCGGGTAAAGAACCAGCTGGTAAACACCGATTCGGTGGTGGGTACCCACCGCGCCATCATGCTCCCGCACGATCAGAACTTTATCAGCATCTCGTTCAAATCGCTGCAGTACCACAACGAAAATGCGCGGTATTATTATAAGCTCGAAGGGGTCGATGCAGACTGGCTGCCGGCTGAAAGTCTGCTGGTGGCGCGTTATACCGATCTTTCTCCCGGCCGCTACACCTTCCGGGTAAAGAGTATGAACACCGCCGGGATTTTTTCGCGCAACATCACTTACTTCCGCATCGTCATCAAACCGGCTTTCTGGCAAACGTGGTGGTTCAGGGCGCTTGGCGTGCTGGTGCTCCTGGGCCTCATATACGGGTACTTCCGTTTCAAGGTGTATCTCGTGAAGAAAGACGCCAAAAGCCGCGCGGCCTTCCGCGAAGAGCTGGCGCAGCTGGAAATGAAAGCCCTGCGCGCGCAGATGAACCCGCACTTCATTTTCAACGCGCTCAATTCCATTCAGACGTTCATGATGAAAAACCAGACGGAGCAGGCCCTCGCCTACCTCAGCCGCTTCGCGCGGCTCATCCGCAACGTGCTGGACACCTCGCAGCTCAACAACATCTCCATCACGCGCGAATGCGGTATGCTGGAGAACTATCTCGAGCTGGAGAAGCTGCGCCTCGACAATAAATTCGATTATAAAATCGATGTGGATCCCGCGCTGGACAGCGACTTCGTGGAGATACCCGCCATGTTGCTGCAACCCTTCGTGGAAAACGCCATCTGGCACGGATTGCTGCACAAACAGGAAAAGGGGCTGCTGCACATCGCCTTCATCCGGGAAAACGACCGGGTGCACGTGGTGATTGAAGACGACGGCATTGGGCGCGACGCTGCCACGGCCATCCGGCAGCAAAGCCATCCCGCGCACGTGTCGCGGGGCCTCCAGATAACAAAAGACCGGCTGCAGATTTACAACAGCCGGTTCAATTTAGATGCTTCTTTCGATATCGAGGACCTGCGGGATGCCGCCGGCAAACCTTCCGGTACGCGCGTGAACCTCTGGTTCCCGCTGCAGGACGATTAACCCAGCCCTATCTCCTCGTGCCGCTCAGGTATTTCAATATCGTCGAATCCCTTTTTGTGGAGCCAGTCTTTAAACACCGTCTGCACCTCGTATTCACCATGCACCAGGAATAATTTCTTTACGCCGCGGGGGTTCTGGCAAGACAGCCACTGGCTCATATCTTCATAATCGCCGTGTGCGCTCATGGAGCGAATAACGCCCACTTCCGCTTTCACTTCATGCCGCTCACCGTAAATCGATACTTCCGTAGCGCCGCGCATCAACCGCCCGCCGAGGGATTGCGGTTCACAATACCCCACAATCAGCACGGTGTTTTTCCACTGGTCGATGTTGTTGGCGATGTGGTGTTTCACACGGCCGGCTTCCGCCATACCCGATGCGGAAATGATCACACAGGGCTCCTTGCGGAAGTTGAGCATTTTTGATTCTTCCACCGTTTTGATGTAACGCAGGCCGGGGAAGCTGAACGGATCGTCATCCACCTCCAGCATTCTGGCCACCTTTTTATTAAAGCACTCCGGGTGCATGCGCGTAACCTGGGTGGCTTCGAGCGACAGTGGGCTGTCTACGAACAAGTCCACCCTTGGCAGCTTACCCGCCAGCGACGCGCGGTTGAGCGCATAGAGCAATTCCTGGGTGCGGCCCACGCTGAAAGCGGGAATGATGAGCTTGCCCTTTTTCACCACGCAGGTTTCGTGGATGTATTTGAGCAGCGCTTCGTCCGCCGGCTCCACATCAGCATGCAGTGTGCTGCCGTATGTGGATTCCATGATGATATAATCGGCCTGGGGGAATACTTCGGG
>CBFGZV010000021.1:0-85947 GCA_965653365.1 uncultured Chitinophaga sp. | reverse complement strand
TCGTCGTCGTCCTCTTCTTCGTCTTCTTCTTTTTTGGATTTTGCCGCAAGCTTATCTGATTTTTTTGAAGCAGCAGACTTCCGGGGAGCATCCTCCTCATCCTCCTCTTCATCCTCGTCTACTTCCTTTTTAGGCCTTCCTGCAGCCTTCTTTTCAGAGGCTTTGTCGGTCTTTGGTGAAGTAGTTTTTTTAGTCTCTTTTTCTTTATCAGATTTTGATTTCATAATGGTACGTTACAATTAGATTCTAAGGTAAAGTTTTAACAGTTTTTTTGATTAGCCAAATTTTTTTTTGACTCTTTTTTTTGTATTTTTTTGACTTTACTTTTCCAGTATCTGGTCCCTGCCAGGGCCGTTTGACACGTATTGTACGGGTACCCCCAGGTAGCTCTCCACAAAAGATAAGAAATTTTTCATTTCCGCAGGTAAAGCATTGTATTCCCGGCTTGCAGCAGTAGGTGCAGACCATCCGGGGAAGCTCTCCAATACGGGCTTGATGGTAAGGCCGTTGATCTGGAACGGCATTTCTTTCGTTTGCTTACCGTTGATTTCATATGCCACGCAGGCGTTAACGGTTTTGAAGGCGTCGAGCACATCGCTTTTGGTCATCACCAGCTGGGTAACGCCGCTCAGCATGCAGGTGTAATCGAGCGCCACCAGATCTATCCAGCCGCAGCGGCGGGGACGGCCGGTTGTTGCGCCGAATTCGTGACCTGCCTGGCGAAGTGTTTCGCCTGTTTCGTCTTCCAGTTCAGTGGGAAAAGCGCCGCTGCCCACGCGGGTGCAGTAGGCTTTCGTAACGCCGATCACTTCCCGGATCCATTTGGGGGCGATGCCCAGGCCGGTACAAACGCCGGCGGAAATGGTGCTGGAGGAGGTAACAAACGGGTACGTTCCGAAGTCCACATCGAGCATGCTACCCTGGGCGCCTTCGGCCAATACTTTTTTGCCGGCTTTGAGGTGATTGTTCAGCCAGTATTCGCCGCCCACGATGTTCATTTCCCGGAGGAACTGCACCGCTTCGAAGAAGTCCTTTTCCCACTCGGTGATGTCTTCCGTGAAGTCGTAATTGGCCAGCAGCTGCAGGTGTTTGGCCTTGAGCTTGCCGTAGAGGGTTTCAAAGTCGGGGTGCAGCACATCGCCCACCCGCAGGCCGTTACGGCCTGTTTTGTCCATATATGCGGGCCCGATGCCTTTGAGCGTGGAACCGATCTTCTCCTGCCCTTTGGACAGCTCAGAAGCCTTATCCAGCGCGCGGTGCGTGGGCACGATGATATGTGTTTTTTCTGCTATAAACAGGTTCTTTTTCAGGTCGATGCCCAGGGCGGACACAGTCTGGCATTCTTTCCTGAATGTCACGGGGTCCAGCACCACACCGTTGCCGATGAGGTTCAGGGTATTACCATGGAACACACCGGAGGGGATGGTGTGCAGCACAACTTTCTGATTATTGACATACAGGGTATGGCCGGCATTCGGGCCACCCTGAAAACGGGCTATGATATCATATTTACCCGCAAAATAGTCCACGATCTTGCCCTTGCCTTCGTCGCCCCATTGCAGCCCCAGCAGTACATCTACCATTGTTGAAAAAGATTTATGTTTTTAAAGAAGGAGCAAAAATAAGGCGATTGAATGAATTGTTGCAGGAAATTTAATCTTCCAGGCGGCTGACGCTCTGAATGCCGTCGAGCCCCTTGAGGCGCTGCACCAGCTCTTCCAGTTCATCTTTATCGTGTACGAACACCTTGATGAGCCCTTCGAACAAACCTTCCCGGGATTCAATGGTAAGCCCGGCGATATTGATTTTCAGCTCGCCGGAGATGATGTTGGTGATCTTGTGGATAACCCCCACATCGTCCATCCCCACAATACGGAGGCCCGTCAGGAACGAGATCTCGCGGTTCTTGACCCATTTCGTTTTTACCACCCTGTGCCCGTAATGCGACAGCAGCTGCGCCGCATTGGGACAATTGGTACGGTGTATTTTGAGGCCCTCGCTGGCCGTAATGAAGCCGAACACGTCGTCGCCGGGAATGGGCCGGCAGCAGTTGGCCAGCTTGTAAGCGATCTTGTCGGAGCTTTCCCCGAAAATGATCAGCTCTGCGTCTTTTTTAGACGGCTGCCTGTGCGGCTCCTCGGCCGGCAGTTCTTGGATTTTGACGGGCTTGGGCGGCTCAAGCTTGTCGCCCAGCACATTAAACTGCTTCAGTTCCTTCAGGTCGATGTTTTTCACCGCTATCTGGTAGTACAGGTCGAGCGGGGAAGGCTGTTTATAGAACTGCACCAGTTCGTTGATGTTATACTGGCTGGCGGAGGCCTTCATATGGTCGAGCTTGCGCTCCAGCAGCTCTTTCCCGTCCATGGCCACTTTCCGTTTCTCTTCTTTGAGCGCGTCCTTGATCTTGCTTTTGGCCTTGGCCGTGAGCACGAAATTCAGCCAGTCGTCAGACGGTTTTTGTTTGTTGGAGGTGATGATCTCCACCTGATCGCCGCTGCGGAGCTTGTGGCTGAGGGGCACCAGCTTGTAGTTCACTTTGGCGCCGATACACTTGTTGCCCACGGCGCTGTGGATGGAATACGCGAAATCCAGCGCGGTGGAGCCTACCGGCAATATTTTCAGGTCGCCCTTGGGCGTATAGACATATATTTCCTCGGTGAAAAGGTTGCTTTTGAAGTCCGCCAGGAAGTCGAGCGTATTGGAATCCGGGCTGTTGAGGATTTCCCTGATCTGGCTGAACCACTGCTCGAACTTCGACTCCTGCACGCTCTGGTTTCCCTCTTTGTAGCGCCAGTGGGCGGCAACCCCTTTTTCCGCGTAATCGTTCATCCTTTTGCTGCGGATCTGCACCTCCACCCATTTACCGTTGGGGCCCATCACCGTTACGTGCAGGGCTTCGTAGCCGTTGCTTTTCGGGTTACTGAGCCAGTCGCGGGTACGTTCCGGGCTGGGATGGTAAAAGTCGGTGATGATGGAATACACCTTCCAGCAGTCCGCCTTTTCCTTGTCGAGCGCCGAATCGAGAATGATACGGATGGCGAAAAGATCATATACTTCTTCGAACTGCACGCCCTTGGTTTTAATCTTGTTCCAGATGGAATGGATGCTTTTGGGACGGCCGTATATTTCGAACTGGAAGCCTTCTTCCTGGAGCACTTCCTTGATCGGCTTGATGAATTCGTTGATGTAGCGGGTGCGCTCGCGTTTGGTTTCCTTGAGGCGGCGGGCAATTTCGCGGTATTTGTCCTGCTCGGTGTATTTCATCGCCAGGTCTTCCATCTCGCTTTTGATGATGTAGAGGCCGAGGCGGTGCGCCAGGGGGGCGTAGATGAACACCGTTTCAGAGGCTATTTTCAGCTGTTTTTCCCGGCTCATGCTGTCGAGCGTGCGCATGTTGTGCAGGCGGTCCGCCAGCTTGATGAGGATGACCCTCGGGTCGTCCGCCAGGGTCAGCAGTATTTTCTTGAAGTTTTCGGCCTGCGCCGTGCTGGTATTGGAATCGATGACGGTGGAAATCTTGGTGAGCCCGTCCACGATATGGGCGATTTCGGTGCCGAATTCGCGTTCCACGTCCTCGAGGGTGACCTCGGTATCTTCGACGGTATCGTGCAGCAGTGCGCAGATGGCGGAGCGCACCCCCAGGCCGATTTCTTCCACGGTGATCTGGGCTACGGCCAGCGGGTGGAGGATATAGGGCTCCCCGGATTTGCGGCGCATATCCTTGTGGGCATCGGCTGCCATTTCAAAGGCGGTACGAACGAGTTCCCGGTCTCCTTTTTTGAGGCGGGGCTTAAGGGCTCGTAAAAGGGCCCGGTAATGCCGGACGATCTCTTTCTTCTCCTGCTCTTCGTCGAGGTTATATTTTTGAACGGTCACTGTTTCCATGCTAAGTCCAAAATTACGAAATCGGCAGCAGTATAAGAAGCGGGTGGAAGCGAATGGTTTTCAGGGGATTGGAAGGCGCACGGGACGGTTTCGCCGTTCAGGCCGGCACGTGCGAACCGACATCCTGCCGCAGTGGCTGGACGGCCCCGCTTCATGTTATAATAATTTTTAAAATTGTCAAAAAACGATACCTTTGCAGACCTTTTTCGGAAGGGAAATTGCGGGTGTGGTGAAATTGGTAGACACGCCAGACTTAGGATCTGGTGCTTCACGGCATGTAGGTTCGAGTCCTATCACCCGCACTGATTGATAATCAATTAATTGGAAAGGCTGCTACGGTAGCCTTTTTGCTTTTTAGGCAAATTTGCAAACAATTTGCAAGCAATCGGGATGGTGGAAGTAATTAAAGAACTAGTTTACAAGATAAATTTACAACTTATTCCTTTTTAAAGCGCCCGGGCTTCTCTCAATTAATGACTAAACACACGCATAAAAACCTATATAATTTCGGGACTTTGCAGGCACTCGTTGAGCCCGATACAAAAAGGAACAAACTGACAATCAGCTAGTATTAGAGGCCATAAGAGATTAAAAATTAGTCCTTATGACAATTCATCAATAAGAAACTGGAGATAGTTTGCACTCGTTCTATGGTTAAACATACGCTTTAAGAAATCAAAATTTATCCTTAAAAAATCACGAAGTTTAGGCTTTAAAACGGGGAAATAACAAACAACATTTTCTCCTAGCATACCGCTATTGACATCTGTTGCGTCAAATGTAAAATCAAATAACCTTACATCACCCATATAGCAGGAAGCAACCCAAATGTACTTAGGGAGGCTTTTCTTTAAAATTTGCAATTTCTCATTAGCCCCCAATGGTGTGCCATGGATTTGCTGTTTCCAGCTTTCTGAAAATTGAATTTTCACATCCCAAATCAAGTCGGAGGGCGCGTTGTTCGTGAATAAAACATTAAAAACGGTATCAATACCAAGTACTATAGCTTCAATATCCTCGTATGAAATTCTAATCTTTGGATATAATGACACAATTACATTTGTCACCTTAGTATGATCTCTTGCCCCAGCAACGTTAGGTGTCCAAGGTGTAAATAAATTCTCATCACCAGCAAAGTCAATTCTGGCAAACGGCCCCCATTGGTCGTCATGCGCATAAAATTTCTCAATACTTTCTGCCAACCATCCGATCTGTCTTTGTGGCGGAATCGCCTTCGGCCCCCCCTGCTTAAATCCTGAAACTGTAATAGCGTGTAAACCATGTGCCCCACCATTGGGAACACGAATTACTAAAATAATAGGTATTCCAATCTGCGAATAGGCATTTAAAATTCTCCTCAAATAGCTATTAGATACAAATCGTCCAATAACCTCATTATTTACAATCCGGAGAAAATCAGGTTGCTTCACTTCGCAAACCAGTCCCGAATTAAATATTGCTTGACAGATTTGTAAAAGATTCAATCCCTTGTTCGGAAACAACCTACTTCCGTCTGAAGAAACCCTATCAGCATCTTTTGTTATTTCACTGGGAGATTTTAGAATTGTATGAAAATCATTAGAGGCTTTGTTTAACATCGACCAAATTGCAGTTGTCGCACAGGCAGCCAAAACGCTATCTTGCTCCTGGAATGCTAACGATCGTACCTTCAATTCTTTCCCATAGAGATGAATAGAATAATCCCTTACCCCCCAAAAGTTTCTAGTATCAAATCCATCCGCATTAGGATACATTTTTAATACTGTATAGCCAATGATAGTCAGTGGAATTGGTTTTACTACTATAAACCCTAAGTAATTCTCCCAAATTTCATTAACCCCACCATCCAACAACTGCGTTTCAAAAGTATTAACCTCAAATGCTACGGAAAAGAAGTGTATCCTTTTACAAAATTTAGGATATTTCTCAAAACAGAATGCATAGTATGATGCATAATCGTGCAAAAAATCTTTACTAATATAGTCTTCTTCAACTACAATTGTTTTTGCATCGATGCCGCTGGCTCCGAGATAATCTTTAAAATACCTGAAATGATTTTTAGACTTTATGGCTTCGGTTGGAGTGTACTGATTAGACAATACTTGAGCCAAGCTGTCATCAGTATATTTTAGAACAGTCACTTTGGGGCTACTTTTTGGCTTATAACTGAACAATCATTCTGAGGCGCTCCTGATCAACTTCCTTCAATTTCAAAGTTTCCTCTTGCTTCTTAACGGTTTCGTCAATCAATTCAACTACTTCAATATTAGCTCCAGTTAACCTGACAGCTTCGCGCTCAGCAACTTCGTTCAAAAATTGCTTTAACTTTTCAGTCATATTAATTGTTGCTTCTTGCATAAGAACAAATGTTTATGGGGTGCAAAGGTAATATTAATTGACTAATTAAATAACGGATAAGTAAAGATAATGTTTTATTCGTAATTCAGAAATAATCATCTCACTAAATTACAACATCTTACATATTATGTAAGTTCGATATTAATATTTTTTTTGACAATCTTTAATACTTAAAAGGACGTAATCATGAAATTCATAAATATAGAAACCAATCGGAATGATTAATATTATCACAGCAATACTGATAAACAATCTCCAATATCTTAACAATTGCATTGCTATCATAAATTATTACGGTTAAAAAATTCAATAGCCCCTAGCAATCAGTTTCCCATCTTTCTTGCTTTAGTTACCGACTGACAAATTATTCCTTAGCTCCTCATATATCACCTTATTGCATATACAACTACCGGTCGGCTTCACATCGCCGTTCATTTGATTTGAGTACCTCAAATACAAGCAGGTTACTTGTTCAAATCTCTGACTTACCAAAATGGATGCGATTGTAAATATTTGGGGGCCCAAAGACAGAAATATCAAATCTCTTTTATGAACATTATTCTTAGCTATCTCTGCGTAGGTTCGAAAAATGGTTTCCAGATCATCAATGGGACACCTCATCCAATCATCAATATCTTTAGTAAGATCGCTCTTCACGATTTCCGACATGTCCTTGTACTTATCTTCCAGAGGCAGAACACCTATTATTTCATTAGGTTCAATTTCTTCAATTACAGATTTAATCAAATACGGAGAAAAACCAATTGCCAAAACTAAAAGCGTCTTGTTATTTGAGCTTAACGCTCCTTCATGAGAAGGAAGTGAATTAATGGATTTATAAGAAATATCTCTGTATTTCATTTCATACTCACCTAGTGAGTAGTTAAGAGATACTGAAATTCTCTTTTCCTGGAGTCTCAAAAAATGCAATATGCCGGAATACCATAATCTTGACATTGATGTATAATCGATTAGTACTTTTAACTCCTTTAATTCCGAGAACCCGTCAAATATCTTTATGAGTTTATCATAGATAGATTTTTCATCGTTTGTGCTAACTACTAATACTTCTATTTCATTTGATGAATAAAATGCGTCATTATTCTTCCGAATTTCAGCAGTTAGATGTTCCTTAAAGCCCAACGCCTCTTTGATCCACCGCCGGAAATCGTTCTCGTTTGGAAAATAAAATGCATCCATAATTTTAGTTTATGGATGCAAGTTGAATTAAGATGAGGCTGAAGTCAATGCCGGATTCCCCCCGGATTTTAACTAGCTGTATTATAACCAGTTAGCATGCATTTATTTAGGTGAGGAAATGAGTTTTTCGCCGCGGTTTCTTTCCACCCGCTCCAGTATTTTCCGAAACTGAACGCAGAAATAGGTTTGCGATATGTATTGCATGTATCTTTTCGGAGCTCTTTTATGTATGACTGGCCTTGCCAATCCGACGGATTAGTGATCCGGGCGATGACAGTATTCGTTTTCTTCCGGCAGTATGGGCGCTAAGAATTGTATATGGAAAGCTACAGTATACATTAACTAGTGCCTGTTTACGCTTCATCCGTTCAACCGGCAAGCCACCAAGAGGTAAATCATCCCGCTATAGCTATATCATCTTATTATAAATTATTTTTTTTGATAACGTTGGAAATATTGAAACTTTTTCGTTTATTCACATTGATTTTTGTTTGTCCCGTTATTTTTTTATAAAAATGGAAAATGAACCCTTAGCTAGAATCACTTCGATTAATCGCCAGAAAATCGTGCTTTACATTTTTTGTTAACTAAATGAGTTTGGTTTGTATGATAGTCTTCGGATATATCCTTAAATATCTCAATAACAATGTAGACTCTTTGTTATCTTAATTCAATCACCCTTAATTTTAACTGATGAGAAATCCCATCCGAAAAATCCACCTTGGATTACTGCTGTTTGTTGCTCTTGCATCTTCGTGTACGAAAGATGGCCATGAAGCTCCTATTAATGTTAGCCCGGATACAAAGGCCAATAGACTTGAATTAATTAAAGAAGTAGAAAAATTACCAACATCTGTTGTCCCATTAGGCTATGTTAAGCTCAATAGCTCTGAAAAAGTTGAGTTTTGGCTTAGACATGTAGACAGGTATTTAAAACAACATCCTGAATTGTCACCCGAACTGGTGGCGCATATCCAGAAACTCAAGACGTTTGCCGATGTAAAATTATACGACCAGGCAAACAGTCCAGAAATGCAAAAGCATATTAAGGATTTCGAACAAAGCTGGTACTATGAGCCTATCAAGCGAGGAACCTTCCCCGCAAAAGAGCTTACGGAAGTTTCCAGTTTCAGAGGTACGGGCACAAGTGAACAAACACTTCAAGGCTTAAAAAGCACAACGCTATTGATCACTGAAACTCCCGGCTCGTCTACCTGTAATTGCATTTATGATTTAGGTTGCGCATCCGGCAAGTATTGCTACGGGAAACCGGAATGCGGTCCGGGCCAAGGCGCCCCTGCTACCTGCGGAGTTTTTGGTACCTCCAGGTGCTCTGGAAAATGTGAATAATATCACACATCTGTTATTGAGAATATTAATGGCCTGCTGAATAGCTATATTCAGCAGGCTTATATAAAAGTACTATATGCAGTTTTATTTAAAACTTCTAGTATTTCTATTGATCGTTTTGTCTCTATTTATTCCAGGATTTATTGGAATTGGAGTTGGATGGACTACGGGTTACATCACTTACACTGTGGTATATATATTAGTTGGATTTTTTTATTCAAAAAGTGTAATGCGCAATTGGTGGTATAGCTTCTTACTGATTGGAACATTTTTACTACTTCCTGTATTTACATGGATTGACTTTCGTGATCTTTGGTACCCATTCTTAATGCCAGCTTACATTTTAGTTGGACTATTGGGATTTTTCCTAGGCTATTTTATAGAGAGGAAGGCGTATCTATCAGCATCTACGTTTTTGTTTTCATTGTTGGGCGTCAACACTTATCTATTCAATTTCGTGGACGTTCACATCTACAGAACCTATTTAAATCCCCCAAGTTATGACAAGTCCATAGAACAAAATATTAGCTTTAATTCGCTAATAGATCTGAATGAGAATTCCTTACTCCAGAAATTAAACACCCAGAAGATTATAATACTCGACATCTGGTTCCTAGAATGCCGAAGCTGCATGGAAAAAAGGAAATCATTCGATAAACTCTACAATCACTACAAGAGGAACCCAACTATTTTATTTTTATCTGTGGTTAATGGTTCTATCAACAATCTTGAAGACGTCCGCAACTTTCTAAAAAGCTCTCCGTCTGACTGTCCTGTAGCTTATGACGTAAATGGGGAAATGTGTGCTCAAATTGGCGTAAAATCTTACCCTCTGGAACTGAGAATATCAAATAAAGCGATTAAGGATCTGATAGTCGGTGCACCATTAGAAAAATACTACTTACCAGAATCAATTCAAAAACTTGATAACATCTTAAATTCACTTAAATGAAAAAAATATTGATCTTCATAGCTTCCTCAATTCTACTAATTAATTGTAGTGGGCCTAAAATAGCAGACATTGAGTTTAAATCAAAGCAACATGTATTTCTTGTTCCTCAAGGGCAGCTCTACAAAGCAAAATTCCAGTTTAAAAATGTAGGAACAGATACATTGAAAATATTTAGCGCAGATGGCGACTGCGGATGCACCAAAATCAAATTCCCTTCTGAAACGATCCAACCAGGGGACTCGGCGGCAATCGAATTTGAATACGACCATAGCCTAGATCGCGACACTATTATTAGTAAAAACATCGTAATACATGCTAACACCAAACCTGCTTTACATACATTAACGATCATTGGAAATGTTAAAAGGTTATAGAGGTCATAACGCTATTATCACGGAATCCCAAAGAGGACGCTTGCCCGATACAATTTTTTTAGCAATCTACCTCTTTATATTGTTTATCATCTTCTTTGTAGCTGATAAATCATTGCAGGATCCATATACGTACGGCAAATACTTCTATTTCACAATTTTACTTGCAACACTTTCGATTGGGATATGCATTAAATACATTTATTCAATATATCAAAATAAGCAGGCGACCATCGCCCTTTCCGGGCTCGATCTTCTTCTGATCATATATTCTGCATATCTTACAATAAACAATGCCGTTCGCGGAACCTATTCGGATAATATAATACCCGCTATCATTGGGTTAGTCTCGATCATTATGGTTAGAAGAATTGTTCAGGCCAACAATTCAATGGTACCCTTTGCTCTATTAATTGCTTTAACAGTCAGCGTTCTATATAGCTCACTTCAACTCCTTGGCATAATAAGCCATAAAAGTGATTTTTATTTGCTTACAGGAGTCATCAATAATCCTGGCCCGCTAGGGATTTGGTTTGCCGTATTGATTCCGGTTGTACTTTACTTTATTGATCGATCTAATGGAAAGATTAGAATACTTCTTTTTGTTCTGCTTGCAAGTTCGCTTCTGCATCTATTCTTATCCTTGTCTCGCGCCGGATGGGTAGCGTGCATTGTTTCAGCCCTTTTTATTTATAGTTATCGCCTCACAATATTTAAAGCCAGATTTAGAAGATACCCACTTTACTCAGTTTCGCTTATTGCATTTCTGATTGCTGCTTTAATATATGGTGGCTACAAACTAAAGCCTGAATCGGCGCTGGGCCGCTTGACCACTTGGCAAGTGGGAATCTCCATGATTAAGGATAACGTTTGGACGGGTCACGGAATTGGTGGTTTTGAAAGGCTAAGCGGACTGTATTTATCGAAGCACCTTTCAGGCGACAGGGCTTTCTCAGATCGTGAAATTATTAGGGCGGAAAGAACCAGATATGCTTTTAACGACTTAATCCAAATAACCGCAGAACAGGGAGTAATAGGCCTTTCATTCATTTTGACAATTGTAATTTGTATATTCCGGATAAAGATTAACAACAGGACATCATTTGCATGGTATGCCAGAGGAGCACTTGCGGGATTATTGGCTTCTTCTTTATTTTCGTACCCCTGCGAAGTTCCTTCACTATGGACTCTACTTTTACTATTCATATCCGTGATTTCAGCGAACGATGACAACAAGCGGATGTACGCAACAATTAAAATGAATTCATGGATAGTTGGAGCAATAGTAATATCTTCAGTAATTATCGTTGTATATCAAGCTGATGTTTATGTTGCAAAAAGAAGAGCCAATATTGCTTATAGCCTTTTTACAAACGGACAACTTAGTCAATCAACACAGGTATATGATGAGATCTATGAAGAGCTCTGCTACGACTACAATGTTGTGGCTCCATATTCAAAGGCTCTATTCTTACAGAAGGAATACGTAAAAAGTGTAGCAATTTTAGATAAGACAGAAGGAGTTGTCTATGACCCATTTATTTATATTACAAAAGGTTCCAGCTACGAGCAGCTTGACATGATAGATAAAGCCGAAGCCGCATTTAAGTTTGCTTCTTCGATAGACCCAAAGCTAATGTATCCAAAATACCTACTTGTAAAGCTGTACATGAAGGAAAAGAAAATGAAAAACGCATGCACTATGGCTAATGAAATTCTAAAAATGACTGTTAAAGTAAATTCCAATGCCACTAATTTCATGAAGGCTGAAGTTGTTGGCATCGCAGCCTCCTGCAATTAATTTTTTATCCGACTTTGGTTGTAAACTATATGGAATACAAAAAGGCAGCAACAAAAATGTTGGATAGTCAGACCGCCGCAGACCTGGCGATTTTCCCTCAAGCGGGAAGCAGATTAAGCCTGCATGCATTGTTCGACTATTGCAAAACAAAGGGCGGGAAAGAACGGCTCCTGGAAATCATGGAACTTTCAGATATCTCGCTGAAAAGTATTCTGGCCAGGCAGGAAACCGTGGCATTCTTTGCCAGCCAGGTGCATAGGTTACGTTTCAATATCACGGAAGATGACGTTTCACTCATCAAAACATACCTGAACGACGACCGTCCACCTGTTGGCAGCGCAGGCAAGTTGAATGTCTGGGCATATTCAAACAGGAAATTTTTGTTTGACCGATCGACATACTACTCTACACTCAGCAATGTGAAACTAGCCTTAAAGGTCATTGCAGAAATCCGGGACCTTATAAAGACAGCCGGTCAGGCATCCATCTCTCCCCACGTATCTCCAATATTCAAGACCGGGTACTCGCTGATTGAAAGCATAAGAATCAGTGATAAGCTGTTCAATATATTTTCCGAAGGCTCGTACGCCAATTCCGCTATATTTAATACTGACAGGCTCCTGAGAAAGGAACACAAAAGCGACTTACTACGCTTATTGGAATGGTACTTTGAGCTGGAAGCATATTGGAGTCTTTCAAAAGCGCATATGGCTTTAAACCTGCATTTCCCGGAGTTTTCGCAAGCCGGGGAAAACATACTGATTGAAAATGTTCAGCATCCATTAATGAAAGTATCACAGCCCAACACACTGGCATTAGACAGGGAAAATGTGGTCATTTTAACAGGCGCTAACATGTCCGGCAAAAGCACTTTTATTAAGAGTATCGGGTTAACGTTTTATATGGCTTACCTGGGAGTGGGCTGCAGAGCCAATATTGCGCGCATCCCCTTGTTTGAAAAGATCATCAGCTGCATCAACATAAAAGACGACCTGGAAGAAGGCAATAGCTATTTCGCCGCAGAAGTGAAAAGAGTGAGCGAAATCATGGAAAGTGTACAATCGGGGAAACGGGTGCTGGTTCTCTGCGACGAGCTGTTCAAAGGAACAAATATGGATGACTCGATCGAGTGTAACATGTTAATCCTGCATAAAATGAAATTACACAAGGAATGCCTGTTCCTGTTCTCGACGCACTTTTCCGGAGTGGCCGGGGCATTCACGGAAGAGCCGGGCGTTAAACTGGTCAAATTTGAGGCCGGGAACGTCAATGGTACTTTGAAATTCACGTACATATTGGAAGATGGCATATCATATCAGCGGACGGGCGTTGAAATTTTGAAATCTCGTATATCTTTTTAAACCTATCATATGAGATATAGATGGCTTCTATTATTTGCTACATGCTGGATACCACCATTGGTAACCACTTCTTGTAAGAGATCAAATGACAAGCTAAACTGGGACACGTTAATTGAGGAATATTCTGAAAATCCTGCTGACTCAATCAAACTGGAAGCCATCTATTTTCTTAGAAACAACATAAAAAATCATGTTTCCGACACACTTTCTTTCAAGAGTTCTATTGGGAAACACGGCCTTAGCGTATTTTCAGACACTCTTCGCGAGGCTGGACTACGGAACATTATTGAAAACGGCGATATTAATGTAGCGGTAGAAAAAGTGCCGGATGTAGAACTTCTTACAAACTCGTTTATAAAACAGCAACTCGAAGCGGCATTCCAGTCGTGGAATCGGTACCCTTGGGCAAAAAAAGTACCCAAGGGAATCTTTTTTGACTACCTATTACCATACAAAATATTTGGAGAACGACCCGATCAATGGAGAGAGTACCTTTCATCATATTACGATAGCATTATAAAAAGCGAATTGAATCGATATGATGCTACCGCAGACAAAAACAGCGTAAACTTTGGAAATGAATTGTATTATACATTAGTTGTTAATCAGTTGGGGAATTTGCTTAAATATGATTTGTCATATCTGAAACTAGCAGACTACCCTTCTTTCCGGGAGTTAATTATATCCGGGAAAGGTGACTGTATTCGCGGAGCATATATGGCCGTGTATGCATTACGATCTGCCGGACTACCTGCCGCTATGGATGTGATCTCAGCTTGGGGCAGCAAGAATGGAGGGCACGCTGCTGAAGTTTTCTGGAATGATAGCCAACAGAAAATGCAGGCACCAAGCGGCCGTGGCCTGCATCGAGCATCTAAAATAATACGGTTCAGTTATAGTCTTAGGAATGCATGGACGGATTCGATCCAACCCGCAATAGGGGCAAATCCCTTCGAACTACCTCACTTAATGAATGATCATTGGCACGATGTAACCGCCGAGCACACAACTGTCTCTGATATCGTTGTTAATTTGGATAATTCGTTAGAATCTCAGCCCTTCGCCTATATATGTGTGTACAATTATGGACAGTGGCAACCAGTATACTGGGGATCGGTAAAAGATGGCAAAGCTGCCTTTCGGAATATGGGACGCAATATCATTTATACGATTGGCATACCACATAAAAATGGTGGCTTCACAACTCCACAAAATGCATTTTTGCTTGATAAAGATGGCGTACTGCACGACATTATTCCTTCGGGTAAATTTGATGGTCAGCTTAATCTAAAAAAAATAAATAGTGGAGCCGATGCCTGGCTCAAGAAAGGAACTACATATACGCTATTTCAATTTACGGGGAACAATTGGTCAGCTCTGAAAACAGTCAGGTGCGAAAAGGACTCTATGATAGTCTTCAATAATAATGTCCGGGAAAATGCCGTATACAGGCTTCGGGAAGACAACAATAACCGTGAGCTTGAAAGGCCATTTCTGTATCGTGATGGGCAGCAGATTTGGTATTAACAACCCACCCTTAATCTGTCGCAAACTTATTTAACTGTTTCTAACACAATAACTCATTACATGTTCAAAAAAAGACGCGGATAAACACTCACTTTCGCCAACGAGGAATTATACCCCATACTCCAACGATATCAGGAAAAAAATTTGTGCAGTGCTGTTTCCAGGCCCTGCGCCTTTTCATTTCGCTCAATGCTGTCCCTGCTCTCTCGGACATACTTTTCAATTGTGTTTATTTTCTTGCCGGAAAAACTGGCAAAATGAAGATTCAGTATAGCAGCCAGGTCATTCCCCGTAAATTTCTTAAAAAGGGGCTCGGCCTTCCCAACCTTAACTGTTTGCAATAAGCACAACAGCTGTACCAGGCGTTGTTCGTGAAGTTGACTATAGAGCTGAATGTCTGCCGAAGGGAAAGACCGAGCAAGCAGGCTTAACTTTTCGTCTGCCTCTCCTAGCCACCGTTCAAGATAAACCGACAACTTCGCCGATATCACATTTATAACCTCAACAGACAACCTCCCATCTTCCTCTTCGCCTTCAGCCAATACTGAAAGGACTTCATCTCTGATTCCATCCCTAATGTTGTCTCGCTGGGAAGCCAGTAGTTCATTCAGTTGATCAACTACCCAATCAGCCACCATTTTATATTTAATTTTACGGTTTGGGGATAGCTTACGCTTTAATTTTTCCGCTACCTCAAAATGAAGAAAGCGAAGAAACTCCCGTTTATCATCGAATATGGAAAAATGGAATTCCAAATACCTGATTATATCATAACCTTCATATTCCTGGAGCTTATTGAAGATTTCATTCTGCCGTGGCGTGGGCTTCCTAGGGAAACAAAGGATGTAGCCTGGTTGATATCTACCGATTACATACCGGAAATATGCAATGAAATTATCATTGTCGGAAGAAATTGCCGAACGGCTACCGAAATCAGCCAACATGTTTCGAAGGAACATATTAGAAAATAAGGTTTCTTTCCAGGACATAAGCATGGATTTCATTAAAAATAACGAAATTCCACAATTTGAGTTATCAATCAGGTAGCAAAATTTTGGACGCTTCAATTTTCGCCTGCGTTTCAAAGCTATCAAGGTAATGATTAGTGATACCCGGCTCCGAATGCCCCAATGCCTCCATTATAAACTCTGTGCTATAACCCGATCTTTTTAAAATCGTAGAAAAGGAATGCCTGGCTACAATGCTCGTCAATTTGACATTGAGCCCCAGCTCAACACCGATCTGCTTCATATTATCGTCCACAAACTTTATGAAAGATTTTGTCCTGACAAATGCCTCCAAGGCTGTCATATCTTTGTTTAGAACAGGGAATAAAAAATCATTGGGCTTCCCTCCCGTAAATCCATAGTCTTCAATAATTCTCTGCATCTCAGCGGTAACTACTACGGTAATAATTCTTAACTTTTTACGGGAAGTCTGCTTGGTTTTGGCTCTGACGAAGGTAATGATGTCGGTCTGATAATCCCGCACTTTTAAATTGATTACATCCTTCAAATTCATACCATTTCCCAGGTAGGAAAAAATCCAAAAAGCTTTCGCCTTGCGCTTTTCCTCGGTAGGCGGGTCATACCTGAATATAGCCCCAATATCGTTCTTCGATAGTGCCTTCTTTCGGTTTCCTGTTGTTGGAATTTCATATTTGTCATTTCCAAAGGGATAATAATCCCGCGAAATTATTTTATCCTTAATTGCTTGGTTAAAAATTGCCCTCAATGGGCGCAGTTTAATACCAACTGTCGTTATTGAGTATCCTTTATTCAACATCCATTTTTCATAGCCATGTAAAAAAGCGGGTGTAATATCTTTGAATCGTACATTCCCCCTGAATTTTTTTATGGAATTATATGTGTCCTGATAAGAAAATGCACTGCCGATACATTCCCTTTCGAGGAGTGTCTTAATATACTTTATAAAGCCACCTGAGATTGTTCCCCGTTGTGTATGATCTTCGCTAAATATTGGAAATCTGCGGTAGTAAGGCGAAAAATCAAATTCGGTAGAAGGGCTTTCGATTGCTATTGCTGCGGTTTCAAAGTGCTTTTGCCTTCGAAAACTGGTACTATTAGATATAAAATCTCTTTCGAACTCCTGAAAAGAAAATTCTTCCATCCCATCAATAAATAGATCAGCTCGGGCCTTCAAATCCTGAAAGGCATCCTTGAGTTGCCTCAGCTCCGCTGTTATGCGCGGCATTGATAGTTTGTCGAAATCTTCCCGGGAAATATCGAAAACCGTTTGATATTGCTTCGGCTTCCGGTCGAAGATTACAGAGAGACGGACAGGGTACTTGCCGGTTTTTTTCTTAATTCTCCGGGTATCTAGAACAATTGACGTTGTAACTCCCATAAAACACGATTTACACTTCCACCATTACAACCGCTTCAAAATTTGCAAACAATTTGCAAACAAAAGCGAGCTAAATGTGGTAATATGGACACTATCCAAATATACCAAACACTTCTTAAATAATTAATTATCAAATAGTTAGTTAAATTTCAAAAAACCGGATTAAGTCGAATTAAGTTTTCTATCGAACTTAGGATCTGGTGCTTCACGGCATGTAGGTTCGAGTCCTATCACCCGCACGGTTTGAAGATTACTTTATTGAAAGACTGCCTCGGCAGTCTTTTCTGCTTTCATCTCAAAACGTCGCCGCCATCGCCTGCCGCCACGGCCCGCCCGGTAACCGCCAGCACCTTCTCCCGCACTTCCTGCTTCGCCCGTTCAAACACGTCGCCGCCAAACTCTTCATTATCGAGAGATAACGTAGTAACGTCCGTCACCCCCATCATGCCGAAAAGGAATTGCAGGTAAGTGGTCTGGAAGTTCATATGGGCGTTCTTTTCGCCGGCGCCGTAGCCAGTATCGCCCCTGCTGGAGAGAATAAACAATTGCTTGCCGTGGAGCAGGCCCACGTAATCGCCATCCGGTACGCCGGAACGGAATTTCCAGGTTTCATTGATGCGCATCACCTGGTCGAGGTACGCTTTGAGCCCGCTGGGGATAGACCAGTTATACATGGGCGTGCCCAGCACATACACGTCATGGTCTTTCAGTTCTGCAACCAGCTCGTTGCTGAGCCGGAGGGCCGACTGGTTTTCCTCCGTCTTGTCGGCCGGCTTGGTGAAAGCGGCGGCAATCCAGCGCTCATCAATGTGGGGAATGGCATCAAGACCTACTTCGCGGAAAGTAAACCGGTGTTCCGGGTGATTCTCTTTCCATTTTTCGGCAAACAGTTTTGTCAGCTTACGGCTGTAGGATCTGTCTCCCCTTACGCTTGCATTGATCACTAATACTTTTTTCATGCCTTGTTGTTTACAGGCAAAATTGCACCGGTGCCGCGGGCGAAAAATTGAACCAGGTCAATATTTTTTCCCTTTCCTTAGCCGGCTCAGAAATTCAGGGGAAATGCCGAGGTAAGAGGCGATGAGGTATTGCGGAATCTTGCCCGCCAGGCCGGGATAGCGCTCCAGGAAGTCGTTGTAGCGGTAGGCGGCATCAAATGTGTTCGCCATAATGATGCGGCGTTGCAGTGCGCCCAGGTAGGTTTGCAGAATGGTGCGGAAATAACGTTCCAGCCTGGGGATGGCCATCAGCATGCTGTTGAATGCCTCGTGATGAATCTGCAGCAGCGTCGTGTCTTTCAGGGCCTGGATGTTGTAGATGGAGGGCACCTGGCGGGTGAAGCTGTCCATGTCCGTGGCCCACCAGTCGTCAATCGAAAAAAAGAGTATCTCGTCTTTTCCTGTTTGCGGATGAATGTAGAACGCTTTCAGCGCGCCGGCCACCACGTAGTTATCGTACCGGCATACATCGCCGTTCCTTAACAGGTAATCGCCTTTCCGGAGCCGCTTTTCCGTCCAGAATGTGCGGAAGAGCGCGATCTCCTCGTCATTCAGCTTGACGTGACGGGCTATGTTATTGAGCAGGTTGTCGTACATGGCTTGCTGGAAACAGGCGGAACATCCTGCCGTTTCATGCAGCGAAGAAGAGAAAATTCGGGGGAATTACAAAATTCGGGGCGGGCATGCTTATCTCGCGCATACAACGTGTCCGAGCAGGAACGCCCTTAAAACACAAAAAAACCAGCGCAATGCCCCTCCCTATTTTATGGGCGGCCAGCAACTGCATCCGTTATTTGCCGGGATGATTATAGCGCCTGCATCACTTCCGCTTCATACCGCTTCAGCCCAATGAGGCTCCCCGGCAGCGGATGGCTGTTCCAGGCCGCGTGCAGCGCCAGCGCGGCGCCGAGTGCGGTGGCTTGCGGAATAGTGGCGGCGTACACTTCCGTTTCCGGGAAAAGGTTGGCGAGCAGCTGCATATAGAGATCGTTCCTGCCGAAACCGCCGTCCACGAAAATGCGTTTTACCGGCCGGCCTTTCAGCACCAGCTGTGTGGAACGGTATTGCTGCATGGCAATGTCGAGCATCAGCTGGTGATACGCTTCCACATCCGACGAAAAATCAGACAGGTTGCGCGTGCTGAATACGCCTGGTTTCAGGCCGCGCATGATACCGGCATCATAGGTGATGGTACGGTAATGCAGGGCCGACTGCTTAAAATGCGCGGCGATGCGTTTCACTTCCTGCTCATGCTCATTACCGGCAAACAGCCGCGATGCTTTCACCGGTTTCCCTTCGTACGACAGGTAACAAAGGCAATCCTGCGCCAGCTCGTCCTGGCTGAGCGGCGTATCGTTAAAGGGATTGAGGCTGATGCACCAGGTGCCGGTAGATATCAGTACGAAAGGCTCGCGGAACTGGATGAGATATGGGATAAGTGCGGCGGAAGAATCGTGCAGCCCCGCGCCGGCCATAAAGGTATGCTTGCCGAAACGGCCGGGCATTTCCTTGTTGGACGGCAGCATGGGCGCCATCTTTTCTTCAAGCCCTTCTTCCTTCACCCACGCGTGATAACTGCTGCGCACAAAATCCCACAAAGCGGTATGGCAGCCGATGCTGGTGATGTCTGCACATCGCACGCCCGACACCAGCGAGCTGATGTACTGCGGCAAATGCAGCGCATACCGTGTGGCGGCGAACACCGCCGGCTGCTCTGCTTTCAGGCGGTATAGCTGCAGGCCGGAGTTGAGGCTGCCCAACGCCGGTGAGGCGGTTTGCAGCAGGAAATTTTCCCGGCCACCGTATTTGTCGTACAGGTGCTGCTGCAATGCGGCCGGGTATTGTTTCAGATAGCTGTACAGTGGCGCCAGCGGCTTGCCGTGCTCGTCAACATACACCAGGCTTGCGCCGTAGGCAGATACGTTAACGGCTTTTATCCTGAAATCCTTTTGTTCGAAAACTTCATGCAGCGAGTCATACACCGATTGCGTGAGGGCGGCCAGGTTTTCGCAGGCATCGCCGTCTTCGTCCGTTATTTCCGTGAAGCGCGCGGCTTTTTCCCACACGATTTCGTACCGCTCGTTGAACACGAACAGCTTTTTATTCGTACGGCCTACATCCAGTACAACTATGACGGGTATCGCCTGCATATCTCAAAGTTGGTCTTTTTTAGCGTACAAACGCCATGGCCACACCGCCGTCTACGTTCAGCACGTTGCCGGTGGACTTATCCAGCAGCCCGCCCACGAATGCATAGCAGGCATTGGCAATATCGTCCGGCAGAATCACCTGGTTCAGGAGCGTGCGTTTGGCGTAATAGGCAGGCAGCTCTTCCACGGTAACGCCGTATGCCCTGGCGCGGCCTTCGGCCCAGGCGCCCGTCCAGATATGGCTGTCGGAAATCACCGCATCGGGGTTCACTACGTTCACGCGGATATTGTCTTTTCCCAGTTCCGCAGCATTCAGCCGGCTCAGGTGCAGCTGCGCAGCCTTCGCGGAACCATAGCCTGCATTGTTGGGGCCCGACACGAGCGCGTTTTTGCTGACGATGTTGAGCACGTCGCCGCCGAAACCCTGCTTGCGCATCACCTCCACGCCGGCCTGCGTAACCAGGAACTGGCCTTTGACCAATACGTCGTACAGCAGGTCCCAGTCTTTCTCCGTATGTTCTTCAATGGGTTTTGAAATGGACAGCCCGGCGCAGTTCACCACGATGTCGACCCCGCCGAAAGCGAGTGCCGCGAGGTGGAATGTTTTTTCAATGGTGGAAGGATCAGTAACGTCGAGCACTTCGCCGGCGGAAACATCGCGGCCGAATTCTTTGGCAAATGCAGCTTTGGCCACATCCAGCCGCGTGGCATCATTATCGCTGATCACCACCACGGCGCCCTCCGCCGCAAATTTGCGGGCGATGGCCTTTCCTATGCCGCCGGCGCTGCCGGTAACAAGCGCAACGCGGCCGGACAGTGCGCGCGGTTTAGGCATGCGCTGCAGCTTCGCTTCTTCCAGCAGCCAGTATTCTATGTTAAATGCCTCCTGGCGCGGTAAAGCGGTGTAGGATGAAATGGCTTCCGCTCCCCGCATCACATTGATCGCGTTGATGTAAAACTCTGCCGCCACGCGCGCCGTCTGTTTGTCTTTCGCGAACGTAAACATGCCCATGCCGGGGATGAGGATCACCACGGGGTTGGGATCGCGCATGGCAGGACTGTTCGCATGTTTGCACGTATTGTAATACTCCGTGTACATGGCGCGGTAGGCTTCGAATTGCGGCGCCAGGTCGGTCGTATCTTTCAGTACCAGCGGGCTGATTTTCGTGCGCAGGAAGTGGTCGGGGCAGCTGGTACCGAGCGGCGCAAGCCGGTCGAGATCGTTGGAGTTGATGAACTCCAGCACCTTTTCATCGTCCGTAAAATGGCCGATCATTTTTGTATGCGAGGAACAGTAGCCCCGCAGCACAGGCGCCAGCAGAGCGGCTTTGGCGAGGCGTTCCTCCCGTGGCAACGGCGCTGTTTTCTGCCCGCCGAACACGGGCTTATCGCGGCCGGTGTGCTGCTGCAGGTATTCCGCGCAGCGCTCCACTACTTCGAGCGTGTTGATATAACTTTCGTAGGCGGTATCGCCCCATGTAAACAATCCGTGAGAGCCCAGCATGATGCCGCGTATGCCGGGGTTGTCCGCCAGGCATTGCTGCAACTGCAAGCCGAGGTCAAAACCCGGCCGCTGCCAGTCTACCCAGCCGATGCTGCCGCCGAACAGTTCTTCCGTGATCCGGCGGCCGTCTTTGGCCGCGGCAATGGCTATCGCCGCATCGGGATGCAGGTGGTCGATATGTTTAAAAGGCAGGAAGCCGTGCAACGGCGTATCGATCGAAGGGGCTTTGGAGTGCAGGTCATAAATGCAATGATTGAACAGTTCCACCATTTCGTCTTCCATGCTGAGGCCCTTGTAAATCTGTTGCAGGCTCCGCAGCCGGTCTACGTACAAAGCAGCCAGGCCGCTGCGTTTCAGCGTGCCCAGGTCGCCGCCGGATCCCTTTACCCACATCACTTCCGTGGGTGCGCCGGTAAGCGGATCGGGCGCCATCGCCTTGCAGGAAGTGTTGCCGCCGCCATAGTTCGTCAAGCGGAGATCGGCCCCCAGCAAATTGGAGCGGTAAATCAGCAAAGCCACCTCGTCGCCGGCCATAGCAGCGGCTTGGGCTTCATCCCATAAATAACTTACGTGTTTAAATTCTATCGTCATTTGATTCGTTTGATGGTTTAACGAACAGCGGCATGCGGGGGTTATGCATAGGATGGCCGAAACCGCCGGTACACTGAAAATTTATGCCAAGGAGTGCGATCATACAAATCGTGGATTTATAAAGTCTGCTCAAATTAATTAATGCTGTGTGGTCAACTGTCATGGGCTGTCCTGCCCCGCCTGCATGCAATTTCAGTTTTAATTCTGTACATTGTTGATCCGGTGGAGAAGCTTCCCGCTTTTCATTCCGGGCGAACAAAAAAAGGGGAATAACGGATGAAGCCATCAAATATTTTCAGGTACCTCAACATCGACGATTTTTCTGCCACGCCGAAGTACCAGCAGCTGGCCAATGCCATCATCAAGGCGGTGGGTGAGGCCAAGATTCAGCGGGATGAAATCCTGCCCTCGATCAACGAGATGAGCTACGAGCTCGACATCTCGCGCGACACGGCGGAGAAAGCCTTCAAATACCTCAAAAGCCGCGGTGTGCTGGGCTCCGTACCGGGCAAAGGCTACTATGTCATGAACGCCTCTTCCGGCCAGCCTTACAAGATCCTGCTGCTGTTCAACAAGCTCAGCGAACATAAAAAAATCATCTACGATTCGTTTGCCGCAAGGCTGGGAACGCAGGCCAGCATCGACTTCTATATTTACAACAGCGACTTCGGGCTGTTCAAAAAACTGCTCTCGCGCAACCTGCAGGAATACACCCACGTGGTGATACTCCCCCACTTCCGCGAAAGGCAGCAGCACCTCGAAGAGCTGATCAACGGTATCCCCCGGGAAAAGCTCATCCTGCTCGACAAAAAACTGAAAGGCATCGCGGGGGAATACAGCGCCGTATATGAAAACTTCCGGGAAGATATTTACCATGCGCTGGAACAGGCGCGCGAAAAACTGCAGAAATACCGGTCACTCCACCTCATCTTTCCTGAAAACACCTATTACCCGGAAGAGATCCGCGAAGGCTTTCTGCAGTTCTGCGAAGACTATGCCTTTCCGCACAGTCTGGTGCCCAACATCGCGGAAGAAACCATTCAAACCGGTTCCGTGTATATCAACCTGCGGGAGCACGACCTGGTGGCGCTGATCGAGAAAATCAGGTCGCTGCACCTCAATATCGGGAAAGACGTAGGCATCATCTCCTACAACGAAACGCCGCTGAAAAAATTCATCCTTAACGGGCTCACCACCATCTCCACCGACTTTGCCATGATGGGCGAACTGGCCGCCGGCCTCATCACGGACAACAACATTGCCCAGATAGAGGTACCGTTCAACGTAACCCTGCGGGAATCGCTGTAGGCGGCGTATTATTTGCCTTTTCCCGGTGAATATGCCTTATATTTGCAGTCCTAAAGACAGGGTGCCGCCTATTTAAAAAGATGAGAGTCAATTGATTAGGTGCCACCTGGACGGTCCAGGAAGCCATCTTCCGGCCGGGGTATTTGACAGGGCAGGGCCAGTTCCCACTGTCAACGCGCCACGCGGCCTGCTAAAAAGGCAGGCATTCCTTCTCTGCGGGGGCATGGCACAATCTTCGTGTACATGGAACTTCACTGGCCGAACATTTTTTATATTCTGTGTTTTAATATATTAACAAAAAACAAATGGCAACCGTAACCAGAGAGAACATTGGTTTATTAAATGATAAGATCACTGTGAAAGTGAGCCAGGAAGACTATCTTCCCAATTTCGAGAAAGCAGTGAAGCATTTTTCAAAGAATGCAAACATCCCGGGATTCCGTAAAGGCCAGGTTCCCGCCGGCATGATCAAAAGAATGAGCGGCCCGGCTATTTTCCAGGACGAAGTTCTGAAAACCGTGGAAAAAGAACTGATGGGTTACCTGCAACAGGAAAAGCTGGAAATCTTCGCCCAGCCCCTGTCTACCGACACAGAAGCCAAACAGCTGGATTATGCGAAGCCCGCAGCATACGATTTTACTTTCGAGGTGGGCCTGAAGCCTTCTTTTGAAGTGACCCCGCTGAACGGCAAAACCGCCCTTACCCGTTACAATGTGAAAGTATCCGACGAGATGGTGAACCAGGAGCTGGAGCGCCTGCAGCTGAAAGGCGGTAAAATGAGCGATCCGGAAACCATCACGACTGAAGATAACGTGCTCACCGTAGAATTCATCGAAAGCGACGCCAAAGGCAACATTGTTGAAGGCGCCGAAAAGAAAGAGAACAACCTCCTGCTGAAATACTTCGCCCCCGCGGTGCAGGAAAAACTGCAGGGCAAAAAAGCCGGCGACACCCTGGTTATCCAGCTGTCTAAAGGCTTCGACAAAGAGCGCCTGGAATTCATCGCGAAAGACCTGGGGCTTGACGCCAACGACAAAGAAGCTGTGAAAAAATACTTCCAGCTCACCGTTACCAAAGTAGGCCTGATCGAAAAAAGGGAACTGAACGAAGAATTCTTCAAAGAAGTGTACCCCGGTCAGGACATCACTACCGAAGAGGCATTCAGGGCCAAACTGAAGGAAGAGATCGGCAAATACTGGAAACAGGAAGCCACCAACCACCTTCATAACGATCTGTTCGAAACCCTGGTGCACGAAACTCCCATCGAGCTTCCGAAAGAATTCCTCAAACGCTGGCTGCAGAAAGGCGGCGAAAAGCCCAAAACAGCCGAGGAAGCCGAGCACGAATACCCGAACTTCGACCATCAGCTGCGCTGGACGCTGATCAGCGATAAACTGATCCGCGAAAATTCACTGGAAGTATCCTTCGAGGAACTGAAAGAAAACGCACGCGCTAAAATCATGGGATATTATGGCCTGGGCGGCGAACAGGCAGAGTGGCTGGACAGCTACCTGGAGCGCCTGCTGCAGGACGAGAAATATGTAGACCAGACTTACCGCGAAATGATCACCCAGAAGCTGTTTGATTGGGCTGAAACCAAGGTGAGCGTGAAAGAAGAGGAAATAACTGCAGAAGAATTTGTAAAATTACCTCATAAACACCACCATCATGAACATTAACAATAACGAATTCCGGAAATATGCCATACAGCACCGCGGAATCAGCAGCCTGGTAGTAGACAGCTACGCCCGCCACCAGATCAACTCGCTGACGCCGTATATCATCGAAGAACGCCAGCTGAACGTAACGCAGATGGACGTGTTTTCCCGCCTGATGGCCGACCGGATTATCTTCCTGGGAGACCCGGTAAACGATTACGTAGCCAACGTGATCACCGCCCAACTGCTGTTTTTGGAATCTGCAGACCGCAACCGCGACATCCAGATGTACATCAACAGCCCCGGCGGCAGCGTATACGCAGGCCTGGGTATTTACGACACCATGCAGATCATTTCTCCTGAAGTAGCCACTATCTGTACCGGTATGGCCGCCTCTTTCGGCGCCGTACTGCTGGTAGCCGGCCAGAAAGGAAAACGCACGGCCCTGAAACACGCCCGCGTGATGATTCACCAGCCGCACGGCGGCGCCGAAGGCCAGACTTCCGACATCGAAATCACCGCCCGTGAGTTCGTGAAGCTGAAAAAAGAGCTGAACGAAATCATCGCTTCCCACAGCGGCCAGCCCGTGAAAAAGGTGGAGAAAGACGGTGACCGCGACTACTGGATGACTGCCGACGAAGCCAAAGAATACGGCATCATCGACGACGTGCTCGATAAAAATCCGAAGAAAAAACTGGGTGAAAACAACCCGCAATAATGCTGAAACGTCCCGCTCCGGCGGGACGTTTTCCGTTTAAGGGATTAACACCTAAAGCGTTGTTAAATCCGGCATTTTCCCTGTGCATCCCCGCAAAAAAGTGTAATTTTACGGTTCTGTTGAAGGAAGCCCCCGGCAACGCATGGAAAAGATTGCTAATGGAAACAGCGCGCTGCCTGGCCCGATAAAATCTGAGGGAGCAACCGGGACGCCTTTCAGCCGACGGATGAAACGCAAGTTCCATTCTACCCGTAAAAATCAAATAAGCAAGAATGAAACGCAAGTTCCATTCTACCCGTAAAAAAATCAAATAGAAGTAAGAATGAAACGCAAGTTCCATTCAACCCGTAAAAAATCAAATAAGAAAGATGAAAGATGCCAAAATTCGCTGTTCGTTCTGTAACAGGAATAAGGACGAAGTGAGAATCCTGATCGCAGGCGCGGAAGGGCACATCTGCGAAAACTGTGTTGCCAACGCCCAGGAGATCATCGAGCAGGAGTTAAACCCGGGTGGCGAAACCCGCAAACCGGCCGGCTCTTCCAACTTTATTCCCAAAGTGGCCAAGCCTGTGGAGATCAAACAATTCCTCGACGAATACGTGATCGGGCAGGACGATGCCAAAAAGATAGTGGCGGTGGCCGTATACAACCACTACAAACGCCTCAACCAGCAGGTGACCGACGACGAAGTGGAGATCGAAAAAAGCAACCTGATCATGGTGGGCGAAACCGGCACGGGCAAAACCCTGCTGGCCAAATCCATCGCCAAACTGCTGAACGTTCCCTTCACCATCGTGGACGCCACCGTGTTCACCGAAGCCGGTTATGTGGGGGAAGACGTCGAAAGCATCCTTACCCGCCTGCTGCAGGTATGTAATTACGATGTGGAAGCGGCGGAAAGGGGCATTGTGTATATCGACGAGATCGATAAGATCGCCCGCAAAAGCGACAACCCTTCCATTACCCGCGATGTGAGCGGCGAAGGCGTACAGCAGGGCCTGCTGAAACTGCTGGAAGGCACCGAAGTGCTCGTTCCCCCGCAGGGCGGCCGTAAACACCCCGAACAGAAGCTGATCAAGGTGAATACCCAGAACATCCTGTTCATCTGCGGCGGCGCGTTCGACGGTGTGGATCGCATCATCTCCCGCAGGATCCAGACGCATTCCATCGGCTTTACCGTGAACAAAGACAAAGAGGAAGACGCCCGCAAACACATTCTCCGGTATGTGAACTCGCAGGACCTGAAACAATTCGGGCTTATCCCCGAACTGCTCGGCCGTTTGCCGGTAGTCACCTATCTCAATACGCTCGACAAGGAAGCGCTCACCGCCATCCTCACCCAGCCCCGCAACGCACTGGTGAAACAGTATAAAAAACTGTTCAAGGTGGAAGGCATCGAGCTCGAAGTTGCGGACGACGCGGTGGAATACATTGTGGACAAAGCCCTGGAATACAAGCTGGGCGCCCGCGGCCTCCGCTCTATTTGCGAAGTGCTGCTGGCCGACGCCATGTTCCACATGCCGTCCGGCAACGAAAAATCTTTCGTGCTGACCCGCGATTATGCCGTGGAGAAGCTCGAAAAAAGCACGCTGGTTACTTTAAAAGTCGCTTAAAACCCAATCTCATGCAAGAGTTGATTCAACAATTGAAAGACAAGGCAGGCATTAACGATGAGCAGGCTGCGAAAGCCATTGAGGCCGTGAAAGACTTTGTAAAAAGCAAACTGCCCCCGATGATCGCCGGCAACGTAGACGCCTGGTTCACCGGCATGGCCGGCGGAACGGCGAAGCCGCAGAAACCCGAAGGGGATTTCCTCGATTAGCCGCTCAGGCGGCGGGGCGGAATAAACGCAGGATGTCGTAAAACAGACAGAAAGCAAGATCTCCGAGGTTCCTGAAAAAAGCGATAATCAACAATAACATATTCTCACATTTTTTAGCAGGCGGCGCACCGTGAAGGTGCGCCGCTCTTTTTTTTATGGTTACTTCCGGCCTGCGGAAGCGATTATTTGCCGGTGGGCCCGCAGGTTGCGGGGGTGGCTGTGAATAAGACGGCGCAGGTACCGCGCCACCCCTACGCAGGAAAAATATATTTCCACCCGCAGGCAAGCTATGGTTACAAAGTCTTCAGGTAGAGATACAATGCCTGCAGCTCGTCGTCCGTATATTTACCGGTCATTTTCCAGGGCATGTCGTCGTTCTTAATCTGGCGCCCTTCCGGCGTTTTGCCGGTGCGCATCATGGCGATGAATTGAGCCATGCTCCATTTGCCGAGGTTGCCAGCCGTGGTGATGTCCGCAACGGGCGTACCGCCGGGAATGGGGCTGTCTCCGCCCTTCAGGCCGGGTTTGTGGCAGCCGGTGCACGACATCGACAAATATTGCCCGTATGCCGGCGTAACGGCCCTTTCTACACGCGCCGGCGATTTGAACGCGTGCTGGATTTTCTCCGCGGGGATCAGCGGAAGTTTATCCAACCCCGACAGCACCGTGCCCAGCGGGCCCAACACCGGAGCGGGCACTTCATGATCCACCGGAGGCATCGATTTCAGATAAGCAATAAGGCTTGCGATATCATGATCCGACATTTGATAGTATTCGTAAGAAGGCATGATCACCAGCGGTTTGCGATGTGCGTTCAGCCCGTGGCGCAATGCCAGCAGCCATTCCCGGTTGCCGTAACCGGCCGGGCGGCCGCCCTTTCCGCTGGTAAGATTGGTGCCCGAAAGCGTACCCACCATGGGGTCTTCCAGGAAAAATTTTCCCGCCCCATTATCGCCATGGCAGTCAGCACAGCCTTTCGTAGCGTAGATATGCGCGCCATTCGCCATGGTGGCCGAATCCGAAGGAATATCCAGCATCCGTACTTGTACGTTGTACACTTTGTCCCTCCTGTTACCCACCTGAATACGCATGATGAAATAAAAAATAAGAATCCCTGCAATTAGTGTAGCGATGATGCCGCCCGTCCATTTCAGTATTTTCCGCAACATGTTTGTGATTATTTTTGTGGCAGCAAAGTTATTTCGCGATAAGACCCCAATAGGTACGACAAACGGATAAACATATACGAAAAACGGATTTACTGTTATGACCCCAAACATCACTACACATGCGGTGCACAGCGCCGCCAATCATGCTTTTTTTACAGATCATGCAGGCGCCTTCGATGCGGCGGATTTCGCGGCGGACGAATTATGGGATCCCCTCCAGGCGCTGCTCCATTTCCAGGTAAAAGCCGCGCCGGGGCTACCGGTTTCCGCGGCCGACCTGCAGCGTTTGCAACAGGTGAAAGATTACCTGCGCGAATCGTTCCTGAGCCCGGAACTGAGCCTGGACCTGCTTTGCAGGAAATTCGGGTTGAATGAATTCAAGCTGAAGAAAGATTTCAAACGATTATTCGGGCACACCGTTTTCGGGTTCGTGCAGGAGCTGAAAATGAAAACCGCGCGGCGACTGCTGGCGGAAAGGAAGATGAATGTGAACGAAGTGGCGGATTACCTGGGTTACAGCGCGCCGAATCATTTTTCCGCCGCCTTCAAAAAAATGTACGGCCACGTGCCTTCGCTGTTGATGAGTTTTGCAGCTGACCGGTTACCCAAAATTAAAACCGCCCCGAATGAGGCGGCTTTACTTTGGAGTAGAAATTTTCTCGATCTTTCTGTTTGTGTTTAAGGTTGATAAATTGGTAAGGAAAGTAATTAACCCAAATTTAACTTTCTGTTTACAATTTTCCATCACACTTATGTGTATTTATTAAAAAAAAAATTAAAAAACGAAACGCTGGCCTGCTAAGTTTTAGCAAGCCAGCGTATTTACAATTGGTTAAAAAATATACTTTGTTGAAAGAAAGTTTGAACTTTGTTCGCTGACGATCTGATTTATCAGTGCTTTGTTCTCATCCGTCTGTTTGGTCGCTACCAGGGAGCGGATGGAAAACGCGCGCAGGGCGTCAAAAACCGACAGGGTGGCTTCCGCCGAGTCTTTTCTGCCCGTGAAGGGGAAGATGTCGGGGCCACGCTGACACTGGCAATTGATGTTCACGCGGCTCACCTGGTTCACCAGGGGATCGATGAGCGAAGCCAGCTCCGCGGCGTCGTTCGTAAAGAGGCTCACCTGCTGTCCATGGTCCGATTCGATCAGGTAATCGATCGGCGTTTCCATGCTGTCGAAGGGCAGCACCGGGATAACCGACCCGAATTGCTCCTCCCGGTATAGTTTCATCTTCTCCGTGACAGGATACACCAGCGCAGGGTACACGAAAGAGGCATTTGCAGCCCCGCCATTGGCATTTATCACCCTGGCCCCATGAGCAGCCGCATCGGCTACGCAACTCTGCAAATAACCCGGTTTATGCGGTTCCGGGAGCGGGGTGAGAAAAACGTCTTTCTCCCAGGGCATCCCGAATTTCAGCTTCCCGATAGCGGCGGCAAATTTTTCCAGGAAGGCATCCGCCACATTGCGGTGCACAAAAACGATCTTGATGGCCGTACAGCGTTGCCCGTTAAAGGATAGCGAGCCCAGCACACATTCTTTGACGGCCAGGTCGATGTCTGCTTTTTCCGTGATGATCGCGGCATTTTTGGCGTCGAGCCCCAGGATGGCGCGAAGGCGGTTTACCTTGGGATGCATCTTCTTCAGCTGGTTGGCCACCTTGCTGGAGCCGATCAGCGTCAGCACGTTGATTTTGCCGGATTCCATCAGCGGCCCGATGATCACGTTGCCGCGCCCGTAAATGGTATTGACCACGCCGGCCGGGAAACAATCGCGGAATGCCTCCAGCAACGGATAATGTAATAACGTACCGTGTTTCGGCGGTTTGAAGAGCAGGGTGTTGCCCATGATCAGCGCCGGGATAAGGGTGGTGAACGTTTCGTTCAACGGATAGTTGAATGGCCCCATGCACAGCACCACACCAAGCGGAGAGCGCCGTATCTGCCCGATGATGCCCTGCTCGATGGAGAAGCCGGACGATTTGCGGTCGAGATCTTTCAGCGCGTCGATGGTGGCGTTGATGTACTCCACCGTACGGTCGAATTCCTTCACGGAATCCGCCCACGACTTGCCGATTTCCCACATGATGAGCTTTACCACATCCTTCTTCTTGGCGATCATCTTACCTGTGAACTTCTCCACGCAGGCAATCCGTTCGGCCACCGACATGGTCGGCCATTCGCCGCGACCGTTATTGTAAGCGCGGATGGCGGCATTCAGCGAGGCCATCGCTTCTTCTTCCCCGCATAACGGGTAAGAACCGATCACCTTTCGCTCCAGGCCGTTTTCGGTTTTAATACAGATGGGCGACAGCACAGTGTGCACTTCCCCGCTCCATGTTTTCATAACGCCATCGGAGAGATATTCCCGCTGATGGACTTCCGCCGGCAATGCATACTCCGCAGGGATGTCGGAGGCTGCCGGAAACAGATGGCTCAATTGTTCCTCGAAAGTGGTCATATGTAATGGTTATTGTAGGTTTTTCACTTGCCGGGTAAAACTAAAACTTCATACCGATAAATTAGTATCATGAAATAATAATTTTATATAATCATTTGTCATTCCCCTGGAATTGCAAACGATTGCAAAATAAGCAGGATTTCAACCAAAGTAGGTATTTCGCGGGCGCCATCCGGAGATTTTACTTTTCGTAAACATTTGTTTGTCACGTTCTGCTACCGGACCCAGCTTACCGGCGCAGATATTTTCCGTGCTGCGGGAACAAATTCAAAAAACAGCATAATCATCCCTGCTTCCCGCTGCCCCAATAGCAAATGCGGTTCCGGTAAGTCCTGCCGCTGCAAATCAGGTCCGCACCTACCCTCCCTCCGGTGCTTCATGTGCCCCCTCCAGAGGGCAGGAACTGTTCCAATAACACGTACGTTGCCTTCCCGCAAACAGAAAGGGGATGGCTCTCACCATCCCCTTCCGTGTTTTATTGACCACTTTTTATTTTTTCAATGCTTCACGCGCTATCACGATCTTTTGAATCTCGGACGTGCCTTCCCCAATGGTGCAGAGCTTGGCGTCGCGATAGAATTTTTCCACGGGAAAATCTTTCGTATAGCCGTACCCCCCGAAAATCTGCACGGCATCGTCCGCCGTTCTCACGGCCACTTCGGAGGCATAATATTTCGCCATGGCGGCCTGCTGCGTCATGGGCAGGTGTTTGTTTTTCATGTCCGCCGCCTGCATCGTCAGGAGTTCGGCCGCCGCGATGTTGGTGTGCATATCGGCGAGTTTGAAAGACACGCCCTGGAAATTGGCGATGGGCTGGTCGAACTGGTAACGCTCCTGCGAATATTTCAGCGCCGCGTCGTACGCGCCTTTGGCGATGCCGAGCGACAGGGCGGCGATGGAGATACGGCCCCCGTCGAGCACCTTCATGGATTGAATGAATCCTTCTCCCTCCTTGCCGATGAGGTTGCCGGCGGGAATGCGGCAGTTATCGAAAATCATTTCCGCGGTTTCGGAAGCGCGCATGCCGAGTTTATTCTCTTTTTTACCGCCGCTGAAACCGGGCGTGCCCCTTTCCACGATAAATGCGCTCATGCCGCGGCTGTCGCGCAGTTCACCGGTACGGGCAATCACCACGGCCACGTCGCCGCTTTTGCCGTGCGTGATCCAGCATTTGGTGCCGTTGATCACCCATTCGTCCCCTTCCCTGCGGGCGGTACATTTCATGTTCATGGCGTCGGAGCCGGTGTTCGGCTCGGTGAGGCCCCAGGCGCCTATCCATTCGGCGGTGGCCAGCCTGGGAAGATATTGCTGCTTCTGCGCTTCGCTGCCGAACTGGAGAATGTGACCGGTGCAAAGAGAGTTGTGCGCCGCCAGGCTCAGGCCCACCGCGCCGCAAATACGCGACACCTCGCTGATAACGGTCACGTATTCGAGGTAACCGAGCCCGGAGCCTCCGTAGGTTTCCGGTACCAGCACGCCCATCAGCCCCAGGCCACCCATTTTTTTAAAGAGCTCCACGGGGAAAGTCTGCGTTTCATCCCACTCCAGCACATGCGGCAGAATGTGTGTTTTTCCAAAATCCCTGATGACCTGTGCGATCTGTAGTTGCATGTCCGTTGGCTGGAAATTCATAACCGGAAATTTTGTTTTATTTGACCTCCAAGTATTTTTCAAGTTTACGATAAATGGAGTCATTCACCAAAGCAATGCCCCTGAGCTCGCCGGGGTGCCTGAAAGGCCCGTGGTTACTGCGATACCGTACTATCAACCGGGCCAGTTTCGTGTTGATGTATGGGTGATCGGCCAAAGATTTTTCATCTGTCTGGTTAAGGTTGGTCTTTCTTAGAGAAACCTCACCCAGCATCAACATCCCTTGAATTTTTTTAAATACGCTGTCTGCCAGCCCATATGTTTCGCCCACTTGCGCCACTTCGTGAAAGCCGCCGAGGCGCTCCCTGAACCGAACGATGCGCTGCGCCAGCACCGGGCCTATGAGTGGCAGGCGTTCCCACTGCGCACTGTCTGCAGCGTTGATATCAACCTTCAATGGCCTTCGCTGCGAGCTGTCGCGGAACTGATAGGGCCGGTCTCTCCAGGATGCTTGTCCCCTGTTTCCCGGATAGTATTCCTTTTTGCGATAGCGGCCACTGTCGTACGGGTACCAGCGCCCTCCGTAGTCACGGTTCCGGCCATACGCCCCCTTTTCATATCGCGGGCTGGCAGAGGAATATTTTCCCGGCGCATATTGCCGGTACCGCGGGCCATGACCTTCATATTGCTTTCGTTTGCTGCGTGCGATGCTGTCTGTCAGCATCATTGCCTCCACAGCCAGCGCCGCCTCACGGAAGCCGGCCGTATCGCTCCTGATGCGGCTTTCATGCAAATAGCCCCACCCGTAAGGCAAACTGTAAATCAATGCGATGAGTACCAGCAGGCAGGCGATGCCGGTACGTTCCCGGCGGGAAAAATCAAAGTAATCCCTGATCAATTTATTGGGCACAAACAATGGTTTTGGTGTAAGATGAAGATCGGGAAAAATCATGGAAAAATATAGCCTGCTATGTTTGTGCGAATTGGGCGTCAGCCTTGTTTTGAGCCTGTGCCGGGCCTATGCGAAGGGTTGACGCAGGCCCGGCATTGATTAAACACATGTCCTGAGCGAAGTTGAGAGGCACCCATGGGGCTTCCGAAACAAGCAGGTCGGTGCGCGCCCCGTGCTGCGGATTAAACATGGCGGTGGTTTGCGGCGGCGCCGCCGGCCAGGAAGTATTCTATCGGGGGGATAAAAATCAGAGTGTAATCTCCAACCCGTCATAAGCGAGGGCGGTGCCTTCCGGCAGGGAGGGCGATACTTCGGCGTGCAGGCCCAGCTGGTGGCTGATATGCGTGAAGTACACCTGCGGTACGTCCAGCTCTTTGCCTACTTCTATCGCTTCGTCGAGCGTGAAATGCGAAATGTGCTTTTCGCGGCGGAGGGCATTCAGCACCAGCACCTTCGAGCCTTTGATCTTTTCTTTTTCCTCCGGGGCGATGTAATTCGCATCGGTGATGTAGGTAAAATCGCCGAAACGGAATCCCAGCACGGGCATTTTATGATGCAACACATTGATGGGCGTGAATTTCAGCCCATTGATGCTGAACGGGTCGTTGAGGATGGTGCGCAGGTTCAGTTCGGGAATGCCGGGATATTTAAAGTCCGCAAATGCATAGGAGAATTCGCGCATGATCACGTTTTGTGAGTAATCGGACGCATAGATGTCGATGGGGCGCTGCTGGAAATAATTGAACGCCCGGATGTCGTCCATCCCGGCAATATGATCTTTATGGGAATGTGTGACCACTACCGCTTCCAGCGTTTTCACGCCGGCCCGCAGCATCTGGTAGCGGAAGTCGGGCGTAGTGTCTACCACGATGTTGCCGGCATCGGATGAAATAAGAATGCTGCTGCGCAGGCGGTTGTCGCGCGGGTCTGGCGACGCACATACTTTACAGGGGCAGGCGATGACCGGTACGCCCTGCGAAGTGCCGGTTCCAAGGAATGTTACTTTCAAAGCGTATGGTTATGCAGGTGTTTCTGTTGACGGGTTTTCCTCTTCCTCCTCGCCACCGGCAGCTGCCGCATTGCGGCTGTCTATCACCTGGCGGTACAGTTTCTGGGATTCGGGCGTGAGATAGCCTTCCTCCAGCGAAATGGACGGCAGGATGTCTATCAGGGTGTTGATCCGCCCTTCCACGTTCAGGAATTTGTTGATCACCACCACTTTCTTATGTTCCAGCACACAGTAGCCGGAATTGAAGGTGCCTTTTTCGTACCGCAGGATATATTTCGCCTCTTCAAAAATCTTTTCCAGCTTCGCCAGGTTGTTGGGGGTACTTTTCAGGTTCATGATGTCTTCTTTTAAAATCCGCTATTTGCTGACCATCCTCGCTACCGGCACAATCATCTCCTCCATGGAAATGCCGCCGTGCTGGAAGGTGTTGCGGTAATAGTTCACGAAATAATTATAATTGTTGGGATAGCAAAGATACCCGTCTTCGCGGGCAAAGATATAAGAAGAATTGACATTTGGCTTCGGCAACCCGGCATCGCGGGGGTCGCGGAAGGCCAGCACCTCCTTGGGGTCGTAATTGAGGTTGCGGCCGTGTTTGTACCGCAGGTTGGTGGTGGTCTGCTTGTCGCCAATCACTTTCACGGGCGTTTTCACCCGAACGCTGCCATGGTCTGTGGCAATGATCAGGTTGATTTTCCGGTCGGCCACCTTTTTGAGCGCCTGGTGCAGGTGCGAATGCTCAAACCAGCTGGCGGTAATGGAGCGGTACGATACTTCGTCGCCCGCCAGCTCCTTGAGCACTTCCATTTCCGTACGGGCATGGCTCAGCATATCCACAAAATTATAGACAATCACATTCAGCGGGTAGTCCAGCATATTGTGCATATTGTTCACCAGGTGCTGCCCGTCCGCATGATTAATCACCTTGGTGTACGAAAAGCGGCTGTCCATTTTGAGCCGTTGCAGCTGCGCCGCGAAAAAGCTCTCTTCGTAAAGATTCTTCCCGCCCTGTTCGTCGTCGTTCTTCCATTCTTCCGGGAATTTCGTTTCGATCTCGGCCGGCAGCATGCCGGCAAAAATGGCGTTGCGGCTGTACTGGGTGGAGGTGGGCAGAATGCTGTAAAAGGTATCTTCCTCCACCAGCCGGAACGACTCGGCGAATATCGGCTGGATGGTTTTCCACTGGTCGTACCGGAGGTTGTCGATCAGAATGAAGAAATTAGGCACCGAAGGGTCCATGTACGGCACAATCTTGTCGCGGAACAGGGTATGGCTCATCACGGGAGCGTCCTGGCCTTTGGGCTGCATCCAGTTGCTGTAGTGGCGGGCGATGAATTTGGCGAATTCGGTGTTGGCCTCGGCTTTCTGGGAATGCAGCACTTCCAGCATCTCCGGGCTGTCGCTTTTGCTCATTTCCATTTCCCAGTACACCAGTTTTTTATAGATATCCGCCCATTCGGCATGGTTCGGGTTATCGTTGAGCGCCATGAACAGGGTGCGGAACTGCTGCTGGTAGGCCGTGGTGGTTTTTTCGGCCACAAGCCGCTTGTTGTCGATGATCTTTTTGAGAGACAGCAGTACCTGGTTGGGGTTCACGGGTTTGATGAGGTAATCGGTGATCTGTGAGCCGATGGCTTCGTCCATCACGTTTTCCGCCTCGTTTTTAGTGATCATCACCACCGGTACCTGCTGGTTGTTTTCGCGGATGCGGGCCAGGGTTTCCAGGCCGGTAATGCCCGGCATCGATTCGTCGAGCAGCACCACGTCCACAATATTGTCTTTCAGAAACTCCAGCGCATCATACCCGTTGGTGAGCGCCGATACTTTGTAGCCTTTATTTTCGAGAAAAATGATCTGGGATTTGAGGGAGTCGATTTCATCGTCTACCCAAAGTATGTTGATTTGATTCATGCAATTTTTTTGGACCTGCTTTAAAATTACCGAAATATGTCAAAAATCGTTCCCTCAAAATATATGAAACTCTAATAATTCGTTAAATTATGGCGGTTTGAGCGCCGCCGCGCGCCGTTCCTCACATCCGGCGGATAAAAGTTACCTGCAAAGCTGTAGATTTGTAGGGACAGATATTAAAAAATCCGAATGACTGACCGCAAACGAAAGATTGTGAACGACCCGGTTCACGGGTTTATTACCATCGATCATCCATTGATTTTCAACCTTATATCACACCCGTACTATCAGCGGTTACGCCGGATACACCAAATGGCGCTGGCCCACCTGGTATACCCCGGGGCCATGCATACGCGTTTTCATCACAGCATGGGGGCTTACCACCTGATGAGTTGTGCCTTGCAGGAGCTGCGCGGAAAGGGGGTGGTTATCACGGAAGACGAGGAAGTGGCTGCAAAAATGGCCATATTATTGCATGATGTAGGGCACGGCCCTTATTCGCATGCGTTGGAACATACGCTGGTGGAAGACGTGTCTCACGAGGAGATTTCCCAGTTGCTGATGCAGACCCTCAACCGGGAAATGAACGGCAGCCTGGACCTCACCCTGGAGATTTTCAACGGTCGCTACCATAAGCCGTTCCTGCACCAGCTTGTATCCAGCCAGCTGGATGTAGACCGGATGGACTACCTGAGCCGCGACAGTTTTTATACCGGGGTATCGGAAGGGGTGATCAGCTACGACCGCATTATCAAGATGCTGACCGTTTACGGGGGTGAACTGATGGTGGAGGAAAAAGGGATCTATTCCATAGAAAAGTTCATTGTCGCCCGCCGGCTCATGTACTGGCAGGTTTATCTGCATAAAACCGTGCTGAGCGCGGAAAATATGCTGGTGAAGGTGCTGCACCGGGCAAAAAAGCTCGCTTTGGAGGGCACGGAGCTCTTTGCTTCCCCTGCCCTGCAGTATTTTTTATATAACCGCATCGGAAGGGGGGAATTTGAAGGACGGGAATGCCTTTCCCTGTTTTGCCTGCTCGATGATTATGATATCATGGGGGCGATCAAGGTATGGACGCAGCACCCGGACAAGGTATTACGCCTTTTGTGCCAATGGCTCGTAAACCGCCAGCTTTTTAAGGTTACCCTCAGTAATGAGCCGTCGGAACCTGGGCTGCTGGCAGGCCTGAAAGAAAAAGTGAAGCAACGCTGGGACCTGACCGACGAGGAGGCGGACTATTTCGTATTTACGGATACCGCCAGCCTGAAAGCATATGACGCAAACGACGAAAAGATCAATATCTTATTTAAGGACGGCACGGTGAGGGATATTTCATCGATCGACAATGCCCTTGTATCGCATACTTTGGCAAGACCGATAAAAAAATTCTACATTTGTCATCCAAAAATCTAGGCTAACAACGTTTTATACGAGCGCAACATGTTAGAGAATACATTCATATTATCCGGAGACGGCCTGGAAGGTAACATTTCAATTAATTACTATGCAATTTAGCGCATTACAGCTGGCTACCATATTGAACGGGAAGCTGGAAGGGGACCCGGAAGTGAAGGTGCACAATATCGCCAAGATCGAGGAAGCGGGCGACGGCATGTTGAGTTTCATCGCCAACCCGAAGTACGAGGAGTTTCTCTATTCCACGCAGGCCTCCATTCTGATCGTGAATGATTCCCTGGTGATAGAGCGGCCCATCAAGCCTACCCTCATCCGTGTGCAGGACGCCTATAGCGCTTTTGCCCTCCTGCTGGAGCAATACCAGAAAATGGTGGGCGCCGGTGCCAAAACGGGCTTCCAGGAGCCTTCCCATGTGCCGCGCTCCGTTAAAATGGGCCAGGGTGTTTATATCGGCGCTTTCGCTTACCTTGGTGAAAACGTGGTGCTGGGCGACAATGTGAAGATTTACCCCGGGGTATACCTTGGCGATAATGTGAAAATCGGCAACAACTCCGTGCTCTACCCCGGCGTGAAGCTGTACGACAACTGTGTGGTGGGCAACCGCGTGATCCTTCATGCCGGCTGCGTGATTGGTGGAGACGGGTTCGGTTTCGCCCCCCAGGCCGACGGTACTTATAAAAAAGTGCCCCAGGTGGGCAACGTGATCATACACGACGACGTGGAAATCGGCGCCAACACGACTATCGACCGCGCTACCATGGGCTCCACCGTCATCCATACCGGTGTGAAGCTCGACAACCTGATCCAGATCGCCCATAACGTGGAAATCGGCAGCAGTACGGTAATCGCCGCGCAGTCCGGCGTATCCGGCAGCACCAAAATCGGCAAAAACTGCGTGATTGGCGGCCAGGTGGGTATTGTCGGGCATATCCAGATCGCCGACGGCACCAAAATCAACGCCCAGAGCGGTTTATCCAAATCCATCACCACGCCCAACACTGCTTTGACCGGCTCTCCTGCCTATGATTATAAAAGTTCCTTAAAAAGTCAGGCAATTTTTAGAAATTTGCCGGACCTGGAAAAGCGGGTAAAGGAATTGGAGGACATGGTGAAACAGCTGTTGGCAGAAAAAGCCCTTCTTCGCTAAGGCGGCAGACATGTTGGAAGAAGCTATCAAGAAGGATTTTAAACGCAATTGAATACGAAGCTATAATGATGGAAAATCAGCAGTCGAACCAGCAAACCCTGCAGGGTCCCGTGACCATATCAGGTGTTGGTTTACATACAGGAGCACAGGTGAATATGACTCTTAAGCCGGCCATGCCCGGCTTTGGTATTAAATTCCAACGCATCGACCTCCCTGACCAGCCGATTGTGAAAGCCGATGTGGACTACGTGGTAGACACGGCCCGCGGCACCACCCTGGAGCACAACGGCGCCCGCGTAAGCACGGTAGAGCACATCCTGGCCGCCCTCGTGGGTATGGGTGTGGATAACGTGCTGATCGAACTGAACGGCCCCGAAATCCCCATTATGGACGGCAGTTCCATTCCCTTCATCGATATCATCGAGGAAGCGGGCATCCAGGTGCAGGACGCCAAAAAGGTATATTATTCGATCGACACCAATATTAACTATTATGACGAGGTAAAAAAGGTGGAAATGGTGGCTTTGCCCGCCGTGGACTACCGGGTTACCGCGCTGATCGACTTCAATTCCCAGGTGCTCGGCACCCAGCACGCCAATCTGAAAAGCATGAGCGATTTCAAGAAAGAGATCGCGCCGTGCCGCACCTTCGTATTCCTGCATGAGCTGGAATACCTGCTGGCCAACAACCTCATCAAGGGAGGCGACATCAACAACGCGATTGTGGTGGTAGACCGCCCGGTGACCGACGAAGAGCTCGGCCGCCTGGCGAAAGCCTTCGACCGCGAGGAAATGTCCGTGCAACAACGCGAAGGCATCCTCAACAATGCCCAACTGCACTTCCCCAACGAGCCCGCACGCCACAAGCTGCTCGATGTGGTGGGCGACCTGGCCCTGATCGGCGTGCCCATCAAGGCGCACATCATCGCCAACCGCCCCGGTCACGCTTCCAACGTGGAGTTTGCCCGCAAAATCAAACAGTACATCAAAAAGAACAAACACAACCGGGACGTACCGATCTATGATCCCAACCAGCCGCCGATATACGACATCAATCATATTGTCCGCACCATGCCGCACCGCTACCCGATGCTGCTGGTAGACAAGATCATTGAACTGAGCGATACCAGGGTGGTGGGCATCAAGAATCTAACTTTCAACGAGCAGATCTTCCAGGGCCACTTCCCCGGTAACCCCGTAATGCCGGGCGTATTGATCTGCGAGGCCCTGGCACAGGTAGGTGGCATCCTTGCCCTGAATCCGATGCCGGACCCCGAGAACTACGACACTTACTTCCTGAAAATCGACAACTGTAAGTTCAAACAAAAAGTAATGCCGGGCGATACCATGATCCTGAAAATGGAGTTGCTCAGCCCAATACGCAGAGGCCTGGTGGAAATGAGAGGTACAGCTTTCGTTGGCAACAAAGTGTGCGCTGAGGCTGACATGGTTGCCCAAATTGTAAAACGCGAAGGAAAATAACAGCATGATTCATCCGCTCACATACATCCACCCGGACGCTAAAGTTGCGCCCAACGTAAAGATCGATCCGTTCACCGTTATCCATAAAAATGTTGAGATCGGGGAAGGCACCTGGATTGGTTCCAATGTAACCATCATGGAAGGCGCACGTATCGGCAAAAACTGCCGCATCTTCCCCGGTGCTGTTATTTCTGCTATTCCGCAGGACCTCAAATTCGAAGGCGAGGACACCATCGTGGAAATCGGCAACAATACCACCATCCGCGAATATGTGACCATTAACCGCGGTACCAAAGACCGGCTGAAGACCTCCATCGGCACCAACTGCCTCATTATGGCCTACAGCCACATTGCGCACGACTGCATCGTGGGCAATTACTGCGTGTTTTCGAACAACACCACCCTCGCAGGCCATATCACCGTGGGCGACCATGTAGTGCTGGCCGGTATGGTGGCAGTTCAGCAGTTCTGCAAAATCGGCAACCATGCTTTCGTAACCGGCGGTTCGCTGGTGAGGAAAGACGTACCGCCCTACGTAAAAGCTGCGCGCGAGCCGCTCTCCTACGTGGGCGTAAACTCCGTGGGGCTCAAACGCAGGGGCTTTACCCTCGAAAAGATCAACCACATCCTGGATATCTACCGCGTCATTTTTGTGAAAGGCAACAATATTTCGAAAGCCATCCGCATCATTGAAGCCGAATTTCCGGCCACGGACGAAAGGGATGAAATACTCTCCTTCATCCGCGATTCCGGGCGTGGCATCATGAGAGGATACAGTACCAGGGCGAATGACGATCTCCCTTAACCAGGTCGGCAAGCGGTTCAATTACGACTGGATCTTCCGTCGTTTCACCTATACGTTCAGCGGTACAGGCCACTACGCTATACTGGGACCCAACGGCTCCGGCAAATCCACCTTACTGCAGATCATCAGCGGGCACCATCACCACAGCGAGGGCGATGTGCAATACCTTTTCAATGAACAGACACTCCCGCACGACCATTTCTTCCGCCAATGCGCCATCGTGGCCCCCTACCTCGAACTGGTGGAAGAACTGAGCCTGCAGGAGTGCTTTGACTTCCACCTCCATTTCAAATCTTTCCTTCCGGGCTTTTCACCCCTGGAAATTGCGCGCATCGTGGGCCTGGAAAAGGCCTGGAAAAAACAGGTGCGTAATTTTTCTTCCGGTATGAAACAACGGGCCAGGCTGGCACTCGCCATTTTTTCCGACGTACCGGTGCTGCTGCTCGACGAGCCCTGCACCAACCTCGACGGCGCCGGCATCGCCCTCTACCAGCAACTGATCCGTGACTATTGCGGCAACCGCCTCGTGATCGTGAGCTCCAACGACGAAGCCGAATACGGCTTTTGCCGCGAGCATATCCGGATCAGTGATTATAAACAGTAATAATCATTACTTTTAGTCATTCGTGTGAATCTTCAATAACTCCCTATGAGCATACCAAACAGGAAAGTTGTCAATGGCTGGGCCATGTACGACTGGGCCAACTCCGTGTACAACCTGGTGATCACCACCACGTTTTTCCCCATCTATTACCTGGGCGTCACCAAAGCCCGCACCGGTACCGACGAGGTGACTTTCATGGGTAAAACGCTGCTCAGCTCCGTGCTGTACGATTACACCCTGTCGCTCGCCTACCTGCTGATCGCCATCAGCCTGCCCATTCTCTCTTCCATTGCGGATACACGCGGCAATAAAAAGAACTTCCTCCGTTTCTTCTGCTACCTCGGCTCCCTGGCCTGCGCCTCGTTATACACCTTCACAGATACCAGCAGCCTCGAACTGGGCATGCTTTCCGTTATGCTGGCGGCCATCGGTTTTTGGGGCGGCCTCGTGTTCTATAACTCCTACCTGCCCGAAATTGCGGCGCCGGAGTACCAGGACAGGGTGAGTGCGCGCGGCTTTTCATTCGGGTACATGGGCAGCGTGCTCATGCAGCTCGTCGGGTTTGCCCTCGTTACCATCAAACCATTCGGCATCACAGACGGCATGGCCGTACGCATCACCTTCCTGCTGGTGGGCATCTGGTGGTTCGGCTTCGCGCAGATCACCTTTAAACGCCTCCCGGCGTCGAAACCCGCCGTTAACGACGGTTCCGGGCGGGTGCTCAAAGACGGGTTCATCGAACTGAAAAAAGTATACGCGCAGGTGAAAGTGATGCCTGTGCTGAAACGGTTCCTCCGCGCCTTTTTCTTCTACAGCATGGGCGTGCAAACCGTGATGATGGTGGCCGTGATCTTCGCTTCCAAAGAGCTCAAGCTCGAAGCCAGCAAACTCATCATCTGCGTGGTGCTGATACAAATCGTGGCCATCCTGGGCGCCTGGGGCATGGCCCGGCTCTCCGGCCGGTTCGGCAACTTCAGGGTGCTCATCGCCACGGTGCTGCTGTGGATCGGCGTTTGCCTCAATGCCTACTTCATCACCACCGAAGTACAGTTCTATTTCCTGGCCGTGGCCGTGGGCCTGGTCATGGGTGGCATCCAGTCGCTCAGCCGCTCCACCTACGCCAAACTGCTTCCTGAAACCCGCGATACCGCCTCGTTTTTCAGTTACTACGATGTGACGGAAAAAATGGCCATCGCGCTCGGCGTGTTCAGCTTCGGCTATATCGAGCATATCACCCATAACATGCGCACCTCGGTACTGGTGCTCACCGGCTTTTTCTCCATCGGGCTCATATGGCTGTTCTCCGCTTTACAAAAACAACGTAGTTTAGCAAAGAGAAAAACGCAAGTACCCGATTATGCAGCTTCACACGATTAATACAGGATTCTTCAAGCTCGACGGCGGCGCCATGTTCGGCGTGGTACCCAAATCCCTCTGGCAGAAACTCAACCCGCCGGACGCCGATAATCTTTGCACCTGGGCCATGCGCTGCCTGCTGGTGGAAGACGGCAACCGCCTCATCCTCATCGACAATGGCATCGGTAACAAACAGGACGAAAAATTCCTCGGCCATTACCACCTGCATGGCGACGATACGCTCGACAAATCGCTCGCCGCCCTCGGTTACCATCGCAACGATATCACGGACGTATTGCTGACCCATCTCCATTTCGACCATTGCGGCGGCAGCATCGAACGCGAAGGCGATAAGCTGGTGCCGGCCTTCCGCAACGCTACCTACTGGAGCAACGAAGCCCACTGGAAATGGGCCACCGAGCCGAACGACCGGGAAAAGGCTTCCTTCCTCAAAGAAAATATCCTTCCCATCCAGCAGAGCGGGCAGTTGAAATTCATCGAGCAGCGCGACGGCATTTCGTTTACGGACCACATCCGCATGCGGTTCGCCTACGGCCATACCGATGCCATGATGCTGCCCGAAATCCGCTATAAAGGCCATACCGTCATTTACATGGCCGACCTGCTGCCTTCCGCGGCGCATATTCCCATTCCGTACGTGATGGCTTATGATATGTTCCCGCTCACCACCCTGGAAGAAAAGAAACGTTTTCTCATGGAGGCGAATGAACGCCAGTATGTGCTGTATTTCGAGCACGACCCCTCCATCGAGTGCGGCCTGCTGCACAACACCGAAAAAGGGATCCGGCTGAAAAACTCGTTCCCGTTAAGCGATCTATAATCTTTAAAAATCTCAGCGTATGTATAAAAACATTTTCCGCATGCTGCCGGTTGCAGCATTGATCGCCCTCGCAGCCTGCCAGGGCGGCGCTCCCGCTGGCAACGCCGCAGCCATCGCCGATTCCCTGAAAGTGGATTCTTTGTCGGCCGACGTGATGAATATTCACGACGAAGCCATGGCCAAAATGATGGTGATCCGCCGCCTCAAGACGCGCGTAACGGAAGTGGCGGACAGCCTCGGGAAAGATGCCCAAACGGCTAAACCCTACACCGCCGCCGGCTTGCAGCTCGACAGCGCCAACAAAGCCATGGAAAACTGGATGCACGGCTACGACATGCAAATGACCAACAAAACCACCGCGGAAAAGAAAGCCTATCTTGAATCCGAGAAAAAGAAAATAGAGGAGGTCAAAACTTTTATGCTGTCAACCATCGACGAAGCCAAAAAGCTGTTAAAAGAAGAATAAAACCTATCCATCATGGCAACCAAAGAAGCATTTCTCGAATACATCAAAAACGGCTATACCTTCAAAGGCGAGCATTTTAAACTGGGCTGCGCGATGTTCAACGGCGAAGTGGTGACGGGCGCGGACGTGCTGCTGCCCCTGAAAACGCTCAACCGCCACGGCCTCATTGCGGGTGCTACCGGTACCGGCAAAACGAAAACCCTCCAGGTGATTGCCGAAGGCCTCAGCGACGCCAGCGTGCCCGTGCTGCTGATGGACATCAAGGGCGACCTGAGCGGCATCGCCGCCGCCGGCACATCCAACGCAAAAATAGAAGAGCGGTACGCCAAAATCGGCGGCACCTGGGCCCCCGCGGCCTACCCGGTAGAACTGCTCACCCTCAGCCACGAAAAGGGCGCGCGCCTGCGGGCTACCGTCAGCGAATTCGGCCCCGTGCTGCTCTCCAAAATCCTCGACCTCAACGATACGCAGGCCGGGTTTGTAGCGATGATCTTTAAATACTGCGACGACAATAAACTGCCCCTGCTCGACCTGAAAGACTTCAAAAAAGTGCTCCAGTACGTAAGCGACGAGGGCAAAAAGGAGCTGGAAAAAGACTACGGGAAAATTTCCACCACCAGCACCGGCACCATCCTTCGCAAGGTAATCGAGCTGGAACAGCAGGGCGCCACCGTTTTCTTCGGAGAAAAATCCTTTGAGGTAGACGACCTGATGCACATCGCGGAAGACGGTCGCGGTAAGATTTCGATCGTTCGCGTAACCGACATCCAAGACCGGCCGAAGCTCTTTTCCACCTTCATGCTCAGCCTGCTGGCGGAACTGTATGCCACGCTGCCGGAAGAGGGCGACCTCGACAAACCGAAGCTCGTGATGTTCATAGACGAGGCGCACCTGATTTTCCAGGAAGCCAGCGATGCGTTGCTGCAACAGATCGAAACCATCATCAAGCTCATCCGGTCCAAAGGCGTGGGCATCTTCTTCTGCACCCAGAACCCGATGGACGTGCCGGCTTCTGTGCTCGGCCAGCTCGGCCTCAAGGTACAGCATGCCCTGCGCGCCTTTACCGCCAACGACCGCAAAGCCATCAAGCAGACGGCTGAAAACTACCCGCTTTCCGATTACTATAAAACCGACGAACTGCTGACGCAGATCGGGATTGGCGAGGCGCTGGTGACCTGCCTGAGCGAAAAAGGCACCCCTACGCCACTGGCTGCCACCATGCTGGTATCGCCGCATTCCCGCATGGACATCCTGACGGACGCGGAGCTGGACCAGCTGGTAGCCGGCAGCAAGCTCGTACGGAAATACAACGAGGACATCGACAGCGACAGCGCATACGAAATGCTCACCGCCAAACTCGAGGAAGCCGCGGAAAAAACCAAAGCCGCCGAAGAAGAAGCTCCCGCCAAAAAAGGCCGCCAGAAAGAGGAAAAAGGCCTGCTGGAAACCATCGTGACCAGTTCCGCCGCCCGCCAGGCGGGCAGAACGGCTGCCAACATCATCACGCGCAGCCTCTTGGGCGCGCTGGGACTAGGTGGCCGCAGCAGCAAGAAAAAGAGCAGCTGGTTTTAACCGATTATTATTAGCCTGTACTTTTTGAGTGGCTGTTGTTTCACGGATGATCATTCCAACGGTTGCAGCTTCCGTTTTGCCGCTGTATCTTACCGAAAGAAAACTGAAACGGCTTTTTGACGAAGCCGGCAACCCGAAAAATAGTTTTAGCATATGTCCACACCCATCAAAACGGGGCTCTGCTCCTACGGCCACAGCGGCTACGCGTTTCACGCGCCCTTCATTCATGTGCATCCCGGTTTCGAACTGACGGCCGTGGTGGAGCGCAGCAAACACCTCACCCAGCAGCGCTACCCGTACGTAAAGATTTATAACGACGTGAAGGCGCTGATGGCGGACCCTTCGCTGGAACTGATCGTAGTCAACACACCGAACTATACCCACTACGAATACACGAAAGCGGCCCTCCAGGCCGGTAAAAACGTGATCGTTGAAAAGCCGTTCACCGTTACCGTGGCGCAGGGCGAAGAGCTCATCCAACTGGCCGCATCCAAAAAGCTGTTGCTGAGCGTGTACCAGAACCGCCGCTTCGACAGCGACTATAAAATTGTACGGAAAGTGGTGGAAGACGGCCTGCTGGGCGATGTGCTCGAAGTAGAGTTCCACTACGACCGCTTCAAGGAAGAACTGAGCTATAAAAAACACAAGGAAGTGGCTGAGCCCGGCACCGGCGTGCTGTACGACCTGGGCTCCCACCTGATAGACCAGGCGCTGACCATTTTCGGGATGCCGCAGGCGGTGTGGGGCGACGTGCGCATCATCCGCAAAGACTCCGTGGTAGACGATTATTTCGAACTGGTATTGTACTACGACCAGCTGCGCGTACGCCTGAAATCGAGCTACCTGGTGCGGGAAGCGCTCCCCGCTTACATTCTCCACGGCCGCAAAGGTTCGTTCATCAAATCCAAATCAGACATCCAGGAAGCGCTGCTGATGAAAGGCGTGCTGCCCGATACGCCCGACTGGGGCGCGGAAGCACCGCATGAGTGGGGCCTCCTCCACACCGAAATCAATGGAAAAGTGGTGAAGGAATTCATGCCTTCCGGCAACGGCAATTATCTCGATTATTACCAGGGCATTTACAGCGCCATGCGGGAAGGGAAACCAAATCCCGTAACGCCGGAAGACGGCCTGAACGTGATCAGGGTGATCGAAGCGACATTCAAAAGCAGTGAAGAAAGGCGGGTGATTTCATTGTAACCCGCTTCAGCCGGGGAGCATTATGCCGTTGGCGACAGCATCCCGTCTTCATCCCGCAATACAAAACCTTCTGCAACCAGGAACTGCAGGGTTTCCAACACCCTGTTTTCCTCTGCATCCACTTTCTGCATCAGCGCCTGCAAGCTGGTTTTGCCTTCCAGCGCCGACAGGATGGCGGTAGTGAGGCGGCCGAACTCTTTGGATGGCAGCGCCCCTTTTTCCTTTTTTACACATACGTCGCATACGCCGCAGGGCTTGGCGTCCTTCTCCCCGAAGTACGCCACCAGCTGCTGCGTACGGCATCTGTTGCTGGTTCGCGCGTAAGCAGAAACGGCCGCTATGCGGGCTTCCATGGCTTTACGCCTCTCTTCGAGCCGGGCCATGTTCACCCGCAAATGCTGTACGGGCAGCCTTTCTTCGAGAAAACAAAGCTGAGGCTGGTCTTTCCGTGGATAATACCGCAGCAGCGCCTGTTTATGCAACATTTGCAGATCGTGGATCACGTCTTCCTCATCCACCCGCATAATCCGGGCGATCTGTCTTTCGAAAACGGGCACGGGGTTATCGAAGATGCCTTCGTAGGTACGGAGTAAGGTCTGGATGATGGGCTCCAGGTCCTGGTGGCGCTCTTCATATTCGAACAACGCATCGCGGCTGGTCACGAATTCGAGCTTGGAAGGCAGGTAGACGCTCTCGCTCAGTTGCCAGACACCCTCCTGCTCCAGGATGCGCAGCGCGCTGAACGCCACGGTGATGTTCAAGCCGAAGCGTTTTACGAAGTCGTTGATATCAAAATCGTAGTACACGCCTTCGGCCCCTACGGGTACCTGCAGATAGTTTACCACGGCCTGGTATATGGCCCTTATTTCGTTGAGCGACGGGAATTGCAGCGGGATGCGGGCTTTAAGCTCCTCCAGGTCGCGCTCGTTGTACAGCAGCACCGCGTATGCCTTTTCTTCGTCACGGCCGGCGCGCCCCGCTTCCTGGTAATATGCTTCGATGCTGTCCGGCACATCCGCATGTATCACCATCCGCACGTCCGGCTTGTCTATCCCCATCCCGAATGCGTTGGTGCACACCATCACGCGGGTTTCCCCTTTGATCCAGGCTTCCTGGCGGGCGGTGCGCTCCGCCTGGGCGAGGCCGGCGTGGTAATAACCGGCTTCAATACCCTGGGCAACGAGCAGGCCGGCGATGTCTTTCGTTTGCCGGCGGTTGCGGCAATAAATGATGGCGCTGCCCGGCACGCGGTCGAGTATCTGTTTGATGCGGCCCAGCTTACCTTCCTCCTCCACCACGCTGTAGGAAAGATTGGAGCGTGCGAAACTCTTGACGAATACGGCCGGGTCGCGCAGCTGCAATTGCCGGCAGATGTCTTCCCGCACCACCGGGGTAGCCGTGGCCGTTAGCGCCAGTATGGGCGCGTTGGGAAAATGCTCGCGGATTGCGGCGATCTGCAGGTAGGCCGGCCTGAAATCGTAGCCCCATTGCGAGATACAGTGGGCTTCATCTACCGCAATGAGGCGCACGGGCAGCACTTCGCAAAACCAGAGAAAGCGCTTGCTCTGCAAGCGTTCCGGCGACACATAGAGGAACTTGATTTCTCCTTCGCGGGCAAGGGCCAGCACCTTTTCCACGTCGCGCGTTTGCATGCCGGCGTAGATGGCGAAAGCAGGAATACCGCGCTTGTTGAGGTTTTCCACCTGGTCTTTCATCAGGGCGATGAGCGGCGTCACCACCAGACAAAGCCCTTCCTGCATCATAGCCGGCACCTGGAAGCAAATGGACTTTCCGCCGCCGGTAGGCAGCAACGCCAGCGTGTCGCGGCCGGCGGCGATGGCGTTCACGATATCTTCCTGCAGCGGGCGGAATTGCTGGAAGCCCCAGAATTTGTGTAATATGGAATGTGCGGTTACCAAGCAGGCAAATTTAGCGCTATTCTTTCTGCAAATACGGCAACGACCACCCTTTTTTGAGCGAGGTAAGGCGGATGGCGATCACCAGTAAAATAGCGGCGATCATGTTCCAGTTTTCATCCACGCCTATACGGTGCAACCCGATGTACAGGGCGGCGCCGGCAAGGCACGCGGTGGCATAGATCTGGCGGCTGAAGATCAGGGGGATTTCGTTCACCATCATATCCCTGATCACGCCACCGAAAATGGCCGATATCATACCGAGGATAACGGCGGCCCAGGGGTGCACGCCGTAGAGCAACGCTTTCTGCAACCCGATGACGGTGTAAAACCCGATGCCGATGGTATCGAACAGGAAGATGCCGCGGCGCACGCGCAGCAGGCGCGCGCGGAACAGGATCGTGACGAGTACGCCGAAGGCGATGGCGATGATGTAGTTTTTATCGCCGACCCACACCGGCCGTACGCCGAGGATGAGGTCGCGCAGGGTACCCCCGCCGATAGAAGTGACGAAAGCGGTAAAACTCACCCCGAAAATATCGTGGTACATTTTTTTATCCCAGGCGGCGAGCGCGCCGGATATGGCAAACACGAACGTGCCGATGAGGTCTAACCAGTAGATCATAGTTGGTGCGCATTTCAATGCAATACGCGAATTAACGATAAATCGGTCAGATTACTTTTTTAAACCGCAGCCGCACCGAATTGATGGCCAGCACCACGTCTGACAGTCCCATCACAAGCGCGGCCAGGATGGGGTTCAGGAAGCCCAGCGCGGCAACGGGAATGGCCACCACGTTGTAGGCAAAGGCCCAGAAAAGGTTCTGTTTGATGGTGAGGTAGGTATGTTTGCCCAACCCCATGGCCAGCGGCAGCGCGCCGAGATGGCCGTTGAGGAGGATGACGTTAGCGCTTTGCATGGCCACCTGCGTGGCATCGCTAAGGGAAATACCGATGCTGGCTTTGGCGAGCGCGGGTGCGTCGTTGATGCCGTCGCCCACCATGGCCGTGGGCGCCTGTTCCATCAGTTCCCCGATTTTCTGCAGCTTCTGTGCGGGAGACTGTTCGGCAAACACTTCGTCGATGCCCAGCTGCTGCGCCAGCTGTTCGCATTTGCGCCGCATGTCGCCACTCAGCAGGATGGTGCGGATGCCGGCCTCTTTCAACTGCGCCATCACCTGTTGCGCTTCCGGGCGCAGTTCATCGGTGAAATCTATCCAGCCCATCAGCTCCCCGTTCTTCAGCAGGTAAATATTGTGCGAATCGTCGCTGGTGGCGCTAGCTGCCATAAGATACGAGCCCAGCTGCCATTCGTTGCCTGCCTTATCTTTCGCCTGCATGCCCCTGCCCTTTTGCTCTCTCACCTGTTGCAGGGCGGTTTCTGGCACACCTTTCCAGAGCGCCACGATGGACCGGGCAATGGGATGAGAGGAATATTTTTCAAGGCTGAGCACCACCGACCGGAAGTCGTCCGGCTCCATAATAGTTTCCCACCGACCAATCTGCAGCTTGCCCGTGGTGAGGGTGCCCGTTTTGTCGAACACAATCTGGCGGATATTGCGGAACGCTTCGAGCGTTTGCGCGCCTTTGATGAGGATGCCGCTGCGGGCTGCGCGGCCCAGGCCTACCATTACGGCGGCCGGCGTGGCGAGGCCCATCGCGCAGGGGCAGGCAATCACCAGTACGGCGATGGCGCGCATCATGGCGGTGGACAGCGGGGTTTGGCCGATGAAATACCAGCCGAGAAAGGTAAGCAGGGCAAGGCCCAGCACCACGGGCACGAAAATGGCGCTGATCTTGTCTGCCAGCTTCTGCATGGGCGGTTTGTTGCTCTGGGCCTGCTTCACCAGGTTGATGATGTACGACAGCACGGTGTCTTTACCCGTTGCGGTGATGAATATCTTAATGCTGCCGTCTTCAAGGAGGGTGCCGCCGATCACTTTATCCTTCTCGCGGCGGCTCACCGGCTCGCTTTCGCCGGTAATCATCGATTCGTTCACATGTCCGCTGCCCCAGTAAACAGTACCATCCATCGGTATTTTATCGCCGGTATTGACCAGTACCCGGTCGCCCGTGCGCAATTCGCTATTGTCGATTTCTTCCACCTCGCCTGCATCGTTGATCCGCTTTGCATGGGTATGTTGCATGCGTGCCAGCTCCGCGATAGCGGTGGTGGTGGATTTCACCGACTTTTCCTCCAGCAGGTTGCCCAGGAACACGAGTGTGAGGATGGCTGCGGTGGTTTCATAGAAGAGATAGTCCGGGCCCAGCTGCTGCAGCGTGCCGGTGAGGCTGTATATGAAGGCGGCCGTGGCGCCCAGGGTGATCAGCACGTCCATATTGGCGATGCCGTTGCGCAGCGAGCGCAGGGCGCTCCGCCCGAAATGCAGCATGCCCGTAACATATACCGGGATGGTGAGGGCCAGCTGCACCCACGGGTTATGCAGCCAATGCCAGTTTGCCACCATATGCAGCATCAGCGGCGCGGTGAATACCAGGCAGAAAAAGAACTTAAAACGGAGGGTGGTATAGAACGGTCTGGATGCGCCGCGCTGGTTGGGCAGCACCACTTCATATCCGAGATTGTTGATGCCGTTGATGACTTCGTCTGCGCTGGCGCCTTCGGGCAAGTTAAAACGCAGCTCTTCCGTGGCTACACTGATGGCTACATCTTCCACCCCTTTTTTCTCGAGGTACTTGGAGATGGTCAGTGCGCAACTGGAGCAATTCATTCCTTTTACTTTACAACTGATCGTTTCCATGGCTTAAAATGCTGACCCTGTAAAATTAGCACAAACCCGCTTGCAGCACGGGATAATTAATGCAACGGGGGTGCTATTTCGGGGCGATGGGGCAAAACACCCTGCTTCCATGCTGCTTTTGGGAATTAATGCAACGGCGGTGCCATTTTCCGCCGCGGAATCGCTAATTTTAAACCCTGTTTAAGGCCAAAGCGTATGAGATTGACATTTGCACATGCGGAGCTGCCGGAAGTAGCCCGCCAGTTCTGGTCTACCTTCCCCCGTGAGCAGGTTTTCGCCCTCAGCGGAGACATGGGGGCAGGTAAAACCACGCTGATCAAGGAGCTTTGCGCCGCCAAAGGCGTGGAAGACGCCACGGCCAGCCCCACTTTTTCCATCATTAACGAATACCGCTATGCGGATGGCAACGGGCGCGAAAAGATCATTTACCACCTGGACCTTTACCGCCTCAAAAGCCTCGAGGAAGCGGTGGAAGCGGGCGTGGAAGACTGCCTCTACCATCCGGACGCCATCTGTTTCGTGGAATGGCCCGAGCTGGTAGCCCCCCTGCTTCCAGCCGGCACCGTGCACATTTTCCTGTCCGTTACGCCGGACCACAAGCGGAATCTATTTGCCGGCAATGCGGACCACGGGCATTTTGCACCTTCCCTGCAATAATAAATGTATCTTTGAATAGTGACCTAACATACAATTGTCTACGATTATGGAGCAAAGGCAAAAACCTGTTGTGAGTGCCGGATTTACTTATTCTCCGCTGGAAGAAACGCTGGATATTCCACAGAAAAATTCCCGTTTATTCATTGGTATCCCCAAGGAGACATCCTTCCAGGAAAGCCGCATCGCACTGACCCCGGACGCGGTGAGCATCCTGAGCAACAATGGCCATCACATTGTGGTGGAACATAAGGCGGGCGACGGTTCCCACTTCTACGACACGGATTATTCCGAAGCCGGCGCCGAAATCGTATACGAAAAAAAGGAGGTGTTCAAGGCAGACATCATCGTGAAGTCGGCCCCCCTCAACGACGAGGAAATTGAGCTGCTCCACCCTCATCAGATCGTGATCTCCCCCATCCACCTGTCTGTACTGAAAGCAGAGCAGCTGCAAAAGATGATGGACAAGCGCATCACCCTGCTTTCCTTCGAAAACCTGAAAGACGATGCGGGTACCTACCCCATTGTACGCGCCATGAGCGAAATAGCCGGCGGGGCGGTGATGCTCATCGCCGGACAGTACCTCAGCAACAGCAACCGGGGCAAGGGCATTTTGCTGGGCGGTATTACCGGCATTCCTCCCACCAAGGTGGTGATCATCGGCGCAGGCATCGTAGGCGAATTTGCGGCCCGTACGGCGCTTGCCCTGGGCTCGTCCGTAAAAGTATTCGACAATAATATTTACAAGCTCAAAAGGCTCCAAAACAATATCGGGGTGCGTGTATTCACCTCTGTGATACAACCCCGTGTGCTGGCGGAACAGCTCCGTAATGCGGACGTGGCCGTGGGAGCGCTCTCGTCGCAGAGCGGCCGTACTCCCATCGTGGTCACCGAATCGATGGTGAGCCATATGAAGGCAGGCTCTGTGATCGTAGACGTCAGCATCGACCGGGGCGGTTGTTTTGAAACTTCCGAAATCACTTCCCACGAAAACCCCGTATTCAAAAAGTACGACGTCATCCACTATTGCGTGCCCAATATCCCCTCCGGTTTTGCCGGTACCGCCTCACAGGCCATCAGCAACGTGCTGATGCCGCTGCTGCTCGAAGCGGCGGACGACGGGGGATTTGAAAACCTCGTATGGATAAAGCGAGGCGTGCGCAACGGCATCTACCTCTACAAAGGCGCCCTCACCAACTACCACCTCAGCGAAAAATTCAAATTGAAGTATACGGACCTGGAACTGCTGCTGGCAGTAAAGGGATAACAAAAAAGAGGCTGCGGAAACAGCCTCTTTTTTTACCCGGATTTTATGTTCACGGGCCTGCCGGCCCCAGCTCAGAATAAAGCGTAACGCACCAGCAATTGCGGTGTAATGACCATGGCTTTCAGTTTTAAAAACTCGCTCAGGTTATGCGGTAAAACAACCCGCAATTCCGTATGCAGCCTTTTATACCTCAGGCCGGCGCCGGCCAGCAGCGGCATTAAAAATTTCTTCCCTCCTTCCAGCGCAGGCTGCAATTCTTCGCTGGCCGTTCCGCTTTCTCTTTTGGCCCTGAATTCATCCCTCCCGCCCAAACTGATGGCAGCAGCAACGCCTACGTTGACGTAGGGCCGCAGGCTCCCCTGCGGAAGGGTATACTTCAGGAGGGTTTGCACCTGTATGTAGTGAAACTGCACGTCCACCTCGTTATAGAAACCATTGCTGCTCCAGCTGCTGCTGAAAGCGCGGGTGGTATAAATCAATTCGTTGTTCCAGGAAATCTTTTGCCGGTAGCGGGAAACGGGCACATCCAGGAAAATACCGACAACCGGGGCAACGGTGTTCCCGTATTTCCGCGGCGCGAAGGGGTGCGACCCGGAAAAACGGTATGTATTGAGGCCCGCTCCTCCCATCAAGCCGAGCGATACCCGCGTATCTCTGTCTTCTTTCCGTGTAACCAGCTGCTGGCCCGGATAGCGGCATCCGGCGTATTGCTGCAGCACGCTGCGCAGGGCGCGTTCTGAATAGTCGAGCACCGACAAGTGCCGGGCGGGCACACAATCTCCGAAAACGCCCGCCAGTTGCTGGCGGTAAAAATGATGTGTTTTCAATTGGCCGTAACCCACAGATTCCTGGTTGCTGATATAGACCTGCTTTTTAATGAGTGCTGTGAGACTGTCTTTTTCCATGATGAAAAAATGCTGCCGGTGGAAGCGGTCCGTATACAGGAGCAGCTTGACCGGACCGTCCATCAACACCCGCAGGAAGTGAACACCGCCAATCGAATCCCGGTGCTGGGTAGCAGAGAGGTGATCGACCGTTTCCTGGGTCACATCTATGGCGGCCGGCATGGACAGATACATTTCCTGGTTGCCGCGGATAAGGAAGCCTTTGATATCGGCAGGAGCATATTCCCTGGCAGCGGCATCGTTGCCTTCCCGGAAACTCACCGAGAGCGGGTTAACGTCCCATTTCCGGTAATCGATCTGGCCTGAAAGGCTGTCGCCGTTTTGCAACAGCAAAGCAGCTGATACATAATTGCGCTGCGCCAATGCGGTGGCCGCCAGCAACAGGCCGGCACAAAAAAGGTATAGAGATTTCATGATTGCGGGTTTTTAGGCTTCCAGTTGATAACCCATAAAAATATACAGAGATTTCATTATCGCGGATTCTAAGCCTCCAGTTTATACCCCATAAAGAAAGCCGCGAGAATGATGATGCCGACAATAATGCGGTAGTATCCCCACATTTTAAATCCGTATTTCTGCAGCGCCCCGATAAAAAACTTGATGGCCAGCATGGCCACCACGAAAGCCACCACGTTGCCGATCAGCAACAGTTTGATATTTTCGGCGGAGCTCGTCAGCAGCTCGCGGTGTTTTAGCAGTTTGTATCCCGTGGCTGCAGCCATGGTAGGCACGGCCAGGAAAAAAGAAAATTCGGCGGCGGCGTGGCGTGTGAGCTTCTGCTGCATCCCGCCGATGATAGTGGCCGCGCTGCGGCTTACGCCGGGAATGAGGGCCAGGCACTGGAACAAACCGATGCGGATGGCTTTGAAAAAGTCCATCTTTTCGTCGGTATCGATAGTCGGATGCTTAAACCATTTGTCGACATACAGCAGCACGATGCCGCCGAGGAACAAAGTGGCGCCTACCACTTCAGGCTTTTCAAGCAAGGCGTCTATCTGGTCGCCCAGCAGGTAGCCCAGGATAAGAGCAGGCAGCACGCCCAGCAACAGTTTGAAATAAAACGAAGGTTTGCTGAAATTGAAAAACTTCTTCCAGTACAGCACCACCACGGCCAGGATGGCTCCCAGCTGGATGCAGACTTCAAAGAGCTTGGTGAACTCGTCTTTGTTAATGCCCATCAGGCTGCTGGCGATAATCATGTGGCCGGTGGACGATACGGGTATAAACTCGGTTAATCCCTCTACAATTGCGATGATGATAGCTTCAATAATGCTCATGGTTCATTCAAATAAGAAAAGCGATGATGTGATCATCGCCGTGGATATAAAAGATGTATGCCCGTGTGTTACTGTTTCGGTTTGCGCATGATCGCGTACGCCTCCACGCCCAACCCGATCAGGATAACGATGGGGGCCAGGGTGATGCGGCGGAAGCTGTATACTTCTTCCGGTGAAAAACGGCTGGCATTGTCGCCGCCTCCGCCCATCATGAGCAGGAAGCCGATCACGATCAATACCACGCCCGCCAGCATTAGCTGGTAGTTGCCCTTCCCGAAGAGACTGCGCCCTTCTGTTCCTTTAATTTCTTTAGACATATAATGTGTATGAACTTTTTGAATCAATATAAATCATCCAGCTTCAGCTTCAGGTACTTCATTACGGAGCGGTGGGTGCTCACCAGTGAAATGCCGATGCCGATCACGATCAGGCCCAGGAACAGCAGCCCCGTCATAAAATAGTCCCGCATGCTTCTTACCTCCGGCAGCGCGGATTCCGCGAAATAAATCAGCGCGATCAGGCCGGCAATGGCCAGCAGTGCGCTGATACCGCCGTTGATGATGCTGCGGATATCGAAGGGTTTGGCGATGAACCAACGGGTGGCTCCCACCATCTGCATGGTTTTGATCAGGAAGCGGTTGCTGAACATGGCCAGGCGGATGGTATTGTCGATCAGGAACAGCACCACGATCGCCATGATGATACAGATCACCAGGATAACCAGGCCGACGGACTTGGCCTTATCGAGCACCTCGCTCACAAGGGTGCGCTGGTAATACAGTTCCCGGACGGTGCTGCGGCCGGCGATGTTTTTCTCGATGGCGGCGAGACTGTCGGAATGCACATAACGCGCATACAGGCTGATATCGATGCTGGCATAGAGCGGGTTGAAACCCAGTACGGCGAAATTTTCCTCCGGGTTTTCCTTCTTGAACCGCTCCGCCGCCATATCCTTTGATACGTACTGGATCTTGCGCACAAACGGCATAACGGCCAGTGAGTCCTTTAATAACAAAGCCTGTGGTTCCTTTACGTTGTCCCTGAGGATCACCTGCAATTCTATGCTTTCCTTGTAGTAGTCGCTCAGCTTTTTGGCATTAATCATAAAAAGACCGAGCACGCCGAGCAACAGGAGCACCAGCGTGATCCCGATGATCGAATAGATATAAGAAGGCTTCGATTTCTTTGCTGACGATTTCCCTGATTGAGCCATTCATCGATAGTTTAGAGGCGAAAATAATAAAAATTGGCAGTTATGTTTACTTTTGCCATCCCAAACGGTATTTTAACATTTTTTATTATATGCATATGAACACCGGTTGGAAATTGAGGCATAAATATTTAAATTACTATAAACGCCCCTCACCGGGGCCACTACGGTATGGAGTATAATTTCAGGCAAATAGAGCGAAAATGGCAGCAGCACTGGGTTGAAACCGGTGCTTACAAGGTAAGCAACACCAGTTCGAAGCCCAAATGTTATGTGCTGGACATGTTCCCCTATCCCTCCGGGGCGGGCCTGCACGTGGGGCATCCGCTGGGGTACATCGCATCGGATATCTACGCCCGTTACAAACGCCTTAAAGGCTTTAATGTGCTGCACCCCATGGGGTACGACGCCTTCGGGCTGCCGGCGGAGCAATATGCGCTCGAAACCGGGCAGCACCCCGCCGTTACTACGGAACAGAACATCAGCGCGTTCCGGAGCCAGCTGGACAATATCGGCTTTTCATACGACTGGAGCAGGGAAATCCGCACCAGCGACCCTTCGTACTACAAATGGACCCAGCGGATCTTCCTGCAGCTGTTCGGCAGCTGGTACAACCGGCAGGCCGGCAAGGCGGAGCAGATCGAGACCCTGGTGCGTATTTTCGAGGCGGAGGGCAACCTGCACCATGAATGCCCCGGCGACCGTGGCATCCGCTTCAGCGCAGACAGCTGGAACGACTATACGTACGAACAACAGCAGGAAGTGCTCATGGAATACCGCCTCGGCTACCTGGCCTACGCGGAAGTGAACTGGTGCCCCGCCCTGGGCACGGTGCTGGCCAACGATGAGGTGATCAACGGCGTCAGCGAGCGTGGCGGCCACCCTGTTATCAAGAAAAAAATGCGGCAGTGGTTCCTGCGGATCACCGAGTATGCAGACCGCCTGCTCGAGGGCCTGGAAAAAGTGACCTTCAGCGAAGCCATGAAAGACATGCAGCGCAACTGGATAGGCAAAAGCCAGGGCGCCGAGATCAAGTTCAACATCGCCGGCAGCATGGAAAGCCTTGTGGTGTACACCACCCGCCCGGACACGATTTTCGGGGTGGATTTCATGGTGGTGGCCCCCGAGCATGAGCTGGTAGATAGTATCACTTCCCAAGCGCAGTTGCAGGCCGTAAACGACTATAAAGACTACGTGCAGAGCCGCTCCGAACGCGAGCGGATGGCCGATGTAAAGCTCATCACCGGCTGTTTCACCGGCGCTTATGCCATCAATCCGTTCGACGGCCGCCAAATCCCCATCTGGATATCCGAATACGTACTGGCCGGCTACGGCACCGGCGCCATAATGGCCGTGCCCTGCGGCGACCAGCGCGACTTTAACTTTGCCCGTCACTTCAACATCCCCATCACCAACATCCTCGGCGATGCGTTCAACGGGGAGGAAGCCAATCCCACCAAAGAAGGGAAACTCTTCAACAGCAATTTCATCACCGGTGTGGAGATGAAAGAAGCCATGGAGATGGTGACCGCTAAAATTGAGACACTCGGCATCGGCAAAAGGCAGATCAATTATAAAATGCGCGACGCCGGGTTCAGCCGCCAGCGTTACTGGGGCGAACCCTTCCCGATCGTGTACCGCAACGGCATTCCCGAAGCGATGAGCACAGACGAACTGCCGCTGGACCTGCCCCATGTGGAACATTACACCCCCGGCGACGACGGCGAAGGTCCGCTGGCCAATATTACCGACTGGGTCAACCTGCCCGCGGAGCCAGGTATCTCCCTGCGCCGCGAAACCAGCACGATGCCGGGCTACGCCGGCAGCAGCTGGTACTTCCTGCGGTATATGGACCCGCATAACGACAATAATTTCTGCGACCGCAAAATATCCGACTACTGGGGCCAGGTGGATCTCTACATCGGCGGCACCGAGCACGCCGTAGGCCACCTGCTGTATTCCAGGATGTGGACGAAAGTACTGTTCGACCTCGGCCACATCGGCTTCGACGAGCCTTATAAAAAACTGGTGAACCAGGGCATGATCACCGGCAGCTCCCGCCTCGTGTACCGCGTGCGCGGCACCAACCAGTTCGTTTCCGCCGGGCTCCGCGACCAGCACGAAACCGACGAGCTGCATGTAGACGTGAACATCGTGGACGGGCTGGAACTGGACCTCAACGCCTTTAAAAACTGGCGGGCAGAATATGCTTCCGCACAGTTCATCCTCGAAGACGGTAAATATATCTGCGGTACGCTCACCGAAAAAATGAGCAAGCGCCTCTTCAACACCGTGAACCCCGATGTGGTGGTCGACAAATTCGGCGCGGACACCTTCCGCATGTACGAAATGTTCCTCGGCCCGGTGGAGCAAAGCAAACCCTGGGAAACCAAGGGTATCGAAGGCGTGCACCGCTTCCTCAAAAAGTTCTGGCGCCTGTTTGCCGACGAACAGAAGGGCCTCGTTGTACAAGACGCAGCCCCCACACCGGAAGAACTGAAAACGCTCCATAAAACCATCCGCAAAATTGAAGAGGATTCCGAGCGCCTTTCCTTCAACACCGCCGTGAGCGGCTTTATGGTTTGCGTGAATGAACTGACCGACCTGAAATGCCATAAAAAAGCCATCCTCGAACAATTGCTGGTGCTGCTCACACCTTACGCCCCGCACATCTGCGAGGAACTGTGGCAGCTCATCGGCAACGGTGGCTCGGTACTGGATGCCTCTTTCCCCGTGTTCGACGCACAATACGTGACCGAAAGCACCAAGGAGTACCCCGTATCCGTAAACGGTAAGCTCCGTACTACCATTAATATTTCGCTGGAGGCCACAGAAGCGGAAGTATCCGCCATCGCACTGGCCAATGAAGTGATACTGAAGTGGACGGAAGGCAAACCGCCGAAAAAGGTGATTTTCGTAAAAGGCAAGATGATCAACGTGGTGATATAGGCACACACTGCCTGTCAGATAGACAAAGGCCGCTTGTTACAAGCGGCCTTTGTTATTTTACACGGTCCGTTTAAGCAGAATAGTGTGTCCGGTCTTCCTCCTGCATTCATTGCCTCATGTGGCCCGCCAGGTTCGCCAGCTACCCGCATTACATCCACCCACCGCGGTTTTTACTGGAACAACAACATCTAGTTCACCCTGTTCTCCTCGTCTTTCGCACCCGTGTTCCGGCTTCGCGCCGCCTTGATCTGCTGGTTGCCGAACTTGCGGGTGATGCTAATGTTGATGCGGCGGCTCTCCCAACGGTTCACCCAGTGTATCTGCGAGAGGCCGGTGGTAATATCGGCGTCATAACGCCGGGTATTGAAAGGGTCGGCAATGTTGAGGCGGATGCTTCCCTGTTTTTTCCAGATGCTTTTCTGCACCCCGAAATCGGTGCCCCACATGGCGCGATTGCGGTTCTGACCGCTGGGAGCAGCTGTGTTGTAACCGATGGCGGCTTGCAATTTCACATCGTATGGCAGGATGAAAGTGAGGTTGGTAGACATTTCCGCGCCACCACCCCGGTTATCGAATTCCTGCCCCGGCAACACCGATATGTAACGCGCCATGCCGGCACCGATATTGGTTTCAGACTCCAGCCACTTGCCGGCGGGCATATACACCGTAACGGCCACGTAGCCATAATGCCCCCGGCCGATGTTTTCCGAACGCGTGGTAAATATCTTTTTATCCGGCTCGCTGTAAATCACGGAGCCACTGTAATCTTTCGTGAAATTGTAATACACCGTGGTGTGCAGCCACTGATGGAAACTGTGCCTGAGCTGGAACACGTGGTTGAATTGCGGCTTCAGGTATGGGTTTCCTTCGATAAAAGTATAGGGATCGATGGCGCGGCTGAAGGGATTGAGCAGGCTGTACGACGGGCGGTCGATCCTTTTGCCGTAACTCAAAGTAAGCTGCTGGTCGCCATTAAACCGCCGCAAAATGAACACCGACGGAAAGAAGTTGATGTAACGGTTGCGCACCAGAGAGTCTAACGTCACGCTGTAGCCTTCCGCATCCGTTCTTTCCACCCGCAGGCCGGCTTTGAAGTTCCATTGCTTGTGGTCGTAATGCAGTGAAACGTATGCGGCCTGGAGGTTTTCAGTATACCTGAACCGGTTCGACCGCAGTTTGTCGCGCTCCCATTGCTGGTTGAGCAGCGAATCGAAACGGATATCGCTGTCGGTTTTTACATAACTGGCTTTAGCACCGGTTTCGAGTTGCCAGGCTTTTGAAAACACTTTTGAATAGTCTGCTTTCAGTGAACTGATAGACACCATGGAGGGCGCGAGATTCTGGATATTGGCGATCTCCTGTTCCCCACTTCCCTTGTTCAGGTAATTCAGAATGGACTGTTGAAGGTCTTTATCGTAGTTGGCAATGTCCGCATCCACCACGAATGTGCTGCCGAGCGTATCCAGATTGGACAGGAGGTTCAGGTTAAACCGGTAACTGTCGTTGCGGTCGTCCTGCGCTGAAAACGCCCTGAGCCAGGAAGGCTGCGGATTGCCATCGCTGAAATCGCCGGTGACGCCATCGGTGCGGCTGTTCGTGCCGTTGGTGCCGAGGTTGGCGATAAACCCCAGCGTGGTTTTATCGGTCATGGAATAATCCACCCCGGCTTTCAAATTGTGACCGCGACTGAAAGGATGCCAGTAGTTTTCACGGTTGAGCCGGTCGTATTGCCCATCGGGCTTTTGGGTGATGCTGTTAAAATTGAGCAGGTTGTATGATTCGGAGTAATAAAAACCGTAGTTGCCGTACACATTAAACCGCCCTTCGCGGAAGTTCATGTTGAGCCCGGTGTTCGCCCTCCCGTACTTCCCCATGCCCCCGCCCGCATATACACTGCCGTTGAGGCCCTGCTGGGTGCGTTTCTTAAGCTTGATGTTGATGATGCCGCCACCGCCCGCCGCATCGAACCGGGCAGAAGGATTAGCGATGATCTCGATCCGGCTCACGATATCGGCGGGCTGCGTTTTGAGCCATTGCGCCAGCGTTTCCCCGCTCATGTTGGAAGGGCGCCCGTCGATCCATATGCTGACACCATTGCCCAGGAGCAGGAAATTATCGTGCTGGTCGACCCGTACCGACGGAGCACGCCGCAATACATCGAACAGCGAGTTGCCGGCTGAAATGGGATTGTCCTCCACGTTCAGCACCATTTTGTCGGCCAGCATTTCAATGTAAGGCTTGCGAGCGGTGACTTCCACGCCTTTCAGACTGGCCGGGGCTTCCCGCAGGCGGAGCAGGGGAATGGAAATGGCGCCGCCTGCGCTGTTCGCCGTAAACACGGCACTGTAACACTTCCCTGCGCCCACGCCCGAAGCCGCGATGAGATATCGACCGGCTTTCACGCCGCTCAGCCAATAGTGGCCCGCGCTGTCGGTCACCGTTCCTTTCGCCAGCGACGAATCTTTTGCGTGCAGCAGCATTACCGTGGCGAATGCGGCGGGTTTATGCTGTGCGTCCGTCACAGTGCCGGACACCCGTGTCTGTGCCGTTGATGCCATACCGGCCAGTAACGTGGTAATAAGGATAAAGATCTTTTGCATGCTGCAAAGGTGCGGCGGCGCCCGCCGGCCCGCAGCCACAATTAGACCAACTGCCGCGGATATGCTATCAACCGGGGCGGTAGGGGTTTGTCGGATAAATGAGGCAGTTGGTCGAAGTAAAGTACCCTCACCCGTCCGCACAGTTATTTTTGCAGAATCATTAAATTGTACCGTGATCAAAGCTCCTGCTACCAATAAGCCATTATGGAACTGGCTCACCGGCATCGCGACGGTCGTGTTGTTTTTCCTGATTTCCATCCAGCTGCGGATAGACTTTGAGCCTTCCTTTACGGTGTTCGATTTCAGTTTCACGCTGATAAAAGCCGTTCCTTTTCTGGTGAACTATCTGTGGTTATACCCGCTCTTCTTCCGCCGCAAACGGTATTGGACCTGGGCCCTCACTTCACTGGCGCTGATCATGCTCGGCATTGGCCTGCGGGCCCTGCTGGAGGAAGTGATATTTCCCGCCACCATCGGGTATGGCAACTATTATAAAGGCACTACCATACCGTATTATATCCGGGACAACTTTGTGAGGATAATGCCATGGATACTGGTGGGCACCGCCATACGTTTTGTACAGGACCTCCGGAAGGCCGACCACGATAAAAAAATGCTGGAGCGGCAACGTACCGAAGCGGAACTGGCCTTGCTCAAATCACAACTGAACCCACATTTCCTGTTCAATACGCTCAACAGCATCTACGCGCTGGCTTACCAGCAATCCGGGAAAGCGCCGGACGCCATTCTCAAACTTTCCGAAGTGCTGCGGTACCTGCTATACGATTCCGAAGGCAGCCAGGTGCCGCTGGAAAAAGAACTGCAATACCTGCACAGTTTTATCGACCTGCAGAAAGCCCGTTTTAAAGAAACCATTTACATCGATGTGCTGGTGGAGGGTGTCATTACCAACCAGCAGATTGTACCGGTGCTCCTCATCGCATTCGTGGAGAACGCCTTCAAACACGGCGTGCTCAACGCCCCGGAAGACCCGGTGCTGATACAGGTCACCATCGAAGGGAACCGGCTGCAGCTGGTGGTGCAGAACCGCATCAGCCACCAGGAAAAAGACGATACCGGCGGCATCGGCATGCCCAACATCCGCCGTAGGCTGGAACTGCTGTACTCCGGCAGGCACGATCTCCACGTACGGGAAACCCATACGCATTACATTTGTGAACTAAGCCTGGAACTCTGACATGCAAAAGATACGCTGCATAGCCATAGACGATGAGCTGCTCGCGCTCGACCTGATGGAAGATTACATCCGGAAAGTACCGTTCCTTGAATTTGTGCAAACTTTCAATAACGTGCTGGATGCCCTGCCGCTGGTGGAAAACGAGCAGGTGGACCTCGTTTTTCTCGACATCCAGATGCCGCAGCTCAACGGCATCCAGTTCATGAAACTCATCCAGGGAAAAGCCCGCACCATCCTTACTACGGCTTATCCGCAATATGCGCTGGACAGTTACGATCATGATGTGGTCGATTACCTGCTCAAACCCATTGCTTTTGACCGTTTTTACAAAGCCTGCCGGAAAGCGTTGTCTATCCTGCAGCCGCAGCAGTCGGCGTTGATACCCGAAAAGCCCGCCTCGGAAGCGCCTGCCTTCATATTCGTAAAAACAGACAGCCGCATGGTGAAAGTAATGCTCGCCGAACTCCGCTTTGTGGAAGGCCTGAAAGATTACATCGCCATTCACACCACTACCGAAAAGATCATCACGCTCCAGCATATGAAAAAAATGGAGGAGATATTGCCCCAGCCACGCTTTGCCCGTGTGCACAAATCCTATCTCGTGTCGCTGGAAAAGATCGATGCCATCGAACGCAACCGCCTGTTTATCGGGCAGGACGTGATCCCCGTGGGCGACACCTACCGGGAAGGTTTTTTTCAGCTGATCGGAAAGAGTTTCGGAGGATAAGAGCGACTGTGCCGCCACTGCAGTCACTTTTCTTCTTATCATGCCCCGAGGCAGGTTCCCGGCCTTTTCAGCACATCCACCCCTGTTTCACCCCATTTTCTCAAAATACATGACAAGCGGTTTCGGCAAACCCCATTTCCTTCTTAATTTCCCATGGAAAACTAAAATCTTGCAGCTTATGAGATCATTGTTAGCAGGCTTACTGTCAGCCGCACTATCCCTCCCGGTCTACGCACAAAGCACGGAAGCCTACTTCACTACTTACCCCACGCTCAGCCCCGACGGTAGAACCGTGGTATTCAGCTTTGAAGGCGACCTCTGGAAAGCCGATGTGCAAAACCCGCAGGCCGTTCGCCTCACGGCCATGCAGGGCAACGAAATACTCCCTAAAATTTCGCCCGACGGGAAATGGGTGGCATTTACCGCCTACCAATACGGGAATGCGGACATTTTCCTGATGCCGCTGCAGGGCGGCGAGGTGCGGCAGCTCACCATGCACGAATCGGGCGACCAGCTCGAATCCTGGAGCTGGGACGCCAAACACGTCTACTTCAGCTCCAGCCGGGGCGGTAATGCCGCCAGCTACAAGCTCCATATAGACGGCGGCACCCCGGTGCGCGTGTTCGATCACTACTTCAACGTAACGCACAATGTGGTGGAACACCCCACCAGCGGCGAGCTGTTTTTCAACGATACCTGGGAAAGCAGTTTCCAGGCCAACCGCAAAAGATACAAAGGCGACTTCAACCCCGATATACAGTCGTACATCCCAGCCACCAAGGCCTATAAGCGGTACACCGACTACCGGGGCAAAGACTTCTGGGCCACCATCGATAAAAAAGGCACCATCTTTTTCGCGTCCGACGAAGCGAATGGCGAATACAATCTTTATACCTTCACTAACGGGCAGAAAAAAGCGCTCACCAGCTTCTCCACATCCATCAAACGCCCGTTTGCCAATGCTGACGGGGGGAAGGTAGTATTCGAAAAAGACTACCAGGTGTGGCTGTACGATGTGGCTTCCGGCAAATCCGAAAAGCTGCCCGTTAAAATATACAGGAACCCTGTATTGCCCAAGGAACAAGGGTTTGACGTGAAAGACAAAATCTCCAATTTCGACGTGTCGCCCGACGGGAAGAAGCTGGCCTTTATTTCCCGCGGCGAAATTTTCGTATCGGATATTGAAGGGAAGTTCATACGGCAAATCCCCCGCCCCGCGGAGCGAGCCCTGGAGGTGCTATGGATGGCCGATAACCGCACCCTGCTCTTCAACCAGACGTTGAACGGCTACCAGAACCTCTATACCGTACCGGCAGACGGTAAAGGCACGCCTAAAGAACTGACCAAAGACAAGAGAAGCAACCGCGACATCAACATGAATAAAACCCGCACCATGGCGGTGTATCTCAGCGGCCGCGACGAAGTGCGGGTGCTGGATCTGAAAACGCTGGACTCGCGCACCATCGCAAAAGACGAGCTCTGGGCCTTCCAGAATGCCGACCCGCGCTTTTCCCCGAACGACGAATACGTGGCGTTCACCGCGTTCCGCAATTTCGAGCAAGACATCATGGTGCACAACCTGAAAAAAAACACCACCGTCAACCTCACCAACACCGGTATCACGGAAACGAACCCGTATTGGTCGCCCGACGGAAAGTATATCTATTTCACTTCGTCCCGCACCAAGCCAGCCTATCCTTTCGGCCTCAATAACCCGCGGATTTACCGCATCGCGCTCGACAAATTCGACGCGCCCTTCCGCGCAGACAAGTTCGACGAGCTGTTTAAAAAAGAAGACAAGAAAGACACCTCCAAAGCCGCGCCGGCGCCAACTTCCATCGACATCAACACGGCCCGCATCATGAAGCGGATCGAACTAGTAAGTCCGGATTTCGGCTCGCAATACGGTCCTATCTTCATCCATAAAAAGGGCGAAAAAACCACCGTGTATTATGCTTCCAACCACGATGGCAAGCCTGGTATCTGGAAAACCGTGTCGGAACCCTTCGAAGCTTCCAAAACGGATAAAATCGCCGGTACGGAAAGCGGCGGCGGCAGCAACATCGTGGAAGCAGACGGCAAGTTTTACATGCTAACCGGCGGTAACATCCAGAAGCTGAACCCCGACGCCAACAAAATCGAAGGCATCAACATCAGCACCCCCTTCTACCGCAACCTGCGCCAGGAGTTCGACCAGATCTTCGATGAAACCTGGGCCAACGTGGAAGAGAACTTTTACAACGCGGAGTTCCATGGCACCAACTGGAACAAGGTACGCAGCGATTATGCCCGCTACCTGCCATACTTCAACAACCGCGGCGACCTGCGCGTGCTGCTCAACGACATGCTCGGCGAGCTGAACTCATCCCACCTCGGCTTCAACACCGGCGGGGAAGACGAAAAAATTGCGCTCAGCTACCGCACCATGGAAACAGGCATCCTGTTCAACCAGCAAAAGCCATACACGGTGGAAAGCATCGTGCCCAACAGCAACGCCGACAAATCCGGCGTGGATGTAAAACCCGGCGACGTGCTCCTGAAAGTGAACGGCGAAACCGTGAACAAAGCCGCCTGCCGCGATCAGTATTTTACGCGCCCTGCGTTTGAGCGGGAAATCACCCTCACTTTCGAGCGCGGCGGCAAGCCGTTCGACGTAAGGCTGCACCCGCAAAGCGTGGGCGAGCTGGGCGACCAGCTGTACGATGACTGGATTTACAATAACGAGAAGAAAGTGGACCAGCTGGGCAACAACCGCATTGCTTACACCTGCATGAAAAATATGGGCACCGGCGAGCTGGATAAATTCCTGATCGACATGACCGGAAAAATAGCGCAGAAAGACGCGCTCATCCTCGACCTCCGTTACAACACCGGCGGCAACGTGCACGACGATGTGCTGCGCTTTCTGTCACAGCGCCCCTACCTGCAATGGCAGTACCGTGGCGGCAAACTGTCGCCGCAGCCGAACTTCGCACCGGCCGGCAAGCCCATTGTGCTGCTGATCAATGAACAGTCGCTCAGCGACGCGGAAATGACCGCCGCCGGTTTTAAAGCCCTGAAGCTGGGCAAAATCATCGGCACGGAAACCTACCGCTGGATCATTTTTACATCCGGGAAAGGGCTGGTAGACGGGTCTTTCTACCGCCTGCCTTCCTGGGGCTGTTATACGCTCGACGGGAAGAACCTTGAGAAAGAAGGCGTGGCGCCCGACATTTACGTGAAAACCACGTTCACCGACCGCCTCGAAGACAAGGACCCCCAGCTGGAAAGAGCCGTGCAGGAAATCATGAAAGAACTGAAATAAGATAGGCCGTACAGGGCAAGGGCGCGCAACATTGTGCGCCCTTTTTTATGCCGTTAAATTTCCGTAAACCCGCTATACCCGCAGAAAAAAAATTTTTATCTTGGCAACTATGAAAAAGACCGCGTCTGCCCTGCTGCTTTGCCTCATAAGCGCACTAAGCACTTTCGCCCAGGAGAAAACCCTGACGGTAATGACATTCAATATCCGCTACAACACGCCGAAAGACAGCGTGAATGCGTGGCCCAACCGGAAAGACAAGGTGGCCTCGCAGGTGCTCTTCCACGAGCCGCAGCTGCTGGGTGTACAGGAAGCCCTCTGGGACCAGGTGGAAGACCTGTCTAAAGCGCTGCCCGGTTATAAATTCATCGGCGTGGGCCGCGACGATGGAGACAAGAAGGGAGAATTTTCCGCCATTTTCTACGATGCTTCCCGCCTCACTTTGCTCGACCAGCGGACTTTCTGGCTGTCAGAGACCCCTGAAACCGCGGGCAGCAAAGGTTGGGATGCAGCCATCTGCCGCATCGTCACTTACGGCCGCTTCCGCGACAACAAAACCAAAAAAGAATTCTATCATTTCAATACCCACTTCGATCACATCGGTAAAGTGGCCCGCCGCGAAAGCGCCAGGCTGCTGTTGAAAAAGGTGCAGGAAATTGCCGGCAAACTGCCCGTGGTGATTACCGGCGACTTCAACGCCAGGCCGAAAGACGAACCCATCCAGGTCATCCTGAACCCGCAGGACCCGATGCATTTTACAGACGCAAAGGCCATCAGCAAAACGCCGCATTACGGGCCTACCAGCACTTTCAACAGCTTCGGCCCTCACGAAACAGGTACCGAGCCCATCGATTATATTTTCCTGAAAGGGAACTGGGGCGTGAACAAACATGCCACCATCACCCAAACCTGGAAAGGGCTGTTTGCGTCCGACCACTTTTCACTGGTGGCGGAACTGCGCTTCCCGTAAGCATTTGCATCAAGAAAAAAGCGGCTGCATCCTCATGGGAGCAGCCGCTTTTTTCTTGATGATGGCCGGGGCGCCGGTTATATGTTATTGCTTTTCTTCCTTCGCAATACGCGTGGGCGCATCTATACCGCCAACGATGCTTTTCGCACTCACGGCGATGGCTTCGATAATATCAGCGATGTTCTGCATATCCAAGCTTTCCACCTCATCGTTTACGGAATGATAAAGGGTGTCTTTATCGATCTGCGTGGTGGAAATGGTATGTGCCGGCACACCCAGATGGGCCAGGGTAGCGTTGTCTGAGCGATAAAACAGCCGCTGCTCCGGGTAGGGATCCGGATGAAAGCGGAAGGTGGAAGATTCGAGGTTCTTTTGCAGGATGGTGCCGAAATCAGACCGTTCGAAACCCGTGATGAAGGCGCTGTTGCGGCCGAACTTCGATTCTTTCCCGATCATTTCGACATTGAACATGGCCACGATTTTTTCGGGGGCCAGCTGCTGGGAGAAATAACGTGAGCCGAAGCCGCCGATCTCTTCCGCGGTGAATGCGGCAAAGATGACGCTCCTGACGGGAGGATGCTGTTTGAAATAGTTAGCCAGCAGGATGACGGCCGTAATACCGGAAGCATCATCGTCCGCGCCGTTGGCGATACTGTCTTCCGCCTCCGCTTTCTGGATGCCGATATGATCGTAGTGGCCGGAAAAGATCACATATTCCTCCGGCTGGCCGGTACCGTGTATCATGCCCACCACGTTGTGCAGGTAACGGGGATTTTCTTCCGCCGTCACCGAATCTACCGGGCGGATGCGGCGGCCTACTGTAGCGAAAGCCTGACGGTAACCGGTGAGGCCGGGCAGCGGCTCTAATCCTGCTTTCTTAAACTCATCTTCAATGAACAGCGAAGCCATTTCAATACCGGGCGAATAGGTGGCGCGCCCCTGCATGCTGTCTGCCGCCAGCGCAGCAATGATGCGGCTCACTTCCGCTTTACTGATGCGCTGGGCGCCTGCCGGCCCGCAAATCAGCAGCAATGCACAACACAGGCCGGATAAGTATAATTTCATATAGTCAAAGATTTGGTTAAAAATAATACATTTGACGTTGAAAGAGATCCCATGTCCAATTCTAATATAAGACCAGATGAGAACCGGCTGAGCGCCGCAGAGAAGGAGTTTGAGAACAGCATCCGGCCGAAGGAAATCATGGATTTCTCGGGGCAGGAGCAGATCATCGAAAACCTCAAGATATTTATCCAGGCGGCCAAGCAGCGCGGCGAGGCCCTCGATCATATTCTTTTCCATGGCCCTCCCGGCCTGGGGAAAACCACCCTGTCCCGCATCGTCGCCAACGAACTGGGTGTTAATATCCGCGAAACTTCCGGGCCCGTGATCGAAAAGCCCGGCGACCTGGCGGGTTTGCTCACCAACCTCGAAGAAAAAGACGTGCTGTTCGTGGATGAGATCCACCGCCTCAGCACCGTCGTGGAAGAATACCTGTACTCCGCGATGGAAGACTACCGCATCGACATCATGATCGATTCGGGACCCAGCGCGCGTTCGGTGCAGATCAACCTGCACCCTTTCACCCTGATTGGCGCCACCACGCGTTCCGGGTTGCTCACCGCCCCCCTGCTGAGCCGCTTCGGCATCAAATCGCGGCTGGAATACTACAGTGCGGCCACCTTGCAGAAAATACTCTGGCGGGCAGCCGGGCTGCTGGGCACCAAAATCACGTCGGATGCAGCCATGGAAATAGCGCGCCGCTCGCGCGGAACGCCGCGTATCGCCAATGGCCTGCTGCGGCGCGTGCGCGATTTTGCGCAGGTGATCGGCAACGGCGTGATCGACATGGGCATTGCGCAGCATAGCCTCCGCGCCCTGAGCGTGGACGAATACGGCCTCGACGAAATGGACAACCGCATCCTCAATGTGATCATCGAAAACTTCAAGGGCGGCCCCGTGGGCATCACCACCATTGCCACCGCCGTGGGCGAAGAGCCGGGCACGCTCGAAGAGGTGTACGAGCCTTTCCTCATCCAGGAAGGTTTCATCAAGCGTACGCCCCGCGGCCGCGAGGTGACCGAAAAGGCGTACCTGCACCTTGGCAAAACCCCGAACAAAGGCGGGGGCCAGCTGTTATTCTGACCTTCGTTACCGGTATAAAAAAAGAGCGTGCCGCTTAACAGTGGCACGCTCTTTTTATGTCAGGTTGTAAAGATCAGTCTTTTACCACCAGCCGGAAGCCGTTCCCGTGAATGTTCACGATCTCGATATTCTGATCGTCTTTCAGGTATTTGCGCAGCTTGGCGATATATACGTCCATGCTGCGGCCGTTGAAGTAGGTATCGCTGCCCCAGATCTTTTTCAGGGCCACTTCCCTTGGCAGCAGGTCGTTTTTATGCTCGCAAAGCATGTGCAGCAGCTCGTTTTCTTTGGGAGACAGTGTATGCGTGGATTCGCCGCCTTTGGTGAGGGTGCGCAGGCGGGAATTGAAGGCATATTGCCCTATCTTGAACTCGAACTGTTCCTCTTCCTTGCTGTTCAGCTCCTGGTTGCGTTTCAGGATGGCTTTGATTTTGAGCAGCAGCAGCTCGCTGTCGAACGGTTTGGAGATATAATCGTCGGCGCCCAGTTTATAGCCCTGGATGATATCTTCCTTCATGGTTTTGGCAGACAGGAAAAAGAGCGGGATGTCGGGATCCACATCGCGGATCTCCTCGGCCAGTTTGAAACCGTCCATATTGGGCATCATGATGTCGAGCAGGCAGATGTCGAACTTGTCGCGGCGGAAGGCGGCCAGCGCCAGAATGCCGTCCCGGCAGAGCTCCACATCATAATCATTCAGCTCCAGGTAATTCTTCAGCACCATACCCAGGTTGGTGTCGTCTTCTGCCAGCAATATCTTAGGTTTACGTTCTTCCATATCCAGTTATTTTTTAAACTGTAACAAATATAACTATCTTTTTTTCACCAGGGAGCTGAGGGGATGCCGGAGATTGGCATAGTTGATCATGTCCACTTTTATGCTGCCAACAGAAATGGGGCTGTCTATCCGCAGGGGTATCTTGTTCCCGTCGTCGCTCACCCAAACGGTCATCTGTTCCCCGCCCTGGAAGATGGTGCCTTTAATCAGGAGGGGCTTGAATTTGATGGCGCGGAAGGTGCCGTAACGGGTATCTACATTTTCCTTCCCTACGTAGCGGATATAGATTTCGTACACTTCGTCGTCGAGGAACATCGAAAAGGGGATTTTATCCCCGGGTTTATGCTTGGAAAAGTCGATGTTGCGGGCGTAATAGATGGCGCTGATCACGTCCTGGATACAGTTGGGCACTTTGAAGGTGCCGTTGGTGCTGGTAGCCTGGCCGGTTTCGCGGTTGAAGCCCACGTTATTGTAGATTTTATAGCCGCCTTCGTTGACGTTGCGGATAAACCGGATGGGAAGCATGGTAGCGGTGTCGATGTAACTTTCGTATTTATCGCGCACTTTGAAGAACCAGTCGTACGTACGGTAAGTGCGTCCTTCCCCGATAACGTGGTAGGCGTCTTTCCCGCTGTATTTTTCCAGCTTACAGTTGAAGGTGGCTTCGCCGGCGCCGACGAACATGCTGCCGAGGTTATAGAATACTTTCAGGGTCAATGATTCCCCCGCGTTGAAACTCGTATTGGTGATGCCGCAAAAGTCGCTTTGGGCAAATGATCCTCCTGCAATGGTTAACCCGCAAAATAACATCAGAAAATACTTCATCGATCAATCGCTATTTGTCTTGAATATTTTTACGCCCAGCAGCAACAGGCTGCCCATCACGGCCGGCAACACGAGGTTGATCAGCCAAATGGCCACTGTGGCCGCCAGAATGCCCGCTGCATTTGTACTCAGCAGGCCCAGGAAATGCATGCTAACACTGCCGCGAAGCCCAATTTCAGCAATAGCGATGGTGGGCAGCACAGCCATCACGAGGTAAATCACGTTGATCATAAAAAACCCCTGCCACCACACAAAAGAAACGCCCAACGCATATAATAAAATCAAATATTGTGCCGAGAACACCGTATACCGCAGGGCGCTGAGGAGCAGCAGTTTCCTCAGTTCCGTGGGGGAATAACGGGCAATGATCTGGATAAACACTTTGACCTTGCGCAGCCAGGGTATTTTTTCAAACAGGGTTACAATGATCTGCAACCGAAAGTAAAGTATAAAAACGAGGGTGCAAATAACCAGCAGAAAAGCTAACAATAATTTCTCCCTGACGGCCGGGTCGAAATTGCCCCCGCGGGTCATTTCGTACTGATTAATATAGTAAATAAAGCCGATCAGGCCAAAAACGATGGTGATGATCAGCTGGGAAAAGCTGCCTACGATGGTGGCGGCGATGGCTTTGAGTTTGTTTTTGTTGCGCAGGTAAAGGATGCGGCCGCCGTATTCCCCGATGCGGTTGGGGGTGTTCACCGAGAGCGACACGCCGCTGAGAATGGCCCCGAAGGCCCGCCGGAAGGGCACTTCTTCGAGCGGCTGCACGAGCAGCTGCCATTTCCGGGCTTCCAGCCCCCAGTTCAGGAACATCATCACCACCACCAGCAGCATCAGCAGCCAGCCCTTTTCCATGACCGTGGTGCGCATATGCGTCCAGGCCGCGGGAAGGTTTTGCTGATGTAAGATCTGTTGGTAGATAGCGAAGGTTAACCACACACACAGGGCGCCGCCCAGCACATAATTGAGGATTATTTTGGTACTTTTGTTCAGTTGTTCAGATTTTGGCAAAAATAGTCTCCGCTTGGCAAACAATACAAAAATAATTCTCGGCATCGACCCGGGAACGATCATTATGGGGTACGGACTGATCGCCGTTACCGGCCGGCAGGCTGCCATTATCGAAATGGACGTACTGAAGATGAATCCCAAGAAGGACCACTATGAACGGCTTCAGCTCATCCACCACCGCATGAACGAGCTGATCCGCCAGCACAAGCCCGTGTGCTGCGCCATCGAGGCCCCCTTTTTCGGTAAAAACGTGCAGAGTATGCTGAAACTCGGGCGCGCACAGGGGGTGGCCATCGCTACCGCCATGCAGGCCGGGGTGGCCGTGGCGGAATACTCCCCCAAAAAAGTAAAACAGTCCATTACCGGGAACGGTAATGCCAATAAAGAGCAGGTCTGGCAAATGCTCCAGCGCATCCTCCGGTTCGACGAGCAACCCGAGTACCTCGACGCCACCGACGCCCTGGCCGTGGCCGTATGTCATCATTTCCAGGAAAGCAATCCGCTGGCGGGCGCCGGTAAGTCAAAAGGATGGGAAAAATTTCTCCAGCAACACCCCGAGCGGGTTTGCAAGCCTTAGCCGCATTTGAACAAATAGAAGCGGGCGGCTGTTTGTTAATTGAGAAAATGTACTTATTTTGAACTAAAATATGGCTGAACCGCTTGCTTGAACCAAAAAAGCGCAAATACAATTGTTACATTAATGGATTTTTATACCTTTTATCACCCCTAATTTTTTCGTAGATGGATACGAAGGCTAGAATATTACTAGTGGAGGATGATTATAACCTGGGTGCTATAACCAAAAAGCGTTTGGAAGAATCCGGATACGAGGTGACGCACTGCTCGGATGGGGACATTGCCTGGAAAACGTTTCAAAAAAGCCTGTACGATATTTGCCTGCTGGATGTGGTGATGCCGAAAAAGAACGGCTTTGAGCTGGCCAAACAAATCCGGCAGCGGAACGATCTGATCCCTATACTGTTCCTTACTTCCAAATCCCAGGATGAAGACAAGATCAGCGGATTTAAACACGGCGCAGACGATTATGTGACCAAACCTTTCAGCATGCAGGAGCTGCTGCTGCGTATTGAAGTATTCCTCAAACGCACCAGGCCGCTGAATGCAGACAAACGGACCACCTTCACCGTCGGGAAAACCACTTTCGATTACGGGGAGCTGAAGCTGCTGGACAAAACCGGCAAAGTAAAAGCCAGCCTGACCCAAAAAGAGGCGGACCTGCTGAAATTCTTTTGCGAAAACGCCAACAAAACCCTCAAACGGGAAGAAATCCTTTACCACGTATGGGGAAAAGACGATTACTTCCTGGGCCGCAGTATGGACGTTTTTATCACGAAAATCCGAAAACATTTCCTGGACGACAAGGACGTGAAGCTCGAAACACTTCACGGCATCGGCTTCAAGTTTTATGTCCCGACCTTATAAACCCGCCGTTATCTTTTCCTGGATTGCTTTAAATTCTTCCTGCGACAACTTCAGTTTCTGACGTGTAAAATTCAGGTCATCCGCAGAATTGACCGGAACCAGGTGCATATGCGCATGCGGCACTTCGAGCCCCACCACGCTGATGCCTACCCGGTTACAGGGAATCGCCTGCTCGATGGCGCGGGCAATGGGTTTGGCAAACACGAGCCATTCCGCCAGCAACCGGTCGTCCACATCGAAAAACTTGTCGGTTTCCACCTTCGGAACGATCAGCGTGTGCCCCTGCACCAGCGGGAAGATGTCCAGGAACGCATAAAAATGTTCGTTCTCCGCGATTTTATAGCTGGGAATTTCGCCTTTGATGATTTTTGAAAAGATAGTCATAGCGTGTAATAATTAAGCCGGTCCAACTGCTAAGCTACGCCAATCGGCTTAAAAGAAAAAGGTCTTGCCGGAGCAAAGACCTTTTAAGCGTAGCTATTACAACTATTTATGCCCGTTTACACGGTAATGCTTTCAATTTTGAATTTTAAGCTGCCATTGGGAGCGTTCACGAGCGCTTCGTCGCCCACTTTTTTACCCAGCAGGCCCTTGCCGATGGGTGAGGTGACAGAGATTTTCCCTTGTTTCAGGTCGGCTTCCTTTTCAGAAACCAGCTGATAGGTCACTGTTTTTTTGTTGGCCAGGTTGGTGATAGTCACCTTGCACAACACTGATACTTTCGATGTGTCGATGGAATCCGCTTCCACTACCCTGGCATTGGCAATGACGTTTTCCAGCACGGCAATTTTCGCCTCGTGGAGGCCCTGCGCTTCTTTAGCTGCGTCGTATTCTGCGTTCTCCTTCAAATCCCCTTTTTCACGGGCTTCCGAAATGGCTCTCGCTATCTCGGCCCTCCCTTTCGTTTTGAGCTGCGTAAGCTCGTCTCTCATTTGATCAAGGGTCTCCTTGGTTACATAATTTACGCCAGACATAACCGTAACGATTTAGTATAAAGAAAAAAAAATTAACGCCCCCGCTTGCGCAAAGACGTCATTAAGTGTGATCATTGCAAATATAACAAAAATAAAATGCGGCGGAAACTCCCGTTCACATATAAAAAACGCTAATATTCTAAAGTTTTTTGTTGCCTGAAATAGGGCCGCAGGGGTTACTTTCTGCCTATGGCAGGCTCCGTTGCGATACCCTAAATCCCCAGCTTTTTCAGCACCACCTGCGCCATTTTGATGCTGGCTTCGTGGGAGTAGCCGGCAATGTGCGGGGTGAGCACCACGCGGGGATGCTGCAGCAAAAACTGCAGTTGTTCTTTTTCCCCGGGGATGAACGTGTCGAGCTTTTCGTTTTCCAGTACATCGAGGCAGGCGCCGGCCAATGTCCCGGCTTCCAGTGCGCTGATCACATCCGCCGTGCTGACCACCTTGCCGCGCGAAGTATTGATGAGCACCACCGGCCTGGCAAACCCGGCAAAAAAGGCGGCGTTGCCCAGGTGGCGGGTTTCATCTGTGAGGGGCAGGTGCAGGCTGACGATGTCTGCCTCCCGGAAGATCGTCTCCATATCGGATTCCTGCACATATTCATTGCCATAACCACTTTTGTATTTATCGTACGCGAGGATGCGCATATCGAAGCCCCGGAGCTTGCGGGCGAAGCTGCTACCGGTGTGGCCATAACCGATAATGGCGAGTGTTTTGCCGCCCAGTTCCCAGGCCCGGTTGCCGTCGCGCTCCCAGATGTTCTGCCGTAGCTCCAGGTTGCTCTTCAGCAGGTTGTGCATGAGCATGATCAGCATGCCGGTGGCCTGTTCGCCCACCGTGTCCATGTTCCCTTCGGGGCTGCTGGCGCAGTGAATGCCTTTGCTTTCGGCATATGGTACGTCTATCAGCTCCATCCCGGAGCCCAGGCGCCCGATCCATTCCAGCGCCGGCGCCTGGTCGATCAGCGCCCTGTCTACCTTAATGCGGGTTGTCACGATGAGGCCCCTGCAGTCGTGAATCGCCTCCATCACTCCGTTGTAGGTAACCGACGGTTCGTATTGTACGGTATATCCCTTTGCTTCCAGTTGATTGATCAGGTATTCGTGAACTTTCGCTGTAATTAAAACTTTCTGGCTCATAACATATGTTCGGAAAGGGTCACGAAGTCGGCCACAGACAGCTCCTCCGCCCTTTTTGTAAATATTGGTTCCTGTAAAAATGCCTTATCGAAAAACCCTTTCAGCGGGTTGCGCAACTGTTTCCTGCGTTGCCCGAAGGCGGTTTTCACCAGCAGGTTGAACTTTTTCTCGCTTTTAACCGCCAGCGGGGCTTCCAGCCGGGTGAGGCGGATAACGGCGGACTTCACTTTGGGCGGGGGGTTGAAGCTCTGCTCGCCTACTTCAAAAAGGTATTCTATTTTGTAAAAGCGCTGCAGCAGTACGCTCAGGATGCCATAGTCTTTATTCCCGTGGCCCGCCGCGATGCGCTGTGCCACCTCCTTCTGGAACATCCCTACCACTACAGGCACCTGCGCCCGCCAGTCGAGCACCCGGAACATGATCTGGGTGGATATGTTGTAGGGGAAGTTGCCGATGATGGAAAATTCCCCGGTGAAGGGCGGCTGCATGTCGAGGAAGCTTTCGTTGATGAGCTTGCCCTGGATGGCGGGAAAGGTCTTTTCGAGGTATTGCACCTTTTCCGTGTCCAGCTCTACCGCCCTGAAGGTGATACCGGGAATTTCCAGCAGGTATTTGGTGATAGCGCCGCCACCCGGCCCCACTTCCAGCAACTGCAGGCCCTCCTGTACGGGCATGGCCTCCACGATCTGCCGGCACATATTTTCGTCTTTGAGGAAATGCTGGCCGAGTGACTTTTTAAGCGTATACATGAAATAGTTTAAGGGGCAAAATTAAGGAATAGTCTCCAGTTTGCCCCTCCACGCCGCAATCTGTCAACAATTCCACGTATATTTGGCAGATCATTTTTATCCAAAAAGCGCATGAGTACAGCCATTGCACATACACACCGCCCCGTGATAGGAATTTCGGTGGGCGACCTGAACGGCATCGGAACAGAAATCATCATCAAAACGTTTGCTGACAACCGCATGCTGGAACTCTGTACACCGGTTATTTTCGCCTCGAACAAAACCATCAACTTCTACCGGAAGCTGCTGAACGAGAACAACTTCAATTACCAGAGCATAAAAGATTTCAGCCGCCTCAACCCCAAACAGGTGAGCGTTTTCAACTGCTGGGAGGAAGAGGTGCAGATCACGCCCGGCATTCTCAACGAAACCGGCGGCAAATACGCAGCCCGTTCCCTGGCGGTGGCCATCGAATGCCTGAAAGACAAACAGATCGAAGGACTGGTAACCGCTCCCATCCATAAAAAGAACGTCCAGAGCGCTGATTTCAACTTTACCGGGCACACGCCTTACCTGCAGAACGCCTTCCAGAGTAAAGACGTGCTGATGTTCATGACGGCGGACAATATGCGGGTAGGCCTGCTCACTGAGCATGTGCCCGTAGGCGAGATCGCGAAATACGTCACCAAGGACAACATCCTCAGCAAGCTGATGTTGATGAAAGACAGCCTGGTGAAGGATTTCGGAATCGACAAGCCACGCATTGCCGTGCTGGGCCTGAACCCTCATGCGGGTGACGAAGGCCTCATCGGCGACGAGGAAATCAAACACATCGCGCCCGCCATTAAACAGGCCAAGCATAACAACATCCTCGCATTCGGCCCTTACAGCGCCGATGCATTCTTTGCCCGCGAAATGCACCGCCGGTTCGATGGGGTGCTGGCCATGTACCACGACCAGGGGCTGATTCCCTTCAAATCGCTTGCGCAGGGCGAAGGCGTGAATTACACCGCCGGCCTGCCCATCGTACGCACATCGCCCGACCATGGCACCGCTTTCGACATTGCCGGCAAAAACACAGCCGACGAAGCTTCGTTCCGCCAGGCAGTGTTCACCGCTATCGACATTATCGCCAAACGCAAAAATTACGCTGAAAACACACAGAATCCCCTGAAGAAAACGGAGATCGCCTCCGAGAGGGGCGCTGTGTAAAACTGCCTAACATAATGAAATGGCAGCCCCTGGTGTGGAGGCTGCCATTTTTTATTGCTCAGATATAGCAGGAAATCATTTCTATGAACCCTTCTCCCTCCCCGTAATAAATCTCGTTGCGCCCATTGAGTTTGTATTCCACTTCCTGCATGGAAGCCACGCTCACCACATCGCCCTGCAACGCCGTCACCATATTGAACACCTGCCCCCGGTTATAGCAGTGAATGCCGCCCCCGATAAAAGTTTCCATCAGCTGGCGCAGCGGCTGGAACACCGGCAATACGTTTGCCGGGAGGCTGCTTTCGGGCAGCATGTAATCCATGATCACCACGTTGGTTTTGTTGGGCGTCCGGAAAAACTGCATGATGTTGAGGAAATTCACATCGGAGATGTAATGTATCAGTCCCTCGAATATAATGATGGCAGGTATTTCAGGATGATACCCCGCATCGCGGAGGCGATCCGGCAAATGCAGGGTATCTGTGATATCCGCCTGAATGAAATGTATCTTTTCGCTGGCCGGGTACAATTGTTTTTTGGTGCCGGTGTGCGCTTCGTCTACCTCAAAAATCCCGCTGACGGCTTGCGGATGTTCCTCCAGCAGGTAAAGGGCCAGCGGGTCGAGGCCCGCGCCGAGCATACAAACCTGTACCGGAATGTCGTCCGACAGGTATTCCTGCAAAAGGTACCGGATGTATTTTTTTCGGAACAGGATGGTTTCGGGGAAATGTCTGAACAGCGCGCCCATTTTCGCCGCCATCGGCGCCACTTCGCTGAGGTCGATGCGGGCGATGTAATCTGCCGTGAGGCCGCTGCTGAACAGGGGGCGTGCAAAGTGCAGCACAAGCGCGGCCGTTGGCGCCACTTTGAGTTTGTGTTCCAGTACTTCCATCTGCTGTACCTTTAATGGTTTTCGCGGAAGATGAAGTTAGCACAAAGCGCTGCACCGGGTTAACAGTGCCGTGATTTCACTTTTTTTTGCCAGCGTGCAGGTAAGACTGGATGGATTTCACATAATTCTCGAACGCGCGCTTGCCATCGGCCGTTATCGCACAGATTGTCTGCGGATAGTTATCTTTAAACTGCTTCGTCACTTCGATGTAAGATGCATCTTTCAGCTTGTTGATCTGCACGCTGAGATTACCTGCAGTGGCGTTCGTTTTTTCCTTCAGCAGCGTGAATTCCGCTTCTCCTTCACTGATCAGTACAGCCATGATCGCCAACCGCAACTGGGAATGCAATACCGGGTCCAGCTCTTTAAAATCCATTACATACAATTAAGCACAAAAAATAGTTTACGGGCAGCCGCGCCGCCCGTAAACTAAACATTTTATTTTATCCCGGCAATCAGCATCTTCGTGTAATGCTCTCCCCAGCTGGGCGCGATGGGGCTTTCCGGTTTGAATGCCGCGAATTTCTTCAGTGCTACTTCAAACGTTTCTTTCGCTTTCGTTTTGCTGCCGCCGAAAGCTTCAGGCGTATACAGCAGCGATTGCCCTTCCAGCATGTACACACGCGGATTTTCGGGGTTCAGCTTTTTTGCTTCCTCCAGGTGCGCGCCGGATTCGGGCCCGTATTTCATGCCACGCGTCATCGGGTCTACGCTGATGCGGGAAGTTGCGATCATCGACAGGATGCAGGAAATTTCGGAATCTTTTCCTTTCAGCGCCTGCGCTTTTTCGATGCTCAGCAAAGCCTTATCGGCCAGCCCGTCCACCTTGTCTTTTTTCTTTGCCATGTACGCCTCGTTCACGCGGCAGTAGGCGGCGTAGTAATAAGGCAGCCATTGTGTTTTTTCCGCTTCCGCGATACGCTCAAAAGTATTGGCGAGCTGCTGCATGCCGGATTCGCTATAGGTGCTGCTGCTATCGAGCAGGCCAATCTGTTGTTTCATGGCGCTTTCATATTGCTCGCTCTGCGCTTTGGCGGTGATGGTTGCGCCGGCCAGTAAAAGAGAAAAGAAGATACGTTTCATCGGTCTACATTTATTTCGTTAGGGTGGTTATATGAATATTTCAATGCATCGTGGTGATGCCTGTCGCGGTACATGTTACTGCCGGTCGATCACTTCCTGCCTGCGGTCGATGCCGAAGCTCATGAACATGCCTACAAAAAAGAAACGCGGCGCCATGGGGCCTACCATGTTCCTTCGCAGCTTGTCGGACGAATACCGGAAGCCATACTCCTGGTCGTTCCCCAGCACGTTCGACATGGTGAACACGAACACGGTGAAGGCTTTACCGATAGACGTCAGATAGTTTACGTTCAGGCTCAGCGTATTCAGGTGGCGGGTACGGTCTTTCATGAACTCGCTTTCCGGCCGGTTGGGATTGTAATAAGGCCGCCCCGTCGCGAATGAATAAGTAGCGCCCACATTCAGCTGAACAGCCGGGATGTAGTGTTTGTACACCAGGGTGGCCGTATGCTGCGCCGCAAAATCCGGCTGCACTTCGTACGGATAATTCAGGTAATCGCGCTTGGTATCGAGAAAGGAATACGACAGCCAGTAATCCACATTCTTGATGGATTTACGGTCGCGCCAGAAAAGCTCTGCTCCTTTCGCATAGCCGGTACCGTTATTACCGAGCTGCGGCACGGTTTTCACGAGATCGTGGTACTTTTTATAAAACACTTCTCCCCGCAGGGTATAGAACTCCGACAGGCGCTGGTAGCTGGCGATATAGTGAGTAGCCCGCATGAAGCCGAGGTGGTGCGACATCCGCAGGTGTTGCTGCTCGGGCTTCTGGTAAAATTCGCCATAGGCAAATGCCACCTGGCTTTTATCGTCGAGTTTGTAGGCGAGAGAGGCGCGGGGCGCAATGTTGGCGGCTTTCAGCAGCGAGGTGTATTCGAACCGCGTGCCCAGGCGGCCCACGAAGCGGGGCGTGAAATAAATATCCGCCTCTGCAAACGAGCCCGAATAGCTGTCCACATAGTCGCTGCGAAAGCCGTTGAACCGGTTCCGCTCGTCGGCGTACTGGTATTCGGTACCGACGCGCAGCATGGAAAAGCGGCCGAGCATTTTGGTGAGCATCGCCCTGAACTGCGTAAGGTCCTGGCGACCATTGACGCGCCCGGGAATGGGCGATTTGCCCACCGTATCCATGTAAATGCGATCCTGGTTGGTGCTGAAAGATGTTCCCAGGTTAAGTTTCCAGCCTTTACCAAGACTTTCTTTATAGCTGATGTTGGTGTAGAGGTATTTGTTCTCCAGCTCGAATTCTTCGTTGAAGCCGGGATATTCGAGGCTTTCTCCGCGGAAGCCGAACTTGCTCCAGCTGCTGCTCACGAATATTTTGAGCATCCCGTTGCGCGAAGTTTTGAGGCGGTAATTAGCCGAGGCGTTCGCCCCCTGGGGCGCGGTGGTCGGCTTCTGTTTTTGTTTCACCAGCGCGAAATACGGCGCCAGGTTGAAATAGTCCACCTCGAAACCGTATGCCTGCTTTTTGTCGCGCGACAGCATATCTACACCCACACTGGGGCCCACGGAGCCAACGCCGAGCGAATAGGACGAACGGTCGGGCAGGTCGGTGGATTCCAATACCAGTGCGGACGACAGCCCCTGGCCGTATTGCGCCGAATAGCCACCGCTGCTGAACGTGGTGCCTTTAAAAAGGAAAGGAGAAAACCGGCCGCGGGCCGCATAATCGGGCATACCGCTGGAAAAGGGATTGCGCACCAGCATCCCGTCGATGAACGTTTGTGTTTCATACCCGGTGCCGCCCCTGACGAACAGTCCCTCCTTTTCCCCTACCTGCTGCGCGCCCGGGAGCGTTTTAAGGGCGCTTACAATGTCTGCATTGGCGCCGGCCGTGGTCACAATGTCGAGCGGCTTGAGCACCGTGTTTTTCTTTTCGTCGCTGGCCTCGAAACTGCCGGCTGAAATGGTCACCATTTTCAGCTCGTTCACCGTTTCTTTCAAAACCAGGTTGAGGCCCTGGGCGGCGGCCAGGTCCGTTTTGATCTCCAGGGGGGCGTATCCCACCAGGGCAGCCGTGAGCACTCTTTCGCCTTTGGCGGAAGTGGTGAAGGTAAAGCTGCCGTCGGCAGCAGTGGTAGCGCCATCGTATGTGCCCGCTACGGCAATGTTCACGCCGGCAAGGGGTTTCTTTTTCGCATTAGTGACTTTACCGCTGACGGTCGATTGCGCCTGCATAAGCAGGGGAATGAAGGTAAACAGGATAAGAATGGGGAATAGCTTGAGCATACAATTAGATTAGGACGATGAATCAAAAATAAACTAGTTTATGATATAAACCAAATAATTGTTCGATTCCCTTTTTCCGTAGCGCCAGGATACATGCCGATGGGCCGGGGAGCGGCCATCATGGTGGGGAAATCTCAAAGGTGGTGTCTTTCTTACAGCAATGCAGGTGGATTTGTTTGATGCCGGAGCGGCCATCATGGTGTATGTCCTCGGTGAAATCTCAAAGGTGGTGTCTTTCTTACAGCAATGCAGGTGGATTTGATTGGTGCCGGAGCAGCCATCATGGTGCATGTCCTGGGGGACATCTCAAAGGTGGTGTCTTTCTTACAGCAATGCAGGTGGATTTGTTGGCGCCGGACTGTCGTTGGCGGGCTTTTGCGTTCGCCGGGCTGACGGGACAAAAAAAGGGTGCCTCGATGAGGCACCCTTTCAGCTATTACTTTCAAAATGATTAAGCAAAACGCGGTTTCAGTTCTTCCGCCAGTGCGACCATTTTCTTGAGGCCGTCTTCGGGCAGGTTGCCTTTTTTGAACTCGCCGAGTACATCGGGCAGCCTTACTTCCATTTCATGCAGGAATGCGTCTTCGAAAGCACGGATGTTTTTCACGGGCACTTCGCGCAGCAGGCCATTGGTACCGAGGTAAATGATGGCTACCTGTTTTTCCACGGAGAAGGGAGAGAACTGAGGTTGTTTGAGGATTTCCACGTTACGGGCGCCTTTATCCAGTACGGATTTGGTAGCCGCATCGAGGTCGCCGCCGAATTTGGAGAACGCTTCCATTTCGCGGTACATCGCCTGGTCGAGTTTCAGGGTACCTGATACTTTCTTCATGGATTTGATCTGGGCGTTACCACCTACGCGGCTCACGGAGATACCTACGTTGATAGCGGGGCGGATACCGGCGTTGAACAGGTTATTTTCCAGGAAGATCTGACCATCGGTGATGGAGATTACGTTCGTGGGGATGTATGCAGATACGTCACCAGCCTGTGTTTCGATGATGGGCAATGCCGTCAGGGAGCCACCGCCTTTTACGAGGTGTTTGATGGAATCCGGGCAGTCGTTCATCTGCTGAGCGATATCGTCTTTCGCGATGATTTTCGCAGCGCGTTCGAGCAGGCGGCTATGCAGGTAGAATACGTCGCCGGGGTAAGCTTCACGGCCGGGAGGGCGGCGGAGCAGCAGGGACACCTCACGGTAAGCCACGGCCTGCTTAGACAGGTCATCATAGATGATCAGGGCAGGGCGGCCGGTGTCGCGGAAAAATTCACCGATGGCTGCACCGGCGAAGGGAGCGTAGAACTGCAGGGGAGCCGGGTCTGAAGCGGAAGCAGCCACGATAGTGGTGTACGCCAGGGCGCCGTTATCTGCCAGGGTTTTCATCACACCTGCAATGGTGGATGCTTTCTGGCCGATTGCTACGTATATGCAATATACCGGTTTACCGGCGTCGTAAAATTCTTTCTGGTTAATGATGGCATCCACGCAGATGGCGGTTTTACCCGTCTGGCGGTCACCGATCACCAGCTCACGCTGGCCGCGGCCAATGGGGATCATGGCGTCGATCGCCTTAATACCGGTTTGCAGCGGTTCTTTTACCGGTTCGCGGTAGATAACGCCCGGTGCTTTACGCTCCAGGGGCATTTCATACAGTTCGCCGGAAATGGGGCCTTTACCGTCGATCGGTTCGCCGAGGGTGTTTACCACACGGCCAACCATGCCTTCGCCCACTTTAATGGAAGCGATCTGGCCGGTGCGGCGTACGGTGTCGCCTTCTTTGATTTCTGACGAAGCACCCATCAATACCACACCCACGTTATCTTCTTCCAGGTTCAATACGATGG
>CBFGZV010000020.1:0-86632 GCA_965653365.1 uncultured Chitinophaga sp. | reverse complement strand
GAAAAAGCTGGCGACAGTTCGGGGAGGCAAGTGATTATTATCCATTTGGGCTCACTATGGTGGGGATATCGACAAGGGTAATTAGTGGACTAGAGAATCGGAGAAAGTTCAATGGGATTGAGCAGACAAATGTCTTGTCTCTTAATCAATATGACGCGTATTATCGAAATTTAGATCCACAGATTGGTCGTTGGTGGCAGATTGACCCAAAGTGTGAATCATTTGATGAATATAGCCCATACAATCATGTACTTAATAATCCAATATCAACTAGTGATTTTTGGGGAGATGATACAACTAGCTCGAACATACTACCGACCATTTGGCCAAATTTTAACCCTGCAAACGATGTTGTTGTACTAAATCAAATCAAGGTTACGCCAAGCGGAGCGTCGTCGGACAGATCCGTAACATTGCATCCTCCATTTGGTTGGAAAGTGATGAAATCTCGAAGTGTACTTTATGACGTGTTCTTTGGACAAAGGACATACGGTCCCTATAAAGTTTACGCAGATGGTACCTTGTCCAGAAGTTTACAACCAATCATGGGAACAGCACCCAGTGCGGGTTTTGCCAAAGGTCCAGCGATGCTGAAAATCGGAGGAAGCCTGAGGACAGTAATAAAGGAATTCAGGTGGTCCACTAAAACAGTGGCGCACGCGGCGAAAGCACTTAATAAGGGCGCAAGAGAAGTTGTTGTGAAAACCAGGGCGGAAGCAGAGGAATTATTTGCAGGATTGTATTTGGGGAGAGGATTTAGGAACACCACAGGAATGAGCGGAGTTGAAGCTAAGGGATTTTTCGGGAAGGCTGGCACTTATCACTGGGATGATGCCGTAGATGCCTCGGGTAGAGTTGTTGGACATGGAGCGGGGAATGCTCATGGGGCTATGCCCCATTTGCAAGTTCATGACGAGCATGGAGCTGTTTTTAGAATTTTCTTTCAATAACTACTTATATGATTAACAAGTTAAATACTGCAATTCACAATCGACTGAAATACGGAGAGCTTATTGTGGCTGAGTTACAGCCTACTTCTAGTCAACGCCGGAGGTGGTTGGCGATTTATCAACCAAAAATGAAACCTCTTGGGGATAATATTCCTGATCATGTTTTCAGTATTTTGGACTTTGAACTAGATGTCCAAAAAATAGATGAATATTTTTCAGGAGATGACATGATTAATGAAAGGAGATATTATGCTAACACGGAAAAAGAGCTTTTTGATATTTTGGACACACTAAATATAGATCTAGGATTGTTTACATATCCATGGAAATGTGATTATCCGCTCTAGTTTATATAATCAGTACAAAAAAACTTTCTGGCAAAATTGAAAAAGAGCTTATTAATAAGCAAGCGGCTCTAAATAACTAAACATATTTATCGTCCAATAGGACCTTCAAATTATATTTAAAATTGCTACAGTAAGAGCAAATAGTCTGCAACCCTGTGGGCTATTTGCTCTTACAATTCATTACCGGGAGAAAGTTTCCTCACCCAACCCGCAAAACCACCCCGGCCCCCTGTTTCCTCACTTCCCAGATCGTCCCGTTCGGTTCCGGCGAGCCCATCTGTATACCCACCGTCAAAATCAGTGTTTCGTCTGCATTGGCCGCATGCGGCAATTGCAGGGTGACCGTCTGTTTGTCGGTGGACTGCGTGATGTGCACCCAGGGCGTTTCGTGTGTTTCATGGCAGCGCGGGGAGGGGCATGACTGGTAGTCCCAGTTATCATACATCATGTCCTGGATGGAGCCGAAGCTGAACACCAGCCGGTAGTAGGGTGACTGCCATGGCAAATGCAGGTTCATGCCGGGCATCAGTGCGGGCACTGCGATGGTGGCTGTGCCCCGTTCGCGGTCGAGGGTGGCGGGCAGTGCCTGGCGGATGATGCTGTTGAAAGGGTGGAGGCGGTTAAGGGAAAGACCCTCCAGCAGAAAGTGGAACCTGGTAAACCGGATGTTCCGTTGCCCGCGGTTGCCGGTATCGCATTTCAGCTGCATTTTTTTCACGATGGCGGTCAGCGGTGGAAAGACATTGTAATCCGCCATCCGTGAAACCGGGTGCATCAGGTTGTGGATGTAGCTGGCGGCCCGTGCGCAGCCGGCAAATTCCGTATTGTTCTCGCGGGTGCGCTCGAACTCGGGGGCTTTTTTGATTCTTTTCTTCGGTATCCCACCCTTTTTGCGGACAATGATGCGGTCGATGTCTTTTCTGCGATAGTAACTGAGGTTACCAATGGTGCCGGTAAACGGCGTAGCGTTCGGATCAAGGAATCCCATAGCGATAGTTTTAGGGTGAAACAATATGATCTTAATTTAACGCTATTTCTTTAGCCTGCCAAACATCTATCTGGTATCTATATACTTCCTTCTTATTAATAAGGGAATATATAGGAAGTAAATAGAGCTTATATAGGACGTATATAGGGCGTATATATCCTTAAATCCAATATCAGCAACGATTTCAGCATATATAAAGGGCGATCGGAATGGATATGCTCTCTTTTGCTGGGGGGGCGTGTTCTATTTGTTTTTCATGTGGTTTTGGCTATTCGGTTCAAGAAAAGGCCAATTTTTCAGCCAAAAAATGCCTTTTGTTCGAAAAATATTAAACACAAACTCGATAAAATCCGTATTTTACGAAAAATAAATGTGGATAGAAATAATTATAATATAATTACATCCTCACCTGAAAACCGGAGGGAGCCTCGCGGACCCTTATCCTGCATGCATGTGAAAGCCGCGACGGGTCCCTCCACTTTTCAGGCCTGCATGTCCTTATCCCGTACGTAAAATATCGAGAGCCATGATTAGTGTTACCGCCGCCATACAGCAAATAGCGGCCTGCCGGACAAGCTGGGGAACAGAACAGGTGCTGCCGGAGCAAGCCAGCGGCAGGGTGATCTCCGAAGCACTGACCGATTCCGCCGGAAATAAACTGCTCGATACCGGTACCCGCATCAATTTTCAACACCTGGCCCTCCTGGTGTCCGCGGGTATCCGCCAGCTGAAGGTGCACCGCCCGCCACGCGCGGCGATACTGACGGTGGAGGGCGACGCAGCGAATAATTTCACTGTCGCCGGGCTGCTGGAACAATACGGGATCATCCCCGTAACGAATGAAAAAATTTCCCCACCCAAACTGGAAGAAGCGCTCAAAGAAGGATTGGAAACAGACCTGCTCATCATCTGTGGGGAAGAAGGGGTGCATAAAATTTTACACGAACTGGAGGTGGAGCAGGTGTTCCATAAAGTGCGGGCGAAGGCGCTTAAGTCTTTCTGGCTGGGTTACAGTCCCACCAAAACGAGGGTGATGGTGTTCCCGGCGAATACTTTTTCGGTGCAGGTGGGCGGAAAGCTTTTCCTGGAATCCTATATCCGTGCCTGCTGGCAGCTGCCTGCGGTGCGCCCCTGGTTGCTGCCTTTCCTGGAGAACCGGTCGGCGGTGACTTCGTTCGATGAATTTGTACCGGCCATGATGGTGAACAAAAACGGCCTGAAGATCAAGGGACTTCACTTTTCCAAAACCGCGGAACTGACGGCCGCCGCGCAGGCGCATGGTTTCATTTACCACAGCACCGACGCCGGCAGCCTGGAGCCGGGTTCGCTCGTACCGTTTTATCCCTGGGTGGAAGGAGTGTCTCCCGCCGTCAATGGGCAATACTAAACGATTCAACGGAACGGGATGTATCTATCTGGTGAGATGTCACCGCCGTCAACGGGCAACACTAAACGATTCAACGGGAACGGGATGTATCTATCTGGTAAGATGTCACCCGCCGTCAACGGGCAACACTAAATGATTCAACGGGAAGAGGATGTATCTATCTGGAGAGATGTCACCCGCTGACAACGGAGATATTAAGCAACTATTATCAACCAATAATCGAAAAAGGGTGCCGCTTCCGCGGCGGCACCCTTCATTTTATGGAAAAGCTGAAAAAACGAATGGTATTATGTCTATGCCTTTCTGGTAGTCGCCGGGTTTCGCATAACGAACGCCCGTTGTATTGGGTGCCCGTCGCCTGTTTGAATACCGCTGGCTGGTAAGCTCCGGGATGCATCCTTCAAACCAGGGATGATCATGATTCCTCGGCAAAGCGCACCTTACTTAAACAGCCTGATCTTTATCCCCAAGCCGAAGTTGCCGTCCACATTGGTTTTGGGGCCGGCCGTCTGGGAAGTGTAACTGGCCTGCACCTCGATGGAGCTTTTGAACTGGAAGCCCACACCCGCAGATACCGCTTTGTTGGTATGGTACATCGCGAACATATTGACGGTGTTGCGGTAGAAGTTCACTTTCGCGCCCACATCGCCTACCGGCTTGTAGCCCTTTACCCCGCGGAATGCCACCAGCGGTTCGATGGAGTTGATCTGGGGGCATTTGGTGCCGAGTTTGTAAGAGGCGGCCAGAAAGAAGCCGGGCGTGCTGCGGGGCTCCACCTCATCGCTGTTTTTGAACGTGCGGGTGAGATTCGGCAGGGAGGCCTGCAGGGTCAGTTTGTCGTTCGTGTAGGCGATGCCGAAGTCTGCCTGGAACTCATTGCCTTTTTTGTTGAACTCCTCCACGTAAGGGTCCTGCGGCATGTTTTTGCGTTTCTCGATGTGGCGGTTGTCGATGGCGCCGGTTAAACCGATATGCAGGGATTCGTTATCGTCTTCACTCAGCCGCAGGTGATAGGCATAGGTGAGGGCTACCCGGTTTTGTTTGAGGGTGCCCGCCTGGTCGTTGAAAACCGTCAGGCCGATGCCCATTTTTTTACCCAGCCGGTAGTCGCCCGTCAGGGCGAACGTGACGGGAGCATCGGGCACTTCTTTCCACTGCTTCCGGTAGCCGACGCTGATGCTCAGCCCGGAATCGGCGCCGGCCATCGCAGGGTTGGCGAGGTAACGGTTCTGGAAATACGAAGTGATCAGCGGATCCTGTGGCGGCATCGATTTATCGAAGCCCTGCGCATGAAGCAAAACAGGCATCAAAGCCATGCAAGTCATTAATAATAAACGGGGAGTAAAAAATCTTTTCATCAAATATCAATTAGGTACAGGAAATTGAATGGGTACAAATCAAGTCGGACAGCAAATATAGAATATAATTTAAATTAAACAAAAATATTAATATGAATAAAAATGAATGGGAGTAAGGGTTTCAGGTAATTAACAGGCTGATTTTTAAGGAATAAATTATACCGACTGAAATAAATACTACAACAAAAAAAACTTGCAAGAAGAAAGTAACGAAAGAGGTAAGTTCATTTCTGCGGTTTTGAGCGCTGCCGCGGATCTGTAGCAGAAAGAGGAGATGCATACCGGCTCCAGGGCCGTTAAGCCGGCCACATTTGAACGCGCAACACGAGGCGGTATTCACTCACGGCTTGTCCTCCGCCTTGACGACTGCCGGGTTCACCCGTGCAATACCATGCCTTTTTTCCGTTTCGAATGGGAGGTTTGCGATGGCCGGCGGCCGGGCTTCTCCCTTCGGCGTTGTTAAAACGGATACCCGATCGCAATATTCAATATCAGGTTCTCTTTCCGCCATTGGCCGTCGCCGAAGTTGATCTCGTTAAACACCCAGCGCTTTCCCTCGGGGAACCAGGGTTTTCGCAGGGGGAACGCGACGTCGAACCGCACCAGCAGGATAGACGCATCTATCCTTAACCCCAACCCGGTACCGACCGCGATCTCTTTGACAAAACGGTCGAAAGCAAACACTTTCGCCTGCGCGGTGTCGGGCGCCTTGCCCAGCCAGATGTTGCCGGCATCCACGAACGCGGCCAGTTCAATTAAATCGTTGGGCTTATACCGCAATTCCGTATTGAATTCCAGTTTGATGTCGCCTGCAGCATTCGCTAACAGCAGGTTGCCGTTTGGAAGGGTGTCCCGGTGGGACCCCGGGCCCAGCGTTCTGGCGCGGAAGGCACGGATGCTGTTACTACCGCCGGTGAAAAACTGCTTCACGAAGGGCAATGTGGGAGGGGGAAGGGTGTCGACGTTTTTCCCATAGGCGAAACCGTAACCGGCAAACAGGCGGTTCACCCAACGGAGGTTGTCACCCAGTTTCCAGTAATGCCGTCCGTCCACGTTCACGCGCACGTATTGCGAAATCTGGTTGTTCAGCAGCCGCTTCACGCCGTCGCCACCCTTCGGTACCACTAGCCCCGCCAGGTTGCCGGCAATGTCGACATTGAACAATCCGAAGAAACTGTGATGTCTCGCTGGGGATTGATTATTAAACGTTAAGGTGTAGTTACTTCCTAAAATGAATTGTTTGGAAATGGACTGCGCCAAAGCGGGGTCTTCCTTTTTTTGTTGCAGGAACTCGGCAGATTCGTTCCCGGGCAGCACATACGTGATCGCCACGGGAAACAGCTGGTGATCGATATAACGCGTCTGTTTCCAAAGGTACCCATACAGCCCGGTGAAGGCATTCAGGTTATAGAGGTTCGGCCGGTTGAGCAGCTCGTAGCCCAGGCTGAACCTCGTTTTCGGTACATAAGGCGTACGCGGGTTGAACTTGATAAAAGGGGTGTAGAACCGCGGCATGGTAATAGCCACCTCGGCATTAAAACTGTAGGCATTGGTCGACAGCTGGGTGGTTTTCCCGCCCACCTGCGTTTCAAAACCACCGCCCAGGTTAATCTCCAGCAAATTTGCCTTGTGCTGGAAGTTCCTGTTCTTGGCGGATATTTTTGCCTGCGACCCGACAAAACCGTTCGACTTCGAGGTACCCGACACCTCGAATTGCAGTGACCGTTTGGGATACGGGGTGAGGAAAAAACGGGCGAACAGCAACGAACTGTCGCGCAGGGGCCTGAAATTGCCGCGCACGAACTTGAACGTGCCCAGGTTCACCAGCCTTTGCAGGGTGATGTTATGGGAACTCAGCCGGTACAGGCTGTCGCGCTGCAAAAACACGCTCCGGTCGAATACAACAGGCTTGTACAGCGAGTCGGGGTCGATGATGGTGAAGTTCTGGTATTTGATGCCGGGCGTATTCCGCTGCACGCTGTCTTTGGTGAGGTCGTAGTTGGTGTACAGCTCCACTTCCTTCATCCAGTACTGCCGGATGGCCGTGGTGGGGGTATTGGGCTTCAGCCGCACATACAGGTCTACCTGTCCTTTCAGGGTGCTGTCGATCTGCACGAGCATGTAGTCCGGCGTGAAATAATAGAAACCCTGTTCTTTCAGATGGTCGTGTATCCGTTCGCGTTCTGCCTTTATCCTGTCCAGGTTGTAATTGTCGCCGGGCTTCAGCAGCGTTTTGCGGGTGTTTTTGATGATCTCGCGGGCCAGCACGCCGGTGTCGGTATCGAACCGCACCCGGTGAATGGTATACCGGTGGTTGGGCGTGGCGGTAAAAACCACGCTGGCCTTTTTCTTGCCGCTGTTTTTGATCTCGTGGGTAATTTCCGACTGGAAATACCCGTTGTCTTCGAGGTAGCTGTTCAGTACTTCGTCGTTCCGGTCGGCGTTCAGCTGGCTGAGCAATACGGGCGGCTCGCCCCATTTTTTGCGCAGCAGGTAGTTCAGGCCTTTGCCTTTCGGTTCGTTGCCGAGGTTGTACAACCACAGCTTGATGGGCATGCCGAGGAACTTGCGGTTGGGGGAAGGGCGTACCCGCGCGTCGATGCCGGTTTTGAGCTCGTCGTAATCTTTGGGTTTCTTGTCTGTCCATTTAAGCGAATGGCCGGTGTACAGGCGGTCGCCTTCCGGCACCGTGCGGGTGGTGGAACAGGCTGCCCAGGTTACCAGCAGCCCCATCAATAAAAGATATCGTGCGAATGTGTTCATGTCCTAATTGGTTTCCTTGCGCAGGCGCCCGGCTTTCTTTTCTTCTTTTTTCCTGCCGAATATTTCCCGGAACTCGTCGTAATCCATGATGAGCATAAAAGTCAGGCCGGTCTCCACGATCTGCCCCTGCACCACGGTTTCGGTCACGTTCCGCTGGTAGGCCCTGATGCGGTAGCGGCCGTCGGGCGTGAGGGTGTACTCGGCGGATACGTCGCCGATGATGGAGCTGGCATCCTGCCCCTTTGTCTGGGAGCCGGAGATGCCGATGTTGGAGCCCACGCTCACCGTCAGCCGGTCGCTGAACAGGCGTTTCTTCACGTCCACTTTCAGGTTTGTGCTTTCTTCGCGGCTGCCGGCATCGGTATATTCGTTTTCGCTCTGGAGGTCGAAGTTCACGTCGAACCCTTTGATGAGGCTGCCGGCGAGGTTGTTCAGCTGCTGCGACACGATCTTGCTCACGCTTTTGCGGGCAATGTCTTCGGCCGCGCTGCCGCTCTTGCTGTCGAGCTGGTCGAACGGGTTCTCGGAAATAAAACGGTTGAGCACCAGCAGGCCCATCACTTGTTTGTTCAGCTCGGAGGGCACCTGGTTGATCTGCTTGATGCGGGTGTATATCATACCGCCCAGGGCGCCCTGTTCCCGTTCGGGCATGTCGAGCTCGAAGGCGATGTCGGGCTTGAGCAGCTCCTTGGTGATCTTCAGGTATACCTCCACGGGCACTTTCTGGTTGAAACGGCCGCGGGTGGGATCGTTGGCGGAAATCTGGTCCTGCACGAGGTCGCCGGCCACGGCATTCACGTCGTAGCGGGCGGTGATGTTCACGTCGGCGCTCAGCGGGTCGCCGTTCCAGATGATGGTGCTGCCTTTGACGATCTTGAACTCTCGTTTGATCAGTTGGTTGAGCGACATCTGGTATTTCCCGTCGTCGATCTCATACCGCCCGGTCAGGCTCATCTTGCTGCTGGGGTCCATGCTGAAATTGAGGGTGGCGTTGCCTTTTACTTCCAGGAAATCGCCATTGGTGCGGTCTATCACGATTTTCATGGACGATTCGGGCGTAACGGTGATGTCGCCGGAAAACACGAAACCCTTCAGGCCTGTCGTCGCCACCCTGGCGGTGTCTTTGGGGCGCAGCGTGGTATCGAGCCACATGGCGGGATCGATGAACTCGATCACCCCGGCGCGGTCGGCGATGCCGGGATCTTCCTCGGGTATCAGTACCGTTACCTGCGATTTCTCGCGGAGCTTCAGTTTCATTTCCACGCGGGGGAGATCGAGGGTGCCCCGGATGCGGGCAGTGACGTCGACGTAAGCGGGCCCGTAAAAAAGCTGGTCGGGGTCGTTAAAGGCCTGCGGGCCAAGCGCCTGGAAGTTTTCTGCCGTCAGCTCGAGCTGCAGCTGGAACTTCTCCAGGTCTTTCGTGCGTATCTGTCCGGTGATCACGGCTTCGTTGCCGCTGCTGTCGGCAATCACGAACTGGTTAAAACGGATGCCCTGGTCGTCGAGCTTCAGGTCTTCGGAGGGCAGCTGTATGATGCTGTTAATGGCCGTTACGCGGCCCTTCACTTTCTCGAAATGCAGGTCGCCGCGGACGATGGGCTTGCTCATCGTGCCTTTCAGCGTAACGGTGCCGCTGGTGGCGCCGCTCATGCCCGTTACGTTGCCGAACGTGAAGGGCTCTACGCTCTTCATATTGAGCTTTGCGATGTCGAGCCGGAGGTCCATTAGTTCGGCATAGGTGCCCTGCAGCGTCACATCGTTGTCGTTGCCCTTGATGGTGGCGCGGAGGTTCACGGCCTTTTCGGCATTGGTCTGCGCGGTGAGGTCGAGCGTGCCGATGGCGGCGCCCATCGCGGCAAGGCTGTCTATTTTCAACTGCCCGTCGATGGTGGGCGTGGCGTCGAGGTTGCTGACGGTGATGCTGCCGTTGGTAATGCCCTCGGCGAGCGCGGTGTCTTTTTCTATAAGGCTCGTGACGGTGCTGAGGCGGAAATCCCGGAGGCTCACCGTAAGATCGGGGAGGGTGGCGCCCGCGGCCCGCTCGCCGGTAACGATCTTCAATTCCTGGGCGCCCTTCTGCAGGCCGATATCGGCAAAGGCCACGCCGCCGTTTTGGATGACGACGTTATTTTCCCCGCTCACGTTCCAGGCCTGCCGGTTGAGCAGCAGGTCTTTCTTGAGGGAAATCAGCAGGCTGTCGTGCTCCGCGAACCGCACCAGGCCGCCGAGCTTATACTTGGGGCGGTTCAGATCGCGGCCCATTACCAGGTCCCAGTCTATTAGCCCGTCCTGCGCCGACACGTCGAAGCTGGTGCGGCGCAGCGGAATCTGCGGGTGATGTAACGCGCCCAGCAGCACCTTGGCTTCCATGCGGCTGGTATCGGCGGAAAGGTCGGCCACGAGGGTGTCTACCTTAAAGGAATCATATCGCATGGTGGGCACGGCGATGTGTGCTATCACGAAATTGCTGTCTGTATCCATGCGCCCGTTGAGCGTGAGCGGCTTGGGGAGGTCGATGTCCGGCAGCAGCTTGCGCAGCGATTTGGGAATGGACAGGCTGCCGCTGAACTGCATCCACTGGCTTTCGCGCGGTGTGGCAGGCGCAGGCGGCGTTGGCGCCAGATGGCGGGTGATGAGATCGCCGGCGGCCGTGGCAAATGTCTGGTAGTTGAAATCCCCGAACGCGCGGATAAACCCGAAAGGGCCGGTCAGGTTGATTTCCTGCAAACTGTCGGTTGCGGCGGCTTTCAGCAGGATGCTGTCCATCGCGTACATCTCTTTATCGTCATGGAGCTGGATTTTATGGATGGCGGCAAAACCGGTGAGGCGGCGGGGGGAGAGGTTGGTCACCTCGGCATCGAGGCATGATTTGACGATCATGGGGCTGGTGGTGAAGTTCGTGGCCTGCAGGTCGAGCTTGTCGAGGTCCACCCTGGCCAGGATGTCGGGCCGGAGGGTATCAAGCTGGCCCGACACTTCAAACGTCGCTTTGGCATTGGGATCGGCAATGTTCCCCTTCGCGGCGTATGCGCCTTTTTGCAGGCTGGCGTCCATTTTGATTCCCTGGTAAGTATAACGGTTATAGGTAAACGAACGGATGTCGATGCCGGCATTGGCCACGGCTTTTTTGGGTTCGGTGCCGCTGCCTTTGGCAGTCACCCGGCCGGTGAGGCTGCCCATCGACGTGTCGCCCAGCAGGCGGCCGAGCTGAAGCCGGTCGGTGTTGAGCACCACATCGTACCGGATTTTGTCCGGGTCCATAAAGCTGGCCAGTTCGCCTTTGATGGAGGCGTTCCCCATGTCGGTGCTCAGCGCCAGGTCTGGCCGGATGCGCTGCATGCCGCCGCGGGCGCTGCCGGTGAGCGACAGGCGGTTGGGGAGTTGCACGGAAGCGGGCAGGGTGTTGGGGGGCAACCACGACTGCACACCGCGCCTGGAGCTTTCCAGTTTGATGTTCACCAGGTCGGCGCCCATCCGTTCGGGGTCGGTTACCTGGTAGGCAGTGCCTTTCACGAAGAGGTAATTCTGGTCGTTGTCTTTCACCTCCAGCCCCGGCACGCTCAGTTGGGCGAGGTTGCCCTTCACGCTACCGTGCATGGATAAACGTTTTTTCCAGAGCGGTTGCAGGGAGGCGTTCGTCCGCATCTCCGGCACGAAAAAGAGGGCTTCTTTCATGGCCAGTGCGGAAGGGCGGATGTCCGCATTCACCTCGAGCAGGGCCAGGTGGTCTGCCACGGTAGACCAGGCGTCTGTTTTCAGGAACACGTCCGCATCCACCTTGCTTTCCGCGGTCTGCAGCAGGAAGTCGCTCAGCTGAACTTCCTGGTTGGTATAGCGCACCCGGCCTTTCAGCGCCTTGAGCTGCAGGCCGCTTCGTTCCTGCACGGCGCCGCCCCGGATGTCTGCCAGGATGCTGTCGGTGCTGTACTGCAGGTTGTCCGCATGTAACGTCAATCCCCGGATGCCCAGGTGGTTATAGTCCACGGCATCGCGGTAGGGCAATGGCTTGGCGAGGTGGTTGTTCATGTCGAAATCCACGCCTTCCACGGAAACCTTCCGGGCGGCCACCGTCCAGGTATTGGGAGCGGCGGACGTGTCTTCCGGCGTTTGCAGGGTATCGAGCGGCTGGTAGAAGTCGAGCGTGGAAACGGTTTTCTCCACCGCCAGCTCGTCGGCTGAAATGAGCGTTTGTATGAGGTCGAAGCGGGCCTTCCGCAGTTGCACCTTCCCGATGCTGCCGGTGGAAGCCAGTCCGCTGCTTTCGTCTTTGTAAGACCACCGGGCGTTGCGGATGGCCAGCTCCCGCACGGCGAGATCGAAGGGCGTGGCCGAGGTGTCCGCCGGGGCGGTATCGGGCTTCGGCGGGCGGTATTGCTGCAGGATGGAGGCCGTCAGCCCGTCGAGCAGGAAGTTCTTGATATAATATATACCGTTGCCCGGCCGGAGGGTATCCGGGAGGGCTTCCAGTTTATGCAGGGACACACTGGCGAGCATGCCGCCCAGCGAGTCGTTGAAGTTTACGTGTATCCGTTCGAGTTGGATGCTGCCGATCTGGTATTCGAGGGTGGTGCCGGATTCCTGGATGAGGGTGTCTTCCTTCGCTTCCGGGCTGCCGAAGGCGTCGATGGCGAACTGGTAATTGAAAACGGAATCGCCCGCGGGGCGGTAAATGTTGACGACGGCGTCTTTCCACCGCACGGTGTTTATTTTCAGTTCGTTATTGAGCAGGCCCAGCAGATTGTATTTGACGGACAGTTCGCTGCTGGAGAGAAGGGTGTCTTTCCTGGTGTCGCCGATGTAGACGCCTTTCAGCGTCATGGCGTTCCACCAGCTGAACCGGAGGCTGCCGATGTTCACTTCCGTTTTCAGCTGGTCTCGCAGGTAGGCTTCGGCTTTGGAGCGCATAAAATCCTGCACCACGGGCAGTTGCAATAACAGCAACAGCACAACGGGCAGCAAAAGCAAGGTCAGCACGCTCCATAAGATCCAGCGTAAGATTTTTTTCCGGCGGGGGGTAGTCACGTATTAATTACAATTTATATCGGTAAATAGTTACAAGCATCAAATATTGTACCTCCGCGCAAAAATAAGGGATTAGGGGCTATGATGGCCGGGAACGACGATTATAATCATATGATTATAATTGTAATAACAGGGAAAATTGTATAATTTCGTCCCCGGTTATAGGCATTGTAAATACTTAAAACGGCATTGCAGCGTTCTAATAATCAGTAACCTGTTAAAACCATACCACCTTGAAAAAGATCATCGGGTTTGTTTTATTCATCTCTGCCCCTTTCATTTGTACAGCACAGGATTGGCATGTGGGCTTAATCGCCGGGATCAGCAACTACAGCGGGGACCTTTCTGAAAAACGCGTCGACTTCCGGTATACCCGTCCCATGGTGGGTATCATGGTGAAGAAGGATATGAACCGCTATCTTACCCTGCGGGCAGGCTTCAGCTTCGGCATGATTGCCGCGGCGGACAGCACCAACAAGAGCATTGCATTACAGGCGCGTAACCTCAGCTTCCGTTCCAACATCTGGGAAGGACAGCTCGGCGCGGAATGGAATATCCTGGATATCGACGAAAAGGGTTTCACCCCGTATCTTTTCGGCGGCGTGGCCTTGTTCAGTTTTTATCCCTGGGCGAAAGACGTGGATGGCAACAAGATCGCGCTGCGCCGTTTGAGCACGGAAGGGCAGGGGCTGCCGCAGTATCCCGAAAGAGGGAACCAGTATGCCCTGCACCAGGTATCGATTCCTTTCGGCGCGGGTTTCAAATACCTGTTCACCGACCGCTGGACGCTCGGTGTTGAAATTGGCCTGCGCCCCACCTTCACCGATTACCTCGACGATGTGAGCACCGGTTACATCGATCAGAATACGCTGCTCGCCGAAAGAGGGCAGCTGGCGGTGGATATGGCGTACCGCGGCGACGAAGTGGGCCACAAAATGACGCCGGGCACTTACCCGCTCGACGGCGCGCAGCGCGGCTCCGCGAAACACAAAGACTGGTACAGCTTCTCCGGTATCACGGTGATGTACCGCTTCGGCAGCGGCGCCGGCGGTGGAGGAAGGAGCACCAATTTCTCCCGCTGCTTCAAAATGTAAAAAATATTATTTGGCATGAAGGTTGTTGATAAGAGATTATCACACCCCCAATCAAGTCCACATAGAAAAAAGGAAAAGACTGCTTTTATTGGCAGTCTTTTTTCATTATGCCCATCTCCGGTCGCCGCTTTTTTTATGGACTGAATTTTTATGCATCGTTTTTTCTTTCCTACCGGCCGTGAAACTTCAGAAAAACCAGAACCCTTTGCTGTAAAGGCTTTCAGAAGAAACAACCATATTGGCATACTTCTTGGATTTACGGATGCAAGCCCGTCCGCCGATATCCAAAAGGGGACAACGGGCTTCGAAAAACCAATTTTCTAAAACAGCAGGCTATGAAGAAGCTACTTCTGGTTACGCTCCTCCTTGGAGCAACGTATGCAACGCAGGCACAGCGACGAGGCTACGACCATTATCCGCAGCGCACCGTGTATTCAGACCGTTACGAGCGCCACGACCGTGACGACGACTGGGACGATGACGACCGGCGCGGACGCGGCCATGGTCATGGGCATTACAAGCACAAGAAGTACAGGCACCGTGACTACCGCAGAGACGATTGCTACCGTGAAGAAAGAGTGGTAGTGGTACGGCCTCGCTATCCTTACCCTCCGCCGCCACCGCCGATTCCGGTTCCGCGCAGGCCCAGGGTATCCGGTGTTATCGTGTTCGGTAACTAACACGCACCTTTGCCAACATTAACCTAATTTATTCTTGTTGTCACAATAACTTGGACCGGGCCGCTTTTTTTGAGCGGCCCTTTTTTTGCCACCTCTTTTATCCAGATTGTGTTATCAAACCCCAGGGCCCCGGTTAACCGGGGTCTTTTCGTGAGGGCGCCGCCATCGCGTACGCCTATACGAAAAAAAGCGGCCACATCCGTTACCGGGCGTGGCCGCTTTTTATTTTTCCGCATCTCGAAAATCTGATTCCCGAAATCGTAAACCATTGCGCGGTTGCAATGCTAGTTTTACAGTCATCTTTATTTCACGCAATAATTGAGTTGGTCGTACATGCAAACGGCGCCTTTTAAGGCGCCGTCTTTATTGTTACTTGTGGATTTCAGAGCTGAAGTGGAACTGGATGTCCGGGTTGTTGGCCCTTTCGGTATTGAGGTACCATTCGGATTGGGCGAGGTACACGAGGTGGCCGTCTTTATCCTGCACCACGTTCGCGCCCTTGAAGCGGGTGAACTCTTCGAGTTTCTTTTTATCGCCGGTTATCCAGCAGGCCTTGTAGAAGGGCAGGGTGTTGAACTGGCAGGAAGCGCCGTATTCCTGCAGCAGGCGGTACTGGATCACTTCAAACTGCAGGTCGCCCACGCAGCCGATGATTTTACGGTTGCCGTTGTGCTGGGTGAACAGCTGGGCTACACCTTCGTCGGTAAGCTGGGAAATGCCTTTTTCCAGTTGTTTGGTTTTCATCGGGTCTTTGTTCACCAGCTCCTTGAACAGTTCGGGCGAGAAGCTGGGGATGCCGGTGAAATAGAAGTCTTCGCCTTCCGTGAGGGTATCGCCGATCTTGAAGTTGCCGGTGTCGAACAGGCCCACCACGTCGCCGGGGAAGGCATCGTCCACGATATTCTTTTCACGCGCCAGGAAGCTGTACGGGTTGGCGAAGCGCACGTCTTTGTCGAGGCGCACGTGATGGAAATATTTATTCCTTTCGAACTTGCCGGAGCACACGCGGAGGAACGCGATGCGGTCGCGGTGCCGGGGATCGAGGTTGGCGTGTATCTTGAAAATGAAGCCGGAGAATTTATCTTCCGACACCTGCACGCGGCGGGTGCTCGCTTCGCGGTCGCGGGGCGTGGGGGCTATTTCCACGAAGGTGTCGAGCAGATCTTTCACACCGAAGTTGTTCACGGCGCTGCCGAAAAACACGGGCGCCAGTTTGCCTTCGAGGTAGGGTTGCTTGTCGAACGCGTCGTACACGCCTTCGATGAGCTCCACGTCGTTGCGCAGCTGCGCGGCGTCCTGGGCGTTGAACAGTTCGTCCACTTCGGCGCTGGCCAGGTCGGAGAGGGGCACAATATCGTCGTCGGTAGCCTTGCGGTTGGCGGCGAACGATACGAAGCTTTTATCGTAGAGGTTGTATACGCCCTTGAAATCCTTGCCCATGTTGATGGGCCAGCTGAGGGGGCGTACACGGATGTTGAGCAGTTCTTCCAGTTCGTCGAGCAGGTCGAAGGGGTTTTTACCGTCGCGGTCGAGCTTGTTCACGAAAATAATCACCGGCGTATCGCGCATGCGGCATACTTCCATGAGCTTTTTCGTCTGCTCTTCCACGCCCTTCACACAGTCGATCACCAGCACCACACTGTCTACCGCCGTGAGAGTGCGGTAGGTGTCTTCCGCGAAGTCTTTGTGGCCCGGGGTATCGAGCAGGTTCACGAGAATATCGCGGTATTCGAAGGTCATCACGGAAGTGGCCACGGAGATACCTCTCTGGCGCTCGATTTCCATGAAGTCGGACGTAGTGTGTTTCTTGATCTTGTTGGACTTTACCGCGCCCGCCGTCTGGATGGCGCCCCCGAACAGGAGGAATTTCTCCGTGAGGGTGGTTTTACCGGCATCCGGGTGGGCGATGATGGCGAAGGACTTCCTTTTATTGATCTCGTTCTGGTATTTCATTATTTTATAAATGGCTGCAAAGGTAACTATTTCTCCGAAAACCCTGCTTTACGACCTTTCTTCCCAATAGAATTGTCCGCATTACATTATATGCTAAATTTGGAATATGCTTTCTACCCTTAAAATATTGTGGAGCAGTTTCAAAATGGCCCTGCAGGAGTTGCGGGTCAACAAACTCCGCACGTTTTTGTCGCTGTTGGGCATCACCATCGGTATTTTCTGCATCATTGCCGTGCTGACGGTGACGGACAGTATGGAAAGCACCATCCGGAACGACCTGAAATCCCTGGGCACCAACGTGGTTTACCTGCAGAAGTGGCCGTGGGACGGGGATGGCGAATGGTGGCGGTACATGAACCGCCCCGAGCCGGAATATTCCGAAATGCGGGCCATCAAGGAAAAAGTGACCACAGCCGATGCGGTGACTTACCTCTTTTCTTCCGGCGGCCGTAAAATCGAATACGGGGCCGATTACATGGAGAACGTCGAGTTGCTGGCCACCACGATGGACCTTGACAAGATGCAGGCGGTCGACATTGCGGCCGGCCGTTATTTCAGCCCTTCCGAACTTATGAACGGCAATAACGTGGTGGTACTGGGCGCCAATATCTGGGAAGGCCTCTTTTTCACGGCCGACGCGGCGGTGGGCAAGATTGTCCGTTTTTCGAACCGCAACTGCAAGGTGGTGGGCGCGCTGAAAAAGAAGGGGGAGAGCATGATGGGGGGCGTGTTCGGGGACAATACGGTGATGATGCCGTATCTGTTTGCCAGGACCATCATCGACGAGCGGCGTTTCGCCGACCCGTTCTATATGATACGCGCACGGCCTGATGTGGCCGTGGGTGAGCTGAAAGACGATCTCACCGGGGCGATGCGGGCCATTCACCGGCTCAAGCCCACGCAGGATAATGACTTTGCACTCAACGAAATCACGACCGTACAGGGAGAGCTGGAGTCCGTATTCAGCGTGCTCAACATCGCCGGCTGGCTCATCGCCGGCTTCGCCCTCGTGGTGGGCGGTTTCGGGATTGCCAATATCATGTTCGTGACCGTAAAGGAAAGGACCAATATCATCGGCCTGAAAAAAGCCATCGGTGCCCGCCCGGCCATTATACTGCTCGAATTCCTGCTCGAGGCCATCCTGCTTTGCATGATCGGCGGCGGGCTGGGGCTGTTGCTGGTGTTTTCGGGCACCCTGATAGCCGGAAATATGTTCGACAGCTTCCAGATCGCCCTGTCTACCGGCAATATCGTGCTGGGCCTGTCCATTTCCGTGATCGTGGGCATCCTCGCCGGGTTCATCCCCGCATTTTCCGCCAGCCGCCTCGATCCGGTGGTGGCCATCCGCAGCAATTAAGGGGGCCGCTGATGCGGGTATCCCAGGCACGGAACAACGTTGCAGCCATGCGGGCGGGTGTGTCCACCCTGGGCCTGCTCGCTGCTCGCCGTCCGTCGGAACAACGTTGTAGCCATGCGGGCAGGTGTGCCCACCAAGATCTGCCGCTCCCCGGGCATCCCGCTAAACATACGGCGCGCCATCCCTCCCAAAAACCGAATAATGTGGTACCTTTGCGCCTCGTATGCCAGTCAACATTTTAGCCATAGAATCTTCGTGCGACGAAACGAGCGCTGCCGTGATAGCAGACGGGAAAGTGCTGTCGAACATCATTGCCAACCAGACGGTGCATGAACAGTACGGCGGCGTAGTGCCGGAGCTCGCCTCCCGCGCGCACCAGGAGAACATTGTGCCGGTGGTGGACCTGGCGCTGAAAAAAGCCGGCATGCAGCCCGCAGATCTTAGCGCCGTGGCCTTTACCCAGTCGCCCGGCCTCATCGGCTCGCTGCTGGTAGGCAGTTGTTTCGCCAAATCGATGGCGCTGGCCCTGGATGTGCCGCTCATCGGGGTGCATCACATGCAGGCGCACGTGCTGGCCAACTTCATCGAGGACCCGAAACCCGGATTTCCGTTTCTCTGCCTGACCGTGTCCGGCGGCCACACCCAAATCGTGCATTGCGAAGGCTCGCTCGAAATGCGCATCATCGGCGAAACGCTCGACGATGCGGCCGGCGAGGCGTTCGACAAAAGCGCCAAGCTGCTCGGCCTGCCGTACCCCGGCGGCCCGCTGATCGACAAATATGCGCAAACCGGCAACCCCGCGCGGTTCAAGTTTCCCGAGCCGCAAATTCCGGGGCTCAACTTCAGTTTCTCCGGCCTGAAAACGGCCATCTTATATTTCCTCCAGGAAAACAAGGCTGCCAACCCCGGCTTCGTGGAGCAAAACCTCGCCGATATCTGCGCTTCCATCCAGCATCGCATCATCACCATCCTGATGAATAAGCTGGTGAAAGCCGCCGCCGAAACCGGCGTAACCGAGATCGGCATCGCCGGCGGGGTGAGCGCCAATTCCGGTTTGCGCAAAGCGCTGGCTGAATACGGCGCCAAATACGGCTGGAAAACGTACATCCCTAAATTCGAGTATTGCACGGATAATGCCGCCATGATCGCCATTTCCGCTCACTATAAATTCCTGGCCGGCCGCTTCACACCAATGGACGCGGTGCCCACGGCCAGGGCGGCGTTTTGATATGGGGAATCACTACTTCCGTTTCAAGCAGTTCATCGTACAGCAGGCGGGAAGCGCCATGAAAGTCTGTACAGACGCCTGCATCCAGGGGGCGTTCACGGCCGCGCATATACGGGAACGGCTGCCGGGATTACACAGCGTGCTCGACATCGGCACCGGCACGGGCCTGTTGAGCCTCCTGCTGGCGCAATCCGGCGGTAGCGTCATAGACGCCGTGGAGCTGGATGCCGCGGCGGCGCAGCAGGCAGCGGAGAATTTCGCCGCATCGCCCTGGGGCGAACGCCTCCACGCCATTCATACAGACATCTCGGATTATAACCCGGGAAAACAATATCCCTTTATTATCACCAACCCGCCCTTTTTTGACAATAGCCTTCAGGGCCCGCATCAGCGGCGCACGGCGGCCATGCATACCGTTACGCTGGGGTACGACGCCCTGCTCGGGAACATCGTTCGCCTGCTGGCGCCCGGCGGTTCTTTTTCTGTGCTGTTGCCCGCTGCGGGATTCGGGCGTTTCCGGTCAATGGCGGAACAGGCGGGGTTTGCGCTGCAGCGTTTGCTGGAAGTGCGGCAAACGCCCGGCCACAGCCCTTTCCGGAGCATCGGTATATTCGGCCCTTCTGCGGAGCTGCAGCGGGAAGAGCTGGTGATTTACAATGAGCAAAGGCAATACACCCCCGCTTTTGCTACGCTGCTGAGGGATTATTACCTGTACCTGTAGCATACTCGGCGAGGTAGGCATACCGTTTGGTAAGGCCGCCGGCATGGGTGATCGTCGCTTTTTCGATCATATCGCTCCGCTCTTTCATCAATTCGTCAAACACATATTTCATCAGGTGATCGCCGAAAAACTGCGACGCGTCGCGCGGCAGTTCGTTGGGCAGGTTGCCCACGCACATCATGGTGATGCCGTCTTCGTGATAAGGTTCCGTTTTCTCCCGTGTGTAGCGGTTTACGCCGTAGGAGGGGTTTTCGATGGTAGCATCGCCGAGGTTGCAGGGGATGGAGCCGTTTTTATCGTCCGTCACGTCCGCGATCACCTTGATGCGGAAGTTGTCTTTCGTCAGGTCGTCCCAGCTGAAGAGGCGCTCGATGTTCTTGTCCCAGTAAATGCCGTTGATGAGAATGTCGCTGCAGGTCACATATGGAAGGAATTTGCAGTCGTATGCGCCGGGGTTGGCGTGAAAGTCTTCCCGGCTGTAGGTTTTATCCGTTTTACGGAGATACAGTTCACCCGCCTTCAATTGCGTATAAACGGGGTAGGCGTATTCGTTGATGAGGAATTCTTCTGGCGGGATATATTTGATGCCCAGCAGGCCCATCACCTCGAGGATACCCGCCGTTACGCGGCCGGAGCCGGTGGCGACGATTTTCAGCGGCGGCAGCTTGACGCCGAAGTAGTGGGTGATGAGCTCCTGGAAGTCGTGGCACTCATGCACCCTTTTGAAGTCAAACGTCCCGGTGCGCCGCCCGTATTCGAGCAGGCCGTTGTGCGCGCCTACTACGCCGGCGAAAAAACCGAAGCCCAGGATGCGCTGCCCGTCTTCGTGCACGAGGCATTCATAGTCGATGAGCGTGATTTTTTTCGCGAGTATTTCGTGCAGCATGGCCTGGTTTTGCGGCTGCTGCTTTTTGGTGTGTGAAAAGAAAAGGTAGGTTTTGCCCGGCAGCAGTTTTTCCACCGGCACTTCCTTGATGCCGAGGAGGATGTCGCAATGCGAAAGGTCTTCGTTCATGCGGATGCCGGCGGCGAGGTATTCCTCGTCCCTGAAACAGCGGTGGGGCGAGGGTTGTACGGTGATGGCCACATGCGGGTAGTGCGTCATGATCCACTGGCACTGCAGCGGGGTGAAAGCCACCCGGTTGTCCTGCGGTATTTTTTCCTCCCTGATGAGCCCGATCTGTACTACGTGGTTTGCCATGAGATTGTTTAGGGTATTTGAAACGAATGCATGCAACATTACTGTAAATTTGCATTTTAGCAAAATCAGGATAGTGGCCATGAATTACTTCGAAATGTTTAATATACCGGTGAGCCTGGAGGTGCATGAGGGCCTGTTGCAGCAGCGCTACCTGGGCATGCCGGGCACGGACGAAAACAGGGAGGCGTACCTGACGCTGGCCGACCCGCACCGGTTATTAGCGTATGTGCTGGAGCTGAACGGCGTGTTGCGGCCAGGTGAAAAGATGCAGCTGCCGCATATGTTCATGATGGAAATGATGCCGCTGGGAGAGCGGTTGTTTGCCCTGGAGGCGGCGCCGGAAGAGGAGGTGTTGAAATTCAGGAAACAGATGGAGAAACTGCTGGCCCGGATGCGGGCGGAAGTGGAGCCGATCGGGGAGCTGACCCCTGAAAAACTGCAGGCGCTGAAAGAGCTTCATTTCAAGGAAAAATATTTGTTGCGGATGTTGGAGAGAATCTCTACATTTGCATCCCGCGATCAGGTTTCATAGCCTGGTTTGCCCAGATGGCGGAACTGGTAGACGCGCTAGACTCAAAATCTTGTTTCGGCAACGGAGTGCAGGTTCGATTCCTGTTCTGGGCACACGGCGAAAGCCTGCAAATCCATGATTTGCAGGCTTTTTTCTATTGTAGTATTGTCAAAGGGTGTGCCGGTAGCGAACGAATGCGGCGGGCAGGCTGTGACGAACCTGGTCACCCCTTTGAAATCCCCGCTCGCAATAAGAATTTCAAACGCTTATTGGTTTGCCTTATGGCAGTTTCATTTCCTGTTCAAATTCTAAAAAATCTTCATGCAGGGCGCTAATGGGTCTCCCTAGGGTTCCCTTTTGGCGTTCGTACTGTACCAGCATCCAGCTGTCGTTGCTTTCGTAGTCGAAATTACCTTCGTCAAAAATACTGAGCATATTGTACAGCATACCTTTACCGTAGCTGCTGAGAAATTGGTTTAATTTTTCTTCGCCAACAATAGCGCGCAGATCCCGGTACGTGACACTGCTCCCCGGCTTAAATTCGTCGGCCCCATCGGCATTGCCTTCCACGTCATTGGCAGATTCATACATTCCTTTCAGGATCATAAACCGGGCCCATTGGGGGATGCCTTCCCGAAACTCGCTCCAGGCCCAGCTTAATGGGCGCGTCGCTCCTGATTGTACCATGCGTACCACCAGGGCTTCAAGGCGCGCCTGTTGCGTATCATCCAGTTTGGACAGTTCAAAACGATAATGTTTTTGTTCATGTTCACTGAGCAACATTAGTTGTTTGCTTGTTTCTTCCATCATATCTGATTTATTTTTTAGTTTCAATTTCAAGCGTTACCGTTTTTCCGTTGCAAAGGTTGGTGACAATAAACTGGCCGGTATGCCCCGGTTCCGGTCTCACTGCGATACTCATTTGACCACGTTGTTCAAATCCCCGTTGGTCTTTAGAGTAGCTTTCAAAAATGATAAAGATGGCATCATAGTTTGTTGCGCCGGCATCATAACTACCGGCAGCCACAAAGCTGCTCACTTCGCGTAAACCGCCGGTCATTTCGGCAGGCAGTATTAGTTGTTTGTCGCCGTAGTATACCTCATAATAGTGGTTTTTCCCTGCGGGATAATTATTTTCAGCAATATGGTATACTTTCCAGTGGTAAACACGGTTCTCTGTAAGCAGCGTGCGGGTAATGCGCCTGGAGCAGGAGTAAGCTATAGCGCTGAACAGGCATAGCGCCACAACACAAATGATGGTAGCCGTTTTCATTTAAATTTACTTTTTTGTTCTATTTGTTCCAGTTGGCTCATGTTATCCGGTATTTGTTGATCGTTTGTTGTTTATCCTTGCAATGTTGCTTTACATAGAGAGCGGTATCTCTATTATGTTCTTCGGTGGTCATATAGTTGCTGCCAGTTGGCAAGGCGGCTCCTCCGGGGCTGCCGGCGCTCCATTGCCGATGGCGTTTGCCAGCAGGTATCTTAGAAGTGTCACCCATTTTTATACCCTGTAGCTTCATTCATCGTCGTCTGTAGCATCATCATCTTCCTCTTCCGTTCCTTCCGATAGCAGGAAAATATCGATGAGCAATTGCCACTCCTGCCCATCGAACACGGAGGCGCCCCGATTGCCTGCTGCCAGCATTTTAGCGCCATCCTCCGATATGCTGATGCGCCCGGTAGTAGCTTGCACGTAATCGGGTGTGGGAGCCACGGTCATCCCCTCGGGAGTGATAACAGACAGCTGGCCGACAGCGGAGGCCCAGGCCTTACCGGCAAACCACACTATATCATCGGGGTTCGCGTATTCCGTGCCGGGTACCTGCTCCCATTGGTCATCTCGCCCGATCCAGATGCCGCCATTAACACCGCCGCCACCGCCGATATATACTTTACCGTCTCCGCCGCAGCATACGGTCTCTATCAGTTTTTGCGCGGGGAAATGGCACTTACGCCAGCTGCTGCCGTTATAATTCCATACATCCCCTTTACCGCCTACGGCATAGATGTCATCGGGACCAAAGGCATCCATATCATCAAAGCCAAACAACAACACGGGATAATGTGTATTTTCCTTCCGCTCTTTCGGGCGCTCCAGTCCCGGCAGCTCCGTCCATAGTCCCACGCACCTGCGCTCAAGAATGCGCCGGTCGGCACAGATGGCATATAATTTTCCCTGCACCCGCTTTAACCGCTTTACCGGGGCCTTTCGTAGTTCGGCCCATTGTGTTACAATGCCGGGTGTATCTTCATCTTCATCATCCAGCACGGTGCCATCATCGAGGTAGCGGTAGGATACCAGGCCTCCTTGCATATTACCGGTAATGAACTCATGCACATCGTTTGTAGTGGAATAGGTGGACATGGGGTATTCCAGTTCGGGATAATCCAGCCTGTAAAAGCGCTGTTCCAGGGGGCGCTCCATGCGGGCATACAGGAGGCGGATCACCGGCTCTTCGTCACTGTTCGTTCCTTCTAGTATAAAGCAGTAGCGGTTGTTCTCAAAACCTATAAGACCGCCGATAAAGTCGAAGCCTTTGATAAATCTTCTCCATTGTTCTTTTTCGAGTATCAAGTTTCTTTAGTTTAGGAGTTATTTTCCGAGGGTTTAGAGTGTTTTATTCACCGGTATTTTAAGGAAGCTCTGGTTAAACCATTTGATGCGCAAAGGCGCTCCGGCATCATTGATCGTTTCCTCCGATACCGGTTTGCCGGAGCCGTAGTTCACTATTTCGAAAGGATGTTTATTGATGTTCAGCAAGGCGACCAGGCGACTTCCTTTTTCAATTTTTTTACTCACAAACCGGGTATTGCTCACCGGAATGCGCGTTGTTTTGCCGGGATAGAGCAACATGCGTTGAGAGGGATCTGCTGCATAGCTGGCCCTGCCCACATAGCGGGTAAGAAAAAAATACTTTCCGTTGGGCATTTGCTCGTATAAGGCCAGCGAAATATCCATATCCTTTTTATTGAAGGCAGCATATAGAGCGCCTGTAAAAGATCCGTTGATGGAAAGTGTCTGTTCAAAAGGCAGGCTTGTGAATACCAGGCCATTACCGGTATCCAGGGAATCGAAAATGATCTCCGGGGTAAAGTAGCTGTTTTGATGATCCCGGTCCATAAAGTCGATGCTTTGAACGGCAAATTCCGGCTTGCCTGGCTTACCAGCCGCCAGTGTATTTTTCATCAAATAAAAGGTCAGTGTATCGGTATTGATGGATTGCAGGGACGGAGCGTGCTGCCAGGTATTGGAACCCATCACCTGGTAGTTGACCTTGTCCTGGAGCAAGGCTGGCTTGGGCAGCCCTTTTAGCACATAATCAAGCCACTCGAAGGCAAGTTCCATCATGCTGATATGGGCTACGCTGTCAATTTCATAGCCCATCAGATTTTTTGCCGGATTGCGCTGGCCCCCCCAATGGTCGTAAGGGCCTATAACCAGGTAATGGTCGGCATTTTTATTATATAGGCAATGCAGCCTGAAGTATTGCAGAGCGCCTATCTGCGAGCCGTCATAATAGCCGGTTGTGGTCAATACCGGTATCTTGATCTTTGCATAATCCTGAGGCGAAGGTACCATTGCCTGCCAGTAATCATCGTAAGCAGGGTGTGCCAGCCATTTTTGAAAGATCGGGTTTGGTGAGCCAGACAGGCTGTCCAGTTTGTTATAGGCAATGCCTGTATTAAAATAATCAAAGGGAAAGCTGCGCGGTAACGGACTGCGGTTATAAATATTGTCGTTGCTCCAGCTAAGGATATGCGGCAGGGGTACATTGTTTTCCATCGGGAAATCGTACCCCGGCATCACTGCTACCTGGGGCACAATGGTCTTGAGTGCGGGATGAATATTTTTCACAGTGGCCCATTGGGCATACCCGGTATAGCTACCGCCAAACATGCCCACACGGCCGTTGCACCAGGGTTGCTTGCTGATCCAGTCAATAATGTCATAAATGTCTGTTCCTTCGTGTTCAAATGGAGCATAGTGCTTTAAGTCTGTTTTAATACCCCGGGCATAGGCTATAATGCCGGTATAGCCCCGCTCTGCCAGGCGCTTGGCCAGAAGCACATCGCCGGCGTGATGCTGATAGGTTGTATAGAACAGCACGGCGGGTAGGGGGGCTGTATTTTGTTTTTTTCCGACAATGATTGCGGAAATGTGGATGCCGCTTCTTGCCGTTATCAATACACTGTCCCGGATAGTATACACGCTGTCTGGCGCCATGGCAGCTTGCGCCATCGCGGCTCGGCCCGTAGCCAGGAGCGATAGGATTATCCCACAGCAGGATGGCATTATTTGTTTGAGCAGGTTCATCATTCCATTTTTATAGGTTTTTCAGGGCTTTAGCTTTCCTGCGCGCAGGAGCGGCAGTACTTCTTCTTTTATTTCTATCGCCCTTATTAATTTCCATTTACGCCCGCGATAGCTGTACACCCGGTATACGTTGCTGCCCGACCAGTCGGCTCCTTGGATCACAACGGCTATTTCGTTTCCGGGCACGCCATCTGTATTCCCTATGTTTTGCATCAGGGCCAGTCCCAATACATAGTCGTTGCCTTCGTTCAGCAGCAGGCTGGCCAGACCTTTTGCTTTAAGCTGCAGCAATGGCTTTTGCCTAACCGTTATGGCCACCAGGCTGTCGTAGTCCATCAGGGTATCTACCAGTATGGGCTTACCGCTGATGCTGCCGGTAAGCGATGCTCGCAGGGTGTCTATGCCCTTGTCGCCGTCAAAATCGCCTGTAATGAATGCCTGTAAAGGCCCCACTTCCATCACATCGTCTATCCGCCAACCGTCGTTAGCCTTCACCAGCCTGATATCCCGGTGAAAGTACTCTCCCGAGGGTTGCTGCGTTATATCGGCCGCTATCCAAAGCTGACCCTGGTGCATGGGTAACGGGTGGCATTGTACCGTAACACGGTCCCAGTCCTGCAAAGGGATCAAAAAACCCTCGTACAGGTATTGCTGGTGAATATTATAACTGCTTCCCCATTTCTTTGCAAATGCAGCTCTTCCCATGCCGCCGTTAAAGTCAACGTTCATAGCATCTGTTTTAAACTGCGCGTAGCGGGCGGTGACGATCTGCTGCATGCTGAGGCTATCAGCAAAATACCCATCCAGCACCCTTTCCAGCCACTGCGCCGCCGCCCGGTCTTGTCCGTGGGCCGTACCGCATATGAGCATCAACCATGTTATTTTCAGCATTTTTTTCATGTTGGTGCTGGCGCGCATAGCGCCATGATTACCACCCGCAGACCAGCATATGCCGGGGCCTGTCAGTAGTAGCGTATTCGGCATACCAGTAATGCGGGTCGTTGGTGAGCGTATAGCCCAGGCCCGCTTGTTTATACCTGGTATGAAAGCGTTTGACCAGCTCCACAACTATCGAACGCTCATCAGGCCAGCCGCGGCTTATACCGGCTACCTTGTTGCCTGCTTTCAGCTCTGCATCCAGCAGACCTTGCAGCGAGACAGGCAGCTGGTGCAGCATTTCCAGCGCTTCCTCTATTTTATATTGCTGCGCTTCCGGGCTGCTGCGCTTTACATACTCATCATAAGTACCCGCAGCTTTCATTTCTGCAACGGTTTGCCTTGAAAGCTGCGGCAACGGCGCTGTATAAGCGGCATCCAGGCTCTTTATGGTATATTTCTGTCGTTCCATTTTTTGTAGAAAAACTGCCTCAGGCTATTTTCGCCGGATGTTCCTGATGCGGCGATCGTCAAACATGGACTGCAATTGTGCCCTGGACAGCGCAAAATTTTCATCCGAAAAACTATCGGCGTAATCGCGTTTGAGCGCCCTGAATTCTTTCAGGCCAGCAGCTTCATACAGGTGGGCGTTCAGGTGCACCGAATCGCCGGTTATAGCTTTAACCCGGTACAGGGTATAGATGCCGTTCTCCTTAACCTCGTACACATCGCCCGCGCGGGGAGCCTGAATATAGGTTTTGCTGTTGCTGAGGCCCATAAAGGCAGCAATGGTGGCTGCGCCCACAAACAGGGCTGCCAGTATGAGGCCGGCAAAGTATTTGGGCGATGTTTTGAAGGCGCGCCTGGCGTCGGTATAGGCATTCTGTACAGTAGGCGCCATCTGCTCCTTGCGCAGCGATTGCTTGCAGTGGCTACACTCGCTTATGCCCACGGTACCTACCGGGAAAATCGGTATCCAGAAAATATGAAAATAGCGCTTGGAAAAATAAAGATCCACCGTACCGCGGCCCTGGCAGTAGCTGCAATCGCCGGTGGGTGCAGCTACTGCTTCAAATTTTCCGCTTCTAAGCCCGAATATAATCATGACTTGGAGGATTTTATTGAATAAATGCAAACTTATCTTCAAATATCTTACCGATAACAGGCAGGGGTTTTTGCGCACCATTGGCTGCATTGATGATGCCGATGACCCAAAGAAGCAGGAATGCCAGGCTGACTAAACCGAGTATGCCCAACGCGGGAACGATCATCGCTACGATATTGAGCGCCACGGAGAAAAGAATTGATACGATAGTCAGCCCCAAAGACTGCCTGAGATGGTACTTCAGTAGCGCATCCATTTTTTCCTTGCCCATGAAGTAGGCGATGAGCCAGCCGACAATACTGATGTAAGAAACGATTGAAAGTGTTTTGTTGTTCATTGGATTGATTTTGATGAGTGAGTGTCTTTGTATGTTAAGAGTTTTGTATGCTTTTTTTACGGCCAGCCAGGTATAAAATGCCGCCGAGCACAACAAGGCCGATCTTAATGGCCCAGGCTGGACCCTCGCCCCACTGGTAGATCCAGATCAAAACGCTGGGTACGCGGTTAATAAAGTGGAGGATTATGGCCAACAGGCCGACAATGAACAGGAAGGAACCTAATTTTTGCATGCTGTTGATGATTTAATAATGATAAAAAATGGATTCGTATTTCCAGGAAGTTTCTCTCACGGCGGGGTCAAAAAGTTCGCCAGGACAAAGATGCCCCAAGACGTTGCTGTTCCCAAATTCCGGTAGCCTACAAGCTGTCTACATGGTCGGATGAAAAGTGTCTACAATGTGTCTACATTCCTTTCCGTCAGTCAGTTATAATTGTATATTTGTTGCAGTGTCGGTTCTTTCCTTCAAAAAGTCACAACTATGAATGCTATCGTAAGGGAGTATGTAGATAGGGCCTTAGCTCTATATCGGATGGATATTATGATTATTTAAAATACAATCATTTCTATACAAATTTCTTTAATCCTTGTATACGTCTCTATGCCAAACCAGCGGCGATTGGAAAAAGTTGTTGCGCGACCCGAATGACGAGATGCGGGAAGAACTATTGGGACAGGGTTATTTTGCTATTGGCGATTATAGCGATCATGGGGTGATTTGCCTGGCAGTAAAGGATGAAAACCCCGATTGTCGGGTAGTGATGGTCGACTATGAATGCGGAACCCCTGATGTACACGATATCATGTTTTCAATACGAAGCTTTTCTTATATGACCTTCTTTTGGCGTATTTTATTCGCCCTTTTCCTGCTTTGTCCTGCACTGTTGGCTAGGGCCCAGCAGCATTATACAGACAGCCTGTACGAGGTGGTGAACAGCGCACGCACTGCTCCAAAAGAGCGGCTTATGGCTTTGAGCGAACTGGCCGATGTTGTGCGGTTTTATAACGAACAGGAAGCCCTGCAACTGGCTCAAAAGGCTGTGGCGCTGGCAGGCAAAGAAGACGACCGCTACAAGGTATATGCTTACCAGGCCCGCTCTGCTGTGCACCTGCGTTTGCACGACGAAAAACAGTCGCTTAGCGATATGGACAGCAGTTTACAATATGCTGAAAGAACAACCGACGCCAAAGCCCGGGCCTGGGCCTATTACCAGAAAGGGCGGGAGCTGGCGTACAACGAAAAAAACAAAGAAGCATTGGCCTGGCTGTTAAAGGCGTTGCGGCTGATTAAAGGTAAAGGATACTTGTCAGAAGAGGCCGGTATTTATTATGCGCTGTACGGCGTGTTCAGTACCTGGGAAGACCTGGATAACGAAGATAAGTATGCTTTGCTGGCGCTCGATGCTGCTCAAAGAAGCAAGGACCCGAACCGGATTTGTGAAGCCTGGCAGGCGGTAGCTACGGCTACAGAGTACCGCTACCTGAAAACCCCCCAAAAGGCCTTGCTAGACTCTGCCCTGCAATCGCTACGCCATTCTATTGCCACTTACCGGCAAAATGAAGGGTATATGAAGATGATTCAACTGATCACCATTCCCTGCATCAATATGGCTAATGCTTATAACCAGCATTTTCCGGCATCGGCGCAAACTACCGACTCATTGCGGTATTACGCCATGCTCGCCTTTAATTATGCGTCAAAGGACAAAGATACACGACTGCAGGCAGCCGCCTTTGGCCTGATGAACGAAGATGCTAAACGGAACGGCAACTTTGAGCTGGCCGAAACCTATCTTGTACAAGCCTTGTCGTTGCTGAAAAGCAAAGCCAATCCCGATCAATATATATTATCCAATGTACAAAGAGATCTGTCCGAACTGGCGGCCCGGCGTAAGGATTACGCCAAAGCACTGGAATACCACAAGGCTTATCTGGAAACTTACAAAAAAATATATGACGCCGAGCAAACCAAAGCCGGCAAAGACCTGGAAGCGAAATACGAGGCCAAAGAAAAGGAACAGCAGATACAGTTCCTCAAAAAGAGCGAAGCCCTTAACCGAAAGCTGAAATACCTGTACATTGGCATAGCGGCGGCCCTTTTTCTCAGCCTGCTGTTCCTTTTCCGATCCTATCATTTTCGTTTGCGTTATTCACTGCAAAAAGAAAAGCTGCTGGAACAGGAAAACGAAGAAGCCCGATTATTGGCCAAAATAAAAGCAGAAGAAGCACAATTATTGGAAAACCAAAAGCAAAAGGTGGAACTACATGCGCGATTACAGGAACAGCAGGCCAAACTAAAAGCAGAAGAAGCTGCACGCCTGGAAGCGGAACAGAAGATCATTCTTTTGCAAAACGAAACCCTGCAAAAAGAAGTATTGGCCGGCAGCCTGCACGTGGAGCAAAAAAATAGAGTATTGCAGGACCTTAAAATCCGGCTGGAAGAAACTCCCGATAGAAATTTGGGTGCTGCTGAACTGAAAAAGCTCCTCAACCAGCAATACCACCTTGACCGGGATTTTGAAGAGTTTATAACTGATCTGAAGGAGGTCCATCCCGACTTCTATAAAAAAGTACAGGAAAGGTCCGGCAATAAGTTAACTGCACTCGACCTGAAATATTGTGCATACATCTTTCTGAAGCGTTCTACTAAGGAAATAGCGGCATCGCTAGGTGTAGCGCCTAAAAGCGTGCGTATGAGCAAATACCGACTCAAGCAGAAACTGGGCCTTGATAAAGATGCGAACTTGGATGAATATATTCAGTTGAACGATTGACCGTAATACAATAGAATCATTCGAGGAGGCGAAACTGACCGGCACCCCTGGCCAGCAAGGTATCCGGCCTGCGGATGATTCCGAAGCAAAAAAGAAACGCTCTACTCTTTTGCCTTATATAGCGATAAGGATGCAATTCGCGCCGTCAATGAGATTGGCGCTTACTCCACCAAAGCTTTAGTGTAGCTCCTTTAGTTATATTGCAATTTTCGGAGCAATTGTCAAATATAGATTTAGAAGCAGGATAAATTGTCAAAAATGATCGTCATTTTGGTTGCTTTTGGAATGGTTCCTATTTTTACAACGAAATTAGCAACGATGTTGTGTTTTATTGAGAAATGTCGACAACGTTTTGATAATAGTTTTTTCTAAATAATTGATTTGTAGCGCCTGGCGATTCCTGTTCTGGGCACACGGTAAAAAGCCTGCTAATCACAGATCAGCAGGCTTTTTTATTGCTCCTGGGTAGCGTCAGTCCGCATTCGCAATCACATCCGTGAGCCGCTCCTGGATGTACTGCGTCCACGCCGGCGCGCAGGAATCGTAACATTGAAACGCAGGCACCAGGCCCACATGCGTGAACACGATTTTTGTTTTTCCTTCTTCTTCGGAAATATCAAAACTGATCTTCGTTCCCTTCCATTCGTCCACTTTGTCTACAAAGCTGAGGTTGGCCTCGGTGACGAGCCAGACCACCTTTTTGCCCGGCACCATTTCCACCAGCTTTTGTTTGGTGTAATGCACGCCTCCGCCGGCCAGGAAGCTGAATTCGTCGCCCGGCTTTTCGGAGCTGCCTTCGAAGGATTCGCCATATAAGCCCGACCACCAGGCCCTTACGTTTAAAACGCTGTTATATGCTACCGCGGGTGTTTTATCGACCCATATCACGGTGCTGAAATCGTGGTTTGCCATGTTACCTGGGTTTTAAAAATTGCAGTTGTCCTAAATGATAATCGAAGTGGCTGGTCCGGCTCAACACAACGTTCAGTTTGTTGCGGTGCGGCTCTTTGGCAAAATCCTCGTCCGATATGGACGTATGCCTTTGAAACCATTCATCCGCGCTGATGGCGGCCATCTTCTCCGCCAGCGTGGTTTTTACCCTGGTCCATTCCTGCCGCAGGTCGCCCGTTGCGGGTAGATCGCTGGTTTGCTTGTCCGGAGTATGTACGAATGGCTGAAACAGGTGTTCGGCCACTTTTTCGTGACCCAGTAAAGGGAACACGGAATCGGCCAGGGCGGTCAGATGGCCAAGCAGATAAATCCCCCGGTTCCTGCCCGGCGCTACTTCTTTTTGTAACTGTTCATCGGGCAGCTCTGCTAACAGTTTATCGAACTGGTTCAGTTTTGCATGCCAGGCATCCAGCACCATTTTGATGAATACCTGTTGTTGTGCGTTGTTATTTCCTGTCATGATCGTGAAAATTAAAGTGAATGTGGTGTTGATATATTTAAAATAGTGGTGAGAATGAATTTTCAGTTTTTATATCCCGGCTGATTTTTTCCATTTGCTGGTAAGTAGCCCTGTAAAGCAATACCGCCATGCTGATCCGTTTTACGCCGCAGCCCGCCAATGTTGCTACCGGCAGTTTGGGCGTTCCGACGATGTTGACGGGCAGGGTAGTGGATGCCGTGATAGCCTGCACGGTGGCGGCATCGGGAACAGCAGGCACAAACAGACCATTGGCCCCGGCATCCTGGTAACGCTTCGCTCTTGCGATCGCCGTTTCCAGCGGCAACGGCAGCTTTTGTAAAAAGACGTCTGTGCGCGCGTTGATGAAAAGCCGTTGATTGGTTTTGGCCAGGTGATTGTTGATGCGCTCGAGTTTACGCAGGTACGTTTCCTCACCGTCCGCGTCTTCCAGGTTGATGCCAGACACGCCGGCGTCTACCAGCTGCTGGATATTATCCGCCAGCACGTTCAGGTCGTTGCTGTAGCCGCGTTCCATGTCGACCGACAGGGGAATGCCGGTAGAGGCTTTTATCCGTTGCACGATGTACAGCAGCTCGGCGAAGGGGATCTTTTCCCCGTCTTCATAACCGAGTGAATTGGCGACGGCGCCGCTGGAGGTTCCGATGGCTTCGAAGCCTGCCGCTTCCATAAGCTGTGCGCTTTTTACATTCCATGCATTGGCGAGGAGGAAGGGGCCTTCCTGGAAATGCAGTTCATGAAATTTTTCCTGTTGATTCATAACGCAAACCCGGTGTTTATTCCCGTGATGAAACAAAGTTAGTGTCTAAATAGAAGTCACAGCGGTGGTAAAATGGACATTTTGGAGGGTTGATTTGGACAGGCAAACGGCGTACATTTGTCTAAATAATACCCACCCGATGAAACATATCACGCTATTGTATCCTGAAGGGCAATGCAACCTGAGCACCGTTGCCTGTATTGTCGGCACTGTAGAAATTTTTACGAGAGCCGACGAATATTGGGTAAGGGCCGGCAACAAACCGAAATGCCGGTTGGTGGTGGCGGGCGCCACATCGCAAAAGCCATATGTTCATAACCTCGTGGCGCTAACCCCGGAGGCTTCCATTGGTGATATCGCAAAAACCGACCTGATCATCATCCCATCCGCGATGCCGGGCGAGGACACAGCAGAGCGCCAGGTGATGTTTGACTGGATAAGCCGGCAATACAAGGCAGGTGCGGAAATAGCGAGCATGTGCTCGGGAGCGTTCATCCTGGCTGCCACGGGCATCATGGACGGGAGAAGCTGTTCCACGCACTGGTCGTTCGCAGACCGGTTTAAAGCCATGTTCCCGAAAGTGAATCTGCATTCGGAGAAACTCATTACGGACGAAAAGGGAATTTATACCAATGGCGGCGCATATTCTTTCCTGAACCTGGCCATCTACCTTGTCGAAAAGTATTACGACCGGCAAACGGCCATCTTTTGTTCGAAGGTATTCCAGATAGAATTGGACCGTAACAGCCAGTCGGCATTCGCCATATTCACCGGGCAGAAACAGCACGGCGACACGATGGTGCAGCAGGCCCAGACCTATATCGAGAACAACATCGATGAAAAGATTTCTGTGGAAGGCCTGTCGTCAAGGTTCGCCATCGGCCGGAGAAATTTCGACAGGCGGTTTATCAAGGCTACGGGCAATACGCCGGTGGAATACGCGCAGCGGGTGAAAGTCGAGTCCGCGAAAAAGGCGCTGGAAAGCACCCGGAAAACCGTCAACGAAGTGATGTACGAAGTGGGCTATGCGGATGTAAAAGCCTTCCGGGAAGTATTCAGGAAAATTACCGGGTTGTCGCCGCAGGAATATAAAATCAGGTATAACAAAGAAACTGCAGGCGGGTATTAGGTTGCTCCGTCAAAAAAGCGCCTGCATATACGGTCGCTTCGGATTATGAATTATTTTTTCAGCGCCGGCAGCCCTCTGAACCAGGCCAGTACTTTACCGGTCAGCTGCGTAGTTTCCGCGGGATGTTGACCCGATATATCGCGCTGTTCACCCGGATCGCTCACCAGGTCATACAACTGCGCGCCCGCGCCATCCGCATTCACCAGCAGCTTCCACTTGCCCTGCCGTACCGCCAGCGATGGGCTGCGGTTTTTCCCGCGCGGATAGCCGAAAGAGCTGTCGTTGCGGCCATATTCCCAAAATAGCAGGCGTTCGCGCGGAGATGGTGTGCCGAGTAACACCGCCGTCCGTTCCTTGCCGTCAATAGCTGGGTGTTTTTTAACACCGGCCAGTTTGCAAAACGTGGGCAGCAGATCGGTGGCGCTGAGGATGGACACACTGTCTACCTGGCCGCCTTTTACCCTGCCAGGGTAACGCACGATCAGCGGCATCCTGATCCCGCCTTCGTAGAGCGACAGCTTTGAGCCGCGGTATTGTCCAGAGCGGGTGTTGAAGGTGGGCAGTGCGCCATTGTCGGAGGTGAAAACGATGATGGTATGCTGATCGATTCCCAGTTTTTTCAAACCTTCCATTAACCGGCCCATCTGGTGGTCGTAGTGCTTCATCACGGCTTCCAGCTGCCGCCGTCCTTCGGCGCCTTCCGGGTAACGCTGCATGTCATTTTCATCGGCCACCCAGGGTGTATGCACATCGTCCGGCCAGAGGTTCACAAAGCAGGGCTCTCCTTTGTGTTTGGCGAGAAACGCGAGGGTTCTGTCTACAAAATACGCGGTGCGGTCCCAGCGCTTCACGCTGTCTGTCTTTGACCAGATCCAGTTTCCGCCGGTGATGAGCGGATCCGGATCGGGGCTTTCCCAGGTGCTGCTGTATTCATCGAAGCCGTATGCCTGAATGGAAGGCGCGTTTTTTACGTCGCGGCCTCCGCCGAGGTGCCACTTCCCGAAATGGCCGGTGTGATAGCCTGCATTTTTCAGCAGTTTCGCTACGGTGGGTGCGTCCGCGTTCAGGAAGTCGGCCTGCCCGCATGCCGCATTGCCTTTCCGTGTTTGCAGGTAGCTGGTGATGTTCCATTTCGCGGGGTGGCTGCCGGTGAGCAGGCCCGCGCGGGAGGGAGAGCAGATGGGAGAGGCGCTGTAGTACTGCGTGAAGCGGATGCCTTCGGTGGCCATCCTGTCGAGGTGCGGCGTTGGAACGAGACTGCCGCCGTAACTGGCTACGTCGCCTACGCCCATATCGTCCGTCAGCACGAGGATGATATTCGGTTTTTGTTGCGCGATGGCTGCGGGGGCGGCCAGGCAAAGACACATGGCGGCGATGAAGGTACTTGTTTTCATAAACGTTGCTATTCGGTGGCAGGTGTGGCGAAGAAGTGATGCGATTTCCCGTCCCGCCCGATAAATATCGTGAACAAAATCTTTATATTGATATATTTTTCTGTCCGGGAGGTTCGTGGTTGTCGGGATATCGGTGAGAGGGAATGCAAGCTACCGCCCCGCGTAAAATAATTAATGAAATGGCATTTTATGGCAAAATATAACCCGGTTTATTTGTTCGGCAACCTGATGCTGCTCTGCTTCGTTGCAGGTGTGTTCAATCAACCTGCGGCCGGCCAGCAGCCGAAACGCCCGAACATCCTGCTCATTCTGGTGGATGACCTCAAGCCTGCATTGGGCTGCTATGGCGATCCGGTTGCCCTTACGCCGAATATCGACCGGCTGGCGGGAAAAGGGATGCGATTTGAAAAGGCTTATTGTAACCAGGCCGTTTGTGCGCCTTCGCGGTATAACCTCATGCTCGGCAGCCGCTCCACGTCTACCGGCATTTATGATTTTGGCCGGGATTTCCGCGATGGTTATCCTGGCGCAGTGACGTTGCCGCAGTATTTCAGGAACAACGGGTATCATTGCGAATCCATGGGGAAGGTTTATCACATCGGCCATAATACCTACGACGATGAAGTTTCCTGGAGTGTTCCGCATCATAAAGACCTCGTGATCGAATACCTCGATACTGCCAGCAGGGCGGGAGGGCAGCTCACCCGTGAGGAGGCGCTGTTCAGCAACAGAAGTGCGGCCTCATTACCGCGTGGCGCCGTCTGGGAATCGCCGGAAGCTGCGGACGACGCGTATGCCGACGGCCGTGTCGCTAATCGTGCGGTGGAGCGTCTCCGGGCATTGAAACAAAAAACGGATCAGCCCTTTTTCCTGGCGGTGGGTTTTGCGCGGCCGCATCTGCCTTTCTCCGTTCCCAAAAAGTACTGGGACCTGTATGCTCCCCGCCGGTTGCCGATGCCCGGGTATGAAAAAGCGCCGGCAGGCGCGCCGCGCTACGCCGTGAAGCGCGACGTGGAGATCAACCAGTATGCGCCCATTCCATCATCCGCAGAACACGATCCCTTCCCGGATACGCTCGCACGAAAGCTCATACACGGCTATTATGCCGGCGTCAGTTATGTAGACGCGCAGATCGGTAAAGTGCTGAAGGAGCTGGCGGCACAGGGGCTGGATAAAAATACGGTGGTAGTGCTGTGGGGCGACCATGGCTATTTTTTAGGCGAGCTGGGCATCTGGACCAAACACGTTAACTATGAACTGGCCAACCGCATCCCGCTGATCATCGCAGCGCCGGGCATCACACGGCCTCGCAGCGCCACATCGCAGCTGACGGAAACGGTAGACATCTATCCCACACTGGCGGAGCTGGCGGGCCTGCCGCGCCCGGCTACCACGCAGCCGCTCGACGGCCTGAGCCTTGTGCCGGTACTAAGGGATGCATCACTGCGCATCCGCGATCAAGCCTATCATTGTTTTCCGCGTGGCGGCCGCCTCGGCCGCGCCATCCGGACAGACCGGCACAGGCTTGTTCAATGGAAGAAGATTGGGGAAGCTCCTGCTACCGCGGAGCTCGAGCTCTATGATTGCGCAGGCGGGCCGGTAGAGCAGCAAAACATTGCCGCGGAGAATCCCCGCATTGTTGCGGCGTTGCTGGAGATGTTAAACAGGCATCCCGAAGCGGCGCCGGTAAGCGCGCCGCGCAGCAAGCCACCTGCGGCGCGATAGCGTTTGTGGCCGCCCGGAGCGGTGACCGCCGTCAGGGAAACCGGTGACGAATAACGGCGCAGGATAACACGAAAGTTATGCGTTTGGAGTTGGTGCAAGGGGTTATGTTTCAGTATCTTTGCATCAACAAAAAGGGCATGAATAACCGTAACACCTAGAGAGTCATTGAAGCGGTAACGAAAGCGCTAATAAACATATCCTTAAACCGTAACCGATAGAAGAACTGAAAACACCTTTACACCAGCACGACGTTTATTACAGCTGATTTTTCTCCATTTCCACTTCAACGGATACACCTGGTAATACCTATTAACAGCCGTAACGGGCTGAATGGGAGGCCGCATGCCTATCATATCATTCTATGAAACGAAACCGCGTCAGGCTTCTATTAACTGCCTTCCTCACCATTTGTGCGTTTGCGGCCACCGGCCAGCTACCTACCAGCCCTTGCGGGCAGACCGGGGGCAAGCGGGCGGACGTGCTCGGTACGGAGGCCCAGTACAGCAGTCCCGGCGCCAGCGCCCCGGTTTTCACCATCCCGGCGGGCACAAAATCCATCTCGGTATACGTTTCGTCCGAAACCGGCAAAACTTCCGGTGGAAACGACTTTGCGCAGGGCGATGAGGACTTTCTCTCCATCAGCGCCATCATCGACCTGACCTCCAATACTTCTTCCGGCTACGTCAACTATGCCAAAAGCACTTATATGGACGGGTCGGGTACCAACCTGTACGGCTGGAAAAACGCGCCCCTCGGCAGCTTTATCCCCGTCGGCGCCCGGATTGGAGACGCTGTTCCCGAACTGAACAACGTCAATTTCATGATCCTCAATAATACGCTGACCATTACACAAAGTAACAGCGGCGTCCACTCCTCATTCTACGTACAATATCTGTCTCCTTTCAATAATTCGCTGAGCCCGATGGAGCCGCAGGTAATATCGCTGCTGCACGGTACGGCTGTTTCCAATACCGAACTGGTGATGCCAATACCTGCGGGCGCGGATGTTATTTTCATTTCCGGGAAGGGCACCAACTCCAGCCCCCGGGATCTGAACACGGCGGAAGGTTCGGAAGAGGGATATTCCAACCTGCGCTTTACGGTCGACCTGCAAAAGGGTACTACCACGGGTTTTATCACCGTAGCCAACGGCGGTTCGGGCAACCGGCGCTCCACCTATGCCATCAACAACCTCAGCAGCTCCTATACCGGTCATATGGTTGCCGCCGGCCCGCCGGCCGTAATGGGCGACAATACCAACGGGAAGTCGAATAACGAAGGCTCGGTAGGCCTTTACGATCCGGCTATTTACGTGCAGAACGGTCATCTTTATATCAAACGGGATGCAGACTACGCCCGCGATTTCGACGATGCCTACATGGTGGAGTTTTATGACCGTACCGGGCTGGGGATGAGCGCGGAATTCGTGAGCTCGGAGATCCAGTTCATTCCCACCGGCCTTAGCTCCACCGCCGGCGTATCCAGAACGTTCAATATCCCGCCGGGCACCAACGCCGTGTATCTCACGGCCACCGGCAATGCCGTCAATAAAAACTCGGAAAGCAACGAGAACTCCCTCGAAGCCTATGCTTACCTCGACCTGGCCGCCGGTACCGCCACGGGTTATTTTTATCAGCAAGTGGGCCTGGACCAGGCCATGCGCAGAGACGATAACTATGCCTTCAAGGGCGTGCCACTTAACAACAGCAGTACCCGCGCCCACGCCAATACAGTGGGTTTCAAGGGGCCCTATGCCTACGATATTTCTTTTTCGCTCTCGGCCGACAAAAGCCAGCTGACGGTGACCACCAAAACCGGTCTCGCCAACCCCGACTACCAGCTGCTGTTGTCGATCGACAATTTCGGCTCGAAGCCCGACCTGGCTTTCGGTACACCCGCGGTAACCTTTACCAAATACCCCGGCACCAAAACAGTCAAAACCGACCTGCTGGTGTGCAACCCCGGCGCGGGCAACAGTATCCCGGGCGTACCGTTTGCGGTGTATGACGGCAATCCTGTTACCAACCCCCAGGCAAAACTACTGTACCTCGGCACGCTGACGGAAGGCCTCGATGCCGGCCAGTGCAAAACCTTTACGTTCGACCTGGACCTGAGCAGCTATGAAAACCTGAACATCAGTCCTACCATTGTGCTGAACGACGACGGAAGCTACGTATCCGGCGGCATCGGCGGCACCGTGGGCAGCGTTTTCACCCTGTCGTCGCTGACCAGCCAGCACGCGGGCTTCCAGGAATGCTATTACGACAATAACCTCGTTACCGGCGCCATCTCCGTCAATAACGCACCGGTGATCGATCCCGACCTGAACAACAGTTCCGGCGCTCCCGGCATCTACAGTTACCTGAATTATTTCGACGCAGGCAGCACGGGAGCCAAAATCATGGATGCCGACATGCGCATCACCGAACCGGACGGGCCCAATATTGCCGGCGCCACCATCACATTGACCAATCTGCCCGACGGCACGAGCGAATCGCTTTTCCTGAACGGCGTATTGCCGGGCGGCATCACAATTTCAGGCAATAACACAAACGTAGTACAGTTAACGGGCGTCGCATCGCTGGCGGATTATATGGCTGCCATGAAAATGCTCGAGTACCGGAACAGTAACCTGTCGCCAAACACAGATAACCGCATCATCACCACAACGGTAACCGACGGCGTGGAAGTGAGCCCGCTCGCCACTACCACCATCGTGATACAAACCACGCCGCGCATCAACGTGGAAGGCAACGGCATCACGATTGTGGATAATACGGCCGCGGTGAACGAAGCAGACGGTACGGATTTCGGCATGGCCACCGGGGGCATAATATCGCATACCTTTTCCATTCATAACGTAGGCACGGGTAGCATCAGCCTGACGGGCACGCCTGCCGTGACCCTGACCGGCGCGGGCTTCAGCATCGTGTCGCAGCCGGCTGCAACTTCCATCACGAGCGGCGGAAACACCACCTTCGTGATCAGCTATGATCCGGCAGGGCAGGCCGGCGGCACGCATACCGCCATTGTGCGGATATTGAACAATGATCCCGATGCGGGCCGGGCGGAATATACGTTTACGGTATCGGCCACCATTAATATTCTGCCCACCATAACAGACAACAGTGTTAGCGGTGAGGAAGACCATACTTATACATTCACGGCCGCTGATTTTACGGGATCATTCAACGATGGCAACGGTACGGCATTATACGCCATCCGGATAAATAACCTGCCGCAGCACGGCAGCCTGCGGCTGAATGATGTGCCCGTTTCGGCAGGTGATGAAATACCGGCCGCCAGCCTGGAACTGCTCACCTTTGTGCCGGATGCGCAGTGGAACGGCGTTACCGGCCTCGACTGGAGCGCCACTGATGGTACAGGCTACTCGCTTGCGCCGGCGCACCTGACCATCAATATCGCAGCGGTGAACGACGCGCCGGTGATTACATTGCCGGCAAGTTCCGCCGTTACCGAAGACGTACCCTTTGCGGTCAGTGATATCGTTTTCTCAGATGTGGACGTGGCGATTGGAACCATCACGGCCACCTTTTCCGTAGCCGGCGGTACTTTAAGCGCGCTGTCCGGCGGCGGGGTGATAGTTAGCGGACAGGCAGACGCCCTCAAGCTGGAAGGCAGCCTTGCAAACGTCAACGCATTTCTGGCGGCCGGGAAACTTTCTTATTCTGCTCCGCAGACTTCAACGGGCACCATTACTTTGGTGGTGGACGTTTCGGATAACGGTAACACGGGAACGGGCGGCGCTTTGCACGATACGAAGTCGATGCTTTTGCGCATCACCGCCGTGAACGATGTACCGACGGCCACCGACGACACTAAGACGACTGCGGAAGATACGTCCGTAGACGGCTCAGTGAGCGGTTCGGATGCGGATGGCGACGTGCTGGTATTCAGCAAAGGAACGGACCCCGCGCATGGGAGTGTGGTTGTGCGTACCGATGGTTCCTACGCCTATACGCCGGCCGCTGATTACACGGGCGCCGACAATTTTACCATCACGGTGAGCGATGGCAACGGCGGCACTGCGACAGCTCATGTCAATATTACAGTGACGCCCCTAAACGATGCGCCCACCGGTACCGGTGACAACCAAACCACGCAGGAAGACACTCCCGTAGGCGGTACGGTGACTGGCGCCGATGCGGACAACGATCCGCTGGTTTTCTCCAAAGCATTGAACCCTACCCATGGCACCGTGGTGGTAAAAGCGGATGGCAATTATACCTATACCCCGGACGCAAACTACGTAGGCACAGATATTTTTACCGTTACGGTGAGTGACGGAATTGCGGCGCCCGTAACATTGACGGTGAACATAACGGTCATATCCGTAAACGATGCGCCTACCGGTACGGGCGACAACAAAACTACATCGGAAGATACCCCGGTAGACGGCGCGGTGAGCGGTGCAGATGTGGATGGAGACGCGCTTACCTTTACAAAAGCATCGGAGCCCGTGAATGGTTCGGTGACGGTATCCGCTGATGGAAAATATACCTATACGCCGAACGCCAATTATGTTGGCACGGATAACTTCACCATCAACATCAGCGACGGGCAGGGTAGTGTAACGGTGACCGTCAGTATCACGGTTACTACCGTGAACGATGTGCCCACCGGTACCGGTGACAGGAAAACCACGCAGGAAGACACCCCGGTAAGCGGCGCGGTGAGCGGTGCAGACGCGGATGGCGATGCGCTTACATTCAGCAGAGCTTCAGAACCTGCAAATGGCAGTGTTTCCGTGAATACGGACGGTTCTTATACTTATACACCGAAGGCGGATTATGTTGGAACGGACAAGTTCACGGTCACCGTCAGCGATGGCAAAGGCGGCACTGCTACTGTGGATGTTGAAATTACGGTTACACCGGTAAACGACGCGCCTACCGGTACAGGTGATAACAAAACTACACCGGAAGATACGCCGGTAGACGGCGCGGTGAGCGGTGCAGATGTGGATGGTGACGCGCTTACCTTTACCAAAGCATCGGAACCCGTGAATGGTTCCGTGACGGTAGCCACGGATGGAAAATACACCTATACACCGAACGCCAATTATGTTGGCACGGATAACTTTACCATCCACATCAGCGATGGACAAAATAGTATAACGGTGACCGTTAGTATCACCGTTACGCCGGTGAACGATGTACCCGCCGGTAGTGGCGATACCCGGTCAACCAGCGAAGATACGCCTGTGAATGGTTCTGTGACCGGCACAGACACAGATGGCGATCAGCTGACATTCTCAACTTCCATGCAACCCAATCATGGTTCCGTAACGGTAAATCCCAACGGCACCTATACGTATACGCCGAACCCGGATTACAACGGACCGGATAGCTTCATCATCCTCGTCAGCGATGGAAAAGGCGGCACTGTTACGGTGAATGTTGAAATTACGGTTACGCCGGTAAACGATGCGCCTACCGGTACGGGTGACAACAAAACCACGCCGGAAGATACGCCGGTAAGCGGTGCGGTGAACGGCGCCGATGTGGATGGTGACGCGCTTACCTTTACCAAAGCATCGGAACCCGTGAATGGTTCCGTGACGGTAGCCACGGATGGAAAATACACCTATACACCGAACGCCAATTATGTTGGCACGGATAACTTTACCATCCACATCAGCGATGGACAAAATAGTATAACGGTGACCGTTAGTATCACCGTTACGCCGGTGAACGATGTACCCGCCGGTAGTGGCGATACCCGGTCAACCAGCGAAGATACGCCTGTGAATGGTTCTGTGACCGGCACAGACACAGATGGCGATCAGCTGACATTCTCAACTTCCATGCAACCCAATCATGGTTCCGTAACGGTAAATCCCAACGGCACCTATACGTATACGCCGAACCCGGATTACAACGGGCCGGACAGCTTCACCATCCTCGTCAGCGATGGCAAAGGCGGCACCACCACCATTCCCGTGAACATCACGGTTACACCCGGCAATGATGCGCCTGCGGGTAAGGGGGATTCCCAAACAACGAAGGAGGAAACGCCCGTTAGCGGTGCGGTGCGCGGTACGGATCCGGATGGCGACCGCCTCACTTTCAGCCTGGCTACCGATGCGCTTCACGGCGCCGTAACGGTGAATCCCGACGGCACCTACACATATGCCCCGGGGAAAGATTACACGGGTCGCGATCAGTTCACCGTCGACATCAGCGATGGCCACGGCGGCACCGCCACCGTCACCGTGGATATTGATGTGTTGCCGCAGAACGATGCGCCTGCCGGTACCGGCGATGCGAAGAGCACGAATGAAGACGTGCCCGTAAGCGGCGCGGTAACCGGTTCGGACATCGACGGAGACCGGCTGACGTTCGGCCTGAACGGCGGGCCGGCGCACGGCACCGCGGTGGTGAATGCGGACGGTACCTATATCTATACACCTGAAGCGGATTACAACGGCCCCGATCAATTCACCGTCCGTATCAGCGACGGCCACGGCGGCACGGCTACGGTAACGGTGGATATTACCGTTATTCCCGTGCACGACATGCCCACGGGCAGGGGAGATGCCAAAACCACCCCGGAAGATACCCCGGTAGACGGCCAGGTGACCGGCATCACCGGAGACCGCGTAACACTCGTATATGCCCGCGCTACGGAGCCCGCGCATGGTACCGTGACCGTTCATATCGACGGCACCTACACCTATACACCCGCCACCGATTATGTAGGCAAGGATAATTTCAATATTTCCATCACCGACAAGAACGGCGGGAAAGTGATGGTAACGGTGAATATTTTGGTTACACCGGTGAACGATGCGCCGACCGGTAAGGGAGACGAAAAAACGACGCTTGAAAACACCCCGGTGGCGGGCCGCGTAACCGGTTCGGATCCCGAGGGCGATGCGCTCACCTTCACCAGGGCTACCGAGCCGGCTTTCGGCTCCGTGGTAGTCAACAGCGACGGCACTTACAACTACAATCCATTACCCGGATATACGGGCCCCGATTGGTTCAACGCGCAGATCTCCGACGGTAAAGGCGGCACGGCTACCGTGACGGTACGCATTACGGTGAATCCTGTTACCGGTGGTATTGCGCTGGTGAAAACCGGATCCGTCGGCGCCAACAGAACCAGCATTGTATATACGCTTACCGCTACCAATACCAGCAACGTGGCATTGCACCAGGTGACCATCACGGATCCCCTGCTGGGCATGAACCGCGTATTGCCGGGTGAATTGAAGCCGGGCGCTTCGGTTTCCCTCACGGCGACCTACAGCATCACGCAGGCGGACCGCGAGCGCGGAAAGGTGACCAATACAGCGGAGGCCACGGGATTAACACCCGTCAACAAGCTCGTGAAAGATATTTCCGGCACCACCAGCACCAACAATGCAACCACGGAAACCATCGTGCCCGGCGCGCCGAAGGCCGTAAACGACGAGGCCGGCACCCGTGTGAATACGCCGGTGACCGTGCCGGTGCTCGACAACGACATCGCCACCCCGTCTACCTTCAACAGGAAAACCCTGCGCATCATTTCCCAGCCCCGTAACGGGCAACTGGTGCTGCATAACGACGGCAGGGTTACCTACATCCCGGAAAGCACCTACCGGGGCGAAGATGCATTTACCTACCGCGTAGACGACGTGGACGGCTACACGACCAACATAGCCGCGGTAAAGATCACCGTAGAAACGGAAGGCCTCGAAATACCCACACTGTTCACACCCAACGGCGACGGCAAGAACGACGTGTTCGAGATCCGCGGGCTGCACAAGTATGCGGAAAACGAGCTGGTGATGGTGAACCGCTGGGGCAATGAAGTATACCGGCAGAAGAATTATCAGAATAACTGGAGAGGCGACGGACTGAATGAAGGCACGTATTATTACCTGTTACGGGTCAAAAAAACCGGTTCTTCCAATTGGGAAGTGCTGAAAGGGTTCACTACCCTGATCCGGAAATTCAAACAATAACACTTATCACATTTAACATGAAAAGAGGGATTGTATTTATCGGGATACTGTTGCTGTTAAGCCGCGCGGGATTTGCGCAGCAGAACGCGCAGTACAGCCAGTACATGTTTAATGGTATTTACATCAACCCGGCGTACGCGGGCTACAAGGAAGTGCTGAACATCCATGGTTATTACCGTACGCAGTGGACGGGTATAGAAGGCGCGCCGCGGAGCTTTTCCGTTGCCGCCGACGGCATCGCGAACGATGGTAACGTGGGGATGGGCGTACAAGTGGCGAGCGACAAGCTGGGCGCGCAAAGCACGCAATCTATTTACGCCAGTTACGCCTACCGCCTGCGGATGAACGAAGAAGGCACAGCCCGCCTGTCGTTCGGCCTCAGTGCCGGCGCCGTTCAGCTGGGCATAGACGGTTCCATGCTGCATACGCTCGATCCGGAGTTCGAATCACCGGTAGGGGTGCAGCGCACCATCGTGCCGGATGCCAGGGCGGGGATATATTACGCGGATGAGCGTTTTTACGCCGGGTTTTCCGTGGATAACCTCGTGTCGCCTTATATCAGCAAATCGCGCTTCGTATATATTCCTCAACCCAAGCAGCATTTCTTCCTCACGGCCGGCATGCTGATGAGCGTGAGTGAAGACATCCAGTTCAAGCCTTCTTTTTTACTGAAAGACGACCTGGCAGGGCCTACCAGCCTCGACCTGAACGCGTTCCTGCTCTTTAAAGACAAAATATGGCTGGGTGGCTCGTACCGTACGGGAGTGCGCCTGTATGACAAATCGCACCTGGAAAACAGCCTGCGGAAAAGCAGCGCCGCCGTGGCGGCCATCGAAGTTTTCCCGGTAACCGGGCTTCGCATCGGGTATGCGTATGATTTTACGCTGGGCGGGCTGCAATCCTACGCTGGAGGGTCGCACGAAGTGTCTATCGGCTTTTCGCTGTCCGGTTCAGGTTCAAACGGCAGCCGGCAGGTTTCCTGTCCGAAATACTTCTAACGGCAGTATAAAATTCCCGCGGCCCGTACTGCATGAGCCGGGCCGCGGGAACAATTTTACAACCGGTTATACAACCTATTTTTTGGGCGGGATAAAACACCTGCCGGCCCCAAAAACATGCCACCGGAGCAACAGCCGTGTGCGATTAACGGGCGTGGAAGTTTTTTCTTCCTCCTGCGTCGTTTTGTTCATGGCCGTGGAGACATTATTCACTGTTTTCAACCGTGCGCATTAGTCAGTCGAGCAACGCCTGGTAAGTGAGCACCCGGAAGATCTGCTGGTAATAGCTTCACAGCGGAGTGGCGAATTCCTGCGTGTAAAACAATGCAATCAGGTCTTCCTGCAGATCTGCGCAGTAGTAAGTGGCCACCGCGCCTTCCCAGCTGAAACTGCCTTTGCGCAAGCGGTGTTTTCACTAGATTATAACGTAACGATGATTTTTCCTTTTGTTTTACCGGTTTCTATCTGCCGGTGCGCTTCGTGCAATTCACTGAAACCGTACCTGGCGGAAATTACGGAGCGCAGGTGGCCGCCGGCCAGCAGTTCGGCGATCTGCCGCATGTCGTTGCCGCTGGACGTGACGGTCATGCGGATCGAGAACAGGTTTTTTTGTTGTATCGCCGCTTTCACTTCGTCGGCGCCCAGGAAGTTTTGTATGCTGATGAGGCGCCCGCCGTTGCGAAGGGACTGAATGGATTGCAGCACGTGCTCATCCGGGCGCAAGGGCTCCAGCACCACATCGGCGTCCTGTACGGCGGCGGTGAAGTCTTCCTGGTTGTAGTCGATGTAGGAATCGGCCCCCAGGCTCAGCGCCAGCTCCCTGCCGGTTTCGGAACCGGTGGCGATGACGGTGGCGCCCAGGTGTTTGGCGATCTGCACGGCATAATGTCCCACGCCACCGGCCGCTGCGTGTATCAGTACTTTCTCGCCCTTCTGCAGGCGTGCATGCGTTACCAGTCCCTGCCAGGCCGTCAGCGCCGCCAGCGTAGCCGCAGCGGCCTCACTATGGGAAATTCCGCCAGGTATCCGCGCCAGGTGCGCTTCGGGAGCGGCTACATATTCCGCATAGGCTTTGCCCTGCCCGAAAAAGTTCACCATACCGAACACCTCGTCGCCCGCCTTGAATTGTGTGGCGCCCTCGCCCGTTGCCACTACGGTGCCGGCTATATCCCAGCCGGGTATCCAGGGGGCCTGTTCGGGCGTGGTTTGCAGGATGTGCAGCAGGCCGTTGCGTTCCCGGCGCACATAGGCGTCTACCGGATTGATGGCGATGGCGCGTGTCTGCACCAGTACTTCGCCCGGGCCCGGTGCGGGGCGTTGTATGTCGGTCAGCACCAGGTTTTCAGGTGCGCCGTTATCTTGAAGAAGGTATGCTTTCATGTGTCGATGTTTTGATACAGCAAAGGTGCGGAGGTTTCATGTCTGAACTTTGGTATAACTTTGGGCTTATTTTGTAATATTCGAGGAATGGCGACACAACACCTGTTCAAACCGTTTGAAATAGAGCATTTCGAAGTGGACTCCTGCCCCTGCAAGATCCACAAGCATACTTTTTTCGAGATCACCTATATTCTCAAAGGGGAGGGCACTTATCATATCAACGGCAACAAGTTCAACTTCAAGGCGAACGATCTTTTCCTGATCATGCCGGACACAGAGCATTACACCCGGCTGAAAATGACGTCCGGTTTCCTGTTCATCCGTTTCAACAATATCTACCTGCAGGCACAGCAGTCCGGCCGCCAGTACAGCGACCTGGGTGAGTGGATACAAAAGCTGGAGTATATCCTGCAAAACGGCCACCACCTGCGGGGACCGGTGAACCTGCATGAAGCGGACCTGCCGCTGGTGAAAGCCCTTTGCGAAGCCATGCTGCAGGGGGAGCACAACCGGCAGGCGCTGCAGAAAGAATTGCTGCAGCAGCTGATCAACACGCTCATCACCGTGGTGGCCCGCAACGTGACCATGCTCAGCCTCCAGCCGGAAGGCCAGCCGCAGGCGGGGCGCGACATCCTGCAGTATATCCACCAGCACATCTACGAACCCGAGAAACTCAAGGCGGAAAATATCGCCGCCCATTTCAACATTTCGCTCAATTACATCAGTGAGTACTTCAAGAAGCATACACAGGGCGGCATGCAGCAATATATCATCCACTACAAGCTCTCCCTCATCGAGATCCGCCTCCGGCACAGCGACATGCGCCTGAATGAAATTGCCGGAGAGTTCGGATTTACGGATGAAAGCCATTTCACCAAAACGTTCAAGAAACACAAAGGCATCAGCCCTTCCGCCTACCGTAAAAGCCTGGAGAAGGAAGCGGTGTAGCGTCGAAGGCGCGGGGAACGGCGTGCACGTTGTGTGTGCACAGGCCCGGTGGAGAGTGGCTTTTGGATGCGCCTCCGGTGTAAAAGGGGAACACGTTGCCGCATCCCCCTTTTTCTCACATCCAATGTTCCGGGTGCAATTGGTTCATGCCAATGTTTAAAAAGGGAACACGTTGCCGCGTCTTCCTTTTCTCACGTCAAATGTTCCGGATCCAATTGGCTCTACCAACGTAAAGGGGAACACGTTGCCGCATTCCCCTTTTCTCACATCCAATGCTCCGGGTTGTTTAATTGGCCCATACCAGGATGTTGATGGGCGTGGCGCCACCCGCCGCAATCCAGGTTTCGGAACCCATCACAGTGCGCTCCTGCCCGTTGGAGCTGGCTTTGATGATGAACTGCGACATCACTTCCACGGCGTATTCTCCGCTGGGAATGCTGGTGGCGAATGGAAGATCTTCGCCCACGGGCTCGCCGAACACCGGCGATTGGTACACCACGGCGCCCGTGCTGATGTTTTTTACTTTCACGAGAAACTGACCGGGAGGGGCGGAATAACCGGGTTTCACGGCCACCGTAAAGTTGTTAAAGACGGCTTTTTTTCCGGATACGGGATTTTTGCCGAAGGGGGATACTAAAAGGGCGAGGCATGCGCACAACGCCAACATACGTACTACATTACGACGTTTCATGTGTGGGTGATTTTTAGGTAAAACAAAAATGAAGAGGGTTGCATGATATCTCCGGCCCACGTCTGGTCCGGGTATTTGTTCACTGTATTATCTGGTTTAAGGGTTACCGGGCGCTTTCATAGTCTTTGCACAAAATAAATATAAGGATAAGTTTCCGGAATTTTCCAGAAAATATGCCGGCGGCTACCGCCTTTTGCGACACCGGCCGCGCCGCATTCCGGGCCATAAAAAAAGGGGGCCGGAGCCCCCTCTTGCGTTGTGCTAAAATATAAAAAGTACTACTCCGCTATTTGCTGGCAAACGCCTCTATCTCCGCGATAAACGCATTTTTCACCGGCCCTTCGAGCGCAGTCAGTTTCAGGTAACGCACGGCCGTGGCGGATAATACCGGGAAGCTCTGCGCGCTCCGGGTGGCGCCCACGAACACGAGGTTTTCCGCCAGTACTATCCAGTTGCCGCCGTCAACGCTGCCTTCGAGCTTGAACTTCGTCATGCCGTTGGCATTGTTCTGGCGGGCGGTCACTTCTACAGACACCAGTTTGATGGCCGTTTTCATATCGATGTTCACCCAGTGCGGGTAGGGCGGATTCGTGGTGGAATAATTCGAGTGCCAGTAGGTGGTCAGCACGCCATCGAGCAGTTTCGACGCGCCGGCCTGTTCCGCCGTGGTTTCTTCGCTGGAAGCAGTGGCCGTCCAGGCGCTGCGGTCTGCCTTGATCACGGTGCTCTTGTCTTTGAAGGTCACCACTTCCGCTTTGCCGCAGGCGGCGAGTATCACGGCGGTGAGCAGGATATATATGTTGCTTTTCATGTTGCTTACGGATTTTGAGTGAGGTTAGCGTTTACCAGTCTTTCGCGGTTGGGGATGAAAAAGATCACCCGGTTGTCTGTAGGCGGCACGGTTTGCGTGATGTTGGTAGACGGGGTGTTGTTCAGGGAGTGGGTGCCGGGATAATTTCTTTCCAGCGGGCGGTTGTTCCTGAACAGGTCGTACGCGCGGTGCCCTTCGAAAGCGAGCTCCAGCCGGCGTTCGTCAATCACCACGTCCAGCGCGGTTTTACCGGCCAGGGCGATGCTGGCGATGGTATGCAATGCTCCACCGCTGAGGCCCGCGCGGGTGCGCAATACGTTCACGTCGTCGAGCGCCGGCTGTACCTGCCCGGTTTTGGCGTAGGCTTCCGCGCGGATGAGGTACAGCTCTGCCAGGCGCAGGTAAACGGGGCTGCTGAGGTTGGTGAGCCCTTCCTGGTAGTTGTACTTGTTGATATAATACATCGGCGTATTGGGCACCAGGCGGCTATTCATGCGCACGTTGGGCGCGGGTACCGGGTAAGGCCAGGCCAACACCGGCCCGGCGTTGGTGTAAGGCGAAATGAACGCGTGGCGCATGTCGGCCGGTTGCTGGTCGAGAAAATCGATGAACTGTTTGGAGGCGTAGATCTCGCCCCAGCCGGTCTGGCCCTGGCCGCCTTCGCTGAAATACATGGAACCGATGGCGCTGAAGTCGCGGTTTTCGGTTTTGATATGCCGGATGCAGAAGATGGTTTCTTTATTGTCTTCCGGCACGCCGCGGAAATAATTGCGGTACGCATCGCCCTGTTGCAAGGCATAGCGGGGAGAAGTGATCACCTTGTTGGCGAACTCGATGGCTTTGGCGTTGTCTTCCTTGTAGAGGTATACGCGGCTGAGTAGCGCCCAGGCTACTTCTTTGGACGCAAAGTTGTTGTTTTTGCTTTCCGTCATGAGCTCCGCGGCTTTGGTGAGGTCGGCGATCACCTGGTCGTACACCGCTTTCACGGTAGCGCGCGCGGGAAATTCCTCCTCGCTGGTTTCCGTCACGATGGGCACGGCCTCTCCGGCTCCCTGTCCCTGCGGGTAGGGGCGGCCGAACACGCGCACGAGGTTGAAATAGATCATGGCGCGGAGGTAGAGGTTTTCGCCTTTCAGCTGGCGCAATGCCGGGCTGGCGTCGTCTTTTACGAAACGGATCACCTTGTTGGCGGAGTTGATCACGAAATAGGACTGCTGCCATACGCTGTTCACATGGCTCATGTCTACCAGGTGCGTATAGCGGTAGGCGTTGCTCAACGCGTCGGACGATGCCTGGCCCTGCGCGATGTTGTCGCTCTGGTACTCCGTGAGAAAGTGGATGCTGCGCACATAGTTAGGATTCTTCAGCACCGCGTACGTACCGATGGTGGCTGATTTCACGTCGTCCGCATTGCTGAGCGCAGCGTTTTCGTTTTTGGCGGTAGACGGTTCGTAGTATTTTTTGCAGGCTACTGTGGCACTGAGTAAAGTACAGCCAAGCAATAGCGCGATGATATTGGTAGATTTCATGTGTTGCTGTTTTTAAAACCCGATGTTAACGCCCAGGAGGAATTTTTTGCTGATGGGATACTTGGTGCCGGACACGCCTTTGGTGGCGCCGCCGGATGTAACGAAGCTCACTTCAGGGTCCATGCCGGAGAAGTTGGTGCCCGTCCACAGGTTATCACCGCTGACGAATACCCTGGCAGTGCCGATCTTCAGCCTTTGCAGCAGTGATTCCGGGATGTTGTAACCCAGCGTTACGTTACGCAGGCGGATGTAGCTGCCGTCTTCGAGGAAGCGGGAGCTGGGCTCGTTGGCCGCCTTGTTGCCGCCCAGCAACGGTTTGGGATGGGTGGCAATATCGCCGGGTTTGCTCCAGCGGCTCCAGCCTTCGGCCAGCACCATCTGGTTGTAGCTGTCGTACAGGCCATCCGAATCGAAGAACTGGCGGGAGCTGTTGAACACCTGGTTGCCTTTCACGAAGTTGAAGAAGGCGCTCAGCGTAAAACCTTTATAGCTGAAAGTGTTCAGGAAGCCGCCGGTGAATTTGGGAGCGGATGAAGTGCCCGTGTATTGCAGCGTGGCGGCGTTGTAGGAGTTGGTGTACGTGAGGTAAGTTTTGCCGCTGGCATCCGTGATGATCTTTTCCCAGAGGGGATCGCCGGTGGCCGGGTCAACACCTGCCCAGATGCGCATGAACCATTTGTCCATATCTTCTCCCAGGCCCACGGGCTGGTTGGTGCCGGGTGAACCGAATTTGTCGTTGCTGTTGAGCTTGGTCACCTTGTTGCGGTTCAGCGCCAGGTTGAAGCTGGTTTCCCATTTGAACTCGCCCACGAGGTTGCGGGTATTGAGGGTAATCTCCACGCCGCGGTTGCGCATTGAGCCGATGTTCTGCATGATGTTGGCATAACCGCTGGTGAGGGGCAGGGGCTTCAGCATCAGCAGCGAGCGGGCCTGTTTGTCGTATACATCCACATTGAGGTCGATGCGTTTGAAAAGGCCGATGTCGAGGCCGAGGTTGTTGACGCGGATCTTCTCCCAGGTGAGGTCGAGGTTGGCTTTCTGCGAAGGGTAGGAGCCTGCGAGGCCGGCGTAGGAGGCGCTCTGGTCGTATACATACAGGCCGAGGCTCTGGTAGTTGCCGGTGGGCGGGTTGCCCACGGTACCATGGCTGGCGCGGATTTTCAGGAACGAAATAACCGGGTGCCCGCTCAGGAACCGTTCGTTGCTCAGGATCCAGGATGCCCCTAACTGGTAAAAGTTACCGCCGGGGTTGTTGTTCCCGAACTTGGAAGAGATATCCCTCACGAATGAGGCGAGGAAGAAATAACGGTTGTTGAAATTGTAATCCGCCTGGGCCAGCCATTTGGTGAAGCTGTATTCATCCCGGCCGCCGGTGGGCGTGGTTTTGGCTTCGGTGGCGGTGCTCATCGCCGTCATACCCGCGGGAAGGCCGCGGCCGCTGATGGCGTTGTCGTCGTAATAATATTTTTCCGCTTCCACCACGCCCAACACGCTCAGGTTATGATCGCCGAAGCTGTTTTCATAGCGCAGGCGGTTGGAGCTCAGCAGCGTATTGCTGAAACGGGTGTTGTGCTGCAGCAGACCCTTGTCGGCCGTGCCTTCTTTGGACCGCTGATCGTAATACTCGGTGGATTTATAGTTCCAGATACTGGCCCTGTTGTAGGTAGACAGGGTGAAGTGTTTGGTGATGGCATAGTCGAGGTTCAGGTCGCCGTTGAACGTCATGCCCCGGTTGAAGCTCTGGTTGTACTGGAGGGAATGCACGAAGTTGTGCTGCTCGCGCCCCAGCCAGCCGGTGCCGCTGCCGAAGCGGGGCGTGCCGTCCGCATTGTACGGCTTGTCCCACGGCAGGTACGTATAAGCGCCATAGAGCGTGCTGCTGTGGTGGTTGTTGTTTTTTACATAATCGCCGTTGAGCAGCACCGCCATCTTGATTTTATCGGTCAGCTTGTGGGTGATGTTCGCGCGGAAGTTATAGCTGGTTTTGCTGTTGGTGAGCAGCGTGCCTTCTTCCTTGTAGTAGTTGCCGGCAACATAGAACTGCGTTTTTTCGCTGCCGCCGGAGGCAGACAGGGTGTAGCTCTGCGTCATGGCGCGGCGGAAGGCGATGTCCTGCCAGTCGGTATCCGTTTTCAGCACGGTATCCGGCCGGTTGGTGAACATTTTCTGGTAATCGTACAGCTGCTGCGAGTTCATCAGTTTGAACTTGCCGTTGTTGGCTTCGTTGTAACCCACCACTGTATTCAATTCTATACGTGTTTTACCGGCCTTGCCCTGGCGGGTGGTAACGATGATCACCCCGTTAGCGGCGCGGCTGCCATAGAGGCCGGTAGCGGCGGCGTCTTTGAGGATGGTCACGGATTCCACGTCGTTCGGGTTGAAAGTGCCGCCGATGTTGCCGTCTACCACGATGAGCGGCGACAGGCCGGCTGCCAGCGTACCCTGGCCGCGAATCACGATGTTGGCGCCGGCCACGGGATCGCCGGTGGGGGCGCTCACTACCACGCCGGACGCTTTACCCTGGAGCAGGCTGCTGAGGTTGTTGGACGTTACGTCGCGCAGTTTTTCGCGCGATACGGTAGACACGGCGCTGGAGAGGTATTTAACGTTGCGGGATGAGTACCCCACTACGGTAACGCCCTCGATGTCTTTGGTGGCCGGCGTCAGCTGGAGATTGATGGCGCCCTGGCCCTTGATGGCCACTTCGCGCGTTTCAAACCCGATGTATGAAATCACCAGGTGGGCATCGTCCGGCACGTTGGAGAGCGTGAAGATGCCGTCCGAATTGGTGGTGGTGCCTTTGGGAGAGCCCTTCACCTTCACAGACACGCCCGGCAGGGGAATGCCCCTGTCGTCGGTGATACGCCCGTTCACCGTTACCGGCGGCGGCATATCCGGCATTATTTCCGCGGGCTTGCGCGAAATGATGATCACTTTGTCTTCGATGGAATAGTCCAGCTGCTGCCCCTGCAGCACGTTGCGCAGGAACGATTCCAGCGGCTGGTCTTTGGCCTGCACGTTGATGTTGGCGCCATCGCGCAGAATATCTTTGTTATAAAAGAACACATACCCCGTTTGTTGTTTCACAACGGAAAAAACTTTGGAGAGCGGTACCTCTTTACCGGAAAAGGTAATGGTCTGCGAATGCGTTTTGGCGCTCACATGCATACAGACAGCAAAGAGGAAAACGGTCGTAATTTTCATCGCGTTCACGATTGTAGTTAGGCAAGGCCGCCGGGTTGCCGCCGGCATGATCCTCACTGTGCTTAGATGTTTGGTTGCGGCCCTATGCACAAGGCAATAGAAGGCATACTTACAAAAAGCCAGGAAATTCATACTTTTGTAAAGGTTTAGGTTGATTAAAAATGTAGTCTTTAGCCAGACAGTTTTTCAAGGCCTGAACTTTTATGCAGGGAAGTGGTGCAAACACTTCCCTGTTTTGTTCAATCGCCTATCATACAGATATCTTCATAACAATAATATCCCTTTCACCGGCAGGGCCGGCGTGTATAAACGGTTTTTATGTGGTGAATAGTTACGGCAGTACGATGAGCCGCTGCCCTTCTTCGATCCTGAATTTTACGTCGACTTTGGTTAATATTTTGATGACCTGCGATAGTTGCAATGTGGTGGGCAGTTCCCCTTCGAACTGCTGGTCGGGCACTTTGCCTTCGTAAATGACGTCGATGTTGTACCAGCGGGAAAGCTGGCGCATCACTTCGGGCAGGCTGGCTCCGTGGAAATTGAAGAAACCGTTTTTCCAGGCGGTTACCTGTTCCACGTTGGCATGCTCCAGAACGGTCACGCCGCCGCCCTGGTTGCTGATCTGCGCCTGCTGGCCGGGCGTGAGCACGCGGCTTTGCCCGCTGGCGCGGATACGAACGGAGCCTTCCACGAGGGTAGCATGGATGTTGGCCTCGTCCGTGTAGGCATTTACGTTAAACTGTGTGCCCAGTACCTGTATGTCGGTTTGGTCGTTGATTTTGACGATAAACGGCCTTGCGGCGTCTTTGCTGATCTCGAAATAGGCTTCCCCGGTAATTTCCACCCGGCGTTCGCTGCCGGTGAAAGCGGTGGGGTAGCGGAGGGAGGAGGCGGCGTTGAGCCATACCTTGGACCCGTCTGGCAATACCAGTTGAAACTTGCGTCCGCGGGGCGTGGTCATGGTATTGAAATTCACTTCGCCCGCGCCGCTGGCTTCGTAACTGAGGCTCCCGTTCTGCAGCACCACCTGTGTGCCGCTCTGCTGCGCAATGACCCCGTTGCCGAGCGTATCCAGCACAATGGTTTGCCCGTTGCCCAGGGTGAGAATGGCGCCTTCCTTGCCGGGCTCCACGTCGTGCGGGTGGGTGTTGCCCGCCGTGATGCCCTGGCGGCTGTTTTTCTGTAACCCGTACCAGGTTCCGCCGGCGAGGCAAATGACCAGTGCCGCGGCGGCGGCGGTCCACCAGCGCGACCAGCCGGAAACAGGCTGCGCGGGCGACTGACGGAAGATGTGATCCACCATGTCGTCTTTATCCTCGCGGCTCAGGCGGTTTTCCGGGCGCAGCGACTGCCAGGCGGCTTGCAGCGCGGGCGTCAGTTCGCCCGGACCGGCTTTTTCCACCAGCGCGAGAAATTCTTCCTCCTCGGCGGGCGTACACTGGTGCTGCACCCAGCGGTCAAATAATTCCTGTAGTCTGGTATCGGATGTTTGCATAGTTACAGTATAGGAACAACAGAAAAATAAAAAAGGGGCTACCGGTCCCGAAATCTTTTTTATTCCAGGCCGGCTCAGTCAAGGCACATCAGGGCGATCAGCAGCAGTACGTCGAGCCGCCGGCTGACATATTCCATGATGGAACGGGTGGCATAACCGATGTACTTTTTGACGGTTTCGCGGGAGAGCTCCATTTCACGGGCGATTTCGTGGTATTTTTTGCCCTGTTTCCGGCTCAGCAGCCATACTTTCTGCTGCTGGGACGGCAGGGCCTTGATGGCTTCCTCCACGATGCTCAGGCCGGCCTCCATGTCTTCCGGCTGGTTGTCCGGCTGCTGCGCCAGCTCCCAGGCATCGCGGCGCTTTTTTTCGCGCGCCAGCTTTTTGAGCGCGTTCAGGGTGTGGTTACGGGAAATCACGAAAAGGTAGGTGCGGAAATTACGGATGTTCGAGAGGGTTTCGCGGCTCATCCAGATTTGTAAAAAGATGTCCTGCACCACCTCTTCCGCCATTTCCTTCGACCTGGTCAGTTGCCAGATGTAGGTGTGCAGGTAGTCTGCATATTCATGGAACAGTTTCCGGAAGGCTTTTTCGTTGCCCCGGGCTACTTCCTGTAAAAGTGGTTCACTTATTTCTACAACCTTGGTTTGCAAATGATGCCCCCTTTTTTGGGTGTGTGTAAACATATCGAAAAAAGCCTGATGCGCGCAACATCGGGCTTTAAAATTTTACAGAAATATGTAACTCGGGGTTTCCTGCCGGGTGTGACCGGCCGTTCTCCGGCTACGCCCTTTGCACTATCCATCATATGCGATCGCTCGTAAGGGAGGGCCGGCTGCTGCGGCTGTCCGGGCGCCGGCAAAAAAGGGGCGATGCGTGCGCAGCGATTTTTTACATTTTTTTGCTTTTCTGATTTTATTTTTCTTCATAAATTGGCGGCCGTTCAGGAACACTGTTCCTGTCTCCTTTGCTTTAAGGAAAAGGGAAATAGCTATTATTTTATAAAAAGTATAATTAATATTTATTAATCTTCAGTTAGCAATGTCAGCCAGTATCAGCAAGTATCAGCGCCGCGTTATGCCGCATGCAAATGCCATTCTTTTATTTGCAGTATTGTTTTTAGCCGCCCGCCAGGGCTTCGCGCAAACCGGCAACCAGTCCACATCACCATTCACGGTGCGGCTCATGAATCTCGAAGCGGCCGCCAACACCACTTTCACCTACAATGCCACCTTGCGCAACACCGCCCGCGTGCCGCGTATCTTCCAGCTGTCCGCCCAAACACCCGCGGGCTGGAACTTGTCCTTTAAAGCCGAAGGGTACCAGGTTACATCACTGCAGATGGATTCCGCGAAAGTGCAGGATATCATCATCGAGCTCATCCCGGGCGCAGACGTCAAGCCCGGGAAGTACACCATCCCCGTGCTCGCCCTCGCCGGGCAGGATTCGCTGAAGCTCACGCTGGAAGCCGTGGTGAAAGGCGCTTACGCTATCATCCTGTCTACGCCCACCGGCCGGCTGAGCGGCGATGTCACCGAAGGCCGCACGGAAGAAATTCACCTGGTGGTGAAAAATTCCGGCACCATCGCGCTCGACAATGTGGAGTTATCCGCGCAGGCACCACCGCAATGGGAAGCCGCCTTTTCGCCCGCCAGCATTGCGCGCCTCGAACCGGGCAAAGAGCAGCAGGTGGTTGCCAGGCTGAAGGTGCCGGATAAAACCATCGCCGGCGACTACGTGACCACTTTTACGTCGAAGAACGCCAACGCCAATTCCAGCGCGGCTTTCCGGGTAACCGTCAAAACGTCCCTGCTCACGGGATGGCTGGGGATCCTGATCATACTGGCGGCCCTCGGCGCCGTTTACTACCTTATCCGTAAATATGGCAGAAGATAGTGCACTATGGAACAAGCAATCATTGAGACGCGTGGGCTCGCCAAATCCTATGGCTCTCTGAAGGTGGTAGACCACCTCGATTTGTCCATCGGCAAAGGTGAAATCTTCGGTCTGCTGGGTCCCAACGGTGCCGGCAAATCCACCACCATCCTCATGCTGCTCGGTTTAACCGAACCTACCGCCGGCGAAGCGCGCATCTGCGGCCTGAACACCACCCGCAACCCGATCGCCGTTAAACGGAAAGTCGGTTATATGCCGGATAGCGTGGGTTTTTACAACGATCTCACCGCGCTCGACAATCTCGTTTACATCGCCCGGCTCAACGGCACGCCGGATTCGCAGGTGGTGGCGCGGGCGAAAGAAATGCTCGTGGAAGTGGGGCTCGAAGCGGCCATCCATAAAAAGGCCGGTACCTTTTCGCGCGGCATGAAACAGCGCCTCGGGCTGGCCGACGTATTGATCCGGCAGCCGGAAGTGATCATTCTCGACGAGCCCACCCTCGGGATTGATCCCGCGGGCGTCAAGGACTTCCTCGAGCTGATACTGCAGCTGAACCGCCGCCAGGGCCTTACGATCTTATTGTCTTCCCACCACCTGCACCAGGTGCAACAGGTGTGCAGCCGCGTGGGCATCTTCGTTGGCGGCAAACTGCTCGCGCAGGGCGGCATCGAAACGCTGGCCGGGGAATTGTTCAGCGCCACGCCGTACACCCTGCAGGTCACGCTGCAATCGCCCGTTGCGGAGAACGGCGCACTGGAAGCAGGAATCCTGCAGCTGCCGGGCATCCGGCAGGTGAAGGTGGCAGATGGCTTCGTGGAAATTTCCGGCATGCGGGACATCACGCCCGATATCGTCCGGCACTTCGTGCAGCAGGGATTCGACGTCACCGGCGTGCAGAAGAAAACGTACGGCCTGGATGAAATCTATCACCGGTATTTTGAAAACAATTTAAAGGAAAACGTATCCAATGAAAAGTCAAGCGGCCTTTTTCAACGGTCTTTTTTCGGCAAATTCAAAAAACGCTGAAACGAAGTCCCGCAGCCCGTTTTGGGTGATGGTTCGGAAGGAGGTGGCCGACCAGGTGCATAGCTGGCGCTTCATCATTCTCGCGGGGTTGATGCTGCTCACCTTCTTCGGCGCGATGTACGTGGCCATGTCCAATATTGGCAAAGTGACCGCCAACCCGGGCGATCCCGATGGTTCATTTCTTTACCTGAAACTCCTGACCACTACAGACGGCTCGCTGCCGCCATTTCACGTATTCGTCGGCTTCCTTGGCCCCCTGCTGGGCATCGCGCTCGGCTTCGACGCCATTAATTCCGAACAGGCCAACGGTACGCTGGTGCGGCTCATCGCGCAGCCGGTGTACCGCGACACGGTGCTCAACGCAAAATTCACCGCTTCCCTGGTCGTGATCAGCACCCTGTTTCTCTCGCTGAGCGGCCTGATGATAGGCGGCGGCCTGGTGATCACCGGCGTGAAAATAGAACCTGTGGAGCTGGCGCGCATCCTTTGCTTCGTTGTACTGAGCGTTGTGTACGTGTCGTTCTGGCTGAACCTGTCGATCCTCCTTTCGGTGAGGTTCCGGCAAGCGGCGACCTCCGCCCTTACGGCCATCGCCATCTGGCTGTTCTTCACCGTTTTTTACCAGATCATTCTCAACCTGGTGGTGCGCGCGCTGCTGCCGGACCCGAACCAGCTAAGCCCGGAACAGCTCATGTCGTACAACGATATCATCCTGACCTTCCTTCGCCTGGTGCCCAGCCAGCTGTATACCGATGCCACCACCACGTTGCTGATGCCGTCGGTACGGAGCCTTGGCCCGCTAACCATCGAGCAGATGGCCGGGGCCATTCCCGCACCGCTGAGCCTGCGGGAAAGCCTGCTGGTGGCCTGGCCGCAATTGAGCGGCCTCATCGCGGCCACGGTGGTTTGCTTCGCGCTCTCGTATTACCTTTTTATGCGCAGGGAAGTGCGCACGTAAGCCGGCCGGTATACGATGGTGGACTTGCGCCCCGGCAACGCGGTGCGCCGATGTGCGCAACATAACGCCGAGCAGAACGGTATTTGCGCCGCCAAAGGAGCACTCAAACCGGGATACAAAAAGCTACCGCGTCGGCCATCCGGGCACCGGCATAAAAAAAGGGAGCTGCCTGCGCAGCTCCCTTCACCGGAAATTTCTTGCTCTAATTCTTGTCCCACCACAGCGGCGTGGTGATTTTATCGGGCCCTTTCAGCAGGGTCACCGCATCGCCCATGGCGGCGGCATTGTTCTGCTGTTCCTGCGTAAGGAAGGTAAGCCGCCTGATCCATTGGGTGGCGGGGTTGGTCACATCCGCATTGTCTGAATTCGCTACCGGGTAAAGGCTGAACGCGCGGCTTCTCCGGTAATCCGCCCAGGCTTCGCAACCGTCGGGGAACAGCGCCAGCCATTTCTGAAGCGAGATCTGCGCGCGTTGCGTGGCGGGATTCGCCACGTCGAACTGCACGGGGAAGTTCACCAGTGCGGGCGAGCTCAGGAAGTCTGCCGGTGCAACGGCGGGTGTAAGCCCGTGGATGTACGCCTGTATGGCAACGTTATCGGTGATGCCCCATTGTTTCATCGATTGGGTGATGCCGGCCTCGTACAGCTCCAGTGCCGTACCGCCCATGCTCCAGCCCAGCGTGGCGCCTTCCGCGCGGAGGAAAAAGGCTTCCGCGGCGCACATCACATTCTGCGGGGTGGAGAGGTGCGTGGAGATACCGCCCGCCGCCAGGGAGCTCCACCGCGCGCCTACATGCGAGGTGGCGGCCGGGGTGTTGGCGGCATTGGTGAGTTGCGTAGCGGTCAAACCGTTGCGCAGGCCTTCGTATGTTTTGGAGGTAACGGCCGGCAGGAAGTACACGGGCATCCGCGGGTCTTTGAACCCCTTCAATACGGACTCCATGGCCGCGCTCATCCTGAACTCGTTCCAGTCACTCATTTGAGACAGGCCGTTAATATCGTTGCCGTTGAGGCTTTTTTGCATCAGGGCATCGTCTTCCGGGCTGCTCGTCATCACCCCGGCGGCAAACGCCGCTTCCGCTTCGGTTTTAGCCCGTGCAGGATCTACTTTCGAGATGCGCAGCGCAAGCCGCAGGCGCAGCGTGTTCGCGAACCTGATCCATTTGTTCACGTCGCCGCCGTAAATGATATCGAAGGTGCCGAACGGCTTCTCCGAGGTTTTGCCCTTCAGTACGGTAACGGCGGCCGTGAGCCTTTTGAAGAAGTCGTCGTAAATCTTGTCCTGCGCGTCGTACGGTACGGTGTTGGCCACTTCGCCGGCTTTGAAATAGGGGATGGGGCCCCAGTAGTCGGTTACCCGGTGAAATGCCAGCACCCACACGATGTTGGCCAGCGCATACTCCGCCGAGGTGGGCTCGGTTTTCGCGAAAATGGTTTGCAGCTGCGGCACGGCGCCGGTGTACAGGCGCAGCCAGGCGTTGTTGAACCAGTCGGACCGCATCACGTAACGGTCAGAAGGGAAGGAGGTAGCCACGCAGGCATAGTACTGCGCATACTGGTCGGCATTCAGGTTCTGCGCCGTTTGGTAGCTGGTGGCGAACATAGCCTGATCCTGCGCCCTGGTAAAAAGGAAGGGCAGCTCGGCCGCGTCGATTTTCACGATGGCGTCTGAGTTGGTATTGATCGATTCGAACTTTTTGGTGCAGGACGCTGCCGTCAGCAGCAGGGCGCCCATGAATATGGAGAGTGTTTTCATCGTTGCAAGTTTTAGTTTTAGAATCCCACTTTCAGGTTAAAGCCCCAGCTGCGCGTAGACGGCAGGTTGCCGTATTCCACGCCCTGGTAATTACTGTTGGCCAGGCTCAGTTCCGGGTCGAACCACATCTTCCGTTTGCCCAGCCCGGGAATGTCGAGCCGTGAGCTGCCGCGGTACAGCCAGGCGATGTTGCGCCCTACTGCGGATACTTTCAGCGATTTGATGAAAGATTTGGCGGGCACGGGGATGGTGTAGCCAAGTGAGATTTCGCGGAGGCGGAAGCTGGTGGCATCGTAGGCGAAGAATTCCGCTGCGCCGTACCGTTTGCCGGAAGCGGTTTGCCAGAAGTCCTGCGCCGAGATGGCCGCATTCACGGGCTGCTTGTTGGCATCCACGCCGCCAAGGTTCCATCCGCCTTCGCGGTAACGTTCGGTCATTTCAGGAATGCCGCTGAAGGCCAGGTTCATTTCCGTACCGGAAACAATCGTGCCGCCTACGCGCCCGTCTGCCAGCACACGCAGCGAAAATGCCTTGTAGTTGAGCGTGTTGGTGAGGCCGAGGTTGGCTTTGGGGTTGAAGTTACCGATGTAGGTGGGCGTGCTTGTGAGCACCGGCTTGCCGGCCGCGGTTACGAGGCGCTTGCCTTCTTCGTTGGTGGCCCATTTCAACCCGTGCAGGTCGCCGTAGCTCCCGCCGGTTTGCACCACAACCGTGGCCACGCGGGCGTCTGTATTGATGGCGAAGGTTTTGATATTGTCCGTCAGCTCAATCACCTTGTTGTCGTTGAAGGCAAGGTTGAGCGATGCATCCCAGGTGAAGTTGAGGCTGCGTACAGGGGTACCCGTTAGCATAAATTCCCAGCCGGTATTCTGAATGTTGCCGGCGTTGATGTACTGCGTCAGGTAGCCGGTGGCCGCGGGCACGCTTAAAGACAGCAGCTGGTTTTTGGCATTGCTCTTATAGTAGGTGGCGTTCAGGCCGATGCGGTTGTCGATCAACCGGATGTCGAGGCCTGCTTCGATATTGCCTACGATTTCGGGTTTGAGGTCGGCGATGGGCAGCACGGTCGTACGCCCGATTTGCCCGTTGCCGGCGCTTTGCGTGAAGTTATAGGTGGCGATGCGGATCTGCTCCTGCCCGCCGTTGCCCACCTGCGCGTAGTTCACGCTGGCTTTCAGGAAAGAAATGGGCGCCGGCAATTTGACGAGATCGGACAGCACCACAGACGCGCCCGCTGAATAGTAAGCGTATGAATAAGGATCGGGCAGCCGCGAATCCCAGTCGTTCCGGATGCTGGCGTCGAGGAAGATGGCGTTTTTATACGAGAAGGCGGCCTGCCCGAAAAGCGACTGCGTTTGGTTGCCACCGGCAGATGCGGTGGGGAACGGCGCTTTCGCGAATGCCGTGCTGAAGCGGTTCGGCACGCGAAGCCCGTTGGCCTGCAGCGTGTTGATGCGGTTGGTGATATCCCGGAAGATGGCGCCGGCGTAATAGGTCACATCAAAATCACGCGCAATATGGTTTTTACCCTCGAATATCAGGTCGTACCACTGCTGGGTGGTACGGAGGTTGCTGAGGATGTATTCCCCACCTGTACCCAGTGCCGCGCGTAGCACGGTGCCTTCCATATAAGCCTGGTCGAGTTGGTCGGTCATTTTGTCGAGGTTGGCGCGCCCCGTTACGCTCAGCCAGTCGGTCAGCTGGTATTTCATGGAAAGGAAACCCATGATGCGGTCGCGGTTGGCGTTGATGGACGTGTTATAGATCATCCAGTAAGGGTTCTGGTAAATCGAGCCCAGCGTAGCCGGCCACGGCGTTGCGACGGGCGTTCCCTGTGGACCGGTGGTCTGGTAGTTTTTGGCATCGGCCAGGCTCACGTTGCGCGGCGCCTGGTAAATGTCGATCACCGGGGAGTTTTCTTCCCCGTTCCGCGGGATGTTCTCGATGCGCTGGTTGATATAGGTGATGCGGGCGTCGGTGGAGAACTTCGGGCTGAACTGGTTGCTGATCCGGAAGTTCACGGTATGCCGCATGAGGCTGTTTTCGGGTACGATGCCGCTTACGCTGTTATTGGTGTAGGAGAGATACGACTGCATCTTGTCTGTTCCGGCCGATACGCCGATGTAATTATTAAAGGACACCCCGTTTCTGAAAAAGTCCTTGATATTGTCCGGCTGCGCGCTATAGGTGCCGGGCTTGCCGAGGTGGTTGGTGAACGACTGTCCCGTCATCTTTGCACCCCAGCTGTCGCCGACAGACGCGTTGAGGGTACCGCCGAGGCCCTGCCCGTACTGGTTCTGCACACGGGGCAGTGAAAACGCGCTTTCAAAGGCCACGCCGGAGTTCACATCTACGGAGAAATTGTTTTTCTTGCCTTTTTTGGTGGTGATCACCAACACCCCGTTACCGGCCTGGCTGCCGTACAATGCGGCCGCGGAAGCACCCCGGAGCACGCTCACGCTTTCGATATCGTCCGGATTCACATTCGAGGCGCCATCCGGTCCCTGGATACCGCCGAACGTATTACCGGTCACGTTATACGTGGGGTTGGCGATGGGCACGCCGTCTACCACGATCAACGCGTTGTTGGTGCCCTGGATGGAGCGGTTGCCGCGCAATACGATACGCGCGCCGCTGCCCGGCCCGCCGGAGCCCTGGGTGATGATGGCGTTGGCCACTTTCCCCTGCAGCGAGTTGAGGATGTTGTTGGCATCCCGCACTTCGTTCAATTCCGCCGTTTTAACGGTTTGCATGGCATACACGAGGCCTTTCGACTGCCGCGAAATGCCGAGCGCCGTCACCACGATCTCATTGATGTTCTTGGCCAGCTGTTTCAGCACAACGGCATATTCCGTTCTGCCATCAACCGTAACCTGTGCCGCTTCGTAACCGATCGACGATAGCTGGAGCACGGCGCCGGGCGCCACCGTTAAAGTGAAGGCGCCATCCGCATTGGTAACGGTGCCCCCTTTGCCGTTTTTAATGGCCACGGTAATACCGGGAACAGCAGCGCCGGTTTCATCGGTTACTTTCCCGGTAATTTTTTTGGCCTGTGCAGCCGCAAGAAATGGAAGCAAAATACCTAACAGGAGCAACGTCAGGCATTGTTTGATACAAGAGCCGTCAAACATATAGTCTCGATTTTGGTTAATGATGAAGGTTTTTCTTGATGGAACTCAGATTTTGGATCGTGTTTAAATATATAAACAACCTTCGTCAAATTCATCATGTTTCTGTGAACATGGGGGAGAATATCTTAAATGAATAGGGGGATTATTATAAATCCCCCTGTAAGTAATTGGTTATCAATATGATAATTTAGCGTTTTTTCAGTACTGCTCGATTTTTACATCCTCCATCAAGCCATAATCATACAGTTGATAGTCGCTTCCCGAAGGATATTTTTTTATGTTCCGCCAGTGCCACGGGCTCACGAGACCGGGCTTCGGATTGTTGTGATGCGGGCCCAGGAGGTTTTTCAAGCTGCCGGTCACATTCACTTCGATACGGTTGTGTCCTTTTTTCACCAGCGCCGTAATGTCGAGTGCATCCGGCTCCGCGAAGATGATGCCGGCGGGCGCCCCGTTTACTTTCACGTCGGCAACGGTGCCTTTCCAATTGCCGAGCGTCACCACGGTTCGTTTACCGGCGTCCGTGAGCTGGAACGTTTTGACGTAGGTAATGTGCTGGCCGTATAACGGAAGGCCCTGTGTTTTCCAGCTGCCCGTGGTCAGCGGTGCGGGGGCTGTGACCCGCCAGCCCTTGCCGGCTGCGGCGAGGTTAAAATCGCCCAGGAGGTACACGGGCTCAATTTCGGCGTGAATCTTCATGGGCGAAACGGACACCGACAACGTGTTTTCCCCGGCATGCAGGTATCGCCCGATTTCCAGCACGGCAAAAGAACGGTCGAGCCACCACTGGCCGGGAACGGGCTGCACCGTTTTCCCGTTCACGCGGATGTTGTTCCAGATGCCGGCCCGCTCCACTACCGCCCTGAATTTGCTGAAGGCGACACCAGGATCTATAACGAATTTATAGGTAGCGGTGAAGCCGGTGCCTTTCGGAAACGTGTCGCGGGCAATGAGCCGGTCTTTGAACTGTACTTCATGGTTCCAGGGATTGCCGCTGGGAAAGCCGTAATGTTTGAACAGGATGTCGGCGGCGTAGGTCACATGATGATCCGTCAGCAGCGTGTCCGCAAACTGCACATCGCAGAAATCGATCATCAGCGTGTTTTCCGCGGGCCGCTGCACGCTTACCGGCGATGCCTCAATGGCCGTGCCCTTTCCCGGTACCGGGTATGCGGGCCATCCTGTTTCGGGGCGATCGGCGATGAAGAGCAGCAAGCTGCCGGCCGGCGGCAGGTGATAGCTCAATTGTATACCCGCGGACTGCGCCTGTTCCGGATAGTCGGATATTTTCCCGGTGAAGGGGTTGAGCAGGAGGGCGTCTTTGCCGGGCATGGTCACTTTTCCGCTCGCGGCCGTGTGCATGTCCGCATTCGTCAGGAACAGCAGCTGCCCGTCTTTGAGCCGCCGGCGCTGGTGGAAAAGATTGCCGGCATCGCCGTCTTTTTCGACGAGGAAGCCGTCGGGATGTGTCAACGTGGTATCGCCGGCGGTTTTCGGGAATTGCTGTACGTCAACAGCGGCGGCGCCGTCGACCGTTTGCAGGGTGTCAAGCACCACGAGTTTTCCACCCTTCGCCTTGTATTCTTTCAGCAGCTGGAGCGTATAGGCATTCACGTTCTCCATGCCCGGCGGCAGCACTACGGTGGAGTAGGCCCTTTGCCTGATCACGAAGCAGCCGTTCCGGATGCGGCCATGATCTTTGATCACCTGCTCGGAGCCGAGGTCGTATTCTACCTGTGATTTTTCGAGCCGGGTGATGTATGCCTGGAATTCGCGCCCGATCGCCGTGAACCGGGGCAGCGCCCGGCCCCGGACCGCGTACATCCAGGCGGACGTGGTGGGCTCCATCACGAGGATGGCGTTTTCCTGTTCTCCCTGCGACAAAGCAAACGACAGCCGGCCGAAATAGGCATTGAGCGTTCCGTAATGAGGCCACCAGGGATTGTGATAGGAAAAGCTGGGCGGATAGTCGCCTTTACGGGCGCCGGCCAGCGTCATGAACGAGAGGTGCTGATTGAGAAAATTTACGCCCAATGCATATTCCCAGTCACCCAGGCGCTTCATGTCCTTAAACGTCAGCTCCCATCCGCCGCCGCCGTACGTTTCGCTGAGGCGGCGTTTTTTGTTCAGCTGGTTGGCTACGCTGGCAAGCTCCTTCACGGAACGGATATTGCCGAACTGTGCATTGGGACTGGTTTCATCGAACTGGTTAAACAGCATGTCGATGCCCGGCTGCTGATGCCAGGCGTAAGCGGCCATGTTGTCCGCACCGTGCTCGGGATTGGGCCATCCGTGTTCCCAGTAATGCCCCGTCCATTTCAGGTTGTGTTTTTCGGTGTACTGGTGCATGGGCTTGAACCAGCGGTCGATGAACAGCTGCAGCAGCACCTGGTAATAATTGTGCCTTACCTTTTTCCAGTTGCCGGTTTCCTCGAACAGCGACGGCAAATGCAGCCGCAGGTCGTATCCCCATCGTTGCTGAAAGGCGGAGAACAGGTCGGGCGTCCAGCGTATGTTGTCGCGGCCTTCGGCCTGAATGCCCGGCTCGTCGGAAAATATGCCGGGGATGGTTTTCCCGAAATCCTTGCCGATGAACGGTTCATATTTTTTAAAGGTGACTTCGATAAATTTTTCCGTCACGCCTTTCACAAGCAGGTCTACATAGGAGAACCCGCCGTACCAGCCGCCTTTGCCATAATATGCCTTGCTGAAGCTGTAGTATTTTCCTTTCCCGTTTGCGGGTTGGCCGGTCACATCTTTGAACGCGCCGTTCTCTTCCTGCAGGCAGATGAATACATCCTTGTTGCCTGCGGGCGGTGCATCTGCCTTCACGAGATGCAACATCTGTCCCTGGTTGTAGGATTCCGGCATCTGGTCTGGCACGTGGCCTCCGGCAAACCCCGTGGGATAGGAGTTCTCATCGTAAATCCAGACGTCGAGGCCAAGCGATTTCCCTTTTTCGACGGTGTACCAGAACAGTTCCATCCATTCCGGGGAGAGATATGGCGTGATCAGGCCCGGCCTGGGGTGCACCATCACTCCGCCGAAAGCCTTGCCGGCAAAGTCTGCCAGCATCAGGTCGATTTCCTTTTTGGTCACTTTCGCGTTCCACACCCAGAGGGGGGCGCTGCCGTATTGTTTACCCGGACTGGCAAACCCTTTTTTCAGACTGTTGAAAGAATCGGGCCCGGTTTGGGACCGCAGGCCCGGTGCGGTGCATAATAATAGGAGTAAGCTGATGACGTGTTTGCGCATGTTAAGATCGGGTTAGGGCGAAGGTGGCATGCTGCGCCGCCGCCTTCACCGGAATATAGTGTTTTTATATGATCAGAAGCCCGGATTTTGCTCCATGGCGGGGTTGCCCTGTATTTCACGGGCGGGCACCGGCCAGCGATAATCTTTCATGGAAAAGTTCCGGGTTTCGGCAATCACTGTTTGGCCGTTTGCGGGATTGGTGGCGCCTTCCACCGGCCCGCGCATCACCGTTTCGCCGATTTTCCAGCGGCGGATGTCGAACAGGCGGCTGCCTTCCAATGCCAGCTCCACGCGGCGCTCGCGGCGGTACAATTCCCTGATTTGCTGTTCTGAATTGTACACGCTTTCGTTCACGGGCGGCATCTTCGCCCTTGTCCTGATCCGGTTGAGGTACAGCACCACATCCGGGTGGTTCCACTGGCCGTTTTCCACCAGCGCTTCCACGTACATCAGCAGCACATCGGCATACCGGTAAATCAGGTAATCGAGGGTGCCGGAGGTGGCCTTGCCTTTGTCGTTAGTGGTCACATATTTTTTCACCCAGTAGCCGGTGCGGGATGAATTCAGGGCGCCTAGCTTGTCTTTGTTGGTGGGCACGTCGTTGAACGGGTCGAGGATGCCGTAGAAATTGGAGCCGGGGTAGAGCACGGTGGCCACCAGGCGCGGGTCGCGGTTGCTTTTGAAGTTCGGGTTCTTCTTATAGATCAGCGTACTGTCTGCGCCCAGTTCGGCCAGCGTTTTACCCTGCCTGGTCTCGTAGGTGTTCACCAGCGCCGCGGTTGGGTTTACGTTGGATGTGCCGCCCGCCACTACCGGCGCATTCCGGTAAAACGCGGCTTGTACACCGTTGTTGCGGATGAAAATACGTTCCTTGTTTTGCTGGCCTTCATACGAAAACAGGTTGTTGTAATCGGGATACAGCTCGTATTGGTTGAGATCGATCACCTGCCTGGCCGCAGCGGCCGCTTCCGCATACCGCCGGCCATTGAGGAGCGCCACCGTTTTCATGGTATAGCAGGCGCCGCGGGTAATGCGGTAATTGTCGGCCGTGCCGGCGTATTCCAATGGCAGGAGCGGGGCGCATGCGTCAAGTTCGGATACGATAAAATCGATCACTTCTTTTTCCGTGTTCCGTTTTACGTTCACGCCCTGCAGGTCGATCACCTTGTCGATGATGGGAACGGGGCCGTACAGGAGGAACAGGTCGAGGTGGTACCAGGCGCGCAGGGCCCTGGCCTCGGTGAGATAGCGGTTGCGCAGCACCGTGTCCATATATGCGTTCCCGGCATGTTGCAGGAAGCGGTTGGCCGCGCGGATGGCGGAGAAGTTTTCGGCCCAGAGCGGTTCTACGGCGTTAGTGGTTACGCCCAGCTCTTCCTTTGGCATCTGCGGATTGGAATTGCCCAGGGCAATGCTGGGGATCTCGCCAAAGTAATTGGCCGTCCACACCGCATCGTCCGTCATCCCAGAAAAAGAAATACGGGTATTGGCTTTGTATTGGTAGGTGCCAGTGGGCGTTGAGCCATAAATCACACCCAGCGCGGCGTTGAGTTGCCCCTGCGTGGCCCAGAAATTGTCGTCGGTGGTGGCGGTGGGATTGTCGCGCGTGAGGAAGTCCTTCTGGCAGGCGCTCAGCGCAACGATCGGTATGAAGAAAAGCACTAATTTTTTCATGATGACCGGATTAAAATTTGACGTTGATCCCGAAGGTGAACACTTTCATTAACGGATAATTGGCTTCGTCGCCCCGTGTTTCCGGATCGAGATGTTTCATTTTACTGAAGGTGAACGGGTTTTGCGCGTTGACGTACAACCGCAGGTTGTTCAGTTTGATTTTCCGTGTGAGCACGGGGTTGACGGTATAACCGAGCTGGATATAACGGACACGCACAAACGCGGCGTCGGTGAGCCAGAAGTCGGACGGCAGCACATTATTGCCCGGGCTGGGCGTGATGCGCGGCAGGCTGGCGCCGGTGTTTCCGGGCGTCCAGTAATCGGTCTGGAACGTCATCGGCGTGCCGCCGTAGGTGGAGGTCAGGTTAAGCGGCACCTGGTACCTGCCGGCGTAATAACCGAGGCTGTTGGTAAAACCGTTCACCTGTGTTTCGAGCTCGAAGCCCTTGTACCCGATCGTGAAATTGACAAAGTAATTTCCCTGCGGGTTGGGGTTGCCGGATATTCGTTTATCCTTCTCCGTGATGAGGCCGTCGCCGTTCATGTCGAGGTACCGGATGTCGCCGGCTTTCTGTCCTTCAATGACAGGCACGCCGGCCGCGATGTCTTTTTCCTGCAGCAGGCCGGCGGTGCGGTAGAGGTAGTAGCTGCGGATGGGCTGGCCGACTTCGTTGATAGCCGTGCCGCTGATGTAGGGCCCGCCTTTCAGGCTCAGGATCTCATTCTGGTAGTAGGAATAGCCGGCGCTGGTGCTGAGTTGCAGGCCGTTCTTCCACGACGTGGCATATTGCAGCGCCAGCTCCCAGCCGTGGTTGCGCACCTTGCCGGCATTAATCTGCGGGGAGCCGATGGCGGCGGCCAGGGAAAGTGGCGGGGTGAGGAGGATGTCGTTCGTTTTTTTATCGAACCAATCTACCGTGATGTTCAGTTTGTCCATCAGCCGGATGTCGGCCCCGAGGTCGAGCATGTTCACCGTTTCCCAGGTAATGTCGGGATTGCCGATGGTCGATTCCGTGCCGTTGGCGGCGTTGATGAGGCTCTGGTAGCGGTAAAGGCCGGCGTTCTGGTTGTTGCCCAGCAGCCCGTAGGAGCCGCGGAGCTTCAAAGCGCTGATCACCCGGTTGTTTTTCAGGAAGTTTTCGTTGTGCACGTTCCAGCCCAGCGCCACAGAGGGAAAGGTGCCCCACTTCTGGCCCGGTCCGAAGCGTGAGGAGCCGTCGGCGCGGAGGGTGCTTTCGAGCAGGTATTTATCGTTGAACACATAGTTCACTTTCACGAAGTAAGAGGCGATGTTGGCCTGATCGAAGTTATTGGGGTTGTCTGTTTCGCGCGACAGGCCGCCGAGCGCGTATACGAAGTTTTTTCCGTAGGTGCGGTTGAATTCGAGGTTGGCGGCTACGTAATTGTAGGTGCTCCTCGTTACGCTGGATTCTTTTACGGCCGGGTAAGTGTACAGCAGGGCGTTGGTATGGTAATCGATGAAGTTGAACGCGTTGCGGTTGCTGTTGAAGCCGCCGGTTTCCACTTTGTACAGGTATTGCCCGCGCAGTTTCAGCGCCGGCGTGATGCTCCACTGGGGCTGGAAGTTAACGTTGATCACGTCCGACTTAAACTGGGCGAAGCCGCCCCGCTCCATTTCGGCCAGCGGCTGCTGCATATCGCCGTAATTCCCGTAGGCCTGCAACCCGTCTGCCCGCAGCGGATACTTGGCTACGATGTTCGGTGGGGTGTTGTACACTTCGCGCAGCAGCAGGTTGCTCAGCGAAAAGCGGGTAATCTCGGAGCGGTTCCGGCCTCTGACGGCCACCATGTCGAGCAGGAGGGAGAGGTTTTTTGTCAGCGACACGCCGGTATTGGCGCGGAAGGAGAACCGTTCGAAGTCGCGCTTAGGGGTAATCCCGTCCTGGAACATGTACGTCGCATTCACGGCAAACCGCGCCAGGTCGTTGCCGCCGGAAATCCCGGCCGTATGGCTGCGGATGCGCGGACTTTTTTTGAGGATGAGGGCCGACCAGTCCGTGTCCGGGTAGTTCAGCGGATCGTTGCCTTCTTCGGTTTTGCGGATATCTTCTTCCGAATACGGCTGGCGGCCGCCGATGTTGGCATAGGCCTGGTTGGCCATGCGCATGTAGGTGGGCGCGTTGACGAATTCGGGCAGGTAAGAGGCTTTCTGGAAACCTTCGTAGCCGTCGTAGGTAAACACCACTTTCCCGGGCACGCCCCGCTTGGTGGTGACGAGAATAACCCCGTTGGCGCCCCGCGCGCCGTAGATAGACGCCGCGGCCGCATCTTTCAATACCGTGATGCTTTCCACCGTGGTGGGATCCACGTCGTTCAGCCCGAAAGGTACGCCGTCTACCAGCACCAGCGGCGACGTGGCGCCGAGTGAAGAAATGCCCCTGATCAGGATGTTGGCGCCGTCGCTGCCCGGCAGGCCGGAACCCTGCATCACCGTGAGGCCCGTTACGCCGCCCTGCAACGCCTGCGACAACTGGGTGACGGGCTTGTTCTGCACGGCCTTCTTCACATCGAGCGTGCTGATGGCATTGGCCAGGTGTTTGGCCTTCTGCTCGGAATACCCGGTGATCACCACCTGGTTCAGCTGGCTGATGTTTTCGCTTAACGAAATGATAATATTGTTGCTGGCGCTGTTTACCGGAAATTCCTGCGTTTTAAAACCGGTATAGGCATATACGAGGGTTTCGCCGCGGGCTACTTTGATGTCGAAGTTGCCGTTGGCGTCCGTCACCACGCCGCGCCCGGTGCCTTTGACGCTCACGGATACGCCGGGCAGCGGAACGGGCGGCTCACTGCCGTCGAATACCCGCCCTTTGAGGGAGAAGGTGTTTTCCTGACTGTAGCTGTGCATAACCGTGGCCAACAGAAAGAACATAAGGTGTAAAAATCGCTTCATACAGGATGCTTTAATGATACAGAGGAACGATGTGTGCATGTTGATGCGGCGAAATTAATCGGACATTGGCGGGCCCATTGACCAAAACAGCCAGATTTTTTGTACTTTTTGATATTAATACGCGAGAACACAGGGGATGAAGAATTTCAAGAAATATTTTACTATCACCGCGCTGGAAGAACGGTGGGGATTATACCTGACCACGGCCGGCTACAACCGCATAGAGCCGGCGGCAGCAAGAACGTACCCGCCCAACCGTGAGCATCCTTCCACCCATGCCTTTACCTGGAAAAACGGCCGGGTGCTGGGAGAATACCAGCTGGTATATATCACTTCGGGCACGGGGCTGTTCGAGTCTGCCCACATCCCGCTGCGCAGCATTCATGGGGGTACCTGCTTCCTGATTTATCCCGGCACCTGGCACCGCTACAAGCCGGATCCGAATTCGGGGTGGACGGAGTACTGGATAGGTTTCAAAGGATTTTTTCCTGACCATTTCATGAAGCAGGGGCTCTTTAGAGAAGACCGGGCCCTCGTCGAAATCGGTATCGACGAGGAAATCCTTATCCTGTTCCAGAAGCTGGCGGCCACCGTGCAGGCATCTGAAATGGGGTACCTGCAGGTATTGTCGGCTATTTTGCTGGAGATCATGGCCCGCATCCACAGCATCGCGTATTATGAAGGCAAGCACAAAAGCGCCGATGAAAGCATGGTGGTGAAAGCGAAATTCCTCATGCGGGAGGCGATGGAAGAATCGACCAATATCGAAGAAATCGTGAAGGAGCTGCCGGTGAGTTATTCGAAATTCCGGAAAGTGTTTAAACAGGTCACCGGCGAATCGCCGAACCAGTATTACCTGAACCTCCGGCTGAAAAAAGCGACGTCGCTGCTGGATTCGTCGAACTTGCCGATCAATGAGATTGCGTACCAGACCGGGTTTGAATCGGTGTTTTATTTCTCCCGGCTCTTCAAAAAGAAATATGCGCTGTCGCCAAAGGCGTACCGTGAAATAAAGCGGGGAGGAATCGTAACGGAACCGGTGTGAATCTTTTTCTTGGCAACAGCCCGGCAGCAGGAGCGGCCGTTTGATGGTACAACTCCCGGAAGACATTGCCGGCGCTCATCCGCCGTAACAGACTCTTAATAAAAACTTAACCCGCCGCCTGGGAAGACAATTAAAAGAAATCGCATTCTTTACGAAAAATTAGCTTCAATGAACAGGCTTAGAAAATCATGCGGCCTTTCCGCGGCGCTGCTGATCGCTACCATGGGCTGCGCGATGGCGCAGTCGGCCGTTACCGGCGTGGTGTATCAGGACGCGAATGGCAATGGCAAAAAAGACAAAAAGGAAACGGGCATCGCAGGCGTATCCGTGAGCAACGGGGTGGAAGTGACGGTGACCGACGCTCAAGGCCGGTACCAGTTGCCCGTAGGCAACGACAACATGATCTTCGTGATCAAACCGGCGGGCTACAAAGTACCCGTGAACGCACTCAACCAACCGCAGCACTACTATGCGCATAAACCCGCCGGCTCGCCGGCGCTCAAATATAAAGGCGTGCCGGCCAGCGGCAACCTGCCGAAATCGGTCGACTTTCCGCTGACGAAGTATGATGAAAGCGCCGACTTCACCGCCCTCGTGTTCGGCGATCCGCAGGCTTACAACCTCGACGAGATCGGATATTTTTCCAAAAGTATCGTGTCTGAAGTGAAAGGCATCAGCAACGTAGCGTTCGGCCTGAGCCTCGGCGACCTCGTGGGTGACGACCTCAGCCTGCACAACCCTTATATCAAAGCCGTTAACGAAATAGGCCTGCCCTGGTACAACGTCATCGGCAATCACGATATGAACTACGACGCGGTGACGGATTCCCTGTCCGACGAATCGTTCGAAGCAGGCTTCGGCCCCGCCAACTACGCCTACAATTATGGCAATGCCCACTTCATCGTGCTCGACGACATCCTGTATCCCGACCCACGCGACGGTAAAAGCTATTGGGGCGGGTTCCGCAAAAGCCAGCTCGACTTCGTGGAGAATGACCTGAAGCATGTGCCGAAAGACAAACTGATCGTGCTGTCGTTCCACATTCCGCTGATGCACAAAAACGAAGACGCGTTTCGCAATGCCGACCGGCAGCGGCTGTTCGACCTACTGAAAGATTTTCCGCATACGCTGTCCATGTCTGCCCACACGCACCTGCAACGCCAGACCTTTTACGGCAAGACGGAAGGCTGGCAGCAGGAGAAGCCGCATCACGAATACAATGCCGGCACTACTTCCGGCGACTGGTACTCCGGCGAGATCGGCACCAAAGGCTTCCCCGACGGCACCATGCGCGACGGCACGCCCCGTGGTTATGCTTTCCTCAACATCCGCGGCAACCAGTACACGATCGACTATAAAGTAGCCGGCGCGCCGAAGGAATACCAGATCAAACTGTTCCATCCCAAAGTGGTGAACCAGGAAAAGCCGGGCGCGGCGGGCATCTACGCCAACTTTTTTATGGGCGATAAAAGCAGCAAGGTGGAATACCGCGTCGGCAACGGCGAATGGAAAAAGATGGTGTACGTGGAAGAAGCGGACCCCGCTTACGAAAATGAGTTGTATAAATGGGATACCACGGAAGAACTGCTATCCGGCCGCAGGCCTTCCAATCCCGAAAACTGCACGCACCTCTGGAGAGGGCCCGTTCCGCGCGGACTGGCCGTGGGCGAACACCAGATTGACGTGCGCGCCACCGACATGTTCGGGAAAACATTTACGCAAACGGGTAAAATACGTTACGCCCAGCCGAAATAAACCTGCTGTCGAAATAGCTGAAGAAGGCTGCCTCCGTAAGGGGCGGCCTTTTTCATTACGCCGGCGGATGATCCATCCGGCAGCCCTCTGCCATGCGCGCATTCATCCCAACAGCAGTTGCCCGGCCCCGCTTTTCCGCTTAAATTCGTGTATGCAAAAAACAATCACTTTCCTGATGTTTTCCGGCCCGCAGTTTGGCAAAGCGGAAGAAGCCATGCGGCTGTATATTTCCCTTTTCCCCGGTTCCGCCGTTCATCACATCGACCGCTACAAAGCCGGTGAGCCCGGCGGCAAAGAAGGCACCGTCAAACATGCGCGCTTCGCGCTTGGCGGCGTGGAGTACATGGCTATCGACAGCGAGTGGAACCACCCGTTCAATTTTACGCCTTCCATGTCGATCTGGGTGAACTGCGACAGTGAAGCGGAACTGGATGCGCTCTTTGCGCAATTATCCACGGATGGCAGCGTGCTGATGGCGCCGGGGAGCTATGGCTTCAGTAAAAAATTCACCTGGCTGGCGGATCGCTTCGGCGTAACCTGGCAGCTCAACCTCGCCTGAACAAACACACGTGTTTGATTAACAAAAGAAATTTTGCCATTACTCCGGAACGCTGTAATTTAACAGCTGTAAAGAGTTTGTAGAGAAGTCCCTAAGTACCGTTAAGTCAATGAAGAACGCTGTAAGTATGTAGAGAAGTATGGCCCCTTTTTTTTAATTATTCCTATAACTAATGTATGCAGATGAAATTGACCCCAATTGCATTGATTGCATTCGCCGTCGTATTGTGTTCCTGCCCCCGTGACACCCAACAAACTTCCGTTGAACAGGATTCCGGGGCAACGTTTCCGGAGCCGCCTCCGCCACCTCCTGAACAGACATTTCCGAAAATTTACTGGCCCCGCATGGATAAGCAGCAGGCCGAAGAAATGTCGCAGCAGTATGCCACGCAGTCGATGGTGATCGCCGATCACCGGATGGAGGTGGAATCGCTGGCGGACGATTTTGAGCCGGAAGAAGTATTTCTTGAATTCATGCGCCGTACCGGCGACATGAAGGGCGATACGATTGTTCCGCTTCGCATCCGCGGAAAATACCCGCTGGCGGAAATTCACCGCATCACCGAAAAGAACAAACGGCTGCATGGGCTGACGGATATCGATGTGCTGAGCTTGCTGGAATGGTCCGGTTACAGACGGGGCTTTTGGGTGATCATCGGGGAAGACAACCGCGAAGAAGTGCGATACAACACCGCCGACCTGGGTAACGCCCATCCCACGCGCAAAGACATGAACAATGCCGTGGGCGTGGCTGCCGTGGTGCACCGCGATTACCTGAATGCTTTACCGGACGGGACCTTTGAATTGAAAGGCTATAAAACCCTCCGGGAGAAGTATGGTCTTTGCCCCGGCGAGGCGTTTTTCCAGCAGCCTTCAACCGCCAACTGCAGCGCGTTCGCGGTGAACGATTCCACGCTTGTTACCGCGGGGCATTGTTTTACGGAACAAACCGCTAAAAACTACTATTTCATTTTCGATTACATCGTGGGCGACGACAATCTTCCTTCCGGGAAATTCCTGGCGGCGCAAGTGTATACCGCCAAAAGCGTACGGCGGTACTACGATCCGCCGAACAACCGCGACCTGTGTGTGGTGCGCCTCAGCCGGAAGCTGCCCCGGCAGCGGGTACGGGAGCTGAACCTGGCCGGGCCATGCGATCCGCTGGGCTCTTATTATGTCATCGGCTGCCCCGGCGGCGTGCCCCTCAAACTGGCGGGCAAGGCGAAAATCATGAGTAACCTTCACCCCGCCTATTTTACGGTAGATAGCGATACGTATAAAGGCAACTCCGGTTCGCCGGTATTCAATGCGCTCACCAATAAAGTGGAAGGTTACCTGATCGAAGGCGGCAGGGACTTTATCCGCAACCCCAGGAACATCAAATGCCAGATCTCCGTGTTGTGCCCCGATCACGACTGCAGAGGCTCTCAAGGCGAGAAAGTAATCCGTAATGCCCAATTCATTCACCTGTTAAATTAAAGATTCATGAAGGGAAGATTCATGGGATGCCTGTGGCTGCTGCTGCTATGGGGCGTCACGCTACCTGCGCAACAGATTGTGCTGGACAGTAATGGCCGTGTGATACAAATGAAATTACCGGACAAGGCGCCGCCCTTCCAGGTATCCATTGGCGGCCCATTCAACAACGGCGCGCTGTGGCAAAGCGTCAGCGATGCGTTGACGGAAAAGCTGGAGGCCACGGTGCGCAACCTGAAAGACACCGGCCAGGCGTATCTCCAGTATTATGACCAGTTGTGGACGACCACGGTAAGGGCGGAAGTAGTGAAAGAACTGGAAGCGATCGGCCAGTGGCTGAAGGACGACCGGGTGCCGGTTCGCGCGGTGCACCTGCGGCCATTTTTCACGGCGCTCCGGCAACTACGCAGCGATGCCCGGGATAAGGGTTTTTACGGGCTGAACGGCCAGTCGCTGAATATCCGCAACACGGTTACGGAAGACATGTATGATGAGGTGGTGAACGCCTATCACCTGAAGCTGACCGCGCACACGCTGTACAATAAATTCCTGGCAGACCTGTTCCGCGCCACGTTCCCGCTGGCGGACAACAGTGGCCTCAACCAGTTAACTGCGGCAGATTTCAACACTACTACCGAAGCCGCGCTTAAAAACCTGCTGGATAGGGCGCAGGGGCTGTCGGGCGTAACGCTCAATACCATGGACAGTGCCCGGCAGGACGCTATTTTTCAGCTGGACGAGGATGTAAACGCCCATCCGGTTGTAATGGCCCTGCAGGGGAGCGCCTATTTCAAAAACTGGATCTGGCTGCGGAAAGGAGAGCCCACCATCAATCCGTTCGAACTGAAAGCGAAGGACGAAGCGCATGGCCGGCAAAGGCCGCGGCAGTTCACCCGCAACGATAACAAATCACTGCTGCCCGAAATGACGAAGGGCGACCGGTTGCTGAACGACATCCTGCTGCCGGCGGGTGGGGAAAAGAACGTGCGGAATATCCATTATTTCCGCCTCGCCGCGGCATTGAACAAAACCAACGACATCAAAACACCGGTACGGGGCAACGAGAATGTAAAAATCAATATGCACAATACGGGGCAGGAGGAAAGGCTCGAGTTGATCCTGCTGTCAAAAGAGGCCCACAGCGGCCGCAACAATTTCGTGACCGGCCTCGATACCAGCATCTCAATGCTATTGCGCCTTGTAACGCTGATGAATCCTACCGCGGCCCTTTGGACCAGCGTGGGCGGTCTGCTCGGCGGCGCCAAAAGCGCTGCGGAGGCCGAAGCATTTACCGGCGCCATGCTGCTGAGCGATTCGGTACGGCCTGTAACCGCTATCTGGACTGCGCTGGAAACCGACCTTCGCCGGCTGAACATGTACAATGCATTCCTGTTCGAATCGTCGAAAAAGTGCCCGGACGTTGCCCCGCTGGTTGCTAACGGAAATGTAGGCCAGGCGGAAACATACATCCGCAACTATGTGGAATGTTATATGAAAGCATATGATGGTTTCGCCACGGCGCTGGAAAGGCTGTCGGTAGACAGCCTCGTAATCGCCAACACTTACACTGCCGTTTGGGAAAGCAACCTGCCGCCGGCAGACGTGCGCCTGTCGCCCGCTTCCTCCACGCCGCTGTTCAGAACGGACATACTCGAAACGGGGGAGGTAGACGAAGATGTAACCAGCAAATACGCCGTCAGGAGCTATTTCTCCCGGATGGATACGGCCGCCAAAAGACTGGTGAAAGACAGCCTCACCGCCGCAACGTTCACCATCAAGAACGGCAAGCTGAAATGGGTGGACGTGAGCGCCGGATTGGCGTTTACCCTGCCGAACAAATACTATGGCATGAACAGCATCGCCTTCAACGCGAATGCCAACCCCACCATCACCACCAAACGGGAAACCGTGAGCGTGGTGGCGGGCCTGAACATTTATGTGGCCCGCATCAACATGCTCGACGATCACTGGTTCCATTCGCGGAAATGCCCGTTCTACAGCCGCCTGTCGTTTTTCGTGGGCCTGAATATTCCCGATGTGATGAACCATTTTTACCCGGGCATTTCATATGATCTCATTCCCGGTTTCAAGCTCGTGGGCGGCGTGCACCTTTACCGCCACACCAAATACCGGATCAGGAATAACGCGGAAGTGGATAAAACCATTTCGCTGCACGATGCAGGCCCGTTCCTTTCGCTGAACATCAGCCCGGACATTCTGCTGAAAGGCTTCAATGTGTTCAAAAAATAACAGACCATGAAAAAACTACTTTACATATGGGTGGCCATTTTGCTGTCGGCCTGCGTGAAAGACGGCCACGACGCCGGAGACGACCTGAAAGGCACGGGGAGCATATCCGGGCAGCTGAGTTACCACGACAAATTCAACGGCCGCGGGGAACAGCGCCTGCTGGCCAACAAGAAAGTTTACCTCAGTTATATTCCCGGCGATTCGGTGAATTATATCTATTATGCCACCACGGACCCGCAGGGCAACTTCACCTTTAAGCGCGTGTACGACGGGCGCGAATACATGCTGTTTTTTGCAGACAGCGTGAACGGCATCCACTTCTCCAAATACCTCACCGTAACGGCCCCGAAAGACAGCGTGAAGATGATGGCCGAGAACGACACGCTTCGCCAGAACGGCATGCTGTTTTACGTGCTCGACAACCAGTTGCAACCGCTGAAAGATGTGGAAGTGGGCCTGTTCAACAACGGCGAGCTTTTTCAGTCGGACACCACCAACAAACTGAGCATCGAACAGAAGAGGTCGGACATGTACGGCAGGGTCATTTTTTACAACTACAAGGAAGGCCGGTATTACCTGCGCGCCAAAACCAGCAGCCCCGCCGGCGCCATTTCCGCTGACACGTCGTTCCATTTCAGGGGAGCCGGCATCAGCGCCGACACGATTCTCATGAAAACAACGCCGTCGCTGAAAAACACGCTGCTGGTGCGCACGGTAGACGAGGCCGGCAAGCCCCTGCCCGGCATTCCGTTCTGCCTGTACAACAACCCGCTGCTGTTCAATGTGGAGTCGTGTGCGTCGAGTAACCGAAAGGAAACGAGTGGGGCCGACGGTACCCTCAAAATCACCAACATACTGCCCGGCGAATACTACCTGTATGCCGAAACGAAAGTGAACAACACCGACTACAGGGGTAAACTCACCCTCACGGTCAACGCATCCGGCCAGACGAACGCGGACATCGTACTGAAGAAAATTACGCCGAATGAGCTGGTCGTGCGGGCGGTGGACGAGGCCGGCAATCCCTTGCCCGGCATGACGGTATGCCTGTTCAACAACCCGTTGCAGTTTGGAATCGAGACCTGTACCGGTAACTATAAATCGGAAACCACCAAGGAAGACGGCCTCGCGAAATTCAGCACCCTTCCGGCGGCCAACTATTACCTGTATGCAGGTTTTACATTTAATAACACGGAATACCGGGGCAAGGCCGTTATTTATGTAAATGCGGCCGGGCAAACGAGCGCAGACCTTGTACTGAAGAAGATCGTGCCTGCCAGCGAGCTGGAAATTACGGCCCGCGACCTGGCCGGTACACCGGTAAACAGCACCAAGCTGTATTTCTTTACCAGCAAGGTGTTGTACGATGCCGACACCACGCTGGGCAACGTGCGCGAAGCGAATACCGAGCAGAACGGGAAAATTACGATTCAGAACATGGCGGAAGGCCGCTACTACATCCGCGCGCGCGTGGTGGTAGGCGGTTCGGTGGTGATGAAGGGCGCCGACTCGGTAACGGTGGTCAACTCGCCGGTGAAGATCCTGAAAACGGTATATGTTCAATAAAACAGCGGGCAGGTGCAAGCCTGCCCGTTCAAATGCGATCCGTCATGCCGTCTCTTATCCTTTCGCTGTTACTTGCCGGTGTGCTCCGCGGCCTGCAACCGGACAAACCCGCCGGTTTCGCGGCAAACCTGCCGGGGAATGGCATCCATTAACCTGCTTGTAACGCGGCGATACTGGGCATGTGTCGGTGATAATCGCTACTTTTACCAGCAACAAAACCACCTGTCCGCAGATGACACAATCTTCCGCATTCCGCATATGCCTGCTGTTACTGGCATTGACCACAGCCGCTTTCTCCGTTGCCGCGCAACAAAGCACCGGAAAATATGTACTGGTGATCCATGGGGGTGCGGGCACCATCCTGAAAAAGAACATGACGCCGGAGAAAGAAGCCGCGTACATCGCCGGGCTGGAAGCATCGCTGAAGAAGGGATACGCCGTGCTGCAGGCGGGCGGCAGCAGCCTGGATGCCGTGGAAGCGGCTATCCGTGTGATGGAAGACGATTCACTGTTCAATGCCGGCAAAGGCGCCGTGTTTACGCACGACGGCCGCAATGAACTGGATGCCTCCATCATGGATGGGAAATCCCTCGGCGCCGGTTCAGTGGCGGGTGTTCGCACCATCAAAAACCCGATCGCGCTCGCCAGGGCCGTCATGGAAAAATCCGAGCACGTGATGATGGCCGGGCGTGGCGCCGAACAGTTCGCGGCGCAGGTGGGCGTTGAAATAGTGGATACCGCTTACTTCCGGACAGAATCGCGCTGGCAGGGACTACAGAAAGCATTGCAGCAGGATTCCCTCAAAACCCGCCTCGATCATAGTTTTACCCCGCGGAAAGCGGGTACCGTCAACCGTGATGAGAAATTCGGGACGGTGGGGTGCGTAGCCCTCGATAAAAACGGCAACCTCGCGGCCGGTACGTCTACCGGCGGCATGACCAATAAGAAGTACGGCCGCATTGGCGATGCGCCCATCATCGGCGCCGGTACCTACGCGAACAACAACACGGTGGCCGTGTCATGCACCGGCTGGGGCGAGTTTTTCATCCGCAGCATTGTGGCGTACGACCTGTCCGCCCTCATGCAGTACAAAGGAATGCCGGTACAGGAAGCAGGCAAAACCGTCATCGAAAAAGTGGGGGTGCTTGGCGGCAACGGCGGGTTGATTGCCCTGGATAAAAACGGCAACATGGCCATGCCGTTCAACACGGAAGGCATGTACCGCGGTGCGGTTACCCGCGACGGAAAAATCGAGATTCGGATTTATAAAGACTAGTTATAGACCGGTTAATGGGTGCGCAGGTATTGCCCCGTCAATGATTGCGGCGCATGCAGCAAATCCGCCGGCCGCCCTTCGAATACCACTTCGCCGCCGTTTCGGCCGCCTTCGGGCCCCATGTCTATTACCCAGTCCGCGTTCCGTATCACATCCACGTTATGCTCGATCACGATCACGGAGTTGCCGCCATCCACCAGGTGGTTGATGATGGCGAGGAGGTGCCCTACGTCAGACATGTGCAAGCCAGTTGTAGGCTCATCCAGCACATAAATGCTGCCTTGCTTGTGCAGCTCGCCCGCCAGTTTGATGCGCTGGCATTCGCCGCCGGAAAGCGTGCTGAGTGGCTGGCCGAGGGTGAGGTAGTCGAGGCCCACATCATGGATAGCCTGCAGGCGTTTCTTGAGCGCTGTTTTCTCAAAAAAATGCAGGGCCTGGTACACCGTCATTTCCAGTACGTCGCTGATCGACTTCCCCTTCAAAGTATATTGCAGCACTTCCTTGCTGAAGCGTTTGCCGCCGCAGGTTTCGCAGGGCGTGCGGATGGCTTCCATGAAGGCGAGATCCGTGTAAATGAACCCCAGCCCTTCGCAATCAGGGCAGGCGCCTTTTGAGTTGTAGCTGAATAAAGAAACGGACACGTTGTTGGCTTTGGCGAACAGGCACCGGATATCGTCCATGATGCCGGTGTAGGTAGCGGGATTGGAGCGGATATTGGTACTGACCGCTGATTGATCGATGCTGATGGCCTCCGGGCAGCGCGTGAGCAGCTCCCCGTTGATGAGCGAGCTTTTTCCCGAGCCGGCCACGCCTGTTACGACGGTGAAAATACCGGTAGGAATGTGCACCTCCACGTTCTTGAGGTTATGCAGGGTGGCGTCGCTGATGTGGATGCTGCCGGTAGCCGTGCGGCAGTTTTCTTTCAGGGGCAATACCCGGTTCATATATTGTCCCGTAAGGGTAGGGGCTTTCAGCAATCCTTCGACCGTTCCTTCATACACGATTTCACCGCCCCGCGTACCCGCATGGGGGCCTACGTCTACGATGTGGTCGGCGGTTTTGATCACCTCCGGGTCGTGCTCAACTACCAGCAGCGTATTGCCTTTATCGCAGAGTTTGCGCAGCATTTCATTCAGCCGGTGCACATCGCGGGGGTGGAGGCCGATGCTCGGCTCGTCGAAGATGTAAATGGTTTCCGTGAGGCTGCTGCCGAGGTGCCGTACCATTTTGATGCGCTGCGACTCACCGCCGGAAAGGGTAGTGGTTTCGCGGTCGAGGCTGAGGTACTCGAGCCCGATGTCGATCATGTGCTGCAAACGGTCCGTGATGGCGGGTACCAGCGTGGCCGCCACGGGATCGGTGATACCGGCGATGTGCCTGATCAGCTCGTTGATTTCCATCGCGGCGTATTCGGCGATGTTGTGGCCATTGATGCGGCAATGCAGCGCGGCCGCATTCAACCGTGCGCCATGGCACACGTCGCAGGGCGCATAGGCCAGGTACCGGTCGAGGTTGCTGATAGTGGTTTCCGACAACGCGCTGGTGTCTCTTTTGATGTAGAGGCGGTTGAATTTTTCTATCACGCCTTCCGGCTCCTTCCCGTGTAGCAGGGCCTGCCATTCTTCCGCGGTGTAGTCTTCCAGTTTCTTGTCGAGATCGAATTGCCCGGAATGGGCATACTGATTCCAGTACCAGGTGCCTACGGCAAAGGCGGAGAAGGTGATGCCGCCTTCGTTGAGGGAGCGGCTTTTATCGAACAGCAGCTGCTGGTTGGCTTCCACCCGTTTTCCCAGTCCGTTGCAGGCGGGGCACATGCCGGCCGGGTCGTTAAACGAAAAGGCGTTGGAATACCCCGCATATGGCTGGCCGGCCCGCGAAAAAAGCAGCCGTACCAGCGAATAGATGTCTGTAATGGTGCCTACGGTAGACCGGGAATTGCCGCCGATCTTTTTCTGGTCGATGACGATGGCGGTAGACAGGTTTTCGATGGCGTCGGCATCCGGTTTTCTGGCCCTGGGCAAAAAGTTCTGGACGAAAGTGGTGAAGGTTTCGTTCAGCTGCCGCTGCGCTTCCGCACCAATGGTTTCGAATGCGATGGACGATTTGCCGGAGCCTGAAACGCCCGTGAACACCGTGATGCCGCCCCGCGGGATGCGCAGGTTTACGTTTTTCAGGTTGTTTTCGCGGGCGCCCCTGATTTCGATGAATGATGATGGCATAAGCTATGATTTAAGGAAGAACGGAACAGGAGAAATTGTGCTGACGGAAAAAAGAGATCACCTTTTCCGTGACGTCTTCGGCCGATTCGATGCGGAAGATCCTGTCGCAGTCTTCCAGGTCGAAGTTAAAAGTGCAACCGGGAAACGCATTCGCCAGCAACGGGGTTATCTTCGCAGCGTCTGCCGGCCGCAAAACATTTGTCGAGAATACTTCCACCATAAGTCAGGTTTCCGCAAAGATGGCCCGGCCGGGGAAAAGAAGCCCTTCAGCGCGGGATTTTTAACCCGCAGAAACGGATTTTCCGCCCGCACGTTTCACCATCCCGCCAAAATACCCTACCTTGGATGTCCATTTCCATCTAACATATGAGTAACAGGGACATCAACCCATGGCCGTTTCCGGAAGGCGGCCAGGAATATCATTATATAGATGACCGCGGTGCTGGCAGCCGTATTGTTGTAAAAGAGGACCACTTGCCCGGGGCCTCTATTTTTTTCGCCAGGGGAGAACAAACCTCCGCCGTCAGAATGAAGGAAACCGTGGAAACCCCCACACTGGCCATGTACTTTTCGCTCGAAGGGGATACCGGCTCCGTGGCCGGTACAGACGAAAGCTACCTGATGAAGGGGCAGCAGCACGTGATGAGTTACATGCCGCGCTTCGACGGCTATTACCTGCTCAATAGCCCGAGAATCAGCAATTTCGGGGTGATCCTCGAAGAGTCGTTTTTCAGCCGCCTGTACATGGAGGATATGGATTGTCTCAAACGCTTCTGGGACAAGGTGAACGCGGGGCAGGACGCGGACATCGCCCCCGGCCCGATGCCCATCACAGCCCGGCAGCTGGCGCTCATTCGCGAAATTGCGCATTGCAGCTATTCCGGGCACATGCGGCAGCTTTACCTCGAATCAAAAATCGTAGAGCTTTTCCTCTTCCAGGCCGAACAGGCGGAAAGCCTCAAAGGCATGCCCCCGGCGCAGCTCTCGGCCGCCGACATCGACAAGTTGCATGCCGCCAGGCAGTACATCCGCCGGCATATGTTCGAGCCCCTGAGCCTCGGGCTGGTTTCACGCGAAAGCGGCCTGAACGAATTCAAGCTGAAGAAAGGTTTCCGCGAGCTGTTCGCCACCACTGTATTCGGCTACCTGAACGAGCTCCGGATGAACTACGCCCGCCAGTTGATCCTGAACAGCAGCTGCTCCGTGCTGGAAGCTGCGTACAGCGTGGGTTACAGCGAACCCTATAGCTTCACCAGGGCATTCAAAAAACACTTCGGATACCTGCCCAGCGAATTGAAACGTGGATAGCCCGCCAGCGTTGAACCTGAATAACGGCTGCTCCGTGCCGGAAGCGGCGTATACAGCGAACCCTATAGCTTCACAACGGCTTTCAAAAAACACTTCGGATACCTGCCCGGCGAATTGAAACGCGGATAGCC
>CBFGZV010000019.1:0-90108 GCA_965653365.1 uncultured Chitinophaga sp. | reverse complement strand
TGTTTGCCGTTGCGCACGGCGTTGATGAGGGCGTTGATGATGCGGCTGTTGCGGGCCAGGCGGTAGGCGGTGATTTTGATGGTGGTCACGTTCGGATCCATGGCGGCTTCGCGCAGGAGGTCGATGATGGTGTCGAACGAATGATAGGGGAAATGCAGCATCACGTCGTGCATGGCGATCACCTGCATCACGCTGGGCGCATTCTGGAACAGGGGATGGGTGAATGTTTTGCGGCGCGTGCGCTCGCGGGTGAACACTTTTTCGGGGAAGTCCATAAAGTCCTTGAAATTATGGATCCGCCCGCCGGGGATCAGGTTGTCTTTTTTGGACAAGCCGAGCCGGCGCATCAGGTATTCGAGGATGATGGGGTCGATCTGCTGGTCGTAGATAAACCGCACGGGCTTGCCCTTGCGCCGGGCCTTGAGGCCTTTTTCGATCTGGTGGATGAGGCTGGTGGCAATGTCGTTATCGATGTCCAGTTCCGCATCGCGGGTCACCTTGATGATCCACGACGAGAACTTGTCGTATCCGAAAAAGGAAAAGATATGCGGCAGGTTGAAGCGGATCACGTCCTCGAGCAGGATGATGCTGTGCTCGCCTTCTTTGGAAGGCAGGATGAGGAACCGCGGCAGCACCGTGGTGGGGATTTCGATGAGGGCGAATTTCTGGCGGATGGAATTGTCTTCCCGCGCCAGCAGTACGGCCAGGTAGATGGATTTGTCGCGCAGGAAGGGCATTTGCGGAATGCCTTCGATCATGAGGGGGATGATGTTGGTGCGCACCTCCTCGTTGAAATAATTGGTGACGAACTTCTGCTGGTCGCGGTTCAGCTGTTTATCCGTATGGAGGCTGATCTTTTCTTTTTTCAGCTCTTCCTCGATCTCTTTCCAGATGCGGTTGAATTCCTGCTGCTGGCTGATCACGGTGCGCTGAATCTCGTCCAGGATCTGGTCGGGATTTTCTTCGAGGTGCATTTTGGCGCTGCGGCCCACCACGTCCATGCGCTTGAGCGTGGCCACGCGCACGCGGAAAAACTCGTCGAGGTTATTGGAAAAGATACCGAGAAAGCGGATGCGTTCGAGCAGGGGGACCGTTGTGTCGGCGGCTTCCTGCAGTACACGGGCGTTGAATGAGAGCCAGCTGATATCGCGGACGATCGTTTTCCTTTTCTTGAATGTAGTGCCTGTTTTGTCTGTTTTCTCTGTCTTTTTCACCGGGGCTTTTTTATGTTTAACCGGTAACATAGGGATGGCGTTCATATCCATACTCATAATCACATGATTTAAACCGGAACGCGACAACGCGCCCACGCTAACTGCAAAAGTTAGCATAAACAACTTGCCAGCCTATAGCGGTAGTATTAACTTTCCATTAAATTACGACTTTCCGCCCGATTTCTTGTTGTGGATGGGCAGCCAGATAAAGGAAACGAGCCCCAGGATGCAGATCAGCACCGTTTGCGCGCCCCAGATGATCCATCCGAACGCCATGCCGATGGGGCCGGCCACGTTATATAGCAGGAGGGTCTTTTGAACAAGAAAGGGGTACACGCCGATGCCGCCGGGGCTAACGATCATGGCTACACTGCCCAGGGCCAGCACTGTGAGCGCGGCGGTGAGGCCGAGTTGCTGGGTGGCGGGCAGGCACAGGAAGCCCACGTAGAGCATGGCCAGGTATTGCGCCCAGATCATCAGGGTATGGAAGAGGAACCAGCCGAGTTTGGGGCGGTCCATTTTGCCGATCGAGAGAAAGCCGTCCATCACCCCGCGCAGCAGCGCCCTGAGCTTGATGGCGGCTTTGGACGCGGCGAAGCGTTTCAGCAGGTAGATGATGACGCCGGTAACGAGCAGTACGATGCCCAGCAGGATGAGCAGCTGGGTCACGTTGGCGTGGGCGATCTTCTGTTCGAGGGCGGGCCATACTTCGGCGGAGAGGTAAGCGGACACAATATCGAGCTGCAGCAGGAAGCACAGCAGGAACACGATGGCCAGGCACACCAGGTCGAGCGCCCTTTCGGCGATCATGGTGCCGATGAGCTTGTCCGCCGGGATTTTTTCGTAATTGGCCAGCACGCCACACCGGGCTATTTCTCCCAGGCGCGGCACTCCCATGTTGACAAGGTAGCCCACCATCACGGCGAAAAATGTATTGAGCACGCCGGGCCTGTAATGCTGGGTGCCGATCAGTATCCGCCAGCGCAGGGCGCGGGAGAGATGGCTGCCGATGCCGATGATGAACGCAGGAATAACCAGCCAGTAGTTGCCGGACAGGAAAGCGTCTTTCACGTCTGCATAATCCTTCGGCGACATGTCCTTCAGGGCCAGCCATATCATGAGCAAGCCGATGCTTAAAAAGGCCAGGAATTTGAGAACGTTTTTAAGCGCTTTGGGCATATGGACGGTTGACGGATTACAATTTATTGCCTTCTTTCGGGAAAATGGCGATGGCGGTGAATTTTTTGGCTTCTTCGAAATCCATGGTGGCATAGGAGATGATAATCACCACATCGCCGACTGCCACGAGGCGGGCAGCGGGACCGTTCATACAGATGACGCCGGAGCCGCGTTTACCTTTGATCACGTAAGTTTCAAGCCGCTCGCCGTTATTCACATTCACCACCTGCACTTTTTCATTGGTAATGAGGTTGGCGGCGTCCATCAGGTCTTCATCGATGGTGATGCTTCCTACGTAATTCAGATTGGCTTCCGTAATAACCGCTCTGTGAATCTTGGATTTGAGTACTTCGATCAGCATATTTCTGGTGTAGTCCGCAAAGGTAGAGGAATTTTACATATTAGAAAGAAGGCCGGCCCGGTTTTATGAATTTGTTGTGACGAAATGGTTGCCGGCATGCAAGCAGGTGGCTTTCAGTCACATACGGGCTTTCCTTCCGGATTTTGACCCATGCTGTCAACGGAGGGTAATGATGCTCCGGCTATGGTGTTGTTTTCATTTGACAGGGAAGAACCATGTCATTTGTTCAGATCAGCATATTGTCGATCAACCGTATGTCCCCCAGTTTGGCGGCAGCGAGCACCACCATCGGCCCGGGGATGGCTGTTTCGAGTATCGCCAGGTTGCCAGCGTTCGCTATCTCAATGTAATCTACCTGAAAACCAGTATTTTGTAATTGCTGCCGGGCATTTTCCTTTAATATCTCAAAGGAGTGGAGGCGGGCGTTTTCTTTGATCTCCGAGAGCGTCCGGCTGATCTGGGTGGCGGTCTGTCTTTGCTCCGCGGTCAGCCGCATGTTGCGGCTGCTCATGGCCAGGCCGTCGGTTTCCCGCAGGGTGGGGCAGATGTGCAGTTCGGCAGCGTTGCCGGTGATTTCCAGCAGGCGTTTGACGATCATGCACTGCTGGAAGTCTTTTTGTCCCATAAAGAGCGAATCGGGCTGTACGATGTCGAGGAGCTTGTGAACGATGATGCCCACGCCCTGGAAGTGGTGGGGGCGATGGGCGCCTTCGAGCACGGTTTCCACATAGCCGAAATCATAATGCGGGTGTTGCGCGTTCACCCCTTCGGGGTACATTTCTGCCACGCCGGGCAAAAAAAGTACATGGGCGCCGGCGGCGGTCAATTTAAGAATATCATCGTTTATCGTAATAGGATACTTTTCGAAGTCTTTCGGGTCGTTGAACTGCGTCGGATTGACAAAAATGCTGCATACCACCACATCTGCCGCCGCGCTGGCAGTCTCTATCAGTGAAATGTGCCCTTCGTGGAGGGCGCCCATCGTAGGGACAAATCCAACCCGTTTTCCTGCCTTTTTTTCCTGCTCCAGGTAGTCCCGGAGTGCCGCCCGCTGTTTGAATAGATACATAAACCTTTGCTTAAAAGGATGTTAAAAGTGACAATTTGGCCCTTTTTACCTAAAATTTTCGTAGTTTTGCAAGCCAAATTAAAAATAACTGCATTAATAATCAGCTTTAAATGTCCACAAAGAAAAGAATTCTTTTTATTGCCCAAGAGATGTCGCCGTACCTGGAGTTGAGTGATTATGCGGCAATGGTGAATAAAATGGCGATCAAATCTAATGAGGCCGGTCTTGAAGTAAGGGTTATCATGCCGCGGTTTGGCAATATCAATGAAAGAAGGCACCGCCTTCACGAGGTGGTCCGCCTTTCGGGTATTAATATTGTGATTGATGGAGACGATTACCCTTTGATCATCAAGGTGGCTTCGCTGCCGAACGCAAGGCTGCAGGTTTATTTCCTGGACAATGAGGATTATTTCAAGCGCAAGGCCGTGTTTGCGGACGACGACGGTAAATTTTACGAGGATAATGCAGCCCGTGAGATCTTTTTCTGCAAAGGCGCGCTGGAAACCGTCAAGAAATTCGGCTGGCCCCCGGACATTATCCATTGCAGCGGCTGGATGACCTCCCTCATCCCCGTGTACCTTAAAACCGCCTACAAGAAAGAACCGGTTTTCGCCCATTCGAAAACGGTGTTTTCACTGGAGCCCAATTCCTTCAAGGAAAAGCTGGGCGCTTCCTTCCTGAAAAAGGCCATCATCAGCAACCAGATTAAGGAAAAAGACCTGGAATTATATAAAGAAGGCACCAACACCGCCCTTAACAGGGGCGCCGCCAAATACGCCGATGCGGTGGTACTGGGCAGCGACAAGGTAGACAAGAAGCTGGTGGAAGAACTGAAAGCCGAGAAAGGCAAGGTGATCATCCCTTACAAAAAGGACAATGACGACCTGGCCGATTACCTTCAACTGTATCACCAGTTACTCGGCGCCAAATAACCCGGCGTTAAAAATGAAAAGTTAAAATTCTCCCTGACTGCGGGAATTGGTCATTAACTTTTTATTTTTAACTTTTTCTTTTTGGGAAACAGTGCTTTCACCGCAACAACAAAACCGATTCAAATCAAACACGTGAAGATCAATTTCAGGAACCTGGGTTATTTCGCAGCTGCCGTTTTTACGGGACTATATGCTTTTACGGGTTGTAACGAGGCCACCATTTTGGGAAAGGACCTTATTCCTGGCCCGGACAAAGTGAATGTAAAAGACACTACGATCAACAGCCTGATCACCCATAACATTGCCAAGGCGGATTCCAGCCTCCGTACCGGGGCCGATATTTACTCCAAGGCACTGGGCAGCATCACCAACGATCCCATTTTCGGTAAATCTTCCGGCCTGGTGTACCTGCAGGTGGGTCTTCCCGAAGACAAGTTCACGTTCGCCGGCACCGGCCACATCCTCGATTCCGTGGTACTGTACGTGGGTACCGACACCACCTGGTTCGGCGAAAACAAGCTGATGAACCTGAAGGTGTACCAGATGAACGAGCCCAACTTCAAAATCGACTCTTACTATACGTATACACGGCCGCTGGCATACGATCAGACCAAGATGATCGGGAACTTTTCCACCTACCCGGTGTACCCGAAAGATTCGATGGACATATACGGCGTGCGGAAACCGCCCGTTCTGCGCATCCCGCTCAGCAACGCCTTCGGTAACACCCTGCTGCAACAGCGGGCGGATGCGGCTTTCCTGAGCGATTCCGCCTTCAAGGTATTCCTGAACGGCCTCGCCATTGTGCCGGACACCATGAGCAGCACCACCATGCTGTACCCGATTCTCAACAACGGCCAGACCCGCCTGACGGTGTATTACAAAAACAGCGAGAACGACTCCCTGAAGGCGGAATTCCCCTTCAAGGCATCCAGCAGCGCGCACGGCAACTACTTTGTGCGCAACTGGTACCACAACAACGCGGAGATCTCCAAATACCTCAATACCAATAAGCCGGAAGGCGACAGCCTGATCTTCCTGCAGGAAGCCCCCGGCACATACACCAACGTACAACTGCCCGGCCTGGAGAACTTCCCCAAAGCCATCATCAATACGGCAGAGCTGATCATTACCGAAGTATCGAGCGGGCTGCAGGGGAAAGACGACCTGTTCGGCGAGCCCACCCAGCTGATGCTGTACCGCTATGTGACGCACGACAGCCTTGGGTTTATTGCCGACTACGGTAACCCGCAAAGGCCCGACCTGGCTCACTTCGGTGGTAATAGAACCGTCATTTCTGACGTAGGCGGTATAAAAGTTGTTCAATATAAGATTAATATTGCACGGCATTTACAGTTCATCGTGGATAAGAAGCTGGAGAACTCGGTGCTGAAACTGGAATCCATCTCGAACAGGTATAACATAGACATGCGGAGAGTGAAAGCGGGCGGAGGCAATGCCACGCCGCCGGCCAACCTGAAATTAAGAATCATTTACACTCAACTATAATCATCAGAATTCTCTACTTATGCCGTATTTATTTACGTCCGAGTCCGTTTCAGAAGGACACCCCGACAAAGTTGCCGACCAGATTTCCGACGCGCTGATTGATAACTTCCTGGCATACGATACCACTTCAAAGGTTGCCTGCGAAACACTCGTTACAACCGGCCAGGTAGTACTGGCGGGAGAGGTGAAGTCAGATGCTTACCTTGATGTGCAAGACATTGCCCGCGAAGTAATCCGCAAAATCGGTTACACCAAGAGCGAATACATGTTCGAAGCGAATTCCTGCGGTATCCTTTCCGCCATCCACGAGCAATCCCCCGACATCAATCAGGGTGTTGACCGCAAGAATCCCGAAGAACAGGGTGCCGGCGACCAGGGGATGATGTTCGGCTACGCTACCAAAGAAACCGAAAACTACATGCCGCTGGCGCTCGACCTGGCGCACAAACTGCTCATCGAGCTGGCTGCGCTCCGCCGCGAAAACAAAGAGATCACTTACCTGCGCCCCGACGCGAAATCACAGGTAACGATCGAGTATTCCGACGACAACCAGCCGATCCGCATCGACACCATCGTGATCTCCACCCAGCACGATGATTTCGCCGCCGACCAGCAGATGCTCGATAAAATCAAACAGGACATGATCAACATCCTGATCCCCCGCGTGAAGGCTTCCCTGAAGCCCGAACTGCAGGCCCTGTTCACCGATAAGATCACCTACCACATCAACCCCACCGGCAAATTCGTAATCGGTGGCCCGCACGGCGATACCGGCCTCACCGGCCGTAAAATCATCGTAGATACCTACGGTGGCAAAGGCGCTCACGGTGGTGGCGCGTTTTCCGGTAAAGATCCTTCCAAAGTTGACCGCTCTGCCGCTTACGCTACCCGTCACATCGCCAAAAACCTGGTAGCCGCCGGTGTTTGCGACGAAGTGCTGGTACAGGTTTCTTACGCCATCGGCGTGGCGAAACCCTGCGGTGTATTCGTAGACACTTACGGTACCGCCAAAGTGAACCTGAACGACGGTGAGATCGCCCGCAAAGTGGAAGCGATTTTCGACCTGCGCCCGTATGCCATCGAGCAGCGCCTGAAACTGCGCAACCCGATGTATGCCGAAACCGCAGCTTACGGTCACATGGGCCGCGAAAACAAGGTGATCACCAAAGTATTCAACGCCGGTAAAAAATCGGAGAAGAAAGTGGACGTGGAACTGTTTACCTGGGAGAAACTCGACTACGTTGAAAAAGTGAAACAGGCTTTCGGTCTGTAAGCAGATAAGATAAATGTATGAAAAGGCCCTGGAGTTGCTCCAGGGCCTTTTTAATTATTTGTCAGTCAGGTTGTTGAAATGGTCGTAATGCTACTGTGCCACGCCGTTTCTGCCATTCTGCAGGTACTGGTATACCTGCGGGTTGATGACGGCCGGTTGTTCGTAATGCGGCATGTGCCCGGCCCCGTTTACCGTACGCACCAGCAGGCTGGGGTAATGTTTTTGATAACGGGGCACGTTTTCGTCGGGGAAGAAAGGGTCCTGCCTGCCATAAATAAGGAGAATATTATCCGGCCTTATTTTGTCCAGCAAAAATAACTGGTCCTGGTTCAGCATATGCTGCCAGGTGGAGAGGGTGATGTACTTGTAACCGTCAAAGTTCATGAAATAGCTTAGCCGTTCCGCGTATTTGTCGAAGGCCGGCTGGTCTACAAATTCTTTCCGCTGGTTTTCAACCGAGCGGGGGTACCAGTAAACCGTCATCAGCAGCGGCGCGAGCAGGGGAACGCTGAGTGCCTTGCTGGGTCGCAGATCGCCGCTGACCGCCGGTGCCAGCAAAGCAATTCTTTTCACGCGGTCAGGATGGAGATTGGCATAGTCCAGCGCAATAGCACCGCCCATAGACATCGCAATCATGTCAAAGGAGGCGGTAATGTGCAGGGTGTCGATCAGCTGCTCCAGCTGCCGGCGGAAAAGGGCCGGATTATAGGTGACGCGCGGCCGGTCGGAATAGCCCCTGCCGTACAGGTCGTACAGCAGAATGCGGTAACCCTTTTCCAGGAAATAGGGTGCGGTATATTTCCAGACTTCCATTCCTGTGGTGCCTCCACCGTGTACAAACAGGATGAGGCGGCCCGTGTCGGGGCCCATCAGCCGGTAATGCACTATTCCATCCGTCAGCTGTAAAAAGCTGCCTGGCGCCGCTTCCCGTGTTCGGGCGTTCAATTCGGCGGTTTCCTGTTGACGGGCAACGTACCAGACAACAGCAGCGCCGGCGATAGCCGCGGCGAGACAGATATAGAGCAGAAGCCTGAACAAACGTTTCATCGCTTAAATTGAAGCATCCATTCGTAGATACTGGTTCCATTCTCGCGGAACGCCGGGTTGAAGTACTTTTCCCAGCAGCAATGTGCGTGATCGCCAATGCTCAGTCTTGTAAGGCCGCGTTTGTATTTGTTGGTGCTGTCGATATACATTTTGGTACGGTCGTAAAAGAATTGTTCCTGCGCGCCGGCGAAATACCAGGTGGGTAAATTGGCCCGGGCGGTGTTGCGGAAACTGCTCATGTTGGGCTCTTCAATCGCCGCGGGCGACATATTCACAGCGGCCGCCAGGCGTTTGGACAGTTTAGCGTCCGTTACGGCCATGGCCACGGCCCATCCGCCTGCGCTGTAACCGGTGATATATATCCGGTTAGAGTCGATCGGGTAACGTTTCAGCACGTCATCGAGCACGGCGTTGACCTGGTCGGGCGATAAACCCCAGCTGTCGGAGAGCGGCGCCAGAATGACGAACTTGTAGCGCTTGCCGTCTTTCGGGTTCACCGCTTCGATTTTTTTGCCTTCATGCACCTGACGGGTCACGCCCTGGCGGAATACTTTCCCCACATCGTCGCCAGCAATACTTTTGCCGTGCATGCAAAGAATGAGCGGCAGCCTTTCGCCTTTCGCCGCTTCCGGTATGTAAATCAGTGCCGGCCGTTTGTGCCAGGGCGTCGTTTTGACTTCTATCTGCTGGAAAGGGGCGAGCGTAACCGGAGCAGCCGGTTTGGCCGCCTTGACTTTGGATTGCGCCATTGTTCCATGTGCTGCCAGCAGCAGGAGGGCAGTTGTAATATGCTTCATTCTTTTCCGGCTTATAATTTCATCAGTACTTCTTCCATGGTGGTGCCAATGATGCCTTCCAGCGTCAGTTTGGACTCGCGCAGATCGCGTTCCAGCGTGATCTTGCGTACCATTTCGGTGTTGTAGATACGGTACGAAGCATTCAGCGCTTCTACAGTGGCGTCCGTTTCACCTTTCGAGAATTTGGCTTCCGTTGTTTTGTAGTTGGTGTACGCATCTTCCAGCAGGGGCAGGTGCAGTTCCAGCATCTGTTTATTGGCGGAATATTCTTCATAGGCACGCAGTACGGCGGCTTTGATTTCCAGCGCTTCCCGTTCCTTCTGCTTCGCGAAGATCTTCTTGTTTGTTTTGGCGATTTTCACCTCCGCAGGCACGGAAACGAACCGGCCCAGCGGTACCAGTATACCGAAGTTGTAACGGGGGTACAGCAGGTTGTTGTTACCGGTGTTAGTGCCGTTTTTGTTGATGGTGAATTCGTTCAGGTTGCCCGCCGCGGTCACCATGTCTAACAGACCGGCTTTGGCCCTGTTGGCCTCGTATTTTGTAAGCTCCTGGCGGAGATCGAGTTCCTGCAGGGCGGGGTTGGCAAGGGCCAGTTCCACGAGGCGGACTTTCAGTTTGGCGACATTCGGTGCATCGGCGGGAAGTGCCAGCAAAATGCTGGTATCCTTTTTTTGCTGTGCGTGTGCGAGGCTGCCAACGCAAACGCTGAGCAGCAGGACGAAACATACTTTTTTCATGTTGCTTTCGTATTTGTTGATAATAAATATTTGACTTTTATTGAAATGCCGGCAAAGGCATATACCATGATGGCGGATTCGAACAGACCGGTGGTTTCCTGTGCGTATTGACCCACCACGCCGGCAAACAGGGCGCCCGCCACACCAATGAGCAGCAGTTTATCGATCTGCTCCCTGGCCCTGAAATAATTTTTGACGGCGTAGCTGAGTATCATGTATAAATACAAGCATACGAGGATGAGGCCGATCCAGCCCTGTTCCAGCGCTGTGCGCAGGTAGCCGCTGTCTGGCGGAAAGCCCGCGAGCGGATGGCCGGGGTTGTATTTTTCGCCTTCCACACCCGCCGTCATCAGGCCGCCGCCAATGGGATGCTTGTAGATGTAAGGTTGTATCCGGTGGCGGTTTACGTCACGCACATTCAGCGACTCGTCTGATTTTGAGCCGGTAAAGGCGGTACGTACCCTTACAATCGTGGGATTGCTATGAAACGGGCCAAACAGGATGGCGAGGAAAGCAAGCCCGAATATCATGGCGCCGATAATCGTATTGCGGTTGTGCAGGTTGGCCAGGAAGAAGATCAACAGCCCCATCGGCACCATGACGTATCCCGTTCGCGTTCCGGAATAACCGAGGGCCAGGATTTGCAGGATCAGCGCTGCAAAAAGCATCAGTTTCCTGCCGGCGGAAATGGTTTTGCCGGAAGCGGTGAGCAACGGCGCTATGATAGCCGTACAGCAGGCCATGATGATGCCGAGCACGGCAGGGTCCGACAGGAAGGAGAATGCGCGTGTGCCGGTCAAAAGCACTACGGTCTTGAACTTGTCGGGGTAGAGGGCGATATACTTTCTTTCAAACGGCAGCAGCCCCACCCAATCCTGGATGCATGCGTAAAAGGCGGCCAGTGTGCACAGGGTGATCCAGAATTTGAAGAAATTGCGCAGGTCTTCCATCGAATTGATCATCTTGATGGAGAGCACCAGCAAAATCATATTGCGCAGGTAAACCCTGGTGAAGAGCTGGGTGCCGCCGGTGGTAATGGCGTTCGGGTTGAGGAACTGCAACAGCAGGTAGGCCCCGTAAATGCAGAATACGATGATCAGCGGGTCGCGCAGCAGGGGTACTTTTATCGTTTCGTCGCGGCGCCTGCTGAAAATGCTGCCCATCAACGTGCATCCCAGCAGCACGTCCTGGATAACGCCTACCGGAAATTCAGCGCCCGCCATCCGCTCCACCAACCGTATGGTGAAGCAGACGGTGATCACGATGTAATAGCCGAGGCGGTAGTTCGTCAGGCATACCACACAGGTTGCAGCGCCCAGAATACCCCCCAGCACCATAAAACTGTACTTCAGCTCCAAAGAGCCAAACCAGGTCATGGCCGGTATCAGCACCGCCAGGAGTGCAAAGATCAGTAAGGGTAATATGTTTTTCTTGATAAGCTGCATACCCGGAATATTACAGGAACATGATTTTTACGGCCAGGAATATCATCACAACCCCTATGAACAGGAGAATGAGGAACTGGTGAAATGATTGGCTGACAACTTTCTTCTCTTTTTTCATCATCAATCGGCTTTATTACTTATGGAATTTGCCTGGCGCCGGTCCGGAAGGCTTCCCTTGAAGAGAAAGCCGAACTTCAGGCGTATCAGCAACCGGTACATCACCACGGACAAATAAATAGACAACCCTATCAGCACTACCAGCAAAAAGGTGTTGGTTGTTTCACTTCCAAAAGCGCCCGTCCGGTAAAGGATGTGCCTCAGCAAGGAAGAAATGGAAACGTGCAGCAGGTAGATGTAAAGGGAATATTTACCAATGGTCTGCAGAAACTTCAGGTACCCGTGCTTCACCAGGAACAGGGAAAGGACGATAACATACAGGCTTCCGAAAACCGCCACTATCAAAAACAGGTAGAGGTTCATGTCCTGGTGCAGCAGGAAATAATACTGCAGCGCTGCGAACACGGGCAACAGCAACAGTAACAGCCGGCCCTGCGAGAGCTTTTCCTGCACATCTGCATTTAGTAACCAGGCAGAGCTCACCTGGCCGATGGCAAAGAAAATATAGTGCAGGGCAATATCATAGAAAGTGCTGAAGTCTTTCACCAGTGGCGCCACCCCCAGCAATATCAACCCGATCAGCAGTTGCCATTTCGTTTGTCCTTTCAGCATCATCGAAATAAAGAGGTACAGCACGGATACATTGAACAGCAGGAACAGGTACCATAGCTGATCGAGCGCCCGGGGCTGCAGAATAATGTTGAAATAGTCGGCGGCGGTGCGCTGTGAATTAGTATACTCCGCGAACGATATCTGAAGGGTAATCTGAATGAAGGCCCATAAGAGATAAGGGTAGAGCAGGGTATTCATCTTGTTGATCACAAACTGTCCCGCACCATACCGCTGCAGGCTTTTACTGAAAAAAACACCTGAAAGCGTTACGAACAGCGGAATGCGGAAGCTATACAACATATCGTTACAGTCTTTTACCCATGGAGGCAATTCTACGGTCGACATCAGCAGGCCGTGGGCAATGTGGCGGTATACAACCAGGATGATCGCAATGCCTTTGGCACAATCAATCCAGTCGTACCGCCCCTTACCGGTGGCAGTTATATGGGGGTTTACATACATCAGTTCTCTTCAGTTTACAACTCCAGAAAGTCTTCATTCACGTTGTTCAGCACGGCGCCGACAAATTTGTCGCCAAGCTGGTGAAGGAAGTCGATGGAATCTTTATCTATTTGCTTAACAGTTGCTTTGGACGAGAAGATGGCGATGACGCCGTCTGCATATGCCGCAAGTTCCTTACTGTCTGTGTAGTCGTTCAGCGGCGCACCCTCCATGAGAATGAAGTCGTAGTGCAGCTTCAGTTGCGGCAGGTAATTGAGCAGGTGATTTTTGGGAAGGATCTCTGACGGGGTATAGTCGCCGCCTTTGCATCCGATCACCTCGATATTATCGACAGAATACGTGGTCACAATTTCCTTTACTTTCTCTATGCTGAATTCGTTCGGTGGAACATTGAATGTTTCGAGCATGGGGCGTGCTTCCATCTGCAGGGTGATGTCGTTGTTGCAGAAGTTGGTATCGATGACCAGCACTTTACGGTTACTGAGGCTGAGGCTGTAGGCTACGGCCTGTGTAAGCGTGGTTTTACCCTGCTGGGGCTCGGTGCTGGTAAATAGAAACACCTGCTTGCCGCTGCTTTCGAGTGCGTAGCGCAGTTTTCGGAGCATTTCGCGGAACGTATTTTCCCGCTTCATGATGGTTTCGTCTTTCCGGTTGCCCTGTAATACTTCCAGCACGGGGTGTTTGCGGAGATTGGCGTGATTGACGGTGCTGATCAGTTTCAGGTCTACCGAGCGGCCAAAAATAGAGGGCGATTTGATCGAAGAGTCCAGAAACTCCACCAGCAGAATACACATGGCTACCAGCATGAAAGCAGACACGCCGGAGAGGCCCATGATGAGCAGCCGGTGGGAAGGCTCCGGTTTGAAAGCAGGCTGGCCTTTCAGGGTTTGGCGGAAACCGTCCTGGGGTACCGTGCGGTTGTCCAGCGCGGAGTTGAGCCTTTCTTTCAGTTTGGTATATTCTTCCTGTGCAAGCGTCACTTCCTGCGTCAGGGACGATACCGTGGCTTCTTTGTTGGCAAATGAACCCACGGAAGAGCGAAGGCGGGATATTTTGCTTTCGAGGTTGGAAATATTGAGGTTGGAAGCGTTCAGTTCCGCCTGTATGTTTTGCTTGCGGGCAATCAGCTCTTCCCTGGAAGTGCTTTTGCTGGTAGTACCGGTGCCTTCGGCCAGCGCTTTCTGCAGCTGCCCGCGCATGGTTTTGATCTTGTCTGCCAGCGCCTGGTCGCTCGAACCGCCGCGAAGATACTGATCGTTGAGGTCATTGATCTGGTTGCGGAGGGTCACCACGTTATTGTTGGAGCTATAAACGGTTTTGCCGCTGTTCAGTTCCGTCAGTTGCGTATTTACGTTGGAGAGGGAGGATTGGAGGGTATTATTGTTGGCCTTTTCGTCGAAGAGGGACTTTTCAAATTGTTTGATCAGATCCCATTCGTTGCCGCTGGCCACGTCTACGTTCAGCACGCCCTGTGAGGATTTGTACAGCCGCAGCGCTTCCAGTTTCGTATCCAGCTCCATTTTTTTCTGGTTAACGAGCGCCTCGAACGTTTCCACATTTTCGATCGATCTTTCTGAGCGGCTGCTCCTGTAATACCGGAGGAATTCCTTGAACAGCGTGTTCACCACATAGGCCGAAAGCTCCGGATTTTCTGAACGGTAGATAATGTCGATATAATCCGTTTTCTGCAGGCGGCCAACATACAGCATTTTGCGGATGGACTCCACGTCGTATTTATAGAGTTTGAGGAATTCCATGATTTTCCTTTCTTCCGGCTGATAGGAGGAGAGGATGGTCAGGGAGTCCAGTTTTTCCTTACATATTCTGAGGGCTGCCTCACGGTTGAATTCACGGAATGCTTTGGATTCCCGGTCCGTATTTTTAAGATGGATAAAGGGTTTGTTGCTGGTCAGATCGTGCAGCAGCAGGTTGCAGGAAAGGAAGTTGATGACCAGCGGGGAATTGATCGTCTGCACCACGTTATCGAATTTCACGTCGGCCTCCAGCAGGTTCACGTTCTCTTCACGGAGCTTCACCTGATCGCTGGTGGTGAATCCGGTAGAAATCTGGGACACGGATACATATAGCCGGGGCTTAAGCATAGTCAATACGAAGGCTATGCAAACGGCTGCCACTGCACTCAGCACAAGCCACCATTTTTTCTTTAATAGTGCCTTTAAGAAATATGTAATATCCATAAATTTTATTTTCTATTTTAATATGTTTAAAAACAGACCAGGCATAAATGGTGTCGACAAACAGCCGTTTCTATGCAAGGCGTTTTTTTAGAAATTCAAAGGAATGGTAGTAATTAGTTCACCGATTGTAAGTGAAGGCTTTTGGGAGGATAAGGTTATCGTCAGGTGCAAATTAAAACAAATGTCCGATTTCAAATGGGAAATACCAAGAGGGGAGTTGATAACAAATCCTGGGTTATGCGTATGCCGCTAAGTAGCAGGCATAGCTGCGTCCTGGTATATCCGGTTCTGGCAACGAAATTAAATCAGAAAACCCTTTGTTTGAAATTTATTGCGCGAAATGTCAGAAATAGTTAGGGAACGTCCCGTTTGGGGGGATAAAGTAAAAAAGTAAAAGGCCCGGGCTTCCCCGGGCCTTTTACTTTTTTACTTAAAGTGTTGATTCTTTACCTTTTAAGCAGTTTTATCACTTTGGATTCACCCGTTGAAGCGGATACTTTCAGCAGGTAAACGCCTTTGACATGGAGGTAGGAGGCGGTGTGCAGCCTGAAGGTGGATTTACCCGCGGGCACGTTGCTCCGCATTTCGCGGTGGCTGACGCGGCCGGTGATGTCGAAGAACTCGAACTGCACATGCGCCTGTTTCCGGAGTTCAAGGTCTACCGACAGTTCATCCTGAACCGGGTTCGGGTAAGCCGTCAGCGCCAGTTCTTCCGCCTTGGCCACGGTAGTGCCGTTCCTGTCGGCGTCGCGGGCAAATGCCAGCTGGTTGCCGCCGTCGCCACCCTGAGCAGCCACATCCACCTCAATTGCATTGAGGAAGCCCACTTGTCCGCCGGACGGTACCGACAGGGTGAAGGCGATCTCTCCGGCTGCATTCGGGGTCAGATTTTCGAAGCCCACTACATTGGCGGTGTTATTGTGCACATACAGCGTCTTGGTTACGGTGCCAACGGTGTATTCCGTAGACCCGTTATCGGGTTGCGGTGCGCCCCATTTGCTGCTGGAGAAGAACTTCAGCGAGTAGGTGCGGGTGGGGTCGAGGCCGGCCAGCTTCGCGTTGATGGTGCTCGGCCCGTTGAATACGCCCGGCAGGTTGCCGAAATACAGGAACTCGCCCATTACCGCATCCGGGTATACGCCGGAGTTGTTGCCGGTTACTGCACCTTCGGTATAGGTTGCCCACCACCAGGTGTCGAACACGAGCCGTGCGGTAGTCGTTTCCCCTCTGTCGTTCACCAGGTTGCTGGTGGTTTGGCTGATGGCATTATTCCATGGCGCCGGTGCGGTGGTCACTGACTTGATGTTGATCAGGAATTTGTAGCCCGGGTTAGCGCCTGGAGGCGTCACCTCGAGATTGAAGCGAACGGTGTCGGCCGCGTTCTGCGGATCGGTCACGATTGCGCCGATGTTGTTGTAGGTGCCCGTGCTGCCTACCGGGGGCGCAAAACGGAGTTGTGTACCTACAATGGTCACGAACGCCGGCGCATTCACCAGGGTATAACTCAGCACGTCGCCGTCCGCGTCCGTAGCCGTCAGGTTGACGTTCGTTGTGCTGCCTACGGCAACGCTTTGGTTGGCAACGGCTGCGAGCTCCGGCGCATGGTTCACCGGCGGTACGCCGCCTTCGGCTCCGGCGTTGATTTCGATAGCGCTGAGGAAGCCGACCTGTCCACCTGCCGGAACGGCGAGGTTGAAGGCGATTTCACCGGCGGCGTTCGGCGTCAGGTTGGCGAATATGGCCTGGTTGCTGGTGTTGTTGTGGGTGTACAGCGGTTTGGTGATACCACCGATGGTGAAGTTGGTGGTGCCATTGTCAGGCTGCGGAGCGCCCCACTGGCTGCCTGCCATGAACTTGACGGTATAAGCGCGGTTCGTTTCCAGGCCGGTGATTTTACCGTTGATGGAGCTGGGCGAACTGAATACGCCGGGCAGTGAACCGAAGTAGAGGTACTCAGCCAGTACGGCATCCGGATATACGCCGGAGTTGTTGCCGGTTACAGCGCCCTGGTTGTGAACTGCCCACCAGTACGTGTCGAAGGTGAGGCCCGCGGTGGTGGTTTCGCCGTTATCGTTGACGAGGCCGTTGGTGGTCAGGCCGGTCACATTGTTCCACGGCGCCGGCGCGGTATTGCTGCCTTTGACATTGATGAAGATCTTATACCCCGTAGCGGCGCCTGCCGGAGTTACGGTCAGGTTGAAGCGGATGGTATCGGCGTTGTTATGTATGTCTTTCGCAATCACGCCGATGTTGTTATAGCTGCCGGCATTGCCTGCCAGGGGAGCGAAGCGGAGTTGCGTACCGGTAATGGTCACAAAGGCCGGCGCATCCACCACGCTGTAGGTGATGTTGTCGCCTTCGGGATCCACAGCGGCCACGGTAACATTGGAAACAGCGCCTTCCTGCACGCTCTTGTCAGCGATGGCGGTCATCACCGGCGGCTGGTTCACGGGCGGTTCGCCTGCTCCGCCTGCGTTGATTTCGATGGCGCTGAGGAAGCCGACCTGTCCACCTGCCGGAACGGCGAGGTTGAAGGCGATTTCACCGGCGGCGTTCGGCGTCAGGTTGGCGAATATGGCCTGGTTGCTGGTGTTGTTGTGGGTGTACAGCGGTTTGGTGATACCACCGATGGTGAAGTTGGTGGTGCCATTGTCAGGCTGCGGAGCGCCCCACTGGCTGCCTGCCATGAACTTGACGGTATAAGCGCGGTTCGTTTCCAGGCCGGTGATTTTACCGTTGATGGAGCTGGGCGAACTGAATACGCCGGGCAGTGAACCGAAGTAGAGGTACTCAGCCAGTACGGCATCCGGATATACGCCGGAGTTGTTGCCGGTTACAGCGCCCTGGTTGTGAACTGCCCACCAGTACGTGTCGAAGGTGAGGCCCGCGGTGGTGGTTTCGCCCCGGTCGTTCACAAGGTTGCCGGTTGTCAGGCCAACCACGTTATTCCACGGTGCGGGTGCGGTGTTGCTGCCTTTGATATTGATAAATATTTTGTAGTTGGGCGTCGGTTTATCGTTCACCGTCAGCGTGAACGATTTGGTATCGATGGCGCCATTGCTGTCGGTTACTTTCACTTCCACCGTGTAAGTGCCGGCGTCTGCATAGCCTGCACTCACCAGCAGCCGCAAGGTATCTCCGGAACCTGTAACAGTTACAAATGCCGGTTTCTGCAATACGGTCCAGGTGAAATGATCCGCAGCGTTCGCGTCTGTGGCGGTCACTACCAGGGTAGTGTCTTTGCCCTCATTGGCAGAGACGGCGCCGATGGCAGCGATGACAGGTGCGTAGTTATCGTTTACCGTCAGGTTGAAGTAAGCGGTATCCGCGGCATTGTGGCTGTCTTTCGCAATTACGCCGATGTTGTTGTACACACCCATATTGGCGGCCTGCGGGGTAGCGGACAGGTGTACGTTACCCGGGTCGGCCACGGCGGTAATGAATGCGGGTGCATTCAGCAGGGTGTAGGTGATGGGATCGCCGTCCGGATCGGTGGCTTGTACGGCAATACTGGTGGTGATGCTGTGGCGGATACTCTGGCTCGGAATGTTGGAGAGTACCGGCGGATTGCTCAGTGTTTTGGCCGAGTCCGCGGTGGCATACGCAGAAGGACCGCCTTCACCGATGGAACGCACCCTGTACCAGGCAATGGTATTGGCGGCCAGGGTGGAATCATTCACGGTTACCGTATTGGCGGCCGTTGTTTTCAGCAGCGAATAATTGTTTTCGTCGTTGAGTGAACGGTATACTTCGAAGCCGCTTTCGTTATTGGAGGCATCGGTCCATTGTAATTTCACAACGGTGGTGGAAAGCGCCGTGGCCAGGAAGCCGGTGGGTGCCGCCGGCGGAACCGGTTTGGCGCCCGTGGTGGCGTTGGCTGTATTGCTCATGGCAGATTCCCCGTATGTTCCGATAGCCCGTACGCGGTAGTAGTAGATGGTGGTCTGGTTGAGGGCGGTATCAGTATACGCTTTGATGTTAGCCGCAACGGTGCCTACGATCTGGTAGGTGCCTCCGCTGGTGGCGCTTCTGTATACTTCGAAGCCTGTTTCGTTGTTGCTGTTGTCGGTCCAGGCGAGGTTGATCTTGCTCCAGCCGTTGGCAGCGGCCGTGAGGCCGGAAGGTGCTGCCGGCAGGGAGGTGCCGCTGGTGGAAACAGTATCCATGAAATAGCCGCCGGGTATCAGTTGCTGGGTTACCCCGAGCGTTGTGTTCGTCCAGTATACTTTCATGGCAGAGCCGCCGCCTTGCTGGAAGAACGTAATGGCAATCGGGTATACGCCCGCGGTGAGGTTGTTGACAGTTCCTGATACGATTGATTCACCGTGCAGCCCGTCGTTATTGACAGTAGCGGTGGTGGTGTGGCTGTATGCTTTATTAAAATACAGCTTGCTGCCGTCGTCCGAGCCGGTTGCAAAGGTGTAATTGCCGTCTACAGGAATGTGGATGTAACCGGTCCAGAGGAAGCCGTAATTGGTGGTCCGGTTGCTCGGAACAGGTGTCAGATCCGGAATGACTGTTTTGCCGGTCTTATTCGGCGTGAGGTTGGCAAAATTCGGCAATTGGCTCCAGGTGCCCTGATAGTACTTATAGGTCAGGTTCGCCTTCAGCGTTTTGGTCGTCACCTGGTTGCTGGCGCCCGACAGCTTGCCGGAGGCGTCTTTCGCTTTTACGTAGATATTGTAGAAGGTGCTTTCGCTGAGGCCTGTCAGCTGAGTTTTGGTAGTGGTACCGCTAACGGTGGTCTGGAGCACGCCATTTGCATAAATTTCGTACCCGGTTATGCCGGCATCGTCGGTAGCCGCGTTCCACTGCAGGTACACAAAAGTGTTGCCGGTACTCAGCACGGTGAGATTGGTGGGGATGGTAGGCGGAGTGGCGTCGCCGGTGGTAGTGCCTTTTACTTCCACGGAAACTGCTGCTGCCGCGTTATCGTTTACGGGGCGTACGATGTAGAAGTAATTGGTGCCGGGCGTCAGATTGTTATCTGTATACGTCAGCACATCGGCCGCATTTTTCGCGACGAGCGTATACGGGCCGCCGGCTGTGGCGGAACGATAGATTTCGAAATATTTTTCATTGAACGGAGCGGCGGCGTTTTGCGCCCAGTTCAGGGTGAGCGATGTTTTGGTAAAGGCAGACACGATCAGGCCGCTGATGGGATCAGGCCCGTTCGCGCCGTTCGCGTTTACAATCCTGAATGTATCGGAATATGCGCTGATGCACAGGTTGGCGGCCTTCGAGCGCGCAACGTACCCACCCACGGCAGACGCGGTGAAGGTGTTGGTTGTGCTTAATACGGTAGTAGTGCCGGTTTTAATCCACTCGTATGCTTCCATGCCCGCGGGTACCTGCAGGGCCACATTGGTAGCGCCATTGGGTGCGGGGAAAACGTTGGTGGACAATACGGTGGCTGAAATGATGGGAGCGGTGGTGGCAGCGCCGGCCGTGATCACCAGCGGCGTGGGAGACCATTCCGTCCAACCCTCGGCCGTTTGCGCGCGTACGCTGTAGGAACCGGTGCTGTTCACAACGATGGAGTTGCCGGTGCCGGCAATGTCTACACCGTCTTTACGCCACTGGTATGCGAGGAATCCCGGAGATATACCGATGGTGGTGGATTCTCCGGCGCAGAGCGATGTTTTCTGAAAGAGCGCCATCGGCAGCAGCCGGTGAGCGCGTTTTAAATAGCCAAAAAAGTCCGGTTCATTCCAGGCGCTGAACCAAACGGCATGTGCTTCGTTGGGATAAAAGGAATACGTCAGCGTGCCACCGGCGTTGCGGATGGCATCACGTACCAGGCCGGCCGTGTAAGGCGCGGGATTATTATCGAGCCCGCCCTGGAACATCCAGACAGGCATGAATTTCACTTTATCTACATAGGACTGCCCGGTGTAAACCGTGGATGCGGCGCACATGGGCAATGAACCGGCAGTCATCCAGGGATAGCGGAAAGTCCAGTCCCAGGTGCCGAGGCCGCCGTGTGAAAGACCGTTGACACATACCCTGTTCAGGTCTGCCTTCACACTTACTGCCATGGAATCAAGCAGGACTTTAATATTGTCGAATAACGGGTTGCCCCAGGTGCCGTCCTGGCTTTGGGCGTACACGAGGAAGCCGTCATAGGTGCCGTTTTCCACTGCATTTTTCATTTGTTCTCCGCCATGCAGCAGGTGGAACTCGTTATCGTAAATGGTGCCGGCTTCACCCACACCGTGAAAAAACACCAGCACAGGATATTTTTTCCCGTCGCTGACGCCGTGTTGGTATGTTTTGGGGAACTTCAGGCGGAAAGCCATGTTACGGAAAATGTAAGCTTTGTAGAGGTCGGTATTCCAACCCATCCGCACGGTCCGAACCCATTTGGTGATTTTGTTGAAGTCTGGAGTGGGAGGGGGATTGTTGGAGTTGTACGTAACAACGGGATCAGCGGGATTCAGCTGCGCCACTGCCTGTACGGAGAATAACAGGATGACCTGTATGAACAGTAAGTGTAAAATTCTCTTCATAGAGATGTGTATTTGAGTGTATGTGTCAATCGGTTGAAAATGTGCGTAATAAAGAGAACACAGCTATAGTAAACCTACAGCGCACCAGTCACATGCTGCCTGAGATTGATCACGAGGAGATGGTAAAAACTATTAAAATCAGTTAGGGAGGTTAGCCCACATTGACTTTTGTGGTCTTTTCGGAGGATATGGGGTTAAAAAAATCGACTATTTCAGGCTGCTAATTTATAGCATTAGGCCGGATTATTTACAAATATTTGGTGAATGAGCGGTTTTGGGGGGTAAATGGTGGCTTTTAGCCGGGTGTGCGCATAGACCGTTTTGATAAGCATTAACATTTTACACGCCCGCGGCCGGGAGGCTTCTTTGCGAACGTTCCCAGGCGCCGGATTGCCTTTTGCCAAGGAAGCGGAAAAAGCCATGGAATACGGCCCAGTTCATGAATACGAAGTAGAACGGTACATACAGGTATTTTACCTTGACGTTTCTCCGCGCCAGCAGGTATCCGCAAAATGCCGCCCCGTAGAAAAGCAGCTGGGCGGCCAGCAGACCGGTAAAGAATGCGCCCGCGCCCCCGGCCACCAGCACGATGTTGGAGAGCAGCGCCAGCAGGAGGCAAAGAGGCGCCAACGTCCACCGCAGTACGCGGTGGGAAATATATTGGAAGGTAATTTTCGGGTAGCGGAACGGGTTAAGCAAAGGGAGCAGCATCAGGATAGACTGGAAGCCGCCTGCGCTGATACGTATTTTCCGTTTGTATTCGTCCGCCAGCGAAGCGGAAGCGGTTTCCGTGGCAAAGGCTTCCGGTTCATACATCACCGTGAAGCCCCGCATATTGATGCGGAAGGAGATAATAAAGTCGTCAAGGATGCAATGGGAGGGAATGGGCTCGTAAAGCTCCGTGCGCACGGCAAACAGTTCGCCCGCCGCACCCATTACGCTATAGAGGCTGGCATCCCACTGTTTCAGCCTGGATTCGTACTTCCAGTACAGGCCCTCGCCGGCTCCCTCGGCGCCGCTACCGGCAGTGGAGAGTACTTTCTTTTCGCCGGCTACGGCGCCCACCCGGTTGTCGCTGAAGTGGGCCGCCAGTTTCCGGATGGCGCCTGCGTTCAGCAGGGTATTGGCGTCGCAGAAAACGGTAATGGGGTGGCTCACGTATGCCATGGCCCTGTGAATGGCGGCCGACTTCCCGTTACGCTGCGCATCGTGCAGCAGGCGGATGCGCGGATACTGCGCCACTATCGCGGGCGTGGCATCGGTGCTGCCATCCGTTATAAATATTATCTCGAGCTTTTCCGCCGGGTAATCCAGCGCCAGCGTATTGGCTATTTTGGCGGCAATAAAATCCGCTTCATTATAAGCGGCCACCAGCAAAGTAACCGGCGGCTCGCCGGCGGCGGCCGTGCGTTTGCCAAACAGCAGTTCCTTCAGCTTTACCAGTATATATAACAGTATGCCGTATCCCACGTAGGTGTAGCAGACAATAAACAGGCTGATGAATAATAGCAGGGACCAGAAGTGCATAGCTATGACGGATAATGCTTTATAAAATGAATGCGGGGTTTTTGAACGGGCGTAAAATTAGTTATTCTTCCGAAATTTATACAGGAATATTCCCGGCGCCTACCACTTACATGAAATTTTTTGGCGTTCACAGGCAGAAAGTTACATTTCACCAAAAAAATATCTTCCGGTAAAAATATGTGCCTATTTTTGATTCCAGTTAAGAGAACAACGCGAGATCATCGCAGAGTTTAAAAAATCAGGTGATGATCCTGCATATTAAATTAAATTGTATCTTAGCTCACGAATTTTAACCCAACCTCAATTACCATCTCCTCCTGAAGAACTTGAATAGTTTTTTCTAGTATTTCAACCTTATCCATTTAAAGCCTTGAACACCCTGCGGCATAACGATTTGTTGTGCAGTATGGATTTAACAAAACCAGGAAAAAGATAAGGTAATGAAAAAGAAGATATTACTCATTGACGATAGCGCTCCAATAAGATTCTTACTGGAAGCAATGTTAGGTAGAAAATACAGCACTGTTTCCGCGCAGGACGGTTTAGGTGCAATTATGTGGCTGATGAAGGGGAACACCCCGGATGCGATCATTACGGATCTGGCGATGCCCAATGTGAATGGATGGGAACTGCTCGACTATTTGTCCGACAGTGAACTGTACAAAGATATTCCTGTAGTGGTGCTGAGTGGCAGCATTAACTCGGACACTACGGCTATTATGGCCCGCTACAGCAATGTGGTGGAAGTAATGGAAAAACCTTTTGATCCCGTACAGCTGCTGAATAAAGTAGAAACGGTTTTCAACAGGAAAAAAGAATACGCTGCGGCGCCTCTGGAACGGCGTGCGTGGCTCTGACCCCAAAGGTTCTCTACTAATCTATAACATATGGAAACGACTGCACCTATTACATCATTGTCCCCAACTACTCAGTTGCACCTGGCTCCCCGTGCAGAAAGGATTGCGCTGTTCATCGGTAAATCTTTTCCCGAGGTAGCCTTCGCGGTCTTCTTTCACCGCGTGCTGGAGGGGCGTACGGCTAAAGACGGACAGGCACTGATTTCAGACCTGCTGTCTATGGAACGCAAGGCGCCTGCCGCCATTTTCCTGGATTACAATACGGTAAGCCGCCGGGACAGCGAGACCTGGGCCGCTTATTTTAAAAACTACCAGGCACTGCGGACCATTCCCTTCTTTCTCCTGGCGGAAAAAATTACCGATGAGGTAAAATCGTTCACCAAACAATGCGGTTTTATCGATGAAGTGGTAACACCCGTGTGCACCGAAGAGCAGTTGAAAGCGAAGGTGGAATTCATCTACAAGATCAAACGCATGCAGAGCCTGCAAGGTGATAAAGTGGCGATGCCCAGGGCGCCTTACAAAGGGAAAGGCATCAGTAACTTCCTGAAACGTTCCCTTGATATCACCGCCGCCAGCGTGGGCCTCATTTGTGCGGCGCCGGTGATGCTGGTGATTGCCGCGGCCATCCGCATGGAGTCCAAAGGCCCTATCTTTTACGCCGCCAAAAGAGCCGGCAGGAATTATAAAGTGTTCAAATTCTATAAATTCAGGACCATGGTGCCGGATGCGGACAAGAAGCTCCAGCAGCTGCAGCACCTCAACCAGTACGCCACCGACGGAAAGGGCCCGGTTTTTTACAAGGTGTCTAACGACCCCCGGATCACCAAACTGGGTAATTTTCTCCGTAACAGCAGCCTCGACGAGCTGCCGCAGCTCTTTAACGTGCTGAAAGGAGATATGTCGCTGGTGGGTAACCGCCCGTTGCCTTTATATGAAGCCACCACCCTCACCACAGATGAATGGGTGGAGCGCTTCCTGGCGCCGGCAGGCATCACCGGCCTTTGGCAGATCAGCAAACGCGGCAAGGCAGAGATGTCCGTAGAAGAACGGATTCAGCTCGATATCAGCTACGCGAACAAAAACACCTTCGCGTACGATATGTGGCTGATGGTGAACACGCCGTTTGCCCTTATTCAAAAAGATAATGTATAATGTTACTGATTATTGAGATAATAATTTTTACCTACTTAGCCGGATGCGTCTTTTTTAACTTTTTTTTCTCCGTGGCAGGAAAACTGGCCCGCAGGAAAAAAAGCATTGTGAAGGAACCCACGTCTTATCGGCGCATAGCCATTCTGGTGCCTGCGTACAAGGAAGACGAAGTCATTCTCTCCGCAGCTGAAAGCTATAGCCGCCTCAATTACCCGAAAGCGTATTACGATACCGTGGTGATTGCAGACTCGCTGCAGCCGGAAACATTAGAGGCACTCCGCGTTCCCGGTGTGCGTGTCATACCGGTTTCATTTGATGTCAGCACGAAAGCCAAATCGCTCAACACAGCGTTCGAGCAGCTGCCAGATGGCTATGACCTGGCGCTGATCTGCGACGCGGACAACGTACTCGAAAGAGATTTTCTCCTCAAGATAAACCAGGCCTGGCTCGAAGGAAAGGAAGTGATCCAGGGGCAACGCGTGGCCAAGAACATGGATACGCCGTTCGCCATACTGGATGCGGCCAACGAAATCGTAGCCAATCACATTCATCGTAAAGGAGCCAACGCCGTGGGCCTTTCCGCTCCCGTAATCGGTTCCGGTATGGTGTTCCCCTTTGCATTCGTAAAATCGGTACTGAAAGAGATACAGGCTATCGGCGGATTTGATAAAGTGCTGCAGCTGCTGGTGGTGGCCCACGGGAAAAAGATCCACTATCTCGAAAGCGCGCTTGTATTCGACGAAAAGGTGGAGAACCCGAACGCCTTCCGCAATCAGCGCCGCCGCTGGATTTCCGCGCAGATCGTGTACCTCCGGAAATTCTTCGGCCCGGGCATGAAAGCGCTGTTCCGGGGCCAGATCGACTACTTCAACCTCGCCGTAGTGCAGAACATGCTGATGCCGCGTATGCTGTTGCTGGTGGCCGTTGGTTTTTTTACCCTGGTGTACCTGCTTTTTTCGGCGTATCTTGGCATACCATCCGCTGCCTGGCTTGTTACTATGGCATTGTTCATCGTCAGCCTGTTACTGCCGCTGCCCAAAAAGTTCTATACAACTTACTTCTTCACGGCAGTGATGGCGCTGCCCAGGGTATTGGGCATTATGGTGACGCTGATGTTCAAATTGAAAGGCGCAAACAAAACATTCATTCACACCAAACATACCAAAACCGGTATCGATAATCCCCTGTTAGATGGCAACGCAAACTGATGCATACAGCCCGCTTGTTTCCATCATCACCGTCAACTATAACAACGCCGCGGTGACGTGCGATCTGCTGCGGTCTATCATGCGCAATACGTACAGGAACGTGGAAGTGATCGTGGTTGACAATGCCTCGGCGGAAGACCCCACAAGTGCGCTGCAAGCCGTGGATCCCGCCGTGAAAGTCATCAGGAGCGAAAAGAACCTGGGCTTTTCAGGCGGCAACAACCTGGGCCTCCGGGCCGCAAAAGGGGAGTATCTGTTTCTTGTCAATAATGATACTGAATTTACCGACGGCCTCATCGAAGGCCTGCTGGAACTGTTTGCACAATACCCCGACGCCGGCATCGCCAGCCCGAAGTTTCACTACTATTTCCACAAAGGCACCATCGAATATGCGGGGTACCAGGCAGTAGATATCTTTACAGGGCGTAACGGCATGGTAGGGTGCAAAGAACCGGATAACGGCCAGTACGACCGTATCGCCGAAACCAACTACGCGCATGGCGGCGGAATGATGATTCCCGCCCGGGTATTGAAAGAGGTAGGCCTGATGCCGGAAGTTTTTTTTCTGTATTACGAAGAGTTCGACTGGTGCGAGCAGATCAAACGGAAGGGATATAAAGTGTATTATCAGTACAAATCGCTGATCTATCATAAGGAGTCGATGACCACGGGCAAAAACAGCCCGCTCAAAACATATTACATCACGCGCAACCGCATCCTGTTTATGCGCCGGAACGTGAAACTGCTTCACCGCGCGGTGTTTATGTGCTACCTGACCATGTTCACCATCCCCAAAAATACGCTCACGTTCCTGCTGAAGCGGGAGCATGCGCATCTGAAAGCATTCTGGAGCGGATTGTTCTGGAATATTAAAAACATTAAAAAAGTTGTCTAATGTGTGGTATAGCCGGTTTTATTGATTTCAGCCGACGCTCGGGAGAGGAAATACTCCGGGGCATGACTGACGTGCTGCAGCACAGAGGGCCTAACGATGCCGGGTATAAGACGGTACAGCATCCGTCGTGCACCATCGGCTTGGGCCACCGTCGCCTCTCTATCCTGGACCTTTCCAGCTCGGGGCATCAGCCGATGGAGTTTGGAGCCCTCACCATTATATTCAACGGTGAAGTATACAACTATAAAGAAATCCGGAATGAGCTGGAGCAACACGGCTACACCTTTTCTTCCGGTTCCGATACCGAAGTGCTGCTGAAAGGCTACGACCTCTGGCAGGAGAAAGTGGTGGATAAGTGCATCGGCATGTTCGCCTTCGCCATACTGGACCAGGCGCGTGAAGAACTGGTTTTGGTGCGCGACCGCGCCGGCGTAAAGCCGTTGTACTATTACTGGCAGAACAATACGCTGCTATTTGCTTCCGAACTGAAAAGCTTCCACCAGCATCCGCGCTTCCGCAAAGAGATAGACGTCAACAGCCTTTCGCTGTTCCTTCAATACAGCTACATTCCGGCGCCGTACTCCATTTTTAAGGACACCTGGAAACTGAAACCGGGCCATCTTTTGCGTGTTTCGCTCAAGCATGGCAATCCCTCGCTCGAATGCTACTGGAGCGTGCTGAACGCATATTCCCGGCCTGTGGTGAAAGACGGCGAAGAAGAAGTGCTCCGGAAAACTGAAGCACTGCTGCAGAGCGCCTACAAATACCGCATGGTATCTGACGTGCCGGTAGGGGTGTTTCTCAGCGGCGGGTACGACAGCACAAGCGTGGCCGCTATACTGCAGGCGGGCACAGCATCCCGTATCAAGACCTTTACCATCGGCTATAAAGAACAACAGTTCGACGAATCCGCCGAGGCCAAGAAAATCGCGATGCACCTGGGAACAGATCACCACGAGTGGATCGTGGGCCCGGCAGACGCATTGTCTGTACTGCATAAACTGCCGGAGATATACGATGAGCCCTTTGCCGACAATTCCACCGTGCCCACCACGCTTGTCAGTTTGCTGGCAAGCCGCGAAGTAAAAGTGGCGCTGGGAGGCGATGGAGGAGACGAAATCTTCGCCGGTTACAATAAATTCAACCAGTCGATCGGCTACACCAGCCGCATGCCGCGCGCCGTACAGGTGATGGCCAGCGCAGCGATGGGGCTCGTAAATCCCGAACACATCCCGTACTTCAATAAAAAGTACAACTTTGCCACCCGCTTCGAAAAAATGAAACTGATCTGGCATTCCGGTAAACCCGAAATGGCCATGAAGTATATCAGCCAGTACGTAACGGAAAGCGAAGCAGACTATTACATGGGGGTGCCGGTAGAACGGTATAAAACCAATTTCGACCTCAACGGCCATCTCAGCGGAGTGAATGGTAAGCTCAACCGCTTGCTGGCAGTGGATTATATGACCTTCCTGGTAGACAATAACCTGGTGAAGATGGATCGCGCTACCATGAGCGTTAGCATTGAAGGCCGCGAGCCCATGCTGGACCACCGGCTGGTGGAATACCTGGCCCGCGTACCGGACGCGCTGAAAACGAAAGACAATATCAACAAGTACCTCCTTAAAACGATTGTTCATAAATACGTGCCGAAGTCCATCATGGAACGGCCCAAAAAGCCGTTCATCGCACCACTGACCGAGTGGTTCAAGGACGAGCTGAAGTCACAGATGGACCACTATCTGTCGGCCGACAACCTCAACAGCACGGGACTGATCAACGGGGCGAACGTACAGGCGCTGTTGAAACGCTATCAACAGGGCGGCAAAGTAAGCCATCAGAAACTTTGGAACCTGCTGGTATTCCAGCTCTGGTACGAACGGTGGATGAAATAGATAACCTCAATAACGAATAAAAAATTTAAGATCGGGCAAAATATGAAAATCAGGAATCCGCGATCGCGTTTTGATATCAATGTAAAGTCGGGCGACAAAGTACTCGAGGTAGGCGGGGGACATAACCCTCACCCCAGGTCCAATGTTGTGGTTGATAAATACGACGACAATAACTATCACCGGAGCGGCGATATTGTGGTGCGGAAGAACCAGCAGTTTATGGTCGCCGATGGCGAGCGGCTGCCTTTCCGCGATCATGAATTCGATTATGTGATCTGTAATCAGGTACTGGAGCATGTGCCGGACCCTGCCGCCTTCCTGCGCGAGCAGTTCCGGGTGGCGAAACGCGGATATATCGAAACACCCTCCCTGATTGGAGAGTTCCTTTTTCCGAAAGCCTCGCACAAATGGGTGCTGCTGGAAGTAGACAACAAGCTGGTACTCGTTGAAAAAGCCAAATTGCATTTCAGCCAGCCGCATTTTGATTTCGGAGAGTTGTTCCTTACCCAGTTGCCTAAAAGTTCCATCGGGTACAGAATACTCGAATACACACATCCCGATCTGCATACCGTGCGCATAGAGTGGGAGGGAGGTTTTGATTTTGTGATCGATCCGGACGAACAGGAGATACGCCAGTACTTCGAGCAGCCCTGGACGGAAGAAATGGTGTTACGGCATTTTCCCCGGCGCTCGCTCGGTGCTGAGCTGTGGGATGCCACGAGCGCATTCGGCCACCTTTGTAAAAGCATTATCAAATCCCGCGTGCTGAAAAGAAAATAGGTACGCGGCCGTTTCCTGCCAATGGCAGCCTGCAGGTAAAATTTTTTCAGTCAGATATGGAGCTGGTACCGGTTGACGATTCGCCGCGTACCAGTTCCTTTTTTAGCCGCGTTGTTCGTAGATGGCCCGCATCTTCTGCGCGGCAGCTCCCCATGAATACAAGCGGGCATTTTGAATTCCTTTCTCATACAACCCTGCCACCGCACTTTCATGATGCAAGGCATTCATGATGGTTTCTCCCATTGCAACCGGATTATAGGGATCGACGAAGAGGGCCGCATCGCCGGCTATTTCAGGCATGCACGAAATGTTGGACGTAATTACCGGGGTGCCGCACGCCTGTGCTTCGAGGAGCGGCAGCCCGAAGCTTTCACGCAGGGACGGGTACAGGTATAGCGTTGCCAGTGAATATACAAACGGCAGATCTGTATAGGCAATGTAGTCCATGATCTGCAACCGGGGTAATATATCTTCCGCCTTCAGCTCGCTGATCTGCTGGCGGATATACGTTTTGCTGGAATCGGTAATGACCAGTTTGATGGGCGATGCCGGATGGTTGCGGCAGTACCATGCAAATGCAGCCAATACATTCGGCGTGTTTTTCTTCGGCGCCGGGTTCGCGAAAAACAGCACGAATTGATCAGGGAGCGCGTATTTCTGCCTGATTTGCGCCAACTGCAGGGAGTCTGTACGGGGAGCAAACATACTGCTTACGCCGTTATGCACAACTTTTACTACCGAAGCCGGAACGTTCAGCGCCTTGGCGATGTTATGCTGTTCGTATCCCGAAACGGTTACCAGTTCCCTGTTCCTGGCGGCCCTTGGTACAATTGCGCGCCTGTAAAGGTTGCCGAAGTTTTGATAGGCAGTACCTTTAAAACTCACGGACTCCAGGAATATCACATCATGCAGGGTAATCACCGTGCGCACCCCGGGGAAAAGCGGAGCGGTATTGGCGGTACAATGCAATACGTCGAGGCGGTATTTTTTAATGGCGCGGGGCAATAACCATTGCTCCCATATGGGATAAGGGGCAGACGGCAGCGTAATAATGTGGAAATTCTCAGTTTCCCGGATACAGGTATTGTCGGCATCCTGCTTTACGAAAATGAAATACTCATTTTCCTTGTCCGTTTGCTGCAGGTGCCTGATCAGTTCCAGGGCAACAATTTCTACTCCATGTTTCTTAGTTCTGAACAGGCGTTGCGCTTCAATACCAATTCTCATGTAGTTTCAGGGATTTTGAATGAAAAAAAACTATCGCAAGGTAGTCAACTATCGGCAATCAACCGGAATTCCGTGTGCATAAATTTCCTTCCGGTGATGAAGAAAATATGGCCGGGATATTACCGGGCGCCGGAGTCGGGCGCATAGCCTATTTTGGCCAGTACTTTGCGGAAAACGTTCCGGCACTCCCATACTCCCAGCCGGATTATGTCGCGCCAGCTGAAATGCAGATACTTCTGCAGGCAGAAATATCCGAACGCCACGCCGGCAATAAGATGCAATACCGAAACGGCTGCTACCGCCCTGATATCCATGAACCACCAAATGAACAGGAAGTCACCCAGGATATTGATCCCCAGTTTCAGCAGGCTTTTATAAAAATTCAGGTTCGGTTTGTTGATCATGTCCAGCGTCACGCCCAGAAAACGGTCGATGGGATAAAGAATGGCAGACAACAGGAAGATGCGCACCACATCCGTTGCAGGCAGGTAGGTACTGTCTGCCAGGATGAGAATAAACGGTTTGGTGAGCAGTACCGCAATGAGAATAAAGGGGATAATGATGATGGTCACCACGCCGGTGTACCGGCAGAAGGCTCTTGCTACACCCGGCCAGTCGTCCCTGTTCACAGCCGCTGATATGGCGGGCTGGGCAGTGGCTACAAAACTCCGGAGGATGATCTCGATCACTTCCATGAATTTCTGCGGAATGCTATACATAGCCACCGCGGCTGGATTAATCATCGTACGGATAATAAAGCTGTCTGAATAGTTGAGCGCCGAGCTGGTGAGCATACTGCCCACGATCAGCCGGCCGTACACCACCAGCTCGCGGATTCTCGACCGGGTGCGGAAAAAGATTGTGCGGATCTGCGTCCAGCGGAAAAACAGGCTGTAGATGCTGGTGAGGGCAAGTGCGAGCGAGTAGGCGTACAGTACGTTCGGCAGGGCAAAGTAACCGGTTACGTACAACGTGCATAGCAACACAAGAAATGACCCGTTCTGCACTACGCGGAGCTGCAATATTTTGTCGAATTTATGGGAGGACTGTAACAGCCATGAGGCAAAGTTGAAAGGCAGCGAAAACACGAGCATCGGGCCCAGCCAGCGCATGAACTGCTGCCATACGGGGCTGAGGAACGACGGCGCTAAAAAGCCCAAAATACCGCAAATCAGCAGGTATGCCAGCGTAAGCGTAATGGCGACATACCAGGCGGCGCCTACTACCTTCCGGCCGCGGTACTCGGATACGCCGGCGTAAAACTTGATCAGGCCGGATTGCAGCAATGCCGTCCGCATCAGGTCGAGCATGGTATAGGTTGCCAGAAATAGTACCCATTCCCCGAAAGCACCGGGGGCTAACAGCCGTACAAGGATCGCGAATGATAAAAGATTGAAGAAAGCCGACACAACATTTCCCATTAACGAGTATAAATGCTGGTTTTTTAGGGCCGAAAGGAGTTTGAAAGCCATTTACTGCAATAAAATTAGTGATCTAATAACGCCTTTCAAGTGGATACGATTAATGGGGAGCCGCTATCAAACGCTGCGGCCGGAATGCGGGTAAAGGTAGTTCCTTTTTACCAGAATATTAAATGTTGTAACCTCGTTTTCCTATACAAAAATGGCAGTCTATCGCTTATAATATTGATTTTTTAATAATTTATAATCAGAAGTAATGTATATAAGAAAATTTTATTATTTATTCAATGTAAATAGTTATTTTCGACAGAATTTTATTGCTGTTGTCGGAATTTTTAGACAACTGAAAAAGTGACTGTATTCTATATAACCATAGTTTTTGATGAAGAACCTTTATACCAATCCTAATTCCAAACCAACAGGCAGGAAAGAACGGACGAGATGTGTACTAGTGTGGATGATGTTTTTGCTGTTTGCGATGAACGCCGATGCGCGGACATCCGGAACTTTGGCCCCGCCGAAGCGGGTGCGGTTGACGGTGAATACGCCGGACAACGGATTTAATTACCCGAATGCGATGACCACTCTGGGTCTTCTGCCTGGCGACATCATTGAAGTGCCGGCAGGGGACTACGCATTCCTGTACCTGGGAAATGTCAAAGGTACTGCAGAGAATCCTGTTCAGCTGGTAAACAGCGGTGGACAGGTGCGCCTTGGCGTCAATAATAAGGCGTCGGCCGGCAGTTCGGTGATGTCGGTCTCTACCTGTTCCAATCTCGAAATCTCCGGGTCCGGTGCGCTGGGCGTTGAGTATGGCTTTGATATCTACGGTCAGAACTCCACCGGCGGTAAGCTGTCGGGTATTTACCTGGGCCAGGGCTCAACGGATATTGATGTGCATCATGTGAATATACATGATGTCAGCTCCTTTATTATCGCCAAAACTACCCAAAGCTGCAACAACCCGCAGTGGCTGGACGGCGCGTTTACCATGAGAAACGTGAAGATCCACAAAATCAGGGGCCGCAATGCGGCCTATGAAGGTTTCTATATCGGCAATTCCAATTATTTGTATACGCCCGGAGGCTGCGCTGAAATGCGCTCTCACTGGGTGGAAAACCTGCTGGTGTACGAAAACGACCTGGAACTGATGGGACAGGACGGGATACAGATTTCCCTGGCGCGCGGCCCCAACAACAAAGTGTACGGCAACCGCCTGGTGGGGTACGGGAAACTGCGCAACGACGCCCACGGTTACGGGATTCTTTGCGGGGGTGGCAGCTCTCTCCAGATTTACAACAATACGATTTACGACGGCTACTTTGCCGCCGTTACTATTTTTGGGAGTGGCCTGAGCAAAATTTACAACAACCTCATCCGTAATATCGAAGTAGAAGAGGGGGTCAGCGTATACGATAAAATTCCATCCGGCGTGGAGCCGGGCTTGTTTGGGCCTGCGCTCGCCTATATCTACAACAATACCATCATTAATACGAACCGGAACCAGGACGCGATTAAAATATACGCCTCGATGACAACCGTGCCGCACCAGGTGTACAACAACCTGATGATCGTGAACGGTACGGACTATGATACGCCTGAAAGAGGAATTTACGCCCGTGGCTCACAGCCCGTGCGCCTGCTGAACGGCAATAACCTCCAGATGGCGGACATCAATGCTGCCGGGTTCGTGAATGTTGCCGGGAGCGACTTTCACCTGACCGCCACCGCTTCGTCGGTGGATAAAGGCCGCGAGATACCGGAAGTAACTTTTGACCTCGACAATTACGCGCGCCCCGGCAACGGTATCTACGATATCGGAGCCTACGAATACAGGAGTGCGCCCCCAAACGTAGCGCCCGCGGCAAACGCGGGCGGAGACCAGACAGTACAGTTGCCGGCGACGACCGCGACACTCGATGGCTCCGCTTCCCGCGATTCAGACGGCACCATCGCAAGCTATAACTGGGCGAAGGTGTCCGGCCCTGCGGGCGGTAATCTGAGCGATCCGGCGGCGATAAAGCCCGTGCTTTCCGCCTTACAGGCAGGATCCTACGTGTTTGAATTAACGATAACAGACAACCTCGGCGCCACCGGGAAGGATCAGGTGACCATCACCGTCAGCGATGCGCCCAATCAGCCGCCTGTTGCCAATGCGGGGCTGGATCAGACGGTTGCGCTGCCGTTGTCGTCTACCACGCTGGATGGCTCGGGCTCGAAAGACAACGATGGTACGATCACCTATGCATGGACGAAAATATCCGGTCCCGCCGGCGGTAATTTTACAGACGCGGCGGCCATCAAACCCATCGTCACATCCCTGCAAGCCGGTACTTACGTATTCCAGCTTACGGTAACCGATAACAAAGGCGCTACCGCCACCGATCAAATGACCGTTAGCGTAACGGCCGCTTCCAATCAGCCCCCGACGGCCAATGCCGGTCCCGACCAATCGATATCCATGCCTGCGTCCAGCGTTACCCTGGATGGCTCGGCTTCTTCAGATACTGAGGGTGCGGTTGCTTATAACTGGACCAAAGTTTCCGGACCGGGCGGCGGAACCTTTAACGACGCCACTGCCGTACGCCCGGTTGTTTCTGGGTTACAAGGAGGTACTTATGTGTTCCGGCTGACGGTGACCGACAGCAATGGTGCTACCGCCACCGACCAGGTCAGCGTTGCTGTACTGACGCCGTCAGGCAAGCCGGTTGCCAATGCCGGTCCCGACCAGCGCTTCAACCTGCCGCGGAATACCGCCACATTGGACGGCTCTGCGTCGAACGACACACTATCGCGAATTACCGCTTACCGTTGGGCGAAAATGTCAGGTCCGGATGTGAAGTTCTCCGACCCCAACGCTGCCGTGCAACAGGTGTCACAACTGTCGGAAGGAACATATGTGTTCCAGCTGACCGTGACGAATGAAGTGGGCCAGTCTGCCGCCGCTACTACGAATGTGACGGTGCTTCCCGTCTCCAATAAAGCGCCGGTAGCAGTGCAGGGCAATATAACGCTCGAGCTGCCCAAAAACATGGTAGAGGTTGATGCCGGCGGTTCATCTGACGAAGACGGTAAAGTGACGGGTTATGCCTGGGAGCAACTTTCCGGCCCGAGAGCGGCCCTGATCTGGAATAAGCAAGACGCCAAAACGGCCATCAGCAACTTGCTGTTGCCGGGTGACTATATGTTCCGCCTTACCGTTACAGACAACCTGGGAGCAACCGGCTTTAAAGATTTCAGCATACTGGTATTGAACGACAAGAATGCACAGAGTGAAGCGCCCATCGTTATCTTCCCGAATCCCGTCGTGAATATCATGCACCTGAGCATTCAGATGCCCGCGGGCGAGAACAAACTGCAATTGCAGTTCTTTAACATGCAGGGTGTTCAGGTAGGCACTGATCAGATCATCGGCGAAGGAAGGGTGCGTAAAGATGTCAATGTCGGCGGGCTCACGGCGGGTATCTACCTGTTGAAGATCACAGGCAGCCGGGGATATACCCATACCTACCGGTTTGCGAAAGTGACGAGTGCGGGCAACTAGGGTTTTTCCCAGGTTTGGGTGGCCTGGTTATACTGTTTCAGTATACGCGCAGGGTTGCCGCCCACCACGGTAAAAGGAGGCACATCTTTCGTAACAACGCTGCCTCCCGCTACCACCGCGTGCCGGCCGATTCGCACGCCGGCGGTCAATACCGCGTTGGCGCCTATCCAGCAGTCGTCTTCCACGATGATTTCAGCCGTTGTTACCGGCTGTAACGAGATGGGGAGACTGATATCCTCATAATTGTGGTTCAAGCCAGACATCACCACGTTTTGTGCGATGATGACATTATTTCCTATACGCACCGGTCCGATCAACACATTCCCGATGCCGATACGCACATGCTCCCCGATGTGTACGGCGCCTACCCCGTTGTTGACGGTGGCAAAATCTTCAATGGTAGAATATGCACCCAGCGTAAACGGATTAAAGGGCAGTACGTCCATCCGTGTTTTGCGCCGCACGAGCGCCCCTTTTCCTTTTTTGTGGAAGAAGGGGTTCACCAGCCACTTTACCCAGGTACGGGGGCGTGCCTGGCCGCGGGGTATCAACATCAGCAGCACCAACTGCTTCAGTTTTTCGTTCTGCTTTATTTTTTCTTTGAAGCTCATGGGCGTTGGGTAAGTATTGCGTGATAGATAGCGTCTACCGAATTTTCCCAGGTATGGGAACGGGCGAATTCCATGCGCCGCCGGGCAACCTCGGGGGTATTTTCAGCGAGCGCCTTTTCCGTCAGCGCTACATAATCACCCGGTTGTTGGGCGAGGTACACATGATCACGGAACAAGCTCATGGTTTGCGTGGCGGTAGCCACCACCGGCTTGCCCATGGCAAGATACTCGTCGATTTTAAGCGGGTAATTTCCGATGGTTACCGGATTCACCAGCTGGGGGTTGAGGCATACATCAAAATGGCGGATGTAGGCAGCCAGTTCGGGCAGTTCTTTGCGGCCCAGGAAGTGCACATTTTGCATGCTATGCAGGCGGCTGGCCCGGAATGCATCGTCTTCCGGCCCCACCAGCACAATCTGCCAGTCCGGGCGCGCCCCGGCCATTTGCTCTAAAATACCGATGTCGAGCCGGATGGCATTCAATGCGCCGACATACCCGATTTTGGTGCCGGTGATAGCCTCCAGATCGGCGGGAACAGGATGGTTGGCGGCTGCATTGAACAAGGTGAAATCGCAGCCCTGGCCAACATAATGACTATTGGTATTGTATTGCTTCAACATATCGGCGAGGTACAACGAGTTGGCAACGGCCACGTCCGATTTGGCGATATGCTGCGGTTCGAGCCGGGTGCCATGCTTCTTCCAGTAATCGACTCCCAGCAGGTAGTCGCGGCTGTAATAAACGTAAGCATCGGGCTGAAGGTATTCTTTCATGTAAAAGCCCCGGAACATATCGTTGTCGTTAAACACGATCAGGTCTTTGAAACCAAGTTGGTTTGCCGCGGCCCGGATATCAGCGGCGAATTTCCGGTTGTTCCGCCGGTTGAACCATGAAAACACAGACGTAAACGGTATCCAGTTGATGGACTCCACGACCGTGGGAGGGTACAGGTTCCACATGTTATCGCCGATAGGAACGATGGATGCCTTTTCTCCACGCGTGGCCGCGAGGTGATAAGCGATGTTGGGGTCATCCTTTGCGTGGAGAATCGTCCGCCTGTCGAGCGGAGAATTTACATAGAGCACCCTGTTATCTTTTGCCAGCTGGCGGGCGATGTTTTTACAATTGCTTCCGATGGGGGTATACCACTGTTGCAGGCCGATTATAACAAAATCTCTGTTTTGTATGCGCATGAGCTAGGAATAAATATCAAACTTAAGGCAAATCCGTACCGGACAAGCTATCACGAAGGTAGGGCACTATTGTTAAATTTGGAAGAATTAACTTCATTTATCATCACGCCCGCCATCAAAATCAGTACATACACCTGCGTTTCGTACTTTTTAGTTAACTTTTGCCAGTGTAAAACCCAGGGATATGGCAGAAGAAACAATAGAAATCCGCCAGCTCACAGCGGAAGATTACCGTGATCTAAAGGAATCCATGGTCAGCGCTTATGCAGACATGCCGGGCTCGTACTGGCGGGAAGGTACTATTCAGCGGCTGACCAGCCTGTTCCCGGAAGGGCAGATCGGCGTGACGGTGAACGGGAAAGTAGTGGGATGCGCGCTATCCATCATTGTGGACTATGAGACGTTCGGCGACGATCACACCTACGAGCAGATTACCGGTTATTACACTTTCAATACCCACAATCCGAAAGGCGATACGCTGTACGGCATTGAGGTGTTCGTGAACCCGGACTACCGCGGCAAACGCCTGGCGCGCCGCCTCTACGACGCGCGCAAGGCGCTCTGCGAGCACCTCAACCTCGAAGGCATCGTGGCCGGCGGGCGCATCCCCAACTATGAAAAGTACGCCCGGCAGATGAGCCCGCGCGAATACATCGAAAAGGTGCGGGATAAGGAGATCTACGACCCCACGCTCACGTTCCAGTTCTCGAACGATTTCATCGTCAAGAAAATACTCCGGAACTACCTGCCCAACGACGCGGCGTCCAAAGGCTTCGCCACCTTGCTGCAGTGGTTCAATATTTATTATGAAAAAGACAGGGATACCATCCGCTATAACAAATCCACCGTGCGCATCGGCCTCGTACAATGGCAGATGCGGGCTTATCCCGGTATTGCAGGCTTGTTGCAGCAGGTGGAGTTTTTTGTGGATGCGGTGAGCGATTATGAAGCCGACTTCGTGGTGTTCCCTGAATTCTTCAACGCTCCGCTGATGATCGAGTTCAACCAGCTCGACCCCGCCGCCGCTATCCGCGGCCTGGCCAAATACACGGAGGAGCTCCGCGAAGCGTTTTCGCAGATGGCCGTTTCCTACAACGTCAACATCATCACCGGCAGCATGCCCATCGTGGAAGACGACCTGCTCTACAACGTTTCCTATCTCTGCCGCCGCGACGGCACCCACGAGTCGTTCAAAAAAATTCATCCCACCCCCAGCGAAGTGTATTCCTGGGGCATGAAAGGGGGCAACGAGATCCGGGTGTTCGATACCGACTGCGGCAAAGTGGGCATTCTCATCTGCTACGACGTGGAGTTTCCCGAGTTGTCGCGCATCCTCGCGCAGCAGGGCCTGCAGATACTGTTCGTACCGTTTCTTACAGACACGCAGAACGGCTACAACCGTGTGCGCTTCTGCGCCCAGGCCCGCGCCATCGAGAACGAATGCTACGTGGCCATCGCAGGCTGCGTGGGCAACCTGCCGCAGGTCAATAATATGGACTTGCAGTATGCACAGTCGGCCGTGCTCACCCCGTCCGACTTCGCTTTCCCCGTTACCGGCGTGAAGGCGGACGCCACACCGAATACGGAAATGATCGTAGTGGCAGACGTGGACCTGGTGCTGCTCAAGGAACTGCATGCATTTGGAAGTGTGCAGAACCTGAAAGATCTTCGCAGCGATTTATACCAGGTGAAACTCAGAAAAAAATAAAACCATGCATAACCGTACCATCAACCTGGCCCTGCAGATATTGCCGCAGGTGGCCTCCGACAAAGTATATGCCGTTGTAGACGAAGCCATCGCCGTTATTCAGCAATCCGGCGTCAAATACCGGGTGTGCCCGTTTGAAACAGTCATGGAAGGCACCTACGATCAGCTCATGGACATCGTGAAACGCACGCAGGAAGTGTGTTTTAAGGCAGGAGCGGGGCAACTGCTCGTGTACATCAAAATCCAGCATAACCAGGATGCCGATGTACATATCGAAGACAAAACCGGGAAATACGACGGGTGATATTCACTGCATGACAAAAAGCGGCCGGCTCAGATGTGCTTGAGCCGGCCGTTGTATTTTCGGGAATGGAAGACAGGGGCTTCCTATTTATCAGCATCGACCGGTTATGGTTTGCCAAACAGCACCCCGCCGAAAACGAGGTATGCCATGGCGAGCGTAACCAGGATGTTGAATACCTGCGCGATGATGAAGGCCATCGCCGGGCGGCCGTTTTCCATTTTGAATATGTCGGTGAATTTCGTTTCAAGGCCAATGCAGGCAAAGGCAAGCGCAAAGTAGCAGGTCTGCAGGTCCTTAATGCTGCCTTTCATGTCCTTCACAAGGCCCGGTGAGAGCACGAAGGAAAATACGAGCGACACCATGATGAAGCCGAGCACGAATTTCGGGAAGCGGTCCCAGATGGTGCCCAGCCCCGGTTTGGAGGTGTTATTTTCTTTTTTGGCGTACGTCCACCACACAGAAATGAGGAAGGCGGCGATGCCGAGCAGCACGTTCTGCGAGAATTTCACCAGTGTGGCGTACTTCAGCGCTTCTTCGCCGAGCAGCGTGCCTGCGGCCACCACGGCCCCGGACGTGTCGATGGTGCCACCGAGCCAGGCGCCGGCTACTTCCGGGGGCATGTTCATCCAGCGCGCCACGTACGGCATAAAAATCATCATGGGAATGGCCACGATCAGCACGAGGGAAATGACATGGCTGAGCTTTTTGTTGTCGCCCTCGATGGCGCCGGAAGTGGCGATGGCGGCGGATACGCCGCAAATGCTCACGGCGCTGGAGATCATCATCCGGAACTCATCGTCGAGGCGGAATTTTTTGCAGAGCCAGAAGGTGAAATACCAGACGGTGAACACCACCACCACGGATTGCAATACGCCCAGCCCGCCGCCTTTCAGCAGCTCCTGGAAAATAATGCCGGAGCCGAGCAGCACGAGGCCTGTTTTGATGAAGAGTTCCGTTTGCAGGGCGGGCTTGATAAAAGCGGGCAGCCCGGTTACATTGCTGATGAAAAGGCCCAGCAGCAGGCTGAAGAGCACGATTTCGATTCCGAGGTCTTTCACGCCGGCCTGGCCGGTGATCACCTGTGCGAACATGGAAATGAGCATGATGGCCAGCAGGCCGGTAGCGAGTTGCGCGGTAATTTTTTTGCCGCCGAGCACAAAGGCGATCAAAAGGCTGCCCAGCATCCACAGGTACAGCACGCCCATGCGGCCGAGGTTGGCGGCGCTCGTGAGTTTTTCGCCCAGCTCGCTCACGTGGTTCCAGTCAAATTTAGGCATGGCCGGGCGCAGGCCCGCCAGAATGAGCAGGATACCGGCAAAGGCCAGTATCACCGCAATCCAGTCTTCATGTAATGGTTTCTGTTTTGGCATCATTTAATGGTTAGTGAAAAAAGAAATATCCGATAACGATCGCCGCGATGATGCCCACAACGTCGGCAATGAGCCCGCAGGCGAGGGCGTATTTTGTTTTTTTGATGTTGACCGACCCGAAGTACACGGCCAGGATATAAAACGTGGTTTCCGTAGAGCCCTGGAGGATGCAGGCCATCCTGCCCTGGAAAGAGTCTGCCCCGTAAGTTTTCATCACGTCCACCATCAGCGCCCGTGCGCCGCCGCCGCTGAAGGGCTTCATGATGCCCACCGGAAGGGCCGGCACAAAATCGGTGTTGAGCCCGAGCGCAGCCACCGCCATGCCGATGCCGTTGGTGATGAAGTCGAGGCAGCCCGTTACCCTGAACACGCCGATGGCGACCAGAATGCCCACGAGGTAGGGGATGATCATCACCGCGGTGGTAAACCCTTCCTTGGCCCCGTCGATGAACGTTTCGTACACATTGATCTTCTTCTTCACACCCATCAGGATGAATGACAGGATAATGCCGAAGATGATGATACCGCCCGCGGTTGCCGTAGCAGACGCGATTTTGTCGGTGGGCATGTTGTGCATCAGGGCGTAAATGCCGTAGATGGCCAGCATGAAACCGCCTATAAAAACGAGAATCGGCAGGCGCAGCAGGTTAATGCGCTGCACGGCGGCCACCGTAATGATGCCGGCGATAAAGGAAATGAACGTACCGATCATGGTGGGGATGAAGATATCGGCCGGGTTGGCGGCGCCCATGGAAAGGCGCATGGCCATTACCGACGTTGGGATGATGGCGATACCGGCGGTATTGAGCACCAGGAACATAATCTGCGCATTGCTGGCGGTTTCTTTATCCGGGTTGATTTCCTGCAGTTCCTTCATGGCTTTGAGGCCGATGGGCGTGGCCGCATTGTCGAGCCCCAGTGCGTTGGCCGAAAAATTCATCACGATGGAGCCCATCGCGGGGTTTTTCGGGGGAATGTCCGGGAAGAGTTTGGAAAACAGCGGGTTGACCCACCTGGCCAGCACCTCGATCATGCCAGCCTTTTCGCCCACGCGCATGATACCCAGCCAGAAGGTCATGACCCCGGTGAGGCCGATGGCTATTTCAGCCGCCGTTCTGCCGTTTTCGAAAGTGCCGGTCATCATTTTCCCGAAAATCTCGGTATCCCCGAGGAAAATGAGTTTGCACAACGCCACGATAAATCCGATGACGAAAAAGGCGATCCAAACATAATTTAATGCCATAATGTATAATTTGGTAGTTTCCGGGCATGTCGGACCGACAAATCTCCGGGACGGGGGACAAAATAGTAAATTTTAACACGCTATTACTCGGTGATATGCACTATCTTTGCGCAAATTTTTGAAGAAATGGCTTTACAAGCAGGAATCGTAGGATTACCGAACGTGGGAAAATCTACTTTATTTAATGCAGTTTCCAACTCAGCCAAGGCGCAGGCGAGCAACTACCGCTTCTGTACCATTGAGCCGAACGTTGGCCTGGTAGACGTTCCGGACGAGCGGATCGCCAAGCTGGAAGAACTGGTGAAGCCCAACCGCACCGTGCCTACCACCATCGAGTTCGTAGATATTGCCGGCCTCGTAAAGGGGGCCAGCAAAGGGGAAGGACTGGGCAACAAGTTCCTGGCCAACATCCGGGAGGTAGACGCCATTGTGCATGTTATCCGCTGTTTTGAAGACGAAAACATCCTCCGCGATGAAGGGGCCATCAACCCGGTAAGCGACAAGGAGATCATCGATACGGAGCTGCAGCTCAAAGACCTGGAAAGCGTGGAGAAAAAAATCGCCCGCACTGAGAAGATGGCAAAAACCGGCGGCGATCCCAAAGCCAAAGCCGAGTTTGAAGTGCTGAAACGCTGCAAAGACCACCTGGAACAGGGTAAAAATATCCGTGAGCTGGCCCTCAGCAAAGAAGAGCGCGTCGCCATCGCCGACCTGTTCCTGCTCACCGAAAAGCCCGTGCTGTATGTGGCGAACGTAGACGAAGCGTCGCTGCTCACCGGCAACAAATTCTCCGAAGCCCTGAAAGAAGCCGTGAAGGCCGAGCGGGCGGAAGTGATCGTGATGAACAACTCCATCGAAGCGCAGATCACTGAAATGGAAGACCCCGCCGACAAAGAATTGTTCTTTACCGAATATGGCTTAACGGAGCCGGGGCTGAACCGCCTGATCCGTTCCACTTATAAACTGCTGGACCTCATTACCTACTTCACCGCCGGCGTGCAGGAAGTAAGGGCATGGACCATTCACCAGGGCTGGAAAGCGCCGCAGGCTGCGAGCGTGATCCACACCGATTTTGAAAAAGGCTTCATCAAGGCGGAAGTGATTTCGTATGAGGATTTCGTGAAATTCGGCTCTGAAACCGCCGCCCGTGATAACGGCCGTTTACGCATCGAAGGCAAGGAGTACGTTGTGAGCGACGGAGATGTGATGCATTTCCGCTTCAACGTATAGACCAAAGATACCCATGAGCAATCATGAGGGTTACAACAAAAACAGAAGGCCTTCCGGAAATCCGGGAGGCCTTCGCTATTATGGCAAAGTAAGAAAAAGTAGTCAGGTCAGAGATTGTAGCCGATAGCGGCGTACAGCTGCATGCCCACGGTGGGGTTGCCCCATGATTGCACATAAGTGTTCTGCGTGATGTTGGCGCCGCCAATCTTTACGGTAATTTTCGGTTGGGGGAAGAACTTGCTCACCTGCGCGTCCAGCGTGCCGTAAGCGGGAATTTCGCCGAGGTTGTTCACCCGCACGGCCGGGCCCACGAAGGAAGACGACCAGATGAACGCTTCCTGCCAGCGCCAGGTCACATTGAACCCGAAGTTGGAGTTGGCGATGTTGCGGTTGCCCACGTAGATATTGTACCGGTACCGCGGCGTGTTGTACATGGCCTGGAAGCTGCCGAGCTCGTCCTCGTCGCGGAGCTTGTTGAACGAAACGTTACCCCCTACGATGAAGTTGGAAGGCAGGCTGTAATCGAGCCCCAACGCCCAGCCCCATGATTTCAGGTCTTTTTCGTAATTCACCGGAATGGAGTAAATCTCCCGTGCTCCGCCGGCAAGCGGTTTCACCAGTACCTGCGAACCGTTGAAGTTTTTAAAGGTATTGGAATACACATAAGCGTCGATCAGCAGCTTGCGGGCGATGAGGCCTTTATAGCCCAGTTCAAACGCGATGATTTTTTCAGGTTTGAATTCCCGGAAGGTATACTGCTGCGGGGTGCCGGCCTGTACGGATTCCAGCGTGAACACCGGGGATTTGTCGAGCCCGTAACGCTCACGCAGGAAAGGCAATCCGCCCAGCAGGCGCGCCTGCGGTGTCAGCAGGTCGATGTACTGATCCTGTGTATGGGGGATGCGGAAACCTGTCTGATAAGAAGCGCGGATGTTCTGGGTTTTCAGGAATGTGTATACCGCAGATACGCGGGGGCTGAACTGGCCCTCGAAGTTTTCGTTCTTGTCGTAACGCAGGGCGGCAGACAGTTTCAGGTTGTCTTCGAAAAGTTTTTTACCCACCTGTACATACCCGCCGTATTCGTTGATCCGGAACTCCTTGCCGTTGTCGTCCAGCGCGAAGATGGTTTTTTCGGAATTGAGGGCATATACACGGTAGTTACCACCAACCATCAGATCCATGAAGTCGATCTGGTTCTTGAAGTTGTACATGAACTCCGCCTGGTAAAGGTTGGTTTTGTCCATGAATTTGGCGCCGATACCGGTGGCGAGGTCGCCGGGAATGGGTTTGTCTTTCACCTTGTTGGCCGCCGCTTCGAATTCCGGTGTGCCGGGGAGCAGGCGACCCTGGTCGGCCGCTTTACGGGCAGCATCGTGGTAGCCTGCCGCGTTGCCTTTGATGGCGGCGGATGCCGTGGCGAATGCCTGCTGCGGGGATTGCCCGCCGCCCATGGCTTGCTGGAAGGCGGTCACGAATGCCGGGAAAGCGGCTCCGGCGTAAGTGCCGAAGTACTGCTGGAACCAGGTGGTGCTGGGCTTCCAGGCTTCGTTGATGCCGGCGCCGAGGGTGCCCACGGCGTAGGAGTCGCCGGAGCGTTCCTGGGTAGTATACAGGCGTACGTAAAAGTTATCGCTGCGCAGCTCCAGTTTGTACTGGCCCATGCGGAAATTCTTGATGGAGTAACGGTCTGCGCCGGTATATACGGTGGTGCCGGTACCATAGCTGCCCTGGGCGATGGCTTCGAGATTGCTGTTGATGCGGTAGTGAAGCGCTACGTTGGCTTTCAGGTTCTTGGTATCGTAATCGGCCAGGTCGCGCTCGTCGTAACCGGTGCGCGAAACGAAAGTGTTGGCGCTGTCGGGCATGAAGGCGTTGTAAATATTGGCGCGGGGGATCCCCGTTTGGGTGGAGAACTGGGCGATGCCGTTGCCGAGTGCGTTGCCCGGGGCGGGAGTGAGTGCGATCGGCCTCAGGGTGCCGAACATGTTCACGTTGGTTTCATCGCCATAGATGTTCACGCCATTGTATCCGGGATTGGAACGGTCGCCGGTTTTGAGATTGCGGCCGTTGAGCAGGCTCTGGTCGCGGTTATCATACGCCTGCCAATCGTCTGCCTTGATGTATCCGAGGTTCACCTTGAAGGCGAATTTGTTATTAAATGCTTTGGCATAGCGCACGGTCACATCATAGTAGCCGGTAGTAGCGCTGCTTCTGCCAGACTCGTTCAGCAGCCCGCTTTTAATGTTGGCGCTAAGGCCTTCGTACTGGAAGGGGCTTTTGCTGTTCAGCAGCACGATGCCGTTGAGGGCATTGGGGCCGTACAGCGCGGAAGCCGCACCGGGGAGTATTTCCACGTTATCCATGTCCAGTTCCGTAATGCCTACGATATTGCCCACGGAGAAGTTCAGGCCGGGGGCCTGGTTGTCCATCCCGTCGATCAGCTGCAGCATGCGGGTGTTGCCGTTGCTGTTGAAGCCGCGGGTATTGACGGATTTGAAGGTGAGGCTCTGCGTGCTCATTTCCACGCCTTTCATATTGGCCAGGGCGTCGTAGAAAGTGGGAGCGGGGGTGGCTTTGATGGCCCGCGTATCGAGCTTTTCGATGGATACCGGCGATTGCAGGATGCTTTCCGCCACGCGGCTGGCGGATACCACCACTTCCTGCCCGAGTATTTCGGAGGAAACGAGCTGCACGTTCACGCTCTGACCCGCATCGGAAACGGTGATTTCCTGGGTGGTAAAGCCCACATAAGAGAAAACAAGCGTCAAAGGCAGGGAACGGGTAGTGGTTACCCTGAACTCGCCGCTGCTGTTGGTGATCGCACCGGTGGCCGCCCCTTTCACGCTGACGCTTACGCCCGGCATGCCCTGGCTGTTGGAGGAGTTAAAAACAGTGCCCGTTATAGTGTGCTGAGTTTGTGCGCTTGAAATTTGCCAGGCGGCCGGCAACATTAATACAAGCAGGCACAGCATACGTAGAGTGCATTTCATAAAGAGAGAATTTAATGAGGACTTGGCTGATACAGTATTTAGATAATGCTTAAATTAAATATAAGGAAAATATACACTTGCCCGTTTACTGCTGCATTGGGTATTATAAATTTTAATCAGAAGTTAATGCTTTTTTGGAAAAATGAAAAGTTTTCTATTAAGCCTTTGATTAATAGCTAATTAAAGGGGGAAATAAATCTGATATAATTATTCCTGCTCCAGAAACCCGCTCAGGATGCGGCCTATTTTTTCAAACTCTATCAGGAACCCGTCGTGGCCGTAGGGAGAGTCGATTTCATGGTAAATGGTATTGTACATATGGGTGGCCAGCAGCACCTGCTCTTCCGGTGGACAAAGAATGTCGCTGGTGATGCCGATCAGCAGGGTCCGCTGGGTGATCTGCCGCAGGGTAGTGGTGATGTCGTTATGGCGGCCGCGGGCGATGTTATGGCTATCCATCGCTTTGGTGAGCAGCCAGTAGCTTTGGGCGTTGAAACGCTTCACCAGCTTGTCGCCCTGATACAGGATGTACGACGACGCCCTGAAATGGTCCGTTTTTTCTTTATCGGGATCGGTTTGTGTGCGAACGAACGTCTGGTAGTTGCGGTAGGTCAGCATACCGATGGCCCTGGCCGCTTTGAGGCCTTTGGCGCCGGCTTGCTGCTGCGCGTCTTCCCACGAACTGTCTGCCTCGATTGCAAGGCGCTGGGCCGTATGTACGGCAATACCCCAGGGACTTTCGGCGGCGCCGGTGCACAACAGGAACAACCTGCCAACGCGTTCCGGTTCCATCAGTGCCCATTCCATGGCCTGGTAGCCGCCCATCGACCCGCCCACCAGCAGGTGAATCTGCTCGATGCCCAGGTGTTTGCGGAGCAGTATGTGCGCATGCACGATGTCACGGATGGTGACCTGGGGAAAGCTGCGGAAATAAGGATGGCCAGTGGCCGGATTAACGCTCAACGGGCCGGAAGTGCCGTAGCAGCTGCCGAGGATGTTGGCGCAGACGATGAAATGGCGCGCCGGGTCAATGACGCGGCCTTCGCCGATGAGCCCCTGCCACCAGTCCGCCACATCCGAATTGGCCGTGAGGGCATGGCATACCCATACCACGTTATCTGCATGGCGGTTGAGCGTTCCATATGTATGATAGGCAATCTCCAGGCCGGGCAATACTTCGCCGGATTCGAGCGTAAATGGTTGATGGCTATGGAAGGTTTGCAGCGACAATTTGCAATAAAATTTGCGCAAACCTACAAAAGTCAGCTTCTAATTACAAATAACAGCGCACATATTCCGGCTTATGAATGCGGCTTGTCATATAATCTAAGCCGTTATTTAGTATTTTACATGTTTACCAGTAAATTTGTAGTTAAATACCAGTAAACACATATGAAGATCGCTTTACAACGAATTGACGACGGCTTTAACATGGAAGCGGTGGACGAACAGGGCCACAAGGTTTTGATGGATTCCTCCGTGGAGAACGGCGGCAAGAATAACGGCGTACGCCCCATGCAGATGCTGATCATGGGCCTGGGCGGCTGTTCCGCCATCGACGTGGTGATGATCCTGAAAAAACAGCGCCAGGAAATTAAAGATTTCCGTATCGAAATCGAAGCCGAGCGGGAGCAGGGCAAAGAACCGTCTCTCTGGGAAAAAGCGCATATCGTGTTTCACCTCAGCGGTAATATTGATGCAGACAAAGCGGCGCGCGCCGTGGAGCTTTCCATGAACAAATACTGCTCTGTGGCGGAAACCCTCCGCCAGGGCAAAACCAGCCTGACCTGGGAAGTAAAGCTCAATAGCTGAATTTAAAGTAAAGAACTGATGAAGAAAAAGAACAAGCCAACCTACCATCCGGAAACCCAGGCTATCAGGATTCAATCCGAACGCACCTCGCATATGGAGCACAGCGGGCCGATGTACCTCACTTCCAGCTTCTGTTATGAAGATGCGGAAGCGATGCGCGCCGCGTTCGCGGACGAAACGGACGCTTACATTTATACCCGTTTCAGCAACCCTTCGGTGCAGGAGTTCATCGACCGGATGTGCGCCCTGGAAGGAGCAGAGGCCGGCTTTGCCACCGCTTCGGGTATGAGCGCCGTATTCGGGAGCTTCATGGCTTTCCTGAAAACGGGCGACCACCTGCTGTCTTCCGCATCGGTGTTCGGCTCCACCCACACCGTTATCACGAAATTCCTGCCCAAATGGGGCATTGAGCATACCTATTTCGACCTCACCAAGCCCGAAAGTGTCGAAGCGCTGATCAAGCCCAATACCAAAATGATTTTCGTGGAAACGCCCTCCAACCCGGGCCTCGACCTGGTAGACCTGGAAGCGCTGACTGCCATCGCGAAGCGGCATAACGTGATCATCAACGTCGACAACTGTTTTGCCACTCCGGTGCTGCAGAAACCGCTGGCGCTGGGCGTTGACCTCGTGACGCACTCCGCCACCAAGTGGATCGACGGGCAGGGGCGCGTGCTGGGCGGCATTGTGCTGGGCCGGAAGGATCTGGTGAATGAAGTGTATGCCTTTTGCCGCAGCACCGGGCCGGCTTTGTCGCCGTTCAATGCCTGGGTGCTGAGCCGCGCGCTGGAAACACTGCACGTGCGCATGGAGCGCCACTCCGGCAGCGCGCTGGCGCTGGCTACCGCGCTCGAAGGCAATCCCCACCTCGAATGGGTGAAATATCCCTTCCTGCCGAGCCATCCGCAATATGCCATCGCCCAGAAACAGATGAGCGGCGGCGGCGGTATCGTTTGCTTTGAAGTGAAGGGCGGCCTCGAAAGAGGGCGGCGCTTTCTCGACAAACTGGAACTGCTGAGCCTCACCGCCAACCTGGGCGACAGCCGCAGCATTGCCTCGCATCCCGCCTCCACCACACACGCCAAGCTCAGCGAGGCGGAGCGGCAGAACGTGGGCATCACTCCCGGCCTTATCCGCATTTCCGTAGGGCTCGAGCATATCGGCGACATCCTCCAGGATGTGCAGCAAGCGCTCGACGCCAGCAAATAAATTTTTATGCCGTTGCAGGCGCCATACCGGCGCCCGCAACGGCTTTCCCCAACCTCACGGCCCATCGCCCCAAAATGTCAGCCCGCATATTTGCCGGATTCCTTAAATTGAGTACTGTTTAATATTTTCTGTTCTATGCGTTTTATCCTTTCCCTATTATTAACGGCGGTAACCGGTTATATTTTCGGTATTTTCCTCGATTGGTGGAGTGTGGCCCTGGCCGCGTTTTTAATAGCCCTGTTATACCCGCAATCTCCCGGTAAAGCACTCATCAGCGGATTCCTGGCGGTGTTCCTCCTGTGGGGCATCCTGGCCACTATCATGGACGCCCGTAACGATCACATCCTGGCCACCCGCATGGCCAATCTTATCCTGAAATCTTCGTCGCCCGGCACCATGGTGGTCATTACCGCCGTGCTCGGCGGTATTGTGGGAGCGCTCAGCGCATTGTCCGCCTCCGTGCTCCGCTACAGAAAAGCGGCATAGCCCGTACCCGAACTTATCCAGGGCATGGGCGCACTGTTAAAGTTGCTTTAAAACTGCCAGGGCAGCATATATCGTGTATGGTCATCCGTTATTTTTGATATATGATGAAATATTTACTCCTTACCCTGTTGTTGTTTGTTGCCGCTCAAACCCATGCCTCCCTTATCCGCGGTACCGTCACGAATCAGAAAGGGGAACGGCTGCCGTTCGCCACCGTCATGATCAAGGGCACCACCAACGGCGTTACGACCAATGCAGACGGTGTGTACCAGCTGGAAGTAGCAGCGGGCGCTTATACGGTCATTTGCCAGTACATGGGCTACCGTAAAATGGAAAAAACGGTACAGGCCGGCGATGCACCGGCGCAGCTCGACTTCGTGCTGGAGCCGCTCAGCATGCAAATCAGGGAAGTGGTGATCAAATCGGGCGGCGAAGACCCCGCCTATGCCATCATCCGCCAGGCCATCAAAAAACGGGCTTTCTACCAGGGCCAGCTCAAGAAATACACGGTCGACACCTACATGAAACTGCAGGCGAAAATGCGGAAGATGCCCAAAAAAGTTTTCGGCCAGAAAATAGATACGGACGACATCGGCGTGGATTCAACGGGGAAGGGGATCTTCGGCTTGTCCGAATCCGTTACCCGGGTGAGCTATGACGAACCCAATACCAAGCTGGATGTGCTCTCCAGCCGGCAGAGCGGCGGGGGCCTGGGGTTCAGCATTCCCGCCACGATCAGTTTTTACGATAACAACGTGGAAGCGATCACGTCCCAGCTAGGGCCGCGAGGATTTATTTCACCCATTTCGCAAAACGCATTACTGTATTACAAATACCGGCTGGAAGGCACTTTTCTCGACGACAACCAGCTCGTGAACAAAATCAAAGTCATTCCCCGCCGCAAATACGAACCGCTTTTTGCCGGGTACATTTTTATTACGGAAAACGACTGGCGCATCCACAGCACCGATCTGATGCTCACCAGGGAATACCAGCTGGAACTGATCGATACGCTCGTTATCCGGCAGACGCATGTGCCCGTAACGCCGGCGGTTTGGCGGACGAAAGACCAGGTAGTGTACATCGCCCTGAAAATGTTCGGGTTCGACCTCGTGGCCAACTCCGTGCAGGTGTATTCGAACTATAACCTGAGCCCCGTATTCCCGAAAGGTTTTTTCAATAAAGTGATCATGCGGTACGAGAAAAATGCCGGGGAGCGGAATTTGCAGTACTGGGACAGCATTCGCCCCGTGCCGCTGGAGGTGGACGAGGCGAGGGACTTCCGCGTGAAAGACAGTACGGCCCGCGCCCGGCGCGATTCCGCCCGTTCGAAATACCATCTCGATTCGCTCCGCAAAAAACCGCAGCCGGTGAAACTGGACGATATAGCCCTGAACGGCTGGGGACATAACTGGTATTTCAAAAGAGACAGCATCATCCAGGTACATCGTTTTCACATGCGATCGTTGCTGAGCGGCCTGGGGTATAATACGGTGGAAGGCTTGTCTGTGGCTATTGAACCGGGCATTACCTTCGGCCTCCGTAACCGCCGCGTGCTGAACTGGACGAACAATATCCGGTACGGCTTCAGTAATTCTCACCTCAACGCCTACACGAGCCTGCGCCTGTACGGCAACAATGAAGACGGCTTCGGTTCGCGCAATATCTGGACGCTGTCCGGCGGAAAGAGAGTGCAGCAGTTCAACCGCGAAAACCCCATCGGCCCGGTGATGAATTCGTTGTACACGCTGCTGCTGAAAGAGAATTACATGAAACTGTACGAAGCCTGGTTCGGCAAAGCGCAGTTTTCACGGAATTTCCAGAACGCTATGCAGCTGAGTGCGGACGTGACGTACGAAGACCGCCTTCCGCTGGAAAACACGACGGATTACGTGCTGTTCAAGAACAGCGGCAAAACCTTCACGCCCAATCACCCGCAGGAGCTGGCACATCTGCCGTTCGTGCGCGAGCAGGTGCTGGCGGCGGCCGTGAGCCTGCGCTATCAGCCGGGGCAACGCTTCATCGAATACCCGCGGTATAAACAGGCCATCGGCTCGGATTATCCAACGTTCTCGCTGCAATACACCAAAGGCTTCCTGGATGCGGATTTTGATAAATGGAAATTTGGCGTGCGGGGCGACAAAAACTTTAAACTGTTCGGGGCGGTGCAGTACAACCTGTCTGCCGGCGGCTTCCTCAACAGCAGGAAGGTCAGCATCCCCGATCTCCAGCATTTCAACGGCAACCAGACTTTTTACAACATCAAATACGTGAACAGTTTTCAGCTGGCGCCTTATTACCAGTACAGCACCTCGGCAGGCTTTTACGCGACCTATAACATCGAACATCACTTCAATGGCCTGCTGACCAATAAAATCCCCCTGTTCAACCGGTTGAAATGGAACCTGGTGGCGGGCTCGAACGCCTTCTACATAAACAGGGCGAATAATTATGTGGAAGTATTCGCGGGATTGGAGAACATTTTCAAAGTGATCAGGGTAGATGTGGTGGCCGGTTACCAGAGCCAGGCCGATACGCGTGTAGGCGTACGTGTTGGGTTCGGCGGTATTCTCGGCAGCGCGTTCAAATTCGAATAGGGTAGCGGAAAAGCGCCGGCGCCAGCGTAGCCGACGTTTGCAGATGCCGCTAAAAAAATCCGGGGCTGACAGGAAAGCCTTGCCTGCTTTTCCATCAGCCCCATGTTTTTTGCCTGCCTGAATATTGTATCAGGAACGTTGCATCCTTCTCCGGTAATTTCTTGCCGAAGAATTTTTTGGCGTTTTTTCACCACCGAAAAAATAAACTGCCAGCCGGTATGCCCAAAGGCCTAACACCACTGCGAAAAAGTAGTACGCATAAATATTCATATAGGTTTGCGTTTAGGGTTAAATAAATGTCACTGTCCTCACGGGGGTCGATCTCATGCGTTACCCGATAATTTTCGAATATCGTGCCATACTTTCGGGGGATAACTCACATGGTGTTTGTTTATAAATGAATGATTTAGATAATTTGTTTTGGTTCTCAATATTTTACCATACAGCGTTACGGTTGTATCGGATGTGGAAAAGATTTTCTGTAACTTTGCGGCGCTGCCGGCAGGAAACGGCGTGGCAGTCCGATTTTCAGACAGCTGGTTGCGGGGATGTAAATTCCGCCCGGCGCTATTGGAAATCAGGTAGATAACGGAATTTTGTTCGACCGGCGTTCGTCCTTAAAATTCAAAGATGGTATTACATAACAGATTGTCTGCCACGGAGCTGAAGCAAAAGCTCGCGGCGGAGACATTTAAGCGCGTGACTGTTTCTTTCTACCAGTACGCCAAAATTGCAGACCCGCAGGCATTCAGGGACAGCCTGTATCTTTCCCTTTCACAAATAGGTGTGTTTGGCCGCATTTATGTGGCGCACGAAGGCATCAATGCGCAGGTGAGTATTCCCGGGCATCACTTTGAGGCGTTTAAGCAACAACTGTACGCGATTCCGTTCCTCAACGGCATCCGGCTGAACGTGGCGGTAGACGATAACGGGAAGTCGTTCTGGGTGTTGAAAATCAAGGTGCGCGACAAAATCGTGGCCGATGGCATCACCGATCCGAAGTTCGATATGGATAACCGGGGCCGGTACGTCAATGCCGCCGAGTTCAACACGCTGGCGGATGATCCGGATACGGTGATCATCGATATGCGTAACCATTACGAATTTGAGGTTGGGCATTTTGACCGTGCGCTGGAGGTGCCTTCCGCCACTTTCCGGGAGCAATTGCCGATGGCTGTGGAGATGATGCAGGAGCATAAGGAGAAGAACATCATCATGTACTGTACCGGCGGCATCCGTTGCGAAAAAGCTTCGGCCTACATGCTGCACCAGGGTTTTAAAAACGTGTTCCACCTCGAAGGCGGCATTATCGAATATACCAACAAGGCCCGCGAACAGGGCCTGCCCAACAAATTCAAAGGAAAGAACTTCGTGTTCGACGAGCGCCTGGGAGAACGCATCAGCGACGATATCATCAGCCAGTGCCACCAGTGCGGTGAGCCTTGCGATACCCATACCAACTGTGCGAACGAAGGCTGCCACCTCCTGTTTATCCAGTGCGAAAAATGCGCGGCGAAACACAACGGGTGCTGCAGCCAGGAATGCACCAACGTGCTGGCATTGCCTGAAGAAGAGCAGGCGCAGCTGCGGAAGGGAATCGATAAAGGGCTGATGTTGTTTAACAAGCGCAGGAAGCGGTAGCACGGCTACCGCCGCAGATACCTTTTGTGGAGGATTTTTTCCATCACTTCGTCTTTCAGATTGCGGCTGACGGGAATATGATGCTGGCCGATGACCAGTTCGTTCCCTTCTATGCTGTCTATTTTATCGATCGCCACGATAAACGATTTGTGCACCTTTATGAACCGCTCCGCGGGCAGGTATTCCTCCACGCCTTTAAAGGTGAGGTAGGTCGTGAATTTGCGCTGCGTGGTGTGCACCGCCACGTAATTCTGCAGGGCTTCCACAAACAGCACATCCTGGAAATTGATTCTTTCGAGTTTGTTGTCGCATTTAATGAAAAAGTAGTCCGCATCTTTTTTTTCATGTACGTCCATGTACGCCCGTGCTTTCATGACGGCTTTCATAAAGCGTTCGAACGATATCGGTTTGAGCAGGTAATCCAGCGCATTGAGCTCAAAGCTTTCCACGGCATAATCCGGGTGCGCCGTGGTAAAAATGACCAGGGGTGGCTGGGGAAGCGAGCGGAGGAATTCGATGCCGGTCATGCGCGGCATTTGTACGTCGAGGAAGATGAGCTGCACCGGCTGCGTTTGCAGGATGGCCGCGGCTTTCACGGGGGAATCACATTCTCCTGCCAGTTCCAGGAACGGCACATCGTCGATATATTCTTTGAGGCCTTTACGGGCAAGCGGTTCATCGTCCACGATGAGGCAACGGATAGTCATGTTACTTGCAGATTGAGGGTCACTGAATAAAGATCCCCGCCGTTTTGTATTTGCAGGTCGTATTTGTGCGGGTACAACAGTTCCAGTCTTCTTTTCACGTTGGCCAGGCCGATGCCGCCGGCCGCGCTATGGTGTTTTTCTTCCCGGGTATTCCTGACGCGAAGGCTGAAACGGCCGTCCGCCATGTTCATGCTGATATGGATGGAATTCGGGGACAGGTGCGACGACACATGTTTGAATGCGTTTTCCACGAAGGGGATCAGCAGGAGCGGGGCGATGTTGAAGTTGCGTACGGCGGGCGCGCTGTCGAATTGGATGTCGTATTGTTCCCCGTGCCGGAGGCGCTGTATGGCTACGTAATTGCGGAGGTACTGCACTTCCCGTTCGATGGCGATGCGCTCCGTATTGCAGTCGTACAGCTGGTAGCGCAGCAGTTCGGAGAATTTCATCAGCGTTTCCCGGGCCGGTTTGTTGTCTTTATCGATCAGGAAATAGATGGTGTTGAGCGAATTGAAAAGTGAATGCGGATTGATCTGGGAGCGGAGGTATTGGAGCTCCTGCTCCGCGCCGGCGCGCAGGGCGCTCTGAAGCCGGTTGAGCGTACGCAGCTGGTCGATGTAGAATTTGATGCCCGCCGCGGCGCCCACCATAAAAAAGAGCGGGATGTACACGTCGTACAGCTGGCTGTTGAGGGTGGCGTTGGGCCAGTGCGTAATGCTGGAGGCATAGGGCTGCAGGATGAGGTCGAGCAGCCGGATGACGAGGAAGCCGGTCACAAAAACAAGGGCGGTGAAGGAGAGGAGGAACGCGATATATTTTTTGGTGTAAAGAAACTTCGGGATAAGCACGTAGTTGGTGAAGTAGACGGCGCCGGCGAGGGAAAGTATTTTGAGGAGGCCGGCCAGGATGGTGGGCAGGAGGTCCGGGTAATCATCTATCCGCAATGTGATCCACACCACAAAGAATGCCAGCCAGAAGAGCACGTGATGGAGGCGCCAGTCGATGATCTTTTTGAGCATATTCATACGGCAATTTAAATGTAAGCTTTTTCGGGGACAGGGGCGTTACACGAAGCGGGGAAATCGCTTGACGAAAGGGAGGCAAATTGAACAAGCCGCTTCCCTGAAACCGGGCCATCGTTCCTTACCCGCACCCGTAAACCAAACATCCCGCATAGCGGCGCCGTGCGGGATGTCATATAGCTGAAAGCAGGTCTTTTAAGCCTGCATTTTCTCTTCCAGTTCCATCACTTTTTCGAATACGGTCTCGTATTCTTTGTTAGCCTTTTCCAGTTCGGTGGTGGCTTTTTTATAAGCGGTTTCCGCGGTGAGGAATTTCTGCTTGTCACCGTAGATGTCCGGATTGGCGAGGTCGGCTTCCAGCAATTGCATTTTGTCTTTCAGGCCGGCAATTTGTTGCTCCAACTGCTGAAACTGCCGTTGTTGCTTTTGCAGCTCTTTCTTCAGGTCTTTGTCGATCGGCTTGTTGGCCGCCGGCGTATTGTTGGAGGGCGGTGGTGTTTGCGCTGGGGCCGGAGCCGCGGCGGCAGCTGAAGCCGCCGATTTTTTATCCGGTTTGGGAGGCAGGGCGGCCAGGGCCTGGCGTTTTTTCCATTCTTCCCATTCGCCATAAGTGCCTTTGAACTCCTTGATCTCGCCGTCTACGATCTCCCAGATTTTGTTGGCGGTTTTGCTGACAAAGTAACGGTCGTGCGAAACGAGCACCAGGCTGCCTTCATACTTGCCGAGCGCGTCGATGAGCATTTCGACGGAGTTCATATCCAGGTGGTTGGTCGGTTCGTCAAGCATCAGGAAGTTCGCCTGGCTGATGATTACCTTGGCCAGCGCCACACGGGCTTTTTCGCCGCCGGACAGGATGCGGATTTTTTTGAATACATCGTCGCCCTGGAACAGGAAACAACCCAGCAGCGAGCGCAATTCCATTTCGGTTTTGCCGCTTCCGCAGCTTTTCAGCTCTTCGAGGATTTCATTGTCGAGATGCAGGTCTTCCAACTGGTGCTGTGCATAAAAGCTGGTCACCACGTTGTGGCCGGGGATGCGGTTACCCTGGATGGGCTCCGTTCCGGCGATGACGCGCAGGAGGGTCGACTTTCCCTTACCGTTGGCCCCGATCAGGCCTATTTTGTCGCCGCGGTTGATCTCCGCTTTGGCGTGCTTCAGAATATGGAGGTCGCCGAACGACTTGCTCACGTTGTCGAGCGTGCAGAGGATTTTACCGGGTGTTTTGTCCACCGAAAAGTTCATCCGGATCTTGGACGGCCCGCCGTCTACCTGCTCCACGCGCTCCAGTTTATCGAGCCTTTTGGCGATACTCTGGGCCTGTGCGGCTTTGGACGCTTTGGCTTTGAAGCGCTCAATGAACCGTTCCTGCTGGCGGATATAATCCTGCTGGTTTTCGTACGCCCTTTGCTGCAGCTCGCGGCGGAGCACCTTTTCTTTCTCGTAGTCGCTGTAGTTGCCGGCGTAATGGTGTAATTGTTCCTGGTATACCTCCACGATTTTGTTCACCATCCGGTCGAGGAAATAACGGTCGTGCGACACGATAATCACCGCGCCGTTATAATTGGCCAGGTATTTTTCCAGCCATTCGATGGAGGGAAGGTCGAGGTGGTTCGTCGGTTCGTCGAGCATCAGCACGTCGGGCTGCTGCAGGATGAGCCGGGCCAGCAGCACGCGCATCCGCCATCCGCCGGAGAACTGGTTGTAAGGGCGTTCCAGGTCGGCCGTGCTGAACCCGAGGCCTTCCAGTACCGTGGCTGTTTTGTGCCGGATGTTGTAGCCGTCGAGGGTGTCGAACTCGTGCAGTTTGTCGCTGTATTCATGCAGCAGGGCCTCGTCTTGCGAGTGTTCCAGTTTGGCGGTCAGTTCTTCCAGTTCCTTTTCCACCTTCAGGGCCTGCTCAAAGGCTGTCATGCCCACGCTCAGGATGGATTCATCGGTTTCAAAGCTCAGCAGGTCCTGGTTGAAGAAGCCGATGCTCAGGTTGCGTATTTTATTGATGCTGCCTTTCGAAATGGTATATTCTCCGTTGATAATGCGGAGAAGCGTGGACTTTCCCGTTCCGTTCAGGCCGATCAGGCCGATGCGGTCTCCCGGGATAATATGCAAGGAAGAATCCTCGATGATGGTTCTTGCGCCGAATTCAAATGTGATGTCCTGCAGTGCGATGAGCATACGTAAATTGCTATTAAACCCGCAAAGATAGTATATTTTTTGGTGCTATATTTGCTGCAATGAGCTGCGCCCGTTTTCCGGGCGTAGCGCCCGGCAATCACTGTAAATCCGTCATTCAGGCATCATGATTATTCGTCGTTTTTCAGGAATCATCTTACTGGCCGCGTCCCTGGCAGCCTGCAACCAGCAGCAGACAGCCGGAGAAGCCGATAAAACAGCCGTAGAGCAGCCGCTGACGGCCATCGGCACTGCTTTGCCGGAAGCATACTACGATTCTCTCAAAGTGGCCATGGGGGCCTACTACCAGCTGTCTGCCGCCCTCGTTCGGGGGGATACCATGGGGGCCGACATGGCAGCCGCGGCATTGAAATATCATCTCGACAGCCTGCCGGTGGCGCGAACGGGGCTGGACTCCTCCCGGGCAGCGCAATTGGCGGGACAGGCAGGGGGTGTATCCGCGGAACTCGATGGGATGCTGCTGGAGAAAAACGGCCTGGATGGCCGCCGCCTCGCTTTCCAGATGGTTTCAGACCAGTTATACGATCTGCTCCGGGTGACGCCGCTGAAAAATGCGGTCATCTTCCGGCAGTACTGCCCCATGGCGTTCGACAACAAGGGCGCTCACTGGCTCAGCGATAAAACGGAGATCGTCAATCCTTATTTCGGGGATGAAATGCTGCATTGCGGCGCTGTAACCGATACGCTGAAGTTTTGAGCGAAGCGTAAAAAAGGGCCTGATGCCAGGTGGAATTCCTGTATTCCCGATATCCTTCGAAAAACCGGCATCCTATATTCCCGCTACCATGAATAGAGATGTCCTGTATTCCCGATACCCTTTGAATCGCCCATTTTTCCCTTGCCCATGAGCAAAGATTTCCTGTTTTCCCGCATACCCACATTAAAACCATATCAATCTGTTCGGGATGAAAACCGCCTGCCGTTTTGTTATCTTATTATTGCCTTGTTTTTTCTCCTTGCTATCGCATGCGCAGCAACGGTTCGTCATCAGCGGTTATGTGCGCGACAGTACCTCCGGTGAATCCCTGATGGGCGCCAGTATCGGCATCAAGGGCACCAGCAGCGGCGTACAGGCCAATACCTACGGCTTTTACGCCATTACGCTGCCCGCAGGTGAATATACCCTCGTATACACCTTCATTGGTTACGAAGCGCAGGAAAAAACCATCCAGGTGAAGGCCTCGCAGAGCCTGAATACCTCCCTCGTGCCGAAATCCTTCCAGGCCCGCGAAATCGTGATTACCGAAAAACGGAAAGACGAAAACGTGAAAAACACCGAGATGGGCAAAGTGGAACTGGCCACCGAACAAATGAAAAAACTGCCGGCCCTGATGGGGGAGGTAGACCCCCTGAAAGCGATCCAGCTCATGCCCGGCGTGCAGGCGGCCGGGGAAGGCAATGCCGGTTTTTATGTGAGGGGCGGCGGGCCCGACCAGAACCTCATTCTGCTCGATGAGGCGCCCGTGTACAATACGGGTCACCTTTTCGGGTTCTTTTCTGTATTCAACGCAGACGCCATCCGCGACGTTACCCTGATCAAAGGCGGAATGCCCGCCAGTTACGGCGGCCGCTTGTCGTCGGTGCTCGACGTGGTGATGAAAGACGGCAATAACCAGGTGTTCCAGGTGGAAGGCGGCATCGGCGCCATCGCGTCCAGGCTCAGCATCCAGGGGCCCATCCAGAAAGATAAATCCAGCTTCATCATCTCCGGCAGAAGAACGTACGCCGACATCCTGGCCAAGCCCTTCGTTAAAAAGACCAGCTCTTTCTACGGCTCCGGTTACCATTTCCACGACCTCAACGCCAAAATCAACTACCGCTTTTCGGATAAAGACCGCGTCTTCCTGAGCGGCTACGTGGGCCGGGACGTATTCCGGTACCGCAACGCAGGGCGCAGCTTCGAAACGGACATCCCCTGGGGAAACAATACCGCCACCCTCCGCTGGAACCACGTGTTCAGCAAGAAACTCTTTATGAACACCTCGCTGATCTACAACGATTATAAATTCCAGTTCAGCGCCACCCAGCAAACTTTCCACATGAACCTGCAATCCGGTATCCGCGATTACAACGGGAAACTGGATTTCGATTACTTCGTCAATTTCAGGCACCACCTCAAATTCGGCGGCAACTACATCTATCACCGCTTCACCCCGTCGTCTATCAGCGGACGGCAGGATACCACCACCTTCAACCCGGACAATGCCTTCCGTAAATACGCGCACGAAGCGGCCCTGTACATTCAGGACGACTGGGAAATAAGCCCGAAACTGAAAGTAAACCTGGGCCTCCGTTACAGCGGTTTCCGGCAGATAGGCCCTTATACACGGTACATCCGGGACGGAGACGGTAACAAGGTCGACAGCGTGACATATAAATGGAACCAGGAAGTGCGGAGCTACGGCGGATTCGAGCCGCGCATCATCGTCCGGTACGCCTGGAACGAGCAGAATTCCATCAAGGCGGCAGTTACCCGGAACAACCAGTTCATTCACCTGGTGACCAACGCGGGCAGCACTTTGCCGACGGACATCTGGGTACCGAGCACCCTCAACGTAAAGCCGCAATACGCCTGGCAATACGCCATCGGCTACTACCGCAATTTCAGCGAAAATGCCTGGGAGGCTTCCGCCGAAGCGTATTATAAAGACATGCAGAACCAAATCGAATACCGGTCCGGCTACACGCCCACGCTGAAAGATCCGGAAGAGGAGTTCGTATTCGGCCGCGGGTACGCCTATGGCCTGGAGTTGTTCCTGCGGAAGATCAAGGGGAAATTCACCGGCTGGGTGGGCTATACGCTGGCATGGACGTGGCGGCAGTTCCCTGATCTTAACGGCGGCAAAAGGTTCCCTGCGAAATACGACCGGCGGCACGATCTGGCGATAGTGGCCATGTACGACCTCAACCCGCGCTGGAGTTTTTCAGGCGTATTCATTTTCGGTTCCGGCAACACCACCACGCTGCCTGAAAAATTCTATTTCGTGGAAGGGGTGCTCATGCAGGAATACGGCGAACTGAACAGCTACCGGATGAAGCCCTATCACCGCCTCGACCTGTCGGCCGTTTATACGCCGGGAAAGAAAAAGAAAAACAAAAACAAAAAATTCATCAGCAGCTGGGCGTTCTCGATCTACAATACCTATAGCCGCCTCAACCCGTATTTCATTTACTTCGATCAGACAGGGGCGGTGCTGAACGGCGACCTGGAGATCAAGGCGAAGCAGGTGTCGCTGTTCCCGATCATCCCGGCCGTTACCTGGAATTTCAAATTTTAAGCAACAAGACAGGTGTTCGTTCTGCCGCGCAATCTGCCTTCAAGCCGTGTCCATGGTGGGAGTTGGGGGCATCCGGCCGCGCAGGGCATGCTCGCAGGGGTGCACCGCGGCCTGTCCCCGGCCTGTTAACGGAGAAGCATCACGGCGATCATCGCATCCCCTCATTAGCCCACGGGTAGGGCGTTTAAACGGATGATCGCATCCCGTCAACGGTCGAACGCCTCCAGGTATTTCGCGATGTATTCCTCTTTTCGCTTCAGCCGGTATTGCATCACAAACCGCGGATGCTCCAGCGGCTCTACGCGTTCAAAGAAACCATATTGTTCATTAAGCTTTTGGATAAAGGCGGCGTTTTTGCCGGTACCCAGAACATAGGCCACCCGCGTATCCAGGCCAAAGGCGAGTTGCTTGCGAAGGCTGTCGAGCATAAAGCCCATAACTGCATCGGTGAGGGCCTTGCTGTCGTAATAGTTATAGTTTACTTCTTTGCCGCCGGGCTTCTGCGATGTAAAGCCGAGCGGGCAGATGGCGCCGATATAAAAATCGCGATAAAAGGCCTGCGGCCCGCCATAGGCGGCTATTACATCATACACAAATACAGACGACGGTTCGTAGGTTTTAATACCGGGAATAACGATGCCGCAAGGGTCGGCCAGCCGGTGGGAATCCGTGAAGGGAATACCGGTCACACCCGCGCCGAACCGGCCCGGATTGATGCCCAGTATGAGTTTGCGGGTATGGGTGTCGTTGTAGAACTTTTTGTAAAAGGTGGTCATAATATCCACCACGCCCGCCTGTTCCCGGAACGGGTTCATGATGCGGATGCCGGGCGGGAGCGTGCCGTTGTAAACAAGGTGGGTGTTGAAGTGGATGATTTTGTCGGCCATTGTTTTCATGGCGCAAAAATAGGGGTTCTCCCCTGAGGCAGCATCAATTACCGGCAGATCCCGGCGGGCAGGTTCAGTTGATCGAACAGCCAGGTTACCCGCTCCGCGTCCGTGGCGTACACCGCAAAGAACAGGTATTCGTCGCCGCCCGTATCGTAGGCCATCAGCGTCCCTCCAGGAAGGAAGTTCCGGCGATGATGCTGCCTTTCAGACCGGGAATGCGGGATTCGGTGGAAAAAGTCTCGCTGTCCAACAATTTGTCCAGTATCCGGGTAACGTTCTGTTCGGTGAGGATGTCCGCTGTCATGTCTGTTCCTGGGTTTTCGGGTTGCAAATATAAGGGCTGCACGCACACTACAGTCAATTCATCGTAATTCGTAATAATTTGTAGCGGGTTGGCCGCGTGGCGTTCGCCGGGCGTAGCGCAGCAAGGGCCGGTAACGGCGGTAGCCGGCGGGCGGTTGGATTTTTTACAGCCGGCGCGGTGGCCGGGAAGGGGCTGCCCGCATCATATTTGTCATTTTTTGCAGATGCGAATGATTGCTTCGCAATCTGTAATTGATTTCGTAATTTCGCATGCATTTTATTTGAGAAAAGGATATATGATCAACATTACATTCCCGGACGGCGCAGTAAGACAGTATGAACAAGGCGTATCAGCACTGGACATTGCAAAATCCATCAGCGAAGGATTAGCCCGCAAGGTTTTAGCGGCGAAGGTAAACGGACAGGTGATTGACGCAACCCGCCCCATTACGAAAGATGGTACCCTGCAGTTGCTTACCTGGACGGATACGGACGGAAAAGCGACCATGTGGCACTCTTCAGCCCACCTGATGGCGGAAGCGCTGGAGAGCCTGTACCCGGGAGTGAAGTTCGGCTACGGCCCCCCGCTGGAAAACGGCGGTTTCTTTTACGACGTGGACCTCGACGGCCGCGCCATCTCCGATGAAGAACTGCGCCAGCTGGAGGCAAAAATGACCGAACTGGCCAAGCAGAACAACGCCTATGTCCGCAAAGACGTTTCCAAGGCGGACGCCATCCAGTATTTCCAGGACAAAAACGACCCATATAAACTCGACCTGCTGCAAAAGCTGGAAGACGGATCGATCACTTTCTACACCCAGGGTGCATTTACCGACCTTTGCCGTGGCCCGCACATTCCCAGCACCGGTTTCATCAAAGCCGTGAAGCTCACCAATATCGCCGGCGCCTACTGGCTGGGGAACGAAAACAACAAGATGCTGACCCGCATCTATGGTATCACCTTCCCGTCCCAGAAGGAGCTCGACGAGTACCTGACCCTGCTGGAAGAAGCGAAAAAGCGCGACCACCGCAAGCTGGGCAAGGAACTGGAACTGTTTGCCTTCTCCGAGCGGGTGGGCCTGGGCCTGCCGCTGTGGCTGCCCAAAGGCGCCATGCTCCGCGAACGGCTGCAAAGCTTTTTGCAGAAAGCGCAGGTGGAAAGCGGCTATCTGCCGGTGGTAACACCGCATATCGGCAGTAAAAACCTGTACGTGACCTCCGGGCACTACGAAAAATACGGGAAAGACAGCTTCCAGCCCATCCATACGCCGGAAGAAGGAGAGGAGTTCCTGCTCAAACCCATGAACTGCCCGCATCACTGCGAGATCTATAAAACTTCGCCCAAATCATACAAAGACCTTCCCGTACGTTTCGCCGAGTTCGGCACCGTGTACCGTTACGAACAACACGGCGAGCTGCACGGCCTGACGAGGGTAAGGGGCTTTACCCAGGACGATGCGCACCTTTTCTGCCGGCCCGACCAGGTGAAGGAGGAGTTCTGCAAGGTGATCGACCTGGTGCTGTATGTTTTCAACAGCCTTAGTTTCACCGATTTTACCGCCCAGATTTCGCTGCGCGACCGGGAAGACCGTAGCAAATACATCGGTTCCGACGAAAACTGGAACCTGGCGGAGCAGGCCATTATCGAGTCTGCCGCCGAAAAAGGGCTCCGCACCGTGGTGGAATACGGCGAAGCGGCGTTCTACGGGCCCAAACTCGACTTTATGGTGAAAGACGCCCTGGGCCGCAAGTGGCAGCTGGGTACCATCCAGGTGGACTACAACCTGCCGGAGCGTTTTGAGCTGGAGTATATCGGGGCAGACAACAAGCCTCACCGGCCGGTCATGATTCACCGGGCGCCCTTCGGCTCCCTGGAACGCTTCATTGCCGTGCTGATCGAACACTGCGCGGGCAAATTCCCCCTGTGGCTGACGCCCACCCAGGTGAAAATCCTGCCCATCAGCGACAAGTTTCTGCCGTATTCAGAAAAAGTGGCAGAATTGCTAAAAAATGCGGAAATTCGCGCTGAAATTGATGACAGGAGCGAAAAGATCGGGAAGAAGATACGGGAAGCGGAACTGGCCAAAGTGCCTTACATGCTGGTGGTAGGTGAAAAAGAAGCGGCAGACGGCAAAGTAGCGGTGCGCAGGCAGGCTAAAGGCGATCTCGGAACAATGGAAATAGCGGAGTTTATGAAACTGGTGGAAGACGAAGTCATCAACCGTAAACCCTTCGAATAAATCCTTTGTTTTTCATTTGATCATATTTCTTTATCTTTTCAGTGGGTCAGGCGAAACATTCATACAGTTCAGTGGTAAATTGACAGGATGGTTCCCTCAAACAATTTTAACCAGAGTATGCTATTGTTGGTTTTTGAAAAGTCCACCGGCAGTATCATCATTATTATTTAACAATTCAACATTTTAATGCAACAAGGACCAAGACCAAACTTTAACCGGGGAAGAAACCCAAATTTCAGAAGAGAACAACAACAGGAGCATCGTACCAACAGGATGATCCGTGTTCCGGAAATCAGGTTGGTAGGCGAGAATGTGGAGCCGGGCGTTTACAGAACGGATGAAGCATTGCGCATGGCGGAAGACCAGGGGCTTGACCTCGTAGAAATATCCCCCAATGCAGCCCCCCCTGTTTGCCGTATCATCGATTATAATAAATTCCTTTACGAGAAAAAGAAGAAGGAAAAGGAAATGAAGGCGAACGCTCACAAGAGCGAAGTGAAGGAAATCCGCTTTACGCCGAATACCGATGATCACGACTTTGATTTTAAAGCCAAACATGCCGAGAAATTCCTGAAGGAAGGCAATAAGGTTAAAACATACGTGCAGTTTAAAGGCCGCGCCATCATGTTCAAGGAACGTGGTGAGCTGATTCTGCTGAAGTTCGCGGAACGCCTGGCGGAAGTAGGCGCCCTGGAAGGGATGCCGCTGATGGAAGGCAAACGCATGATCGCTATTTTCGCACCCAAATCCGCCAAGAAGAAACCGGCCGGTGAAAAACCGCCGAAGGAAGCCAGGGAGCCCCGCGAAGGTGGTGAATCACAGGGGCAGCCTGCACAGCCCGCCCAGCCGCAACCCGCACCGGCGCGCCGCCCGATCGAAATCAAGTATGCCAACAGGCCCCCTGCCGATAAACCGGCGGAAGACAAGCCCGCAGGTAATAACTAGTTTTTAAGTGTTATCGAAATAGATTCAATAGCCCGGAGTGCCATGCTCCGGGTTTTTTTATTGATACACTGCGGCATCCTCCCTTACTTACCCGCCCTCGCCAGCCTTGCCAGTGTTTTTTTACCTCGGCTTTTAAATCCGGGCGTCGCCCCTTCCCGTAGCTGGTCCTCTATCAACAGCATGATTTCGTTCCTGATCTCCGGGTATTGATCCGCGAGGTTCGCCAGCACCGTCATCGAAAAGGCCCTTACGGCCACCGTTTCCTGCGGGTCTTCCAGGAAGCGGAAACAATAGTCCATTACCGGCCCCTGCAGGTTTTCAGGTACGGGAAGGAATTGTAATATCCGCACTACATTTCGTTTAACCGCCACCGGTATGCCGGGGTGCCCCATACGGTCTACCATCTGCCGGAGGTGCGGTTCCACCAGCCGGGGGTGTTTCTCCGCCACATGGCTCAATATCCACGCCGCGCGCTGCACCACGCGGTATTCGTCGTGGAGGAAAAGCTCCACCAGGGCGGAAATGCGGTCGGGTTTGCCACCTATCCATTTGGCGATGCGCAGGGTGTTTTCGCGGGAATGTTCTTTCAGGATGTCGTTACGCAGGTGCATACACAAAAATACGCCGCCCGGTGAAACGGGCGGCGTATACACGGCAATTTTTTTGATACAGCGGGCTGCACATTCGCATCGGCTTGATACACGACCGGCCGGCGATGCGCCGCAGCGGCTATTGCACGATCAATGCGGACACATTCGGCGCGCGAGTGCCCGTGGCCGTACGGTAACCTCTCGCGAAAAAAGTATAGATGCGCTGCCGCGCCGTCGCGATCACGCGGGTGGCGATGACCGTGCCCGTGGGGCCGCTGCCGGCCGCGCGGATGAGGAAGGTATCGCTGCCGAACGGGATGTTTTTGTATTCCGTCACGCTTTTATAGGCCACGTTGCCGAACACGAGCGTGCTGCGCTGGTAGAAATCAACCGCCGGCACGTTGGGCATCAGGTTGATGAACTTGATGCGGGCGTCTGTATTGGTGGGCGCTTCCGTATCGTCCGGCACCAGTATGCCGGTTACGTTGGGCATGGTGTCGGTGGTGAAGAGCGTATACCGTTTGCCGGCTTCGAGCGGCGCCGAGAAGTTGAACACCTTCACGGAATCCTCGTCGGTTCTGGCTTTGGGCACGGAAATGTCTACGTTCGTTTCGCCGGGCGTCAGGTACAGGTAATCGCTGTTGCTGGAGCCGCCCGTGTTAAGGCCGCCGCCAGGGAATGCGATGGGATATACCAGGTTGTTGCTCTGGCGCACGCCGTTGATTTTGATCTGCACGCCCTGGTTGTTGATCGACGGGCTGAAATAGCCGACCTTCAGGCGGACCACCGTTGCATTCGTGATATAGTCCCGCTCGGTGATGTGGAATGAATTCTTCTTACAGGCCGCCAGCGCCGATATGCATATGATGATGAATACTATTCGCATGATGTTTGAATTTAGGGTAAAATAAACCAGACGGGTTTGGTGTGATAGTCTTCTGCCAGCGCGCCGATGCGGTTCAGCTCGTCGCGGTTCCACACGTATTCCGAATTGAAACGCGGGCGGGCGCGGTACACGAGCTTGCCCTGGTTGTTGGCGGAAATGGTGGCGGGAAGGGTAAAGCCCAGGTACACCGGCTGCCCGGTGCGTTCATCGGGCATCTGGTTATAGGCGAACCGCCGGAGGTCGGCCCAGGTTTCCACGAATCCCCAGCCCCAGAGGGCGATGTATTTCTGCATCATGATATCGCGCAGCGTGATGGTGGCCGCGCTTCTTTTTACATTGGCGCCGCCCAGGTATTCGTTGCGCTGCTGCACGGAAATCGGATCGCCTTTGTACAATTTGTCGTTACCGCGCGGCATGGTGCCCCGGTTGATGAAATCGAAATGCGCGTTGATGCCTTTGGTGTACGCAGTGAGCGCGGTGGCGTAGTCCTTTTTCCGGTAAGCGGCTTCGGCTTTGATGAACTGTATTTCCGCGTACGTCATCACGGGTGAAACGGCCTTGTCCCTGAACAGGTATTTACCCGCATTGGGCGTAAACACGTTGGAGCTGGGATTGTCGTACAGGCTGTCGCCGAAAGGCGCCGCTACCCGTTGCCGTTTGCGGAGGGAATCGGTGGTGGAAAAGTTGGGGTCGCCTGCTCCGGGAGACACGCCACGGTAACCGCCGTTGCCGTTGGTCGTATCCTGGGATACGGAGAGCATGTGGCGGATGCGCGGGTCGCGGTTCACGTAAGTTCTCGCGCCGGCCAGCAACGTGCCGTCCATCAACTGCACGATAAAATTGCTCTGCCGGAACGTGGTGAGGTTGTTACGGTACGGCCCGAAGAAATTGGAGTCGTCGTTCTTGGAGGCGTCGAAGGGGATGAGGAAATCATCGTCTACCGACTGCATGGATTTATCGCAGAACTCGATCACCTTGTTGGGGTCGTAAAAGCTTTTATTGGACAGGTGATTGTAGTTGTGCGCGAGAATGCCGTACACGAACCGGATCCATTTGGTGATGTTGCCGCTGTACACAAAATCGCCGCGGGACAATTTGTTGGAGGAAGGGTTCAGGTCGGTGCGCTGCAGGTAGAGCAGCGCGGAGTCGCAGTAATTGCGCACGCCCTGGTACACGGTATCCTGCCCGTCGAACCGGAAGATGGCCGTGTTCTCCTTGAAGGCTTCGGTAAAGATGATCTCGCCGTGCTGGTCCGTGCAGATCTGGAACATATACGCTTTCAGGGCATAGGCTGCCCCTACGTAGTCCCACTGGCCTTTGGCGCGACCTACGTCGATGATGTAATTCAGGTTCTGGCCCAGCCCGAAATACACCTGCCGCCAGATGTCGCCGTTGGTGTCGCTGCTGCCGGTGTATCCCATCTGGTCCCAGTTAATGTCTGCCGTGCGCGTGCTGAGGTCGGTATTCCAGTTCTGGATATAACGGCCTATATAGCGTGCGTCGAATTGTATGCCTCGCGGAATGCCGGCCAGCTGGGTCGGGAAAACCGACGAAGGGTCCGGGTTCTGCGGCGTGTCGGGGTCGCTGTTCACATCCAGCCATTTTTTACAGCCGGCCGTGATGGTCAGTAACCCGAATATGATGAAGATGATGATGTGTTTTCTCATGAGTTGCATGTTTTAGAATCAGAATTGCACTTTCAGCCCGAAGTTGATGCCGCGCGGGTTGGCGAGGGCGCCGAAGTCGATGCCCGCACCGCCGTAGCCCCTGTTGGAGGCGGTATTGGTGTTTACGCTGGGGTCCGCGCCCGTATAGTTGGTGATCATAAATACGTCCGTTCCCGTTACGAACACAGATGCGTTTTTCACCACTTTCTGCCGGCTGAGCAATGATTTAGGCAGGGTGTACATGAGGGTGATGTCGCGCAGGCGCATCCAGTTCACCTCTTCAATGAAATCCGCTTCGGTGGCCACCGTGGTGCCAAAGTAGTCGGAGCGGTAGTACGGTGTTATGGCGATATTGTTGGGCGTGGGTTTGCCGGATTCTTCCAGCCCGTCTGCCAGCACTCCTTTGTACACGATGGTCAGTTCCCGGTCGAGCGTGCGGTTGCTAAGGCCGCAGAGGTAGAGGTAATATTCGTTCCCGTTGAATACATCGCCGCCTTTGCGGAAATCGAGGTTGAAGCTGAGGCTGAAATCCTTGTAATGGAAGTTGTTGATAAGCCCCACTTTAAAATCGGGCTGGCGGTCGCCGATGATCACGAAGTCGCCGCTCGAAATGGGCAGGCCGGTGGTGGGGCTGATCAGCATCTGTCCACTGCGGTTGCGGCGGAGAGAGAACCCGGAAATGTTGCCGGTAAATGCGCCTTTATACGCCTGCGAACGGGCATTGCCGAACACCCAGGTATCCGAGTCGTAATAGGTAGGCAGATCGGCCGGCATTTCGAGGATTTCGCCCACGTTGCGGTCGAAGTTCACGAGCACGTCCCAATTGAAGTTTTTGCTTTGTACGGGCTTGCCGGAAAGCTGGATTTCAATCCCGCGGTTCTCTACAAGGCCACCGTTGAGGTATTTGATCACGAAACCGGTGCCGTAGCTCACCCTGGCGCCCAGGATTTGGTCGCGGCTTTTGAGCGAATAACGGGCCACGTCGATGCCGATGCGGTTGTTAAAGAAACGCAGTTCGCCGCCGAATTCGAAGTTGCGGGTGATTTCCGGCTGCAGGCCGAAGTTGTTGCCCGTGAAGCCATAAGCGTATCCGCCCCCGGTGGTGATCTGCGACTGCATCGTATAGTCGATGATGTAAGGCGTGTAAGGCGCTTTACCGGTGGTGGCGTACGACAGGCGCGCTTTGCCGTAGGAGAGCGCCGTCCATTTCTTGAATATTTCCAGGTCGGAGAAAATGAAACTCAGCGATGCCGCACCGTAGTTAAAGAACGGGTTCTTGTCCACGAACCGGCTCATGAATGCGGAGTGGCCTTCCCGGCTGCCGGCAAACGACAGGTACAGGATGCTGTTGTAATTAAACTCATAGTTCCCGAAGAAGCGCGTTTTCCGGATGTTGGAATACGTCAGCTTCGCGTCGCGCGAAAGCGGGTCGGTGTTGTTGATCGACACGAAGTTGGGCTCATAAAAACGTTCTCCCTTGAAGGCGTTGATCTTCGTCGTGTTGTCGTCGAACGCAAAGCCCAGGTTCAGCACGTGGCCGAACTTGCCCCAGGTTTTACGGGCCGAGCCGCGCAATACGCCGCTGAGGTTTTTGGTCAGCACATCGTCTCCCGAATAAAAACCGTTGGAAGCGAAGCCGTAGCGGGATTGCGGGTTGGTGGTGAAGAAGCCGTCGGTGGCATAGGAATCCACCCCGAAAATGCCGCTGAAGTTAAGCCATGAAAGCGGGGTGAGGTTCAGCGTCAGGTTGCCCGTCACCCTTTCCGTATGGTCTTGCGAAGAGTTTTTATACACGTCCCAGAAGGGATTGTCGAACTCGTTGTTGAAGGCCACACCGCGGAGCGTTTTGCGGGTGCCGTCGGGGTTCTGGAAGTCGCGCACGTCATCGTCCGCCGGCCATGTCAGCAACGTCAGGAAATAGCTGCCTGCGCCTTTCGAGCCCTTTTTGGTGGTGGAGGTCACATAAGTGAAGCTGGAATTGATGTCGAATATCTTGCTGATTTTTGCCGTACCGGAGAGGCGGATGTTGCCGCGGTCGAAGCTGGTATTGGGCACGGTGCCGTCCTGCTTCAGCCAGCTGCTCGACAGGCGGTAGGTATACCGGTCGGTGCCCCCGTCGATATTAAGGCTGTGGCGGTTCTGGAAACCGGTTTTGAAGAAGGCGTTGAAATTATCGTAGAACGTGGTGGTGTCCGTATTATACTTCGGCCCGAAGTAGGCGGAAATGGCGCCGAAGGCGAACGGGTTCACGGTGGCGTTGGGATCCGCCACGCCATTGAGGCCGCGGCTGTATACGCGCTGCGTTTCCGGGAAGCGGTATACTTTTTCGAAGCGGAAGTTATTGTCGTACGTAACGGACGCCCGTCCTTCTTTCCCTTTGCGGGTAGTAATGAGGATGGCGCCGGAAGCACCATCGGAACCATACAGGGCGGCCGCTTCAGGGCCTTTCAATACGGTGATGCTTTCAATGTCTTCGGGGTTCAGGTCCATAGCACGGTTGCCGTAATCGGAGTTACGGTTGGCGAAGGAAACGGACTGGCCGCTGATGAGGGCTTCCTGGTTCAGCGTCTGGTTGTCGTACGGCACGCCGTCTACCACGAACAGCGGCTGGTTATTGCCCCCGATAGATACCGCACCGCGCAGCACGATCTGCGAGGAGGAGCCCGGCAGGCCGGAAGTGCCCGTTACGGTAGCGCCCGCGATACGGCCCGCAAGCCCGTTGAGGAAGTTCTCCCGCTGCGTTTGCGCCACCTCCGCGCCGTTTACTTTCTGTACGGAAGAGCCCAGCGAGCGCGGGTCTTTTGAGATGTTGTAGGCGGAGATCACGGTTTCCTTCAGTTGCGTCTGGTCCGGGGTCATGGTTACATTTACCACGGTCTGTGCGCCCAGGGTGATGCTGCGCGTGGAGTAACCGATAAAACTGAATTGCAGCACCTGGCCGGGCGAGGCCGTGATGGTGTAGTTGCCCTCCGCATTGGAGGCAGTGCCGGTGGTGGTGCCTTGCACACGCACGGTAACGCCCGGTAACGGGCTCCCGTCGTCGGAGGTCACCTTTCCCCGGATGCTTTGTTGCGCCAATACAGCGCTGCAGATTCCCATGAGTAAAAGGAACGCGCATAGACGTCTCATCATAGTGTAACGGATTTTGGTTGTCAAGTCGAATGATTAATCGAAGCGGTTTACTGAATTTTGCTACCTGTTCTTGAAAGCAGATATATTAAACGGATAAAGTTGCAATGACTTTCGATTGCGTTGACTTTGGTTAATTTAGATTTAGATTCGTTTTACCAATTTGCTATTCCACGATATAAAGTTATATCTAATTTAATTAAATTTAACAAGATAAAAAACTCCACAAGCATCCCGAATTCCGCCAATTTTCCTTTTTCTTTGCCATAATTCAACAAACCGGCCTGTTTTGATCAGAAAAGAGCTGCGCATCATCTTGCTGTCGCTGGGCATCAGCCTGTTGCTGACCGTCGCCAAGTTCCTGGCGTTTTTCCTCACTTCCTCGGTGGCGATATTGTCTGACGCGCTGGAATCCATTATCAACGTGGTGGCCGGTGGTTTTGCCTGTTACAGCATCTACCTGTCCGGCAAGCCGAAAGACGAGAACCACCCGTACGGCCATGGCAAGGTGGAATTCTTTTCCATCGGCTTCGAAGGCGCCATGATCTTCATTGCCGGTATCCTTATTTTGTTCAAGGCGGTACAGTTTTTTTTCGTGAAGCCCGAACTGCAACGCATCGATTCGGGTATCTGGGTCGTAGGCGGCACCGCGTTCGTCAACCTGCTGCTGGGCCTTTATCTCACCCGCTCGGGCAAACGCCTGCAGTCCATCACGCTGACCGGCAACGGGGAGCACATCCTTACCGACGTGTACAGCTCCGCGGCGCTGATCATCGCCCTGGTGATACTGTATTTTACCGGGCAAACCTGGATCGACCCCGTGGCATCAGCCGTTATCGGCGTGCTCATCCTGCACAAGGGCTACCGCCTCCTGCGGCAGTCCATTTCCGGCCTGATGGACGAAACGGATATGAAAGTGGTAGACCGGGTGATCGGTATCCTCAACGAGCACCGCCGGCCGGGCTGGATAGACGTGCACAACATGCGCGTGCAGCAATACGGCCACAATTATCACATCGACTGCCATGTAACCCTGCCGTATTACCTGTCGCTCGAACAGGCGCACGACGCGGTGAAGGAAATCGAGCAGCTGGTGAACCGCGAGCTGGGCCCGGGTGAAGTGGAGTTCTTCATTCACATGGACCCCTGCGTGCCCGCCAGCTGCCGGCATTGCCAGCTGGCCGACTGCCCGGTGCGCGCAGAAGCTTTTACCCGCAAAATCACCTGGACGCGGGAGAATGTGCTGCCGAACCGCAAGCATACGAAATGAATTACCTAGATTAGCAATATGCAACGGATCCTGATTGTTGAAGATGAAGTCAAAGTAGCCAACGCGGTCAAGAAAGGATTGGAGGAAAACGGCTTTGAGGTGGAAGTGGCGTACGACGGCCGCATGGGAAAGAGCCTTGCAGCCGGGCAGGATTTCGACCTCGTGATACTCGACCTGAACCTGCCGCATAACAACGGCTACGAAATATGCGAGGTGATCCGCCGCCGCAACGCGAAAGTGCCGGTGATCATGCTCACCGCGCTAGGCGGGATGGACGATAAAATGCAGGCATTCGAATTGGGGGCGGACGATTATCTGGTGAAGCCCTTCGATTTTCGCGAATTGCTGGCGCGCATCCGCGTATTCCTCAAGCGGGCCGGCGCAGAAGTGGCGCCCGATCAGCGTTTCAGAATGATGATCGCCGACCTGGAAATAGACCGCGAACGGAAAGAAGTGTGGCGCGGCGGTAAAAAAATTCCCCTCACCGCCAAGGAATTCCAGTTGCTTGAGCTGCTGGCCCTGCACAAAGGCAAGGTGATCTCCAAAATGACGATCGCGGAAAGAGTCTGGAATATCGACTTCGATACGGGCACCAATGTAATCGAAGTGTACATCAACTTCCTCCGGAAAAAAATCGATAAGGACTTTGACCGGAAACTTTTGCATACCAAAACGGGAATGGGGTACTACCTGGCCGAAGAATGAAGATAAAATACAAAATAGCCCTCTATTATACGCTTTCCGCGGCTTTCCTGCTGATCGCCTTCGCTGTGCTGGCATATTATTTTTCCGCCCAGTCGCGCCGCGCCGAATACCTCGACCGCCTGGAATACCGCGCCCGCTCCATCGGCAGCGTCATCATCGAAAACGACCAGGTACAGATCGGGCTGCTGCGCAAACTGGATAAAACCACGTTCCAGGACCTTTACCGCGAAAGCATCCTCGTATACAGCGACCGGTACGACCTGCTCTACACCAACCTGCTCGATACCGCCGTGCGCACGCCCCGCCAGCTGCTGGAACATATCCGGGAACACAAACAATACAATCATAACGACAGCGGCGGCGAAACTGTCGGGATTTACTACAGCGAAGGAAATATGTCCGTGCTGGTGCTGGTGTCGTCGTTCGACAAATACGGTTTCCAGAACCTGCAAAACCTCCGCCGCATCCTGCTGATAGAGCTTGCGGCGGCCGTGGTGATGCTGGTGGGCATCGGGTACTTTTTCGCGCGTAAAATGGTGCAGCCGATAGACCGGCTCGTGGAGCAGGCCGACCAGATCAACGCCAACAACCTGCAAAACACGCGGGTGGCGGTAAAGGGAAAAGACGAGATGGCCCAGTTGGGCGCCAACTTCAATACCATGCTGCAGCGCCTCAGCCATTCGTTCGACCTGCAGAAGAGCTTCGTGAGCAACGCCTCGCACGAACTGCGCACGCCGCTGGCCGCCATCATCAGCCAGCTGCAGGTAACGCTGGCCAAAAACAGGAGCGGGGAGGAGTACCAGGCCGTGCTGCAATCCGTACTGGAAGATGCCGAAGGCCTGTCTGACCTCACCAACGGCCTGCTACAGCTGGCGCAGTCGGAGCTCAACCGGCAGGAGTTCGTATTCACCCCCGTGCGCATCGACGAACTACTGTGGGAAACCGCCGAACTGGTGCGCGAAAAACGGAAAGCCGGCGGCAAGGTAGAGGTCCAATTTCTACGCGAGCCCGAGCAGGACACGCTGCTCACCTGCAACGGCAACGAAAGCCTGCTGAAAGTGCTGTTCATCAACCTGACCGACAATGCCTGCAAATTCTCTCCCGATCATACCGCCCGCATCAGCATCGACTTCGACGTAAAATACATCCTGGTGCGCGTGCAAAACAACGGCCCCGGCATTCCCGCATCCGAAGCAGGCAAGATATTCGAGCCCTTTTACCGCGGCAGCAATGCGCAGCAAACACGCGGCCACGGCCTAGGCCTGTCGATCTGTAAAAAGATCGTGCAGCTGCACGAAGGGGAGCTGCAACTGGAAGCCGTCACGGGGGAAGGAACGGTGATGCTGGTGACGCTGCCGCACGAGCAGGGAATGTAAAGGAGGCTGCGGATTGAAGCGGCCTCATGCGGGGCGTATTCTGCCAGTTATTGCCAGTTCATCACAGGTTCTGCGCTTTCCTGCAAACATTACAGGGGCGCTCCAGGGCTATTCCGGATTATTTTTTACGGGAAGTTTCAGCAGCAGGGAAGCGTTCTTTGATCGCGTCCAGTTCCTTCGCCTGTTGGGCGATCGTTGACCGTTGATCTTCTACTTTTTTATGCAGGTCAATTACATACAAAGTCAGTTCTTCTATTTTTTGCAGGAGTTTGGTCTGCTGGTCACCAACATCCAGGCCGTGCTGCTGCATGCTGTCGGCGGGCGCAATGCCGGGCAAATGGCGGTGCCGGCTGATGAAACGTTCCACTTCCGTCAATGATGGCAAAACATATCCGGGGGCAAAAACGAAGTCTGCGCCCGTGGTGTTCACCACGATTCTGTTGGCGCGCACGTTGCCGGCTACGTCAAGTTTATAGGCCGTGTTGGTTTGACTGGTTTTGTTGATGAGCACATTGCCGTTATCTGAATTGATATAGATGGCTGCGCCTCGCCAGAGGCCATCCGATTTTCCCCATCCGCCGAGCGCAATGTCTTTGCTGGTGGTGATGGCGAATATGTCGGGCGTGGCAACCCATCCACCGGTGATTGAACCGCCTCTCCCGAGCCAGGCAATCCCGGCATTGTTGTGCGTGAAATTGGTGATTCTGTTGGTGACATCGCCGGCTACGTGCAGTGCAGTTTGAGGCGATTCCGTTTGAATCCCCACATGGCCGGTTGCACGATTGATGAACAGGTTGTTTCGAAGCCATGCGCCATCGTCGCCATAGGCATGCACCGCGAAATTGGAACCGGCGTTACTCCCTGTTTCGGCGCCTTCGTGCCGGAATAGCCACCGGCCGCCATTGGTAGAGAATACGAGCCCTTTGAACAAGCCTTCCAGCACCAGTTGGTTGCTCAGATGAATGGTTTGGTCGGACGTAGCGCCTGCCGTGGTTACTTGTTGCAGGGTGGGCGTCTGGGCTGCTGTCTGGAGGGAAATGAAAGCCATACAAACAATGGCAATAGGGAAAGTTAATCTCATAGATCGGGTTTTATGTAAAAAATCGGTCACCAAGATACGAATTCACCCATATGGCGCAAATGCCCTCATTCCTGCCATATCCGCACCCGCCTCACCAACCCGGCAATGGCTACTTTTACCGAAAATATTGAGCCATGGAAAAGAAAAACTCGATCAGCAGCCTTATTGGCCTGTACGACCTGCATACAGGGCTGTTTTCAAACGTCATCGAAGGCATCTCGGATAAAGACGCGCATAACCGCCTCAACACACCGGCCAATCACGTGGCCTGGTTAACGAACAACCTGGTGCAGCTCCGGCTCCGGCTGGCGGATGTCACCGGCGTGCCGCTCGACGCGGCGCAACAGTCGTTCCTAACGGATTTCAAAAGCATTCAGGACGGGATGACCTATCCGCCGCTGGCGACGTATAAAAAAGACTGGGAGAAAATTACGCCCGAGCTGCGGAGCCAGCTGGCGTCCCTTTCCGAAGAACGACTGGACGAGCGGGTAGCCATTCCCGGGATGGGGGACAAGGAAAAGCTTTCCGCCATCATCGGCTTTTTTATGTACATGGAGTCATACGCCATCGGCCAGATTGGTTTGTGGAGAAGGCTGCTGGGATATCCGGCGATGAAGTATTGAGCCGTCTCCGAATGCCCGGCCCGGCTGCTTGCCGCCCACGAAAAAGCGAGGCGGCTTTGTTTGCAGGGTGCACACCGGTCCGGCAAATATTGAGTTAAATGGGCGGATATGCCGCGCATAGCACGCCATAGAGTAAAAAAAATATTTCCGGCAAAACATAAGCCCCTGGCCCATCCAGGGGCTTTTTTTTAAAAAAAATAAAAAAAACTTCCGCACGCTGTCACGTTTCCTTTTTCTGTTGTGTCTTATTAGGGAATCTTTTACATCACCATAAAAATTAAACACAATGGAAGCAAGAATCTCCATGCAGGAAATGCCCAACGGCTTTATCGAATCTCTTTTGAAAGTAGGCGGTTATATCCGCAAATCCGGCCTCGACGGCAAGTTACAGGAGCTCATCAACTATCGCGTATCCCAGATCAACGGCTGCGCGTTCTGCCTCGATATGCATCATAAAGACGCCGTTCATGCCGGTGAAACCGAGCAGCGCCTCCATGGCCTGGCTGCATGGCGCGAGTGCCCGTACTACACCGATGCGGAAAGAGCGGCCCTGGCCTTCGCGGAAGAACTGACCGAGGAATGCGAAGTGACGGATGAAACGTACGGCCATCTCGCCGAATTTTACTCCAAAGCGGAGATCGCCCACATTTCACTGGCTGTTGGCATGATCAACACCTGGAACAGGCTCAACAAGGCTTTCCGGACCATCGCCGGCAACTATCAGCCCAATACCATCTGGCAATAAGCCCGGCACACGCCCGGAAAACGTATCATTGCAGTTGAAAAGGAACGTGTCATGGACAGGAATTTATTGAAAGGCATTTTATTCGTAGGTATCGGCGCGGCAAGTTACGGCGTACTCGCCACCCTGGTAAGGCTGGCCTATGACCAGGGATATTCGGTAACGGAAGTGACTTACGCCCAATACCTCGTGGGCCTGGTGGTGATGGGCTGTTTATGGCGCTTCAGGAAATCTCCGGCGGCCACGCAACCGGCCGCCGGCCGCCATGATGTGCTGAAGCTCATCGCCGGCGGCACCAGCTACGGTCTCACCGGTGTGTTTTATTACTTATCCGTGCAGTATATACCGGTGTCGATCTGCGTTATTTTGTTGATGCAAACCATCTGGATGGGCGTAGTGCTCGAAAGCATCCTGGCCGCCCGCTGGCCCGGGCTGAATAAAATCATCGCCGTGGTGGTGGTGCTGCTCGGCACGGTACTCGCCACCAATGTGCTGTCGGCCCACGGAAGCCCCAATGCCGTGGGAGTACTATGGGGTATCGCGGCGGCGGTGATGTACACCATTTCATTGTACGTTTCCAACAGCGTGGCCACGGACATGCAGCCGCAAAAGAAAGGATTTTTCATCCTGCTGGGCGGTACGGCCATGGTAGTGGCCGTGGGATTGTTCAACATGCCGCCGCAATTCAACCTGTCCATTTTCTGGACCTGGGGACTGCTGCTGGCGCTGTTCGGCACCATTCTACCACCGCTGCTCTTCAACGTCGGGTTCCCGAAAACGGGCATCGGCCTGGGCGCCATTATTATCGCCATCGAAATTCCGGTGTCGGTGAGCATGGCCTGGCTGCTGCTCCACGAGCGGGTAAACGGCTGGCAATGGTTCGGCATCGTGCTCATCATCGTATCCATCATCCTGATGAACCTCCACCTCCTCCGCAAAGAACTGGCCAAAGCAAAAGCATAACCATCTCATGAAAGACTATCAGAAAGAACTGTTCCCGTACGCATATAACATTGCCGGCAGCGCGGAAGATGCGCGCGACATCGTGCAGGATGTGCTCGCTCATTATTATGCATCGCCCCGCGACGGCATCGAAAACGAAAAAGCCTATCTCGTGAAAAGCGTGATCAATCATGCCATCAACGCCAAGAACAGGAAAAAGCGCAGCGTTCAGCCGGAGGTATGGCTGCCGGAACCGGTGGCTACCGAAACGGCGGATACCAATGTGTACCTGAAAGACATTCTGTCGTATTCCTTGCTGGTGCTGCTGGAAAAACTGACGGCCAAAGAGCGGGCGGCTTTTATCCTGAAGGAAAGTTTCGATTATTCCCACCAGGAAATCGCCGACATCCTCTCTACCACCGAAGAAAACAGCCGCAAGCTGCTGAGCCGGGCCAAAACGAAGCTGTTCAAGCCCGGAGAGCAGGAGGCGCAGCCGGTACGGTCGGCCCAGACGAATGTGCTGCTCGAAAACTATATCAATGCCATCCGCAGCCGTAATATGGAAAAACTGGAGCTCCTGCTGGCAGAAGACATCGCTTTCTATGCAGACGGGGGCCCGAAACTGAGCGTGCTGAAGAAGGTCTGCATCGGGGCGGCGGACGTGGCGGAACTGCTCATGCTCGTTTTCCACAAATACCAGGCAAGCTCGGACATCCGGGAAACCACCATCAATCACCAGCCGGCATTCCTGTACTATTACAAGGGACGGCTTATTTCCTGCCAGATTTTCGACGTGTCGCCTGAAAACGGGCAGATTCTCCAGATCAATAACGTGATTGATCCGGAGAAGCTCCGGATGCTGGCGCAGCATTTTGCCTGACGGGGTATTCCCCGTGCGGGGAACGATATCATCGCTCCCGGAAGGGCCAGGAATCGTTCCGGTAAAATGCTGATTATTAGCCCTTTCTCCGGCTTGTTTGTAACATTTCACCCGCTAATTTGACCATTTAAACCCGCACATACCGTCATCAGTCCGGCTATTTTTACCGTTCCGTTAAACGAACGATAATGAGAAAAGGACTGATGATTTGTTTTTTCCTGTGCAACAGCATAGTGCTGCTGGCGCAGCAGGCCGGCATGAAACAGCTGATAGACGAACAGTTTCAATTTGCCAAAGAGCAATATAAAGTTTTGAGCCGGCAGGTGCCCGCCGACCGGATGCCGAAAACCTATTACGCCAAAACGGGCAAGGTGGAAACGAGCGACACCAAATGGTGGTGCAGCGGTTTTTACCCCGGCGCTCTCCTGTACATCTACGAGCACACCAAAGACGAGGCTACCCTGGCTGAAGCCCGCCGCCGTCTCGGCATCCTCGAAAAGGAAAAACACTATACCGGCAACCACGACCTCGGGTTCATGATGTATTGCAGTTTCGGCAACGCCTACCGCCTTACCGGCAACCCGGCCTATAAAACCACCATCGACACGGCCGCGGCCTCACTGGCCACGCGGTACCGCCCCGGCGCCGGCGTTATCCAGTCGTGGAACGCCAGCAAAAAAATGCAGGGCCCCGTGATCATCGACAACATGATGAACCTGGAACTGCTGTACTGGGTGAGCGACCATGGCGGCGATCAAAAATACCGGCGCATCGCTCTCACGCATGCCGACAATACCCTCAAAAACCACTTCCGGCCAGACTACAGCTCTTACCATGTGATCGATTACGATATGCAGACCGGCCAGGTCATCAAAAAGGTGACCGCCCAGGGCGCGGCAGACAGCTCGGCCTGGAGCCGTGGACAAAGCTGGGGGCTTTACGGCTATACCATGATGTACCGTTTCTCGAAAAACAAACGCTACCTGGCGCATGCCAAAAACATCGCCGCCTTCATGCTCCGCCATCCCAATTTGCCGGCGGATATGGTGCCTTATTGGGACTTTGACGCACCCGGCATCCCCAACACGTACCGCGACGCCTCGGCGGCGGCCGTGATGGCCTCGGCGCTGCTGGAACTGGCGCAATACAGCGGCAGGAAAGAACGTAAAACCTATGTGGCCGCTGCGGAAAAGATCATCCGTTCCCTTTCTTCTCCCGCGTACCGCGCGAAGCCCGGCGACAATGGCGGGTTTGTGCTGATGCATAGCACGGGTGCCCTGCCGCTGAAATCGGAAGTGGATGTGCCGCTCACCTATGCGGATTATTATTTTCTGGAAGCCCTGCACCGTTACAAAACCTGGTATTTATAAATTAGCACGATGGAAAGAAGGAAATTTTTAGGCGCCTTGTCGCTCGCCGGAATGGCAGGCGCCCTGAGCCCGAAAGAATTGCTGGCGGGCAGCCCGCCCCAGGGGGAAAGCGCCATGCTGGCGGGAAACGACCGCGAGTACTGGTGGAAGCTTTTGTATAAAATGGCCGACCCCGTGGTCTCTAACCTTGCCACGGGCACGCTCGTGAAAAAGATGCCGGTGGAAAAATCCCCGTCGTTCGACAAACGTTCCATCCACGTTACCTATCTCGAGGCGGTGGGCCGCACTTACGCGGGCATTGCGCCGTGGCTGGCGCTCACCAACGATGCCGGCGCGGAAGGGGAGCACCGGCAGCGCATGCGCGCCAACGCCGTGAAAGGGCTGACGGCGTGTTTCACGCCAGGCAGCGCGGACGCACTGAATTTCAAAACCGATCACCAGCCCATCGTGGATGCGGCCTACCTGGCGCAATCGTTCCTGCGCGCCCCGAAGGCGCTCTGGGAGCCATTGCCGGCGGATACCAAATCACAGATCATCGCGGCTTTCAAATCGCTGCGCAACCGCAAGCCGTTTAACAGCAACTGGCTGTTGTTCGGCTCGTTGACGGAAGCCTTCCTGCTCACGGCGGGCGAGGAACCTGATGCGGAACGCCTGGAAAAAGGCATCGCCAAAATGGCGGAATGGTACAAGGGCGACGGCTGGTATGGCGACGGGCCCAACCTGGCGTTCGACTATTACAATTCCTTCGTGATACATCCCATGCTGGTAGATACGCTGGCCGTCCTCGCTCACAGCAATCCCGGCCGCAAAAAGGAATACGATCTCGCCGTAAAGAGAATGCAGCGCTATGCGCTGGAACAGGAACGCATGATATCGCCGGAAGGCACTTTCCCGCCTATCGGCCGCTCCATCACTTACCGCACGGGCGCGTTCCAGGCATTGAGCCAGGTTGCGCTGATGGAACTGCTGCCCCAGGGCATCGAACCGGCACAGGTGCGGTGCGCGCTTACGCTCGTCAAGAAAAACATGTACGGGGCAAAGGGCACCTTCGGGAAAGACAATTGGCTGAACCTCGGCTTTGTGGGGCACAACCCGCAGCTCGCGGATTACTATACCTCCACGGGCAGCCTGTACATGGCCACACTGTCGTTTTTGCCGCTGGGCCTGCCGGCCGATAACCCTTTCTGGGCGGCGCCGGCGGCGGAATGGTCGGCCAGAAAGGCCTGGGCCGGGAAGAACTTTGAAAAGGATTATCACGTGGACTATTGAACGGATATGTTGAACGACTGTCAAGGCCGCTCCCTGCAGGGGCGGCTTTCTTTTTATCATGCGTATTTGTTCGCTTGTTCCCGCAAGCCGAAAGTCTTACATTGCAGATGTAAATGATGCCCCATGCCCCGGTTGCTCTCCACCGTTGCCCAGCAACTTCCCTGTGAAGCCTTGCGCCCTTATATTGCGGGATACGTGTTCCGCACGGCCGTCATCGCCGCAAAAGGAGCCGTGGTGCACAAAGCGATGCCGCTCCGCAGCGTCAGTTCCATCGATTTTTTTATGGGTGATGCGTTTGAAACGACCGACGATGCTTCCGGCCGGCCGGTGCCGTTTGCCCGCTGCACCATCCGCGGGCCGCGCACGTACCGGAAGTACAGCATCCGGCTGAGCGGCGCGCTGGTGAGTTTCAGCATCCGGTTCACCCCGGCGGGGCTGTATGCGCTGCTGGGCATCCCTGCCAGCGAATTCAGCGATGAAGCCGTCAACGGTGCGCTGGTAATGCCGGATGTGTTCCCAGAACTTATGGAACGGCTGGTTCCTTGCGCGGACCTTGAAAGCTGCATCGGAACAGCCGAGCCTTATTTGTTGCGTTTACTTCGCAACGCAGGCCGGCGCATTCACCCTTCGCCCGCCGTACAGGAAATGGCGGCGCTCATAGCCGGCAGCCGCGGTGCGTTATCCATCGCCCGCCTGCAGCAGCAGGTATGTCTTGGCAAGCGGCAGCTCGAACGGAACTTTGTCAGGGAAGTGGGTGTTTCGCCTAAAATGTACAGCCGGATGTTGCGTTTCTCCCACCTGCTGCAATATAAAATGCGCGACAGCCAAACAGGTTGGGCGGCGCTCGCGTATGAATTTGCGTATGCAGACCAGATGCACCTCATCCGCGACTTCCGCCAGTTTTTAGGAATCACGCCGTCTGCTTTTTCGGCGGATGATTTCGCATTCTGAATAGGCGGGTGATAAATACCTATTTCTGAGTATTCCCTGCATGGAATTTATGGGCTACTTTTATCGTGCCCCGTTTTATCCCCTTACCAACCCATTATTTCGACAGCCCGGCATCCGCCGGGCTTTTTCATGGCAAGTGATTAAATGTAGCACAACGAGATGTTGCGTGCAGACTATTTGGAATTGTTTTTCATCTCGGAGCCCCAATTGGGTATGAATTTCTACAAAAAAGCCGGTACAGTGCTGTACCGGCTTCGTTAAGTTTATGCCGTGGCCTTGCTGGTGCTTCTTTTTTTGGAAGCGGCCTTCTTTCTGCCAGCCGCTTTTTTCGGAGCGGCTTTTTTGGCCGTTGCCTTTCTGGTGGCTCCTTTGCGGGTGGCCTTCTTTGCGCCGCCCTTACGTGCGGCCGCCTTTTTAGGCGCCGCTTTCTTTGCCGCCGCTTTCCTGGTTCTTCCTTTGCTGGCCGCTGCTTTCTTCGGCGCCGCCTTTCTGGTGGCTCCTTTGCGGGTGGCCTTCTTAGCGCCGCCTTTTTTCGCGGCCGCTTTCTTCGGTACCTTGGCGCCTTCCTCACGGGCCTCGGAGAGGCCTATGGCGATGGCCTGTTTCGGATTGGTGACTTTCTTCCCGCTCCGCCCGCTCCTGAGTTTGCCTTCATGCATTTCATGCATGGCCCGCTCCACCTTGTCGCCGGCTTTTCTGGAATACTTTGCCATGATCTTACTTTTAATGGGTTGAATAAAAGTTATTATCATTGCATCAGCATCAAATAATGCGCCATCCGTTCCGGCACACTTTTTTCCTGATGTGTTAAAACAACTTTATGGCACTCCGTTACCTCATCCCGGCATTCGCCTTAACCCTTTTCAGCAGCCTTACCGCGGGCGCACAAACGAAATACACGGTCAAAGTGACGAACCTCGGCAACAAAACCGGCAAGCTCTACGTCGGCTGGTACGGCAATGCAGACGCCTTCATGAAACCTCAAAAAACAGTGTTCGCCAAAGTGGTGCCTGTCAGCAACAAAAGCGAAATCCTCGTGGAGTTCGACCGCATACCGGCCGGCCAATACGCCATTTCGGTGTTCCTCGATGAAAACGATAACGAAAACCTCGACACCAATCTCGTTGGCATCCCCCGCGAAAAATACGGTTTCTCCAATAACGTGATGCCGGCCATGCGGCCCGCCACCTACCAGGAAGCGGCGTTCGAGGTCAAAGACGCGCCCGGCGGCCAGTCCATCAAACTAAAATGAACGCGGTATTGTTGTTACTGCGATGAACCGGCCGCGGCCGGAGCTACGACCCGGGATATATGCCCGTGTACCAGCCGAAGGCCGGCGGCAACCAGTACGACCGGAACCATCCGCTCCGGCTCTTTTTCTACTATACCTTCGACGCCCGCCACGGAAAGCGCGGCACTGCGGAACCACGGGTGATGTTCGAAGACGAATGACGGGAATATTGACGCTTAAAAAATATAATACCATGCCTGAAGTAAAAGCTTACGCAGCACAAAATGCGACAACACCACTCGCTCCCTGGACTTTCAGCCGCCGCGAGCCCGGCCCGCACGACGTGCAGTTCGACATCCTGTATTGCGGCGTGTGCCATAGCGACCTGCACCAGATTCGCGACGAATGGGGCGGCTCCATTTTCCCGATGGTGCCCGGCCATGAAATTGTAGGCCGTGTAACGAAGGTGGGCGATAAGGTGACCCGCTTTAAACCCGGCGACCTGGCGGCCGTGGGGTGCCTGGTGGACAGCTGCCGCCATTGCGACCCATGTAAGGAAGGGTTGGAGCAGTATTGCGAGAACGGTTCGTCCGGCACTTATAATTCGCTGGAACAGGACCATAAAACGCCCACCTACGGCGGCTATTCGAACATGATCGTGACCGATGAGGCATTTGTGTTGAAGGTGTCCGGCAAGCTGCCGCTGGCCAACGTGGCGCCATTACTTTGTGCGGGCATTACCACCTATTCACCGCTGCGCCACTGGAAGGTCGGGAAGGGGCATAAGGTAGGCGTGATAGGGCTGGGCGGCCTGGGGCACATGGCCGTGAAGTTCGCAGCCGCCTTTGGCGCGGAAGTGACCATGCTCAGTACCTCGGCGGCCAAAGAATCCGACGCCCGCAGGCTCGGTGCGCACAAATTTATCCTTACCTCCGATCCCGAACAGGTGAAGCGCGTGCGCGGCTATTTCGATTTCATTATCGATACGGTATCGGCCCCGCACGACTATAACAAGGTGCTGTCGATGCTCGGGGTGAACGGCGTGCAGATTTGCGTGGGCGTGCCGCCTACGCCCACGGAATTGCTGGGCTTCAACCTCATCGGCAAGCGCCGGAGCATTGCCGGGTCAATGATCGGCGGGATTCCCGAAACGCAGGAAATGCTTGATTACTGCGCCGAGCATAACATCGTATCCGATGTGGAAGTGATCGACATCAAAAACATCAACGAAGCATACGAAAGAATGCTGAAGGGCGATGTGCGGTACCGTTTCGTGATCGATATGGCCACCCTCTGAAACGGGTATGCAAAAATTATCAAGGCCGGGCTGTTCTAGCCCGGCCTTTTTGATGGGGAAGGCTTTCTGTCTTACCCATCGCAATCTTCCCCGCTCCGAACACAGAAAAAACGTAAATTGACAGGCAGAAATTCCCGACATGAAATATTTCCTGACCCTGGCCATTGTAATGACTTCCCTGCTGGCAACCGCCTCGCAGATGAGTTGAACGACGGCGGTAAAGACGACCGGAGCCGCCACGGCTATCATCGCACAACAGGGCAGCAGCACCGAAGCACTCAACAGTTATAAAATAAAACTGGAAAGTATTCCGTAAGTTTTTATTTTGTTGCATGCGCTATGTTTTTATCCTCGCTTGCCTGCTGCACGTTTTCCCCGTTAGCGCGCAGCACTGGGGAGCTGCGGCCGACAGCGGTTTCCATGCCCTCAACAGCCAATACTGGTCAGATTCCCGGCATTATTACCGGCACAACAATACCGGCAACAACGCATTCGATTACTGGTGGAACGCCCATGCGGCGGATTTGATGGTAGACGGTTACCTGCGCACCCGGCGAAACAGTTACATCCAGCAACTCGACCAGTTGCTGGACGGTATGCACCGGATGAATGGCGGCACGTGGTACAATGATTTTTATGACGACGAGCAGTGGCTTACGCTGGCGCTCCTGCGTGCCTTCGAGGCCACCGGCAATACGCGTTACGCGCGGCTGGCCGATACGTTGTGGACCGATATCCAGCGCGGCTGGACACCCGTAGCCGGCGGCGGCATCATGTGGATGAAGACCACGCCGCACTCCAAGAACGCCTGTTCCAACGGGCCCGCCATGATCATTGCCGCGCGGATGTACCGGCTTTTCAAGCGGCCGGCGGACCTGGCAATGGCGGAGAAAATTTATCACTGGCAGAAAGCCCACCTCATCAACCCCGAGAACGGCGCCGTGTGGGATAACGTCCAGGTGAAGGAGGGCATACCGCAGGTCAATAAAAATCCCAACATGGTGTTCACCTACAACCAGGGCACGTGGCTGGGCGGCGCGCTGGAGCTGTACCGGCTCACCGGCCGCAACGAATACCGCGAAAGCGCGTTGCGTACGGCCCGGTATGTGATTCAGGATACGGTGCGGTTTTCGCCGCAGGGGATTCTGAAAGGAGAGAATAGCGGGGACGGTGGATTGTTCAAAGGGATTTTCGTGCGGTATTTCACCCAGCTGATTTTACATGGCCAGCTGCAGGCGGCGGAAAAAGACAGTTTCGTAGCCTGGCTGCGCAACAATGGCCGGAGCCTGCTGGAAAAGGGCACCCGCCGGCCGGAATACCTGTTCGACACCCGCTGGCGCAGAACGCCTGAAGGCACCGGGCAGGATGCTTCCATCCAGATAAGCGGCATTATGTTGCTGGAGGCGCTGCAACTGGCAGATGGCTCAGCCAGCCGGCCATGAATTGCAACACCTGCATTTTTTCCGGCTCGTTATGCATTTCGTGGTACATTCCTTTCCATTCCTTGTACGTAAGCAGGTGCGCGGGCGCGCGCTCCGCGAATGTCCGTGAGCCGGCCACACTGGTGAACTCGTCCGCATCGCCGTGCAGCAGCAATGCCGGCACCTGCAGGCGCCCGGCGTGCTCCAGGCACCAGAGGCCGTTGGAAACCAGCAGGTGCAACAGGCGGAGGCTCGCTTTGTCGTGCCGCAGCGGATCCTCCCTGAACTTTTCCACTTCGGCCGGGTCGTGTGAAATTTTGTGGATATCGAGGCCCTGGTTGATGCGGAGATGGGGGAAGAGGGCGGCGCCGACGCCCAGCACGCCACGGAGCAGTGCGTTGGGCTTGCGCGCCACGATCAGCGCCGGGGCGGAAATGATGGCCGCTTTTACCCGCGGCTGGCGGTGCAGCAGGAAGCCCGTGAGAAACCCGCCGCCCATGCTGTGGCCGTATAACACCACCGGCATGCGGTACACATGCTGCATATGTTCCATAAAAGCGTGGAGGTAATCGAAAATCTCTTCCAGCGTTTTACTGGCGCCGGGCTTGCCGTCGCTGCCGCCGTGGCCGTAATGGTCGATGCCCGTCACCAGGTAGCCTTCCTCCGCGAAAAACTCCGCCACGTGCGCATAACGGCCTACATGCTCCCCGATGCCGTGAACGATGATAAAAAGGCTGCCGAACTTTGCGGGCCGCCATTGCATGCCGTGAAAACGCGTGCCGGCAAACTCCCAGTTGAAATCTGAAACCGTCATACCCTGCAAAACAACGTTCCTGCATTTTTTGTTGCGCCGCCGCGCATGGAATGCTTTTTCTATGCATCATAATTGCCTATTTTTGCAGCCTAAAACCCAAAACGGACAACCCATGGTAACAGATCAGGCTACATACAACAAAAAAAGATTCAGGAACGAGATATTGGTGTTTGTCCTGAAGCTGGTGGTGTACCTGGCTGTGATGCTCTTCAATTTCTCCAAGCACGATCTCTTCGAAAAATACAACTGGCTGGGCAGGGCCGTGAACGCGCTTTCGCTTTTCCTCGGGGCCAACCTGCTGATTTCCATCGGGTGGATAGTCATGATTTCGTGGTACCTCAGCAAACACCGGCTGCAGCGGCTCACGCGCGACAATTTCGTGCTGGGCCTCAACCGCATTTCCTCCGTGCTCAATACCGTGATGTTCCTGGTGGCGGGGCTCACGCTGTTCGGCGCCAAGATCCAGGATCTGTTTTTCAGCCTCAGCATCGCCGCGGCGGCATTCGCCCTGCTGTCCAAAGAATACGTGGCCAACATGATCAATGGCCTCATCATTATGTTCTCCGACCAGCTGTCCCTTGGCGACCAGATCAGGGTGGGAGAGTACAAGGGCAAGGTGCTCGATATCACGCTCATCAACGTGGTGCTGCAGAACGACGACGACGACATCGTGCTCATCCCCAATTCCGTGATCTTTTCGTCGATGGTGCTCAATCAGAGCAAGCAGAACATCAAGAAGCTCACCATCGAATTCGAGCTCGACCTCAAATACCAGTCGTCGCCCGACCAGCTGGAGCAGGAACTGAAAAGCGTGCTGCGCCCTTTTGCCAGCAACATCACCGAGAACAGTTTTTCGCTGAAGATACTGGAGATCAAAAAAGATCTCGTGCATTACAAGGTGCAGTTCCTCATCCCACGGCCCGACAAGGAAACGGAGCGCCGCATGCGGCGGATGCTCATCAACACCATCCTGTCTTTCTCCGGGCGGGAAATCAACGCGCATGAAAACGGCGCCTGACGTTTGACGAGGAAAACAGCGCATCATTCATCATCTTATATTATATTTCCGGAAAAAACAATGACAGAACTGACTGCAGGCATCGGCTCACGCGTACAGCACGCACGTTTCGGGCCCGGTGTGATCATCGGCGTTAAATATGCGCAGTACATGGTGACGTTCATCAACCAGGGCACGGTGGAAGTAGATAAAACCGATCCCCTGTTCGAAGTATTATACGCCGAGAACGAAACCGTGGAAGTGGAAACCGTATCCGCTGTGGAAACTTCCCTGTTGAAGATCCTCCGCCTGTGGGGCGGTTTTTCGGAAGTGGTACCCCTGGGGGACCGCTGGATGGGCGGCACAATGACGTTGCAGCCAAAAGACCCGTCGCAGAAAGGAAAAGACATACCCATCGAGGTGTTCTTCCACAAGATTGTGATGGTGCGCGACCGCCTGCGGGTGCTGGAGCAGCAGCTCAACGCCCACAAGCTGCTGAGCGACGAAGACAAGGTGAACCTGCAACAATACATCACCCGCATGTACGGCTCGCTCACCACGTTCAACGTGCTGTTCCGCGACAAAGAACATTGGTTCACAGGCGAGAAGGGCGGAAAAGACGACTGAACGGGATGTTAAACTTTTTTTGTATATTTGAGATAATTAAAACAGAATGAAATATGGCATTATTTGAATCAAACAACCCTGTACTGAAAGAAAAAACCTTCCAGGACATTTCGCAGACGCAGTACAGTGATGCGATGACCCTGAACGGCACGATCGGTAAAATGGCGTTTTTGCTGGCGATGGTTTTGGCTGCCTCTGTTTATTCCTGGGGCATCTTCATCAAAGGCGAGAACGTGATGCCTTACGTGATCGGCGGTGCGCTGGGTGGTTTTGTGCTGGCGATTGTTATTTCCTTCAA